>JAWSVL010000017.1:0-260615 GCA_033851935.1 Sulfitobacter sp.
CGAGCGCTACAACCGCACCGTTGCCTTAAATCGATAGAAGATGAGAACAGCAAACTAACAGTTCCAAAAAAACGTTTGAGAACGTGAGAGGATGGTGAAAGATTTTCTCTCCCATGTTAGAAAGATTGCATGAAACCAAAGCTGCAAAGGTGTGCGGCCTTTTTTCAAGATGGAACCAACCATCGGATGAATATGATGGCCGCACCATTGGCAAGAATAGGCTTTCTCTGATTTCAGCTTGTACCACTTGGCCTCGCGCTCATACTTTGGGCAACCATGGCCTTGGCTGAAACGCACGTTGAACAAATGCTCAAGGCTAGCTGTTGTAGCTGTGGGGTTTTCTTTATCTCATTGAAACAGGGTAATTATGAAATTGAGGTGCTGAATTCTGAAATTTAAAGTTCGAAACCCGTAAGTATCTGAAGGTGATTTATTTCCGTCATATCCATCAGCCGGTTCCCGACGAAGCTATGGCTTCTCATAGCCCCTTTTCCTATTTGGCAAACAGGTGCAATTTGGCCGTGGAAAGACCCGTCAATTTGCGAACTAACGGGTCCTTGTCTTGTCATCATTCCAAGTGGAAATCGCGAACATGATCGGGAAGTACTACCCCGTCTAGGTTTCGAGAATCTGGAACGGGTTCTCCAATATGGGTCGTGACAGGGATCACCCCCGCCCAAATCGGCAAGGCATAATCATCGTCATCGTCGCTCGGATCACCTACGCGTATCTTTGCGCTGCCCTCAGAGATATCCATACCGAGTACCGTGGTCGCCTTCAGGTCTTGTGCATGGTCGGGGCGCAATGTGTCATACCGTCCGGGGAACAACCCGTTCACGAAAGTGCGTAGCTTTTCCAGCTTGTCATCGGGGTCTTCAACCTTTGTCGCAGTTCCAAACAACATCACTGACCTTGTATTGGCGGAATGGTGCATGCCCGAGCGCGCCAATACAAAACCATCGAGAATAGAAACAGTTAGACAGACCTGAGCGTCTTTTGACTGACGCAATGCCCTGCTGGCGGAGGAGCCGTGCCAATAAACGCGGTTGCCTTCTCTCCACTGAAAGGTTGGAGTGACATAAGGTTTGCCATCAATCACATAACCGACGTTACACATCGGTTGCGCATCCAAAATTCCGTTTATCGTAGGGCGATCAAAGTGGCCGCGCTCATGTGTGCGGCGCAGGCGGGACCGGTCAGTGATGTCGAGCGGATCAGTCATGGCGTCATTCCTTTAAGGGTGTGTTGTTTCTCGACGCTTAGCGACGTATTGGTTATTTACAAATGTCCAATAATCACAAAAAATCACAGTCCAATTTGGACACGGCTATGTTCAGTTTGATTTTGAGCAAGACGTTGGCGCAGCCCTTGCAGGCGCAGCTCACAACGGCTTTGCGTAATCTGCTGTTGTCCGGGCCGAACTATTCGGGGGCACGTCTTCCTGCGAGTAGGCCGCTTTCTCAGGAACTGTCTGTGTCGCGCACTACCGTTACTGTCGCCTATGATCAGTTGATCAGTGAGGGGTATCTCACGACGCGGATTGGTGGAGGTACGTTTGTAGCGGATCACTTGCCTCATTTGAACGCACCAGTATCTAGAAAGGGACAGACGCGAGATACGCCAAAAACCTGGCTGCCGTTTCATCCCGGTGTTCCGGATCAAAAGATGTTTCCCCACAAGGAATGGTCGCGCCACCTAGAACGGGTCTGGTCCCGCCCGTCGGACGACCTTTTGGCGCGGCCAGACCCGTTAGGATGGTATCCTTTGAGAGAAGCGATCAGCGATCACTTGTCGGCGTGGCGCGGTTTGGAATGTCGCCCAGAACAAATCTTGATCACGGCAGGGGCGTCAGAGGCATTTGAGATCATCTTTCGTGGTCTGCTGGAGACAGGTCAAACGGCGCTCATTGAAGATCCTGGATGGCCCAGTTTGCGCGATGTCCTTGGCGCGACAGGGACCAAGGTGCATCCTATCTGCGTTGATGACCAAGGTTTTGACGCAGCGCAAATCGACATTAAGGCGTCCGTAGCGATCGTGACGCCATCTCGCCACTATCCCACTGGCAAGGCAATGCCTTTGGCGCGTCGTACGAGGCTTTTGGAATGGGCAAACCGCGAAAATGCCTTGGTGATCGAGGATGATTACGACAGTGAGTTCCGCTATCAAGGCCACCCTTTGCCTTCACTGACTGGTCTCGATGGCCTTAAGAGGTCGATATATTTGGGTAGTTTTTCAAAACTACTCAGCCCGGCATTGCGTATTGGCTACCTTGTTTTACCTGAAACCCATGTGCCTGCGGCCCGAACATACCTATCCCGCTACGGAGCCCGCGCTTCGCTTATTCCTCAGCCAGCATTGGCGAATTTTTTGAGCAGTGGAGAGTTTGCAATCCATTTGAGGCGCATGCGACGCACCTATGTAAAGCGCCAAGCGCATTTGATTTCAGAGCTGTCTTCGTTATGCGATGCTTTCGAGGTATCACCCGATCCCTCGGGAATGCACATTTGCGCACCGCTTACTGAAAAGCTGGCGAGACAGATAACTGATCGGGAGATTTCTTTGCTGGGGCCTGAACACGGGCTCCATTTAAGGGCGTTGTCATCACATGCAATTCTCCCCAACGCGCCACAGGGCCTGATCCTTGGTTTCGCGGCGTTTAATGAACAGACCCTTACGAATGGTGTGAAAGAACTCACTCAGTTGCTGACAAAATTCAACTTTTAGGATGAGTTCTTGTTTGAAATCCTTCAATCATAGTTTCACATTCTTGCCTCGATTTAAGACCGAGCTTGCTTTTGCCGAGATGAGAGCCAGACAGTTACTGACACGGCAGCCCCAAAGATCAAAACATCTAAGCCCAAGGTATCGCCAAGGAAAACCGCCGCGAATCCGATTGTTAAGAAGAGCTGTAGTAGCTGCAGTTGCGAGACCCGTGCAATTCCCGCAAGAGCCATTCCCCTATACCATGCAAAGAATCCAAAGAGTTGGGACACAAGCGCGAGGTAGGCAAATGCCGACATCACCTGCCAAGAACTGGACGTGGGAAGGGGAGCTAGTGATAGGCCAACAATTAGAAGGATTGGCAGCGCAATGATCAAGCTCCAGCACGCTACGGACCATGCTTTGAGTTGCCGAGATAACACCCCGCCGGACGCATATCCAAAACCGGCTGAGACGACAGCGAGAAATAGGTAAATGTGGCCAATTCTCAGCTGCGCCCCCCCATTCCTGAAAACAAAAAATAGCGTCAGCAACGTTCCTGCTAGGCTGAACAACCAGAACAGTTTCCCTACTTTTTCCTTGCCTATAAGCACTCCGAATATCGCTGTGGCCATGGGAAGTAGGCCAACAACAATTGCCCCTTGGGAAGCGGATACGGTTTGCATCGCAAGAGAAATGAAGATTGGAAACCCGAATGCAGTCCCCAAACTACACCCGATGAGCGGGAGAAACTGTATGCCGCGTGGACGTTCAGGGCGAAACACCAGCAGGACGACACCAGCGGCCAAAGCCGCATAAATTGCACGCCAAATTGCGATTTGTTCAGGGCTTAGCTCGCGTAACGCAATCTGCGTCATGGGAAGCGTCAGGCTGAATGCCAGCACGCCAATAAATCCCAATGTCATGCCAATGACGGTGGACTTCTGTGTGGAGTTTGCATTGTTCATCAAAGGGGTTCCCGTGCAAGCTCATAAGCTTGCAAATGTGATAGGCATGTCCGGAGTAGGGGGACACGTAGGGCGTGCCGCGCTGCCCGCTCTGACATATCGCCAAGGATACTGTCGGCCTCTGTCTGCTTGCCGTTGATCATGTCTCTTAGCATTGAAGCAGTGGATCGAGAGCTTCGGTCTAATAACTGGGCCTGATAGGCTTTCATGGCATCTACTGTGGTGGTACGGCCTTCCGCCTCTGCGATACAGGAGGCCTCGTCGAGTAATTGTAGGATTAGGTCTTCACCTTGGTTGGTTGCAAGGATGGTCCCGATGTCTGCCCTCATCAAGCAGGTCATTCCCGCCAGCGCTGATAGGAAGACCAATTTGTCCCACATATCCTGCTGGATGTTCTCTTTATACGTAAACTTGGTAGGGCCTTCTGCCAGGCGTTCGACCAAAACACGCGCACGCTCATCCGAGGAGGCCACGTCAACCGGACCAATGAGGAATTCGTTCAGATCATTGAAGTGGCAAATCGATCCATCAGGCTCCACCCTAACACCAAGATGAGCGACGCCGCCCCAGACAATTGCGTGAGGCAAGCGTGCTTTGATGATTTCAATGTGACGGACACCGTTAAGAAACGGAACAATAATGGTCTTTTCGTTCACTGCTGCGGCGATGGCGTCCAGAGCAGTTTCCAAATCGTATGACTTGCAGGTCAAGAAGATGAAATCAGCTTTGGGCAAAGCGCTTGGATCGCTTTCGATGATCGGCATTCCAGCCCAATCGCCTAACGGACTTGTTAGCCGCAGCCCTGTTTGACGAAGTTGATCAGCGCGATTGGGGCGAACCAGAAGTCGGGGGCTGAATCCAGCTTGCTGCATGCGGGACGCAAGGTATCCACCAATGCCTCCAGCGCCAAGAATGAGTAGCTCCACAGCGAATCCCTTATAGTAGAATAAATCTACTTTACGAGAATTAAATTCTTTAGCAATAGGCTATGAAATTTTAGACTGGGCACCTGTTCCATCAATCACGATGAAAAACACGGCCTCTACTTGGCCTGCGTTATGAAAGGTATGTTCCTGATCCGCTGGGTAAAATAAAAAATCGCCGGAGTTAAGGCTATAAGTTTCGTCTCCAACAGTGATTTCCATTTCGCCAGACTGGACAAAAAGATGTTCCTCCACCCCAGAGCGATGCGAGGGGAAGGGGCCAGTCGACTGACCGACAGGCAGGGTATTGCGAACGAAGTCTACGCCTCTGCCATGATACAATGGTGATAACGATCTACGGGTGAATCCTGATTGTGGCTCTCGGTATTCCGGCTGATCGCTTTCCCTCACGATAACCGTTGTGCAAACGGCTTGACCACCCACAAGCTGAGAAATTGAAACGTTCAGTGCTTCGGCCAGCTTACCCAATACAGAAGTAGTCGGAACAGCGTCTCCTCGCTCTATCTTGGAGATCATGGCTCTGCTCACACCTGAAGTGTCTGCAAGCGCTTGGATCGTTAGATCCTGGTCTTGGCGAAGAGATTTAAGTGTCTTTGATACGGGTGCGTCAGCCATATCGCATTTTGGCAAATGTAGCTTGAGACAACAAGGCTGAATACAACAAGAAGGCCGTTGATACGCAGTTCCGACCTAACTGGATGCTCCAATAGGAGAGTAAGGAACAAACATTAAAACTCAGCGATTTGTTTGCCATACCGCTTTGCGTTTCTCAAGGAATGCAGAAACGGCCTCATTGTAATCAGGCTGCTTGACCATACCCATGAGCAAATCTCCAGCTTCTCGGGTGGCGGTACCAACATCGCGGTGCCAATCAAGATAAATCTGCCGCTTGGTTTGCCTAAGGGACTCGGGAGAGTTCCGAGTGATAAGATCGATAGCATAAACGCGGGTTTCCGCCATTAGCTTTTGAGGCTCAACAAGACGGTGAACCAAGCCAATTTCTTGTGCTTCATCTGTTAGAAATTTGCGGCTGGAAAGCAAGATTTCTGTTGCTCTTGCGCTGCCGATCAGGCGCGGCAATAACCAAGACAATCCACATTCTGCGGGTAGATTTAACGGGCCGTGTGCCGTGGTTAGTTTTGCGGCAGGAGCAGCAAAACGGATGTCGGTGTAACAGGCCAAAACAAAGCCGACACCTGCTGCAGGTCCGTTTATTGCCGAAATCACGGGCTTGGATAGTGCGAAATGATAGACATACTCATGCATGAAAGTTGGAAACTCATCCGATCCGGGCATGACTAAGTCGGGATCGGTGCCAGAGCTGTATTCACCAGTTTCAGTGAATTCTGAAAGCACATCAATGTCGGCACCCACGCAAAAGAAATCTCCTGCTCCGGTAACGATAATAACCCCCACATCTGGGTCCTGATCTGCCTTCTTGAGTAAGTAACGGTATTCCGTGTGCATCCTGCCGGTCCATGCATTGGCACGGTCTGGGCGATTAAGTGTAATCGTCGCAACGCGTTCGCTTACCTCGTAGAGTGTCTCTTTCAGTTCCATTTGGTGTTCCCGTTTGGTCATCGACATTGTTCAATATCAAAATGCGTGGTCAAGCTTAGGATGTTATCGTAATTCGCTGAATTGACCAGACTTTCGCGTATCAGTGCAGTTCGGGATGCACTGAGTAAGGTCACAGATGTGTTTCACAAAACAATGACAACGTGTATTCTAGACGAGACAAAAGGCTGTATGACAACAGCATTTTTCCTAATTTCCTGATCAAGAATTTTTGTGTGTAAACCCGTAATGGATGTTGCGATTGCGCCAGATCTCGCCTGGAGCACGATATCCAGCCACCTAAAATCGGTTTACCGCAAGCTTAACATGTCAAGCCGAGCAGAGGCGGTATTTCAGGCAGCCCGAATGGACCCTTTACATAGCCCAGAAGCCTGGTTTTTGGGGCTCCGACATTTACGCATCAGGCGAGGAGCTTGCCGAAAAGCCCATACAAAGTACCTAAGGTTTTGAAAACACCATGGTGACTAGGGCTCCGCGTGTGTCTCCCGAAATATCCAAGGTCCCGTTGAATTGCCCCATGATTTCAGCGCAGATTGCAAGGCCAAGGCCGGTGCCGCCTTGGTCGCGTTTTGTTGTGAAAAATGGTTCAGTTGCTTTTTGGGCATTCGGCCCCGACATGCCCTCACCATTGTCAGATATCGTCAAGGTCCGGGTCGTTGCAGTAAAGGACAACGTGACCTCATTTGCCCCATGTTCACACGCGTTCTCAAGAATGTGGAGCATGCAAATTTTCAATGCGTCTTTGGGTAATGGCAGTTTGCTTTCGATATCGCCAACAGCCGAAAGCGCAAGAGTAGGGAAAGAGCCCTCAACGGTTTGTATCGCCTTTGTTAGGTCCATCGTTTCGGGCGCAAAAGCGAGCTGTCCACGGACCATTTCGCGCATGCGCTGCAGCAGCTGATCCATTCTTCCGGCATCAGATTTTATGGCTGCGGCTAGTGTCAGTCTGCGTGTGTCTTTGACATCCGGGTTCTCTAGCAGCTCAGCTGCCGCCATGATCGAGGTGACGGGTGATTTCAGCTCATGCGTTGCATGTTTTGTGTAAGTTTCAAGGGCGGCAGATTGTTTGCGCAAGGAAGCCCCCATGTCCATGATGCTTTGGCCTAGGCTGGCGACCTCCGAGACGCCATAATTTGGCAGTTTGTCACGGTCGGTGCCGTGGGCGATGTCCGCGGCTTGGGCGGACAGAGCACTGAGGGGGCGGGTCAGGAAGCGCCAAAGAAACAACCCCATGAGGAGCGCTGAAAGAGCGACCGCTGCGAAAAGCCAGCTGAAAGTATTGCGCTGTTGGAACAGGTATTTATTCAGGTTTGACGGCGTGCGCGATAAATAAACGGTACCAACCACGCGGTCTGCGACAATAACGGGGTGAACTACAAATATTCGAAACTTTGTATCGCGGCTGAGGGAGCGGATCGAATGGTTGCGGTATTCCTCGACACGCCATCGCGCGACTGAGTTGATCTCCCCCGAGAGCGCCCTTGCGACTTCTTTAACGTGCAGCAAGGAACCACCGTTTTCGCCGGATTTTGCAACGATTTGGCCTAAGTGATCTGTCGCAACGACGCCGACCAACGTGGTTTTCTTTGCCGTCGCCGCAATCTCTGACATTGCTTTTGTGATGGCTTGGTGGGCCGGATGAAAGGGCGCAGTGTCGGCCTCTGGATCTGGGCGAGGGGGCAGGATTGTGTCGTTGTTTATCACGAGGTTCGGGACAATCGGGTGAAAGTCTCTGAGGTTTCTATCGCGCAATTCTTCTGAAACGGGTGTGCCAAATTTTGGCGCGTCTTCAACCGCAGCAAAGGTTTTGGCGTAAAGTGCGGCGTAAATTGCGGCTTGGGAATGGAGATTGGCCTCGGTATCGCGCGCTAGTTGGTTTGATGTCACCCGCGCGGCGATCAACGCCCCTATCGGGAGAAATACAAGAAAACCAACCACAACCGCGATCAAAAGTCCAAGCGATGGACGCCATTTTTGTGGGACGTTCATGTGGTGCAATCCCCGACGCGCAGGCCAACGCCGTGGATTGTGCGGATCAAATCGCTAAAGCCCAATGCTTTGGCCTTTTTGCGCAGGTTCCTGACATGGCTGTCTACTGTGCGATCTGAAATGGACGGGTTGTACCCGTAGACACCTTCGATCAGCGCGTTGCGTGATAAGACACGATCGGATTTTTCGGCTAATAAACACAGGAGCGAGAATTCTAGCGCGGTAAGCTCAAGAGGCTGCCCGCTCAGGCTTGCCTCATGGCGTAGCGGATTGAGGTGAAGTGCACCGTGATCTATTGGACGGGCGTCAGGAACTGACGCGGCGCGGGCGAGAATTGCTTTGATGCGCAGGATTAACTCGCGCGGGCTGAAGGGTTTTGAGACGTAGTCATCGCCCCCAAGCTGGAACCCCAAAAGGCGATCGATTTCATCATCGCGGGCAGTCAGGAAAAGAACTGGGACCGTACTGAAATCACGCAGGGCTTTGCAGGTTTCAAAGCCGCCCAGTTCAGGCATGCCGATGTCCAAGACGATCAGATCAGCGGGGTGGCGGCGGTGTTCAGTCACCGCCACCCGTCCATTGGATGCTTCTCTGACGATCATTGTGGCGTCTTCCAATGCCATGCGCAGAACTGATCTGATGCTGGCATCGTCATCTACAACAAGGATCGAATGTGTCATCGCGTTTATCTCCGTTTGTCCGTTTCATACGGTTTTGTAGTTTAACTGTCACGGGTCTAGGGCTGTTTATCGTTGACGCGTTCTAGGTAGGTTTGACGATAAAATTCTAGCCTAGCTGAACGGTAGCTCCAACCGCGCCAGTTTTCGGAGGGGTTCGTCATGTTTTTGTCATATCCAAAGCAGAATTGGGTACCTTCTTTAGTCGAGTGTTCCAAATATGCTTTTGTGCCTGATTTTACCTGTCTGCACAGGTAGTAAGCGTCGGGCCTCCGATCATCACGAGACAGGTTTTCTGACGCAATGACGTATCCAAAATTCACAAAGCTGCAGACATAGAAAATAAAGATCACGACGGCTGAGAATGACGCGGTTAGCCATGCGTTGCTTTGGGACGTCCATAGTTGCCAGATCAGCAAAACCATGCCCACAAGGACAAGAAACATCCCAATGCTTACCCGCAACCGGAGATAAGTCAGGCCGTAGACGTCGATATAAAGATCAAGCCGGAAGATCGCAGACCCCAAAAGAACGATGTTTTGGGCAACCCAGATCAACAGTAGTAATTTGATGAACTCAGATGAAACAATGAAACGGCGTGAGATAAGAGCGAAGATACCAGCGAGAATTGAGGTGGCCATCAAAGGGTAGGCACCGCTGTGGGCGTAGGTGGCATAGGTCATGCCCTCTGGCAGGCCTGAACCACCCCACAAGACAGTGAGATCAGTCACGTTCTGTACTAAGAACATTGCATTGAACAGCATCAGGGAGTTCTGCACCGAGCGGGCATTGATAAAGGTGCCCTCAGGTCTAACAGTAGAACGCTGCGGTTTGGATTTAGGGTGCAAATTTGGGGCAAACTGTTTGAGCATTGCGAATGGCAACACAAGAAAACCAATTGCGCTCCAGAACGTAGCGCGGGCAAATCCATCTGGCGAAATGTCGAGATGGGACAGGTCATTTACCCATTCTTGGAAGACTGGGTTGGCACCGATGAACAACCATAAGAAAACGAACCCAACCGCTAGCGGCAATATCCATGCAACCAGACCTGATTGGGTAATGGTCGGTTTGGAACGACCAACGCCAAATCCGAGTTTGACGCAGGTAACTGTTGCGAAAGATAGCAGGGTGAAAGGCAAAAACAGAAGCGCGCGCGCCAACGGACCAGCAGTGGACCGTGTTGCGGTCCAGATTAACAAGCTGGCGTGTCCCAGGGTGAGGAACAGGACCGAAGTAATCTGCACGAACTCCAAAACAGGAAAGACCGACAAAGACCACACACCGGTGAAGATTAACCAGTTACGTTTGCTGAAACGAGGTCTAAGATTTATGAGAGCCGCAGCACATAACCCTGCGCTGAAAACCACCAACGAAATTCCAATTGGATGTTGCCAAAACAGGAAGTCGGCCAAAGCGATTAAGAGTAAGATGGCGAGTGGTGCAAACTGGGCAAAGGTAGATTGTGTTTGGGGGGCAGAGGCGGCCTTGTTATGCTGCTCGGGCTCTTGTGTCAGCCAACTGGCATCATTGGCCAATGACGATGGTAGTCCTCGAATTACTAGGTCAGGCATTTTGTCTTCTCCGGTTTGTATCTCCGGAATTCTTACGAGGTCAGCTGTGCAGACTGTTGGTCCCAATTGTGCAGTTTCTTTGCAGAACCTCGGTTTGTAACGGCTTTTCCAAACTTAAAAGGGCAACTTGGAACCAGCAACTTGCGAACGTGATAACAGCGGTGTCAGGGGTTTGTGCGGTTTTTTCGTAGTACATTTCTACCTATGGCAGACCTTAGCATAGGGGCAGGAATGGACGAACGCCTATCTTTTCACAATTTGAGCTCAGGCCATAACTTTCAACGCTGACATCTCAACTGGGATGGCCGCGGTTTGCACTATTAGGGCGAAAACCCAAGCACAGACCTAGTTGTGTTCAACTCTTCCAACGATGGCTTTTCCAATCCGAGCGGCTGCGGCGTTTCGTTGACTGAAACTCGCGTTTGTTTCTGTCATGAACAGGGTCACAATAATGGGCAGTCTGTTTGGCGGGTAGATAACCGCGATTATTGAGCGTGATCCGTAGCCGCCCGCACCTGTACGGTCATCAATCGACCAAGTTTCTGGAAGGGCAGCGCGAAACAAGGCGTCTGCCACGCTATGGGCCGAAAGCCATTCCCGCAAAGTTGCGCGGGAAGAAGAGGAAAGCACATCACTCATGAGCAGTTTCTGGAGCGAGATTGCGATGGCGCGAGGGCTGGTTGTGTCCCGTGGATCGTCGGGTACTGCTTCGTTCAAGGACGTTTCCCAACGATCCAAACGGGTGACTTGATCGCCAATAGAGCGCAAGAATGCGGTCACCCCTTCAGGGCCGCCGATCTCTGACAAGATCAAATTCGCGGCTGTGTTGTCGCTGACTGACAGCATCATGCGACACGCATCGTCCAAGGTAATTTCACGGCGACCTGATCTGATGGCATCTTTAATAGCGGGCGAGTAGCTAACGATCTCTGCGCCCAAAAGTGAGACTGTATCGGTTAGATTAGTTGTACCTCTTTCTGCCTGCGAAAGAAGCACGCCGCAGGCTAAGAGCTTGAAGGTACTATTGAGAGGGAACCGATCATTTTCGGCATAGGTGATCACGTCTCCTGTGTGTGTGTCGTGCATGTAAAACCCAACACGGGCATCCAGATTGCGTTCAACGCTTTGTACAGCATCCAAGACGGTCTCCCCGCGCGCACCTGTCGTGAGAGAGGTGGAAAGGGCAATCACTGCTATCACAGTTCTGAGGAGTTTGAAAAACTTTACCATAGGTTCCTCATTGGGGATGCGACCTCCATTCTTTAAGATTCATGCCACAAATTAAGCTTGGATGAGGTTCGCAACAAGCGGGTGTCCAATCTGAAGGGCATCCGGCTATTCGCTCTTTCGCCCCAACACGCGCTCAATTTGGGACAAGCCACGTGCGCCGGCATATCGGTCCGGCCGCGAATACACTGGGTCCGCTAAGGCTTTGCCAACAGTGATGAATGTCCATCCTTGCGCGGCATACCAGTCGAGAAGGGTTTCCAAGTGATCGGCATTTATACGGTTCATATGGATCAGTAGAATGTGGTCAACATCGCTTCCTAGTTCCTCACGGGCAAGGTTTTGAAAATGTAACGTGCGTTCTTGCATATGCGCTATGTACTTCTGCGCTATTTGTGCCGCTGCCTTGGTATTGCCCCGTTCGATGGCTGTTAGGTAGTCAGCATTGAACTGCCATTCATCATTGTCGATTGTTACAGGGACGTTTTGATACCCAAGCTGCGTTAATATTCTTGTTGCCGCAGTTTTGGCCTGCTCAGTTTCGCCTTCTCGCAGATACGGAAACCTATAGTACCGTGGGCCATTCATCCATTGGCTCAAGGCTTGGTCTGTCCGGCGCGTCTCATCGCGAAACTCTTGCGTTGTTAATGTGCCGTAGTCGGGATGGGACCAGCTATGATTGCCGACTGTATGGCCCGCATTCGCGAATGCTTGGAGGGCAGGGATCGCCTCGTTAGTGATTTGCCGCCCAACTGCGAAGCCCGCCGCGGTGATTTCGTATTTTTCAAGTGCTGCATTGATGCTTTCGACATATCTTAGCCCATCTGCGGGATTTGTTTTTGAGGGCATCACATAGGGAAGGTCATCAATCGTTATCGCGACGCGTGAGGGCTCGGTTGTAACCACACGAATGGATTCCGAAGGCAGCAGCCCGACACAAGCAGACATAGATATGCCAAGAACCGAAACAACAGCGATCCCTGCAAACCCGCCAACAGCCTTGTAAAATCGCATCGCGCATTCCTGTATTCCGATAACCCCATAGAATTACATTGAGCCGAGCATGCAATCCTCAATGGTCATAAAGGCGTAAAAGCGCGCATCCTGCGGAGGAATAAGCCGAACCGATTTTACGCAGCAAACAAAGTCCGATCTGCTATATGGCCAAATGTAAATCAGGATCATATGATGAAAAAATGCCAACTTTACATATCGTTGAAGGTCCTGTTGGGGCAGGGAAGACAACCTTTGCGATCAAATTGGGCCGCGAACTTGGAACGCAGCCCCTTGTTTTGGACAATTGGATGGTCAATCTTTTTCAGGCTGACCGCCCCGAGATGGACCTTTGGGTGTGGTATGCGGAACGTAAGGCACGGTGCATTTTTCAGATCATGGAAGGGGCCTGTGGTGCGCTGGACCATGGGAATGATGCCATCGTCGAACTGGGCCTGATCAAGAGCGAAGACCGTCAAAAGCTGTATGCAGCGCTAGATGAAGAAAGACGTGCCTATTTGGTGCATGTGCTTGATACGGCACGTGAAGAACGGCAGCGTCGGTTTGCCAAAAGGAACATCCAGCAAGGTGAGACTTTTGCGATGCATGTAAGTGAGGACATCTTTGTCCTCACTTCAGATATGTGGGAGCCAGTCAGCGATGCAGAGCGTGAAGGCCGTGAAAGAAATTTTCGTTTGAAAATCTAAATTTTTGGGTCAAAAATATTGCCTTGAAACAGGCCATCATGGTTATGCGGATCGAACCTCGGTTTTCGTTTTCTCGTAATGATTGCATGGCGTCTTTAGCGTTGTGGTTCAGCGAAAATAACACCAGTCTGCAAATGCAGAATGAGAAGGATTGGGGAATGACCCTAGAAACATGGCTGGCGTATACTTTTGCAGTGACGGTGTTGTCGTTAATTCCAGGCCCAAGTGTTTTTATGGCTTTGGCTCAATCCCTTTCACGGGGCCTGAGTGCCGCATTATATTGTATCGTCGGTAATTTGCTCGGCGGGGTCGTCGTCATGACGGCCTCCTACATCGGGTTAGGGGCAATTTTGGCAACGTCTAGTGAGGCTTACCATGTTTTGAAATGGGCAGGTATCGCTTATATGGCATGGCTGGGGATTACGCAAATCATTGCCGCAAGACGACTTGTTGAGACTGATCAGCTAGACACAGTAAACGCGTCATCACGGATGAAAAACCTGCGATCAGGTTTCCTTATTGGGCTTCTTAATCCCAAAGCCATACTTTTTTATGTGGCGTTTCTGGCGCAGTTCATGGATCCCGCACATTCATTGACCCTCCAATTTTTGATCTTGTTGGCAACATCCACATTGGTTGTTTTTATAGTGCTGACTGGCTACGCATTGCTTGCGTCAAAGGCGCGATCGACCATGCGAAGTGTCAAAGCACGCAAACGGATGGGATACACTGGGGGCTCTTTTCTCCTCGGTGGTAGTGCGCTGATGGCTTCTAATAACTGAAACGGTTGACCGTGCTGCCGGGCAACGTTGCATGCTCCAAATGATGTTGGGTCATTGTTACGGGTGCAGGAAACGCCGACACAGTGGGCGAGGCTGGGATCGTTAAAACGGGATGCCCTTAGCCTGATCTGTGCGCCAAATCAAATGTTTCTGAGACAAACGGGTCCTTTGCATCAAGCGTAACACGCGGCATAATGAAGCAATTAGATGAACCGAATTTAGTCTTAGTTAAATGACCTTTGTTTCTAGCACTCCGGAAAGGGAGGCTTCAGCTTTGATTAGAAAATTGTGCTTTTTGTTATGAGGTGATATTTTGAGTCGACTGATTTTTACCAATTGCCAGGAAATGAAAAATTTCGATCAACTGGCCACTCCAATTTGGATATTCAATACGGCCGAGCATGGAATTTGGTGGGCAAATAAAAAAGCGGTTTCATTTTGGCATGCTGAGACATTGGAGGAATTGGTAGGGCGGAGTTTCCAATCAGACAGTGAAACCGTAAGGGATCGATTACGCCAGATTGCCAGCACAGGAACTGGTGAGGAGATTGTTCAGGATACTTGGACGCTCTATCCCAAAGGCAAACCAATCACCGCCGTTCTATCATTCCGTGCGATCCATATTGAACATGGCCAAGACGCAGTCATGATCGAGCTGATGCGAACTTTGATTCATGATCCAGATGAAGAAATATCCAGAATGTCAGAGGCAACTCGAACGACATCTTCTCTGGTTTCGATGTACTCGCTCACGGGTCGTCTGCTGGCCCAAAATCCCGCAGCGCTTTCTTGCTATGGCACATCATCCAAGATCGGAGATCGATTTGTTTCGCTTGGAGATCGGTTTCGCACTGAGGATTTGTCAAAAAGCGTTCTCTCTCGTGTAGCTGATAACGAGATGTTCTCCTGGGAATGTAGCGTCAACACATTAGAGGGGCCGCGCACCCATCAGGTTTCCGCTAGAAAAGGTCGTGATCCGATCACTGGTGAATTTGTTGCAGTTCTGAGCGAAGAAGATGTTACCGAAATTTCGTTTTTAAGAAAGCAATTGGAAGCTACAAATTGCTTGTTGGAAACCCAAGTAGCTGAGCGGACGAAGGCACTGCAAGAAAGCGAGGAGCGGTATAAGCTGGCTGTAGAAACTGCTGCAATCTGGGACTTTGATCTCGAAAATGGCACCGCGTTTATTTCACCAAACTTTACGTACGCGCTCGGGTATCAGGGTGATGAACTATCGGGAGGTTTGAGCTTTGACATCATCGAAAAGATGATCTTTCCTGCAGACCTACCCGGTTGCAAGGAGGTGCGCCGGGATCATTTGCGTGATCCTGACATTCGGCTTTCACATGAAATGCGGTTTTTGACACGATCAGGAGAACCGCGATGGTTCCATTTGCAGGGCAAATGTGTGTTTTCCGATACAGGGCGTGCAACGCGATCGGTTGGTTTGATAACCGATATTTCGGCCCGGAAAAAACTGGAATCTGAATTGCTGGCATCCCAACGGCTTGAGGCAATTGGACAACTGACAGGTGGGGTGGCACATGATTTCAACAACTTACTTGCCGAGATCCTGGGGAATGCAGAACTGTTGGAGGTTGTGAACGGCACCAAAAATGAATTCACAGCAAATATTTGCCAGTCGGTAAAACGCGGGTCTGACCTAACCAGTCATCTTCTTGCTTTCGCTCGTAAACAATCCCTTGCACCTGTAACGTTGGAGTTAGGGGCAAATTTGTTGGACATGAGACAGACAATACTTCGGACGTTGAATGAAAATATTCTGGTGAGGAATGATATTCCGGAGACCATTTGGCCGATCCACGTTGACCAGACACAATTCGAAGCGGCGATATTGAATGTAGCCTTGAATGCACGAGATGCCATGCCGCAAGGGGGCGAGTTGACAATCGCATGCCGAAATAGCCCCAAATCTGACCCCGGGCGCGCTGAAGGACTTGAATTGGATGATGGCGATTATGTCGAAATTGCATTGACCGATACAGGGCAGGGCATGTCATTCTCTGACGTTTCGAGAGCTTTTGAACCTTTTTATACGACGAAAACCGTCGGAAAGGGGAGTGGGTTGGGTCTGTCCAGAGTCTTTGGATTTTCGCGGCAATCGGGGGGGGATAGCGTCCTTAAAAGCCATCAGGGAATTGGAACAACGGTATTTATCTACTTACCAAAATCAAAAAACGATTTGAGTAATCAAGTTGAAACTACCTGTGAACAAACGCCGATACGGGGGAAGGGCGAGCACATTCACGTCGTTGAGGACGACCCAAGTGTGTCAAGAATTGCTGTGAAAATGCTGCGCTCGCTAGGCTATGTGGTTTCGGATTCAAAAAACGTTCATGACGCACTGTCGGTCTCCAAAGCTCCGCAAGAAGTGGACCTTTTTCTTGTAGATGTTATGTTACCGGGCGGGAAAAGTGGTGTCGACTTTGCAAACGATCTTTTTGTCCAAGATCCAGACGCAAAAATCCTGCTGATGTCTGGTTACCCTAACTCTCATCTTACTGAGCAGAAACTTAGAGATAAACCGCTTGAGTTGATTGCAAAGCCATTTGACCTGTGGTCAATTTCCCATGCAATCCAAAACACGCTGAACACCTCAGGCGGTGAAATTGCAACATTCCAAGAGGTCGAAGAATGACGGTCAAAATAATCGCTAGCATCAAGGTGAACCCTGAAGAACAGGACGCACTGCGTACCTACTTGGACGTCACAACACCCCTCCTTGAAGCGGCCGGTGGGCAGGTCGTTCAGAGCTTTGAGAAAGGCGAGTCAGTTGTTGGAGAGTTGGATTTTGACAGGGTTATGATTGTAGAATACCCGAACTTGGCGGCACTTGATAAAGTATTCAAGAGCGAAGCTTACAAAGCAATTATCCCAATCCGAGATAAAGCATTTACGCGCTACGGAATAAGCGTGATCAGCACCTAAAGTGGCACCCTAACTATCCTTGAAGGGCGCTGAGATACTTTGTGCTGCGATGGCGCTTTGGTGGTTCCTGACGCGCGCACGACGCCTATTATTCTAGGTTCATGCAGCTTGCGTAGTAACTGACAGTAGCAGGCCAATCAGAGAAAATGCCCGCGACACCAACATCTTGCGCGAGTACGTCGATCACCTGATACATGGCCCCGTCGGATGTAATAGCGTCAGAGATGGATCGGTAATACCAACCTCCGCCGTTTTGCAATGGTCCGGAACGCTCTAATGACCATGCTATGA
Source organism: Sulfitobacter sp. (assembly GCA_033851935.1). Classification (GTDB taxonomy): domain Bacteria; phylum Pseudomonadota; class Alphaproteobacteria; order Rhodobacterales; family Rhodobacteraceae; genus Sulfitobacter. The sequence goes on from JAWSVL010000017.1 coordinate 17,380, forward strand.
TCTTGAGCCCTGCCTGACGGGCTTTTATCGCGTAGGTGGACGGAACGATCTTACCGTTTTCAAGCGCGAGTAGCACCCATAAAGGCGGGGCAATGTAATTGACGCCGAGGACCTTTAGCGCGTCCATCTGGTGGGTCCATGTCGCGGGAAGGTTGGGGTTCCAGCCGTCGATGCTGTAGCTACCGTCAAGGTAAACGGCCTGTGCGCCAAACTCCGGCTCGTTCTTGATCCAATAGAGGACATCGTCGAGATTGAATGATTGCGCCCAGACATCCGATGCGGGGATGCTAGCAGATTTATAAGCATCAATCATTTTTTGCGCGTAGTCTTCTTGAGTGAACCCGTCATATGGCATGTCGACGGCGGCCGCTTTCAATTCTGATGTGAATTTCACTCCAAGTGATTTGAAGAGCGTGATGGACTCCGCATGGGTCATCAGTTTTCCGCCATCTGCGGCATAAAGATCAGTGCGCCAGCCTGAGGTGGCGTCCATGTATTCGCTAACCGTTAATGCACTTGTGTTGGCAGCATCCATCTTGCCTGTCAGGGTTTGGAATTCAGTCAGTGTGATGTCTGAGGTCCTGCATTCGGCACTGGCTTTTGCATCGCCTATGGCAGGGGTGAAACCCTTTGTGCAGCTCTTTGCGAGGTCAGTCGCTAGGATGTTGGTGGTGGTATGCAGATCGTTTTGAGCATGGCGGCAAACAAGGTGTTTGTCAGAGGTGAATGTTACATCGCATTCGATGATACCTGCCCCCATGCGTGCTGCAGCCTTGTAACTCTCGACAGTATGCTCAGGGAATTGCATTGGTGCACCACGGTGGCCAATGGAAAAATCGGTTCGTCTCACTGGATCACCCGCACAGGATAAAAGCTTGTCTTTGAGGGGGCCAGGGGCCATTTGGTCAACCAGGTAAAGCGGACGTGGGCCTGTGGAGATCGGATCAGAGAAGGCTGGTATTGCAACAGCTACAAATAGAAGAACGAACCTAAACATATAACACCCTTTCGAGAGAGTTCATGGTGAGTCCTGATCTGTATAGTGCATTTTGCGTTCAAAAAACCGGAATTAATTTGCGCTGCAAAAGCCTGATACATTGAGGATTAGCTCGTTTGGTTGACAAGGTGCCCCAAAACGGTTTCCGCAGCTGAGGGCAGGTGAGGCCCACTTTGAACCGGATTTTGCCTACAATACCCATGGCGAATGGTTGCAAGGCTGGCTCGAATTTATGCTCGAACAAGCTGGATAAATGTCTCCAAGGCGACCTCAAGGTCGTCGGGTTGAGATATCGCACGCGAGACCATCATCGCACCTTCAAGGCCCGAAACAAACATTTTGGCAAATGCCTCGGCATCTAAATCAGCGCGGATTTCGCCCGTCTCTTGGCCTTTACGCAAAACGTTTGCGACCCATTTATATTGCGAGTCAAAGAACTCGATGACCTCGGTGCGCACCTGTTCGGGCAACGTTTCTGCATCTGCGGCCAAAACCCCACCAAGGCACAATCCGCCTTGATCGCGGAGTGTTGCTACAAACAATGTGCCATAGGCGCGTAGAAGCATGGACGCACTTGAGGCGGTCAGATCGTTCGCCACCTCGCAGAGCGTTTCACGATAGTCTTTTGCAGTGGCAACGGCCAAATCGGCCTTTGTCGCATAGTGATAATGTATGCTTGCACTCTTGATACCAACTTCAGCCGCGACATCGCGAAAGCTGAACCCGTTGTATCCCCGCTCCATCATGAGGACGCGTGCAGAATTCAATATGGCCGCAGCCTTGTCGCCTGTTTGGGTCACGCTCATCACAAATCCTCCATTGGCCTACCAAGTACTAGATAGAATGTTGACGCGTGAAAATCAAGACGCTAAAGGTTATCTACCTAGTACTAGATAGATTGGAAAAGTCATGTCAAATAACTTACTAAATCGCCGCTCGCTCATGCTCGGCACTGCTTCCGCAACACTTGCCGCACCAAACATCCTTAGTGCAGCCACCCTTGGTGGTGGTCCGCTTGGTCAGGGCACTGTCCCACTTAAACATGGCGTCGTTAGCGTAGCGGACTTTGGCGATGTGAAAACTCACAGCTACCAAAGTCCTGATTTAACGGGTTGCGTGACAACGCATGTTATCGAAACTCCCGAGCGGCTTGTGTTTGTGGATGGTCAGCGTTCAGTCATCTACGGGCAGGAAATCCGCGACTATGCCGAGAAAACCGGCAAGCCCGTAGATCGAATGATCATTTCGCATCTGCATCCGGATCACTGGTTCGGCGCGTATCAATTCCGCGATGTTCCGATCTATTCCTTTGCCGAAACGCAGGCAGAAATCGACCAACTGGGGGATTTCTTTATTGAGATCAGCATTGAGTCATTGGGCGAACACGTGCCGCCAACAAAGGTTGTTCCAAACCGCCTGATTGCCCACGGCGCGACAGAGGTGATTGACGGCGTTACCTTTGAATTCCGTCATGTCACAGACGCGGAATCAGACAACATGATGACGATCTATCTGCCCGACCAGAAGGTTCTGATCGCACAAGACATGTTGTACAATAACTGCCACTTGTTCTGTGGTCACGGCAATTTCGATGGCTGGAAAAAGGGCCTCGTCGATATGCAAAGGGATACTTCTTTTGATCTGGTTCTGCCGGGGCACGGGCCAACTGCAGGTTCGCGACAAGCGATGGATGATGCGCTAATCTACCTCGATCATGTCCAAGCAGCCTATGCAAAAGCCGCAACAGGAGATGAGTTGAAGGCCGCGATATTGGATAGATACCCATCCTACCTTGCGGCAGGTCTTGTCGATATTCAAAACCTGTTCTTGTTCCCTAAAAGCTAACTGACCCTTGGTGTGGGCAAGGTTTTGCCCACACCATTCAACAAGAATTGCAACGATGCGATTGCAGTTTGACAAACCCATGCCGTCATTCAACCAACGACTTCGATGCAAACCAAAGCGAACAACAGGTTTAAGTGGGTGTTGCAAAGCCCAGCCACATGTCAAATTCGAGAGAATTTGTTAACGTTTTAACTTTGATGAACTGACAAATATCCGAGACTATCTGAACGAAATTACGGTCCGCCAATGCAAAAAGGCCCGCACAAGTGCAGGCCTTTCCTAGAGCAATAAAGTGTGATCAGAAGATGAAATCAGTTGCTTCGATCAACAGCATGTCAGTGTTCAATAGCGTAACAGCATCGGGGCCATTTGCTGAGATAACAGTATGTGCACCGTTTTGGATGATTGACAGATCTGAGATGCTGTCCACGCCGAAGTAGCCGGAGAAGTCGAGCAAGTCAGTGCCATCCTCGAAGTCGGTAATTGTGTCGCGGTGTGCGCCATTCTCAAAGACGAAAGTATCTGCGCCATCTCCACCAGACATGACATCCTTGCCAAGTCCGCCAGTCAGTACGTCAGTTCCCGCATCGCCATAAAGCTTATCGTTTCCGTTTTCACCGTTTAGGATGTCAGAATCGTCGCCGCCATGGATACGGTCATTATTGTTGCCACCGCTCAATGTGTCGTTACCTGCGTCGCCCTTTAGCAGATCATTGCCGTCGCCGCCTGTTGCGATATCATCGCCATTGCCACCAGTCAGTTTGTCTTTGCCAACACCGCCGTCAAGTTCGTCGTCGCCGTCTTTGCCGTCCAATTGATCATCGCCAGCAAGGCCAGTCATGATGTCGATACCTTCGCCACCATTTGTTTTGTCGTTGCCGGATGTGCCTTCAATAACATTCTCGATCACAGTTGGCGCAAATGTGACCGAATAGGCCTTAGAGACCGCGTCACTTTGGATTTGAAACCCAATGCTGGTAGATTGAAGTGGGGTAAATTCGAACGAGATCGTATTTCCCTCAATGGTGACTGTTGAGGTCGTGACGTAATCACGAACCCAACCTAAGCCCCCGTCAAGCTCATGTGACACACCATCAGTGACGTGGTGACCAATTGAATGAAAGTCAGCGTGGTTGAAGAGTATCAGGCCAGAATGACCTGCAATATTGTCTACTGTAACCGTTACGGTGTAGGTTTCGCCGATGTTCAGGTTTTGTAGATTGATACCATCATCTGTATCGCCGATTCCCAGATTTCCGTTGAATACATCGCCAGATACAATGTTATAGCTGCCCGTTGCATTGGCGTTGACTGTTGCGTCAGCGATTTCGGTGATTATTGCCAAGTAAATTTGCCTCTTCGTTTGAAATATTTTAAGCACCGAACGCCACTTTGGGTTTCATTCGGTCTGGCAAAGGAACTAATTCGAGATTGAGGCTGAATTTGGTAAATCAAACGGCAAATTTTAGATAACTTGGACACTAATTGTTTTGCAGCGCCTAAATACAGGTTCTTAGCTGCAGAACTGGATCATCCAGGTGAGTGACAGAGCATCAGTTGCTTCAGTCCAATGAATTTCGGCGCATGCTTCGCTCTCATTTACCTGATGTGTCAAACGGGCTTGGTCTGGATAAATGTACAGGTTCTCTGAAAACTTCTCGTCAATCAAACGCTAGCTGAGGTCGCCGAAAAGGATCAATATGTGCGCCACAAATATTACCACAGGCCTTTCAAGACCGTCCGGTACTTGGTGCGCTATATCGGCCTCGCTCGATTGCGTGGGGATATGCGGATGCACCTGCTAGATAGTAAACGCCGTGCAAGATCACTTCCCGGAAATTTTCTAAGAAATACACGGCTGAGCAATAAAAAGGATCAAACGAAAGAGATTGAAAACGCGTCGAATGCAGAAATGGTGGAGGCCAAGCCTATCAGCACGGCACTGGTTACGGCCATATCGCGCTTGGGGTCCACGATATCTATGTGGCCTGTGAGCGCCTGACCAAAATGGGCGTCTAGGTGACAAGACCAGCTGGCCATATGATATTCGCACCAAATGAAACCGGTAAGAAGGAAATAGTCGCTTTTCTTGAGGGCCCTGATGGACACAGAGTCGATTTAATTCAAACGGTTAATTGGTATGCGGCGTCGGCGCGTCCGATCTGTCTGATCATCGCTAATCTGCTCGACACGATACCCTCGGCCAGATTAGCATGGGTTGGAAATATGCGGACCTGTCCAAAATGAAAGGCACTAGTGATGCCCAGACAAAACGCCCCATCAGCCCAGAAAATCAAGGGACGCTGCCTTTGTGGAGCTGTATCGTTTGAGGTCGTGAACGCGTTTGAAAAGCTGTTTTTGTGCAGCTGCGACCAGTGCCGCCAGATAACCGGATCGGCGTTTGCATCCAATCTGTTTGTAGAGGTGGAAGGATTCAACTGGCTGGGAGGGGCAAGCGATATCGTCAGCTATCAAATGCCTGCGCGCGACATCTCCAAGTCGTTTTGCCGAGTTTGCGGGGCAGGTGTTCCTTGGATAAGCGGTGACGCAACAAAGATGATCGTACCAGCCGGTGCTCTGAGCGAGCCGGTGAATGTTGCTGAGCGGATCCGAATATTTGCCTCTGAACAACCTGATTGGGCGTCGGACTTAGAGCACGTTGATACATACGCGCAGTTCCCAAAAGCGCCCTGATCAGAGTGTTAGGGGGCGGACCCCATATCAGCAGACAATAGCCATACATAAGATTGGGGAAATCATGATAACCTGCCACTTGACGTACAAGATTGACCCAGCCAAGTCCGCGGAATTCGAGATTTATGCAAAAGCATGGATACCTCTTGTTGAGCGATTTGGCGGGACGCACCACGGATACTTCCTTCCGCATGAAGGCCCGAATGATCTGGCCTTTGCCGCATTCTCATTCCCGTCTCTTGCTGCTTACGAAGTTTATCGAACCAAAAGTGCAGCAGATTCCGACTGCAAGGCAGCATATGATTTCGCTGCAAAAACCAACTGCATCCTGCGCTTTGATCGGCATTTTCTACGGCCTGTTCTGGACGGTGATATATCGGGTGTTCTTGAGTAGGGGGATTACCGCAGCACGGTCAGATCTAAAGATCTTGGATGTTGTTGGGCACCCTTCGCGAGGACCCGGTGTTGGTGCTCTATGTCAACTGCAAGGATATCCAGCTTTTTCGTGAATGCTACAAATGGAAGCGAAAGAACCGCCAAAATAGTTGTTTGGGGTCGCATTTCGTTTCGTTTTCGCCCGATATTCTGTAGGGTAACGTGCGAGGAAGCGCGCAATCCCGCGCGCCACCATAGGAACGTACAGAATATCCTTTTGACAATTTTAACGCCTGTTTTGAGCTCTACGCATATTTCGCCTGCATTTTTTCTAGATAGGTAACTTCCATCTGGACCAGTTTAGCGACGGATTCACGATCCAGCATCTGTTCAAAATGGCGCATCAGGTTTGGATACTGGCTAGATTTTGGGAGATGTTGCGTATGTTTCAGATTTGCCATCTGCGCATAGATCGAAATGTCCGCCAACGAGAAATCCCCACTGCAAAACCACTCATCCTCGGACAAATAGCCTTCCAGATAATCCAAGCAGGGAGGCAGCTCGTCCTTAACTGCCCGTGCAACGCGCTCTAGGTCGACAGGTTTTCCAAGGAGACGGTTGACCATGAGTGGTTGGAAAAAGCCTTTGCTAATTACATTAAAGACTGCGGTGTCAGCATACTCTTCAATCCAGAGGGTTTTACCAATTTCCTTAGGAGATTTGCGGATCAAGTTTTCTGTGGGGGCGGTACAGTTTTGCAAATAGGCACAAATTGCAGAACTGTCATTGAGGGTAAAATCACCGTCCTGCAAAACGGGTATTTTTCTAAGCGGACTCATCTCGCCAAACGATTCTGGAGCCACATAAGGTATAAGTTCAATAGAGTCGAAGTTCATGCCCAACTCCATCGCCAGTAATGTGACCTTGCGTGTGAACGGAGATAATGCCGAACCATGAATTTGTAATGTCATGCGTGAATTCTTTCTACAAGTTGACGGTGTCAACATTGACTATCTGAACATCACTGTCAATAAGGCCCTATGGCTGCGAAAAAACCTTTCCATCATGGAGATCTGAAACGGGCATTGCTTGATGCCACGTTGAAATTGATTGATGCTGAAACCGTGTCAGGTGTAACGATACGAGCTGTTGCCAAGGCGACAGGTGTATCTCATGCGGCACCAACCAAACACTATAGTGACAGGCGTCAGCTAATCACTGCTGCGGCCAATGCTGTATTTGGTGAAATCGTCGAGCTGACGCACCAGCGGTTGGCGACCTCAGAACATCCTGCCCGTGAGCGGCTGATTTCAATGGCGCATGTTCTTTATGAGTATGCTCTTGAACATCCAAACAGGTATGAATTTATCTGGCGGCGCGATCTGGTGGATCATGACAATCCAGATATTATGACAACGATGAACAAGCTCTACTACGGCTATGATATGCCAGTAGACGAGAGCGCTATGGATACAGGTTTCGATAGTGATACTTTGGCAGTCTTGATTTGGTCGTTGGTCCACGGATACGTCGATCTTCGAATGAAGGGAATGTTTGAGGAGCGACAAGATTTAAAGACTGGTCAAGATCGATTGCCTGCAATGATTGAGCTCTTGAGGGAGGCTTTTTTCAGGACCCCTTGAAATTAGTATAGTCCTGCTGCGGCTTGATTTATTTGGCATCTAATGTGATGGCTGACTGTGCGGGAAGTCGCCTCCATACCATGACAATACCTGCAGTAGCAGTGATCTGAACAGCAGCGAAAACAATCATCGCGGACAGGAGACCGACCAAATCGGCAAGTGCACCGCTTGCGATCACGGGCAGCGAGAACCCGAAATAAGCGTAGACAAACAAGCCCGCCGTTGCCCGTGCCCGATCGCCTGGTGCGCGCGCGGAGATCTCAGCCAACGCTGCGAGATACGTAAAGCCGTAGCTTGCTGAACTGGTGATGCAGGTACCAACCAGCACAAGGGCGAGCATCTTCAGCCATACGCCCGCAATAAGGATGAAGAAACCAAGTGGGATGAGGACAAACCCGATGGCGAGCGCTTGATTATTCGACATGCGTCGGGCGATTGATTGGCATAAGAACCCTACAAAAATCGCCAAGAAAATGACGAGGCCCGTCCATCCCCCCAAGTTGTTTGCGGTCAATTCTAATGGCACGATGGCGATGGTCATGCCCGTCGTGGACCAAGCCAACGCCATGGCTGCGCCAAACATCCACGTGCCAGATGGAAACACTGGTAAACGCAAAAGCGAAACCTGTTGCAGTCGGTTAACCCGAGGCAGTCCAAGGGCGATCAAAGCCAAAAGCGGTGCGATGATGAATAAGGCAATAAAACTGGCTGGCAGAAGTGTCGGACCTTGGATGCCAAGGCTGATGCCAGTCGCTAGCGCACCGCCACCAAATCCGAGCGACGTAGCGGAGGTAACGATCAAAGCAGCATTGCCCGTGTGATCCTCTCCAAGGATTTCTGCCATGTAGGCCGTTCCGGCCGTCGTTGCGAGGCCCGTCCCGATCCCGAGCAAGAACCGCGCGATTACAAGGCTTGACCAGCCCGGAAACTGGACCAGCAGGGCCGTTGCCAACGCACCAAGGATCAATGCAAAAGCGATCGGTATCCTGCGTCCAATCCGGTCTGACAATCCGCCTAGCAACAGTAACGTCGGCATAAGCCCCCCGACATAAGCTGCAAAAGCTATCGTTACCGCCGTCGCACCGACATTACTTTCTGCTGCATAAACATCATAAAGCGGGGCCTGAAGATTTACCGCGAATGTGACTGTAAACATGCCAAGAGCAAGCAACGTGACAGCGAGTATTTTGGGCATTTGGGGGACCTCAAAGATTGACTTGAGGTCGAAATGGCATGAAATAGTATGTATGACAATTTTTGAATTGTACTAGGTACAGCAAGCGTATGGCAAAAGCTCGATATTCTCATTTTGCCGACATGCTCGGCGCGTCGATAGAAAACGGCAAACTGGCACCGGGTACCAAATTGCCAACCCATCGCGCCTTTGCCGAGCAATTTGATATTGCTCTGGCGACGGCGACGCGGGTTTATAGCGAACTCCGGCGGCGCGGTTTGATCGTAGGTGAGGCCGGGCGCGGCACGTTCGTGCGTGACCTCGGATTACCCTTGACGCTGGGTGTGCAGCAAACTGCAAATGACGGACTGATCGACTTGGTTTTCAACATGCCGGGAGATGCGGCTGATCCAGATATTTTACGGGCTGGGTTGCGGCGGCTCGCAACAACGGGCGATCTGGAAGCCATGTTACGTTATCAACCCCATGGCGGACGGCCCCATGAACGCAAGATCATTGCCGCTAATCTCGATCAATCCCTTGGGACAATCGATCCTGAGCGTCTTTTGGTTACGTCGGGCAGTCAGCATGGTTTGGCAATCATTGGGTTAGGTATTCTTAAACGTGGTGATGCGATCGCAATCGATGCCCTTACTTATCCGGGCTTTAAGTCCGTAGCGGCGTTACAGGGCCTTGATCTGGTGCCCATCGAGGAGACACAGGGCGCAATGAACCCTGATGACCTAGAACGGCAATGCCGAGAGCGCAAACTCCGAGCAGTTTATCTGATGCCGACTGTTCACAACCCTCTCGGGGCAGTGATGGACAAAACAACACGGCTGCGCCTGATCGACGTAGCAAGACAACATGATCTCCTCATCATTGAAGATGCAGCCTATGCGTTTCTTGAACCCAATCCGCCACCGAGTCTAATAGCCCTTGCCCCTGAACGGACTGTCCATGTTGGCGGCTTCTCAAAGAGCCTCGCGACGGGTTTGCGTCTGGGGTATGTCATCGCGCCGGAATGCTTTACTGACCCGCTGCTTGAAGCGATAAGAGCCACCACTTGGAATGCACCTGCGTTGATTTCTAGCCTTGTAACGGGCTGGATCGAAGACGGTACATTAGGGCGTTCAGAGGAAGTGCGCCGGAACGACGGCGCGAAACGTCAGAAACTTCTCAGGGAAGCTTTTGGTGATATTCGGGTTTTCTCGCATCCTAATGCCGGTTTTGCATGGGTGCCGCTTGAGCAAGGTGCTCGAGCTGCGCCGATCGTAACCTGCCTGAAAGAGCAAGGTATCTCAGTTTCGGGGGCTGAACCCTTCGCAACAACTACTGCAATACCCCAAGCATTGCGACTTGCCTTTGGCGGGGTGCCCAAAGCTGATCTGGATGCGGTCCTGCGAACAGTGGTCAAAGCCATAAGGACAGCGTCTTCGGCGATTGCGTGATGTCACGAACAGGCCTGCGGATTAGGGAGCAGTATTTCAGACACTCGATCCCGGACACACCTTATGGCTGCCGTGCGATGGCTTTCAAAGCTATTATGTTCCGCCTGAGCGACAAGACCGACGCATTGGTGCGCGACATAATCCGCATGCCAACATATTGCGTGACGAGTAAATCGGCCAACGGAGCCACTTGGGCAGGGGGAAGCGCCTCGTTTAGTGCAACCACAAATGCTGAGCGCATTCGATCAAGTGACTTTGTCGCAAATGCTGCGATCTCCTGATCATAGGCCGCTGGCCCGGCGATTGCAGAGCACAACAGGCATCCACGGCGATCACCTGCATCAACAGTGTCCGCGATGGACCCGAACAAAGCAAAGATACGCCCCCAACCGTCTTGGGTGCTATCAGTCAAAAGCGTAACTGCATCGCTCACGGCTTGTTCATCGTAGTTGTTCAGTACTTTTAGAAATAGGGATTTTTTATCCTTGAAGGCTTTGTAAAGGCTGCCACGCGACAGCTCCATGCCCGTCAATAGATCTGGTAAAGAGGCATCGGCGTAACCGTGCTCCCAAAAAACGTTCATCGCTTTTGCAAGCGCTGTATCGGTATCAAATTCGCGAGGTCTAGCCATGGGATTACTTTTATAACGTAGTTTTGAGGTTAGGAACCAAATAGTTTAGTATCACAGAAACGTGTTTGGAACTGTTTGGTTCCTAATGTTAGGTGGTGATTATCGAAACACTCTGCAAGCCTTCAAACACAGATAGGAAATCAAATGAAAAACGTCTTCGTAAAATCTCTGGGTCTCGTCGCTGCCGCAATGATCACTTTCGCACCGCTTTCAGTTAGCGCAGGGCAGTCAAATACACACGGCTCATTCACTGGCGCAAACGATCACATTACCACTGGTGGTGTGCAGATCGTCAAAACAGCTGATGGTGGCGCTGTTGTCATCCTGGATTCCGATTTCAGCTTGGACGGTGCGCCTGATCCGCGAGTGGGCTTTGGCAGCGACGGTGAATTTGTAGCGGCAAGCGACCTTGGTGCATTGCAGAACATCAGCGGCCTTCAGATCTACGTTGTTCCACCAACAGTGAACGTAGATGATTTCAATGAAGTGTACATCTGGTGCCTGAAGTTTGGCGTATCACTGGGTGTTGCCAAGCTTGGTTAAGCTATAAAATTCCAATCCAGCGGTGTTTGAATATGCCGCTGGATTAACTGGAATAGGTCCGTTGTGTTTGGTTTTTTCACTAGATCAGACTGAGGGGGAAAAGCCCCAGATCAATTGCCGCAACCCTATGGCGGCACCGATCATGATGCAAAACAGTGTTAGTGGTGCGCTATACGACAGCACCGAAAACGCGGAAAGGCCTTGGCCAACGCTGCATCCTACTGCGATCACCGCGCCCATGCCCATCAACGTGGCACCTAAAATCTGGCGGCGTAATTCTCTGGGATCGTCACAAGATTCCCACCGGAAGTGGCCTTTGATCATACTGCCAATAAATGCGCCAATCAGAACACCGCCAACTGAACCGGTGCCAAAGCTGATGGTGTTCCCTGATGAGGTCATTGCATATAAAATGGTTTCGCCAATCGGTGCTGAAAACGTATGACTCAGAACTGGAGTGGCATCAAAACCATTGCTCGCAACCCACTGCGTGCCAGCCCAGCCAGATACAACTGCCAGACCAGCAACCGCGCCCCAGACAATATGGCTGGGTGACTTGCGCAAACTGCTGCTTAGCAGGGTAAGCACGAGGATGATCAGGCCAATGCTCATTCCAGCAGTCTCAATCGAGAAACCGGTCAGCTGGGAAACACCGTGAGCGATACTCGTGGGGGAGGGTTCAGGCTCGGCGGTGCCGAAAAGCCTGAGGCGTAGGCCAGATAAGGGACCGCCCAGCGTCACATAGGCGCTGAGACCCATCACCAAGACGATCAAGAACGATCTGATGTCGCCGCCGCCCATACGGGCCAGTGCACCGTAGCCGCAATTGCCCGCCAGTGCCATGCCATAGCCAAAAATCAACCCGCCAACGATGCTTGCCAGCGGATTCCAGACACGTCCTAGATACAACGTCTGTTCTAAATCCAGCAACCCAATGGCCGAGAGGCCAAAAGTGCCGGTAACCGAAACGCCGATAGCAATGCCCCACATGCGCAAACGCAATGGGCTTTCGCCGTAATAGAGATCTTCGATGGCGCCGAGTGTGCAAAACCGCCCGATGCGTGCGGCCAGTCCCAACAAAATTCCGCCCAGCAGCCCAACCAGAGCAACTAATGTTGATTCAGAAACCACATCAAACATGGCGGCAATACCGCTGGTGTTTGTTAGAGCGTTCTAACAGGCTGAGGAGATTATTTTGTCCGGCAAAACAATTCATAGACAACTTCCATGATCTGCTTGGGCCGGTCATCCGCAAGGCTGTAATAGATTGTCTTGCCGTCACGCCGTGGCGTAACCAAACCTTCAAGTCGCAAGCGCGACAGTTGCTGGGATACTGCCGCTTGGCGGGCAGAAAGTAGCTGTTCCAGTTCGGTCACTGACTTTTCGCCCGAAGCAAGATGGCAAAGGATCATCAATCGGCCTTCATGGCTGATTGCTTTCAAGAAGTTGGACGCTTCGACAGCACTTGCTGCCATCTTGTCCATATCTTCTGCACACATGTTTACGTCAAAAACAGGAAGGCCCACTTTGTCCCCAATGCTAGGTTCAATATCGGCCACATGAGCCAAAGTATGCGTGTTCATAAAGGTCCTTGGCCTTTCACACAATCATTCATTGATATCATGTCTGATCACTCAATCGACCAAATCAAGGTTAGCGCGCATTAGCATCTTCTGCAAAAGCCCCCAAAAGAAATCTTCGCCGGGGTAACCTTCGATCCTCGATTTCTCTTGTCCATCCACAACCAACACAAACGTCGGTGTAAAGTGAAGCGAGCGCTCAAACGTTAGATCACTTGGTAAAGGGGCATGAATATCTACCCTTTGAAGCGGCGCGGTGCGGCCTTCAGAGGTTTTTGGATAAATCGCGGAGATTTCCTCATTCCAGCGGGCGCACCACATACATCCATCTTCCTCGACCATGATCAGGCGCGTTTCAGCAAGCGCAGAAATGGCGCCAGCAAAAACCAGCAGGATGCTAAAAAGGATGGGGCGCAGTGACATGGTGAATTGACCTTTGATACACAGATAGCATAATGTGAATGTGTTTGCGATACAAGGGTGGGCCGCGCGATGATGGAAATTACCTTTGCTGGCGCTGCTTTTGCTGGCCTTCTTTCATTCCTGTCGCCGTGCATTTTGCCGATTGTTCCGTTCTATCTTAGCTATCTTGCGGGCGTAGGGATGAACCAGATTTCAGCGCAGGCTGTCATTGATCGACGCACACGCCTGCGCGCAGTGCTTGCCGCCTGTTTCTTTGCGGCGGGTGTGATCACCATCTTCATGGGGCTAGGCGCGGCGGCGACGATGTTCGGACAGGTGGTGCGGGAGTATTTTGACATTCTGCGCTGGATTGCGGCAGTGATTGTTATTGCGATGGGGCTACATTTTCTGGGCGTGTTGCGGATCGGTATCCTGTATCGGCAGCTTCGGGCTGACACGGGTGAGACGTCAAACATGAGCCTGATGGGCGCTTATGTGATTGGCCTTTCTTTTGCATTTGGATGGACGCCATGCGTAGGGCCAGTGCTGGCTGCGATTTTGTTTACAGCGGCTGGGGCAGACACGGCTACTGCGGGCGCGCTGCTCTTGTTTGTGTACGGTGTGGGGATGATTGCACCGTTCATACTGGCAGCGTTGTTCATTGGGCCGTTCATGCGCTGGATACAAAAGTTCCGGCATCATCTTGGGCTGATCGAAAAGATGATGGGAGTTATGCTAATAGTGTTTGGCGCTCTTATTGCAACAAATTCAATGAATTATATTGCGCAGTGGATGTTGTATTTCACCCCGAGTATCGGCGCGCTGGGGTGATACTGTAGGGGGCAACCAGACATGTCCCACGTGTTAATCCGCGATACACTTCCAATCTCAAGGCAAAGCTGACTTGGATTTATAGGTTCACATTTTATAATTCAATTAATTGAATTTGTTGTTGCGTCCTCGGGAAACTGTGCGCTACGGTATGCAGAACAGAAGGTTTGGGAGGACTTATGAGGATTTCTGTCATTACAGCCATAGCGGCGGGTGTCGTCGCTTCGGGAGCATTTGCCGAGGACATTTTGCCAACTGAAGTACGCTATACTGATGGCGCAGTTGAGCAGTCCTTGTCCGGTGTTGCGGGGGATCCTGTCAACGGACGCGAGATTGTCGGCGACAAAAAACAGGGCAACTGTGTTGCTTGTCACCAGATCAGCGATCTGGCCGAAGTGCCGTTCCACGGCGAGATCGGTCCGATGCTTGATGGTGCGGGAGAGCGCTGGAATGAAGCCGAACTTCGCGGAATCGTGGCCAACGCCAAGATCATGTTCGAGGAAAGCCTCATGCCGTCGTTCTATAGGATTGATGGCTATACGCGTCCGGGCAATGCCTACACAGGTAAGGCTGCGGATGACACATTTGGCCCTTTATTGAGTGCGCAACAAATTGAAGACGTCGTCGCTTATCTTTCGACGCTCAAGGAATAATCAAACCCTACGGGGTGTGAAGGAGACAAAATTATGGAAATGACAAGACGAAACGCCATTGCGATGGGGGCAGGTGCCCTTTTGGTTGCGGGCCTGCCTATCCGCGTTTCTGCTGCGGCAGAAGATCTGATTGCCGCATTCACAGGTGGCGCTGAAGTGGGTGCTGGTGACATCAGCCTTACCGCGCCAGAGATTGCTGAAAACGGCAACACTGTGCCAATCGAGGTTGCCTCGGAAATGGCCTCGGAAATTCTGGTTCTGGCGATGGGTAACCCGACACCCAGTGTCGCAACGTTTAAGTTCGGTAAATTGGCCGCATCGCGTTCGGCATCTACGCGCATCCGCCTTGCGGGGACGCAGGACGTTGTTGCCATCGCCAAGCTTGAGGATGGCACGTTTGTGCAAGCATCCAGCACTGTCAAAGTAACAATCGGCGGCTGCGGCGGCTAAATTCGTTTAGGAGAAAAATAATGGCATCTGGTGTAAAACCCCGCGTCAAAGTACCAAAAACAGCCGCTGCTGGTGACAAAATCACCATCAAAACGCTGATTAGCCACAAAATGGAATCCGGCCAGCGCAAAGATAAAGAAGGCAACATTATCCCGCGCTCGATCATCAACCGTTTTACCTGCGATTTTAACGGTGAAAACGTGATTGACGTGACGTTGGAACCTGCGATTTCAACCAATCCGTACCTCGAATTTGAAGCTGTTGTGCCTGAAGCGGGCGAGTTCAAGTTCACATGGTACGACGATGACGGTTCAGTCTACGACGAAGCAAAAAAAATCGCGATCGGCTGAGCTTAGCAATTCTTGGGAGGGATAAGATGAGGAAATTGACAGGCGCCGTTCTGGCGACGTTACTTGCGACGACGGGAGCGATTGCTGATCCGGTTGACGACACGTTGATCGTCAACGAAGAAATGGAACTGGTGGTGCGTACAGCAGCGCCAGAACATATTTCCGAGGCGTTGGATGAAGTCATGTCTGGTTGGTTGTTTCGCGGAACTGAAACACGCGCCATGCAGGCCGATGACTTTGATAACCCCGGGATGATCTTTGCAGAGCAGGCGCGAGACGTCTGGAACACTGCGGAAGGAACCGAGGGCAAATCATGTGCGTCCTGTCATGACGACATCGAAAGCATGTCGGGCGTCAAAGGAACTTATCCCAAGTGGAACGAAACAGCGGGTGAAGTGCGTACATTGCAGATGCAGATGAACGACTGCCGTACAAACCGCATGGGTGCTGATGCCTGGAAATACGACAAAGGCGACGCCATCAATATGGAAGCAGCACTTGCATCCGTTGCGCGTGGCACGCTGGTGAATGTCGCCATTGATGGTCCGGCCCAATCCACGTGGGAGCAGGGTAAAGACCTGTACTATACACGTACCGGTCAGTTGGAACTGTCTTGCGCAAATTGTCATGAAGACAACTACGGCAACATGATCCGCGCAGATCACCTGAGCCAAGGCCAGATCAACGGCTTTCCGGTGTACCGTTTGAAAAACACCAAGCTGAACGGTTCTCATTCGCGCTTTAAGGGCTGCGTGCGCGATACCCGCGCCGAGACCTACAGCCCGGGCAGCGCCGAATTCGTAGCACTTGAGTTGTATGTCGCTTCGCGCGGCAACGGCCTAAGCGTCGAAGGCCCGTCGATCCGTAACTAAACACTATGAGCCCCGTGTGATTTTATCGCGCGGGGTTTTTCGCAATTAACCCATTCAACAATACGCATATGTTTGCGTGACAGGAGCGACTGGATGATCTCTCGCCGTGATTTTTTGCAAACAAGCATGGCGGCTGCCGCGCTGTATGGCACCTCAGGTTTTGGCAATTGGGGCCGCCTAGCGGCGCAGCAGGCCCTGACCCAAGATAGGTTACTTGAGTTTGATACGTTCGGGAATGTCTCGCTGATCCACATTACGGATATTCATGCACAGCTAAAGCCGATCTATTTCCGTGAGCCTTCGGTCAACATTGGCGTCGGGAATAACAAAGGCGCGGTTCCGCATGTCACGGGCGCAGATTTCCGCAAGCTTTACGGAATCGATGATGGCAGCCCGTCGGCCTATGCACTTAGTGCTGATGATTTTAGCTCACTGGCCAAAGGCTATGGCCGTGTTGGTGGACTGGACCGTGTTGCAACTGTGGTGAATTCGATCCGCGCGGATCGCCCTGATGCATTACTGCTGGATGGCGGCGACACGTGGCACGGTAGCTATACCTGCCACCACACCCAAGGGCAGGACATGGTTAACGTCATGAACGCGCTCAAACCGGACGCGATGACCTTCCACTGGGAGTTCACGCTGGGGTCCGAGCGGGTGAATGAGATTGTTGCGGGCCTGCCGTTTGCTGCCCTAGGTCAGAATATCTTCGATGCTGAGTGGGATGAACCAGCCGAGCTGTTCCCGCCCTATAAATTCTACGAGACAGGTGGCGTGAAGGTTGCTGTGATCGGACAAGCATTCCCCTACATGCCCATCGCCAACCCGGGTTGGATGTTCCCCGAATATTCATTCGGAATTCGGGATGCCAACATGCAGCAGATGGTGGATAAGGTCCGCGCTGAGGGCGCCGAACTGGTTGTATGCCTTAGCCACAATGGCTTTGACGTGGACAAGCAGATGGCGGGTAAAGTCACAGGCATTGATGTAATCCTGTCGGGTCACACGCATGACGCACTGCCAGAACCGGTTTTGGTCGGGAATACAATCATTGTCGCCTCGGGTTCTAACGGTAAATTTGTCAGCCGCGTTGATCTGGATGTGCGTGATGGCCGCATGTTGGGCTTCCGTCACAAGCTGATCCCGATCTTCTCTGATGTGATTGCGCCCGACGCCGAAGTGGCCAAGCTGATCGATGTGCAACGCGCGCCTTACGTCGATGCGCTCAGCGAGGTAATTGGCCAAACAGCTGATGATCAGACGCTGTATCGCCGTGGTAACTTCAACGGAACGTGGGATGACCTGATCTGTGACGCGCTGATCTCGGAACGTGAGGCTGACATCGCGCTTAGCCCCGGTGTGCGTTGGGGGCCGTCCATTCTACCAGGGCAGGACATCACCCGCGAAGACATCTGGAATGTTACCTCAATGAGCTACGGTGAGGCCTACCGTACTGAAATGACAGGTGAGTTCTTGCATGTTGTGCTGGAAGACGTCGCTGACAACCTCTTCAACCCTGATCCTTATTATCAGCAGGGCGGCGACATGGTGCGTGTGGGTGGCCTTGGCTATCGCATCGACGTGACCAAACCCCAAGGGGACCGGATCACTGAGATGACGCTGCTGAAAACTGGCGAAGCGATTGACCCATCTAAAACCTATCAAGTCGCTGGTTGGGCCTCGGTCAATGAAGGCACCGAAGGGCCGGCCATTTGGGATGTTGTGGAAGCACATATCGCCAAACAGGGGACGATCTCCCTTGATCCGAATAACAGTGTCAAAGTGGTTGGCGCGTAAGCAGACCTATTGGAGGAATTTGAGATGAAAACGATTTTAGGACCTGTGTTGTTCGGCACATTTTTGGCCACAGGTGCATTCGCTGACGGCGTAACACACCACGTTGCTGTTCACGTTGATCAAAATGATCCGCAGGTCATGAATATGGCTCTGAACAATGTCGCTAACCTGACCAATTATTACGAATCTCAGGGGGATGCAGTCATGGTTGAAATCGTCGCATATGGGCCGGGACTTCAGATGTTTGTTGCCGGAACCAGTCCTGTCAGAGACCGGATTTCGACTATGTCACTTGAGCTGGAAAATCTGTCTTTTGCAGCCTGTGGCAACACGTTGCGCAACATGAGCAAAAAAGCTGGAAAAGACATTCAACTGTTGGATGAGGCCACTGTGGTGCCGTCCGGCGTCGTGCGTCTAATCGAATTGCAAGAAAACGACTACGCCTACATTCGGCCTTGAAGGTCTGACTGTAAGTTTACAAACCTAAGGAGATTGCCATGACGAACAAGCCGTCACGTCGACAATTTTTGACCAGCAGTGTCGCTGCAGGTGCTGCTGTTACGGTCGCTGGCACCGCAAAGGCCGCAGGCCCCGATCCGTTAATTACTGAAATACAACCATGGGCGCAGGCTTTTGGTGACGGTGTGGATGAAACGCCCTATGGTCTACCGATCAGTTACGAGAACGATGTAGTGCGTCGAAACGTTGAATGGCTGACAGCAGACACCGTCAGTTCGATTAACTTTACGCCGATCCACGCGCTGGATGGAACGATCACACCGCAGGGCTGCGCGTTTGAGCGTCACCACTCTGGGGCGATCGACTTGAAGAAAGAAGATTATCGATTGATGATCAATGGCTTGGTAGACACTCCTCTTGTGTTTACTTACGCCGACCTTGAGCGTTTCCCGCGTGAAAACCATGTGTATTTCTGCGAATGTGCTGCCAACACTGGCATGGAATGGGCTGGTGCCCAGCTCAACGGTGCCCAGTTCACCCACGGCATGATCCACAACATGGAATATACGGGGGTGCCGCTGCGCGCATTGCTGGAGGAGGCAGGGCTGGATACGGCTGGTGATCTCAAAGACAAGTGGGTTTTTGTCGAGGGGGCCGATGCGTCCTCAAACGGTCGCTCTATCCCGATGGAGAAGGCGCTGGATGACGTGCTGATTGCGTTCAAAGCCAACGGCGAGGCGCTGCGCAAGGAACACGGCTATCCTGTGCGCCTTGTTGTGCCGGGCTGGGAAGGCAACATGTGGGTCAAATGGATCCGCCGGATCGAAGTCATGGATGGCCCTGTCGAGAGCCGTGAAGAGACCAGCAAATACACCGATGTTTTGGAAAACGGAGTCGCCCGCAAATGGACGTGGGAAATGGACGCAAAATCTGTTGTGACCAGCCCAAGTCCGCAATCACCGATTACCCATGGCAACGGCCCATTAGTGATCAGTGGTCTTGCATGGTCTGGCCGTGGCGCCATTACCCGTGTTGACGTATCCAAAGATGGCGGCATGACGTGGGAAACTGCGCGTCTGGCCAAACCGGGTGAGAAGATGGCGCTGACGCGCTTCTATCTTGATACCGATTGGGACGGTTCTGAAATGATGCTGCAATCGCGCGCCATGGATGACACCGGATATGTGCAACCAACCAAGGCGCAACTTCGCGAGGTCCGTGGTTTGAACTCAATCTATCATAACAACTGCATCCAGACATGGCTGGTCCGTGCGAATGGGGAGGCTGAAAATGTCGAAGTTTCTTAAATCCACTGCACTTTTGGCCGCGTTATCACTGGCAGCAACGCCCGCAATGGCGGATAAATTGGGCCTTGGCCGCACTGCACTGCCCGAAGAGATCGCCGCATGGAATGGCGAGATCAGCGCGAATGGCACGGGGCTGCCTGCGGGTTCTGGTGATGCAATTATTGGTGAAGAGATATTTGCCGATAGATGCGCATCGTGCCACGGTGATTTTGCCGAAGGTATCGACAATTGGCCAAAGCTGGCTGGCGGTGCAGATACGCTTGATCATGATGACCCGCTCAAAACTGTCGGGTCCTATTGGCCCTATTTGTCTACAGCTTTTGACTACATCAAGCGCTCGATGCCCTATGGTAATGCTGGGACGCTCACAGATGAGGAAACATACGCCATTGTTGCCTATATTCTCTATTCAAACGATCTGATCGAGGATGATTTTGTTCTTTCCAAAGAGACATTCTTTGATGTGGAAATGCCCAACGCGGGTGGGTTCATAGTCGATGATCGCGCTGAGGCGGAATACGCACAGTGGACGGGCGAACCGTGCATGGAGAATTGCAAAAGCGAACCTGTAAAGGTCACCATGCGCGCCATGGTTCTGGACGTTACTCCGCAGGAAGAGGCCGCTATTGAGACGCTGGTGGTTGTTGCCACACAAGAGCCAGCGGTAGTAGAGCCGGAACCCAAAGTGGAAGAACCGGTCGTTGTTGCCGCAGCATTTGATGCTGATTTGGCTGGCAAAGGCGAAAAGGTATTTCGCAAATGTAAATCCTGCCACCAGTTGGGGGAGGGTGCCAAAAACAAGGTTGGCCCCATTCTAACTGGTATCGTTGGTGCCTCAGCTGGTTCAGTTGACGGCTTCAAATACTCCAAACCGATGAAAAAGGCTGCCGAAGGGGGCTTGGTTTGGTCAAAAGAAGAACTGGCCGCATTCCTAGCAAAACCAAAAGCCTACATGAAAGGCACAAAGATGTCCTTTGCAGGCTTGAAGAAAGAGGCCGATCAGCTTGCGGTTGTTGAGTATTTGAAATCGGTTGGGGAATGAACCGGTGAAGGCTTTCTTGCGAATATACGGAGTGTTCGCTGCCTTAATGGTGGCGGGCACTGCCTATGCAAGCGAAATGGGAGACCATGAAAAAGGTGAGGTGGTCTTTAAGAAATGCAAATCCTGCCATGAAGTCGGCGAGGGTGCGAAGAATCGTGTTGGGCCACAACTTAACGGCGTATTCGGGCGCACGGCAGGCACGGTCCCGGATGTGAAATACTCAAACAACATGATCCGCATGGGCAATGACGGGCTCATCTGGACCGAACAAACGCTAGACGCCTACCTTGAGAACCCTAAGGCGCTTGTGTCGCGTACCCGCATGAGTTTTCGCGGTTTGAAGGATGCAGACGATCGCGCCAATCTGTTGGCCTATCTGCGCATTTATTCCGACAACCCTGCTGACATTCCCGAAGCCGAACCAACGGCAACAGGCACCGACCACGACCTTGATCCGGCCATTTTGGCGCTAGAGGGCGACCCGGAATACGGCGAATACCTCGCTAGTGAATGCCAGACTTGCCATCAGGTTAGCGGGGTCAATGACGGCATTCCGGGCATCAGTGGTTGGCCTTCGGACGACTTTGTTGTCGCCATGCACGCCTACAAACGCAAACTCAGACCGCATCCCGTTATGCAAATGATGGCAGGTCGCCTGTCTGATGACGAAATCGCCGCGCTTGCGGCGTATTTTATGGACCTCGAATAACGAGGCCGCACTCTGGGAGGAGAAAGAAATGAAACTGAATAGACGTATTTTTATAGGAACGGGTGTTGTTGCAGCGGCCTCTTTGGCTGCTCCGTCCGTATTTGCAGCAGGTCATGGTAAACCACGTGTTGTTGTTGTGGGCGGCGGTGCAGGTGGTGCAACAGCAGCGCGCTACATTGCCAAGGACAGCAAGGGCGAAATTGCGGTAACGCTGATCGAACCCACGCGCCAATATTATACCTGCTTTTTCTCAAACCTCTATTTGGGCGGTTTTAAAGAAATGGACGAGTTGGGCCATTCTTACGGCGCGATGGCCGCTGGTGGCGTGAATGTTGTGCATGACTGGGCTGTTGGTGTGGACCGTGATGCAAAAACTGTTTCGCTGGCTGGAGGGGGCAGTATTCCCTATGACAAACTGATCCTGTCTCCTGGGATTGATTTTGTCGAAGACGCTGTCGCCGGATGGGATGTCTCTGCGCAAAACGCCATGCCGCATGCTTATAAAGGCGGCTCACAAACTGAACTGCTAAAAGCCCAGTTGATGGCGATGCCTGAGGGCGGGACATTTGCGATGGTTGCCCCGCCAAACCCTTATCGCTGCCCTCCGGGCCCTTATGAGCGTGTCTCGATGGTGGCGCATTTTCTGAAGGCGAATAATCCAACTGCAAAGATTATTGTGGCTGACCCAAAGCCGAAATTCTCCAAACAAGGATTGTTCCAAGAGGGGTGGGCCAACCATTATGAAGGGATGGTCGACTGGATTGGTGAGGATTTTGGCGGTGGGAATGTGTCCGTTGATCCTGAAGCGATGACTGTCACCATCGACGATGAAGTCACTAAGGTTGATGTGTGCAATGTTATCCCCGCAATGAAAGCGGGCCGTATTGCAGAGCTTGCTGGTGTAACGGACGGCTATTGGGCACCTGTGAACGCCGCTGATATGTCGAGCAAAGAAGATGGTGATGTCTATGTGCTTGGGGATGCATCCCAGCAGGGCGATATGCCAAAATCCGGCTTTTCGGCAAATTCTCAGGCCAAGGTCTGTGCCAATGCGGTGCGCGGCGCGCTGACAGGATCCAAAGTATTCCCTGCGAAGTTCTCGAATACGTGCTGGTCGCTGATTGATACCAACGACGGTGTCAAAGTCGGCGCAACCTATGAGGCGACGGATGAGAAGATTGCCAAGGTCGATGGGTTTATCTCTGCCACTGGCGAAACTGCGGAGTTGCGTCAGGCAACCTACGAGGAATCCGAGGGCTGGTACGCAGGTATTACCGCAGACATGTTCGGCACGTAAAAAATATCGGGCTTTGACCTAGATCAAAGCCCGATATTGGATTTTCTATCAATACTTTTGAAACACTGGGGGTATGACCATGCGTTCTACATTTTTGACAGGTTTGATTTTCGCACTGTCCTTTGGGGCGGCACAGGCCCAGGATACGTCGGTAGTGTATCCCTATGATGGTAGCTTTGATGATGCTACGTTCAGCGTAGAAAGCGCGATTGTCGGTAAGGGGCTGGTGATTGATTACATCAGCCACACGGGCGAAATGTTGAACCGGACCGCAGATGATGTGGGCAGCGAAGTGAAACTGTTCGAAGCGGCTGATATCTTTGTTTTCTGCTCGGCTGTACTGTCACGTAAGATGATGGAAGCCGATCCGATGAACATCGCGCATTGTCCGTATGGTATTTTCGTAGCGGACCGCGAAGGGGATGTGATGATAGGGTATCGCGTCTATCCCGATGGTCCGATGCAAGAAGTTCAAGCACTGCTTGATGAAATCGTCCGTGAGGCGGTGGGGGAATAATGAACTACCAAGGCTTTTTTAAATCCGCGCTTGATGACTTGCGCGAACAAGGTAACTACCGCGTTTTTGCGGATCTAGAGCGACACTGCGGATCCTTCCCGCGCGCAACATCGCGTGGCGGTGAAACCGCTGATGTGACCATCTGGTGTTCGAATGATTATCTTGGGATGGGGCAACACCCCAAGGTGCTAGCGGCCATGCACGAAGCACTTGATCGGTGCGGCGCAGGGGCAGGCGGCACACGCAATATCTCTGGCACTACGCATGACCACGTATTGTTAGAAAACGAACTGGCCGATCTGCACGGCAAGGAAGACGCGCTGCTGTTCACATCTGGGTATGTCTCCAACTGGGCCGCTTTGGGCACGTTGGCGGGCCGCATCCCTGATTGTGTTGTGCTGTCTGACGCGCTCAACCACGCGTCCATGATCGAGGGCATTCGCCATTCAAAAGCCGAACGCGTGATCTGGACACATAATGACCTTGTTGACCTGGAGGCCAAGCTGGCGGCGCTGCCGTTGGAACGCCCCAAGCTGATTGCATTTGAAAGCGTTTATTCCATGGACGGTGATATCGCCCCGATCAAGGCGATCTGTGATCTGGCAGATAAGTACAACGCAATGACCTATCTCGATGAGGTTCACGCGGTTGGCCTTTATGGGCCGCGCGGAGGCGGCATCGCCGAACGCGAAGGTCTGATGGACCGTTTGACCGTCATTGAGGGCACATTGGGCAAGGCATTTGGTGTGGTTGGCGGCTATATCGCGGCTTCCAAAGAACTGTGTGATTTTGTGCGCAGCTTTGCCAGTGGGTTTATCTTTACTACTGCATTGCCACCGGCGGTTGCGGCGGGGGCAGCAGCCTCTATTCGTCATCTCAAAGACAGCGCGGATGAACGCAATACCCAGAAGGCCAAAGTGGCGCAGGTGCGTGCCCGTCTGAATGAGATCGGTATCCCCCATGTGGACAATCCCAGCCACATCATCCCCGTGATGGTCGGTGATCCGCACAAGTGTAAATTTATATCCGATATGTTGTTGCAAGAGCATGGCATTTATATACAGCCAATCAACTATCCAACGGTTCCTAAGGGGACCGAGCGGCTGCGCATTACGCCATCCCCCGTGCATAGCGCGGAAGATATCGAATATTTGATAGGCGCGCTGGAGGATTTATGGGGGCAGTGTCAGTTGGCACGCATGCCTATGGCTGCGCAGTAGCGAACAGGCTGCGCATCAACACTCCGGCCTGCACCTCGCAGGAATGACAGATGCTTGAAACCATTTTAGAACATTGGGGCGATGGCGCGGTTTTGGCGGCGGCTGGTGCCATTGTCGGCCTGCTTTTTGGGGCGATGGCGCAGCACTCGCGGTTTTGCCTGCGTGCTGCAACGGTTGAACTGTCTGAGGGTCGGTTCGGCCCGCGCTTGTCCATCTGGCTGATAGCATTTTCCGCAGCGGTGCTGGTTGTTCAGGGTGCAATCGCGCTGGGCCAGCTGGATGTCTCCCAAGCGCGCCCTTTGGCCGCGACAGGTAGTTTGTCAGGTGCCATGATTGGTGGTGCAATGTTTGGCAGCGGGATGATCCTTGCACGTGGATGTGCCAGCCGGTTGCTGGTGCTAAGTGCGACAGGAAACTTGCGGGCTTTGATCACTGGGCTCGTGCTGACTTTGGTCGCCCAAGCCTCCTTGCGCGGTGCGCTGTCACCGCTTCGTGAAAACTTTGCAGGTCTGTGGCTGCTTCAGGGCGGAGAGGAGCGCAATCTCCTTGCGATATTTGATTTGTCCAGCGGCAGTGCGGCAATCATCGCGGCGATCGCTACTGTTGCGGCATTGGTTTTGGCCAATAGGCGCGGCGTTTTGGCATCTCATGGGGCTGCTGCAGCAGGGGTTGGTGTCGCTGTTGGGCTGGGCTGGGTGTTAACTTACGCAATTGCCCAGACCTCGTTTGAGGTGGTTCCGATTTCGTCGGTGACCTTTACGGGGCCTTCCACAGATACGCTGATGGGTTTGGTCAATTCAACCGAGCTGCCGCTGGGGTTTGGTGTCGGGCTGGTACCCGGGGTTTTTGTTGGAGCTGCCAGCATGGCGCTGCTTTCGCGCGAAGCAAAGGTTGCGCGATTTGGTAAGGACACCCCAATGGAGCGTTACCTGATTGGCGCGGCATTGATGGGTTTTGGCAGTATGCTTGCGGGCGGCTGCGCGGTGGGGGCAGGCATGTCTGGCGGAGCGATCTTTGCACTGACGGCTTGGACCGCTCTGTTTTTTATGTGGCTGGGCGCGGTGGTGACACATGTCGCCACGACGCGGCATCTGTCACCGCGTCGTGGCATTGTCTAAAGGCGCACGCGTCTATTCGAACTCCATCTGCTCGTAGACGCGGCCTGCGTTTTTGGTTGCGAGTTCCTCAAACGTGTCCAGATTTTTGTAGAGGCTTTGGTCAACATAATAGGCTTGGGCCAGATCGCCGCCGCCTTCCAGATGCGCGCGGATCTTTTCGCGCAGATACACAAGGTAGTCACGCGTGTAGCGGCGGACCTGATCCATGTTCGTCGGATGCCCGTGTCCGGGAATGACGTAAGTGGCGCCTAGCGGTTCAAATACAGTGTCCCACGTTTCAATCCAGTCAGCGGTGATGGTATGCTCAAAAATGGGCAGCATGCGTTCGTGAAATGCCATGTCACCCGCGATGACCATGCTTTGCTCAGGTAGCCAGACGACGATATCGCCGGGGCTGTGGGCATGACCAAGGTAACGGGCCTCAATCTTCATGTCGCCCATTTCGATGATATGGGCATCTTCAAACGTGGTGGTGGGCGATACAAGGCGGGTCTGATCCGATCGTTCCTTCAGAACGGCTTGATGCGCGCGCAAGGATTGGGGGCCATATTCCTCAAACTCAGCCGCGGCATCCGCGTGGGCGACAATCTCAATGCCCTGATCGGCCCAATAAGAATTGCCTAGCATGGCGTGACCTTGACCGTTTTCGTTCAACACGAGCTTCACGTGTTGGTCTGTCACAGCCTTAATCTCGGCATGAAGAGCCTTGGCCAGTTGATAAGACGCACCGCCATTGACGACAACCACGCCATCCCCCGTTACAATAAAGCTGAGGTTGTTGTTATGGCCGCCGTTTTCATAGGTGGGTGGCGCAGTGGCCCCAATGGCGGAAAACACATTCGGGATGACTTCGACAGGTTTTGAATAGAGGACAGAGGCGGGGTATTGGTCGGCGATGTCTTCGCTGGCGGTGACTGGCAGGGCGAGCAGGGCAAATGCGGTGGCGAGGTATTTCATGTTCAGTTCCCTGTTACAAAATTATAGCCGGATGCTGTCTTGTCGACATATCCGGTGCCATCACCCTCAAGGTGGTAGCCGATTATGCGCGTTTTCTCTGAGGACAATTGGTCTAATAGGGCCAGCCGTGTATCAGCGGCGGTCTCACCATCTTGATCTGACCCGGAAATCCATTCGGGGTTTTCAAATGCAACGTGGTGGTTGCCGATACAATCGCCAAGGATCATGGCTGCATCTGATCCGTCGCGTATTTCAAACGACATATGGCCTGGGGTGTGGCCAAGGGTAGCGCGCGCCGCGACACCGGGCAGGATTTCTTCGCCATCTTTGAAAAATTGCATGGATTCCTCGATCATTGCCAACCTGCGCTGCGCACCCACAGCAAAGGCGGTGCGTGCGGGGCTGATTTCATCCACGGTGTTGGGATTCATCCAATAATCCCACTCGGTTTGGCCAATCATATAGCTGGCCTGCGTGAACAGGGGATCGTCAAAGTCATCCAATAACCCCCAAAGGTGATCAGGATGCGCGTGAGTAAAGACAACGTCTGTGACGTCTTCTGGCATCACGTCCAATGCTTCAAGCGACGACAACAGTTTGCCCGCATTGGGTGCAAAATCAGGGCCTGAGCCGACATCAAAAAGTACCGTCCTTCCCGCGTGGCGTAACAACGTGACATTACATGGCGGCGTTAGTATCTCTTTCGAGAGCCCGTATTTCTGGATGATGGGCGCCAGTTCACCCTGTGGCATTGTGTCAAAGATAAATCCGGCGGGCAGCGTCAGGGAACCATCGCTGACCACATCCAGTTTGATCGCACCAAGAGCTATTTCGGTGTGGGCACGCGTAGGGGAAAGCCCCAGCGCGGTTGCCGCGGTCAGCCCCGCACTGCCTGCCATAAAGTTGCGCCTAGAAACGGACATCCCAACCTCCAATATAAATTCCTATATTCGAATATGATTGAGGATGAAGCGGGACGCAAGCCTTCCTTGGTTAAAGGGTAGGGCCAGTACAGTGCGGCTGCATTAGAGGAGTTCAGCGACGGGGGTTCCGGCTTCCATACCCACATGCGCGCGCAGCTTGGCCCGTGCGCGGGCCAGACGTGACATTACTGTACCTTGTCGCAGGCCCAACTTTTTGGCGATCTCTTTTGGGCTGTGCTCACCCAGAAGGACCTGCTCCATAACCTGTGCCTGTTCCTCGGGGAGGTCGGCGATTGCGCGGCGTAGGTCATCAATGGCAAGGCGGCTGTCCCCGACGGGCAAAATGCTGGCTGCATCTTCTTCCAATTCAGTCGTTTCTAGCTGGGTCCGCCATCGCGCGCGCGCAAGGTTATGCAGAATGATCATTGCATAGTGTTCGGGTGTTTCGACTGTCGTGCGCTCCATCCGTTGCATGAGGCGAAGGACAGTCTCTTGGGCCATATCCTCGGCATCACCGGGTTGGACACCCAGCCGTTGGGCGCGGCGGCGCAGTTTGACCAATAGGGCGGATAGATCGATTAGGACGGCCAGATCGTTTTTGGTGTTTAGCATGCTCATGTTCAACTCCTGCCAATGTTGTTTGAGGCCAGCATGACGCATTTTACGGACACAACCAGTGAGGGTGTTTCCGCCGATTAGGGGTTCGGGGGGTTTTTGGGCGATTGCGCGCGCATCTGTCGTGTCTGTATCGGCGGCTGGCCGCGCTTGGCTGCTGAGCGAAGGACGCAAAGGGGTTTTGACGCCTCTACTTGGATGAGGGCGCCAAACGGTGCCCCGAACAAACCAACTAAATGGAGACACCAAATGACACATCTTAAATCTCTTGCACTTATTGCGACAACGGCTCTTTGCGTTCCTGCTTTTGCTATGGGGCAAAGTGCAACATCGGCTGATGCGAATGAGGATGGCGTCCTGAGCCTGGCTGAAGTGCAAGCGGTCTATCCTGATATGACCGAAGATCAATTCATGAGCGTCGACCTTAACGGCGACGGCATGTTGGAAGACGCCGAAGTGCAAGCGGCGCAAGAAGCAGGCCTGATGCCTGCAAGCTAATACCTAACGACCCTCCCGGGTTTGCGCGCATCTGTGGCAGCAATGCGCGCAAATTTACACAGGTCCGACGGCCCCCCAGCTTCGGACCTGTGTTCCGGTCGCCTTAACTAGCCCTTGAGGTGGATATTGAACTGTTCACGGATCGCCCGATTGATTTCTGGATCAATCGCCGCAGCTGAGGGCGCACTCAGGATTGCGTCTTTGCGCGCTGTGGCTGTTTCAATCAGATCGGGTTTTTCCATCTCTACCCACTCTTTGGGCGACATGCGGTTTCCGTAGGTCGGATAGCAATGATCGCTTTGCATCCTGCTCAATGTGGCAGCGGTCCCAAGGTAGTGACCGGGGCCATTGATGCAGACATCTGCAATTTGATCCAAGGCTAGGGTTTCGTCGTTCACCTCGATGCCGCGCACACAGCGCAGCGCCTGACCAATGATATCATCCCCCAAAATCAAGCTCTCATGACAAAAGCCCAGCAGTGATGCGTGCATGCCTGCGGCTTCATAGATCATGTTGCAGCCAGACAGTCCCGCCATGACGTTTGAACACATCTGTTCCCAGCCGGCCTGCATGTCCGGCAACTTGCTGTCGCCGATACCCGCTGCTGCACCGCCCGGAATATCGTAAAAGCTGTGCATCTGCGCGCAACCTGACGTGAGGAGGGCCTGCTCACCCGATCCCCCTGTCATTGCACCGGTGCGCAAATCCAAGCCAAACGGCCACGTGCCAAAGATTGCCGGATGCCCGGGTTTGATTGCGTTTACGTAAACAAGACCTGCAAGGCACTCGGCCACGGCCTGAACAATAGCGCCCGCTACCGTAGAGGGCGCAGTTGCACCCGCCATCCCTGCAGAGAGCAACAGCACAGGCATCCCGTGTTTGATGCATTCCTCCATGACCAAACAGCTTTCGGTCGCGAACTTCATGGGGGGAACGACAAAGCAATTGGAGTTGGAAACAAACGGCCGCTCGCGCCATTTTTCCTCACCGCCTGCAATCATGTGCAGCATTTCAATCGCAGGCGCGACAAAGCTGGGATCAGTGAACGAGGTCCCGACGTGTTTGGTGGTGCCCGAGACACAGGCAAAGATCGAGTTGTAGTCCATTTCTAAATTATCAGTGATGTCGCGGCAGACCATCGGACGCTGACAAAAGTGGACGTTATCCAGTGTGTTCACGATTTTGGCAGCGTCATGCAGGTCTTGCACGCCGCAATCGCGGTAGTGTTTGCCGTGAACATCCACCAGATGCACGGCAGCGCCTGCCGTCCCGTAGTGGACGCGGTTTCCTGACAGCTCCAAATCGTTCTGGCCGTCTCTGCTCATTAAGGTAAGGGATCGGTTGGCCTTGACCAGCATGTCCTCGACCAACGCACGCGGAAAGCGGATGCGCCCGTCATCACCAAGGATAGCACCTGCACCCGTAAGGTAGGCGATGCCGGATTCAGGCGCATCAGCCAAGCCAATGGTTTCCAGAGCATCCAATGCGGCATGGTGGATTTTAAGAACATCGGCATCTGAAAGGGGTTTGAACTTACCGCCTTCCATGCCGGGGCGCACAGGGCGCAGATTATCAGGAAGGGCGGAAGAACGCGCAGCACGGCGCGCGGCGCGGCCACCTGAGCGGGATGAGGTTTGTACATTCATTTGGTTGATCTTTCGGCAAAAGGAAGGAGGAAGGGTGATCAACCCTTGGCTGGTGCGCCCCGTGCCGCGCGCCCACGCTCCGCCCCGATGGTGCGGATGACCAATATTGCTCTACAGGTGAAATTCTGCATTTTGGCTCTCCCTTAGCCAATCATTGAGGTGAAAAATGCGTCATTCTGTCCTATTTGCGACTTATTGCCGTTTTTGACATTCAAGTGAGAGCGGCGTTTGACGGCCAAAAGTTGCCAAAACATTAACGCTCGGGCCAATTGTCGCTGAGGCAAAAAACGCAACACTAGTGAAGCTGAAAATTATGCCTATTTCCGGTTTTCGTTAGTGACGGTTGGGCAGTCTGGCCGTGAGAACACTTCGATCTTTAGGAGAGAACAATGAAAAAGTTTCAAAAAATAGCAGCGACGGCAGTGCTTTCTTCATCTGTACTTGGCGGAGCTGCATTCGCGGGAAGCCTCGACGAACCAATTATTGATACAGTTGAGGTCGTAGAACCAGTTTACTCACCCGCGCCAGCAGTCACCTCTGATTGGACAGGCGCATACGGTGGTCTGAATTTGGGGTATGGCGACATCGACGATGATCTGGAAGGTGATGATACCACATACGGTTTGCACCTTGGTTACGATTACGACTTTGGCCGCTATGTGCTGGGTGGTGAACTTGAGTATGACAACGCCGACATTGATCTTGGCGGCGTCGCAGAAGCCGACAGCATTACACGCCTGAAGCTACGCGGCGGCTATGATTTAGGAAAAACGTTGCTCTATGCAACAGCGGGTGCAGCGCAATTGAAAACCAGCATCGGGGATGACACTGGCGCATTTGTGGGTGTGGGTGTGGCCTATCAAGTAACTGACCGCTTTACCGTTGGTGGTGAGCTTCTTGAGCATCGCTTTGAAGATGTTGGTGGCAGCGGCTTGGATGCTGATGCAACCACCTTCAACCTACGCGGTTCATTCCGCTTCTAAGGTAAGCGATCATCAGAATAGTTAAGGCGCGCCTATGAATGGCGCGCCTTTTTTGGTTCAGCCTTACTAAGCGGTTATGCCTTTTCAGTCATATCTTTTGCAAAGCGGCACAGAGTTTTAAGGGCTTCCTCAAAGGCGCTGTCCTCAATGGTCATAGCGACACGGACATGACCAGCCGCTGCTATTCCAAAACTTTCGCCGGGCATAACTGCAATGTGGTGTTGCTCAAGAAGGGCAAAGGCAAATTCCTGTCCGCTCATCCCAGTGGCCGAGACATCAAGCATCATGTACATCGCGCCGCCGTTTGGAACCACACCCACAACGTTTTGCTGTGCAAGCACGTTTTGCGCCAGTTCACGGCGACGGCGGAAGGGCTCTGCGATTTCGATCTCAAAGTCATCGCCTTGCTCTAGGGCGAACAAGGCCGCGTCCTGAACGAAGCCTGCGACGCCGTAGGTGGTATGCGTTGCCAGATTGATCAGGTGTTCGATCATAGCCTCTGGCCCGATCACCCAACCAATACGCGAGCCCGTCATTGCGTGGCTTTTGGACATAGACCCAACAACCAGAGTTCGTTCGGCCATGCCATCCAAAGCACGGGGCGAAATATGCTCACCCTCCCAAATCTGGGTGTCGTAGACTTCGTCTGAGATAAGCCACAGATCATGCTCTTTGCAAACGTCCGCAATGCCTTCCAATGTCTCACGGCTATAGACAACGCCAGTGGGATTATTGGGAGAGTTAACGAGCAAAGACTTTGCGCCCTTTGCCACAGCAGCAATGTCTGCGGCACGCGGTTGGAACGCATTGCTTGCATGTGCTTGTATCGCAAGAGGCGTGGCAGAGGCACCGCGCAACGTACCGGGGTAGGTCGCATAGTAGGGATCGAGATAAAGCGCGGTATCACCGGGATCGACCACAGCGGTGTGGGCAGCAAACAAGGCAGCTTGCCCGCCAGGGGTGATCATCACGTTCTCGCGCTTTGTTGGCACGCCTGTACGCTCGGTGACACGTTTTGCAACTGCATCACGCAAAGCTGCAGTTCCCGGAACAGCGGCATAGCCCGTATGCCCGCCAAGGGCGGAGCGGTGCATGTCCTGCAAAATAGGGGCCGCTGTGCGGATATCATGCTCACCAATGGTAAGCTCCGTTACAGGAGTACCTCCATCGATCATTTCGCGTGCGTGCAGGAATACTTCCCACCCGTCAGAACCGCCGCCCAGAATTGTACTAATCCGTTTTGATGCCTGCATGATATGCTCCTTTCTGCTTCACGGGCAGGGGCGCAGAGCGGCAGGTAAATGTCAATCAGTCTTGACCAGACGGCGTATCTTGCGGTAGTCAATTGGTATGACAACGCAAACACTCATTATTTGTTGCACGATTACCTGCTGAGATTCCTCTCGCGGGCCTTGATCACGTTGTTTTATCTTCTCTGAAACTGTGCCATGTCCCGCGCAATGCCGCGCCGATAGGATATATGCCATGACGACCATCAAACTGCACAACACAATGACTCGCAAACGCGAGGAATTCACGCCCATAGATGCCAAGAACGTGCGGATGTATGTCTGTGGTCCTACGGTCTATGACCGCGCGCACCTTGGGAATGCACGGCCTGTGATTGTGTTTGACGTGCTTAACAGGTTGCTGCGTCACGTGTACGGCGAAAGCCAAGTCACCTACGTGCGTAACTTCACGGATATCGACGACAAGATTAACGCGCGCGCAGCACGTGATGGTAAAGACATTGGTGAGATTACCGCGGAAACAACGCAGTGGTTTCTTGATGATATGGCTGCTGTGGGCGCGTTAGAGCCTGACCACATGCCACGTGCCACCGCATTTGTGCCCCAGATGATCGAGATGATCCAAGACCTGATCGCAAAGGGCCACGCCTATGAGGCAGAAGGCCATGCGCTGTTCGCTGTAGACAGCTACAAGGATTACGGCGCGCTGTCTGGTCGTAGCGTGGATGACATGATCGCTGGCGCCCGTGTTGAGGTTGCCCCGTACAAGCGTAACCCGATGGATTTTGTTCTATGGAAACCGTCCGACGCTGAAACCCCTGGCTGGGATAGTCCATGGGGCCGTGGACGTCCGGGGTGGCACATTGAATGTTCCGCGATGGCGCATGAGCTATTAGGCGCGCATTTTGATATTCACGGAGGGGGGAACGACCTGATGTTCCCGCACCACGAAAACGAGATCGCCCAAAGCTGCTGCGCTGGGGATACCTTTGCCAATGTCTGGCTGCACAATGAGATGCTGCAGGTAGAGGGCAAGAAGATGTCCAAAAGCCTTGGTAACTTCTTCACGGTACGTGATCTGATAGATCAAGGCGTGGCGGGAGAGGTGATCCGTTTTGTTATGCTCAGCACCCATTACCGCAAGCCGATGGACTGGACGGATAAGAAGCGGGCCGAGGCGGAGAAGACGTTGCGGAAGATGGCTGAATTACTTTCAGATCCATTTAACAATATCTTGCGTGCAAGGGTAGGTGGTCCAAAAGTTACTCCGCCACCTGAATTTGTAGATGCGCTCTCGAATGATTTGAATACGTCGCTCGCGCTCACACTACTGAAAGGATACGTCAAAAAATCTGATGTCCAGAAATTGGCCTCGTCGCTCATTCTTTTAGGGTTTGATCCAGATGGTCTCGTTCGAATTTTTTATTCATTCGAAGCCAAAACAAATAAAAATTCAATCACGAGCGGAACAAGCACGCTAACTTGGGGTGACGATACCGGCATGTTGGTGAACGTCATGGGAACACTGACAGGTGATTTTGAACTGCTTAGGTCTGAGGCGTTGATAACAAAGGATTTCACAAAGCTTGATCAATTAAGGGCCGCGTTAGCTGAAGCGGGTGTACAGGTCAAGATGAGCAAGGAAGGGGTTTCCCTTACCCCAACGTCGGACTTTGATGCCGCTAAGTTGGAGGCCCTCAAATGATGTGTCTTAAACCACAGACCTGTTCCCGTCCGAGGGGGGGGCTTGTCCCCGCCCGTGGGGGCGGACGGGGACAGGTCGTGCCAAGTGCACGACCTAAGAAAGAGCAGTGCTTGGAGGCTACCCGATGACCAAAATCAAGCTCTCCCTCTATGACACCACCCTACGTGACGGCCAGCAAACCCAAGGCGTTCAATTCTCTACCGAGGAAAAGGTCACAATCGCCAACGCGCTAGATGCGCTGGGCGTTGATTATATCGAAGGGGGCTGGCCCGGTGCCAACCCGACCGATAGCGCGTTCTTTGATGAGGCACCCAAGACCCGTGCGCGCATGACCGCCTTTGGCATGACCAAACGTGCTGGTCGATCCGCCGAAAATGATGAGGTGTTGGCGGCTGTCCTGAACGCCAATACCCAAAGCGTCTGCCTTGTGGGGAAAACCCACGAATTTCATGTGAAAACCGCGCTGGGCATTACGCTGGCGGAAAATACCGAAAACATCTCCCGCTCGATTGCGCATCTTGTGGTGCAAGGCCGTGAGGCGCTGTTTGACGCCGAGCATTTCTTTGACGGATATAAATCCAATCCTGCCTATGCATTGGAAGCGATCAAAGCCGCCTATGACGCTGGTGCGCGCTGGGTTGTTCTGTGTGACACAAACGGCGGCACACTACCTGCCGAGATTGGCCGCATTACAGCTGAGGTGATCGCCGCGGGCATTTCCGGTGATCGTTTGGGCATCCACACCCACGACGATACCGAAAGTGCGGTTGCCTGTTCGTTGGCAGCTGTTGATGCCGGGGTTCGCCAAATCCAAGGCACGCTGAACGGATTGGGCGAACGCTGCGGCAATGCCAACCTCACTACGCTGATCCCGATCCTGATGCTGAAAGAACCCTACGCCAGCCGATATGAGACAGGTGTCAGCACCGAAGCACTGGCAGGGCTGACGCGCACATCACGCATGCTGGATGAAATCCTCAACCGCGTGCCGCATAAGCAGGCTGGCTTTGTCGGCTCATCCGCCTTTGCGCATAAGGCGGGGCTGCACGCATCGGCCATCCTTAAGGATCCCTCAACTTACGAGCATATCGATCCCTCAATCGTTGGAAACGCACGCATCATCCCGATGTCCAATCAGGCGGGCCAGTCGAACCTGCGCCGCCGTTTATCAAGCGCTGGGCTGGAGGTTGTAAAGGGTGATCCGGCGTTGGCTGAGATCCTTGATGAGGTGAAAGCACGCGAAGCGGACGGCTATAGCTTTGACACGGCGCAAGCCAGTTTTGAGTTGCTCGCGCGCAAGGTGTTGGGTCAGATGCCGGACCTTTTTGAGGTGAAACGCTATCGCGTGACCGTAGAGCGGCGCAAAAACAAATACGACGAAATGATCAGCCTCTCCGAGGCGGTTGTGGTTGTGAAAGTGGACGGCGAAAAACGTCAATCGGTTTCAGAAAGCATGGATGAGACGGGCAGCGACCGTGGTCCGGTGAACGCGCTCTCAAAGGCGTTGGTCAAAGACTTAGGTCAATACTCAGCGCTGCTAGAGGACTGGCGGTTAGTCGATTTCAAGGTGCGCATAACGCAAGGCGGCACCGAGGCGGTGACACGCGTCATTATCGACAGCGAAGACGGGCAGGGCCGCAGATGGTCCACAGTTGGGGTTTCCGCGAACATAGTAGACGCCTCCTTTGATGCGCTGCTGGATGCGATCCGCTGGAAATTGATCAGAGACAAAGGGTAATTCAATGGCTTTCGACATCTGTAAGCGCATCCTGATCTCGATTGTGATCACCTTGGTGGTTGCGGTGATCCTCGTTTTCACTCAGCGTCCTAAAGCCATGAGCGGTGAGGGCGGTTTGGATTTCTCACTGCAGTTGGAAAGTGGTAGCGAAACACCTGCCCCCTTGTTGAGCATCCCGATGCGTGACGGCTATGATCTAAAGGTTCGTACATACGGCGGCGCAGACAGTGTACCTTTATTGGTTCTTGTGCATGGCTCGGGATGGCACGGGTTGCAATTTGATAACCTTGGCAAAGCATTACAAGGTAATGCTGATGTGATCGTTCCTGATCTGCGCGGTCATGGCACAGCGCCGGGACGGCGTGGGGATGTTGATTACATCGGTCAGTATGAGGATGATCTTGCTGATATGATCACAGCTGTGGCCAAGCCGGGTCAGAAAGTGATCATGGCGGGTCACAGTTCTGGCGGTGGTCTGGTTGTGCGGTTTGCGGGTGGTGAGCACGGCGATTTGCTGGATGGTGCTGTTCTGATGGCACCGTTCCTAAAACATAATGCGCCGACCACGCGGCCCAACTCTGGCGGATGGGCGCATGTGCTGACACGGCGCATTATTGGCCTGTCGATACTGAACACGTTCCAGATCAAGGCGCTAAATCATTTGCCGATCATTCAGTTTAACATGCCTCAAGTGGTGCTAGATGGCCCGTTGGGCGACACGGCAACGATTGCCTACTCATACCGCCTCAACGCATCTTATGCACCGCGCAACAAGTATCTTGAGGATGTCGCCGCACTTCCTCCGTTTGTCCTGCTGGCAGGGGGGGCTGATGAAGCATTCCTTGCCCAAGAATATGCACCAACCATGGGCGCGGTGACGGACAGGGGCCGCTATGAGTTGATGACAGGTGCTAGCCATCTGGACATCGTGGACGACCCGCGCACACGCGCAGTAATTGAAGGATTTTTAAATGAGTTCTGATCTGGCAACCGAAGCATTTTTCAAGCTCCACCGCGATTTACCGCGTGAGGGGCCGGGCGCACCTGAAGATGTGACATGGGCGGCATCCTTGTTAGATCTTCCGTCGCGGGCGCGCATTGCTGATGTGGCGTGCGGGCCGGGCGGTGATATTGTGGCCTTGTTGGGTGAGGCTGAGAATGCGCATGTCACGGCATTAGATGCCAAAGCGCATTTTGTGAAGGCAGCCCGCGACATTTGGGGCGCAGATGACCGTGTGACAATCCTTAAGGCCGATATGAAGGTTATCGCAAACCCCTATGACCTGATCTGGTGTGCGGGTGCGGTGTATTTCATGGGCGTTGGACCCGCGTTAACGGCGTGGCGCAAGTCCCTGTTGCCCGGCGGTGCGATCGCCTTTTCCGAGGCATGCTGGTTCACGGATACCCCTTCCGAGCGCCCGAAATCGATGTGGGCACGCGAATACCCAAACATGACCAACGAGGCAGGCATTAAGCAGCAAATTGAAGATGCTGGATATGTTGTACTGGGGCAAAGACGTCTACCTGACGCCGCTTGGGAGGCGTATTTTGGTCCGCTAGATCAACGTATTGCAGCCCTGCGTGCAGATGCGGATGACGTGTTGAATACCGTTCTGGATGAAGCCGAAGAAGAGGCGGCATGCTGGCGCGCGCACCGCGCTGAATACGGCTATTTATTGAACGTAGCACGCCCGGCATGAAATGGTCTGATGATCTGACAGCCTGCGCCGCATTGGTTGAGCGGGGCGATCCACTGCGGTTTCGCACGGCGATGATGGCTCCGGCGGCGCAACGGGGCGCGTTATTTGCTTTGTATGCTTTTAATGTTGAGGTCAGCCGTGCACCTTGGGTCACCAGTGAGGCAATGATTGCTGAGATGCGGTTGCAATGGTGGCGCGACGTACTTGAGGAAATCGCTGAGGGAAAAGTTGTGCGCCGTCATGAGGTGGCCACTCCGTTGGCCGAGGCCATCACGCCTGATCAGGCAAAAATGCTGGATGAATTGGTCGCTGCGCGGCGGTGGGATATTTACAAAGAACCGTTTGAAGATGAGGCGGATCTAGAACGCTACATCAACCAAACGGCGGGTCATTTGATGTGGGTAGCGGCATCATTATTGGGGCGGGCAGCCGAAGCGCCTGTTCGGCGTGCGGGCTACACTGCGGGAATTGGCGCGTGGTTGCGCGCAATTCCAGGGCTAGAAGAAGCGGGTCGCGTGCCGCTGTTGGATGGCACACCTGCTGGAGTTGTTGCTCTTGCGAAGGGGGGGCTGGGTGCTTTGGCGCAGGCCCGCAAGGGGCACGCATCAATTGCACGCGCCTGTGCGCCAGCGTTATTGCCCGCTACTGCGGCAGAAGCTGCATTGAAATATGCTACGAGCCAACCGCAGGCAGTTGTTGAAGGGCAGCTGCCCGATGCAGGGGTGTCCTTTACGCTGCGCGCAGCCTTGGGGCGCTGGTAGCGCGTTAAGCTACCGCGCGGCGGTCATGAAGCATCAGCCACAGCAGTGAACCACCCGCAAGGATCAGGAACGGGATCATCGCATAGTTGACCGCTGCCCAACCTGCCTCAGGTGAACCACCAGAACAGTTCATCAGGCCGCCAGAAGCGAGGGACGCCACGGTAACGCCACCAAAGACCAGTAAATCGTTGAGGCCCTGCATGCGGCCACGCTCATGCGGGGCATGTGCGCCAGCCAGCATTGACGTTGCGCCGATGAAGCCAAAGTTCCACCCAATGCCAAGCAAGATCAGTGCGATGTAGAAATTCTCAAGCTCAACGCCTTGCAGGGCGACAATGCCGGCAAAGCCGAGAATTGCAATGCCACTGCCGACAATGCGTTCAACGCCAAAGCGGTTGATCAAATGACCGGTAAAGAACGACGGAGCGAACATGGCCAGCACGTGGCCTGTTACGATGAAACCTGCATCCTTTTGTTCAAACCCGCAGCCCACAACAGCGAGAGGTGTTGAGGTCATGACGAGGTTCATCAACGCGTAAGAGACCATGGCACAGATGACAGCCACAGCAATGCGGGGTGTAGTGATTAATTCCCAGCGGGTGCGACCGCGCGGCGCGTCGGCTGCAGGAACTTCGGGCTTTGGAATGTCGATAAAGAAGAACAATAAGCAGCCAACAGCGTTCAAAAGCATAACTGCCAGATAGGTGCCGACAAATGGCGTGACAAAAGTGAATGATGTTGCTGTTGCCAACTGTGGGCCAAAGACTGCTGACACCAAACCACCTGCCATCACATATGAAATGGCTTTGGGGCGAAACGAGTCCGAGGCGGTGTCAGCAGCGGCAAACCGGTAAAAGCCCTGTGCGGACATATAGGCCCCTGTCAGAAAGGATCCGGCCAAAAAAACCGGAAAGGACTGAAGCATCAGGCCGTATGCGCCAATGCCTCCACCTAGTGCGCCACCCAACGCGCCCAAGAAAAATCCGGTGCGCCGGCCATATTTCTGCATGATGTGAGAAATGGGCGTTGCAAACAGCATGGAACCAAGAACAATCATCGAAATTGGCAACGTCGCAAGACACACATTCGAGGCCAATGATTTCCCAGCCAGCCCGCCGACGAGGAAAATCATAGGCATTTGAGCGCCCAAGAAGGCTTGAGCTAGAACCAAAACGGCTACATTTCGTTTGGCGCGCGTGTCGTCAATCATCGGAAGATCCTTTTCGTTGCGTAATCGCTACTCTTCTGTGTGGGGTGGGGCAACCCCTGCCAAGCCATTGGGGTTGCTTGTGCTCTTGTATCCCACGCCCGTGCAGCTAAAGCTGTTGCGATGGTTCAGGTTCAAAAAATTCTTTTGCTTGCGGGCAGTTTTGAGGCTCGGCGTATGGCGGAATCTCTTAGTAATATGGGAGTGACGTATGATGCGTGGCTTTCTGAAGCGCCGCGTGGAGATGCACGGATGCCTCAAGTGCCCTTGTTGCGACGATTTGATGCACCTGACGAAATGCGTGAGGCGGTGGCTTTGGGCGGATATACCGCTGTACTGGATGCCAGCCATGTTTTTGACCGCAGCGTGACGCAGCAGGCAGTTTTTGCCACAGATGTGTTGAGGCTGCCGTATCTGCGTTTGGAGCGCCCGCCTTGGGAAACCGATGGGCACCCCAATTTACGCAGCGCCCACGATGTTGCGGCGGCCAATGCGATGATCGGGCAGGGTGCGCGGGTATTTTGCGCAACAGGCTGGGACAGTGTGCCCGAATACGCAGGGTTTAAAGGCGAGGTATTGATGGTGCGCCAAACGCGGCGACACGCGCGCCCTGCGCCATTTGCTTTTGTGAAGTTGGTTTTCGGTGATCCGCCCTTTTCCGCGGCAGATGAACAGACGCTGTTTACAAAACTAAAGATCGATACGTTGATTTGCCGCAATTTGGGGGGACGTGCGAGCCGCCCGAAGTTGGATGCCGCCCAAGCGCTGGGTCTTGACGTGATCCTGATTGAGCGCCCGCGTGCGCCTGAGGGTATTCCAACCGTTGCAGATATCCAGTCAGCATTGAAATGGGTCGAGGCGCTGTGATGCAATTGATTACGTCTGACGCTGATGTGGCTGAAGGAGCTGCGTGGTTGGCCATAACCGAGCCACGGTTTGCCGCTGCTTTGCTGGAAACGGGGCCTTTGCCGCTGCGACTAGCACCCGACGGTTTTGGGGCGCTGTTCAACAAGATCGTCAGTCAGCAAGTTTCAGTTGCGTCTGCGCGTGCCATTTGGGGCAGGGTTGAGGCGGCAGGACTGAATACAGCAGAAGCCGTGTGTCTCGCCAGTGACGATGATCTGAAATCAGTTGGCCTTAGCCGTCCAAAGGTGAAATATGCCCGTGCTTTGGCTGAGGCGAGGATAGACTACGGCGCGTTGCGAGACGGGACAGATGCACATGTGATTGAAACGCTTACGGCGGTGTCCGGCATCGGTGTCTGGACGGCACAGGTCTATGCGATGTTCAATCTGGGGCGTCGTGACGTTTTTGCGCCGGGCGATCTAGCGCTACAAGAATCCGCGCGTGTGCTGTTTGATTTGCCTGCGCGCCCAACGCCAAAACAATTAGAAGCGATGGCTGTAGACTGGTCGCCCTGGCGTGCGGTTGCAGCCCGGTTGCTGTTCACATATTACCGTGTTGCAAAAGATCGAGAAGGAATAACATGACACGAGTCCTCAATTCAGAACGCCGCGATCCTGTATCAGGGGAAACCAGATCAGTCGTCGTATTCCTACACGGCTACGGTGCCAATGGCGTAGACCTGTTGGGCCTTGCTGATCCCTTGGGTGAGCATTTGCCAGACACGTTGTTTGTGGCTCCAGACGCACCAGAAGCTGTGGCGGGAATGCCGAACGCCTATCAGTGGTTTCCACTTCCCTGGATCGATGGATCATCAGAAGAAGAATGTGAACGCGGCATGGTACAGGCTGTGCAAGATTTGAACGCCTATCTTGATGCGTTGATGGTGGACGAAGACGTGCTGCCAGAGCAGGTTGTGCTGTTCGGCTTTTCCCAAGGGACAATGATGGCGCTGCATGTTGCACCGCGCCGCGAAGATGAAATCGCAGGTGTTGTTGCATTCTCGGGTCGTATGCAAACCCCCGAAAGCCTTGCCGATGAGGCTGTTTCGCGTCCGCCAATCCTGTTGATTCACGGCGATCAGGATGATGTAGTACCGCCAGAATCGCTGCCCAAAGCGGCTGAGGCGTTACAAGAAGCGGGCTGGACCGATGTGTTTGCACATATCATGAAAGGCACAGGGCATGGGATCGCGCCTGATGGGTTGTCAGTGGCACTTGCATTTATGCGCGATAAACTGAGCCTCTAAACGCGTAACTCACCGATCATTTGTTACAATTCCGCTCTAAACTACCTGCGACATCTTGTGCCAAAGAGAGGCTTGCCAGCTTCAAACCACGAGATATAGTCAAATCAGACGGCGAGAGGGTGACGTGCAGATGGACGGCGATTTCAGAACCGAATTTATGCGAAGTCCAGGGGGGCTGAAACACAGGCCTGCCTTGGTCTTAAATGCGGATTATCGACCTTTGAGTTATTATCCGCTTTCGCTTTGGTCTTGGCAGGATGCAGTAAAGGCCAAATACCTTGATAGAGTGGATATCGTCGCAGAATACGATGACAGTGTTCATTCCCCCAGTACAACCTTACGGATCCCATCCGTCGTTGTGCTCAAAGATTATGTAAAACCTCAAAAGCGCGTGGCCTTCACGCGCTTTAACTTATTTTTAAGGGATGAATTTTGCTGCCAATACTGTGGCGCTAAAGGGGAGTTAACGTTTGATCATGTGGTCCCGCGTGCCTCTGGCGGCGTCACCAGCTGGCAAAATGTGGTTGCGGCGTGTAGCCCGTGCAACCTGCGTAAAGGGTCCAAGGCGCTGCACCAAACTGAATTCCGCTTGCGTAAACCGCCGCGTCAGCCCCAAGCAGAAGAACTACGTAACACAGGCCGTAAATTCCCACCAAACCATTTGCACGACAGTTGGATCGATTTCCTTTACTGGGACGCCGAGCTAGAAGCTTAAGGT
Organism: Sulfitobacter sp.; assembly: GCA_033851935.1. GTDB lineage: Bacteria > Pseudomonadota > Alphaproteobacteria > Rhodobacterales > Rhodobacteraceae > Sulfitobacter. The sequence goes on from JAWSVL010000017.1 coordinate 60,190, forward strand.
CCTTTCCGTACATTTTTGTGTAGAGGGAAGCATAAATCTCCCAAAAACGCTGGTTTTGCTTCCGAAGTGGAAGCATCGAATTCACCAAGTGAAGATTTGAAGGTGTTTTGGCGATTTTTAGGCAGGCTCCTATTCTCCTGCCGAGGTGTAAACGTGGATCTCTATTAATTTCTGTTGCTTCGAAGAATTGAAGTGCACGCCGAGTTTGGCATAACGCTTTGGCGTCGTATGGTGAGCTGACTTCATTCGACACAACTGGCGGATTGCAGACTTTCGCTGCGGACTGCACGAACGGCAGCTATGCGCAGAAAGCGACCTTTGCAAAGTCGCGCGAACGGCCCAAAATTACCGCTCGCGTTGGCCCCGCACGCTGCGACGCAGCTTCCCCGAAGCAGACATTGATGCGTTGCTGCAGCATTATTGAGGTATTAAGGTCGGCTGTGCGGGACGAAGCGACGTTTGGAAATTGCCCAATTGAACCATACAAATGCTGTGTTTAGGTTTGTCGAAATAGGACACAATCCGGTTTGACCGAAGGAAATTACGACATGAAAAGGTTCCTAACATATTCGACGATCCCAGCTATGCTACTGATTGGGGTACTAGAAAGCTGGATTGGTGGCCTCGGCATTTTTCTTGGATTCTTGCTCTACTTCTTGTCTCTGATATTGTGGATAAGGTTTTCGCGATAGTGCCGCGTTGTTTAGAAATGTCTGTCCGCAAATGTAACTTTGGGCTCTTAGAAGCCATTCGCTGCAGTCGCGAACGTTTTTAGGTCAAATTTTATGTGCCGATGGCGGCTCTGCGAACTTAGTTGCCTTTGAAGGCAGAACGTTACGTGGTATCTACTTCAAGCAATTCGATGCGATTTCCGAACGGATCGCTTACATAAATTCGCTTGATGTCGGGTAGATCGATGTCGGGTCGAAACTCAACGCGTGCCGCCTCAAGAAGTGCAACTGCATTCTCCAGTGAACCAACCCTAAAGCCCGGATGAGCCTTCTTTGCAGGTGCAAAAGGTTCTTCTACCCCCAGATGCAAGCGCACATTTTGGCTTTGAAACCAAACACCTCCGCGACCGCTCAACTCGTTCGGTTTTTCAACTTCAGAAAACCCTAATACGCCAGAATAGAAATCGCGCGCGTCATCTTCTTTGCCAATAGGCATAGCAATTTGGATGTGATGCAGCTCTTCAATCATCCTGACCGGCCTCCCGATTTAAGCAAGTTACAATGCTCGGTATACCGTCGTTTACATACCCAAATTGCCAATCGCAATGCCGTTGGTTTGGGCTCAGAGCGGACTTGCGGCAATGCAGCGCGTGGTTTTTGCGCAAGGTGCCCTGCCACTGGCCTGAGCAATCACACTGGATGACTGCTGTCAGCCAAAGCGGACATGGCCCTTCGACACATCGAGCGGAAAGCGGTCATTGGCTGCGGGCACGATTGGATCAACGTTTCGAGTCGTAAGCAATCATTTACTGCTGCATCAGGAACGTTGTTAAAGTTATGCTGGGGGATTGCATCCGCTCGGCAAGTCCAGTGGGTTTCGGGGCCAGAACCACAATGTTTTTGCGTAAACAGGTTTTTTGTGGCACGACAGCCTAGCGGCTTTGCTAATTACACGAATTAGCGACCAGACCAGAGCTTCAGTCACGCAACACCAACTCTGATGTGGAAATATGAAGTAATGGCGATCTTTCGAGTAAACTCTGCACTTGACATTGGCGATGATATCACTGTTTCGGGCGACCTTGATTTGGCAGCCGAAACGTTGGACGGAGATGGGCTGTCGCTTCGCGAAGCTTTGCTTTTTGCTGACGCCACGCCAGAAGCGGACACGTTGGTGTTCGCGAGTAACCCTGGAGAAGCCTTCGCGTCAGGCGGCCTAATTCGTCTCAGTGAAACGTTGGAGTTCTGGTCAGATGTAACTCTCAATGGTGATATCAACGGGGACGGCATCGCTGATATTACGATCAGCGGCGACACAGCCGGAGATGACCTTCTCACCACTTTGCCGACTGGGCAAAGCGTCACGGCGACGACCAACACAAACAGCGACGACAATGTGCAGACAATCTTTGTCGGAGGCGGTGATGTCGTTCTTAACGGGGTCCTGATCACAGGTGGCAACAGTGTTGTAGCCGATGCGTTTGCTGTTCCTATCGCTGGCGGTGGTGGCGTCGAGATCGCCGTTGGCGCGTCCATAGATCTGACCAACAGCACGATCGCGGGCAATGTCACCAATGGCTATGGGGGTGGTGTTTTAAACTATGGTACGCTGAACACGACATCAACTTATATCGCCGCAAACGCTGGTATCGGAGGCGGTATAGTAAATTATGGCACTGCACTGTTCACAGGTACGACGATCGAAGGGAATTCGGGCCTTGCCTATGGTGCGTTGTACTCTGAAGGTTCGGCAGCATTCGTAAACAGTACAATTGTCGGCAACCAAAGCGACTATGGTATTGTTTTTGGCGATGTAGTGGATGCGGGTGGTGGAATCTCTTTCGTTCACAGCACGATAACGGGTAACTCAGGAGGATTGGCATCCTCTTCTGGCGGCGCTGGCGCTCTACTTCAGAACTCGTTGGTAATCGGGAATGGCGGTTTTAACTTTTCCGGAGCGTTACAAGCAGGAAGCGCAAGTACCCATATCGGAAATCTCCTCGGTCTACTAACGGACGATGTTAGCCTTTTCTTTGCAGATGTTGTGGATGGCATTGCGCAAGCGGGCGACAATGGGGGCCTTGTTCGGACCGTTGCCCTGCTCGATGATTGGCAAAACCCCGCCGTTGATGCGGGGGACGCGAACAACAGCGCTCTACCGCCAACGGATGCACTTGGAAATGACCGCAGTGTCGACTTCCCTTCCCCTTTCGAAGATTTAACTCCCCGCCCTGATCTCGGCGCGTTTGAGCTTCAAATAAATCCTCTACGGCCTTTACCTGTCATCACGACGGATTTGAGTGCACCTGACAGCTTGCAATCCTTCGTTCTGACGCTTGATTTTGGTATGGAGGTCAACGGCTTTGACCTTGCTCGTCTTGATCTGACGAATGCGACGGTTGTCGGAGAATTATCTACAGCAGATTCCCATGTGTTTCAGGTGACGCTGCTACCGACTGCGCCTGGTCAGGTCATCGTTGAACTGCTTGATGGCGTTACGGGTGCTAGCTCTGGTCTGGCAAGCTATCCGACCCCTGCCATAACATTAGATGAATTTGACTTCGCGATTCCTGTGGTCACACTAACAACCAACGCCGATCAAAGCGTGTTTGGATCTGACATCGAGGTCACGATTTCTTTTGACCGTGAGGTAAATGGATTTGAAGCCTCTGACCTTGTCATCACGAATGGCGAGCTGCGCGGTCCACTTGTTCAAGTCGATGCCACAACGTATAGCGCGACCGTTCAATATGGCGGATTTGCAGAAGTGCAGATTGAAGTGGCCATTGGTGCAGTTCAGACAGAAAATGACGTGACGAACGCCGCGGGCGCGTCAAAGACTATTACAATCATCGAAGAGCCTTCATTGCTGGTGTCATTCAATGGGAGCGGCAGCTCTAACACGGATGGGCAAACCTCCCTTGAAGAGGCGATTGCATACGCCAATTCCAACCCTGATTTCAGCGCCATCACCTTTTCAGAAGTGCTGTTTGGCCGAGAGATCATTGGCATTGATCTGCTTTTGGCGTCCGATTTGTCTATTTCCGGGGACATTGATGGAAACGGCACAGCAGATGTTTCGATCAGCGGCGCGGGCTTTGGCAGTATATTCGATATTCAAAGCGGTGCGTCAGTCTCGCTCGAAGCATTGCAACTGGTTGATGGCTATAGCGAAGGCACGATGGGTCAACAAGGCGTGGGTAGCGCAATTGAAAACCACGGCACATTGACGTTGGAACGCGTTACGATACTTGGCAATGACGCCCAAGGCGCTACTGGTTTGACAGGTGCTACTGGGGAAGATGGCTTAGGCCCCATATTTGAGACCTTCTCCGGACCGCACGACGGCGAAGCCGGTGGCGATGGGGGGCTAGGTGGAACTGGGCAACATGCCGGAGCAATTCTGAATTACGGAATGATCGAGGTTTCCGACAGCTGGCTCACCAGCGTTGCAACCGGGGCAGTTAGCAATTTGGGGTATGGCGAAAACACGGCGGCCGGTGGAACAGGCGGCAACGGCGGTGTTGGCGGAACTGGATACGAAGGGTCCCCTGCTATTGTGCGTCATCCTCTTGCGCTTTCGGTTAAGTCTGGTGCAACAGGCGGAACAGGTGGCGATGGGGGGCTTGGTGGTCAAGGTGGAAGCTCAGCTGAAGGCATAGTGAATTTTGGACAGGCCGTGTTTAACACCCACATTGTGGGGCAATTGGGATCATCTACTGCGCTTGCGGGTGTCGGCGGGGCCGGCGGCTATGGAGGCGAAGGGGGACCAGGCGGCGTAGGGATTGATCAAATTGTGGTCGACATACTGTTCGCGAGCCTTAACGAGAACGAGGCAGAGTTAGAAAAATACCGTGATCTTTGGTACGAGGGTCAAGGGGATAGAAGCCACGTACAAACCGATGGAATGGATAAAATTTACCAATACGGTTCAGCGGGAGACACAGCTGGTGTTTTGATGAACATCGACGATGGAACCGGCACTGCAAATGTTGCGGACAGCATCGTGTACCTACATTCCGCGATCAGTTCTGCGCATGAACGCGAAACGCCGATTGTTACGATCAACGTAAACCGACTTGGTGACCTGAGCGAAGCAGTCAGTGTCGGGGTCAGGGTCGTCGCGAACGGCGAAAACTCGGTAAGCGCTGCAGATTTCGTTGGTGGCGTACTCCCGCAAAGCACAATTGCGTTCACCTCCGGATCGAGTACCAATTCCAGTTTTTCATTCGAACTTGTTGCAGGAAATTACGGTGAAGGTGTCGAAAGCCTGACCGTCGAACTGTTCGATCTACAAGACGAGACCGGTGGCCCAACAACGGCACTGGGAACCAGCGCGATCCACATTGACGTGCAAGACAATCTAGTGCGTGAGACGATTGATAGCTCGAACGTTGCCCATTGGCACGAACAGACCGTTACATTTTTTGAAAGCGGTGAAATCGAGACCGCCGACTACGTGATGGATGATGGGACAACGCGGCATCAAGCATACATTGTTCAGGATGATGTGCTGGTACAACGCGTGACGTATGATGGCGAGGGCGCTTTCAGTGGCAACACTTGGGCTACAAAAACCGATAATCTAAACAATAAGAGACAGGTCGAGACCACAGATTTAGTGATGGATGATGGGACAACACGGCATCAAACACGCAGTTTTCAGGATGGTGTGCTGGTGCAACGCGTGACGTATGATGGTGAGGGCGCGTTCAGTGGCAACACTTGGGCTACAAAAACCGATACTCTAAACAGTCAGCTACAGGTCGAGACCACAGATTTAGTGATGGATGATGGAACAACACGGCATCAAACACGCAGTTTTCAGGATGATGTGCTGGTGCAACGCGTGACGTATGATGGTGACGGCGCATTCAATGGCACCTCTTGGGCTACAAAAACCGATACCTTCGATTTCAATAACGCGATCACCCAGCGCGACTATTTAATGGATGATGGCGATACAATTGAGATTACCTACTCGGATGGGCAGATATCGAAAAAGATCTATACAGATGTGAATGACGATTCAGATTTCTCGGAGAAAATCGAAACCTATAGTGTCGATGGCGAGCTTGTTGATACGCAAATCACGTGGGACATTTAAGCTGACCGAGTGGACGCTCGTCGAATAAACCTGCGAGCGCAATCCAGTTCCGGGTTAGACAGGTTACGCGAACAACTTTTAGTTACTAAACGATAATTGAATTACGGCGAATGTCTGCTTTGACGTCCTACTGCTACAGCAATTGAATTAAAGGCCGAGTGACCGCTCTCGGCCGTAAGCGCGACTTTGCAAAGTACACTATCTGCGCATAGCTGACCTTGATGGCTGGCGCAGCATGGTTGGTTAGGCTTTCGCCTTCTTGAATGACCGCTTTCACCGATCCGCAATAAAATGTGTGCAGGTGCAGCGAACGACCGCTTCCCGCCCAACCTGTGGAATGAGCATGTCCGCTTTGGGCTGGGAGCTGCCGTTAGACGTGTTCTGCACCAAGGGCAGCTATGCGCAGTTAAAGCGACCTTTGCAAAATCGCGCGAACGGTCCAAAATTACCGCTCGCGTTGGTCCCGCACGCTGCGACGCAGCTTCCCCGAAGCAGACATTGATACGTTGCTGCAGCATTATTGAGGTATTAAGGTCTGCTCAGCGGACAAAACCGACCTTAGCTGCATCTACGCCAATGGCTGCTTTCAGTAAATTCGGTTCAACAAACCAAGCTGGCTTCGAGATCAATCCAGTTTGGTTGAGCAGTTTTTATACTCATCGGTCGATTGGAGTCGCTTTGCTCTACTGAAGCGACACCTAGGTAGCGACAACACGCCACGCATTTTTGGCCCCAATCGAGCGGATAACCGGTTTGTGACTTCACATTAAACTGCGTGACGACAACCAGACTGGTATAATCAGACTTCCCTGTTAGTCTCGGACAAAACAAGAAGAGGATGCAAGCGTTGACTAAATTTGACGGTAGTGAGGCCGCACTCGTCCATCGCCACCTTCATAGCCACATGCCATCAGACACTGCTCTTCGTGTAAAGGCGCTTGAAAGCCTTGTGGTCGAGCGCGGCATGGTCGCCTCTGAAACGTTGGATGCTTGGGTCGAGGCCTATTCAGAACATATTGGTCCCAAGCGCGGAGCACATGTTGTTGCGCGCGCGTGGCTGGACACGTCGTACCGTGTGCGACTTCTTGAAGACGCGTCGGAGGCGATCAAAGAATTTGGTTTTGAAGGGCATGCGACAGGCGACTTGGTCGCAGTGGCCAATAGCGACAAGGCTCACAACATGGTCGTGTGTACGCTATGTTCTTGCTATCCATTCTCGATTCTCGGCATGTCACCTGCTTGGTACAAATCTTCGGAATACCGGGCGCGGGCGGTGCGTGAACCGCGTCAGGTTCTACAGGAATTCGGTGTTGATTTACCGGCAGATACGGCGGTTCATGTTTGGGACAGTACGGCGCTGCAACGCTATATCGTGATACCGGAACGCCCTGCAGGAACTGACGGCTGGGATGAAAATCAGCTGGCCGCAATTGTCACGCGCAATTCAATGATTGGAACACAGCGTATGCTGAGTTTGGGGCCTGTGTAATGGATGGCATCCACGATTTAGGCGGGAAGCAAGGATACGGCCCCGTGGCGGTTGATCATTCAGGCCATGTGCAACTTGACCACTGGGAAGCCCGCATGTGGGCCATTGCACAAACATGCAAGGCCAGCGATTGGACCGGCGATTGGTGGCGCCATATTACGGAACGGATCGATCCAGCGGTTTATTTGAACATCCCATATTTTGAGAAATGGATGCTGACCTACAGCACAGGTTTTATCACGTCTGATCTATGCAGTACGGATGAAGTCATCGCGGGACACCCCAAGACACTCGTGCCGCCACCAAGCGCGCAATCCGTTGCGGACGTGCTGCAAACTGTGCGCACCGGCGGGCGCGCTGCCGGATGGACTGCGCCCTCAGGACCGATCTTTGATATCGGGCAAAACGTACACGCCAAAGTTGATATCGACGCAGATCACACGCGGCTGCCTGCCTACGCACGGGGCCGAACGGGACAAATAATTGCGCATCACGGACCCGTCCCATTGCCCGATTTGAATGCCAAAGGGATCACGCAACCAGAACATCTTTATACCGTTGTCTTTACGGCTCGCACATTATGGGGCGCTGCGGGATCAGACATCGACACAGTCCGCTTGGATCTATGGGAAAGTTACCTTGATGTCTCTTGATGCCACGTTGTCCCCACCGCCAAATGGGTTCTCCGAGATTTGGCATGCCCAAGTGCTTGCGATGGCAGACGAATTGATCAACGCGCGCATCTTTGGTGCTGAAGACTGGGCGCAATCCCTTGGGGCTGCGCTGCAAGCGGCAGAAGCGCGCGAAGACCCCGATAACGAAGACACCTATTTCAACTGTGCGTTGACAGCGCTTGAGGGGTTGTGCCGGGACAAAGGCGGGCTGTCACCGGATGCCCTTTCGATGCGCAAGTCCGCGTGGGAACGCGCCTACAGCACCACGGCACATGGTGAGCCCGTCGTGTTACCCAACGATGAATTCACCCAAACTGAAAGATAGATATGACTATTAAAGTAGCAATTATCGGCTTGGGGATTATGGGCCAGCGCATGCTTGAACATATGACGTTGCACCCAGCATTCACGGTCTCTGCAATATGGGACCCGGATGCCAGAGCATGTCAGGCGGCCCAAGGTTTGGCCCCCGCGGCACTTCTGGCGGCTTCCGCAAAAGAGGCGATTGCACCGGTCGACTTGGTTTATCTTGCTTGCCCCCCTGCACCGCGAAAAGCCTACGCGCAGATCGCCGCTGCGTTGGGTAAAGCGGTGTTTCTGGAAAAGCCGCTTGGCATTGATGTCGGCGAAAGCCGCGATTTGGTTAGAAACCTGACGCTGTCCAAAGTCCCTACGGCTGTGAATTTCACGCAAGCCGCTGGGGCCGCCCTGACCGATGTTTCGAAGGCCGCACAGGCGGGTGATATGGGCGACCTTATGGGCGTCGATATTGTCGTCACTTATGCACATTGGCCCCGCGCATGGCAAAAAACGGCGGATTGGCTGCGGTTTCGCGATGAGGGCGGCATGACACGCGAGGTGATCTCGCATTTCTTGTTCTTTAGCGAACGTATCCTCGGCCCCCTTGACCTTGTTTGGACGCAACCAGATTACCCGACACAGGGCGATCTGTGTGAAACCCATGTCGCGGCTCGATTGATCAATGCGCAGGGCCTCCCCGTCACGATCATGGGCAGCGTTGGTGGCGCGCAACCCGATAGGCAAGAGGTGACCGTCAAGGGATCCAAAACCAGTCGACGTATTTCGAATTTCGCGGATGATGCGGTGTCCTTTGGTGGAGATTTTGTACCAATCGGAAACAAACCAGCCGATACACGGGCAACGGGTCTAAAAGCGCAGCTGGATGACCTTGTTTTATGTGTCCAAAACAAACCTAACCGTTTGGCGACAATCGACGAAGCGCTGCGGGTGCAAGTCCTGATTGAACGTATCCTGAATACACACGCCTAAAATTTGAGGGGACACCTATGACACACGCCACCTTGAAAGCATCGACAAAAACCTGCCACTGGGGCTTTTTCGACGCCACCTTGCCACACGCCGTGACAATTTCCAGCGGCGATGAGATCGTAATCGACTCGATTTCAGGCGGGCCCAAGAACCTCCCCGGCGATGGGTTCCATGTGCCACCTGAACTGCTAGAAATGCACGCTGCTGGTGAGCCTGCCTCTCCAGGGCATATCTTAACCGGTCCAGTTGCCGTGTCAGGTGCGATGCCGGGCGATGTGTTGCAAGTCGACATTCTGGACGTTTCATTGCGGCAGGACTGGGGTTTTAACTATTTAGGACCTTTGAAAGGCACGCTGCCGGGTGACTTCCCAAACCATCACCAAACCATCATCCCACTTGATGCAGAGCGCGGCGTCGCAACACTGCCTTGGGGTTTGGAGCTTAAACTCGCCCCGTTTTTTGGCGTGATGGGCGTGGCTCCTCCGCCAGCGTGGGGCCGTATTTCCACGATTGAGCCGCGGGTTCATGGCGGCAATATCGACAACAAAGAACTTGTCGCAGGCACGACGCTATTTCTGCCGGTTTTTGCCGAAGGCGCGTTGTTTTCTTGTGGAGACGGACACGGCGCGCAAGGCGATGGCGAGGTCTGCGTCACGGCGATTGAAACGGCACTTCAGGGGCGTTTTCGACTGAGCGTTTTGAAGAGTCGGGGTCTGTCTTATCCGCAGGCCGAAACCCCAACCCACTACATCACGATGGGCATGAACCCTGACCTTGATCGCTGCGCAGAAATGGCGTTGCGCGACATGATCACACTTGTGTCGCAGCGGGCAGGGATCAGTCGCGAAGACGCCTATATGTTGTGTAGCCTTGCGGGGGATTTGCGGATTACTCAAACGGTAAATCGCGAAAAAGGTGTGCATATGATGATGGCGAAACATCTCATAGACACACACTAAAGCACTAAAAATAAGGACATCTCTATGGAAATCCGTGCCAACCACACTTATCCGTCGCGCCGCTCAGCGGTCTTGGCAGAAAACATTGTGGTCACATCACAGCCTTTGGCATCGCAAGCAGGGCTGTCCATGATCATGCGGGGCGGCAATGCCGTCGACGCCGCAATTGCGACCGCAATCACCCTGACTTTGGTGGAACCCACGGGCAATGGTGTGGGATCAGATGCTTTTGCGATTGTCTGGGACGGAAAGGAATTGCACGGTCTGAATGCGTCTGGGCGATCCCCTGCGGGTTGGACTCCCGAACGGTTTAGCGATCACGAAGTTATGCCCTTTCGCGGTTGGGAAAGCGTCACAGTACCGGGTGCTGTATCGGCTTGGGTCGCTTTGTCGGATCGTTTCGGAAAACTACCTTTTGCGGAGCTATTTGAGCCTGCCATCGGTTATGCCGAGAACGGGTTCATCGTCACGCCCGTCATCGCCCAACTTTGGCAAAATGCAGTGGAGACGCTGGACGGCTACCCCGGTTTTGCAGATGCCTTCTTGCCGGGTGGCAAACCGCCAAAAGCTGGCACACGTTTTATCAATGCGCCCCTCGCAAAGACCTTTCGACTGATTGCTGAAACCAAAGGAGAGGCGTTTTACAAAGGCGTATTGGCCAAGGCCATTTGTGACTTTGCCACTGAACACGGTGCTGCACTGACCCAAGACGATATGGCCGCACACACTGTAGATTGGTGCGGTACCATATCCAAGACATTCGATGATGTCGAACTGCACGAAATCCCGCCCAATGGCCAAGGTATTGCCGCCTTGATGGCTTTGGGCATCCTGTCCCACACCGCGATCCGCGATCTTGAGGCTGACGACCCGTTGGCGTTTCACCTCCAAATCGAAGCTATGAAATTGGCCCTTGTGGATGCAGAAGCCTACGTCGCGGACCAAGACTATATGATAGACGTCACGTCGCAGGCCCTTTTGGATGATGCATATTTGGCCAGTCGTGCGGCCTTGATCGATGAGACGCGTGCGCAAGATTTCAGCGTAGGTGCACCAAAAAACGGCGGCACGGTCTATCTGTCTGTGGCGGATGCATCTGGGATGATGGTGTCCTTCATTCAGTCAAACTACGCGGGCTTTGGCTCTGGCGTTGTCGTGCCAAACACTGGCATTGCGCTGCAAAACCGTGGGGCTGGGTTCTCTCTTGATCCCGAAAGCGCCAATCGGGTTGGCCCAAACAAGCGCCCCTTTCAGACCATTATCCCTGGCTTTTTGATGGGTCCAGACGGCCCCCTCATGAGTTTCGGTGTCATGGGGGGACCGATGCAAGCGCAAGGCCATGTCCAGATGGTTCTGCGAACCCAAGTTTGGGGGCAAGACCCGCAAATGGCCGCTGATGCGCCACGTTGGCGCTTCGTCGAGGGTTTAGAGGTCGCTTGCGAAGACACAATGGACGACACAACGCTGGAGGCGTTAAAAGTGTTTGGTCATATCCTGTCGCTCGAAGCGCCAGACAATGCATTTGGCTTTGGCGGCGCACAACTTATCTGTCGCCTCAAAGAAGGTGGGTACGCCGCAGGATCTGATCCCCGCAAAGACGGGGCCGCAATGGGTTTCTGATCAGCTGATAAATTCCGCTCTTCCGAACCTCTATCTAGATCAATTTCTCTTACCGCCGACCGTGTTGCATGGATCAGCATTTTGCCTTAGCGGATTGGGTGCAACAATGTCGGCGGCTTTGTCAGGTTGTTATGTCGCGACGTGATCAGGGTCCGTGTCCGGTTCAGGCAGCCATTTCAGCCGCATAGTTGTTCCACAGGCTGAACGCATCAGCCCGAGATTGGCGGTAGGATGCTGCGGAAAGGCGGTGGCGCTTTGCGCGAAAGATGGTGGTGGTCTGATCGTGGACGGATAGAAAATGCTGCGCCTGGCGTGGGGGTTTGAAACGACCCATGATTTTTTCTCTGCGTCGTGTGTGTCGATGTGATGCCTCGGATCTGTTGTTCAAACCCTTGTGGGAGCGATGATCGGTGCTTGGGCAAAGGTCACGGACGGCCACGCCATAGCTGCGCAGTTTGCCCACTGCCCGGCAGTACATTGCGAACGCAATGTCACGAGAGGGGGGCACGAGGACGCGTGGCACACCCCATCGCTTCATCAGTTTCATCAGGAAACGCTTGGCAGCATGCGCATTTCTGCGGTTTTGTATCAGAATCTCCAGCACGTCTCCGTTGGAGTCGACCGCTCGCCAAAGCCAATGCTTTTGCCCTCGAATTAATATGACAACCTCGTCGAGGTGCCATTTGCCGGCAGGCGTCGGACGATCGCGACGGATCTTGGCCGCTATCTGCGTTCCGAACCGCTGGCACCACATCCGGATGCTTTCATACGAGACGATTACGCCCCGTTCCGCCAACATATCCTCGATATCGCGCAGGCTCGGAGCAAGGCATCTGTCACGGCTGTTTTCAGATTAGGTTGGCGCATCCCCGCTACAGACGGCGCAGACGCTGCGCATCGGGCGGGCTAACCACATGAATGACTATCATTACATTAGGGTCGCCAAAACGGGCTACAAGAACCTCACACCGATGCAAACCGCGCAGATCCATATGGATCATCGCCGGTGGTTGGAAGAACGCCTTTCGGAAAAATTTGAGGGCGAGACGACGGTGATCACGCATCATGCGCCACATCTAAATGCACTGAAGGGTGCACCCCTCATCGGACCATGTTACGCCTCAGATCTCGAAGCATTGATCCTCAAGCATCAGCCCGAGCGGTGGCTCTGCGGTCACACACATCATCGCGTCTCATTCAATGTTGGCCGAACTTTGCTGACCAATATTTCGATTGGCTATCCTGGGCAGATGGATCTGATCGATAACCTGGAACCGTTCATCTTTGAGTTGGCAGAATAAGTGACATCCCCTTCCCAAGGGTTGCCTTTCTCGATTGTGAAGCAAGCAGCCTTGATCCAGACAGCTGGCCTAAGCTGGATTGATCGCAACCTTGAAGTCCAGATCTATCATAATTTGATCCAGCCAGTGCCTGAATGGCCAGAGCATGCGTAGTCACCAGCCAGGGCAGCCGCTATGGCGGCTCCCAGCCCAAAGCGGAAGTTGTTTTTTGTCACCAAGGGCGGATTGCGGACTTTCGCTGCGCGCGGCACCAACGGCAGCTATGTGCAGAAAGTGTACTTTGCAAAGTCGGGCGAACGGCCCAAAATTACCGTTCGCGTTGGCCCCGCACGCTGCAGCGTAGCTTTCCCGAAGCAGACATTGATCCGTTGCTGCAGCATTATAGAGGTAGTAGGGCCTGCAACGCGGACAAAGCTGCCGTTAAAGGGAGTCACCGAGCTACCCACTCAATGTAGGCCAGCCAGCATCCAAATGAAAAAGCCAACAAAACTAAGCATAGTTTCAAAACCTTATGTTTCTTGAAGCGTTTCTCTATCCATTCGATGAGAGAACCCAGTACAATTTACATGGTCTTTGGCTCTCTTCTCGTTCTCTACGCGTCATTCAGCCAACTTAAACAGCCTTCCGAATAAAGCAATTTGGGCTCTTTCCGGACATTCGCTGCGTTTGCACACGAGATCAACGCAAAATAGGAAGGCGAGAGGCGGCTTTGCGGACTTAGTGACCCTTCGCTGTTTAACAATCAAGGCCCACATTGACCTGTACCAGCGGCGACTTTTAACATTCCAAATCTTTCAATGCTCGCCGGACTGACGCAATCATGGGGGCTGCAAGACCGTCGTGTCCGGTTTCGGGTAACGCCTCAAAATCTAGATTCCCTCTTTTGACAAAAGCTAGTGTGTGCTCGATCGGGCAAATCAAATCCTCTTGTCCGTGAATCAGCCGATGAGGAAGGCGGGAAATCGATTGGGGGTTAGCTGGTTCATTTTCTGGAAAGAAAAAGGAGTTTAACCAGTACCAAAGGTATAGGCGGCTGCGGGCCACATCAGTTGAGCTAACTGTTGATACAAGTTTCACTGGGCCCGCTTTCGGACCATGAAATGCGCTCTCCAAAGCGATTACTCTTCGCGCGGCCTCGCGGGCTTGAGCGTCATTTTCCGCCATGCGCGCAAACCATGCCGCAACAGGGCGTTGTCGTTCCTGAGGGTCGAGAGGCTCAAGAAACAGATCACAGGCAATCTTTCCTGTTGCAAAGCGTGTTGCTCTATCATGCAACATCCACTGCTCTACCCCATTGCAACAAATAAGCGAGCTACGTACAATCAAGCTACGAACTTGATCTGGATGGGCCTCTGCATATGCAAGTGCCAAGGCACCACCCCAAGAGCCACCCAAAACGATCCAGTCGCTAAACCCGAGAGCCACACGAATAGCCTCGGCGTCTCGTAGGGTATGTTGTGTTGTATTTGCAGCAAGGGAGCCTGATGTGCCTGACATACCGGTTCCTCTTTGATCGAAAAGTACGACCCGGTGGCGATGGTAATCGAAGTAAGCCGTATGTTGTGGGTTAAGACCCGATCCCGGCCCGCCATGGAAAACAACGGCGGGAATATCTCCTTGCCCCCAAAGCTGCACGTTCAGGTCGCCAATAGTGCGCTGCTCAAGGCGGTTCATAGACGGTTTCCTCGCTACCTAGTAATCGCCCTAAAACGAGCCGGACCTACAAATCTGGTTTGTCTAAATACGCTGGAACCGGTTCGCAAGTAAATCGTTGGGACAATAGAAAATAGAACGTCGAAGCGGCCATTCTTGGGCACCGCATGCGCGCCGTCCGCCAGGCGTTCAAAGAGAACGGGCTTGCGCCACGCGATATGATCGACGTTCAAAGTGCGCTCTGGGTGGTTCATAACAATAAAGACGAAGATAGTGATGCGGTAGTAAAGCCTCCGCATAACCAGTGGGTCTTTCCCGCTGAAGACGCTGAACGCCTTATGGAAAAGATTGAAAACTCTATTCCGCAAAATCTGGTCATGAAGTTTCTTGGTTGCACTATCACCCAAGTTGAGCGCTTGGTTCGTAATGACTTTATCCGGTCGATCACACCGATTTCTGAAGGACAGGTCGGTCAGATGCGTGGCAATTTCAACCGTGACGACTTGAGTAGTTTTCTGGATCAGATCTGCCGGGACCTGCCTGCGGTTCCAACCGAAACTGAGGGTTATGTCAGCCTTTCAGGTGCTTCACGTATGCGGACGGATACAGGGCAGGTTATGGGCTGGTTTCTTGATGGCAAACTTACAAAAACATTCCTGTTGCATGGTGTCAAACGTCTTGATCACCTCAGGTTTTGCCGCGCAGAGGTGACCGGTCAAATAGAAGAAGCCCAAGATCATGATTACCACAGACTGTTTTCGGTTTCCTTGATGTTGGGAGCATCCTTGACCGCTATCAAGCGTCTTACTTCGCGCGAGAATGGGGCTCCCTTATTGATCCCGGTTGACCCTAAGAAATGCAAAAATCTTGCCGGTTCGGCCTATGTTTCGGCTGCGGAGATAGAACGGTTCAAGGCCAAGTATCTGACCTCCGGCCTCGTCGGGCGAAAGTTCGGTATCCATTCCTCATCAGCCCTTCGCGCTCTTAGACAAGCGGGTATCGAACGGGTGGCCGACCCAATGTTGCTTAAAACATCCGTCTATCGACGCGAGGATGTATTATCCGTGGCATCTATTTTTGCGGTTGACCAATCACTGCTCGCAAGAAACTCGACCCAAACCTGCCAAACAATGGCTGAAGAACGAACTTTTGGTGAAAATAGCGAAATTGGTGAATCCGATGCTTCCCGTATCCCTGCGGTGAAACGAAGCCTTCATAAAAATAAGGGTCTTGGGTCAAAAAATGTGAAAGTTATGCTTCACTATACATTTTGTGTATGGAGAGGGTTGCCAGCAGCGCCGGACAAGGCTGGCCGATACCATCGGTTTTTGAAGTTCTATGATAGAGGCCAATACCCCATTTCAAAATGGATCAACGCAGCATCACACCTGTCTCGTGAAAATGAGAATGCATCAGAGCTTGCCGCCAAAGGGTTTTGGCCCTATTGGCGATACTATGAAGACTGTCGTTTCATTTAGGGTGCTGGGACAGCGTGCCGCTGGCGCGCCCTATGGCAAAACGCAAGAATGGTGGCCGCCGCCCCATCGCTGAGCCGTGACACCAAACATTCCTAAATATGAAACGAATTGGATACCCAATGACTGCACCGTACTTCACGGTTCAATCCGACACGCTTGTCGTGACTTGGACAGATAAAACCACAACTCAATTCCCAACCATTTGGTTGCGCGATAACTGCCCTTCTGGGCTGCACCCTGAAACTCATGAACGTTTGCTGGATCTCTTGGCCATCGATGAAGCACCTGTGCTGATCTCAGCTGTACTTGACGGTGATTTCGCCGTGCTGGAATTCGAAGACGGTCATGTTAGCCGTATGCCCGTTGCATTGATGAGCGCCCATCGCCCGGGCCGTCGCGCAGATGACGCGGGGACAATCCCCGAACAACTGTGGCGCGCAGATTTGGCGGCGGCTGGTATTCCCCGTCATGCCTCCGCGCCGATCATGGCCGACAATCAAGCACTGAGCCGTTGGATGAAAGATACCGCAACCTTAGGCCTGACAATCGTTGAGCAGCTACAAGACCGCATAGAGGCGGGTGTTGAAGTGGCTGAGCGGGTTGGGTTTTTGCGGGCCACGAACTTTGGCACCACATTCGAGGTCATCAACAAACCTGATCCAAACAACCTTGCCTACACTTCGGTTGCTTTGCCGCTTCATACTGACCTGCCCAATCAAGAGGTGCCTCCGGGCTACCAATTCCTGCATTGTCTGGCCAATGAAGCGACGGGTGGCGGATCGCTGTTTGCTGATGGCTTTGCGATGGCAGAGGATCTTCGCCATGACGACCCTGAAGCGTTTCGGTTGCTTTGCGAAGTCCAAATCCCTTTCCGTTTTTCTGACAATGACGCAGATATTCAGGTCCACAGATCTGTGATTACATTGGACGCATCAGGGCAGGTGATCGAAATTCGGTACAACGCGCATTTGGCAGGGATATTTGATATGCCGTCCGATATTATGCCAGCGTATTACCGCGCTTATCGGGCCTACATGGCTAAGACACGGGATTCGAAATACCGTATTAACGTCAGACTAAAAGCCGGCGAAATGGTGGTTTTCGACAATCGCCGTGTCCTTCATGGGCGCGACTCGTTTGATCCCTCCACTGGTTTTCGTCATCTCCACGGCTGCTACGTCGATCGCGGTGAGTTCTTTTCCCGCCTACGTTTGTTAGAACGTCAAATCGCAAGCGCGAAGACATCATAACCTAACGATACAAGACAATCAGGCCATCCTGTTGTGGATGGCCTGAAATCTATTTTGAACAGAGGTGCGTTAGATCACCACTATCAGGATCACCCAAAAAGGGTCGGCGTTGCACTGATTTATGATCTGAGATGTCAACAAAACAGCCGTTCTCAGACACAAGCGTTGCCTACTTGATCACCGCAATTCGTCTCCTTTTAGAAACCCAGCCGGATTCTTAGCCCTATCTCCAGCTCCGTTTGTGTCGCTGCATTTTTGTTGCCAACGGATGCACAAAAATTAGCAGTCACTTCATGGCAAAGTGGTGATTTTGCAAAAAACGTTGACTCGGCTCAGATTCCCTTACATTCTAAATACCAATACAAACGTGCTGATATACGGAACAATAGGGAGACTAAAATGAAAAATATTATCGCAGCCAGTGTAATTGCGGCGACCAGCGTCATTGCACCTCAAATGGCCGCGGCGCAAAGCGCCACAGTTCAACAAATTATGGATCGGGGCACGATGCTGTGCTCTGGGCACAACGGCAGCTATTTTGGCTTTGTTGAAGTGAACGACAAGAACGAATGGAAAGGCCTTGATATCGACCTTTGCCGTGCTCTCACGACGGCCATCCTTGGTGATCCAAACGCAAATCAGATTGTGCCGCTCAGCTGGGCGCAGCGGTTTCCCGCTTTGCAGTCGGGCGACGTGGATGTGATCATCAAAGCGACGGGCTGGACGATGGGCCGCGACACAGAGCTGGGGCTGCAGTTTAGCCTGCCGTATTTCTTTGGGGGTACACAGTTTATGGCGCATGGTGATCTTGGGATTACCGATGCGACAGGTCTTGAGGGTGGTACCGTCTGTGTTGAGGCGGGTACAACAATCGAACGTCTGGCCGCGAACCACATGACGACAATCGGCGTTGAACACACGATGGTGTCTTACGAAAGTCAGGCAGAACTGCGCGCGGCTTACCTTGCCAACCGTTGTGACGCATTTGCTGGCTGGGGCCCGAACCTTGCCGTTCTGCGAGCGACAGAGCTAGACAGCCCTGATGCGCACGTCATCCTGACGGACCAGCTGTCAAGCGAGCCAATCGCGGCGGCCATGCGCCAAGGTGATGAAGGTTTTGTTGATACGGTCAACTGGATGTTGGCAGCGTTGTTGATTGCCGAAGAGGAAGGCATCACATCTGCCAACGTAGAAGAGATGGCAGCGAACCCTACGAACCCTCGGGTTGCACGTTTGTTGGGTGTTGAGCCTGGCATGGGGGAACGTTTGGGCATGCGCGATACATGGGCACGTGAAATGATCGCCGCTGTTGGTAACTTTGCGGAAATCTATGACCGTAACCTCGGCAAAGACAGCCCTTACAAGCTTGAGCGTGGTTTGAATAGCTTGTGGAGCGATGGTGGCGTCTTGTACGCGCCAATCCTCGACTAAGATCACATGACAAAGGTGGACCGCTTTGGTTATAGGGCGGTCCACTATTCCTTTGACACCTGAGGGGCGGTATCATGGCAACAGCCGAGGAATTACGCAGGCGCGCTAAACGCCGCAGCTTTACCATACAATCAGCCATTTTGATTTTGATTGTTCTTGCCGTTTGGGGCGCAGTGTCGAATGCTCAGTACAACCTGACGCGATTGAACATGACCAGCGGCTTTTCATTCTTAGAGCGAGACACAGGATGGGACTATTCGTTCTCCCTGATTGAGCGTTCGATCAGTGACCGCTACTATTACACGCTTTTTGCAGGTCTGCTGAACACACTTTTTGTCGGGTTCATTTGCATCATCACAACTACTTTTTTTGGATTTATCATTGGCACGTTGCGCGATGCACGCCATCCCGCACTTAACTTTGCGGCAAATGTCTATGTTCAAATATTTCGCAATATCCCTTTGATCCTTCAGGCGATCTTTCTCTATGCGATCCTGATCCATATGGGCGGCCCCAGACAGGCATTGAATATCGGCGATGTTGCGTTCCTTTCTGGTCGCGGCATGATGCTACCCGGTTTGAATATCGCGCCCGCGGCGGCTGTTGGATTACTGCTGACTTCCATCGCTATTGCGATTGGTTTGATCATCAAGAAGACGTCACTTTGGCGGGGGATCGCCATTTGGTTTGGCGGGACAATTGTTTTGTCGTTGCTGGCCGCGATGGTTTTGCGACCGGAAGGCGAGGGAGTGTTTTCCATTCCCGCACTTGCAGGTTTGCGATTTCGAGGTGGTATTTCCGTGCCCATCGAATTGCTGGCCTTGATCGTTTCGATCACTCTGTATGGCAGTGCCTACATCGCCGAGATTGTACGCGGTGGTCTTGCTCAGGTGCCACGTGGATTGGTCGAGGCGGGACAAGCGCTTGGCCTTTCAAACATGTCGATCTGGTCCCGCATCAAGGTGCCTATGGCGTTGCGCAGCATCATTCCCCCGCTGGGAAATCAATGGATATTCATGATGAAGGCCACGACAATCGGTATCGCCATCGGCTTTAGTGATCTGTTTTACATCACCGTGAATTCGATCAGCCAGTCTGGCCAGACGCTTGAGCTTATTCTCATTCTGATGCTGACGTTCCTTGCCATCAATTATTCCATCGCGTTTTTCACCAACTGGTTGAATGCGCGGTTGCAACTAAAGGAGCACTAAATGGCCGCCACTGATATCACGCCGCCATCCCGTTTCGCAGAGGCCCGCAAACGGTTTGTGAAAACTGGATTTGGATCGCCGTTAGCGGCGATCACCTCTGTCCTTGTGTTCACTTTATTGGCCTACATCGCGTGGAGTTTTCTGGATTGGGCAGCGTTTCGCGCGATTTGGTCTAAAGAAGACGTCGCTTTGTGCGGGGACCACAGCGGGGCCTGTTGGTCGGTCATTGATGCACGGCATCGTTTGATCTTGTTTGGAACGTATCCATATGAAGAACACTGGCGCTCAACCTTGGCGGCGGTTGCGATTGTTGTCACTGTGCTGGTGTCTTGCCTGCCAGCGATGTGGCGCGCGACGCGCCTTGCTGTGCTTTGGATTGTGGGGTTCGCCTCATATTATTTGTTAATGGAAGGCAGCTTGTTGGGCCTTGCACAGGTCACAACAGACGGATGGGGTGGCTTGTCGCTAACTCTGTTCTTGTTCGCATCGGTGGTTTTATTGGGCATGCCGATGGGCCTTGGTCTTGCGTTGATGCGCCGCTCTGAAATGCCTGTGGTACGTTGGTTTGCGGTGGCGATCATTGACACGGTACGATCATTACCGTTGGTCACTACATTGTTCACGGCTGCCGTTGTTGCACCATTGTTCCTGCCCAGTTGGTTGGAGGGGGACAAAATTTGGCGGGTTATCTTTGCCTTTGCGCTGTTCTTTGGAGCCTATCAGGCCGAGGTTTTTCGTGGTGGATTTCAAGCAATTCCAAAGGGTCAGTTTGAAGCAGGTAAGGCCCTTGGCATCAGCTATTGGAGCATCTTGGGCAGGATCGTGTTGCCGCAAGTGTTTCGCCATGCGTTGCCCAGTACAATTAACATGATCGTTGTGACGTTTAAGGAAACAGCGATTGTGACAATCATAGGGTTCTTTGACATCCTTGCGTCAGGCAAGACGGCGTTTGGCACAGCACAATGGTCACCCTATTACATAGAGGTGTTCCTGTTTGTGGCTGCAATTTACTGGGTGTTTATCTTTTCGCTTGGTCAATACGGCGAATACTTGAAAAGCCGGATGGCAATATCTGAACACTAGCGGTAATGGGCGGCTTGCGCGAGGTAACCCGCGTAAGCCGTTCTTGTTTAATCGAGGACAACAGCCCCGTCAGGTGTGTTCACGGCAAAAGATAGGCTTGGATCACCAACTCTCACCTCGGCTAAGTGATCAACTTGCAAGGTTTTCAGGATCGCCGATAGTTCGTCTGGGTTTGGATGGGTGAGTTGGACCTTGTCCAAAGTGACCCCAAGGTCCTGTTGGCCAATGCTTGGATGGGGGCCGGGCGACCATTCGATAAACGCGGGCAGGAGCCCTCCCATCGGTAGATGCCCGTCCTTTGGCACGGTTAAGCGCCATGACCGATCCCCGCGGGTGAACAAGACAACTTCGCCCAGATCAACAGGGCTGGCCGCAATCACAGCATCCAGATCATCTGTGCCAACCACCCAGCATAACGCGCGCGGCCGTTCAGCTAGTTTCGTCTTGGTGGACGGATCATCTAACGTGAACCACCGCACGCGGCCCGGATCAGCAGGGGCGTCTGGGTCGATTGCGATCAGCTCTAAAAAACTCTCATTGCCGGACTGCATCACACAGTTGTGCGTGCTCATTGCGTCATGTTTGCCGCCGCGTGGAACTGTCACGCCCAGTTTGGCCTCCATAGCGGCAACGCCTTGATCCAGTGTGTCTGCGCCAATGGCGAAATGGTCTATCTTGTTGTGCATGGTTTACTCCGCTGCGGTGTTAAGATGTGGAAGGGCGGCGGTAAGGTCCGCCTTAAGGCTGTCGATGTCTTCAAGTCCAATGTTGAACCGGACCAGCTGGCCGTCATTGGTCCAAGTATCCGCACTGCGTTGCGGTTTAACGGGCAGGACAAGGCTTTCATACCCGCCCCAACTGACACCAATGCCAAAGTGATGAAGTGCGTCGACAAATGCGCGCACCTGTTCGTCGCTGCAGGGGTGAAACACCACGCTAAACAGTCCGGCGGCACCGCTAAAATCGCGAGCCCAATGTGCATGGCCAGGGCAGCTTGCAAAGGCAGGGTGTAGGATCGTCTTGACCTGCGGTTGTGAGGATAGCCATGTGGCCATTTCACGCCCCGCGCGGTCAAAATATTCCATCCGCATTTTTAACGTCCGCAGGCCGCGCAGTGCCAGAAACACCTCTTGGCCACCAGTTTTATCGCCAAATGCAAATGTTGTTTTGCGGATAGTGGCTGTATGGACGGTTGTGCTGGCGATCATTCCCATCATGCAATCTGAATGCCCGCTGAGGTATTTGGACATTGATGCGACAACGATGTCGACGCCAAGCGCAAGGGGCCGGCAAAAGACCGGAGTCGCCCATGTGCTGTCCAGAATTGTGGGGACGCCTGCAGCCCTTGCCGCATTGGCGATTGCTGGAATGTCGGGCACTTCGAATGTGCCTGACCCCGGTGCCTCAAACATGATGGCGCATGTGTTTTTTTGGATCAAATCTGCGACGCCTGCGCCAATCATCGGATTGAAATAGCTGACTTCAACTCCGATACTGGTCAACATGCCCTCACAAAATGCGCGGGTGTTTCCATAGACATGGTCTGCGACCAACAGATGCGTGCCCGGTCGTGCAAAGCTCATCAAGGCCATGGTGATTGCCGCGACACCCGAAGATGTTAGGGTAACATCATTAGCACCTTCTAACTTGGCGAGCATTTCTTCTAGTCTGAAGCTGGCATCGTTGCCATAACGTCCGTAATACATTGTGCCAGAGCTATAGCGTGCATCACGTGCTTCTTCGAACGCGGCCAGCGTATCAAAAACGATTGTCGAGCCAAGTTCGAGCGGCATATTGACGTGTCGACCGTCCTTTTTGTCAGGACGGCCCATTTGGACCAAATCATCGGCTATTTTTGAACGGGTTTGGGACATGTTAAACTCTCACGTATTGTGTTTTTAGACGATGCCAGTCACAGTGGTTCGTGTCAATATTTGGCATACGTGTTTTGTATAGCAGCACAATCGATAAGCAAGTGGATCAAGATGTGAAAAAACTGACAGCAAGCCATTGGGGTGTTGGCCTCGCGACCATTCAGAACAATCGTATCGTTGCGGTGGACGGTCATGCGCGCGACCCTGCAGTGTCAGAAATCAACCAAAACATCCCCAGTAGTATCCACGGTAAAGCGCGCGTGTTGCGGCCCGCCATCCGCAAAAGCTGGCTCGAGGGGACGCCAAAGGCTGTGCCGCGCGGGCGTGATCATTTTGTTGAGGTCAGCTGGGATCGTGCGTTGGACCTGATTGCACAAGAGATGACGCGCGTGCGTAAGGATCATGGAAACGCCTCAATCTTTGCAGGTTCCTATGGGTGGTCCAGCGCAGGTCGGTTTCATCACGCGCAAAGCCAGCTTAAACGATTTTTGAATACTCAGGGTGGGTTTGTCCGGTCTGAAGGGAACTATAGCTACAACGCTGCGCTTGGCCTGATGCCTCATATTGTTGGTCCGTATCGCCAGCACGTGGCCCAAGCCACCCGCTGGCAGGTCATCGCAAAACATACTGATCTGGTTGTGATGTTTGGCGGTATGGCGCTGCGAAATACGCAAGTGAGCGATGGTGGCGTAGGCAAACACCGTATGGCTGATAATCTACAGGATTGCGCCAAGGCGGGTGTCCAGTTCGTGAATATCAGTCCACTGCGTAGCGATTCTGAGGATGTGTTAAAGGCGGAATGGATGCCGGTTCAACCCGGCACTGACACCGCTTTGATGATGGGGCTGGCGCATACTCTCATAGCCGAAGGTCTTGTTGACGCTGCATTTTTAGACACTTACACAGTTGGGTTTGATGAAATTAGGGCATATCTTTTGGGCGAGGCTGACGGCCAACCAAAAGATGCAGATTGGGCTGGCGAGCTGACAGGCCTTGATCCCGCTGCGATCCGCAAACTTGCCCGCCGCATGGCCGCTGGTCGCACTATGATCAATGTGGGTGCAGGCGTGCAGCGCACCGATTATGGTGAACAGCCTATGTGGATGGCTGTTACGCTTGCGTCGATGCTGGGGCAGATTGGTCTACCGGGTGGCGGGTATACAGTGGGCTATGGCGTTAACGCGAATATCGGCAATATCGAGCGTCCCTTTCGCTGGGGAACACTGTCGCAGGGCCGCAACCCCGTGGAGGATTTTATTCCCGTAGCGATGATCAGTGAAATGCTGCTGAACCCAAATGGCCGTTATCAGTATCAGGGCCAACAGCGGACCTTTCCTGACGCGCGGTTGGTCTGGTGGGCTGGCGGAAACCCGTTTCACCACCACCAAGACCTGAACCGCCTGCACGCGGCATTCCAGACGCCGGAGACGATCATCGTGAACGAGATGAACTGGACGGCAACAGCCCGTCACGCCGATATTGTTCTGCCGATAGCTGCGGCGCAGGAGCGGACAGATTTTGGGGCAGGAAAATCAGACAATGCGCTGGTGCCGATGCCCCAACTTGTGACACCGCCCGGTAATGCGCGGGCCGAGTATGACATCTATGCTGATTTGGCAGGGCTGTTGGGGCATGCAGATGACTTTACCGAAGGTAAGACCAGTGACGCATGGCTGCGAGATATTTGGGAGGTCACACGTGAGCGGGGGCAAGAGAGCGGTATTACTTTGCCGGATTGGGGTACCTTCCTTGCGGGGGATGTCGTCGATTTGCCTGACCCAAGCCCGAACCAGGTATTCCTGGCTGATTTCCGCGCAGACCCTGTGGCTGAGGCATTGCCCACACCAAGCGGGCGAATCGAGCTTTTCTCGGAAACGATAGCAGGGTTTAATCTATCCGATTGCCGAGGACATGCCAGTTGGTTTGAGGCGCGCGACCGTACGCAAGACACTGATGGGGCGTTTCCGTTTGCAATGCTCTCTGGTCAGCCAAAAACACGGCTGCACAGCCAACTCGACAATGGAGCGTATAGCCTTAGCCACAAAATTTCAGGACGTGAGCCTGTTTTGATCCATCCAGATGACGCGCTGGCTTGTGGGATTAGTCATGGCGATGTGGTCGAACTTTCCAATGCGCGGGGGCGTTGCCTTGCTGGGGCAAAGGTTACGGACGAAATCATGCGGGGTTGCATTTTCCTGTGGACAGGTGCGTGGTTTGATCCAGATTTTGAGGCTCCCCAAGCGCGAGATCGTCACGGAAACCCAAATGTTCTAACCCATGACTTGCGGACTTCATCCCTAACGCAATCCCCAGCGGCCCATTCTACAATGGTTCAGATGCGCCGATTTGAAGGGATATTACCCGCGATCCAAGCCCATGATCCGCCACCTTTCGATCCCGAACCTTAGATGCTAGAATAAGTTCATGAATACACAGGACCAAGTGACGCCATCGTCGCCGAAAGAACCAAAGGTTGATTCCACCCTGTCAAAAGGGCTGCTCATTCTTGAGAACCTTGCCGGAGCGCAATCAGGCAAAGGCGTCACCGAGCTGTCCAAAGAACTGGGGCTGACAAAGTCGAATACCTTTCGGCTTTTGCAAACGCTGACGACGCTTGGTTATGTGCGGCACATGCCGGACAAGTCGTATGCGGCAACGCTGAAAACATGGCGCGTCGGGCGTGCATCCGTTGAGAACCTGAACTTGCGCGAAATAGCTGCGCCTGAGTTGTCCTTTCTGTCGCGTGAAACAGGAGAGGCTGTTTACCTTGCTGTGCGCGAAAATCTTAGCGTGATTTACATCGACAAATTGGACAGTCAAAAACCGATCCGGTCGTGGAATACCGTTGGTGGCACAGCGCCTTTGCACTGTGTTGGAACGGGCAAGGCGATGCTGGCCGCCGATTTTGCAAAGCTGCGTGATCAGGTCAGCAGCGCGCTTACCCAATACACGGATAAAACCCTAACAGACATGGCAGCACTTGATGCTGATATCGCGCAGACGCTCGCCCGTGGCTATGCTTATGACACGGGCGAGTTTCGGGCGCGGATCCTAAGCTTCGGCGCGGCGATTACATTACCGAGCGGCGAAGTTGTAGGGGCCTTGGGGGTATCACTCCCTGATATCAATTTGCCCGATGGTGGCATTGAACAGTTTGGCGGCTTGGTTGCTCATGCTGCAAACAGTGTCTCTACCAAGTTGGGGCGCAATTAAGCTTTCTTTTCTGGAAACGCGACGGGACCGCCTTGTTTCTCCCACGTGGAGAAGCCTTCTTTTAGATGTGCGGCTTCGAAACCCATGTCCTGCAGAGTGGCAGTTGTGATGGCCGAGCGCCAACCAGAAGCGCAGTGGAACACAAATTTCTTGTCTTCTTGTGCAAAGATGTCCTTGAAATAAGGGCTATCAGGATCAATCCAAAACTCGATCATACCGCGCGGGGCGTGAAAACTGCCTGGGATAAAACCACTGCGCTGGCGTTCACGCACATCACGGATATCAACGACAACGACACCTGGATCGTCGAGCATTGCTATAAGATCGGTGGTTTCAATCTCTTCGATACGGGCGCGGGCGTCTGCAACCATTTGTGCAGATGACATTTTGAGTTTGGTCATGAGTTTACCTTTGTGTTGCTATATGGAACATATATTTCGTATGTTGACACGACGAAGGCCTTGGTGCAACCTTTTCAAATACGAGCAGGTGGCTCGAATTCGAGGAATCAAGACATGACGCAGCAAGACGCGATTTCGCTTTGGGATGTTTCCGCCAAGGAACAGGATTACCACGCACCGATGGAGGCCGATAGCATTGTTGATGTGGCCATTGTTGGCGGTGGATACACTGGCCTTTCGACCGCATTACACTGTGCCGAAAAAGGGCTGTCGGCGCATGTTCTGGAGGCAGAACAAATTGGATTTGGCGGGTCTGGACGCAATTGCGGCTTGGTAAATGCCGCCCTTTGGGTGCCGCCGCAGGAAGTGCGCAAAAAGCTGGGGCAAACCTATGGGCCGCGCTTTATAAAGAAATTCGGAAGCGGCCCGGAATACGTGTTTTCGCTGATCGAAAAATACCAGATGCAATGTGAGGTCACGCGGACCGGAACGATCCATGCAGCACACGGGCCTAGCGGCTTTGCGGATCTAAAGGGCCGTCATGAAGAATGGCAGCGCCTTGGCGAACCTGTTGACCTACTCAGCCGCGCAGAAGTGTCGGATATGATCGGAACCGATCATTTCCACGGCGGGCTTTTGGATCAACGCTGTGGGACGATCAATCCAATGGGTTATTGTCGTGGTCTTGCACGGGCGGCCCTTGCCGCTGGAGCCAAGATCAGCACGGGCGCGCGGGTGACAAAGCTGAAGCGCGACGGCGATCTTTGGAAAGTTGAAACAGCGCAAGGCGTTGTGACTGCCAAAACTGTTGTGCTGGGGACCAATGCGTATTCGGACAAGTTGTGGCCAGACCTGAAGCGTGTTTTTACGACGATTAATTATTTTCAGTTAGCGACGAAACCGATGGGGCCTGAGGCCGATCACATCCTGCCGGGAAGGCAGGGGTTGTGGGATACGGGACAGATCATGTTCAACGTCCGCCGCGATGCCGCCAATCGGTTGCTTGTCGGGTCGATGGGCAAGGTTGTTGGCAGCAAAGATCGCGGGCTGTCGCACCGTTGGGCGAAAAAACAAATCGCCCGTATCTTCCCCACGCTCGGTCCCGTTGAATTCGAGGAGGCGTGGCATGGCCAGATCGCTATGACGCCTGACCATCTGCCTCGGATTCACGAGCTTGAGACAAACCTTTTCACGTCAATTGGCTACAATGGGCGCGGCATAACAACGGGCACGATTTTTGGAGAAACGATGGCGGGGCTTTTGACGGGTATGGACCGTGCTGACCTGCCGCTTCCGGTGACGGAACTTAGCACTGTGACATCTGCCCCAATTATGTCGCGCATCTACCAATCTGCCTTTACGGCCAATCAAATATTAAAGGCGATCTGACCCATGACAACTTTCATGACCCGCGTTGGTGTCGACATTGGCGGCACGTTTACGGACGTTGCGCTGTCACATGCGGATGGGCTTGCCACGAGCAAGGTTTTGACCAACTACACCCAACCCGAACAGGCCATTCTGGACGGCATTCAAATCGCCGCAGACAAAGCTGGCGTCGCGATGGGCGACATTGGTCAGGTCATCCATGGCACAACCCTTGTGACAAATGCGTTGATCGAACGACGTGGCGCAAAGCTGGCGTTTATCACAACCGAAGGGTTTCGGGATGTTATCGAGATGCGGTCGGAAAACCGTTTTGAGCAATATGATCTGAACCTGACACTTCCAAAACCCATGGTCCCACGTGAGGATCGTTTGACCCTCAATGAACGTATGGGGCCGAAGGGGGAAGTGCTACTGGCGCTAGACGCCGCCGAAGTTGACGCGATGGTCAGAACCATTCTGGCGGGCGACTATGAGGCAGTCGCAATTGGGTTGATGCATTCCTATGCCAATGATGCACACGAGGTGCAGATGGCCGAAGCGTTGCGCGCTGCAGCCCCTGATTTGTCTATTTCATTGTCGTCTGTGATTTCTCCTCAGATGCGGGAATTGCCGCGCTTTAACACGGTCATCGCCAATGCCTATGTTCAGCCGCAAGTCGCTGACTATCTGGGACGTCTGGTTAACCGTCTGGAGGATGCGGGTGTCACAGCGCCGGTGTTCATGCTCCACTCCGGTGGCGGGCTGATATCGGTTGATGTCGCATCCGAGCAACCAGTGCGACTGCTGGAATCAGGTCCTGCTGGAGGTGCAATTTTCGCGGCTGATTTTGCGCGTGGGCACGGGCTGGATAGCGTGTTGTCATTCGATATGGGCGGGACCACTGCAAAAATTTGCCTCATCGAAGAAGGGGCGCCTAAAACCGCTAACACATTTGAGGTCGCGCGCACCTATCGGTTCAAAAAGGGTTCGGGCATGACCGTGTCGACGCCTGTTGTTGAAATGGTCGAAATCGGCGCTGGTGGAGGCTCAATCGCGTCTATTGATACATTGGGGCGCATTCAGGTTGGGCCACGTTCTGCCGCGTCAGAACCGGGACCTGCATGCTATGGGAATGGTGGTGAAGACCCAACTGTGACTGATGCTAATTTGCTGCTGGGACGACTTGATCCTGATAATTTTGCAGGCGGAGCGATTACATTATCCACGCAAGCCGCTGCGGATGCCGTTGACGCAAGGTTGGCCCGCCCGTTGGACCTAAAGGCCGCTGAGGCAGCGTTTGGCGTTACCGAAATGGTCGATGAGAATATGGCCAACGCCGCGCGTGTTCATACGGTGGAAAATGGGCGAGACATCGAACATTTTACGATGATCGGGTTTGGCGGTGGCGCACCTTTGCATGCCTGCCGGTTGTGCGAAAAACTGGGCATCAAAGAGCTGATAATTCCGCCGGGTGCAGGGGTCGGATCTGCCATCGGCTTCCTAAAAGCGCCGTTTAGCTATGAGGCCACGCGTGGGTTGTTTCAGCGTCTCGATCAATTTGATGCGCAAGCCGTGAACGCCGCCTTGATTGAACTGAAGGCAGAGGCCACTGCCTTTGTCAGCGCTGGCGCAAAGGATGCGACAACCACCACGCAACTGACGGCATTTATGCGATATGCGGGGCAGGGCTGGGAGATACCTGTGGTGCTTCCTTACAAGACCTTCACGGATGCCGATCAGGCTGATGTGTTCGCGGCGTTTGAGGCGGCTTATCGCAGGTTGTTCGGGCGTGTTATTGACGGGCTTGCGATTGAAATTACCAACTGGTCGTTGGTTGTGGCCTCGGTTCTGCCAGAGACACCACCAGTAGAACGCCACGCGAGCGGCGCCTCACTTAAACCGTTGCGCATGAGACAGTTCTTTGATGCCGCGTTGCGCAAAACTGTTGATGCGCAAGAGGTTGAACGCGCAGCGATGACTGCGGGGCAGGTCGTTGATGGCCCCGCGATTATTATTGAGAATGAAACAACAACAATTGTGACCTCTGGGTTTCGTGCAATTGGCCAAGGCGACGGTAGTTTGCGCCTGATCCGCAAAGGAGACAGCTGATGACCCCATCTGCGATTGACTATCAAATCATGTGGAACCGCCTGATCGCGGTTGTTGAAGAACAAGCGACAACATTGATCCGCACTGCGTTTTCCACTTCGGTACGTGAAGCAGGTGATTTATCAGCAGGGCTGTTTGACCGTAAAGGCCGGATGATGGCGCAGGCCGTAACCGGTACGCCGGGGCATGTGAACGCCATGGCCGAAAGTGTAACCCATTTCGTGCGCGAGATCGGGACCGATAACATATGTGAGGGCGATGTTTTCATCACAAATGATCCTTGGCTTGGTACAGGGCACTTGCACGATATTACGGTGGTTTCTCCGACATTTCGGGGGGGCGCGCATATCGGGTTCTTTGCGTGTACTGCGCATGTCGTTGACATTGGTGGTCGTGGCTTTGGACCTGACGGGAACGAAGTATTTGAAGAAGGATTGCAAATCCCGATTATGAAGTTCGCCTCAAAAGGTGATGTTTCTGGTGATTTGATCCGCATTGTGCGGGCAAATGTTCGCGAACCCGATCAGGTGGTGGGCGATATGTATTCTCTTGCAGCCTGTAACGAGGCGGGGGATCGTCGCTTACAAACCATGATGAGCGAGTTCGGGATCGGAAATCTAGACGGGTTGTCGGATTTTGTGATTGAGACCAGCCGAAAAGCAACCCATGCGGCGATTGCTGCTGTGCCTGACGGATCGTTTAGCCACAGCATGCAGGTTGATGGCTATGACGAACCCGTTTTGATGGTTGTTAAATTAGACATTGCTGGCGACACGATCAAAGCCGATTTTGACGGCACTTCAGGGATGAGCCGATTTGGCGTGAATGTTCCCGAAGTCTATACGCGTGCGTATGCTTGCTATGGTCTTAAATGTGCGATTGCGCCGCAAGTGCCTAACAACACAGGCTCGCTTGAACCGTTTGAAATTACAGCCCCTGAAGGGTGTATCCTAGCGGCAAAGCGTCCCGCACCTGTGTCAGTGCGCCATGTGCTGGGGCATTTGGTGCCGGATGTTGTGCTTGGCGCATTGCATCAGGCATTGCCAAACACGGTGCCAGCGGAAGGCGCTAGCGCGCTGTGGAACATCCAGATATCGGCAAGGCCCAGTGACCCTGATAGCGGAATGCGCAATGCCGAGGTGTTGATGTTCAACTCCGGTGGTACAGGCGCGCGTCCTGCGTTTGACGGGTTATCTGCGACGGCCTTCCCATCTGGTGTGTCCACAATGAGCGTTGAAGCAACAGAACATGTTGGCCCGATTACCGTTTGGCGTAAGGATTTGCGCGAAGGATCTGGCGGGGCGGGTGCACTACGTGGTGGCCTTGGCCAAATAATCGAGATCGAACCGCGTGAAGGTTATGACATCTACTTTAATGCCATGTTCGACCGAGTTGAAAACCCTGCACGTGGGCGTGACGGCGGCGGGTCAGGCATGGCGGGCCGTGTTGAGCTGGCTGACGGTACAAAACTGCGCAGTAAAGGACGGCAGCTTGTGAAAACAGGACAGCGCCTAAAGTTGAGCCTGCCAGGTGGTGGCGGATACGGCGATGCCAAGCAGAGGTCGCAAAATGATGTTGCTGCAGATTTACGTGCCGGGCTGATTACGTCTGCACAGGCTAAAAATGACTATGGATTTGAAGGATAAACCATGACTGACAAACCTCTTGCTCTTATCACTGGCGCCGCTCAGGGCATCGGCCTTGCCTGCGCAGAAGCACTGATTGAAGACGGCTATGACGTGATCCTTTCTGACATCAATTCAGAAGGCGTAACTGCTGCAGGTAAGAAGATTGGAGCTGTTGCAGCGATTGCCTGCGATATGGGTGACCTAGGACAAGTTACGGCGATGTTTGCACAAATCGCTGCTGATCACGGCCCGTTAAGCGCGCTGGTGAATAATGCTGGCGTTGCCATGCCGGGTGATTTCCTAAGCTACGACATTGATACCTTCCAACGGGTTATCGACATCAACTTGCGGGGCGTCTTTGTCGCCACTCAAATGGCCGCGCGCGTCATGGTGGAGAACAAGATTGCGGGTGCCATCGTTAACATGTCTTCGATCAATGCTCAGGTCGCGATCCCGCAGATCCCTGCTTATTGCGCCTCAAAGGGCGGCGTCATGCAATTGACCAAAGTTGCAGCGCTAGCGTTGGCTAAGAACAACATCCGCGTTAACGCAGTTGGACCTGGATCCATTGATACTGAGATGATGGCGGGCGTAAACGCAAACCCTGAAGCGTTCAAAACCGCAATGTCGCGTACGCCACTGGGCCGCGCAGGCGATGCGCGTGAGATCGGTGATGTGGTTGCGTTCCTTTGCTCGAAAAAGGCCAGCTACATCACGGGTGAGACCATTTACGTGGACGGTGGCCGTCTTGGCTTGAACTATACCTGCTAGGAACACCAGATATGTCGCAATACCCTGCAGTTTACGCCGCTTGGCAATCTGATCCTGTTGGCTTCTGGGAAGAGGCTGGCAAGCAGATTGACTGGTTCACACCTGCCACATCCGTATTTAACCCAGACAGTGGTGTTTATGGGCGCTGGTTTGACGGTGCTGTGTGCAACACCTGCTACAATTGCGTTGATCGGCATGTGGATGCAGGGCACGGCGACCGGATGGCGGTCATTTATGACAGTCCAGTCACAGGAACAGTGCAGCGATTTACCTATGCTGAGCTGAAGGATCAAGTGAGTGCCTTGGCTGCGGTAATGCGCGGTTTGGGCGTCACTAAAGGCGATCGCGTTGTCATCTACATGCCAATGGTTCCTCAGGCGATCTTTGCGATGCTCGCTTGTGCACGGTTGGGGGCGGTGCATTCGGTAGTGTTTGGTGGGTTTGCCCCCCAAGAACTGGCCACTCGTATTGATGATGCAGCCCCCAAGGCGATCATATCTGCATCCTGCGGGATCGAGCCTGGCCGTGTCATTGCCTATAAGCCGCTGCTGGACGAAGCGATCGAATTGTCGACCAGCAAACCAGATGCGTGCATCATTTTGCAACGAGACACGCTGACTTGTGAGCTAACATCTGGACGTGATCACGACTACGCCACTGCGGTTGCTACTGCGATCGCGCAAGGTGAAGACACCGAATGTGTGCCGGTTGCTGCAACTGATCCGCTGTATATTCTTTATACGTCGGGGACGACGGGGCAGCCGAAAGGCGTCGTGCGCGATAACGGCGGGCATATGGTTGCGTTGAAATGGACTATGGAACACCACTACGACGTGAAACCGGGGGAAGTGTTTTGGGCCGCCTCTGATGTTGGGTGGGTCGTGGGACATTCCTATATTTGTTATGGGCCTTTACTGCATGGTGCAGCTACTGTCGTTTATGAAGGTAAACCGGTCGGCACGCCGGACGCTGGCGCATTCTGGCGTGTCATTCAGGATCACGGCGTTGTTGCCATGTTCACCGCACCCACGGCATTTCGCGCGATCAAGAAAGAAGACCCATCAGGCGCGTTGATTGCGAATTATGATCTGAGCAAGTTTCGCACGCTATTCTTGGCTGGTGAACGCTCTGACCCAGCGACAATTGAATGGGCTCAGGCCAAACTGGATCGGCCCGTCATTGACCATTGGTGGCAAACTGAATTGGGCTGGGCGATGTCGGGAAATCCTGTCGGGCTTGGCGCGTTTCCAATCAAACTGGGGTCGCCGGGTAAGCCGATGCCGGGATATGATATTCGGGTGCTAGATGATGAAGGCAATGCTGTTCCTGCGGGCACGCTTGGCAATATCGTCTGTAAATTGCCGTTGCCGCCATCAGGTTTTCCGACGCTTTGGAATGCGCCTGAGCGCTTTATTTCATCCTACATGGCAGAATATCCGGGTTTCTACGCGACCTCTGATGCAGGCATCATTGACGAAGATGGCTATGTTTTCATCATGGCGCGCACGGATGATATCATCAACGTTGCAGGCCACCGCCTCTCGACTGGTGCAATGGAAGAAGTGATTGGCAGCCATCCTGACATTGCGGAATGTGCCGTGGTGGGCAAAGCCGACGCGCTGAAAGGGCAGATGCCGCTTGGTTTCTTTGTGACCAACGATGGTGCTGAAAGAGACGCGGGGCAACTGGAGGCGGAATTGGTCAAACTTGTCCGTGCTAAAATTGGGGCAGTGGCGGCGTTCAAATGCGCGCTAGAGGTCAAACGCCTTCCCAAGACGCGCTCGGGTAAAATTTTGCGCGCAACAGTTCAAAAAATAGCAGACGGTGAGACGTATAAGATGCCAGCCGCAATTGATGATCCTGCTATTCTTGACGAAATCAAATTGGCGTTGATCGCCCGCAACCTGATCGGAAATGAAAAATGATTGAACGGATTCACACCTCTGACCGGATGAGCAAAATCGTCAAACACAACGGTACGGTATACCTTTGCGGTCAAGTTGGGGCTGGTGAGACGGTTGCCGACCAAACTGCGGACTGCCTGTCGCGCGTTGACGCGCTGTTGCTTGAGGCAGGATCAGACCGTGAAAACATGTTGCACGCGACCATCTGGTTGTCGGACATGGCTGATTTTGCCGAAATGAATGCCGTCTGGGATGCTTGGGTTCCAAAGGGCCACGCACCAGCGAGGGCGTGCGGCGAGGCGAAGCTTGCGCGGGATATTTTGAAAGTTGAAATCATCGTCACTGCTGCGGAAAAATCATAACATTAAGGGAGACCGGCCATGACTGTTGCTGTTGAAATGAGGAACGTGAACAAGTTTTACGGTAATTTTCACGCCCTTAAGAACATAAACTTGTCTGTCGCTAAGGGTGAGAAGATCGTGATTTGTGGCCCCTCTGGTTCGGGTAAATCGACGTTGATCCGAACGATCAATCAACTCGAAGTGCATCAGGCGGGGGACATCCTTATCAACGGGGAAATCATCAATGCGGACGCACCCAACATTGATGAAATGCGGCGTGAAGTCGGGATGTGTTTTCAGCATTTCAACCTGTTCCCGCATTTGAGCATCCTTGAGAACTGCACGCTTGCCCCAATGCTGGCCCGCAAAACGCCGCAGGCCGAAGCCGAAGAAGCAGC
This sequence comes from Sulfitobacter sp., assembly GCA_033851935.1. Lineage (GTDB taxonomy): Bacteria > Pseudomonadota > Alphaproteobacteria > Rhodobacterales > Rhodobacteraceae > Sulfitobacter. Next base: position 95,414 of record JAWSVL010000017.1, read on the forward strand.
GATGGCATTTTTGAACAAAGTGCAGATTGGAAATCAGGCAGAAAAGTTCCCCGGCCAGCTGTCTGGCGGTCAACAGCAACGGGTCGCAATCGCCCGCGCTCTTTGTATGAAGCCCGAGATTTTGTTGTTTGATGAACCGACATCCGCGCTCGACCCTGAAATGATCGGTGAAGTCCTAGACGTTATGGTTACGCTGGCTGAAGAAGGCATGACGATGGTCTGTGTCACCCACGAAATGGGCTTTGCGCGTAAAGTTGCAGATCGCGTGCTGTTTATGGATGCGGGTGAGGTCATCGAGGAAAGTGACCCGGAGACGTTCTTTACGTCACCCGCAAACGAGCGGACGCGGACCTTCCTTGATCAAGTCCTTACCCACTAACCAGATGTCTGCTTTGGCACTCATCTGGTTTAGTTTATGGTTTAGATGAAGCCGGCGTTTTTGCAGGTATTTTGCAGTTTCATACGAGGGGGTACGTGTTTCCCCTTGTAGGGCCAAGGATCAAAGATCTGTATTTTTCCATTTGACCGGAGTGACGTAAACGGTTCCATCGTCACCACTTACCATCACATCGCCGTCCTGAATATTAACCTGCAGCTTCATCGAACGGCTTGCCATGTTGCCCAGTTCGCTGGTTTCGGTCTCGGAGAAATTGACAACCGATAAGTTGTCAAATCGGGTGGTGCTGTTTTTGATCTTCTCCCACCACGTCTCGGCGGGTCTACCACCGAAAGAATAGACTATGACCTTGTTGGCTTTGCCACAGGACTGGCGAACAACCTTTTCGCTGGGCAGCCCCAACGCCACCCATACCTCGATCTCGCCACTCAGACTTTTCTGCCACACGTCCGGTTCATCGTCCGTAGAAAGGCCTTTGGTCAGTTCCAAATGCTCATGAGCATTCAGAGCAAATGCCAGAAGACGGACCATCAACCGCTCATCCGTTTCTGAGGGATGTTTGGCAACAGTCAGTTTATGTGTTTCATAATAGTGACGGTCCATATCAGTGACGGACAGTTCAACTTTATAAATGGTGGCTTTTTGCGCCATGATGGGTTCCAGAATTGCAATGATATTGGTTGCCTAGTGCGTCTGGTGACATTGTGAAAGCAGATAAGACGGACCTCTCGAACAAACAAAGGGTCAACTTGCTGCTGATCATGCTGCCAAGAACCAGATTTGAATTTGTGTGCGACCGTTCTCGTCTGCATTTTCCATTGGCAATGCACTTAATTCAGACCATACGGTGATATGTTCTCCACAACATTGAAATCCGTTTTACACCGCGCAAGATACCTCCCTTTGTGGTCGGCGCTTGCCGTGTTGCAATGGCGCAGTTTTGAGAGACGGTCCCGCGGATTAGGCACCACCTTGGCGTTTGTCATGCGCTGGTTTCCTCCTGCGCGAAGACGGTTTGACCGCGAAGTCAGACGCGTTTTTCCCGACATGAATCGGAGTGCACGTGTAAGCTTGGGGGAGGAAATGGGCCGACAAATGGGCAGGACTCTTTTTGAGATCTACCATGATGGCGAATTCCAAACCCAACACCACAAGTTCACTGTAACGGGCTCAGGACTTGGCGCGCTAATAGAAGCCAATGCAGCTGGCAAAGGTGCCATCATTGTTTCTGGCCATTTTGGCCAATGGGAAGCCGTGCGCGCCGCGATCAAGATGCATGGCATGGAAAGTGGAGCCGTTTATCGCCGCAACAAGAACCGCCATTATGAACGTCGAGTACTGGCTGGCATTCAGGCAGGGGGGAACCCCATCATGGCCACGGGTCGTGTAGGGACCAAAACGCTTGTGCGCCATTTGCGGAATGGCGGCATTGTTTCGATTTTGTTGGATGAAAAATACGCAGATGGTGTGAGGATGCCATTTCTAGGCCATGACGCGCTTACCTCGCTTTCTGCGGCTCAACTGGCCCTCAAATATGACATCCCTATGATACCAGCATATGGCATCCGATCAGATGACGGGGATGCCTTTCAGGTCGAGTTTGAAGCCCCCATCGCCCAGACTGATGCTGTCACAATGACGCGCGCGTTTAATGACAGCATTTCAAAGCGTATTTTGGCAAACCCAGAGCAGTGGTATTGGATGTTGAGGCGTTGGGATGAGATTTCAAACTCAAAGTAATTCACTGTTCACCCATTTAGAAATTTTAGGCGGCATGCCTAAGTGTGATCACCAGCGCCGAGCATAATGACCTCTTGTTAAACACGTAGATTGTTCATATTTTGTTCCTTCTTGCATGTGAGGAAACTGCCATGACCGACTCGTCTGAAACCGACACCAAGATTCACTATATTTGCCAAACCTATGTTGCAAAACAGGGTGGGTCTGCAGGCTTGCAGGTTGATAAGCAGTTTGAATACACGTCCGCATCAGAAGCAGAAGGACGGGCAGAACGTGAGTTCAAGTCAGAACATTGCGCCGGAGCGGATGCCTACATGATTACCGAAGATCCACAATCTGGTGAGGTGGGCCCTCCGGAGTTTCTAACGAGGCTTGGGGAATATCCGGAATTCGACGAATTTTAATGGATCAGAGCTGAAGCAGCGTCGCTATTTTGTGAACAACCTCCCAAAAGAACCTCTTACCGAAAAACTGTCTTATCTAAAGGCTGGGCCATGCGCCCAAACCTCTAATCCCGTTAACGTCGCTCTTCTTATGGCCTTCACGTTGGGGACGTCTATTGTTTTGGCTGGTCTTTGATCTGAATGGGGCCATCTCAAACCCGATGATCTTACCGCACTTTTGCACCCAAATCCGATCCAATGGTTGCGTCGCCGCGTTTGATGCAAGAGATTGCACGAAATCGCTGAAGGAGAATGCGACATGATCATCTATGGACTGAGCACTTGCGCAATTTGCCAAAAGGCACAAAAGGCATTGGAAGCAGCGGGCAGGGACGTGAGTTTCCGTGATATCAGAGCAGAACCTTTGAGCGAGGCCGAACTGGAAGAACTGATCGTTGAGTTTGGGGACCGGTTGGTGGATCGCAGTTCGAACGACTACAGGGCACTGAACGACTGGCTGAAGAATTCAGAAGCTGACGCGCAAATTGCCGCCAAGCCCAAAGTGATGGCGCGTCCGGTCATTCGCGATCAAGATACGTTTTATCTCGGCTGGGATGATGCGGTGCAAAAGGCTTTGCTGCCGGGGTGATCTGTGTGGGTTAGGACACCTCTGGCGCGCGCCAGAACTCTATGGCGTTTGTGAACTCTCTCTCATAAAACGCGGCGGCTTCGGGCCCCGATGGATCACCGTCAAAGCGACCAACCCGTTTTGCGCATTCAAAAAAGCCGGGAGCAGGCAGCCCGCCTCGTGATTTGCTGATTACTAGGGCCGCAATCAACGGGCGCACGGCAATGGCATCTTCTTGGATCAGCTCTTCGAGGGCCACCGTGAGCTGGTAAATTGTGTTGGGCGGTGTCAACTCAAGGGCCTTGGCAAGCGCCTGATACGTTACGGGCTGCGCACTGCGTGCGACTTCACACAGATGCGCCCTTATGCGTTGTGTTAACATATTGTGTGCCTTTCGTGGTCTACTAGACGGCCATGGGGCGCAGGGTTGCAGGGCACCACTCATGATTGTAAAAGAGATGCGTTGTTCATTTACGTCATTAGGAGACGGCATGTCGTCCCATATATTGTTGTATTCTATATGCTTCGCTCTCTTCGCGCCACAGTTAGAAGCCGCTGAAACTGCTGCTGATTTGCGCGCCCAGATCGCAACGGGCGGTACTCATGCAAATGACAAGCAGCGAAATAGCGTCAGTGTAGACAGATGCGTCATGACAACGAAGCGTTGGCGCAACCGTCCAGAGCATGGCTGGGTGCTCTGGAGCTCGTTTCAGTTTGATATGTGGAATGCAGAGTTGGCGTATCTCCAAAAAAATCCACCTAAAAATTACATCTACGCTGGCGAGGTAGAAGAACCCAACCCATCGGGATTGGTGTTGGTTGGGTTTAAAATGCGGGGAGAGACAACCGCGCGGTTTGAGAAATCCAAATTTCGCCCACGTAAAGGAGAGACAACCGCCTCACCTCGAGGCGATGGAACAAGCCATTATTATGAGCGTATTGAAGATTTCTTCTTTAGTATGCAGGGCGAAAACGTCGAGGCGAAAGCCAAGCTGTTTACCGATTCCTACATTGCTTACGTGAGGCAGTATTGCACGCCCATTGGGTGAGAGAGACGACTTGGTTGTACTATGATGTGTAGTTGAGGTGAAACTCTGTGACGGAATTGGGCCCATGAAGGTTACTCTAGGGTGTCGCTTGTTCTGAAAGACCGTTTAGGACCGTATGTAATCGATGCTGAACGGTATGAGAACAGGTGCTATTGGTAGCTGATAATTTCGGGACTTAAAGCCACGTCAATGTTACAGCCGCAAGAAGAATGTATCTTGTTCCTTTTGCAATCGTGACCAGTATAACAAAGGAAATCAGAGGCTCCCGCATAAGGCCAGCAACGACAGTCAGGGGATCGCCGACAATTGGTAGCCAACTACCCAAAAGCGACCACCGGCCGTAACGCCTATACCAGTTCTGAGCACGCTCAAGTTGGTGCTGCGAGCTTGGAAACCAGCGTTTCTCATTAAATATTAACAAGTATCGTCCAAGATACCAGTTGATTACAGCTCCCAGTATGTTTCCTATTGTTGCGACAATGACCAAGGCAGAAATTGGGTGAGAAGCGGTCATCAAGAGCCCCACCAAAACAGCTTCTGATTGCATTGGAAGTACGGTCGCCGCCACGAACGCAGAGATGAAGAGGCCAATATATGCAATCATGTATCATGCATAGTCTGGCGCATAGGGGCACCCACACACGCGGTACTCAAAGTTAAATCTAAGAAGACCATTGATCATGAGGTGTTTATACACAAACTGCCTAACGGTAGAAAAGTCCGCAAAATAGACCTTCAACGACACCTCTTAGAGATCCAACTCAACCCAAACTGGCACGTGATCTGACGGCTTTTCACGGCCACGGATGTCTTTGTCGATCTGGCAGTCACGCAGGCGATCAGCGGTGTACGGGCACAGCAGGAAATGATCGATACGGATGCCGTTATTGCGGTTCCATGCGCCTGCTTGATAGTCCCAAAAACTATAGTGGCCAGGGGCTTGGGTGCATGCACGAAAGGCTTCTGTTAGCCCGAGGTTGAGCAGCGCGCGCCATTTTGCGTGGCTTTCAGGGCGGTAGGCGGCGTCGTCGATCCAACTTTCAGGTTTGGCGGCATCTTCTGGTTGGGCGATGATGTTGTAGTCGCCCGCCATCAGAAACGGGGTTTCTTCGGCCAGCAATTCCTGCGCGCGGGCGTGCAGACGGTCCATCCATGCTAGTTTATAGGCGTATTTTCCGCCCGCTACGGGTTGGCCATCCTCATCCAGCTCAACGGGGTTACCGTTGGGCAGATACAAGCCACACAACCGCACAGAATGGTTTTCGCCGACAACGGTGGCTTCGATATAGCGGGCCTGCTCGTCGCTATCATCACCGGGTAGGCCGCGCGTGACGTCCTCTAGCGGGAGCTTGGATAGGATACCCACGCCGTTGAATGACTTCTGCCCGTGAACTTCGACATTATAGCCGCGTTCTTCGAATATTTCGCGGGGGAAGGCCTCATCTACAGATTTGATTTCTTGCAGCAAAACAACATCGGGTTGCGCCTCGTCCAACCAATCGGGAAGGGCGTTAATGCGGGCCTTGATGCCGTTAATATTGAATGTGGCGATTTTCATGGCGCAAGGCTCCTTTAACGGGGGTGCATTTGCTATCGCCCAATTGGCCCCGCAGGGCAAGCAACCTTACATCGAGAATGATGTACCGCAGCCGCAAGACGAAGTTGCGTTGGGGTTTTCAATGACAAACCTCGCGCCGATTAATTCTTCGGTGAAATCAATCACAGCGTTGGCAAGGAAGGGCAGGGAGACGCTGTCGACAACGACAGTTTCACCTGCGCCTTGCAGGCGTAGATCGTCGTCTTTTGCTTCGTCCAGCGCGATTTCATATTGAAAGCCGGAACATCCGCCACCTTCAACGGCGACGCGCAGGGCTTTGCCGTCGTTTGATGCGCCGATTTCATTGAGGCGTGCAAACGCACGTTCGGTCACTTTAGGGGGCAGGTTCATGGGGTCACTCCGCAGTGTGTTTCCATCCGTAGTAATGCATAATATAGAAACGGTTAAAGCGGGGTACAAGCTCCGTGTTACAGGAGACTTGGCCATGCGGGCATCTTACGCCTCCGATCCAGACCGCGCCCGTGGGCGGCGTGTACCGGAGGAAGAGAGCAACTTTCGCTCATGTTTTCAGCGAGATCGTGACCGTATCATTCATGCCAGCGCGTTCAGGCGACTCAAACATAAGACTCAAGTTTTTGTTGAGCATGAGGGCGATTATTACCGAACAAGGTTAACGCATTCGATTGAGGTCGCGCAGGTGGCGCGCACAATTGCGGGTGCGTTGCACCTGAACGGTGAGTTGACCGAGGCAATTGCGCTGGCCCATGATCTGGGGCATCCACCCTTTGGCCACACGGGCGAGGACGCGTTGCATGCGTTGATGGCACCCTACGGTGGGTTTGATCACAACGCTCAGGCGATCAAAATTGTGACCTCACTAGAGCGCCATTATGCCGGTTTTGATGGTTTGAACCTGACGTGGGAAACGCTGGAGGGGATCGCAAAGCACAACGGTCCAGTGACTGGTGACTTGCCGCATGCTCTGGCCGATTACAATCTGACCCATGATTTAGAGCTTGAAACGCACGCCAGTGCCGAGGCTCAAGTAGCCGCATTGGCGGACGATATTGCCTATAACAATCACGATCTTCATGACGGTTTGCGGGCTGGATTGTTTGGTGAGAGTGATATCGTAACGCTCCCGCTGGTTGGACCAGCCTACGCTGAAGTTGATGCGCTGTATCCTGATCTGGATGCGTATCGCCGCCGCCACGAAGCGTTGCGGCGGGTGTTTGGTGTGATGGTTGCGGATGTGATCGAGACATCGGGCAAACTGTTGGAGGATGCAGGCGCGCAATCGGTTGAGGAAATTCGCCACCTTGGCAGGCCCGTTATCCGGTTTTCGGACGGGATGTGGCAGGACCTGAACGAGATCCGGAAATTCCTGTTCACGCGGATGTACCGTGCCCCCGCAGTGATGAAAATCCGGGGTCAAGTGGCGGATGTGGTTGAGGACTTGTTCCCGCTGTTTCTAGAGCAACCTGCGCTGATGCCCGCCGACTGGGCAAATTCGATTGCCCAAGCTGGGACAAATCGTACAATGCTGGCGCGTATCGTCGCGGATTATATTGCGGGTATGACCGATCGGTTTGCCTTGCAGGAACACCAGCGCCTAATTGGCAACACGCCAAGTGTTGGCGTTCAGTTGGCGGAAAAAGGGTAAAATATGTTGGATACTGAGACACAAACCACCAAACGCCCTGCAGGAGTTTTGCAAGGTAGGCGGATCATGGTACTGGGTGCCTGTTGTGGATTTGGCCGCAGTATTGTGCGTGCATTGGGCGCATCTGGCGCGCAGGTGGTTGCCGTTGATATAAGCGCTGAAGCGCTCAAGCAATTGTCGGGGGCTGTTCCAATAACCCTAAAGGGGGCACCAGAGGATGCTTTGCGTCGTGTTGGCCGCGCGTGGGGCGAGACGCGCCTTGATGGCGTGCTAAATCTGATGCCGCTGCGCCATCCGGACAAGATAGACCTCAATATCGCTGTTCTACAGGGGATTGTGCAGGGCTTTATGCCTGCGTTGTCTGCCCGTGAAGGTCAGATTGTTACTGTGGTTGCACGGCCTGATCAGGCGCTTGATGTTGCGACCGGTGCAATGGCACCCGCGCTGGTGTCTGCGCAAGGTGCATTGGCAGATGCGTTGCGACGTGACGGTTTGGCATTGAACTTGATCAATGTCGGCGAGGGCGCGGTAAAGCCTGCGCGCACTGCTGTTGTGGCTCTTTTGGCCAAATCACTGGGCTCTTTGACTGGATCAGAACTGCGCCTGTGATTGACGCGACACGCCGAAGTGTTAAATGAAGGCCAACTTACACCCTGAGAGCAATTCAATGAACCTATTTGCCGATATCCGTACTCTTGTTCTTAGCGCACTTGACGCGATGGTTGCTGCTGGCGATCTGCCTGCTGGCCTTGTTACCGACAATGTCACCGCCGAGCCCCCGCGCGATGCGACGCATGGTGATATGGCGACCAATGCGGCAATGGTGCTGGCAAAACCTGCAGGCATGAAGCCGCGCGATATTGCCGAAAAACTGGCGGTCTTGTTGGCCGAAGATCCGCGCGTTACCTCGGCTGAGGTTGCAGGCCCCGGTTTCTTGAATCTGCGGCTTGCGGCTTCAGAGTGGCAGGGCGTTGCGTTGGACGTACTGGAAAACGGTACAGATTACGGGCGCGGTAATCTGGGCGCGGGTAAATCTGTGAACGTTGAATATGTGTCGGCAAACCCAACAGGTCCGCTGCACGTGGGCCACACCCGCGGCGCGGTGTTTGGCGATGCGCTGGCATCACTGCTGGCATTTGCGGGTTGGGATGTGACACGCGAATACGTGATCAATGATGGCGGAGGCCAGATTGGCATGCTCGCGCGGTCAGTCTATCTGCGCTACCTTGAAGCACACGGACAAGACGTTGCATTTCCCGAAGGCACATACCCAGGTGACTATTTGGTGCCTGTGGGCAAAAAGCTGAAAGAGACCGTAGGCGACAAGTATGTAGACCAATCCGAAGATATGTGGCTGGGTCCTATCGGTGATTTCGCCACAGACGAAATGATGGACCTGATCCGTGATGACCTAGCGCTGCTGGGTGTAAAAATGGATCGGTTCTTCTCCGAGAAGTCCCTCTATAATACGGGGAAAATCGAAGCCTGCTTGAAAAAGTTGGATGACATGGGCCTGATCTATCGCGGTACGCTTGAACCACCAAAGGGCAAATTGCCTGACGATTGGGAAGCACGCGAACAAACGCTGTTTAAATCCACAGATTTTGGCGATGACCAAGATCGCCCAATCCAAAAGAACGATGGTGCGTGGACCTATTTCGCGCCGGACATCGCGTATCACAACGATAAAGTCGAGCGTGGCTATGACGCGTTGATAAACGTCTTTGGCGCGGATCACGGCGGGTATGTCAAACGCATGAAAGCAGCAGTGCATGCGCTGTCGGGCGGTTCGGTTCCGCTTGATATCAAGCTGACGCAGTTGGTGAAGCTGTTCAAAAACGGTGAAGAGTTCAAAATGTCCAAGCGGGCAGGGAACTTTGTCACGCTGCGCGATCTGATCGACGAAGTTGGGGCAGATGTGACGCGCTTTGTGATGCTGACACGCAAAAATGATGCGCCGTTGGATTTTGATTTTGATAAAGTCATGGAACAAAGCCGCGACAACCCCGTATTTTATGTGCAATATGCCCATGCTCGGGTTGCCTCAGTGATCCGAAAGGCGAACGACGTGGGCATCGATGTGAGCGAAGCTGCGCTGAAATCTGCTGACCTGACCAAGCTAGATCACACAGCGGAACTGGCGCTGCTGCGCAAAGTTGCAGAATGGCCGCGTTTGGTTGAAACTGCTGCGCGCAGCAATGAGCCGCACCGCGTTGCATTCTATCTATATGAATTAGCAGGAGATTTGAACGGACTTTATACGCAGGCGAGGGAAGTGCCGACGCTGAAGTTCATTCAAGAGGACGATCCTGCAACATCCCAAGCGAAAATCGCCCTTGCACGGGCAGTTGCGATTGTAATTGCAGCGGGCTTGGGTATCCTTGGCGTAACTCCTGCGGAAGAGATGCGTTAAGCGCCGCACCGCAGGATAGCAGGCAAAATTTCAGATCCGCGCGGCAATGTATTGCGCGGGCAGAGAGGCAACGATGGCAGATTACACACAAACCCCTCAGGGGGGCTTTGCGACGCATCAGCATCCTGAATATGCGGTGGCGACTTCTGGTGCTTTGACCAAACTCACCAATTTGACGGGGGCGGTGGTTTCGCTGGCTCTGATCGTTGGTGTCGGCGTTTGGGGGTACAAGCTGCTGGTACGTGATGTCAGTGGCATCCCCATTGTGCGAGCCGCCGCTGGTGACATGCGGGTCAGACCTGAAAATCCGGGCGGGCAATTGGCGCAACATCAAGGCCTGTCGGTAAATACAATCACTGCTATCGGTTCCTCTGAGGAACGCGCAGAAGAGTTGCGGTTGGCACCTCAACCAACTGATTTGGCCGAAGAAGACCAACCAATGTTGTTGGGTGACCAATTGACCGAGGTGGCTGTTCAAGCGGATCCGATTGCCGAGCCGCCCGCAGCGCAAGACATTGCTGCTGCACTTGAATCTGGTTCTGTTGAGGATTTGGTTGCGCAGCTGACCAATGGCGTTGCGCCGTTGGAAGCTCTGGAAGAAACTGGCGTTCCGGTATTGGCCTCGATTTCTACAGATACTGCTGCTGCATTGCTGAGTGGCGAAGGTGTGCGTGTGTCGCTGCGTCCGACCCTGCGCCCGAAACGTGCCGCAGCTGCGGTTGGTGGAGTAGCGACACCTGTCGCTGCAAGCAGCGCTGATGTTGATGCGGCTAGCCTGCCTGTCGGCACTCGTTTGGTGCAGCTTGGCGCATTTGACAGCCCAGAGATCGCGCGGGCCCAGTGGGGCAAGCTGAACGTGCGTTTTGCACCTTTCATGGCGGGCAAAAAGCGGATCGTGATGAAGGCAAAATCAGGTGGGCGGACATTCTACCGCCTGCGTGCCCAAGGGTTTGATGACATAGGCGATGCGCGCCGCTTCTGTTCAGCATTGGTTGCCGAAAGCGTGGATTGCATCCCTGTGGTGACACGGTGAATAAGGGAAAGACGCGCTTTGGCGCGACAATCCTTGATGCCGCAGGCCATCGCCTGACTGCAGATGAAAAGGCGTTGTTTCGTGACACCAAGCCGTTTGGCTTTATCCTGTTTGCGCGAAATATCGATACACCCGACCAAGTGCGCGCGCTTTGCCATGATTTTCGTGAAGCTGCAGGCCATCACGCACCCATCACAATTGACCAAGAAGGTGGCCGTGTTCAGCGTTTGCGCGCGCCCAACTGGCGCGAATGGTTGCCGCCCATGGAATTTGTGCGCGCCGCTGGTGTGAATGCAGCTGAGGCCATGTACGTCCGCTTTCGCTTGATCGCGCATGAACTGTACGCGTTGGGCATTGATAGCAATTGTGCGCCGATGGTTGATGTCCCTGCGCCAAACACCCACGAATTTCTCTATAACCGTTGCTATGGCCTGAACGCGCAACAAGTCGCGCTAATGGGGCAGGCTGCCAACGATGGAATGTTGGCCGGCGGTGTTTTGCCTGTGATCAAACACATTCCCGGACATGGCCGCGCAACTGCGGACAGTCATTTCGAACTGCCGCATGTCAGTGCCGCGCGTGATGATCTAGACCGCGTTGATTTTGCACCGTTCAAGGCCTTGCGCGACACCCCGATGGGGATGACTGCGCATGTAGTCTATGATGCAATTGATCCACGTCCTGCAACCCTGTCAGAGCCTATGATGCGGACGATCCGTGAAGACATTGGATTTGATAATCTGATCATGACAGATGACATTTCGATGAAGGCGTTAACGGGTTCCCTAACTGAGCTCAGCCGCGGAGCTATTGCGGCGGGCTGTGATGTGATCTTGCATTGTAACGGCACATTGTCTGAACGCACCGAGGTGGCAGAGGCCGCGGGTGAGATGACAGATGCCGCGCAACGCCGTGCTTTACGTGCGCTAAGTTATCGTCAGACCCCCGACGATATTGACATTAACGCTCTCGATGCGCAGCTTAAGGCGCTTGTGGGCGAGGATGTGCATGGCTGAGAGCCTTTTTAAGGAAGACAACACGTCAGTTGCGGATCGGCTTGCTGCCGAGGCGCTGATTGTGGATGTTGACGGGTTTGAAGGCCCGCTTGACCTGTTGCTGACCCTCAGCCGGACCCAAAAGGTTGATCTGCGCAAAGTATCCGTGCTGCAGCTGGCACGTCAGTATTTGGCATTTGTGGAAAAGGCCAAGGAGCTTCGGCTGGAACTGGCGGCAGACTATCTAGTGATGGCCGCATGGTTGGCCTTCCTTAAATCCCGCCTTCTGTTGCCGCCTGACCCAACCGATGAAGGCCCGTCGGGTGAGGAACTTGCGGCGCATCTGGCATTCCAGTTAGAACGTCTTGCTGCGATGCGTGATGTTGCGGCCCGCCTGATGGGGCGTGACCAATTAGGGCGTGACTTTTTCGCACGCGGACAAACGCAAATGGTCGAACGCGTGCGCAGTGTGACCTACACTGCGACTTTGCTGGATCTGATGCAGGGCTACGCGCGCATCCGTACCCGCGATGAATTCCGCCCGTTTGTGATGGACCGCGAAAAGGTATTTACGATGGAGCAGGCGTTGGAGCGGATGCGCGGCCTTATGGGCTTTGCAGGGGAATGGGGCGATTTGATGAGCTATCTTCCTGAGGGTTGGGAAAGCGACCCGATCAAGCGCCGCTCGGCTACGGCGGCAACATTTGCGGCGTCTTTGGAACTGGTCAAAGAGGGCCATATGGAAATCCGGCAAAGCGAGATCTTTGCGCCAATTCAACTGCGCAAGAGAGATTAAGATCATGTCAGAAGAAATTGACTATAAAGAAGAAAGTTTGTTTGAATCTCCGCCAATGGCAGAGCAGGAACGCATGATTGAAGCCGTGCTGTTTGCCAGTGCGGAGCCGATCACAATCCGAGATTTGCAGACTCGTCTTCCGCATGGATGTGACGCAGCTGAGGCCATGGTCTACGTGCGCCGCCGCTTTGAGGGGCGCGGAGTACATGTGATGAAGATCGGTGATGCCTATGCCATGCGCACGGCTGCCGATCTAGGATATTTGATGCAAAAAGAAACGGTAGAGGTGCGCAAACTTAGCCGCGCCGCAATCGAAACCCTTGCCATTATTGCCTATCATCAGCCTGTCACCCGCGCGGAGATTGAAGAAATCCGTGGTGTTTCGGTTTCACGTGGTACGGTTGATCAACTGCTGGAGCTTGAGTGGATTCGCTTTGGGCGGCGGAAGATGACGCCGGGGCGGCCCGTGACATTTGTCGTAACCGAAGGGTTCCTTGATCACTTTGGCCTTGAAAACGCACGTGATTTGCCGGGCCTAAAAGAACTACGTTCTGCTGGATTGTTGGAAAACCGTCCACCTCTTGGCATGTCATTGCAGGTGGGGGATGGTGAGGACGAACCGGAAACCACTGAAGGGCAGAGCGAACTATTTGAGGACTGATCCTCAAAATTGCCGTAATTGTCCCTATATTGGCGACAAAGATACCACCGAGGAGAGCGAAATGAACCAGATCATCAACATGATCATGCGCACCGTGATGCGCAAACTGCTCAACAAGGGCATAGACGCAGGATTTAACAAAGCCGCTTCAATGCGGAGCGGGGGCAAGCAGCAGCAGCCTCAAGGTGAGATTGACGATTACGGTAATCCTGTTCAACGCGGTCCTAGCCAGCAAGAAGTACGCGCAGCGCGCCGTGCAAAACGCCAAGGTGGCGGTCAGTCTGGGCAGCAGACCAAGCAAGCGATGAAAATGGCCCGTCGCGCGACCAAGTTCTAAAACACACCGCGCATTAAGTGGAATTCAGGCGCTCTTGGGCGCTTTGAAGTGTTTTGACAACTTCAGGCCCTGGCCTTGATAGTTCGAGGCGATTCCAGCGCCGTACAGCTGTGTTGGAGCCTCTGTCATACGTTCGTACACCAAACGGCCAACAACCTGCCCATGCTCAAGCACAAATGGTGCCTCATGGCAGCGAACCTCAAGAACACCGCGTGAACCTGCTCCGCCAGCCGCATCATGTCCAAAACCTGGATCAAAGAAACCAGCATAATGGACGCGGAATTCACCGACCATCGCCAGATAGGGGGCCATTTCGGCGGCGTACTCTGGCGGAATGGTCACGGCCTCACGGCTCACAAGGATATAGAACGCACCTGGGTCCAGAATGATTTGGCCATTGGTTGTATGGACTTCTTCCCAATACTCGGAAGGGTCGTAATGACCGATACGGTCCAGATCAATCACACCTGTGTGTGGTTTTGCGCGGTAGCCTACCAGCGTTGTATCCGCGAGCTTGAGATCAACGGAAAAACCTAGGCCGTCATCGATGACGGCTGGGCCGTCTACCAGCGGTGTTTCAGCGTGCAGGCTGCGCAATGCATCATCACTAAGGGCTGCATTGCCTGTGCCAAAACGGATTTGGTTGAGGCGCATGCCGGGGCGGACAAGAACCGAAAAAGAGCGCGGGCAAATTTCTGCATAAAGCGGGCCGTGATACCCTGCTGCAACGCGGTCAAATTCAGTGCCACCATCAGTGATCGTACGGGTTAACAGGTCTAGCCGTCCGGTTGAGCTTTTTGCATTGGCGACCGCGCTAACATCATCGGGCAGTGCAAGGTGCTCCATCAAGGGAACAACGTAAACAGCGCCTTTTTCCAGAACAGCGCCCTTAGTAAGGTCAACGCGGTGCATTTCGAACTCTTCGAGCCGGTCCGCCACCTTTGCGCCGTGCCCGGTTAGGAATGAAGCGCGTACACGGTAAGCAATGTTTCCCAGCCGCAGATCAAGGCTAGCTGGTTGAATTTGCGCGCCATCCACTGCTGGATTTGCTGAAATCTCGCCTTTGGCGATCATTGTCTCTAGCTGTTGGTTTGGGATCACGCCTGGCATGTCAGGTCCTTTTGGGTCGCGGTCGTTTGATGTACAAAACGCCCGCACCCGAAGGGATGCGAGCGTTTTGAGTATGTCGTGGTCGGGCTAGCAGGACTCGAACCTGCGACCTTCCGTCCCCCAGACGGACGCGCTACCAGGCTGCGCCATAGCCCGACATGGGGCTGTTCATACCGCATAAACAGGGCGGTGCAAGAGGCAATCGCACCCATTTTGATCACCGCTCAGGTTTTCGGGTGATTGCCGCCGCGCCGCGCCGCCATCCGGTCGCGTACGGCTGTCAGTTGGTCCAGCAGAGGGGTAACCTTCTTCGCCGTAATCGCATTTATGCTGCGCACTCGGTATGCATGGCTGAGCATTGCCGCATCTGCGGGGAAATCAGTCTCTGGGGTGATTTCTGGCATGCCGATGTCGCGTGGCTTCGCGGCAGCAGGTGCCTCTGGCTCTGGCGCGGGTTCGGCAACAACAGGTTCATTTGCTTCGGGTGGCGATTTCTCTTGCGGTGCAGCGACAACCTCAGCAACCTCAGCAACCTTCGGGGTTTCCGGTTCCGAAGCTTTGCTCAGGAACGAAGGTAGGGGTGTTATCGCTTCTGGTATTGGCGCGGCTTCTGGTTCGCTTTCTTGGTGCGTATCAGGATCTGTTTCGTCAGCGCCAACTTTCGTCGGTGCATCCGTTTCAGCAGTATCTGAGGCCGCTTCGACTTCTTCAATTTCAGGCTCTTCGAGCTTTGTGACTTCCGGTCCGTTTCCAGTCTGTTCTTCAGGAACTTCGGCTTTTGCTTCAGCTGGAGCATCTGTTTCGGCAGTATCTAAAGTCACTTCGACGATTTCGACCTCAGGCTCATCCAACTTTGCGGTTTCCGGCGCGCCTGTAGCTTGTTCTTCAGGAGCGTTGGATTCGGGTTCCGCTGGAGCATCCGTTTCGGCGACATCTAGGGTCGCTTGGAGGGCTTCGACTTCAGGCTCATCCAACTTTGCGGTTTCCGGTGCGCCTGCAGCTTGTTCTTCAGAGGTGTTGGTTTCGAGTTCCGCTGGAGCATCCGTTTCGGCGATATCTTTGATCGCTTGGCGAACTTCGACCTCAGGCGCATCCGCAGATTCGCCATGGGCGACAGCTACTGGTCCCACTGGCTGAGGCTCCGCGGCACCCACGGGGTTCGGAGCATCTGGCTTAGCCTCAGGAGTTTCCACAGTTGCTTGGAGAGGTTCCATGACTGCAGGTTCAACGGGTGCTGGTTCCGGAGCGGTCTCCACAGGCGCAGGTTCGTCTGTTTGGGCGATTTCTGGCGAGCGTTCAGGCGCGGCTTCAACGGGTTCCGGTTCAATTGGTGGGGTAGGTGCAACTTGCGGGGCCGATTCTTTTGGAGCCTCGAAAGGCAGAACAACGGCCTCGGGTTCTGCCTTTGGCTTAAGTTTAAGTTGCGGAGTGATGTCGGCAGCGATTTCTCCGTCAGCGTCCTCAAGCGGCATAGACATTGCCGAGACGTGACTCATGCCTTCTTCGCGCAAAAGCTTTTGAACGCCCTTAATCGTAAGACCGTCGTCATGAAGCAGCTTTCTAATGCCGCCCAGCAGTTGCATATCTGCTGGCCGGTAGTACCGACGCCCGCCTGCACGCTTAATTGGTTTTACTTGCGTAAACTTACTCTCCCAAAAGCGTAAAACGTGGGCTTGAATACCAAGCCAGTCAGCAACTTCGGAGATTGTGCGGAAAGCGTCGGGTGATTTTGGCATATACTCAGGACTTATTGCCGTCCGCTACCCGATCCTTCATGAGGTGAGAAGGGCGGAATGTCAGAACACGGCGTGGGTTAATCGGAACTTCTTCACCTGTTTTTGGGTTCCGACCGATACGCGCCGACTTATCCCGCACAGAAAAAGTACCAAAGGAAGATATCTTAACTTGCTCACCACGCACCAAAGCGTCGGACATTTCTTCGAGCACAGTCTCAACCAACTGCGCGCTTTCGTTTCGCGAAAGGCCTACCTCGCGGAATACCGCTTCGCTCAAGTCCATACGTGTCAATGTGTTGCTAGTCATAGTCATCCCCTAGTTTTTTTGAAACATTGGCCAGCTTGGCGCTTCAAGTCAATAACTTCACCAATTTTACACGCGCAACTTACTGCTTACGTGGCTACCAGCGCAGCACCACCGCGCCCCAAGCCAAGCCGCCGCCGATTGCTTCGGTGACCAAGAGATCACCTTTTTTGATTTGTCCCCGTTGAACGCCAACAGAGAGGGCGAGGGGGATAGAAGCGGCAGACGTATTGCCGTGATCTTGTACTGTAACCACAACCTTTTCCATCGGTAGGCCCAGCTTTTTGGCGGTGCCTTGGATGATTCGGATGTTCGCCTGATGGGGCACAATCCAATCAACGTCAGCGCCTGTGACGCCTGCGCGTTCCATGGCTGTTGTTGCGGTCTTGCTTAGTTTCTCTACGGCGTGGCGGAATACTTGATTCCCTTGCATTCGCAGGTAGCCTGTTGCGCCTGTTGAGCTGCCGCCATCCACGTACAACAGCTCACGGTATGAACCATCAGAATTGAGGTCAGTTGACAGAATGCCTCGGTCTGCAGATGTGCCTGTGCCTTCTTCTGCTTCTAGCAAAACTGCACCTGCACCATCTCCAAACAACACGCATGTGCTGCGGTCGGTCCAGTCCATGATCCGGCTGAAGGTTTCTGCGCCAATAACCAAGACACGGCGCGCCTGACCAGAAACAATAAGGGCATTTGCATTGGTCAATGCAAATACAAATCCAGCACAAACTGCTTGAATATCAAAGGCAAAGCCGTGTTTCATACCAAGTTGGTCTTGAACCATTGTCGCGGCGGAGGGAAATGTCAGATCAGCAGTTGAGGTCGCGACAACGATGGCATCAACGTCGTCAATTGTAAGGCCTGCCATGTCTATTGCGGCCTGAGCAGCGGCGGTTGCCATGCTGGAAGTGGTTTCACCTTCGCCAACAAAATGACGCCGTTCAATCCCTGACCGCGCGCGAATCCATTCATCATTTGTTTCGAGGGTGGCCTCGAATTCGGCGTTTTCAACAACACGGGTCGGAAGGTAGTGACCGACTCCTTTTACAACGGCACGCAGTGTCATTCGGCGGCTGGCTCCTCGGTTGGCAATGCGGCTGCGACGCGGGCGGCCAGTTTGTCGTTAAAGCCATTTTCGGCCAATTGTGCGGCAAGTTTGATCGCAGCAGAGATGCCTGTAGCATCTGCTGAACCATGGGATTTCACAACAGTTCCATTCAGGCCCAAAAATACGCCACCGTTCACGCGGCGCGGGTCAATTTTTTTGCGAAGGCGCATCAATGATCCATAGGCCAGCAGCGAAGAAAGACGCGACAAAACAGAGTGCTTAAAGGCTTCACGCAATCGCAGGCCAACCAAGCTCGCGGTGCCTTCGCCAGTCTTGATAGCAACATTTCCTGTAAAACCGTCCGTAACAATTACATCGGCTTTGTTGCCGGAAATGTCACTGCCTTCGACAAAACCAACAAATTCATAGGCTGCATCGGTCTGGTGGTTGCGAATCAAATCATGAGCTTCTTTGAGCTCGGTGCGGCCTTTGTGCTCTTCGGTGCCGACATTCAGCAGCCCAATGCGCGGTTTGGTTAGGTCCAGGCCGTTGCGCGCATAGGACATCCCCATCAACGCATAGCGCAGCAAGTCATCCGCATCGGCACGGATGTCGGCACCGACATCCAACATGACGTTAAAGCCGGAAGGGTTTGAGGAAGGGTAGAGCACGGCAATGGCAGGCCTGTTCACACCGGGTAACTTGCGCAAACGGATCATTGAAAGCGCCATCAGCGCGCCTGTATTGCCACAAGAAACGGCTACGCTTGCTTCACCGCTGCGGACGGCTTCAACGGTAGACCACATCGAGGTATCTTTGCCGGATCGCACTACCTGACTTGGTTTGTCATCCATCGTCACAACACCGACGGCATTGCGGATAGTGGTGCGTTCCTCGAGCACGGGATGTTTTGCGACAAGCGCGTGCAATTGGTCCTCAGGACCATGCAATATAAAGGAAATATCTGGATTTGCTTTGGCTGATTTAAGGCATCCGGCAACCACAGCTGCCGGTCCTTGATCGCCCCCCATCGCATCGACGGAGATGAGGGTGCGGGCGCTCGCTGTGTTGTGATCGGTCGGGGCCGTCATCTTCTGCGAATGCCTTTAGTTGTTATTGCTCGTACGAAGCTTACGCCGCGTCGTCTTCGAGATCAATCTCGTCGACCTGCGCTACAATTTCTTTGTCCGCGTAGTGGCCACATGCCGCACAAACGTGGTGTGGGCGCTTTAGCTCACCGCAGTTGGAACACTCGTTTGGGTTCGCTGCTGTCAGCGAATCGTGCGAGCGGCGGTTGTTGCGGCGGGATTTGGAGACTTTATTCTGCTGGACAGCCATATCTGGTGCCTTTGTATTCGGGGCCATTGTGTTACTCATCGGGAGCAACGGGCCGTGTTTCTGATCAACTCCCGTACGGGTGTGTGGTGCGTTTAGGCAAGTGCCGCTCGCTTGTCCAACGGTATTTCACGGGAAGGCCGCAAAATACTGTGGAATTACCCGCTAACAGGCCAAATTGTGCCAAGGGAGGCTGATCTTGGGCTGACTTCACGGATAATAGGGTTTCTTACTCGTCGGTGTTCCCGCTCAGCTGGTCTTTTAGGGCAGCAAGACCGGCAAATGGGCGCGCCTCTTCATCTGTCATTGGTTTCTTGCCTGGTTCGGTCACCCGGATTGTTTCTGCCTGAGCTTCTTCTTTACGTGGATATTCGGGTAGGGCGAGGGCCAGGGCTTCAATCATGATGATTGCCGGATCGATCCAAGTGCCAAGGGGCTCGATGGTATCGTCTTCGGGCATTTCTACTTCTGGGGCTTCTGCCTCTGTATAGTCCGTGACGAAAATGCGTAGGATACCCGTATCAATCCGCGTTGTTACTGGCTCTAGGGTGACCACGCAGGGTTGGATCACTGTGGCACCCAAGCGCCCTTTGAGCTGCCAATCAGAATCGCCAAAAGGTTTCAGAGCTCCTTCAAATGACAGTTTGCGAAGGCTGGTAATGCCAAGCTCTTCGGCCAAACTAGCAAGAACCCGCGCATCTGGGCGCAAGGAAAAGGGGGTTGGGCCCGTTTGAGAGAGGCTGGAGACACGCAAGCTGGTGTCGCTGGGAGGAGTTTGAGACATGAGCAGGTGCTTTCGTTTCTTGAACCATGGGGCGCATTTGGTGTAAGCGGGATAAAAGCCATACAGGTTGAGGGCAAGGGGCAGCACCATGAGTATCTCTTTTAACACAGGCGTTGTTCGGCGTGTGCTGCTTGCCGCAGCGCTTACGGGCGGTTTAGCGGCCTGTAGTCCAAAATATGCAAACCACGGCTATATTCCGCCTGCGGAAGATTTAGACCAGATTGTTGTTGGCGTTGATACGCGAGCATCTGTTGAGGAAACCATTGGTACGCCTTCTACTGCGGGTGTGGTGAACGACAGCGGCTTTTATTATGTGCGCAGCAGAAAACGGACCTTTGGTGCTTTAGCGCCCAAAACGGTAGAACGCGAAGTTTTGGCAATCAGTTTTGATAGCTCAGGTGTTGTGACCAACCTTGAACGTTTCGGACTGGAGCGCGGGAAAGTTGTGCCGCTTGAGCGTCGTGTCACGACCTCTGGTGTTGGTAACTCCGGCTTCCTGCGTCAGTTGCTTGGCAACCTAGGTCGCTTCAACCCTGCAGGGTTGGCCGGCTGATTTTACCCGATTGCAATGCCATCGATGTAACGCTGTCCCCGAGTGATTTTCAGACGGGGCTGGTATGAAGGTTTTTGACAAGGGTAAATACTCGGTCAGGTACGCTGGTACAGCCGAGGACATGTCAGCAGGGCTAGACTTGCGCAGGCTTTGTTTTGGCGCTGCTGGTGGTGTTCCGGATCGTTTCGACACGTCTTCTGTGCATGTTTTGATCACAGAGGAGAAAAACGACGATGTCGTTGCGACGTTTCGCATGACCATGCTGGACGGTTCCCGAATCCAAACCAGCTATGCCGCACAGTTTTATGATCTTACTGCTTTGGAGGCCTTTCAGGGGCCGATGCTGGAATTGGGGCGCTTTTGCATCCATCCCAATCACCCTGATCCAGACATCTTGCGGATGGCTTGGGCGGTTCTGACGGCCCATGTCGATGAGGCAGGGGTAGAGATGCTGTTTGGCTGCTCGTCGTTCTCGGGAAGAGATGTTGATCCTTACGGCGATGCGTTTGCCTTGCTCAAGGCACGCCACTTACCACCAGCGCAGTGGATGCCACGGATAAAGGCAAAGGATGTGTATCGATATTGCGCGCAAGATCACGGCAAACCGGATCTCAAAAAAGCCAATGCAGCGATGCCGCCGTTGCTGCGCACTTATCTAATGATGGGGGGCTGGGTCAGTGACCATGCGGTTATGGATCATGAGATGGACACACTGCATGTCTTCACAGGACTTGAGATCAAAGCAATTCCACCCGCCCGCAAAAAGCTGCTTCGCGCACTTGTGTGATTGACGTTCTTGCGCGCGCGCATTAGGCGACACCCATGGCACGCGCACCCGTTCTTCAACTCTCCGATATCGCCCTCACTTTTGGCGGCGATCCTGTATTCGATGACCTCTCGTTGGTCGTCCAGCCCGGCGATCGGCTGGCTTTGGTGGGGCGAAATGGCTCTGGCAAATCCACGCTGATGAAAGTCATGGCGGGGTTGGTGGAAGCCGACAACGGCATGGTCACCGCAGGCCCGGGCGTAAGCGTTGGTTATATGGAACAAGACCCTGATTTGACAGGGTTTGAAACGCTTGGCGATTTCGCCTCACACGGGCTGGAACCCGGTGAGTTGTATAAAGTCGAGCGCGCTGGCGAGGGACTTAAATTTGATCCCGAACGCCCCGTTGCAACCGCATCCGGTGGGGAACGTCGCCGCGCAGCCCTTGCACGTCTGATGGCGTTATCGCCTGAATTGATGCTGCTGGACGAACCAACCAACCACCTAGACATCGAGGCCATCGCGTGGCTGGAGGACGAACTAAAATCCACCCGCGCGGCCTATGTGATTATTTCCCACGACCGTGCATTTCTGAATGCGTTGACCCGTGCCACCCTTTGGATTGATCGTGGAGCTGTTCGCCGCCAAGAGATCGGCTTTCAAGGGTTTGAAGCATGGCGCGATACGATCTGGGAAGAAGAAGACATGCAGCGCCACAAGCTGAACCGCAAAATCAAAGCGGAAGCACGTTGGGCTGTTGAAGGTATTTCTGCGCGGCGTACCCGTAACCAAGGCCGCGTGCGTGCCTTGCAAGATTTGCGCGCCGAACGCGCCGGCCAGATCAAACGCCAGGGTACTGCTGCCATGGCGCTGGAGGCAGGGCCAAAGTCTGGCCGAAAGGTCATGGAAGCGACTGGAATTACTAAAGTATTCGGTGACAAGGTCATCTTGCATGACTTCTCGCTGACAGTGAACCGTGGTGATCGTATTGCGCTTGTCGGTCCTAATGGTGTGGGCAAAACCACGCTGTTGAATATGTTGATCGGAAAAGAGCAACCCGACAGCGGTGAGGTCAAGATTGGCACCAACCTCGCGCTGGCGCTGTTCGATCAGGCGCGTGCGCAGCTGGACGGCGACATGACCCTGTGGGACAGCCTGACAGGCGATCCTGATATGCGGGTAAGTGGTAAGGCGGATCAGATTATGGTCCGCGGTAATCCCAAGCACGTTGTTGGCTATTTAAAAGAATTCCTGTTCGACGAAGCTCAGGCGCGCGCGCCTGTGCGCTCGCTTTCGGGTGGCGAAAAGGCGCGTTTGCTTTTGGCCAAACTGATGGCACGCGAAAGCAACCTGTTGGTCCTCGATGAACCTACCAATGATTTGGACGTTGAAACGCTGGACCTTATGCAGGAATTGCTGGGCAACTATGACGGCACTGTCATTTTGGTAAGCCACGACCGAGACTTCCTTGACCGTGTTGCAGCCACAACCATCGCCATGGAAGGCGACGGACGTGCCACCGTTTATGCAGGCGGTTGGAGCGATTATATCGCGCAGCGCGGGATGGAGGATTTCTCTGAAAGTGTTGTGAAATCCAAAACTTCAGGTGGCAAATCACAGCCAAAAGAAAAGACGCAATCAGGCCTTAGCTTTACTGAAAAGCACCGCCTAGAAGCATTGCCTGCCGAGATTGAGCGTATAGGCGCAGAGATTGGCAAGCTCGAAGAGCTGTTGGGCGATCCGGCATTGTTCACCGAACAACCGGCCAAGTTCCAAAAAGCCAGTGATGCGCTGGTTCAACGTCACGGGAAGCTGGCAGACGCTGAGGAAGAATGGTTGATGCTAGAGGAGAAGGCGAGCACATAGCCCGCCTTCCACGCTTATCGCGTTAGCGCATGCGCAGCGCGCCGTCCAAACGGATCACTTCGCCGTTCATATACCCCATTTCGACAATAAACGCGGCCAATCGCGCATACTCGCTTGGTTCGCCAAGGCGTGCAGGATTTGGCACTTCAGCGGCTAGGCTGTCTTGAACTTCTTGTGGTAACCCTTTGAGCATCGGTGTCCCAAAGATACCCGGTGCGATGGCCATCACGCGGATGCCTGATTGTGCCAGATCACGCGCCATCGGTAACGTCATACCCACAATCCCACCTTTGGACGCAGCATAGGCGACTTGACCTTTTTGGCCGTCAAATGCGGCGACGGAGGCTGTGTTGATGATCACGCCGCGCGCGCCGTCACCTTCGGGTTCGTTTTTGGCCATCGCAGTTGCGGCCAAGCGGGCCACATTAAAGGTGCCGACAAGGTTGATGTCGATGGTTTTCTGGAACGCGGACAGCGGGTGAGGGCCATCGCGTCCTGTCGTTTTGATGCCCAGTGCAATGCCTGCGCAGTTCACGGCGGCATTTAATCCGCCCATTTGCTCTTGAGCTTGGGTGATAGCCGCTTCAACAGATGCCTCGTCGGTCACATCTGTTTCAATAAAAAAGCCGCCGATTTCAGAAGCGACTTGTGCGCCGCGTGTCGCATCGCGGTCTAGCAGGGTTACCTTTGCCCCTTGGGTGGCGAAATGGCGGGCGGTTGCCTCACCAAGGCCCGATGCGCCTCCGGTGATGACGGCGGCGGTTGTGGACATCTGCATGTAGAATGCTCCCTATCTGAACAGGCGTTCAGATAATCACGTGCGACGCGCCCGCGCAAGGGGGCTCCAGCGTAACCATGTGCCGCCTGTCGTCTGTGGTTGTGCGCCTGCACGTCGCTTAAAGCGGTCAATGCTCGGTGTGGTGGTCGGCCCAAGGTCAAGCGAGGAGATGCCGCGTTGGGCCAGCTGGTTCATCGCGTCCCACAAAAGTAGATTATGTGCGTGGCTTTTGCGGCCAGCATCGGTGCTGTGGCCGATGTGATAAGTTGCGCGGTTGCCATGGCTGAGAAATAGCATGTGGGCCACAGGGTGCCCCCGCAAAAGGGCCGTGAACAGATGGGTTTGATCTGCGGCGATTTTGGCAAAGGCAGCTGTGAGTGTCACAGGCCAGCTTTGGTACCGTCGGCTCAGGGCCTGTGCCCGTTCAAGCGCCAGCAAGATGTGATCAGGTGTCAGGGGGCGGTACAGAACGCGTAGTGGCCCGTTTTCCGCCTGTCCCAGCTGATGCCGCCAGTTTTGATGCAGCGCGGCGCGGCGTTCTTTTTGCGCGCTACTTAGGTCAATTTGCAATAGGGTGCGCGCCGGGCTGACTCTCAGGGCCAGTGGCATTTTACAAGGTAGTTCAGGCGACAGGATCAGGGGCAGGCGTTGTTGCCCCACTTGGGCAAGTTGTGCGCGCAGATCAGCGGGCGGGCTGACACGCGGCAACATGAGGATCGGAATGCCTGCAACGCGCCGTTTGAGCAGGGTTAAGCCTGAAGGCAGGGTTACTGGTGCCTCGCCGCATTTGCGTAAAGCTGCAGCAAAAGCGCGATCTTGCATCAACGCATGAGAAGAAGTGGAGGGGGTGGCATCAAACATGCCACCACATTGGGCGCAGCGTGGTTAAGGCAGGCTTAACCACGCATAGGATTTATCCCAGTTGCACCAGTGCGTGGCGTTTTTTGCCAGCGGATAGTTTGATCGGCGTAGTCAGCGCAGCCGCGTCAATCATAAGGCCCGCATTTGTGAGTGGCTCATCGTTTAAGCGTGCGCCATTTTCTGAAATCAGGCGTTTGGCTTCTTTACCTGATCCTGCAAGACCCGATTTTACAATCAATTGCACGATGGACATCCCGTCACCTATATCAGCGGCAGAAAGCGTAAGCGTAGGTAGGTCATCACCAACGCCACCTTTTTCAAACACTTCTCGCGCAGTGGCTTCGGCAGCTACCGCAGCATCTGCGCCGTGCAGCAGGCCAGTCACTTCATTGGCGAGACGGATCTTGGCCTCGTTGATCTCTGATCCTTCTAGCGCGCCCAAGCGGTCACACTCATCGACAGGCAAC
This sequence comes from Sulfitobacter sp., assembly GCA_033851935.1. Taxonomy (GTDB): domain Bacteria; phylum Pseudomonadota; class Alphaproteobacteria; order Rhodobacterales; family Rhodobacteraceae; genus Sulfitobacter. Next base: position 120,677 of record JAWSVL010000017.1, read on the forward strand.
TCGGTGTATAGCTTGAGGAAACGGCCCACATCGGCGTCCGTGGTGTTGCGCCAGAACTGCCAGAATTCGTAAGGCGATAGCATATCAGGGTTGAGCCAGATCGCGCCGGATTGCGATTTGCCCATCTTTTTGCCGTCAGAGGTGGTCAGCAGTGGTGAGGTAAGGCCGTACACCTCGCCGTCGATCACACGACGCGTGAGGTCGATTCCGTTCACGATGTTGCCCCACTGATCCGACCCACCCATTTGCAGGATGCAGCCATAGCGGCGGTGCAGCTCCATAAAGTCATAGGCCTGCAGGATCATGTAGTTAAATTCTAGGAAGCTGAGGCTTTGCTCGCGGTCGAGGCGTGACTTAACGGATTCAAATGCCAACATCCGGTTGATGCTGAAATGCCGCCCGATGTCGCGCAGGAACTCGAGGTAATTCAACTCGTCCAGCCATTCGGCGTTGTTGACCATCTCTGCGTCAGAGGGGCCATCGCCGTATGTGAGGTAGGCGGAGAACACTTTTTTGATGCCCGCGATATTCTCATCGATTTGTTCTGGGCCCAGCAAGGGGCGTTCATCCGCGCGAAAAGACGGATCGCCAACCTTTGTTGTGCCGCCGCCCATCAGGGTGATCGGCTTGCCACCTGTCTTTTGCAGCCAACGCAACATCATGATTTGAATAAGCGACCCAACGTGCAGAGATTTTGCGGTGGCGTCAAAGCCGATGTATCCGGGCTGTGCGCCTTTTAGCAGGGCCTCGTCCAAGCCTTGATAATCGGTGCAATCGGACAAAAAGCCACGCTCCATCATTACAGCGACGAAATCGGATTTGGGATGGTATGTCATGGCGCTTGCCCTCGGATCAAATTGCAGGGCATCTATAGGCGGAGCAGGGCCAAAGGAAAAGGCAAGAATATGGGCACATCTCCTATCGAGAGATCTGGCAAAGGGCGGGCAATCGCAAAGACAGGTGTTGTCACCGCAGCTGGTGCAATGTCGGGCACGTCGCTTGACGGGGTGGATGTGGCTGTACTGCAAACGGATGGTCATAGCATTGCGGGTTTTGGCCGCAGCGATTATCGCAGCCACACAGCTGAGGACCGGACTGTAATCGCTGCCGCCTTTGGTCAGTGGAACGGTGACGCGGTTGAGGCTGCTGCACAGGTTGTTGAGGCGGCGCATCTAGAAATTCTAAAGGACTTCGCTGACGTAGACCTGATCGGGTTTCACGGTCAGACCCTTGCCCATGCGCCGCGCCTGCAAGGGACCTTGCAGGTTGGCAATGGCGCGATGTTGGCGGACCAGCTTGGCGTGCCTGTTGTGTGGGATTTCCGGTCCGCTGATGTAGAGATGGGCGGCGAGGGCGCACCGCTTGCGCCGTTTTTCCATCACGCGTGCGCCCGCTACATCAAGGCAGACGGGCCTGTCGTGTTTCTGAATTTGGGCGGAGTTGGTAACCTAACGTGGGTTGACCCCGCGATTGAGAAACCACACGAAATTGGTGCCTTACTGGCCTTTGATACTGGACCTGCGAATGCGCCTGTGAATGACCTGATGCAGGAACGTCTGGGCTTGGCTTACGACAAAGATGGTGCCGTTGCGCGTGGTGGCACGGTAGAAACGGGCGCATTGGAGTTGTTTTTAGCGGAGCCATATTTTGCAAGGATGCCACCCAAGTCATTGGACAGGAATGATTTTGAAGAGATGGTCGCGCTGGTGCGCGAATTGTCTGATGCGGATGCTGCGGCGACCTTGACTGCGATGTGTGCCGCAGGCGTTGCTGAGGCGATGCAACATTGCCCCAGCCCGCCAAGCCGCGTTTTGGTGACTGGCGGCGGACGGCGCAACCCTGTTCTGATGCAGATGCTTGAGGTCTCGCTTGATTGTCCGGTCGTACCCATTGAGGAAGTCGGGTTGGATGGCGACATGCTAGAGGCCCAAGCATTTGCCTATCTGGCGGTACGCGTGGCGCGTGGCCTGCCAACGTCATGCTCAGGCACAACGGGTGTACGTGCTGCCGTAGGCGGCGGCACGGTGAGCGTACCAATGTCGGATCATACCTGAGGCACAGATCAACAGGTCTTGTCGGCAGCTCTCTGGAATTTGGGTGCGGCCCAGCTGCGTTTGTGCATGCGCACGCAAAATTTGTCACCTGATAGCAGGGTCGGACGCAGGATGAGAGGGCCAAGGGTGTTCTTTACCCCGTCTGCCAACGTGAATGTGATAGACCACTGATCAGGTCCCTCATCGGGCACCAGCGATACGACATCCACGACAGTCGCAGGTAGAACATCCACAGTTCGCGTGGCCCTTTCAACGAGGGGCAGACCAGCAAGCAGGGTAATGCCTGCAATGACGATTTTACGTTTACGGTTCATGTTGGAATTTCCAATGTAGAATCAAGGATAAAGCCCTCAAACGTGAAACCAGGCGAAACGGTGCAGCTTACAAGCGTGTAGGCGCCAGTACTGTGGGCGCGTTGCCAATGATGGTCCGGTACAATGATTTGTGGCGCGCCCAGCGTCAAATCAGGTGTCAAAATGTGATCTTGTGCTGGGCCGGAAGATGTTTGTGCCATGCCCAGAACAAGGGGTGCGCCCGAATGATACAGCCAAATTTCGGTCGCATCTACGCGGTGCCAGTCGCTGCGTTCGCCTTCTTTCAGTAGAAAGTAGATACAGGTCCCTGTTGCGCGGCCTTCGTTCTCGGCCACCCACGTCTGGCGATAGTGCCCGCCTTCTGGGTGTGGTGCGAGATTTAGCTTTTCGATAATTTGATCCGCGGTCACAGTGCGGCCTCGAAAAACACGAGGTGCGGCAGCGCAACGTCGGGTATTTCTTGATAAGGGCCGCGTTCGGAGAATCCTAGCTTGGCGTATAATGCTCGGGCAGGGCCGAGATTAACAGACGTATCAAGAACCGCGCGCGTGTAGCCATCCGTGCGCGCCTGGTCCATCAACGCTTCGATCAGCTTATGCGCAATTCCATGTCCGCGCGCCTGCGGGGTAACAAACACGCGCTTGATCTCGGAGGTTTGAGGATCCAATGCGTGAGTCATGGCGCAGCCCGCTGGAACGCCGTCCAGCTCTGCCAGCAAAATGATACCTTGGGGGCGTGCATGCTCGTCTTCAAGGGACTCCATAAGGGCGGTGTATTTAGGTTTAGGGTAAAATAATTCCATCATCTCAGCCTCAATAGGCGATAGATTGGCCAAATGTGTGCGGTAATCCCAACAAAGCTGACGAACGGCGTTTAGGTCGTTTGATGATGTCGCAGGGCGAATGAGGGTCATTTAACCAACTCCTGAAATAGAATAGGGCGACATCGATGATGCCGCCCCCTTTGGTTTTTTCCAAGTGCTTAACGTGTCAGCTTACTTAAGAATGCTGCGGCCCGCGTATTGCGCGCTTTCGCCCAAGGCTTCTTCGATGCGGATCAACTGGTTGTATTTCGCGAGCCGGTCAGAGCGCGCCAGAGAGCCGGTTTTGATCTGGCCACAGTTGGTCGCAACTGCCAGATCGGCAATCGTTGCATCCTCGGTTTCACCGGATCGGTGCGACATGACATTGGTGAAACCAGCGCGGTGCGCCATTTCAACAGCTTGAAGTGTTTCCGTTAAGGTACCGATCTGGTTTACTTTAACCAGCATTGAGTTCGCGGCCTTGCGTGAGATGCCTTCGGCCAGACGTGCTGGGTTTGTCACAAACAGATCATCGCCAACCAGCTGAACCTTGTCACCTAAGGCCGCGTTCAATGCGATCCAACCTTCCCAGTCATCTTCGTGCATGCCGTCTTCAATGCTGATGATGGGGTAGTCAGATACCAGTGCCTTAAGGTAATCTACGTTTTCATCAGAAGACAGTGTTTTACCTTCACCTGCAAAGACATACGCGCCGTCTTTGTAGTACTCTGACGCGGCACAATCGAGCGCAAGGTGAATTTCTTCACCGGGTTTGTATCCAGCTTTTTCGATAGATTTCAAAATGAAATCAAGAGCATCACGGGTAGAGCTGATGTTTGGTGCAAAGCCACCTTCATCACCAACACCCGTCGCAAGACCTGCGTCAGAAAGCTCTTTCTTCAGCGTGTGGAATACTTCAGAGCCCATGCGCACTGCATCGCGAATGTTCTCCGCAGCCACTGGCATGATCATGAATTCTTGAATGTCGATGGGGTTATCTGCGTGCTCACCCCCATTGATGATGTTCATCATTGGGACGGGCAATACACGGGCAGATGTGCCGCCAACATAGCGGTACAACGGCTGTGTGCAAAAATCTGCGGCCGCTTTTGCAGAGGCAAGGGAGACGCCTAGGATGGCGTTTGCGCCAAGGCGTGCCTTGTTCGGGGTGCCGTCCAGTTCGATCATGGCTTCGTCCAGATCAACCTGCTCGGTTGCGTCCATGCCAACCAGTGCTTCAGCGATTTCGCCATTTACAGCGGCGCATGCTTCCAGCACGCCTTTTCCGAAATAGCGACTTTTGTCGCCATCGCGTTTTTCAACAGCTTCGTGTGCACCAGTGGAGGCACCCGATGGCACAGCTGCGCGGCCCATTGTTCCATCTTCAAGGACAACGTCTACTTCGACTGTGGGATTACCACGGCTGTCGAGAATTTCGCGGGCGTGGATATCGATGATGGTACTCATGGCGGCGTTCCTTGGGGCAGATCGTTTACGTTGCGCCCGTCTTATAGCGCGATCTCACGCATTGGAAGGCTTGGTGGCTGATTTGCGCCGCTGTTTGCGCTCCCGCAGGACCGTATAGATGCCTGAGGCCACAATTATGCTTGCTCCAAGCAGGGTGTACAGGTCTGGACGTTCTCCAAAGAACGAAATGCCAATGATTAATGCAAAGATCAGGCGGCTGTAGCGGAAGGGGGTGACAAAGCTGACTTCGCCAACACGCATGGCCGCAACAATAGCATAATAGGCAAAAATACCAATCGCGATGGATGCGATCATGAGCGTGACGATCCGCGTGTCCATTGCTTCAAGGGAGCGGCCGGTGATGAATAACATGATCAGGCCTGCGGGAATGAGCACAAGAAACCCTAGAAAGCTTAGTTGCATTGTGGATAGATTTGGCGGAATTTTACGTGTGGCCACATCACGTGAGGCCAGCCCCAACACACCTCCCAGTGCAAATAAAGACAGAGGCGAAAACCCCTCCATCCCAGGACGGATGATCATCAAAACGCCGATGAACCCGACAAAAATCGCGCTCCAACGGCGCCAGCCAACGGTTTCACCCAAGAAAAGCGCGGCCCCCAGTGTCACAACCAATGGTGTGGCCTGTAAAATTGCCGATGCAGATGAGAGGGGCGTAAACACGATGGCCGAGATAAAGCACATGGTGCCGATGATTTCACCTATGGCGCGGATCACAACCGGACCCGTCAGCATTGCACGTTCAAATAGCGCACGCCCTTGGGCCAAAACAATGATCCCAAAAACAGCCGAGCCACCTATGCCGAGCAGAACGATGATCTGACCTACCGGAAGGGCGTCGCCCATCAGTTTGATAAAGCCATCCTCAATTGCAAAGCCAAGCATGGCCAACACCATCAAGATCGCGCCGCGCAGATTATCCATGTGAGGGGGCTCCGTTGTGTTTTGAGTTTGATGCGCTTTTGTTGTGGGCTATGCAAGGGGCTGTGACATGGCTATTTTTTCAGCCGAACCCACCCGCTACCGAGCTGGCGATATTCCAATTTTGGGACGGATTGGACTAACGTTGATAACTTGACACATCCGTAGGTTCGGGTGTCAAAATCAGAATGGGATGCGCGGATGGTCTGGCCGAGTAAACCTAACGCATACCAATCATCATCAGGTTCTATTTTTGCCATAGCTTGTTTGACAAGGCCCAAAGCCGCTTTGGGTTGCATGGCTAAGGAACCTTCCTTTTGTGTAGTCTCGTCGATGTTTTCAATTAGAATAAAACGGTTCACTACATTTCGTAACGACGCTGGCGTCTTTTCTTCGCCTATACAGATCACCAATTTCCCAGATTCACGCATTCTGTTGGCAAGTGCAGTGAAGTCGCTATCTGAACTCACAATGACAAATCCATCAAATTGGCCGTCATTTAGAATGTCCATAGCATCAATCACCAGGCGAATATCTGAGGCGTTTTTGCTTTTTGTATTTGCGGAAGCTTGAATTGCGACAAGCCCAAGTGACAGTAGTTTTTCGCTCCAATGTTTAAGTTTTGGGTCGGTCCAATCCCCGTAGACGCGCCGTAACGCGGGTTCTCCAATGTTACTTACTTCTTCGAGGATCGATTCAGCCAAGCGCGCATTCAGATTGTCAGCGTCGATCAAAACGGCCAGCAATGGGCGTTCGTTTGGTTGGCGTTTGTGCATTTGAGCTTCCTTTCACGCTATGAGGGAAGTCCTAAAGCGATGTTGTGTGGTTTGCCAGACCCGTTGACTTATCTGCACGTAGGCCCCATGTGGGGGTTAGGGCGTACCTTCTGCCGCGTGAGCAGGCTGCGGATATCCGTAAATGTAGGGTCGCCCCTTGTTCCCAAAATCACGCGTGGGGCCAGACGCATTCCGACAGGGGCAGGGCATTTGGTCCGTTCCTGCGATCCGGTATTGCGCACCCTAGATGATATGCGTTCGGGCCTTACCCGAAGCGCGGAAGATGAGTTTTTAATGAGCGATTTTGACATGATGGAGCTGCCGAAGGCTCTTGTAAAACGACTGGCGGCTATGGGTTTGAATGAACCAACGCCCATCCAGAAACAGGCGATCCCGCATGGGATCAATGGCCGCGATGTGATGGGCTTGGCCCAAACCGGTACGGGTAAAACTGCTGCCTTTGGTATCCCGCTGATTGCGCGGATGCTGGAGATGGAAGGGCGTCCAAACCCTAAATCCGTGCGCGGCCTTGTCTTGGCTCCAACGCGTGAGCTGGCGACCCAGATCAGCGTAAACCTGCGCGCTTTTGCCGAAAGCACTCCGATTAAAGTGGCGATGGTTGTTGGTGGTCAGAACATCAACACCCAGATCAAGCGGTTGCACACTGGTGTCGACATTCTGGTTGCGACCCCTGGTCGTTTGCTTGACCTGATGGACCGCCGCGCGGTGCGTCTGGACGAGGCAAAGTTCCTTGTGCTGGATGAAGCGGATCAGATGTTGGACATGGGTTTCATCCATGACCTGCGCAAGATTTCCCAAGTGATCCCAAAAGATCGCCAGACATTCCTGTTTTCGGCAACCATGCCAAAACTAATGAGCGAGATCGCCAACAGCTATCTCAATAGCCCAATTCGAATCGAAGTGTCCCCTCCGGGCAAAGCGGCCGATAAAGTCACCCAAGAGGTCCACTTTATTGCGAAGTCGGAAAAGAAGTCTCTGTTGATCGAGCTGCTGGCCAAGCACAAAGGCGAACGGGCGCTGGTATTCGGGCGCACGAAGCACGGTTGTGAAAAGCTGATGAAGGATCTGGTCAAAGAAGGCTTTGATGCGGCATCTATCCACGGCAATAAGTCCCAAGGTCAGCGCGATCGCGCAATCGACGGATTTAAGAAGGGCGACATCACAGTGTTGGTGGCTACGGATGTGGCGGCGCGCGGTTTGGACATTCCTGACGTGAAGCATGTGTATAACTACGAGCTGCCGAATGTGCCGGACAACTATGTGCACCGGATTGGCCGCACTGCACGTGCTGGCAAAGACGGCGCAGCAATTGCATTTTGTGCACCGGATGAAATGGGCGAACTGATCGACATTCAAAAAGTTATGGGTATCCGAATTCCTGTGGCTTCTGGTCGCGTTTGGGAAAGCCATGAAATCCCAGCCAAGCCAAAGCAAAAAAGCCGTGGGGGCCGTGGTGGTGGTGGCGGTCGCCCACAAGGTGGTGGCGGTGGCCGTCCCCAAGGTGGTGCTGGCGGTGGTGCCGGCAAACCGGGTGGCGGTGCTCGCAGACGTCGCAGTGGCGGCGGTGGCGGCAAGCCGAGTGGCGCAGCAGCGTAATTCAAGACACAAAAAAGGCGCCTCTCGGGGCGCCTTTTTCATCTCAGCTCGGTCAGTTGTTAGGTGTAAAGCGATGCAACGCCAAGCTGGGCGTGGATTTCGTTCACTTGCTGTGGCTGCAAACCATAGGCGCTGGCCAGTTTGTGTAGGTACTGCGCTTCGTCGCCGCTATCTAGATCGATGGCCATCACGCTCATCGCGTATACCTGTTGGCCCATGCCTTGGGGTGTCTTTGCAACAAGTCCGTCCACATCAATAGGCGCTTGCATTTGAGCCTGAACAAATGCGGCTTCTTCGGCATCTACGTCTCCTAGTTGTCCAAGGAGTTTTTCTTTCTCGGTCTCATCAAATGTACCATCCGATTTCGCGGCTTGGATCATCGCAGTTAGCATCAGTGCAGCTGCTGCTTCCTGATCCTGAGACGGGGCAATGGCCGGTTCTGGTGTTTGATCAAACTGAGAGTTCAGAACTGCGCCAAAACTATCGTTGGTCTGAGCAGGGGCATTGCCTAAAGCACCGCTAAGGCTACCAAGTAGGCCGCCAGCACCTGCCGCACCCGCAAGACCACCCAACAAACCACCAAGGCCACCTTGTGAACTTGTCGTGTTGCCCTGTGCGCCACCAAGGCTTTCTAGCAAACCACCCAGGCCGCCAGATCCAACACCGCCCGCAGTTGTACCGCCGCCCAAAAGACCGCCTAACATATCCTGAAGCCCACCAGCGCTGCCAGCCGCAGCTGTTCCGCCGGTCAAACCACCAAGCAAACCACCCAAGCCGCCTGCTTGTGAGGTACCGCCTTGCTGGCCGCGTTTCATCATTGCGCCAGCGCCTTTGGCAACAGCCACGCCTAGGGCCACTTTGGCCAGTGTTTTCATTAGGCTCATGGACGAGCTCCCCTTAATTGATTCATCTGACGCCAAACATGGCATATTTTTGCGCGTTGTATTCGGGGAAAACACAACGCCCAGCTCCATTGACATTCCTGCACTCAACAGGATTTGGTAAGTTATGGAACGTAAAACAGAAATGGACGCCATTGGCGCGGTGGCTTTGACAGCGTTTGCGTTGCATCTGGCCTTCAATCAAGTTGTGATCAAGGTAACTGGGGGCGGTTTTAGTCCGGTTTTTGCGGCTGGGATACGGTCTGCTGGGGCTGTGCTGGTGCTTTTGCTGTGGATGTATTTGCGCGGCGTGTCGTTGCGTATTCCACGGGTCGCGCTGCCATGGGCTGTGGCGTCGGGTCTATTGTTCGCGTTTGAGTTTTTGTGCCTCTACAATGCGCTTGATCTGACTACCGTTAGCCGATCCTCCGTAATCTTCTATTCCATGCCGCTGTGGTTGGCCCTTGCCAGTACGGTCTTGCTGCCTGATGAGCGGCTGACGATGCGCAAGGCATTGGGCCTCGCGTTGGCGTTTTCTGGAGTTGTCGTAGCCCTGTCAGATCGAAGCGGTGGCCACGTGAGCTGGACCGGTGATTTGCTTGCGCTGTTATCTGCGTTGAGTTGGGCTGGCATTGCGCTGCTGGTGCGTGTCACGCCGCTGGCTGATGTCCCGCCCGAGCAGCAGTTGATCTCTCAGGTTGTTGTATCCGCACCGATCTTACTGCTGTTGGCACCATTGTTCGGGCCGCTCTTACGTGACATTCAGTTGATCCATCTCGCGGGCATGGCGTTTCAGATCATTGGTGTTGCCAGTCTTGGATTTTTGTTCTGGTTTTGGCTGATGAAGCAATATCCAGCCAATTCTGTTGCGTCTTTCAGCTTTATTTCACCTGTTGCGTCGGTTTTGTTAGGCTGGTTGTTGCTGGGCGAAGAGATCGCGCCCTCAATCTGGCTAGCATTGGTGATGGTCACGGTCGGGATCACACTGATCAATCGCCGACCGCGCAAGACCTAGGTTCCACAGAACGTCGCGGGAACAATTTCCGCCGGAGTTGGTGGTTTGGCAAGGTCGCTGTCGCTGAGCGAATAGGGCGTCGCAAATGCCTTCATCAATCGCCCAAACGGGGCCATGTCACCGGCTGTTGCCGCTTGGATCATCTGCTCAACCCGATGATTGCGCGGGATCACGGCAGGATTGGCTGCGTTCATCGTTGCTACGGCATCCGGCACAGAAGAGGTGCGTACGGCGTGGTTCGTTGCCCAAGCATCAAATGCTGCACGGTCGGTGAACTGGTCGCGCGCATCTGACGTTGAAAGTGCTCGGAAGGTGTTGGTGAAATCAGCGCCGTCTTTTTGCATCAAATCCAACAAACCCTGGATCATATCAGTGTCTTCAACTTCTGGGTTTGAAATACCGATTTTGGCGGCAAACCGTGTGAGCCATTCTGCCTCGATTTGGTCGGGCATCGCGTGAATGATCGCTGTTGCTTCTTCCACAGCGGCGTCTTTGTCGTCCATTAACTGGACCAGCGCGGTGGCCAATTGCGCCATGTTCCACATCGCCATGTTGGGCTGGTTGCCATAGGCATAGCGGGCCTGCTGGTCGATGCTGGAAAACACGCGGCCCATGTGAAAATCATCCATGAACGCACAGGGGCCATAATCGATGGTCTCACCCGAGATCGAGCAGTTGTCGGTGTTCATCACACCGTGGATAAACCCAACAGACATCCATGCCGCGATAAGTTCTGCCTGTTTTGCGCAAACAGCGCGCAGCAGGCCCATGGGGCCACTTGCATCGGGGTAGTGGCGGGCAATTGCGTACTCTGTCAGCGTTTTTAGTTCTGCCGTTTGGCCGCGGTGGGCAAAGACCTGAAATGTACCCACTCGAAGGTGGCTAGAGGCAACTCTGGTTAGGACTGCGCCGGGCAACATCCCTTGTTCACGCAGAATGTCTTCGCCTGTTGCAACAGCAGCCAGCGCGCGGGTTGTAGGGATGCCAAGCGCATGCATCGCCTCTGAGATGACGTATTCCCGCAAGATTGGCCCCAACCACGCACGGCCATCACCGCCACGTGAATAGGGCGTGCGGCCTGAACCTTTTAGCTGAATATCGCGGCGTAAGGTATTGGAATCTATAACTTCACCTAAAAGGATCGCGCGCCCATCGCCCAACTGAGCATTGTAGTTTCCAAACTGGTGCCCAGAATAGAGCTGTGCAAGAGGATCAGCATATTGGGGTATTTCATTACCTGCAAATACGCGCTGTACCTGATCCATGTCAGGCGCGGATATACCAAGTTCATCTGCCAAATCTTGATTGAAGGCCAGTAGCTTAGGGTCTTTAGCTGAAGTTGGATTGACACGTGAGTAAAAAGTATCAGGCAGGGCCGCATAGCTGTTGTCGAATGGAATGTGCATGGCGTTCTCCGCTACAGGCGCTTGGACATAAACAGATAGTTATCCCTAACCGCAAAACCAGCGCGGCGGTATAATTTCAACGCCTTTTCGTTGGTTTTATCGACTTCTAGATGGATCGCGCGTAATCCACCGCCAGCAAGGGCGCGGGGCAATGCAATCAGCGCTTCAGAGGCAATGCCACGCCCCCGCACACCGGGACGGATATATAGCTCATCGATGATCGCATCCAAGCCGCCAAATTCGACGGACCAACCAAAGGTGATCACGATATAGCCAATTGGCGCACGCGGTGGTCCGATCAGATAGACGCAGCCATGAGGAATACCGTCCAGCAACGGAGAGACACCAGCACGGCGGTCTTCCTCGCTAGAAGCGATGCCTTCTTCGGCATGAAACGAAGCCACAAGCGAGAGCAGCTTTTCAAGGTGATCAGGACCACCAAGAGTGAGTGCAGCACTCACAGGCGGGCCAGACGTTCGGTCAATAGATCAAAGAAACCATCAGCATCCAGCTCCCCAATGAAGGTGGCATTGGGTTCACGGTCGGTGACGCCCCACCAATCGGCCACTGTCATGCCCATCGTGAGTTCCGAGGATGTTTCAATTTCGACGTTGATGTGGCGGCCTTTGAACAATTCGGGGCGGATCATGTAGGCCGTAACACATGGATCATGCAGCGGTGCACCAGTTGAGCCGTATTTTTCCTTGTCAAAACGTTCAAAGAAATCGGTCATTTCGGCAACCGCAATTCCGGCAGGCGTTCCAATCGCGCGGAAGGCATCATTGCGCGGTTTGGTCACCAGCGCCTTATGGGTAACATCAAGGGGCATCACAACAATAGGTGCGCCGGATTTGAATACAATATCAGCAGCTTGTGGATCAACGTAAATGTTGAATTCTGCTGTCGGGGTGATGTTTCCACCCTCAAAGTAACCACCGCCCATCAGGACGATCTTGGCGATACGGCTTGCGATGTCGGGGGCTTTTTGCAGCGCAGTTGCGATATTGGTAAGCGGCCCAAGCGGACACAGCGTAACCGTGCCGGGAGCATATGTGCGCAACTGGTCAATGATGAAATCAACAGCATGGCCTTGTGCCAGCGGCATCGTGGGGTCAGGCAACGTTGGTCCATCAAGGCCAGTCTTGCCGTGCACGTGTTCAGCAGTCACCAGTTCACGGCCCAAGGGACGATCACATCCAGCGAATACTTGCATCTGAGGGAAACCTGCCAATTCACAGATGATGCGCGCGTTCTTGGTGGTCAGCGGCAAGGGGACGTTGCCCGCTACACAGGTAATGCCCAGCACCTCAATTTCCTCGGGACTGGCGAGGGCAAGCAGGATCGCAACGGCGTCGTCCTGACCGGGGTCTGTATCAATAATAATCTTGCGCGCAGGCATGGTTCTATCCTTGGAGGTGAGTTTTTTGCACACTCGCAAGGCGCGTCACACTTGTCCAGCATTACAGGGGTGCTTGCGCTAGGGGGCGCTGATTATGTAAGCGTTTGGGTATGACGCAGGGAAAACCTCTTTATGTGCATTTGGGTGCGCACCGCACGGGTACTTCATCGTTTCAGATGATGCTTTCGGAAAACCGCGATCTGTTGGCACAAACCGGATATGACATTGCCTATCCCGGTCGCGATGACATCCCGCAGGGTGAGTTAAAGTTAAGGCTGCCGCATCCTCGCAACTTGGGGAAGTGGGAAACCGATTTTTTGCCAGGTGCTACAAAGGAACTGCAGCGTTTTACCACTCCGGACAGTCACGCATTGATCTTGTCTGAGGAAAACATACCTGGTCGGATGATCCATTTCCCTGCGGGGCAGTTTTATCCTGCTGCCGAAGTCCGCTTGCAAACATTGGCGGCAGCGGCGCGTGCGCCAGTGTTGCGCGCTGTTTTGGTGGTGCGAGAATACACTGGGCTATACATTTCAGCGTATCGCAAGCGGGCTGAGGACAATAAATCGCAACCCTTTGAAGAGGGTCGTCACAACATGCTGCACATGGATCGTGGTTGGCCCGATTTAGTGCGTCTGATCCTAGAGCACCTAAAGGTGCAAGAACTGGTGGTGATTGATTATGATCGCCGGGGCCGTAGCGCGGATATTTTGGGAATGTTGGTGCCTGAACTGGCTGAGGTACCACTGTGCGAACCTGCGCGGCGCATGAACCACTCGGCGACCGACGCGGCATTGATTGCGCTGCAAGAACGGTATCAAGCGGATGAAACGCTAGAGCGTGAAGCATGGCAGGCAATCATTGCCGCGCACCGCGATGACAAGGAGCAGCGCGGCGTATCCGAATTTACAAAACGCCAAACCCGTATCCTCGAGGGACGCTACCAAGAGCACCTAGACGAAATCGCCAAGATGCCAGCGGTCATGCTGCTTCGCTAATGCCGCAGAGCGGTTGTTTATGATCCTAAGCGTTATGTTTTGTTTGTGTACGCCGCATCGAAAAAGGCGCGTTCGCATGCTACGGCATCGCGAAACATAGTTGCTGCTTGGGATTGGTGTTGCTCACATAGATCTGTCCAGACAGTATCCAACTGATCGCGCAGATGGTTGATGACACTTTCGAATCCGTCACCAGTGTGTAAATCGATCCATTCGGAGAACCAGAATGGCAAATCAGCACTGTAATTTTTGTAGCGATTTGCCCACGTTAGATAACTCCACTCTGCGACAGTGAGGACAGCAAGCATTTGTTCATAGCGGCCAGAAGTGCGTGCTGTTCGCATCAGCACCTGAAACGCGCGGGTTGCAGGCGCTGCAGGGACGTCCTGTTCGGTCTGTGAAATCTCGAGGGCCTCAAAGCTGCGCAAGAAATAGGTGTTCTCGGTACTAGTCACGAGGCCCAAGAATTGGGCCATAGGAACCCCGTCGGTCAGTGTTGGAGCGTGAGCAATGGCAGTTGCCAAAAGCCGTACAAATTCATCGATGAATTTATAATCCTGAACGAGGTACCACCGCATTTTCTCAAGAGGCAGCTTTCCCTCGGCGAGTTCTTTGCAAAAAGGATGGTCCGTCGCAACATCCCAGTTGTCTTGAGCAGATTTCATCAGAAGGTCGGTGGCGCGCATGTTTTCTCTTTCTACGGTTTGGGCATGCTGCCAGCGTGAGAAAGAGATTTGTGCAATCATGGCCGCACAATCTACCCGTTCCCTACGCCGGTGTTACCCGGATCAGGTTCGACGGGTCGGTGCGTGCACCTCTCAGCCCAAATGGGCACCCCGACGGATGGTTTTATTAGCGTTTACTGACTACTTATGAGTAAACAGTGGTGTCGTTACCGATCGGTACGAGATGACGCTAACACCTGCAATACCTTAGATATTCTGTTTGCTGGATCGCGCATCGAACCCCTTGCGTTTACTGATTGGCTTTGGCGGTCTTTTCGTCGCGTTTGACAGCGTCCCATAGCGCGTCCATTTCAGCCAGATCGCTTTGATCAGGGTTTTTGCCCAGCTCTTTCAGCTTGGCCTCAACCCCTTCAAAGCGGCGGGTGAACTTGGCGTTTGCGGCGCGCAGGGCTGCCTCGGGCTCGATGCCCAGATGGCGGCCAAGGTTGGCCATTACAAACATCAGATCGCCGAACTCTTCAAATTGCTCAGCTTCAGTCAGGGTATCGCGGGCTTCCACTAGCTCTTCGGCTTCTTCTGCGATTTTGGCGATGACATCGCCAGTGTCAGGCCAGTCAAACCCAACACGCGCCGCGCGTTTTTGCAATTTATAGGCGCGCAGCAATGAAGGCAATCCAACCGCCACACCGTCCAGCGCACCTTTCTGCTCCTTACCTGCGCGTTCGGTGGCCTTGATCGCTTCCCAATCCGCCGTTTGCTGTTCTGCCGATTTATCGCGGTTTTCATCGCCAAAAACATGGGGGTGTCGTGCGACCATCTTGTTAGAAATATTACGCACAACCGATTGAAAGGAAAACAATCCCTGCTCTTCGCCCATCGCGGTGTGATAGACGGATTGGAGCAGCAGATCGCCCAACTCACCTTCAAGTTCTTGCCAGTCGCGCCGCTCGATTGCATCAGCCACCTCATAGGCTTCCTCAATCGTGTAGGGCGCGATGGTGTCAAAATCCTGCTCGATGTCCCACGGGCAGCCTGTTTTTGGATCACGCAAGCGGCGCATAATTTCTAACAGGCGCTCAATGCCTGCGTTTTCGTCATTTATCAGGGTCTCTGCATTTATCAAGACGTCTACCATTGCGGGTCCTCTCGCTGTGGTGTCAGATAAGGATAACAGATCACAGGAGTCCACCCATGCCGATTATCAACCGGATCGCTGACATAGCACCAGACATGACAACATGGCGCCGCCATTTGCACACCATCCCAGAACTTGGCTTTGATTGCCCGAAAACAGCAGCGTTCATCAAAGAACGGCTCGAAGAATTCGGCGTTGATGAAATCCATGATGGCATCGCGAAGACGGGGATTGTGGCAATCATCAATGGCACAGGCGAGGGGCGCACAATTGGATTGCGCGCAGATTTTGATGCGCTACCGATCGAGGAAGAAACGGGTGTTGAATATGTATCAACCCATCCGGGTAAGATGCATGCGTGTGGCCATGACGGGCATACATCCATGTTGCTGGGGGCAGCAAAATATCTGATTGAGACGCGTAATTTTTCCGGACGGGTTGCGCTGATCTTTCAACCTGCCGAAGAAGATGGCGGCGGGGCGCAAGTGATGTGCCAAGAGGGCATGATGGACCGCTTCGACATTGCCGAAGTTTACGGTATCCACAACTTCCCCGGTGCCCCGTTCGGGACGTTCCACACGACGTCTGGGCCGATTATGGCGGCGGTGGATAGCTTTACCATTCATATCAAGGGGCGCGGTGGCCACGGGGCAATGCCTCATGAAACGGCAGACCCTGTTGTTGCCGCCTGTGGTATCGTTCAGGCAATCCAGACGATTATCAGTCGCAATACGCATTCAGGTCAGGAACGCGTGATCTCGGTTACGCAAATTCACACCGGATCAGCCAGTAACATCATTCCTGATAGTGCAATGATCAACGGGACCGTCCGGACATTTGATAAAGACACGCATGAACTGATCCAGAAACGCATGCGTGAAATCGTTGCGGGCCAAGCAGCAAGTTACGGTGTTGAGGCTGAGTTGGATTATGAAATCGGTTATCCCGCAACAATAAACGCCGAAGCTCAGACCGAGTTTGCAGCGCAGGTTGCGCGCGAAGTTGTAGGCGACGCTAATGTTGACGCAAACGTCGCCAAGGTCGCGGGTGCCGAAGATTTTGCCTATATGCTTGAGGAGCGCCCAGGCGCGTATCTGTTCCTTGGCGCTGGTGAAGGCGCGGGTTTGCACCACCCCAAGTTCAACTTTAACGATGAGGTCGCGCCGATTGGGGCTTCATTCTTTGTGCAGATGGTAGAAACGGCGCAACCCGTCGGTGGTAAATAATGGCGCTTGAGGATGCAAAGACCCAAATAGATCAGGCGTTTACACGTGATGATCTAAAAGGTCCCAGCTTTGAAAATGCGTTTGGTGGGGCGACGTCGTTCTTGCGGCGTAAATACACCAAAGACCTGACAGGCGTGGATATTGCGATTACCGGCGTGCCGTTTGATCAGGCCGTCACCAACCGGACTGGCACACGTTTGGGTCCTCGCGCAATCCGCGAGGCGAGCAGCCTACAGCCCTATGATCCACCTTATGGGTGGGATTTTGACGTGATGAGCGAATTTGCGATAGCGGATTATGGTGATCTAGCCTTTGACTATGCCCAAGTGTCCGAATTTCCAGCAACTTTGACACGCCACATCAAGGGTATCCTAGAGGCAGGCGCAGCCAGTGTTTGTTTGGGCGGGGATCACTACATCAGTTTCCCGATCCTGAAGGCATATGCTGAAAAATTTGGCCCAATGAGCCTGCTACATTTTGATGCGCATTCAGACACGTGGCCCGATGACGACATGGAGCGGATCGACCATGGCACCATGTTTTATAAAGCTATCAAACTGGGGTATGTCGATCCGGTGACTTCAGTGCAGGTGGGCATTCGGACCCATAACGACGACACGATGGGGGTCACTACCATTGATGCACGCGAAGTGCATGAGCGTGGCACAGCAGCAGCAGTAGAAAAGATAAAAGGCGTGTTGGGTGACAATCCGGTCTATCTGACCTTTGATATCGATGCGCTTGATCCTGCCTTTGCACCGGGGACAGGAACACCTGTGTGGGGTGGGCTGAGCAGTTGGCAAGCAGCAGCGATGCTGCGCGATCTGGCCGGAATTAACATTCAGGGCGGCGACATTGTTGAAGTGTCCCCGCCATTTGACACAACAGGAGCGACCGCCATTGCTGGCGCACATGTCGCTACGGAAATATGCTGCCTCTTGGGGGCAAGGATGCGAAAAACATGAGTACGAAGAACCAACCTATTGGCGGTAACGAGCTAGCACGATTTTCCGGGCCGGGAACGTTTATGAGGCTACCTGCGGTCAACGACCTTAAGGGCCTTGATGTGGCAGTGTTGGGCATCCCGATGGATATCGGGACGTCATGGCGTTCGGGTACGCGGTTTGGGCCCAAACAAATCAGAGCAGAAAGTGCGATGTTGCGCCCCTATAATCTTGCGACAGGTGCGGCACCCTTTGACAGTTTGCAGGTGGCCGATATCGGTGATTTGGCGATTAACACGTTTTCTTTAAGCGACAGTTTGTCAATTATCAAAGAGAGTTACGATCAAATATTAATGTCGGATGCGATGCCTATTGCGATGGGGGGGGATCATTCAATTACCTTGCCTATCCTACGGGCGATGGCCAAACGACACGGGCCTGTCGCGCTGGTGCATGTTGATGCGCATGCAGACGTCAACGACCATATGTTTGGTGAAAAAGAAACCCACGGCACGGTGTTTCGCCGCGCCTATGAAGAAGGGCTGATCCGCCCTGAAAAGACCTATCAAATCGGGATACGTGGCACGGGTTATGCCAGTACTGATTTTTCGGAAGCTACGGGTTGGGGCTTTCAGCAATGGCCTGCTGAAGAGTTGTGGAACCGTAGTTTGTCTCAGTTGGCTGGTGAAATTCGCCGCGACATTGGGGATACGCCAACCTATGTGACCTATGACATTGATAGTCTTGATCCGGCATATGCGCCGGGTACAGGCACGCCAGAGATTGGTGGGTTGACCACACCACAAGCGCTAGAGCTGATACGGGGCCTAAAGGGGCTCAATATTGTGGGCTGTGATCTTGTTGAGGTATCTCCACCTTATGACCAGTCGGGGAACACAGCGTTAACGGCAGCGAATTTGCTTTATGAGCTGTTGTGCGTTCTGCCTGGGGTTGCGTACAGATAGACGTCCTGAAGTGGGACAAAAAACTAGTAAAACAAAGGTGCGTTTGATGTTCTGGACTGTATTTACATTGGCTGTGATTGCCGGATTTGGATTCATCCGGTTTGCGCCCACTGATGTGGCACGCTGGCATAAACCCGTAGGTGACGCCGAAAGCACAAATGGTGCAGGGTGGTCCGCACGGGTTATTCCGGCGTCTTCGGATCTGCTGTCTGACCTTCACCAAGGGATGCTTGCACTCGAGCGTACTGAACTGGTTGCAGGCAGTGTTACGGATGGCCGTTTGACCTATATTACGCGTTCTAAACTGGTAGGTTTCCCAGACTACACCACAATCGAGCAGGACGGTGATCAGATCAAACTCTATGCTCGGCTGCGGTTTGGGCGTTCAGACCTTGGGGTGAACGGCAAACGTCTGGACGGGCTGATCGAGAGCGTCCGCGCCAAGCGGACTAAAGGGTAACCTGTTCTGAGAGGTTAGGCAGCCTTCGCTGGTTTCCCGCCACATGGGCACATTCAGTGACATTTGGCATTGCGCCATAAACATACGGCCATCGACCTGCAAACAGATCGTCTCACCCAATTCAATGCGCGAGCCACTGGTGTCAGTACAAAAACAATCAATTGTGCGTCCCTGAGGGGTGACTACATCGGCCTGCGCGCCAAACGGCACAAGCAAAATAAACAAAGCTAGATATTTCATGCTCATCACCATAGCATATTGCGGCCCTTGACCAAAGTGCTTTGATCCGTCACTTCCAATCGGATGATACCCATGGATCGCCTTGCCCAGATTAACGCCCGTTTCGAGTACCTCGAAGCGGCAATGTCCACCGCTGGTGGCGACATTTCCAAGCTCGCAAAAGAGTATAGTGATCTGCGCCCCGTGGTTGATGAAATTAGCGCCTACCGCACCTTGCTTGACAATCTTGAGGGCGCTCAGGAAATGTTGGCTGATCCCGACATGAAAGAGCTGGCCCGCGAAGAGATTTACGAGATTGAAAGCGCACTGCCTGCGGCTGAGGCCTCATTGCAACTGGCGCTGTTGCCAAAGGATGAGGCGGACGCGCGCCCAGCGATGCTTGAAATCAGGCCCGGTACTGGTGGTGATGAGGCGGCTCTGTTTGCGGCTGATCTACTGCGCATGTACCACCGTTATGCGGATGCGCGCGGCTGGAAGGTTGAGTTGATCGAGGAACAATCAACTGAACTGGGCGGTATCAAAGAAGTTGTCGCGCATGTCACGGGTGAAAACGTGTTTGCGCGTCTTAAATACGAAAGCGGCGTGCACCGTGTTCAACGTGTGCCGAGCACGGAAAGCGGCGGGCGTATTCATACCTCGGCGGCAACAGTTGCTGTGCTGCCTGAGGCCGAAGACGTTGATATCCAAATTGCAACCACGGACATTCGTATTGATACCTATCGGTCCTCAGGGGCAGGTGGCCAGCACGTGAATACCACGGACTCTGCCGTACGCATTACGCACATTCCTTCTGGCATTGTGGTCACTAGCTCTGAGAAATCCCAGCACCGTAACCGCGAGATCGCAATGCAAGTGCTCAAGACGCGCCTCTATGATGCCGAGCGCCAGCGCATCGATTCCGAACGCTCTGACAGTCGTGCATCGCAGGTCGGGAGTGGGGACCGCTCTGAGCGGATCAGGACCTATAACTTCCCCCAAGGGCGTATGACGGATCACCGGATCAATCTGACGCTTTATAAGCTGGATGCGGTTATGCAGGGTGATCTGGACGAAATTGTTGACGCGCTGACTGCAGATGCACAGGCGCAGATGTTGGCGGAGATGGGCCAGTGACGACAGCCGCTGTGGCAATGGCCACGGCAACGGCGCGCTTGCGTGCTGCTGGCGTACCTGATCCCGCGCGCGATGCGCGACTGTTGTTGGCTCACGCCGCAAGCGTAGACGCATCACGCATCACGTTGATTGCCCCCGAAGAGATCGCGCCCGAAATATCAGAACGCTACGAGCATCTGATTGCACTACGAGCGGTTCGGGTGCCGGTTTCCCATCTGGTCGGAGAACGCGCATTCTATGGCCGTGGTTTCAAGATCAGCCGCGAAGTGTTGGATCCGCGCCCTGAAACGGAAAGCCTGATCGAGGCAGCACTGAGCGCCCCGTTTGAACGGGTTTTAGACCTTGGGACCGGATCTGGATGTATCCTTGTGACGCTGTTGGCTGAACGGGCTGAGGCCACAGGCGTCGCCGTTGACCTATCCGAGGGTGCCTGTCTGCAAGCCAGTGCCAACGCAGTGTTGCACGGATTGGCAGAGCGCGCAGAAATCACACAATCAGATTGGTTTGCTAAAGTTGAAGGGCGCTATGACCTCATCGTGAGCAACCCGCCTTATCTCGCCAAAGAAGAAATGAGCGATGTCGCTCCTGAGTTGGCTTTGCACGAACCAGAGATGGCACTGACGGATGGGGCAGACGGGCTGAGCGTTTATCGCATACTTGCACAGCAGGCCCAAGGCTATCTTACGGCGCAAGGGCGTGTATTGGCCGAGATCGGTTGGCAGCAAGGAAAGGCGGTGAAGGCAATATTCGTTGCGGCAGGTTGGGCAGATGTTGCGATTCTCCCTGATTTGGACGGGCGCGACCGTGTTCTTTGTGCTCAAAACCCCGCATAGTTGATAATTTGGTAGATTTTGACGCTATTGCCTCTTGCCCCGACGGTGCAGAGAAGGGTAAGAAATAGAAGTTGCAGCGGTGAAAACTCATTGCGGTCCCGCGCGGCGTTATGCCCAACATCATCACGTACCGACAGGGTGCAGTTTCCGCACTCACGGTCAGAACGAATATCAGCACCAAAAGGCTGCCTTCCTCTATGAAACCTCAAAGATCGCGTTCGCGTAACAAAAACAACCGAAACCGTGGCGGCGGCAATCAGGGTGGCAATGTTGTCAACCGTGTGTTCGACAGCTCTGGTCCCGAAGGGAAAGTGCGCGGCACTCCCAGTCAGGTGATCGAGAAATATAACCAGCTTGCGCGTGACGCACAGCTGAGCAACGATCGCGTTGCGATGGAAAACTTCCAGCAGCACGCAGAGCATTATTTGCGCCTTCTGTCAGAAGCCCAAAAAGAACAAGACGCCAAACGCGAAGAGCAGGAACGCCAGAACCGTGAGCGTCAGGCCGAACGTGATCGTGAGCGTGTTGAGCGTCAGGAACGTGACGCGCAGCACCAAGCGGAAGCCCAAAAGCAAGCAGCGGCGCAACCTGCGCCAGAGCAACAACAGCAGCAAGCTGCGGTGCAAGAACAACAAGCACCGAAGCCAGCGGTTGATCCTTCTGAGCAGGCTCAACCATCTGTTGAGCCAGTTCAGCCTGTTGTAGAAGCAGAAGAGAAAAGCGCCTTGGTTGAGACACCAGAGAGCAAACCAAAAACGCGCCGTGCGCCACGACGCAAGCCAAAGCCGAAAGTGGAAGCCGCTGAGGCTCCCAAACCGGCGGGTGATGGCGATCAGCCAGAAGCTGCAGAATAATAGGAAAAGGCCTCGCAATGCGGGGCCTTTTTCTTTTCAGGTAGCATGATGTTTGCCG
The DNA here is from genome assembly GCA_033851935.1 of Sulfitobacter sp. Lineage (GTDB taxonomy): Bacteria > Pseudomonadota > Alphaproteobacteria > Rhodobacterales > Rhodobacteraceae > Sulfitobacter. Next base: position 142,862 of record JAWSVL010000017.1, read on the forward strand.
GATGTGACAGGCACCGTGTCTTCTAGCGCTTGGCGATTTCACGCGCCAAGGCACAGAACCCCTCAAGCGGGATCTGTTCTGCACGATCCGTAGGTTTAAGGCCTGCTGCAATCAAGCGGTCTTCGATGTCTGGCGCGGTGCCCTTTAACGCTGCACGCAGCATCTTGCGACGTTGATTAAACGCGGCCGCAATTGTACGCGACAAGATCGCCGCATCGGCGGGAAAGCGTGGCTCGGGCAGGGCAGTGAGATGCACAACTGCACTTGATACCTTTGGCGGAGGTGTGAAGGCTTCGGGAGGCAAGTTAATCACTATTTTAGCATCTGCGCGCCACTGGGCCAACAACGCAAGACGCCCGTATGCCTTTGAGCCCGGCGTTGCGACAATGCGCTCTGCAACTTCGCGCTGGAACATCAAAGTGAGGCTTTGCCAAAATGGCGGCCATTCCGGTGGCGTGAGCCAGCGGACCAGCAATTCAGTCCCGATGTTATAGGGCAGGTTTGCAGCTACACGGATGGGCGGCGTGAGGTGGGCAAGTGGATCAATCTCTAGCGCGTCACCCTCTATCAATTGCAGCCGATCTGGATAGGCCGCGGCAATTTCAGCCAAAGCAGGCATGCAACGATGATCTTTTTCAATCGCGAGCACACGGCGCGCCCCCTCAGAAAGTAGCCCACGTGTTAGGCCACCAGGGCCCGGGCCAATTTCAAGCACATCACATTGCGTCAAATCACCCGCCTGACGGGCGATCTTTGCTGTGAGGTTGAGGTCGAGCAAAAAATTCTGGCCCAGTGACTTTCGGGCCAGCAATTCGTGATCATTGATCACTTGCCGAAGCGGCGGGAGATTGTCGATGGAACTCATGAAGATGAAGCCATGCGATGCGCCATAAGAATAGCCTCGATCATGCTAGAGGGATTGGCGATGCCTTTGCCTGCGATGTCAAACGCGGTCCCGTGATCGGGAGATGTGCGAATGAAGGGCAGCCCAAGGGTGACATTAACACCTTTGTCAAAATCGAGTGTCTTGATCGGGATCAATGCCTGATCGTGATACATGGCAATCGCGGCGTCATAGCCTGCGCGTGCAGCAGCGTGAAACATCGTGTCAGCAGGCAGAGGGCCACGTAGGGAAAAACCCTCGGATTGCATGTCACTGACCAGTGTGTTGATCCACTCCAGTTCCTCAGAACCCATTGCGCCACCTTCACCAGCATGCGGGTTTAGCCCACTGATGGCGATGCGGGGTTCAGGAATGCCGAATTGCTGTTTTAAGCCGATGTGAGTGATCTCGATCGTGCGGCGCAGCAACTGCGGTGTGAGCGCTGCGGGTACATCAGCGAGGGCGATGTGAATGGTTGCGGGGACAACACGCAGCTGTTCTGAGGCCAACATCATCACCACGTCATCTTGATCTGCCAGAGCTGCAAGGTATTCAGTATGGCCCGGATAGGCAAAACCGGCGCCGTCTTTCAGGGCTTTTTTGTGGATCGGAGCCGTACAAATTGCGGATGCGTCGCCGGATTGAACCAAATCAACAGCGCGGGCGATCACCTCAATGACACCAATTGCATTTGCGGGGTCAGCGATGCCCGTAGTTGAAGCGCCAGCAAAGGCATGCGGCAAAACGGGTAAGACCCGTTTGCTGATTGCGCGAGCCTGTTCAGGTTTTTCAATCACTTCATGTGGCGTCCCAGCGGGCAGGTGGCGCGGATCACCCAGCCACATCATCGGAACGCGGTTGGCCAATGCCGCCCATGCTTGAGCGGCAATTTCAGGGCCTATGCCTGCAGGCTCACCGCAGGTCAGTACGATGGGTTTCATTTTATGCTAATGCGGGCTTCGGCGCGCAGTTCTGACAGCAAGCTATCGGCAAAGCCGGACAAACGCCGTTGACGGATAGAGCTAGCAACATCTTCGCGGTTCACTTCGGCATTTTGCTCGGCAGTACGACCGCATAACATCAGGAATACCAAGGCCTGACCTTCTGAACGTGTCAGCGCAGTAGAAACTTCGCCTTCATCTAGCTTGCTCAACTCGATTGCAAAATCTTGGGGTATTTTTGCAGGAGGCAGCGTTTCACGATCAAGAACACTTTCTGGCTGACCTTTGGCAAAAGCATAGAGATCATCGCACACGTCAACTTCGTTTTTGAGGTTTTCAGCCTGCTGCAAAGTCTCCACCGAGCGGCCACCAGCCATGTAATAGGCCGCATATTCTACGGCAGAATAAGTTCTGGACGGTTTGCTCGTCTCTTCGATGTCGCGCAATTGGAACAGGGCCACAGCGTTTGGAATGTTCAGCGGCTGTGTTACTTCACCGGGGGCTAGCGACAAGATCAACGGCTGCAACGCGGGTGGAAGATCGCTGAGCGCTTGCCATGGCAGGCGTCCGCCAGCGGCGCGGGTTGCTGTCGCGGAATACTTGCGCGCGTAGCCGGAAAATTCAGCGGCGGTATTGCTTTGCGCGATTTCTTCGGCCACGGCAGCCACACGTGCAGCCTGAGGTGGGGGCGCGGGAATAATGATTTCCGAGACAAGCACGCGGATGTTGGATCCGCCTGACCCTTGGGAGGCCAATGCGCGGTCGATCTCGACCTCAGAAACGCTCACGCGGGAACCAAAGCGTGCGCGGATCAGGTCGCGCCACGCAATGCCGTTGATGACAAAGTCGCGGTAGGTTTCTTTTTCCACGCCAGCGCGCGCCAGTGCCGAAGTAAACTCGGCGCGGCTTAGATTGGCACGGCCAGCAAACTCTTCAAGGGCGGCGTTGATGCCTTCCTCTGAAAGGTTTAGTCCAGCATCGCGGATGGCTTCGCCGCGTAGGCGTTCACTGATCAGGCTTTCAATCGCCGCTTTGCGTGTCGCGCCGCGGGCGTTGAGAATCTGAAGGAACCGCACACGCTGTTGCACTTCGAATTCGGTAACAACACTGTCATTTACGGATGCCGCTGGAGCAAACAAGTTTTGCGCAGCAACTGGCCCCGCAAGAACGGCAATCAGGCCAAAGGTGGCAAGGGAGTTTTTTAGTTTGAACATGAGCGAACGTATCTTTCTGTTCCGGTATCTGCGGAAAAACCCCGCAGACCGATATTAAATCCGAAATCTGTTGAAGGCTCAACGCTTGTTGAGGTGGTATAGCTGCGCTCGACCGTAAGATCGAGGGTTACGCACTCGTTTTCGTACTGTAGGCCAAAGCCCGCAGTCGAGGCGCGGTCTGATTGGGTATCATATCGCCAATCGGCGGAGGCAGTCCAAAATTGGTTGATGTTGTAACTACCATCGATAGCGAATTCCGATACCTCACTGTCGCGGTCTTCGTCAGCGTCTTCTTGTAGCCAAACATATGATCCGCCGATCTTGCCGCGCTTAAACGCGTAATCTCCGCGAAATTCCGCTTTGGACACTGAGAAGTCATTTTCAAACAAGCTGCGACCGGTAAAGATGAGGCCGCTGTCTGAAATCAGTTGTCCCGCCAACAACATGTCTGAGGAAAGTGTGTTGAGGCCGGATGTTGTCGAAAAGGATGTATCATGGTCCTGACGGAACACTTGTCCTACGCTGACCTGCGCATCCCATCCGTTTGGATTGAAGCGCGACCAACCAATGCCGACTGCAGCCGCAGCACCACGTTCGCGACGATCCGCACGTGGAAAACGCGACATGCTCAGTAGATTGCCCTGATCAAATTCAACGCGGGTGCTTTCTTCGTTTGGGATGTCCAAACGGTCACCGTCGGTCCAGCTTAGTTGCACAACGGGTTCCAGCACATGGCTGATGCCGGATGTCGTGGTTTTTGTTAGCGGATAGCGCAGGGTGACAGACGCGTAGGGCGTTATCTCGGTTGGGTCGTCTTCGGTGGTGTCATCCTGACTGATGCTAAAGCTGTTTAAGGCCAAACCGACATTGGTGTCTGTTCGAAGTCCGTTGCGTAGAATGTAACTGCGTAGCCAATTGATTTCAGCGTTAAAGCGTACAACGTCCCGGCCATCAACAACGTCATCTGCGTCGTTGCTGTCTGATGAAAGGCTCGATGTACGTGTATGACTATGTGCCTCAAGACGCGTGCGCACCTCGCCTCCCAATGTCAGCGGGAAAAAGCGGCGCTCGTACTCTCCGTCCAAAACAAGGGTCGGCAGGGTTTCGTTTACTTCGTCATCGCGCAAGGATTTGAAGTTGTAAAAACTCGCACGGATAAATTCATCGCGGCGTGCGCGGCTCACAGTAAGTTCCGAACGCAGGCGGTCAGCGTCAGAATATCCGTAGGTATCAAGGTAGCCGTCGTCGCTGACCGTTTCGATAGCAAAATTCAGGACAAAATCATTTGGCAAGGCAAATAGACCCTCGGCAAACAAGTAGCCGCGCGTTTCTGTAGGGCGCAGATCATCACGTGTGACAGCGGCATCAACCTGAATACGTCCATTTCGGTATGCTTGGCGGTAGCGAAATTCTAACGTCTTGGTGGAGCTGGACAGATAAGGCGTCAGCAAAACGTCCCGTTTTTCGCTTAGCTTGATGAAATAGGGAATTTTCAACCCGACACCTAGACTAGAAGTTGAACGGATCGAGGGAACCAAAAATCCGGTCGCGCGTTCTACTGTGGGGCCGGGCAAACGCAGGCGTGGCAACCAAAAGACGGGCATACGGCCAATGAGGAATTGCGCTTCGTCAAAATACAGCTGTTGTTCGACTTCATCGTGGATCACGCGTTTGGCGCGGATTTGCCAAAGCGGCGGTGTCCCGTCATCGCAAACACGGCAAGATGTTACTGCGGTTTTGTATAGTTGATTGTAGCGGCCATCGACGCGGTCAATTTGTACAGCTGCCAGTTGCAGCTGCTGGTTCAATACCAAACGTGCGCCTTTGAGAATGCCATTGCGCAGATCAGCGTCTAGTTCGGCGGCATTGGCAAGAATGACAGTGCCTTCCCCCTCAGTGAGGGTGATCGGACCTTCAATTGAAAGGGATCCTGTCCCTTGGTTATAACGGATCGCGCTGGCACTGAGACGGACACCATTTTGGAACGCCTCAACATTACCAGAAGCCACTAATTCGCGGTCACGGGTGATGTACAATTGATCGGCCACCAATAGGGCGGCTGGTTGTTCTTGAGCTATCGCGCGTAGCGGCATCAAGATTAGCATTAGGATGGTTAGCAGCCGGATCACTTAGCCATCCTCGCGTTGCAAAATCAGACCTAGGGCTAGCATGACAGCTGCAACAGGCGGTGCCCACGCGGCTAACAGCACAGGTATCTGGCCATTCTCGCCAAGGATCTGTGCGAAACTGCGGATGAAATACAAACCAAACCCCAACAAAACTGCAGAGAGGACGGCAATGCCTGTGCCTCCCGATCTGGTATGGCGCATGGTGAACGCGCTCGCAACCAGAACCATCGCAATAAGAAACAGTGGGCGCGCCAATTCAACCTGCAGCCAAACCTTGTGACGGCGCGGAGAAAAGCCAGAAAATTCGAGCTGATCAATGAACGCTGGTAAATCATAGATCGATATTGCACCCGCTTTTCCAAAGCTGTCGCGAATGCGATCCAGTGTAAGCGTGGAGGGCAGCGCCAAGCTGTCATATACCTGAGCGTTGCCTTCGGCATTTACGCCAACCTCGAGCGGCCATGATTTCGCGTTGCGCAAATGCCAGCCGTCTGGCCCCAAGGCCGCGCTCTGCGCTTCGATGCGCCGGATCGGTCCACCCTCGGGTTCATAAGAGATAAAGGTCACGTCATACAAAACCGAGCCGTCATTGTTGGATCTCCAGGCACGGATCACGGTCTGACCCTCATCTGTGCCCTGTCGTAGCCACAGGCCTTCTTTAGAAATTGAAAGGGTGGATGCGCCACCATTGCGATACCCGTTTGAGATCTGCTCGTAGCGTTTAGAGGTTGCAGCAACGATGGGGTTGAACATGCCCACCACCATAAATCCGATCAATAATGCGACAACAACAGGCGACATCAGCGTTTTCAGGGCAGAGCGGCCAGAGGCGCGGGTGACCACCATTTCGGACGAGCGCGCCATGCCAAGAAACAGGACAACTGTTGCCAGTACCATGTTCAGCGGCAGGATAAGATTGATCTTTTGCGGAACATCCAACAACGTAAGCGTCAGTAGATCGCGAAAGGTTACCGTATCAGCATATCCGCGACGTGTTTCTTCCAACAGGCTGGTGAGGGCGATCAAGGTAAACAGGATTGCCGTGATCATCAAAAAACACATGGCAAAACGACGTGCGAAATACAGGTGTAAAATCATGTGGTTGCTCCGCGTCGTTTAAGGCGTGCGCGCCAGCTTGGGTGAGCTGCGTGCAGCAACATCAGCGATGCAATCATTGCCCCAATGAGGGAGGGTAAATAGAGTAATGGCCACAAAGAAGCATTGTTGGTGACTTGAGTTGTGAGGGAGCCGCGTGTTCCGTCCAAAATAATGAGCAGACCAAAGGCAATCACGATCTCACGCCAAACACCAAAGCGGGAAAACCCACCGACCAGCAATGTGGTAAAGCCGATCAATGCCGCAACAATGCAGAACAAGGGTTGTGCGATGCGCGTGTGAAGCTCTTCAGCAACCGAACCGATCGAGCGACCCGAGCGTTCAGAAAGGCTGCTCCAATTGGTCAGCAATTCAGGTGTTGTTGTGTTGGACAGCTTCAGGTTTTGTTCTTTCTCACTGCTTACAAGGCCGGAAATATCAAAAGAAAAGTCAGCGAATTTTGCAGTCGCCAGCCTGAGGCCGTTTTGTTCGAGCCGTTGGGCCAGCCCGTCAACCATAATCAACGTGGTCGCATCGCCGCTGCGCACCATGTAGGCCTCGGCCGCAGTGTAGATGATCCCAGTATCGGGGTTGCGGCGGTCAGATAAAAATACATCACGCAAAACGCCATCCGCATCAATCAAACGGGTGTAAAACGTGATTTGATCTGAGGGATGTAGAAATGTTCCTTCGGTCAGTAGCCGCGCAGTAACGTTCTGCGCGATTTCCTGCTCACGTTCCTCAAGCTGTGATTGCGCCAAGGGAACAAGGAAGTTGCTGAGCACGGCCATAGACAATGCGATACACACGCCAAAAACCAGAACCGGGCGTGCCATGCGCCACGGTCCTGTTCCTGTCGCCTGAAGGACAGTTAGCTCACTGTCTGTGGTCATGCGGTTGGTTACATAAACAGCCGCAGCAAAGGTTGCGATGGGCAGGACCGTAGCAATGAGTTTTGGGAGGCCAAGGGCCGTAAATTCCATAAAAACAAGGGCTGTTTGGCCATCTCCTATGAGGCGGTCAAATAGCACAACTGCGCGATTGATCCAGAAAATCGCCACCAAAACCAGTGCGAAAAATCCAAACAGAACCAGCAGCTGCGACAGCATGTAGCGGTCAAACTTGGCCACCCGATTCCCTCCTGTTCAGTTGCTCTTTCGGCGATTGCTGGAACATTACCTTAATCCGCGAGGGGGGAAAACTCATATCTGGTCATGACGTCACCAGCGCGGTAGGTCTATGGCAACACATAGCAAAAAGGCACGTCTCATGAGCACACTCACTTCCTTCACATTTGCCGAAACCGATCTGGATGCAATCGCAGAACATGAAGGCCGCGTTGCTGTTTTTGTTGATGGCGAGGGTAAGCTGGATCAATCTGCGCGCCGTGTGAACCGGCTGACTAAAGGCGCGTTGGCGCGTTTGGTTGAAAGTGAGAAATGGGCTAATGTGAAAGAGGGCGGCATTGTCAGCCTTGGCTTTCCGGCAGGCATGAAGGCGGACGGTCTTGATGTGATCCGGCTGGAGCGGGCAGCAAAAAGCATCCCAGCACGTAAGGCTGGCGCTGCCTTGGCAAAGGCGCGGGGCGGCAAGGGTGACCTGTTGGTGCTTTGTGCGTTGATCCGGCGCGCCGAAGAGGTTGTCTTTGGCCTAGCGATGCGGGATTATGCCTTTGAGCCGCATAAAAGTGCGGACAGCACACGCAGCGGTGGTGTTAAGATTGTTCACAACAAACCTGCTGAATTGGAAGCGGCTTGTGCGCCGCTGTTGGCCGTCGCGGACGGCGCACATATGTGCCGTGATCTAACGAACGAACCTGCAAATGTACTGACCACTACGAATTACGCCGAACGTCTCAAAGAGATGGAGAGCCTAGGGCTGAAAGTCGAAGTGCTGGACGAGAAGGCGCTTGTGAAACTTGGCATGCGAACGCTTTTGTCAGTTGGTCAGGGATCGGACAGCCCCTCATATGTTGTTGCGATGCGTTGGGACGGCGGCGCAAAAGATGCGGCACCACTAGCTCTGGTAGGCAAAGGGGTTGTGTTTGACACAGGCGGGATTTCGCTGAAACCCGGCGCTGGCATGGAAGACATGACCATGGACATGGGCGGTTCAGCTGTTGTGGCAGGTGTGATGCGCACACTGGCATTGCGCGGCGCTAAGGCGAATGTTGTCGGCATCGTTGGTATCGTAGAAAACATGCCATCGGGCAATGCGACCCGCCCGGGTGATGTTGTCACGACGATGAAGGGGCTAACTGTTGAGAACATCAACACAGATGCAGAAGGCCGTCTGGTATTGTGTGATGTGCTGCATTACGCGCAAGAAAAGTACAAACCGGCTGCAATGATTGATCTGGCCACGCTTACGGGCGCGATTATTATTGGTTTGGGCCACGAGAACGCAGGCGTGTTTTCCAACAATACTTCCTTCTGTAACGACTTCCTAAAAGCTGCTGAGGCTGAGGGCGAAGGCGCATGGCGGATGCCACTGGGTGCGGGTTATGACGCGCAACTCAAAAGCCGGATCGCAGATATGAAAAATGTAGGTGGTCGGCCAGCTGGCGCTATCACAGCGGCGCAATTCCTACAGCGGTTTGTGAGTGAAGATTGTCCTTGGATTCACCTCGATATCGCTGGTGTTGCATCGGTCAAATCTGAAACTGCACTGGCACCTGTTGGCGCGACGGGTTGGGGCGTTGCATCCTTAAACCGTTTAATCGCAGACAATTACGAGGCGGAGTGAACGCATGGGAGCGGTGATGTTCTACCACCTGACACAGCGGCCATTGGTGGACACGCTGCGCATGCTGGTGGATAAATCGCTGGCTGCTGGCTGGCGCGTTTCGGTACGAGGGACCGAGCGCGCCGGGCTGGAGGCATTGGACACCGCACTATGGATGGGGTCGGAGGATAGCTTTTTGCCCCATGGGCTAGAGGGCGGTCCGCAAGACGCCGCGCAGCCCGTTCTGCTGGGCCTTGGACAGAACAACCCAAACAATGCGCAATGTGTGATGGCTGTGCATTCCGCAGATGTAAGTGCACAAGACGTCGAGGCCATGGAACGAGTGTGTATCTTGTTTGATGGCTACGATGAGGAAGCCCTCGGTCATGCACGCAAGCAGTGGAAAGCCCTGACTGCTGCTGGCGCAAGCGCGCAATACTGGTCCGAGGAATCGGGCAGGTGGGAGAAAAAAGCCGAAAGCTGATCTGTCGTTAGGGTGCTTTGTTCTGATGTTTCGGCGGCTGCGCGATACCCCGCATTGGGTTGATCATGGTCCCTTTGACGAGGCTGCTCAGGAGTGCGGGCACTGGATAGATTTTACTAAGGGGGCCCAAGACGTAGTCTCGCAATACTGGCAAACCCCGACTGTTGGATTGATACATCGGCGTAAATGCCCAGCTCATCAACTGGTAGGTATTTGTGTGTAATCTGCGTGCTTTAGCGTATTTCGTTAGCGCGTGGGCTAGGGGGAATTGGCGTAGGCATTCAATCAATGCGGCTGCATCAAGCAATGCCATGTTTGCACCTTGTCCCAACTGTGGACTGGCGCGATGGGCCGCATCGCCGATATGCACAATCCGTTCGCCAAATGGTTTGCGCAGGCTGCCATGGGTATACACCGCTGGTGTCATTTGGTTGTGTTCAGTGATTTGATCAGTAAACGGTTTTAGCTCGGGCCAAAGAGCGGTCGCCTGTTCGCGCCATTCTTCAATCGGAGCTGAGTGCCACGCGTCGATTTGGGTACGCGGGAGGGACCAAAATAATGCCGCTTTGGGCGTGTCATCCTTGGGGAGCGTACCAATCGGTAGCACACCGATCATATTAGACGCGCGGCGATAGCGTTGCTGCAAACGGTCATACTGTAGGGTGCAGTTTTCGGGCCAATCGACAGTTCCCCAGATCGCTCCGTAGGGCAAAGCAGTTGATTTTATTTCACTTATCGGGGAGTTTGCCCCCGTGGTGTCGATCACTAGGTCAAAGGGACCAACAGTTTTTCCATTGTCAAAGGAGACATTGCGCGCGCCCTCTTTGAGCTGTGTTGATACAACGCGGTGGTTTGTAGTGATGGTTACGCCTTCACTTACCGCTACATTCAACAGGGCCTCAAACAGGCTAGAACGATGAATGCCAAGACCAAAGTCTGGGCCGCCTTTGGGGCCATAGGATACATCTAGTATCGTGCGGCCACTTTTCGCTTCATGGCCGATCATGTGATAGCCTTTGGCACCTTTTGCCAGCGCGGCATCAGCGGCACCCAATTGTTCCAAAACGCGCAGGCCGACAGGCTGAATGACCAGCCCCGATCCGACGGGCGCAGGGGTGTCAAACTGATCAAATACAGTGACATCAAAGCCGTGACGATGAGCCAAAATAGCAGCAGAAAGACCGCCAATACCGCAGCCACAAATTGCGATCTTCATTCAATATTCCAGTCTATTTGTGATAATGTACAATGGCGGTATCCCTCTGAACAAGCGTGCAAATATGTGCTTCTTGATCGGACGGCAGGTGCGTTTGTGAATTATTGGACACGGTGGTAAACGTGGTTAACGGGTCAGGCGCAACTCTCCGCCGCTAATTTCAATCCGGCCCCATTTTTCGAGGTAGCCCATGCCCAGTAGGGAACCGTCCATGTCACCGCCATTCACTGAGGCGCGGACATCGGTATCGGTGATATCACCCAAGCGCACTGTGTTGATGCGGATAGGGGCAGTACGCACTTGGCCGTTGGCCGTGTTTGCAGTGCCTAGAAAATGCAGCGTATCGGGATCAATCCCCGAACGGCGGGCATCATCGCGGGTCAGCACCATATCCGTTGCGCCCGTATCCACAACAAAGCGTATGTTTTCGCCGTTCAATGCAAGCGTGAGGTAATAATGGCCGTCTGCTTGGCGCGGCACCGAAATCTGGCCCTTTCCCAGCTGTAGCATTTGGTTGTTCATCGTCTGGCGTTGGACATCGTTCCAAAGCCCATAGCCCGCAACAACACCTAAAAAGATAAAACCCCAGATCATTGCCATCTGCAGAGTCTTACCGATATTGATGCGACCCGTGGTGAAGAACCAACCCCCAACGGCACAACCCAAAAGGACAAGGTAGATCAGGCTTGCGGTGTTGTCGGCAGTCATCATGGTATCCCTCAAAGTTACCCTCAATATAGGGGCAGGGCAGTGTTATCCAAGCGCTGTAACAAAACCGAATTCTGCCAGCCCATCCAGCACAAACTGAACCGAAAGGGCTGCAAGCAACATGCCCAATACGCGGGTAATGACGTTAATGGCAACTTTGCCCATGACCTGTTCCAGTTTACTGGACAGGCGTAGCATGACGTACATGAACGTGAGCGCCACCGCGCAAATACCGAGGACTACAACCAGCCCCTCACCACCGGGCTTTTCGTTGACCAGCAAAATGACCGAAGCTATCGCACCAGGACCCGCAATAAGCGGTATCGCAAGTGGGAACACTGAAGGATCGTTGTCTTCCTCGTGCTCTTGTTCAATTTCCGAGCTGCCTTCACGACGTTTTGTGCGCCGTTCAAATAGCATGTCCATGGCGGTTAGGAAAAGTAGAATGCCGCCAGACACACGGAACGCTGGCATGGAAATACCAATGAACCCCAAAACGGCACTTCCGAAGAAGGCGAAAATCGCCAAAAGCAATCCACCAACTAGCACCGCATGCAACGCAATGCGGGACCGTTGTTGTGGCGTCATACCGGGAGTGAGCGCAAGAAAGATCGGCGCAATAGCAACAGGGTCAATCACCACCATCATCGTCACAAAGGCCGTGATCATATAGGCGGTGTCTAACGTCATGCTTGTGCTTTCTCCAACTTTTCAGCGGCGGCCATCCAAATACCTTCAGCACGTTCAAGTGCTTGCATCACTTCAGCGTATTTCTTGTTCCAGACTTCCAGTTCGCCGACCTTATCTTTTTCATAGAGTGCAGGATCAGCAAGCTTCTTGGCAAGCTTATCTCGCATTTCATTGATTTTGGTCACACGCGCCTCAGAAGTGCGCACCTCGGATCGTAATGCCATCACGTCTTCACGGGTGGCGCGTTTTGGCTTGGGCGCTTCGATTTTGGGACGGGCATTTTTGCTGACGGGCTTTTCAACCGTAAGCAACATCTTGCGATAGGCTTCTAGATCGTCCTCATACGGTTTCACTGTGCCGTCAGACACCAGCCACAGACGATCCGCGACCATCGACAGCAGGTGCATGTCGTGGCTTACAAGGATCACTGCGCCGGAATATCGCGTCAGTGCCTCAACCAGTGCCTCACGACTTTCGATGTCTAGGTGGTTGGTCGGTTCGTCGAGGATCAGCAGGTGCGGCGCATCGAGCGTGGCCAGCAAAAGTGACAAGCGAGCCTTTTGGCCACCAGACAAGCGGCCAACAGCCGTGTCTGCCTGATCAGGCCCAAGACCGAAACCAGCAAGCTGGGCACGCAACTTGGATTGCAACACGCCGGGACGTGCCGAGATCATGTGCTGTAGTGGCGTTTCTTCGATGATCAGTTCGTCAACTTGGTGCTGGGCAAAGAAACCGATGCGCAATTTGTTTGAGTTGACGGCCTTGCCTTCAAACAAAACCAGACGGTTCGACAGTAGCTTGGAAAGCGTCGATTTACCTTGGCCGTTGCGGCCCAGCAAAGCGATGCGATCATCTTGGTCGATGCGCAGGTTTAGCCGCGATAGAACAGGTACACCCTCGGTATAGCCAGTCGAGCCGCCCTCAATACTGATGATCGGCGGTGACAATTCGTCCGGTTGCGGGAAGTTGAAGACCTTGCGCGCGGCCTCCTCCGGCGGCGTAATCGTCACCATCTTTTCAATAGCTTTCATGCGCGATTGCGCCTGTTTGGCCTTTGATGCCTTCGCCTTAAAGCGGTCCACAAATGCTTGCATGTGCGCTTTATGCGCCTGCTGCTTTTTGGACGCGGCTGTCAGCTGCGCACGCTTTTCGGCGCGCATTTTGGCAAACTGATCATAGTTACCTTGGTAATACGTGAGCTTGCGATCCTCTAAGTGAAGGATGCCACCCACGGCACGGTTCAATAGGCCACGGTCGTGGCTGATGATGATAACTGTGTGGGGATATTTGGAGAGGTAGTTCTCAAGCCAAAGCGCGCCCTCAAGATCGAGGTAGTTGGTTGGTTCGTCGAGCAATAGCAGATCGGGTTCTGCAAACAGGACACCGGCAAGGGCCACCCGCATACGCCAGCCACCAGAATAGGCCGAGCAGGGTTGTTGTTGGTCATAATCGTCAAAGCCGAGGCCCTTGAGGATAGATGAGGCACGCCCTTCGGCGGTCCATGCGTCGATATCAACAAGACGGGCCTGAATGTCGGCGATGCGGCCGGGGTCCGTGGCAGTTTCGCTTTCCAGCATAAGGGATGCGCGCTCTTCATCAGCGGCAAGCACCGTATCAATGAGCGATGTCTCCGAGGAGGGGACTTCCTGTGCCACGCCGCCAATTTTGGAACGCGAGGGCAGGGTAATGTCGCCGGCGTCTAGCCCCAGCTCCTTGCGGATGATGCGGAACAGGGTGGTTTTGCCAGCCCCGTTGCGTCCGACAAGGCCTACCTTGTGTCCATTGGGAATGACGGCGCTGGCCTCTTCAAAGAGGGGGCGACCTTCGACGGAATAGTTGATCTCTGATATACGTAACATGCGCGCGGTGTGACTGATGTGGACGCGCGCGTCAATCGCCGCTTTTCATAGGGCGGGGGCCATGTTAGGGAGCGGCCAAATTAACACCCAAATGGAGACGACCCATGGCTCTTGAGCGCACATTCTCGATCATCAAACCAGATGCAACAAAACGCAACCTTACAGGCGCAATTGCAAAGAAATTCGAAGACGCAGGTCTGCGCATCGTCGCGTCCAAGCGTATTCACCTGACAAAAGCACAAGCGGGCGAGTTCTACTCTGTTCACGCTGAGCGTCCATTCTATGACGAACTGTGCGAATTCATGGCATCCGCGCCAATCGTTGCTCAGGTTCTCGAAGGCGAAAACGCCATCGCGAAAAACCGCGAAGTTATGGGTGCAACAAACCCAGCAGACGCAGAAGCAGGCACAATCCGCGCCGATTTCGCAGAATCTGTTGGCGAAAACTCCGTACACGGTTCGGACGCACCAGAAACCGCAGCGATTGAAATCGCATACTTCTTCTCCGGTCTGGAGTTGGTAGGCTAAGCCAACCTTCTTTTACCGCTAGAATTCTGGGTCGCCTTTGGGCGGCCCTTTTTCGTTTGGTTATACGGTGTAGTTACCTGATGAGTTTCGGGTCAGCGCCTAAATCAACACCCGGAAAAACGCTGGTTTCAATTGCGGATTTCGTGAGCCCGAACTGATTGTGCAACAACCACCCAAGATAGGCGCGCACATCGCGTGTCGGCATCAGGTCGCGGCGACCATATAGTTCCGACTCGTCCAGACCTGGCCAGTCAGCCATGACCCTACCGCCGCGCAATGCGCCTCCAGCCATCACCATTAATCCACCGGTGCCGTGATCCGTGCCGCCTGTACCGTTGATTTTTGCAGTGCGGCCAAATTCGGTCACTGCGACAACGGTTGTTTTGTTCCAAACTGGCCCGCGCATGGTTTCTTGAAGCGTTAGGATGGCGTTTGAAAGACGGTTCAACGCGATGTGCAATGCGCGCCCTTGGTTTTGGTGTGTGTCCCAGCCGTTGATGGAAAATGAAGCGATGCGCGTGTCTTCTCGCAGGCGCTTGCCCGCAAATTCGGCAATGCGTTGTTCCAAGGTTGTGCGGTTTTTACCTGAAGACTGTTTGCGGCTATTGTTGAGTTCTTGCATAAGATCATCTAGCGAACCGGTTGTTGCAACCGCGTCGCCGTCACTGTCTGAAATGGCCATCGCCTTTTGGAATGCCGCATCAAACAGTGGATCATCTTGCATGATTAAGCCCGCGAGTTTGATCGCCTGCGGACTCAACACTAGATCAGCCTCGGGCGACCAGCGTTGGACTTCGGCGCGACCGCTCAAGACACTGAGTTGGTCGCGGCCAATGGCATAGGCTGTGTCTGTTTGACCATTGGGCAGGTGCTGCAGCGCGCGGTTCAGCCAACCATCGCGGGATGTGCCGTTATTTAGGTCTGACAGGCCCGCCTCAAGCAGATCCTGCCCGTCAAAATGGCTACGCTGGTCGCGGTAGGGCGTTGATACGGCATGCGCAAATCCCAATTGGCCTTTGTCCCAAAGGGGCAACAACGGGCGCAATCCGGGGTGCAATGCAAAATAGCCATCCAGATCAACTGCGCCATTGGGTTCAGACAGCCCGCCATCACCGCGTAGGGCGCGGTAAGCTGGATCGCCGTAAGGGCGTACAACACCCAATCCGTCCATTCCCCCGCGTAGTAAAATGACCACCAGACGGTTTTCACCGGGGGTCGCGGCAAAGCTAAGCGGCGTAACCAGAGGGCTGGCCGCCAGCGAGCAGCCGATCATAGCGGAACGGGATAAAAATGCGCGGCGGTTAAGGGATTGGGTCATTGGGTCAAGTCCTTTGAAACGCGGGCGAGGCCAGCACAAGCCCAACGCCGTCCCAGCGGGTTTCGGCGGCGTTTGCGGCAAATTCAACGGCTGGTGTTGTGAACTCCCCGAGGGCGTTGTGCACAAATTCACGGGGGTCTGGTAGGTCTTTCATCAGCAGTTGGGGAACCGTGATGGACCATTGCAGGCGCGCCGCGATTCCTTGTGGGGCGATCCACGCGGCGTCTTCTTCTGGCAACCCGTCAGGCCCATCCGGTTTTTCCCAAATATGACCCATTTCCCGTAACGGGGCGACAAATAGGCGTCGTGCCGTTTTCTCGTCCAACGACGTGATTGCCGGATCAGGAACACCAAGCGCGCGCATCGCGGACCCCATAAAGTGGAACGCAGGCTTAACGTTGCTGCGCTGGGGTACCCACGCGGCGGGGTGTTTGAGCAACGCGTCATAGACGGCGCTCAGGTCACCACCCGTTTCGAGAAACCGAACCTTTAGCGCGTTAATGAGATCTGGATCAGGGGTATCCGAAGTAAAGTGCATGGCAAGTTTCCATGCGATGTGGTGTGCGGTTGCAGGGTGGTGCGCCAAATCGCGCATAACGGCAACAACATCACGGATATGCGCAGGACCACCACCATAGGATTTGCCCAGCACGGTTTCTGCTCCGGGTTCGGCATAATCTTTGCGAAACTTGAGCCGCATGGGGGGGGCGAATGTCACACCTGTCAAAAGCTCAGCAAGTTCGGTCACATCGGTTTGGGTATAAGGCGCACCCACACCCAGCGTGTGCAGCTCAAGCACTTCGCGGGCGAGGTTCTCATTGAGCCCCGACAGTCTTCCACCGCGCGCAGCCCGTTCTGAACTTGCCCCGACAGAGCGGTTTTGATCAAGGTAGTGGATCATCAACGGGTGCAAGACTGCAGCAACCAGCAGGTCTTCAAAGGTCCCGTTAATATGCGGTCTGATCGCGCTTTCCATGTAGGGAGATGCCGCGCGGCGAACTTGCCCTGCCTTTCCGGCAGCAGTAAAATGATCCGCCCAGAATACTGTCATGCGCTCCCGCAAGGGGGCCTCGGTCCAAACCCAACGATTCAGGTGTTGCCCTAGCCAGCTCGCTTGGGCGATGCGCGCTTCTTTGTTTAGAACGCGGCGGCCTTTCTTAGCAGCCAAAGCCTCTGGTGAGCCGCGGTTTTTCTTGCGTATTTTCTGAAGAGACTGCGCATAGGCAATTCGTTTCTGAAAGTCATCGAAGGTTTCTATTGGAAAGCGGGACGCGATTGCATCCGTGTCCGAGAGTGTCCTCAGCATCTGGTCTACAGATTTTGGAGCTGCAACACTGGGGGACAAACCGCAGCCAAACCGGATTTCTGCCAATTGGGGATCGAAACGCATCTACAACTTCCTCAAGCCAGACACATGCAATATAACATACCATGACTTTTATAACAGAACTGAGGACGGACAAGCGTGTGAAACAGCGGGTGTCAGCCGAATTGATGCTTGGGTGGCAATATTCAGCGCTTTTTGCCGCGGCCTTTTGGGGAATAGTTTCCCTTTGGCCCGGTTATGTCAGGCGTATTCGCATCGTTTTCTTCTTGTAGCTTGCGCCACCGCTCTAGGCGTGAGGGGTCGATACTGCCATCTGCAACTGCGGCCTGAATTGCGCAGCCTGGTTCATGGGCATGTGTGCAGTCGCGAAAGCGGCAATTGGGCGCGCGTTCGGTTATTTCTGCAAACAAAATGTCCAGCCCGTCGGATACGTCGCTGAGGTGAAGTGTGCGAATACCAGGGGTGTCGATCACCCAACCGCCACCTTTGATCCCGTGAAGAGAGCGCGATGTGGTTGTATGTCGTCCCTTTGCGTCATCCTCGCGAATGCCGCCCGTCAGCTGGGCATCTTCGCCTTCTTTAGCTGCCAACGTATTGAGGAGGGTTGATTTGCCGACGCCTGATGATCCCACTAGCGCAACTGTCTGTCCGGCATGGCACCAAGGCACCAAAGTATCGGCGGCATCTGGTGTTTTGGCATTGAGGTAGACAACATCCAAACCGCGCTGCAATTGGGCTGCGCGCGCGACAAAGGGGGCTGTATCATCGGCCTTATCAGCTTTGGTGAGCACGATCACCGGATTTGTCTCTGCCTCATTGGCAAGGGCAAGGTAGCGCTCTAGCCGTGCTGGATTAAAGTCATCATTGCAGGAAGTTACGATAAACAGCGTATCCACGTTCGCGGCGATTAACTGGGGCACACGGGCGCCTTCAGTCTTGCGCTGTAGCAGGGCGTGACGGTCAAGCCTGCGGACAATCAGATGAGTGTCAGGCTCGGCTATGATCCAATCACCTACAGCGTAATCGGTGGTCTTCATCTTTGGGGGCAGCGCGACTCTGACGGGGCCATGTGCTGATTGCGCAGTCATGCGAGAGCGGTGGACTGTCGCAATGCGCAACCGCTCAAGGCTGGTTTCTTCACTCGAAAGCTGGTCCTCGAAAAACGGGGTCCATCCCAAAGAAAGGAGAGATGCAGCGGTATCATCTGGAGTATCTGTCACAGTGTCCTGAATGGGGAATATCCAATTGTGTATTTTGGCGCGTGCCACATTGCTCGCATCCTGAAGTTGGAGCCGATCATAGAGCACTAAAGCCTTCAATAGAAAGTGCCATGAGGACCTCGGTCCCAAATCTGTAGCGTGGCAGCATCAACCCAGCACAGTCAGCCAGACCCATACGGTCAAAATAGATGCGCCTGTTGCTATCAAAACGGACGAGGCGGCCACCCGTTTGCTGCGGCCATACATATTTGCAAAGATATAGGCGTTAAACCCCGGTGCCATAGAGGCGGTCAGAACGCCCGCGCGGAACAAATCAGTTGGAACTGCCAGTGCCGTGCCCATTGTCCAGACAATCGCTGGATGGACCAAGAGGGCAATACAGCAGACCATCGCGATGGCTTTCATGTCGCCTTCGGGTTTGTACTGGATCAATACCCCGCCAAGGGCGAACAAGGCGGCAGGCAACGCCGCGCGTACTATCAAGGACAAGCCGTCATCCACAACTGACGGGATCGTTAGGCCACTGAAGTTCACAGCAAAACCAGCCATAATGCCAATCACCAGCGGATTGTGAAACATCGCCTTGCTGATTGAACGCGCCAGCGTTGCCGGGCTTTGGCCACGGTTGCGCACAAATTCCATCACCGTGATACCCAATCCATAACAAAACGGAGAGTGGATCGCGATGATCATATAGTTTCCGGTTAAGCTATCGGTGCCATAGGCGCGTTCGGAAATGGGTAACCCCAATAGAACCGAGTTTGAGAAAAGGCAACAAAACCCGATTGCTACGCAATCTTCCCAATCGCGTTTGAAAAACAGACGTGCTCCAAATATGCCAAGCGCAAAGCAAATCGCGGCACCGGAATAGAAACTGAACAGCAGGCGCGCATCAAACGAGGCACCAAGATCCAGATGTGCGATGGCTTGAAACAGCAGACATGGCACAGCAAAGCTTTGGGCAAATCGCAGAACACCGTCCACGCTCTCGGCTGGGAAAAAGCCGCGCCACACGGCGACATAGCCAAATCCGATAACCATAAAAACGGGCAGGATGACATCTAAAAGAGTTTGCATGGATTTGGGTGCTCAGGGCTGGGGGGTTAGCCCTGACTACACCTCCAAACAGAGAGGTGAAAGACGCGAATTTACTTTAGCGGGAACTCAAGCTGCATACCGTCAAAAGCCGGATCAATATGATCAGCCGTTTCGGCGGCAAGGGTAGCATAGTCCAGATCGTTATGCATGTTGGTAAGCACGCCTCGCTTGGGTTGCATTTTTTCGATCCAGCCCAGTGTTTGTTCCAAGTGGCTGTGTGTTGGGTGTGGATCACGACGCAGGGCGTCCACGATCCAGCAATCTAGGTCTGTTAGGTACGACCAGGTATCGTCTGGAATTGATGCAACATCAGGTAGATACGCTACATTGTTTACGCGAAATCCTAGTGCATCCATACCGCCATGGGGCACTGTAAACGGGGTAAAACGAAGCGGGCCGCCCGCGCCGTCAATCTCAATATCGCCATCCATTAGGTTCATCTCCAGAATGGGCGGATACATCGACCCTTCGGGTTGAATAAACGCGTAGCCAAAGCGATCCATCAGCGCGTCGTAGGTTGGCTGGTCGGCCCAGACAGGCAGGCGCTTGCGCATGTTGATCACAATCATGCGTAGATCATCCATGCCGTGCACATGGTCCGCGTGTGCGTGGGTATACAGAACCGCATCCAGCCGCCCAACATTTGCATCTAACAGTTGGCTACGCATGTCGGGTGAGGTGTCGATCAACACAGACGTTGTTCCTGCGTCGGTGATCCGCTCAACTAAAGCTGAGCAGCGGCGGCGCGCATTGCGTGGTTCTGTTGGATCACAAGCACCCCATGCGCCGCCCAAACGGGGAACGCCACCGGATGATCCGCAGCCAAGGATCGTAACGCGCATCACGTCACTCATGATGCACCGCGATAGGCAGCAACCTTAGTAAACAGGCGTTCAAAGTTCGCCTCGGATTGGGCGGCAAACACGTCATATTCAACGCCGAATGTCTCAGCCGCGCGGCGGGCCGTGTGAGCGCTATAGGCGGGTTCATTGCGTCGGCCACGAAATGGCGGCGGGGCAAGGTAGGGGCTGTCTGTTTCGACCAGAATACGTTCTAGCGGAGCGGCCGCAAAGATATCGCGCAATTCCTGACTTTTGGGGAAGGCAGTTATGCCCGACATGCTGAGGTAAAACCCCAAATCAAGTGCTGCGCGGCCCAATTCGGCAGAAGAAGAAAAGCAATGCATGACGCAGGTATAGGGACCCTTGGTGTGTTCATCGCGCAGGATCGCGGCCATATCATTATCCGCATCTCGACTGTGGATGATCAACGGCAGGCCGGTCTCACGGGCGGCGGCAATGTGAATGCGCAGGCTATCCTGTTGCTTTTGAGCACTTTCCGCGGTGTAGTGATAATCTAGCCCTGTCTCACCAATGCCGACCATTTTAGGGTGCTGCGCAATTGTGATGAGCTGTTCAAGCGTTGCCATCGGTTCATCTGCGACGCTCATTGGGTGCGTGCCTGCTGCATAAAAAACCGATGCATGTGCCTCGGCAATAGCACGCACAGCGGGTTCATTTTTCAGCTTGGTGCAAATCGTGACCATTCGCATAACGCCTGCGTCATGGGCGCGGGAAATTACCTCGGGTAATTCCTCAATCAACTCGGGAAAATCAAGGTGGCAGTGGCTGTCGGTGATGTGTGGTGTGTCGGTCATGGAACTCCGTCGGCGCTTATCTTGGGGCGGCCTTTGCCATCTTTACAAACGTATCTAGAACCAGCGCGGCAGGGTCAAGGTTGACCGCGATGCCGTGGCGTGCCCTTGCGCCGATTTCAGCGGCCAGATCAGCCCAAATACGGGCCTGTTGGGGGGTGGGACACAGGCGCATCAGGGTATTTGCTTCGCCAACGCATGCTTCGATCTTGGGTGGGGCACCCATCGCACCTGCACGCGCCATACGGCTAAGCAGCAGATCAATGAGGGTAAACAACAAGTCGCGCTTTGCTTCACCGCCGCGCGCTGCAGCAAGTTCTGCCAGTTTGAGGGCACGGGGTCGGTCCATATTGGGCAGGGTGCCGACAAGGCCAACCAGTTCGGCATATAGGGACGCACCACCCAGTATCGATAGACGCATCGCCCCGCCAACAGACCCACCCGAAAGGGCGGATAGAGCAGCGGAATTGGCGGCCTGAACATCTGCTTGGGCCATGGCTTCAGTCACTTCAGTCGCATCCAAAGAGCGTAAAGCCAGCGTACGGCATCGCGAGCGGATTGTCGGCAACAGGCCAGAGGGCTGATGCGAGATCAGGATTAGCAGCGCGCGGGCAGGCGGTTCTTCGAGCATTTTGAGGAGCGCGTTTGCCGCCGTGACGTTCATCAAATCCGCATCATCAATGATGACAACACGGTATCCGCCATCGGGTGCCGACATCTGAAAGAACCCGTTCAGGGCGCGAATATCATCTGCAACAATTTCCTGTCGCATCTTTTTGGTCGTCGGGTTGATTGAGCGTGTGACGTTGCGAATGCGCCCTTCACCGCTCGCTGCGATCCGAAGGGCAACGGGGTGATCTGCCGCAATCTCAAGACTGGTAGGGATTTCCGGTGCAAACATCCCGCCATCATCTGGCGCCGGTGTCGCAAGCAGAAATTTCGCGATCCGCCATGCCAAGGTTGCTTTACCCACCCCGCGCGGCCCCGTCAGCATCCATGCATGGTGCAAACGGCCTGTGTTAAATGCATCAACAAACGCCTTTTGCGCCGCGTCCTGCCCAATCAGGCGGTCCGTGTCACGCGGATGCGGCGCACCTTCTAGGCGCTCAGGCTGTGGGGCTGTTTCATCGCTCATGTGTGCGGTTTAACTTGGAATGAATGGGTTGGAAATGGGGTGTAGCAGGTTTGAGATGCAGAGGAGTAATATGATCAGCGGGTTTCACTAAGTGCCTTGTCGGTGGTGGCCGAAATATCTGCCGCGACACGGTCCATATTTTGGCTGCCATCAATCACGCGGAAACGGTCACTAAACTCCTCAGATAGAGCAAGAAA
Organism: Sulfitobacter sp.; assembly: GCA_033851935.1. GTDB lineage: Bacteria > Pseudomonadota > Alphaproteobacteria > Rhodobacterales > Rhodobacteraceae > Sulfitobacter. The sequence goes on from JAWSVL010000017.1 coordinate 165,281, forward strand.
ACCTGCGCGCATGGCCTCTTGCAGACTGGCACCAAAATCCTCAAACCGCTCCTCAACGCCTTGGCGGCCTTTGGCGCGCTTTAGCCCCTCGGCGGGGTCCATATCAATCAAGATTGTCAGGTCGGGTTCGACGCCAATCATGAGGTCATGCAGCTGGTCAACATCGGCACGCAGATCACCACGGCTAAGGCCTTGGTACATGCGTGTGCTGTCCGCAAAGCGGTCACAAATCACAATTTTGCCCTCGGCAAGGGCAGGGCGGATCAACCGCTCTAGGTGATCACGACGCGCGGCGGTAAATAACAGGATTTCGGTTTCTGCCGACCAGCGATCAGGATCACCTTGCAGCACAAGCGCGCGAATTTCCTCAGCGCCAGCAGAACCACCTGGTTCGCGTGTCAGAACGACGTCATGTCCGGCAGCGCGCAAATGCTGCGCCAAACGGGTCACTTGCGTAGACTTACCCGATCCGTCGATGCCTTCAAAACTGATGAAAAGTCCGCGCTGCGTCACGTTTTTCTTCACGAAGCCTCCGGCGGGGGGCCGTCATTAATACGTTTGGCGAGATGCTGTGCGGCCGCTACAATGCGTCCGACAAACCCGTGGCGTGCAACGGTGCGGTCTGCGATCAGTGGTACACGTTGCTCTGGCAGACCTTCAGGGCTGATTATGAGTTCACCGATTTGATCGCCCTTTGTAATGGGAGCTTTTACAGGGCCGTTATAAACGACTTCTGTTTTCAGGGGCTCAATCGGATTTACAGGGAGGAGCAGCGAGATATCCTCTGCCAGCTCTAAACCTACACTATCTTCAGCGCCGATCGAGACGTCAGCATCGGCAATTTTTGTGCCTTTTGCACCCAAACCGGTCTGCGCAAATTGACGGAACGCCCAATTTGTCACAGCTTCGGCTTCATTTGCACGCGCCTGAGCTGTCTCTAGCCCTGACAGAACAAAGATGACGCGCCGCTGGCCCTGTTTTGCAGATCCAACAAGACCGTATCCTGCTTCTTGGGTATGGCCCGTTTTCAGGCCATCAGCACCGATGCCAAGGCCTAGCAGAGGGTTCCGGTTTAAGCGGTTTGCAGACTCGGATGGATCAAACAGGAATTCTTTTTGCGCAAACATCGGGTAGTATTGCGGGTAATCTCTGATCAGCTTTGACGCGATCAACCCTAAATCCCGCATAGACATACGATGACCAGCCTTTGGCCAGCCATTAGAGTTCGTGAAGGTTGAGTTTGTCATGCCGAGCTGCTGCGCCCGCATGGTCATTTGGCGTGCGAATTTGTTTTCGGTTCCTGCCAACGCTTCGGCGATGACAACACAGGCGTCATTGCCCGACAAAACAATAATGCCGCGGATCAGGTCTTCGACACGGACACGCTCACCTGCTTTCAGGAATAGCGTTGAACCGCCGTATTGCTGCGCCGCCGCAGATACTGGCAACATTTGATCAAGATCAAGGATGCCATTCTCAATGGCTTCAAACGCCATATAAAGCGTCATCAGCTTGGACATCGAGGCAGGCGGCAACGGTTGATCCGCATCTTTGGCCATCAACACTGTGCCAGTGTTGTAGTCCATTACATAGGCGGCCTTTGCGCGGGTATCAAATGCCTGCGCGCTCACGGATGAGGCGAGCAATGCAAGTGCACTAAAGGTCAGTTTTAATCCGCGCATATCAGGCACCTTTGCTATCAGCTGGAGACGGCATAGGCATCCGTGAAGCCTTCCGATTTGATGGTCGACAAAATCCTAGCCCGCTCAGAGGTGGTTGCGGCTGGGCCAACAACGACGCGCCAGAAAGTTTTGCCGTTGATTTGGCTTTGTTTGACGGTTGGCGCTAATCCTGCACCGCGCATCTGTTTGGCCGCACGGTTTGCGTTTGCTTCGATACTGAAAATACCGATTTGGATAAACGGTTTTGACAGGCTAGATGTCTGCGCCGGAGCCACAGGGGCGGGCGTTGCCGCTTCGATCGCGGCACCTGCCGCGGCTGTAACAGGATCAAGTGGCGCTGAATTTACTTCAGGTGCAGGATCAACAGTGGTTTGTACAGCTTCAGGTGCAGGGTTCGAAACAGGTTCTTCAACCTTGCGAAGTGCCGTCACATTCAATTTTGCAGGGGCACCTGCCAGAATGCCAAGCGCAACAGCTGCATCCGATGAAATCTGCAAGCTTGGCCCAGGGATGTCGCGTTCACGGCGGAAAAGGGCCCCAACAACAAATTTGCCATTGTCCTGATTGCGAATGATCACGCGCTCGGGGTCCGTTACATCAGGATGTGCAACCCAAACACCGCCCAGGCTGGGGCGTCCGTCCCATAATCCCTGATCCGTAACCGAGAAAACTTCGGGCGCTTCTACATCACGCTCAATTGTCGGGCCGGCGGGTGCTGCGGCTTGGTTGGATGCGTTTGCTCCGCCTACAGTTGGGAACGCGAATTTGCCTTGCTCGTCACAGCCTGCCAGCAAAGAAGCAACAACAAGCGAACCAGCAACGGCTCTCAACGTTTTTCGCTTTGACGCCTTGTGATTTTGTTTGATCTGACTGCCCATATTCCCTCGTCCTTGCCTGTCTCGCGGACCATGTTCTTATGACACACCGCTTCACCCCTTTTGCGGAGCATTTGCAGTACTCTAACGCGCTCAAGCCCCGCACGACAAGGGAGGCTGGCACGGATAGGCAATTTTCCCCAACCAAATGAATGTATTTTCCCTAATTGCAGAATCATTTCGACCGATTTAGGAAGCCCTCAATGCGGAGGTTTGGCAGAGTGGTCGAATGCACCGGTCTTGAAAACCGACGGGCGTGAGAGCGTCCCCAGGGTTCGAATCCCTGAGCCTCCGCCATTTAGCTCAATGGTTTCTGTAAATTATAGTGCGTTAAGCATTGATTGAATATTGCGGTCCCCCAAGTCGACCGCCATTCCGATTTGGTACATTCAGCTTTTTATGTTGAGCTGAGGGCGTATGAAGTAGGCGAGCTGCGGCGGTCCATCCGGCTATATTGCCAGCTATCGAAAGCGTGCTCAATTTTTGTCCAAGGGATGCGGCGCGTTGGATACGGCCCGATGGTAGCTTTGCGCGGTTAGTGTGCTTTGCTGAGCTACTTGGAGGGCTCAGAGCGGAACTATCATCGATAGTAAACTTCCTGCAGCGCGGCATTGTGAAAGTGTGTACTGGGTCCATAAGAGGGCTGTTCAACCCTTCATAAAGCCGAAAACAGTCCAATCTTTTGTCTGCCGCTTTGGGGTATCGAAGGGGCAGCCCTGATCGAAGTTGAAAGGCATATCGAGAATGATCAGCGCGCAGCCCCAAATACGATTTTTCTTTAGTCACTTAGTGTTGATGAATGCCCGTGATTTATGATCTTTTCAATATTAGTAACACGCAGCGGTAATGTCGCCTCAATACACGTGATCTCGATGGGAATTGCCTGCGCTGTTGATCGGTCCAGATCACATGGAATGTAACAGTCCGGCCTAATACCAAATTATATCGGCACATTGGTACTTGAGACGGAAAACATGACAGTCAATTTCTTGGAGTTCATATTGATTTTGGGCCCCGCGCATTCACAGCTTTGCACCCTTATGTCGGGAGGTGATACACTTTTGTCACGAATATTATTGGGATCACTCAACAAGCTTCGATGGGCGCTTGGGATACTGTTATTGAACAAAAAATCGATATACGAAGAGTAAATTAAAATTTTGTAGAGGTTCCAATCGAATGATTGCATCCAAGCATTTCCTTGCGACAACAGTTTTTGCGGCCTCTTGCGTGAGCTATATCAGACCGGCGTATGCGGGCTCTTGCTCGATCATTGCTTCGGGTGATTTTGTCTGTTCAGGTTCAAGCGATATCAGTGACGCGACCCAAGCTCTAAGCGGCACGCCTCTGAACGTCACGACGACGTCGGATTTCGAGATCGCGACCCAGACTGGAAATGGGCTCGACTTAACGGGGAGTGAAGGTATTTCCTTCACGCAAACTGGCGACGGGTCAATCACGGGTGCTGACGTTGGACTAAAAGCAAACAACGATGGATTGGGTGGTCTATCGATCACGTTAACGGGTGATGTTTCCGGGACAGATGCAGGCGTATCCTCCTTTCTTATTCTTGATAGATACTCCGATTACTCACATCACACACATGGCACAGCTCATCTCAGCATTACATCGACTGGAAATATTTCCGCTTCCGAAGGTGACGGAGTATCTGTTGACGCAGCATCAGAAGTTTTCTTTGGGTACTCGACTGACGTAGGCTTAGTCACTCTTGACGTGCAAACCGTAAAAGGTAGCGACGATGGGATTGACCTAGCTGTTTCCGGGTTAGCTGATCATGTGGCAATTACTGCTTCTGGTGTTACACAAGGCATAGCCGGTAATGGTATTGATGCTAGGACACGCCTCAAGTTCGCAAAAATGGGCCGCGGGGGAGCCTATGCGGCAAGAAGCCTGACCATCCAGGCCACAGACGTTAGTGGTGGATCAAACGGAATATTCGCAGATCACGATGGATTTAGGGCCCTGAGCATCACCACCACAGGCACAGTTCATGGCGATCAAAATGACGGAATTTCGGCAACTTCAGGAATTTATAGTAGTTTAGCAATCGATGTCGTTGACGTTTCTGGAGGACAGAATGGCATTTCGTCTTACACAAAAGGTGACGGTGCACATACTATTTCCGCGACAGGTCGCGTTGTTGGTTCAACAGGTGCAGGAATAATTGCGACTGCTGAAGGGCAGAGCTTTGACTATTTTTTCGATAGACCTTCAGCGGGTGCAGGTGATCTTGTCATTGCTGCGCTGGATGTAGAGGGGGCAACAAATGGAATTGAAGCCCAAAGCACAGGCGGTTCGATTGCAATCACGACAACGGGGGCTGTAACGGGTCATACCAAGGCTGGAATTGCGGCCCACACGGATATGTTTAGTGAATCCATATACGACTACTGTAATGTTTCAGACACTTCTTCTTATCTTGATCTTTCCTATGGCGGATCCTTGAGTATTCAAGCCATTGATGTAATTGGAGAAACGGCTGGTATCACCGCGGATCATGGCGGTTCTGGGGCGCTAACTATAACCACAACAGGCACCGTAACGGCGACGAATGGGACTGGCATTGACGCGGCACACACGGGCGACGAAGACGTAAATATATCGGTTGCCGATGTTACCGCCTCTCGCGGCATTGTAGTCACAGGAGAGACAACAGGGCGTACTTTGATTAACGTTTCTGGCACTGTACAGGGCGGCATCGATCATCTCATCACAGCAAGCGAAGCAACGATTAATGTGGCACAAACGGGCGCGCTACAAAGTGACGGCATGGCGTTGGTGGACGGCTCCACAGATACCATACTCAATCTAGAAGGCGCTGTATCGGCAGGTGATATCAATCTGGGTGGTGGTGACGATGTGTTTAACATCATTGGATCGTTCGCCGAAATTTCCCAAGATACACAGATCGATGGTGGCGATGGGGTCGATTCACTTTCCATCAGTAACAACACTGGTGACTTTAACCAACAACTGACAAACGCCACTAACTTTGAACAGCTATCGGTCATTAACGGTTCGGAATTGTCGTTGGCGGATGCGACGCTTGGCTTCTCTCAAATGCAGATCGACGCCGCCAGCACGCTTACATTTTCGGGTACAAACCTGGTCCAAGGGACTGTTACAAACGCGGGGCTCATTTCGTTGGAAAACGGCTCAACGGACGATCAGCTTACCATCGATGGCGATTTGAACGGCGGCGGGACCATTGCATTGGATGTTGCGTTGGATGAAACTGAAGCCACTGATCTGGTGGTTGTGTCCGGCGACGTGACGGGAACCACTATTTTAGATATTACGCCAACAGTACTGACCGGAGCGCCGCGCAGCATAGGCAACGATGACGGTATTTTGTTGGTAGATGTGCAAGGGCAGGCAACGAATGACGCCTTTTCCTTATCCTCGGGACCTATTGAGGCAGGCGCATTCACCTATTCGCTAAATCAATCCGATGGATCCGACTTCTTCCTTCAGTCCTCAGGTCTAAGTGTAGCAACAGGCATTGCGGCCAGTCTGGGCAACAGCAACGTTTTAACCCAGCGGGCGCTTTTGAGCACTTTGCCGCGCTTGCGGACTGGTACTTATCCTATCAACCAAGAAGTAAACCGTTTGTCATTCTTGCCCACTGCGACACCTCCCCAAGCATGGGTGCGTACGTTGGGTACATGGAGCGAACGCGAAAGCACAGCTCAGGTTAGAACCATGGAGAGTACGCTGGTCGATGACGGACGGTTGACCGGTTTGCAGGCTGGTGTGGATCTGGCGGCAGGCGATAGAACGACCTTCACCTTTGCAGCCCATTATACGGATGAACACCATGGCCTGTCGTCCAGTTCGAACGCTTCGCTTGGGAGCGTAGATGTCACCAGTTACGGTCTTTCGATTGGCGCAACTGTCAATTACGACAACGGCATATTTGTAGATGGGCAATTGTCTTGGAGCCAGCTGGACGCTGATACTGAGAACTCCAATGGCGCGACGGGTTCCACTGACGGCGCTGCCCAACTTTTGGCTATCGGTGTTGGCAAGCAGTTCCGTCTCGCCAATGGGCTTATGATCCGCCCCAATATCCATTACAGCTATGATCAAACGTCACTGGACAGTTTTGTGGATTCTAACGGAGAGCAATATTCTGATTTAGATTTTGATCGCCATACGGTGTCGGCAGGTGTTGATTTGAGTAGATCAATAGAAAGCAGAAATGGCGTCATGACCCTCACGGCAAGCACACAGCTTTCACATGTATTTGGTGGCGATGAAACGACCACCCTGTCCGGTGTAAGCATCGCCAATACAGCACCCGGAGATAATTTCGCGACCGTATCCCTGGATTTCGAATATGAAACCAAAAAAAATGTTAAGCTTTGGAGTGGCGTATCTCATCAAAGAACCATTCAAGGTGGAGAAGACGACGCCACAAGCGCGAGCCTAGGCGTTTCGTTCAAATTTTAAATGTGGGCTAAAACCGTTGTCAAATGAACCAGTCGAGAAACCTGTTGAATCTGAGTATTCGACATCGCCCAATCTATTTGCGTTCCTAGAAGCGCAAAACCTAACCATTTGCTTAACTTCATACGAGACTGGGCAGTTATATTTGATCGGGCGTAACCCTCGTGGCGGCATCATGATCAACACCCAGCCGTTTGGCAAAGCTATGGGCCTATTCGTCGATGATAAGGTTATGCATCTGGCGACTGGGGCGCAAATCCACCGGCTGGAAAACTGTCTGAATGCGAATGAGCGCGCTGAGGAATTGTTTGATCATTGTTTCGTGCCGCGCACGACACACACCACCGGGCCACTCGATGCGCATGATGTAGCAGTTGATGGCGATGGCAACATCATGTTCGTCAATACGCGGTTCAATTGCATTGCACGAACATCAACAAAGCACAGCTTTGAAACCGTTTGGAAGCCTCCATTCATTTCGCGTATCGTGAGCGAAGATCGCTGCCATCTGAACGGCATGGCGTTGGTTGATGGCGCGTTGACGTATGTGACAGCAATCAGTAAATCCGATACAATTGATGGCTGGAGGGATCGCCGCAGCAATGGCGGCATTGTCCTGAATACACAAACTGATCAAATCATTTGCGAGGGGCTTTCGATGCCTCATTCGCCCCGTGTACATCAAGGTGAACTATGGGTGTTAAATTCGGGCACCGGACAGCTCGGAACGATTGACCAGTCTAAATCGCCAGAAGATGCCTTCACACCTCAGATATTTTGCCCGGGCTTTGTCAGAGGCTTGGCGTTTCACAAAAGGTTTGCATTTATTGGCCTATCTCGACCCAGATATAAACGTTTTGAAGGTCTGGCACTTGATGGGATGTTGAAAAAGGCCGACAGCGAACCTTGGTGTGGTGTTCAAATTGTAGACTTGGATAAGCGCGAGGTTGCCGCATGGCTTCGCATCGACGGCAGTGTTCAAGAAATGTACGACGTCGCGGTGATACCAGATGTTAAATGTGCGATGTCTCTGAACCACAGCGCACCGCAGATGCAAAATTTGGTCACTTGGCCTGCCCATTCCAACGCGGGCTAAATATTTACTGGACGGCGCAGAAGCTACACAATGATGTAGTTGATGATAGTTGACTGCAAATGAGTATGAGTTTTTCGGTGTTTTCTAATATAAGCATTGACCCTAGAACTCAAAGAATACTGCACACGCAACGAATGTCTGCATTCCAGCGGCATGTCCGCTTTGGGCTTGGAGCGGACCATGGCGCGAACGCTGCGAAGGCGAACTAAGTGCCACTGAGCGAACATTGAGCATACAGCAAAAAAGAGCCATCCACACAGGACAAAGCTGCCTTATGATGACTGCACTTTTGCTGTCAGTATTTTGAAACTGGCAGCACCAAATCCGATTGCGAATACGCCCTCGAACCAGCGTCGCAGTCTCAAGTAGATTTTTGTCATTGCTTGTGACGAGAAGAGCAACGCATAGCCATGAAACACCAGAAAGCTCTGGAAACCGACAGCAGCAATAACAAGAATAAGTTCTGTGACCGCTGTTCCTTGCGGAACGCCGAGCGAGAACAATGATCCGAAAAACAGAATAGCCTTCGGGTTAGTTAGGTGAAGAGCTAGACCCTTCGCATACAGTGAGCGCTTTCCACCTTTGAACGACTTTGTCGCTAAGTCTTTGTCAGACAATGCAGACCGCGCTGCTTTGTAGGCAAGGAACATCAGGTATGCCGCACCAAAATAGCGGATCAATTCGAATACCCATGCGTTTGCGAGCATAATAGCTCCAAGGCCAAGTGCTGCGGCGACCGACCACATAAGTGAACCTGTTGTGATTCCAGATGCAAGTGCCAGCCCCGATGTGCGTCCAGAAGCCATGGACGTTCCAGCGAGAGCAAGTGTAGCCGGACCGGGACTAATTGAAGCAATAAGTGCAGCAAGGAGAATGATTGGAAGGTTCACTTCTAGGGGCATCGGTTATCCTCATTGAAATTCTCAATCAGCTTTGTGAATTCGCAGCATAAAGTCAATCAGGGCTCTATGCCGACCTTCGCTGGGTTTGCACAACGAAAAAGCTGGGTCGCAGCCCCAAATGTCCGCTTTCTTCAAGTTGTCCAATTTAGTTTGTGGGCGCAGCGAAAGTCAGGTTTCTGTCCGATGTGTCAAACGGGCATGTCCACTTTGGGGTGGGAGTTGCCGTTAGAAGCGACTTGCGTCAATGGCAGTTTTGCGCAGAAAGTGTACTTTGCACAGTCGGAAGAACGGCCCATAGCGGACCTTGGCAGCTTCATACTAAATACTAAGCTGCACTGCAGTTTTCACATTGCGGAGATTCGTGCATCCCACAGCAATTTTTCGACGCAGATTTGTCTGACGTCAGCGCTTTTGGGTTCAAGGTGACAGGCGTTCCAAACCGTTCTGATGGCCGCTGCAGAATTATTGTATTGGGAACTCTAGCACTGCAGATTGTGTTTGAAACATCGTTCATGGGATGGGCGTCGCGTAGTGGTTTGGTTTTGAAAGGTCGTTTGGCGCGAATTTATTATGATCACAAAATGTATATAAATTTTTGATAAAAACAGAAAAAAGTTAACAAAATCAGCGATCTTACATTTACTCCCCCAAACAGGGGAGTGACCATCGCAGGGTTTCCCGTCTTTTTCATCCCGACTTCACTAATTATTCGGGAGATTATTTCATGCATTTTATTAAGGTTTCACGCGGCGTTACGGTTCTGTTTGCCTGTGGGTTTTTGGCTGGATGTTTCGGGAGCAGTGGCGGTTCATCCGCGGCTGGTGGCGGCGGCGCTGGTGGCGGCGGCGGCGCTGGTGGCGGTGGCGGCGCTGGTGGCGGTGGCGGCGCTGGTGGCGGTGGCGGCGCTGGTGGATCATTGACCGCCTATGAGACGGCCTTCAATGCGGCCTCGCAAACTCAAGTAGCAACACAGACGCGATTGACGGGTACCGCAAATTATACCGGACAAGTCAGTGTGCGCACGAATGCCAATTCCGCCAATACCGACGAAGCCGTGGTGGGTGATTTGGACATGGCAATTAATTTCGATGCCAACAGCAACCCCATCAATGCCACAGTCGACAACCTGCAAGGCGAAGTGGATGGCACACAGACAACTATCGCTGGTACGCTAAGCACGGCAAATGCCACAAATCAAGTCAACGCGATCTCGGCTACCGACCTCAATATACCAGGCCAAGGCACCGCAACCATCACCGGGCTTAGCGTTGGGTTAGAAGGGACGTTGAGCGATCCATCCGGCACATTGTCAGGGGATGCACTGATGACGTTGCAAGGTAATTTTGTAGGGGCCAATGGTGCCAGCGTCTTTGGTGCCAATGCGGTTGGGATCCGTCCAAACACAGGTGCTGATATCATTACCGGAGGCACATTCTACGGCAATCGCGACTAAGTCATGTCGCGTGTCATCACTGCAGGATCCAGAGCCTTTGTGCTCTGGGCCTGTTACTTCTTCATGCTGATCTGTGCGCCTGCTTTTGCGCAAGATCAGACAGGCGCGCAGGTGTCCGAACCAGTCTTGTGGGACCGCGCACTTGTTGCTGTTGAAAACGGCGATCACCAAGCAGCGCTTGTAGACCTCGAAAGATTGGTGAGCCTGAACCCCGCAAACGTAAATTACCGCTTCGAATTGGCGTTGACACTCTACAAGCTCGGACAGGATGGCCGTGCGCGGTATCATCTAGGCTTGCTGGAAGGCACAGCGCTACAACCGGGGGCACGTCATGCCGTTGGACAACTAACCGAAAAAATTAACACACGTCGCAGGTTGTCGGGATATTTTTCCTTCGGGTTGCGGCCGGAAAGCAATGTCGGCAGGCAGACGGAAAGTAAGACGGTACTGATCAGCGGCCTGCCGTTTGAGCTTGAACAAAGTGGAGAGCCGGGCGTCAGCGGCAAAATCAACGCAGGTCTGAGCTATGGCAGTCGTCTGTCGCCACGGCTGCATGCAAGGTTGCGCGCTGATCTGGCCGCCAAGTTGAACAAAGACGCAGCTTATCGCGACATATCGGTAACGGGCCGTGCAGGTTTGCAGTTTTCAAAAACCTCCCGGAGTGCCGTTGCAGGAGGCCTGCTATTGGGTACGCGCTGGATTGGGGATGCGCCCTATTCCGACACTGTGGGGGCATATGTTGATTACGCACAGCAGGCCGGTGCCAAGGGGCGATTGAATCTAAACCTGCAATTCGCCAACACGCGGCACAAGGATCGTTCACCTGATCACAACATCATATTAGCGCATCTGTCTTATGCTCATGGCATTTCGGCGAATGCTCAACTCCGCTTTGGCGTATTCCATCAACACACAAGCAGCGCGGATACGACGGCGGCGGGGACCAATACGGGTTTGACCTTTGGCGCAGATTACGCATTTCGGGGCGGTCTGGTTGCAGGGTTGGATGTGAGCGTGTCACGTGACACCCGCGACGGCTTTAATGCCGGTTTGTTTTCTGAAGCACGCAAGGACGAGAAAATCAAAGCCGAATTGAGGCTGCACCACCGCGAAATACAATTTTATAACTTTGCGCCGCAGCTGATTGTCGGGATCGAGCGAAACAAGTCCAACAATACGCTTGTCGATTATACCAACGAATACATGACAATAGGATTTACGCGGAAGTTCTGAGCATTCGCCAAGTACATGCGGGCGAAAAAACACTTCTTGTTTTCTCATGCAGCGGGTTATGCTCATGACATATTACTTCATCGGGTCACCCCCCTGTTTAGGGGAGATACGACACCCTTTCAGTCAAATTAACTAAACTACATTATGAAGACAGTATTTTTTCTACCCATTTTCCGCTTTGTCGGAGTGACACTCGTCGCTTTCCTAATTTTTACGGTTGCTGCGGTGTTCGTCACCAACAGACCGCATATTGATGTGCCTGCGGGAGCCGAATTGCGATCAGTAAACGGCATCGATATCATCCCGACCGATACCATAGAAGAACCTGACCAGCTGAACTCCTTCGTCAAGATGCGCGCGTTTTTTGAACGTCAAACCCAGTTCGCCGCGCAACTGGACGCGCAGACAGTCTTGGTCCGGTTTGAAACACCCGATGGCGTACAAACCGAGGAGCTACGCCCCATACGATCTCGTATGCTTTCCGATCTGCCCTTTGTTTTCTGGTTTCAAAATGCAGTCGGATTGCTGGCCATGATTGTCGCTGGTTGGGTGTTCGCTTTGCGCCGTGACGCCGGTGTCATAGCTCTTGTAGTTTTGAGCTTTGGCCTGCAACTCTCCGCCGCAGCAGCCTCTGTTTACGGCGCGCGCCAGCTTGCGCTGCCCGGCGATCTGTTTGTGCAGCTGTCCAATGCCAATCATCTCGGTGCCGCAATTTTTGGCACCGCTCTTGTCTGTATGTTCATGCTGTTCCCACGCAGGATCGTCTCCCTTGGGTGGGTGAGCGTGCCCGTTGTAGTGTTCGGTCTGTTCCATCTGTCGGATACATTTAGCTGGACTGAGAATCTGCTGTTTCCGGTCGCAGTCCTATGTCAGTTGCTCACCGCATTTGTGTTCGGGGTCATCCAGTTCCGGCGGTCACGTCATGAACCCGTCGATCGCGCCGGCTTGCGGTGGTTTTTACTGTCCACTTTTCTGGGATGCATTCTGTTTACCCTTTTGTCTGTAGCCCCCACAGCTTTTGGCATGAGTGAACTGGCCGTGGTTTCCCAAGGGTATGCCTTCGGGTTTTTCAGCTTTATGCAGGTTGGTCTAGCACTTGGAGTGAGCAGGTTTCGCCTGTTCGCACTCGACCGGTTTTCCTATCAGATTTGGCTTTGGATTGGCTCTGCAATTCTAATACTGGCCATTGATGCGCTTTTGCTTTTTTGGCTGCATGCACAGCCATGGGCGTCACTTGCAGCGGCCATGTTTATTGGGAGCTTTCTTTACTTTCCTCTGCGCCAATTACTGATCAATCGCTTTGTGACCCCGCGCGCGGCCTCGATTGTTGGCAAAGTAACTGAAGTAGTTTCCGTGGGTCTCGCCCCCACCCGTAACGCGCGGGCAGATAAATGGGATGACCTGTTGCACAGCATTTTTGAACCTGCTTCGCAGATAGAAACGTTGGATATATCGCCCGATCACCCGCAGCTTTCCGAGAATGGCCTTGCGTTGGAAATTCCGGGCACCAAAGACCTAAAAGGAAGACGCCTGCGTTATGCAGCCATGGGGCGGCGCTTGTTCAACAGTTCCGATCTTGAGGTTGTTGGGACGCTCAGCCAGATACATACTGTTGTCTTTGAAAGGCGCGAGGCGTTTGAGACGGGCGTCAATCAGGAACGTGAACGCATTGCGCGCGATGTACATGACAACATAGGTGCCCAACTGCTGGGCGCTCTGCATACTCCGCAAGAGAACCGCAAAGACGCGCTGCTGCGCGACACGCTTGCCGATCTGCGGACGATTGTAAACGAGGGCTTTCAGTCCAGCTTCCCACTTTGGGACATTCTCATGGATCTGCGCATTGAAATGGCTGACAGAGTTGAATTGCAGGGCATCACCTTAGATTGGCCGATCAACGATATGGCGATGCTCCAGAACCCGGTGGTGCCTTATATGACCATCAATACTATGCGCTCTATCATGCGCGAAGTCACAAGCAATGCACTGAAGTATGCGCTGCCTCAGGCGATTTCGGTGCGCGTTGCGGTAATAGACGGCACGTTGACCCTAAATATCTGGGATGATGGTTCTGGCTTTGATGAGGTGGCAACCAACGCGGGTAACGGCTTGGAGAACATCAAGAACCGCACTGAGGCGTTGGGTGGAACCTGCAAGCTAACGACTTCGGTTTCTGGCACAAGATTCGACATTGCACTGCCGTTGGATAGGGTTATGGCGACACCTTCCTTGATTGGGGAGGTTGGGATTGCATGATGAAGTCCGCTCTCATCGTCGAAGATATCCCCGAAACGCTTAGCTGGTTAGAACAGCTGGTCAGCGAGGTATTTAGCGGCATAACCATTCATACAGCGACATCCGTACGTGGCGCACTCAAGCTGTGTCGCGAAGTACAGTTCGACCTTGCCTTGATTGACCTGAGCCTGCCAGATGGAGAAGGTTATGCTGTCTTTCGTCAACTTGGTGCGAAACAACCTGAAGTGATCAAGATCGCAGCAACGGTGATGGGCAGTGATAGTGCGATCGTCTCTGCACTGTCAGCAGGCGCACAGGGTTACATTCTCAAAAGCGATCCTGACGCGTTACTTAAGAAAAACCTTGGCAATATCCATGACGGTATCCCGCCACTTTCGCCGGCTGTCGCGCGACGGGTGATGGAGCACTTCCGCTTCACTGGGCCCGTATTCGATAGCGCCGGCATTCTCACCAAGCGTGAGACCGAAGTTTTGGCCCACATCGCACGGGGGCTGCGTGTGTCTGATACAGCAAGTGCCCTTGGCATAGAGGCCAGCACGGCCTCAAGCCACATCAAAGCAATCTACAGAAAGTTAGGTGTCAGTTCGCGGGCGGAGGCAACGACCGAAGCGACCCGAATGGGCTTAATACGCTAATGGTTTAGTTCGGGTCTCTTTCGAGCAATGTTTGCCATGAACACGGTAGAGAATGGCACCGAGATACACCGACGATTTTGGGCGTGATGCTGTGCGCATCGCGACCACCAGTGGCCTGACGCGGCCACCGGTATCATCTGACTTGGGCGTTGGACATTGAACAAGTGGGTCCAAAAGCATCGGCATGATGATTTGATGTCTGGGCCGCACGAGGACGTTGAGAAAGAGAACAAGCGTCTCCGTTGGCTCTGGAATTAAGTTTCGTCAAGACGCGACTTGTCGAGACCGCAGCCAGTCACCACGGGTGATTTCGTGCTCTAACCCAGCTACTACAGACTAAATCAAGGGGACGGCGCATCCGCTTCAGGGTGCGCCATTTTTTAATGTCCGTCAGCCAATACGGGCTGATCATCTTGGGTTGTAATCACCGTTAGGAATGGGGTGCCTGTTCAAAGAAATAGGCGAATAAAGATAACTCCAAGACCGACCGCACATAGCGCCAGCCGAGTGGCGGCTTTGAAGTTTGAAATCACTCCAAACGACAAACACCCCAATCCTATGGCCATCTGCACAAAGGCCAAACCTGATCCTAGTGGATTTGTTTGCAACCTGATGATGTCGGGATTTGCGATCATACCAAGCGGAATGATGTACAGGCCAATGCCGAGTGCCATCGCACTAAGAGCTACCTTTAACCAATTTTCCCCAACCATACCTGCGGCAATGAACACAGCCCCGCAAACCGGCGGCGTGATTGTCGATAGAAGCGCAAACCAGAACACAAAGAGATGTGCCTGCAGCGGGTCTAATCCAAGGTCAATCAGGGCAGGGCCCGCAACTGAAACGCAGATGACGTAGGCGGCAGTTGTGGGGACCTCCATGCCAAGCAACAGACACGCGAGGGCCGTTAACAACAGTGAAGGCCATAGCAACCCGCCAGAGCCCGATACGATAAACGAGGTGAGTTTGACCCCGAGGCCCGTGATGCCAAGAACACCAATCACAATTGATGCGCAAATGATGATTGAACCGATCATCGCGATTTGACGGCCTGCATTGAGGCAGGCCGTCGTTAAACGTTCGGTCCCTAACTTCAGGTCAAAACCAGTTTTCCCGTTGAACAGCAGCGCAACGAGACCCACAAAGATGGCCAGAGCAGCAGAATATTGGGGGGTGTATTTGAGTGCGAACATCGCGACCAACAACACTGTAAACGGGATGGCAAAGAATGCGGATGTTATGATGACGTCGCGTTTATGCGGGCGTTGATTAACAGGGATTTCCTTGAGGTCATAGCGGGTCGCATAGGCGTCGATACCCAACCAAACCGCGACAAAGAACAAGACAGCGGGTAAAATCGCGGCGAACATGATGTCGGTGTAGGGGACACCAGTGAGCTCAACCATCACAAACGCTCCGGCTCCCATCAAAGGAGGCATGATTTGCCCGCCAGAGGATGCAACTGCTTCTACTGCAGCGGCAAGGCGTTTTGGATACCCAAGCTTTGTCATCGCAGGCAACGTCACAGCGCCAGTAGAGGCCACATTGGCGGACGCTGAGCCAGAGATTGAACCAAAAAGTGCCGAAGACAGCACGGACACTTTTGCAGCGCCTCCGCGCAAACGACCTGCGGCGGCATTTGCCACGTTCATAAAACCTTGACCTGCTTCGCCTGCGTTGAGCACTGCGCCGAAGATAACAAAGACGGAGACAACACCCACAGAAACACCTGTCAGACTTCCCCAAATTCCGCCTTCAGCAATCGTCAATGTGCCCAGAAAACTGCCCAAGGGCGTACCGGAATGCCCGAATTCACCGGGGATGAATTTGCCGAACAAGCCGTATGCCAACATCAACGCGGCTACAGTGGGGAGGGGCCAGCCGATCATCCTTCGGGCACCCTCCATCACTATGATAAGTAGAAATACTGCCATCGCAGTTTGCGATTGGCTTTCTAGAAAGCCGTATTGGTTTTTGAGGCTTTGATGGTGTGTCGCAATCCAAAGACAGCACGCGACACCGATGAGCGTTAACGCCAAATCGAACAAAAAATTAGATCGAGTTGACGCTTTGAACAAGAAAACCCACGGCAAGATCATAGCCAAATGCAACGGACGAGAAACCAAATTTGGGACAAGCCCGTAAAAGATAAGACCTAAATGAGCCGCAACCATCAGCAGCCCCAACAAGATCCAAGATGTCTGGATGTGGTTTTTAAGCATGTAAATTCTCATAGCTTAGCGCCCGATCAAATGGACCGGGCGCTAAGATTAAAATTAACGGTGTGCGTCTGTAACGGTTGCACCGATTTCTTCGTAGTAGCGGATCGCGCCCGGATGAATTGTGGTTGTGATGTTTGAAATCATGTCTGGGCTAATGCCATTCCACCATGCTGCGGCACTTCCCATCTCATCGCGCTGCTCCCAAAAGGTTTTGGCGAGTAAATAGGCCGTATCATCGTTCATTGCGCTGGTCGTGTATGCTACAACAGGCAGGGATGTTGTTGAGATCGCCTCATCCTGACCTGCGTATGTCCCTTTGGGAATGGTCAAAGGTGTCCGTTTGGTTTGAGCAATTTGATCATCTGACAAAGACAAAACTGTCACCCCTGTTGATGCAGCGGCCTCAATCACGTTTGGTGCAGGATAGGAGCCCGCGGTCACAAAACCGTCGATCTGGCCGTTTTTCAGCGCTGCAACTGCATTGGATAGCTCAGAGTCGGCAATGGTAACTTTACCCTCAAGACCGAAAAGGCCGAGATACTTTTCACCTTCACGCGCGCCGAACGACCCGCTACCGAGCAGAATGGTTTTCCCCGCCATGCCGTCAAAGGTTTCAATTCCGCTGGCATCTGACACAACGAAGTGCATTGTCAGGGATGGAATTGGGAACAGTGCGCGAATTTCATCAAACGCAGGATCACCCTTGCCTTCAAACATTGCCGCGCCGCGTTGTGCCAACCCTACCAGTGCAGGAGGCGTGGTGAATACGTAATCACCCCCGCGCGCACGGACTTCCATGACGTTTTGCACAGAACCTTGGCTTTCTTCCACTGTCACAACAACGCCACCATCAGTTCCGGTACGCATGGCTTCAGAAATTTGAACACCCATCTGATAATAGGAAGATGTCGTTTTCGCAGACTTATAAGTAATCCGTTCCTGCGCGAATACCGACGTGGATGTCACCGCCAGCGTTGACGCAAGCATTAGTGTTTTCACAATATTTTTCATTGAATCTCCCTCCCAGAGATAAATTTGGATATCGAATTGATAGCCAGCTTCTCAGGGAGGGGCAATCGCAACGATACCGCCGGGTATTGCCTGACTTTGGTCAGCGGTACTTATGAACCTGACAGTTGTTCATCATAAACCCTATGATTTCTTGAAATGCATTGCCGTGGCCAACGACGGCGATTGTCTCACTGGTAATGTTCTCAAGGTCAGCAACAAAACCTGCGACGCGTTTTTGAAATACGGGGACGGGTTCTGCCGGCACTTGAATATCTTCGTCCTCGTGGCTGTGCCACCATCGAAGGGGCAGGTTGTCAAAAGACAAATCGGGGAAGTCCGCGCGCAACTCTTCAGGATGGCGACCAACATCGCCGCTGAACTTTAGAAGCTCGTGATGTCCATGTCTTACTTCAATAGGTGCAATACCATCGAAAATTGTCTTAGATGTTTGAATGGCGCGGGTAAGGGGGGATGTAATGACACGGGTAATGCCCAACTCTGAAACATCTGCTTTTGTGGCTGCGGCCTGTTGAAATCCTAACTCAGTGAGCGGCGCATCAAAGATAAATGGGTCTGCCTCACCATTATAGGCGGCGTTGAACTCTGATTGTCCGTGTCTGATGAAATAGATCGCCATGCAGTAAGTCCTTCTTCGGGCTGAGATTTTGAGGATGGTATTTGGGACGTACCAAGATATCCATACCATTTCAAAGTGAACCAAGGAAGCAATCGCAGGATCTATTCCTTTCTCCGGTGGTTTCAAAAGGTCGACGCAACACCTTAGTCTTTTGGGAAGGTGGAGTGAGCACAACGAAGTATCGTCGTCTGATGTTTTTCGCAGACAAACAGAAGCCCGAGATTTGATAACGTGGAGAGCAGATAAGTTCGATTGGACGTCGGTTTGATCGCGAGTCGTCAATCTATCCTCTTCTTGCGCGAATTTGTGGCATCCACCCGTCAGGTCACGTCAGGTTCCGCTTATCGCTTGCACTGGATGCATGCGAAATGACCTCTCTAGGGCTGACGCACAGGCGTCTTTACGCCCCATTACACGGATGTTGAAGCGTTTCGTTTCAACAATCAGCCGAGACGTCAGGCGCAATGGAGGTTCAAAATTCTATCGCGCATTTCAGTCGAATGCCGCAGCTTGGAAACATTCACACCGGCAAAAGCTATGCAAATTGACAGGCAATGACTTTCTCTGCCGCGCAATGTCGGCGAAGTTGAGACGCAGGTGGTCAAGCGAAGCTGAGCGCCGTCGCAAGACAGCTCAATGGGCGATCACGTAAGACGCTGGAATACGAAACTCCCGCATAGCGTTTCAATGCATGTGTTGCGTCGATCCGCTGAGACCGCCGCGCGAATGAGCCATAAGAACGAAACGCAGATCGTCAACATTGCAAGTGGGGCAATTGAGGTGGTGGTGCGCGGCTAAAGTGAAAGGCGTATGATTACCTTTCACTCTGATCTGAGCAGCTCCCAACACGATTTCTCTTTAGATTAGAATGTTCTATCGTTGGAACACTGTCGGAAACCAATCTTCGCGAAGCGATTGGCCTGCCTTCATTTCATGTCCTGGGAAAGGAGGAGAGGTTGGGCCTGCACGTTCGACGTAACGGGCATCGTCTCCTATGAGCCTAAGGGAGAATGCTCTTCGACGGACATTTGTCGTGTTCCCGCGTGCGCCATGTAGTGTTCCGTAATTGAACGCAACCGCATCGCCGGGTTCCATCTCCCATTCCTTTATGTCCATACCCTCGGCGTCAGGGTCGGGTACGGGCATGTAATCATCGTCGTTTGGATAAAAGCTTGATTCAGCCAACCAACGGGTTGGCAACACTGGCTTGTCCCACGCATGGCTTCCTGCAACACAACGCAAGCTGTTGTCTTTTACCGGATCCATTGGCGACCAGAAGCTGACATTTTGAATGCCATCAACAAAATAGTATGGGCCGTCCTGATGCCACGGGGTTGCTTTGGATGTGCCGGGTTCCTTGACGAGCACGTGATCATGAAAGACCTGTACCCGCTGTGATCCCATTAGGTCTGCGGCCACTTCGGCTGCAGGAGAAGACCGGATCACATCCTCAAATTCCTGAATGCGGGTCCAGTTGCAGTAGTCATCAAAGAAGCGTCCACCTTCGCCTTCTTTTAGATTTTCTGCAGCATAGGGTCCGGGTTCGGTCATGTTTCGTTCGATGCCGATGCGGATAGCCTCGATATGTGATTTGAACAGACCTTTCACAAGGACAACACCGTCCTTTTGAAATGTATCGATATCAGATTGTGTAAGTAGTTTGTGCATTTTAAATCTCCCCTGTTACTGAAACCTTATGCGACCCAATTGATAGCTTCCAATAATATTTTTTCATTATATAAATAACTCTATGCTATACCTTACATTACGCCAATATCAGTATGTCGTTGCGGTGGCTGACGCGGGCAGCATGACGGATGCTGCATTGGTCCTGAGTGTTTCTCAGCCGTCGCTTTCAGTTGCGATCACCCGCGTTGAACAAAGGCTGGAACAGCAGATATTTGTTCGCCGCAAGGGGGCCACGATTTCGATCACCCCGTTTGGGTATCAATTTGTCGAACAAGCCCGCAGTCTTTTACAGAGTGCGATAGCAATCGAACAATTTGGGAGCGCTGCGCGGCCCTTTGTGGTGGGGTGTTTTGAGGACATCGCCCCTTGGTATCTGACAAAGGCCCTGAATGCTCTCAGATCGCACTTCCCTGATATGTCTTTTGAGGGCCGTGAGGGGCGGTTTTCTCAACTGGCCAGCGAAATCAGGGAGGGGCGCATTGATTTGGCCATCTCATATGACATCGGATTCGACGACAACTTCATTCTTCAGAAAATAAAGGACGTGACCCCCGTCGCATTTGTATCCCCATCGCATCCTTTGGCAGCGTTTAGCAGCCTTGGTTTGCAACAGCTTTCCCACGCTGCGTTGATCCTTTCAGCAGAGGAGTTATCACTTGGCTATGTCATGCGTATCTTTGAAGAGGCGGGGGTGAAAATGAATGTGGAATACAAGACGGCTTCATTAGAGATGATGCGGTCTTTGGCTGCCCAGGGTGCTGGTGTTGGTATCAGCTACTCCAATCCGCCAACCAACATTAGCTATGATGGGCAACCCCTTGTTACCATTCCAATCAATGCGCGGGAGGCGGTCGCAGATATCGTGTTGATCCGGTCAAAACTCGTTGATCCTAGCCCAAGCATAGGTGCCATTTCAGACATTTTGACTACGATTTAGAGCGGATCATCGGTATCGGGCCAATCTGCTGTCCTTGGTGGGGGCATCATATAAAATACGGGGTTCTGAAATCAGCGATTTTCTGGATGTCACCTGCGATCCTAGAAAAGAGCGCTTCGTGGGGGGACTGTTGATGCACCACGCAGTAATTCATCGTTGGCAATCGGGGTGTCGTCAAAATTTCCGCGATCCGGCCACTTTCGATGAGTGGGACAAGGTAATCCCGGGGAGCGATGCACACACCTCGACCAGCGACTGCAAGACCAACCATCGCGTGAAGGCTATCAACATTGACGCTATTGCGTGTGTTTATCCCGAAATTGGAAAACCAGTCGCGAATGCTTTTAGAATATCCGGATGATTTGCCTTGGCCGATGAACTCAAATGATTGTAGTTGCGAAATCTCCAGCTTGCTGCCTTCGGGTACTAACCCCGGTTTCCCAACCAAGGTAATCTCGATGCCAGAAATCTGTTGAACATGTGCGTTAGATTGAAACGGCATTTCGGGCACGACGATGATGTCTAGATCTCCATCTTCGAGACTGCTGTGCAAATTCCGGCTCATATTAATGGTCAGTTCAAAGTGGGTGTTTGGATCATTCTCCAGTGAAACCTCAAGGAATTTGGGCAACCAAGTGAGGCTTGAAATCTCGGTTACACCCAATCTGATCTGAGTTGTTGTCGCGTTCGCATCCGAATTAAATGCCGCCAGCCTTTCAAAGTTGGCAACCGTTTCGCGTGAAAGGTTCGCAAACTTCTCACCTTGATGGGTCAAAATGGCCTGTCTTTTGCTGCGGTCAAAAATCAAAAAGCCCATTGAAGCCTCTAGCTCTTGTATCCTTTTGGTGATCGTTGACTGTGTCAAATTTAGTTTGAATGCCGCCCGCTCAAACGTGCCGCAATCAATCACGGCTAACATCGCTATCAGTTGGTTGTTGGTTATGCCCATATCATTCAGTTTTTTGATGGTTATTGATTATTTTTTATCACTATAATTAACCAATCGAATGAGGCAACATCTGTCTACATTTTTAAGGTTCCAACGTTCAATGATCCAAGATACCCCCACGCTGATTGCCGCAATTCGTGAACGATTTGTCCATGTAGACAGCTGCCCATTCCAGGGCCCTCGGATATACTTCGAGAATGGTGGTGGTGCGCTGACGCTAAAGACAGTGACGGAGACCACGGCGAAATTTGCGGCTATTCCCGACAACCAAGGGCGCGACAATCCTGCTGCCCTTGCGTTGACTGACATGATCAACAAGGCCAAGGCAGACTTGGCGCTTTTGATGAACGCGAGATCCGGTCAATTTATTATGGGAGAGACGGGTACCGAGCTGTTGTTTCGGATGATCCGCAACGCCTGCCTGTATGCGCCCAAAGGGACCAAGATCATTGGAAGCTCGATTGAGCATCCGTCAAGCAGAAGTGCTGCGCTGCATTGGGCGAGTAACATGGGCATGGACTATGTTGATGTGCCATTTAGTGCATCTGAAGGTCTAGTCACGGCTGCGGATTACGCCGCGCTGATGACGCCAGACGTCGCTGTGGCAACAGTGCTTCATGCGTCACCTGTCACGGGTATTGGCATGGACGTTGTTGCGATTTCAAAGGCGATCCGATCGGTTGCTCCGGATTGTAAGATTATAGTTGATGGCATTCAGCATGCTGCCCACGGGCATATGGATTTGGCCAGCTACGATGTCGATGGCTACGCGATCTCACCCTATAAAGTTTTCTCGCGCCATGGGTACGGTATTGCATGGATTTCCGACAGGTTGACTTCATTGCCTCATGAGGCGTTGAACGGCGGGCCCGTCAATAATTGGGAATTGGGCACACGGGACACTGGTGCCTATGCTGCGATGTCAGATGTGGTTGCTTACTTTGACTGGCTAGGCGGGGAGGTTTCTGAGGAAATCGAGCCCAGAGCGCGGATCGAAGCTGCTGGAAGAGCGATCAGATCCTATGAAACCGTGCTGTCAGATGCGCTGATCAACGGAACGGGCAATCTGGCTGGGCTTCGCGGTTTGGATAACCTGACCATTCTATCTGGTGCGGATAACTCCGGTCGCGAGGGGACTGTTTCATTTGCGGTCGCAGGCATCTCGTCGCCAGACATTGTGAAAATTTTGAACACCCGTGGTATACGCACACATACGCGTACTGCAGATCACTATAGCGGTAACATTCTTAACCCACTAAGCTTGTCCGATTGTGTGCGTATTTCGATGTGCCATTATAACACGATACAGGAAGTCGCCAAAGTGCTCGCAGTGATGAGGGAGATAATCGACCAAGAAGCATGACTGCACAAAAGCGCATAGGGGCGGCACCTTTAGAGGGATACGAACGCGCGGCACCTCAAACTGATTGAGGTGTTCGCAAGTAAAATGGGGGCAAAAACATGCCTTCATATAGAGGGTCACGCGCATGATAAAACGTGCGGGACTAAAACAACTGGGAGAATCTTATGATCAAATCTATCAAAACGGCCGCGGTGAGCGCGGTCTTGGCTTTGGGCTTGGCAGGTACTGCGGCTGCTCAAGAGCTGACATTCTTTACAATCGGTACAGGCGGCACAGCTTATACTTACTATCCAATGGGCGGTGTGATCGCGAACGCGATCTCTAAGCCACCAGGCTCTCGTGAGTGCGACAGCGGCGGATCATGTGGTGTTGACGGTCTGATCGCTTCCGCGGTTTCTTCACGTGGTTCAGTCGATAACGTGAATGCAATCATCTCTGGTTTGCGCAACTCAGGTTTTGCACAGTCCGACGTGGCATACTGGGCCTATACAGGCACAGGTACGATGGAAGGCAAAGAGCCAGCAAAAGACCTGCGCACAATCGCCGCTTTGTTTGAAGAACACATCCACTTGGTCGCATTGGCAGACAGCGGCATCAATTCCGTTGCTGACCTTAAAGGCAAGCGCGTGTCCTTGGACGAGCCGGGCTCTGGCACATACGTGGATGCAAACCTGATCTTGGGTGCTAACGGCCTGTCCGTTGATGATCTCACTGCTGAAGCCCTAAAGGGTAACGCAGCGTCTGAGGCATTGCGCAACGGCAAGATCGACGCGTTTTTTGTTGTAACGGGCTACCCAACAGGTGCCTTGGTTGAGCTTTCCTCAGCTGTAGATATCAAACTGGTCCCAATCGACGGTGCTGGTGCAGATTCTTTGACAGAAAAGTATGGCTTCTTTGCTAAGTCGGGTATCCCTGACGATGCATACGAAGGTGTTGCTGGTGTAGAAACTGTCGCCGTTGGCGCACAGTGGTTCACGTCTGCAAACGAAGACGAAGAGCTGGTGTATAACATCACAAAGGCATTGTGGAACGAACAGTCCCGCAAGTTGTTGGACGTAGGTCATGCCAAAGGCAAGACAGTCACACCTGACACTGCTTTGAACGGTATCGGCGTTCCTTTGCACGCCGGTGCAGAGCGTTTCTATAAAGAAGCTGGCCTGCTCAAGTAACCGAACCTTTCCAATACTTTGCCGGGTGCACCAAATTGCGCCCGGCATTCACTTTTTTACTGATGGACGCATTGATATGGCCGCTGATAGCACCCCCCAACTTACCCCTGAACAGCTGGCCGAGATCGAGCGCAAGTATGATCCGGAAACCGCGTTTCGCCCCACCGGCAAAACCTTGGCTATCGCCATTTCTGGCCTTCTGGTCGCGATGTCCGTTTATCATTTCTACGCGTCCGGCTTTGGATTGATCCGCGAACTATTGCATCGCGGCATTCATTTATCCTTTGTTTTGGGCCTTGTTTTTCTTTTGTTTGGCATGCGCAAGACCGACCCGGTTATGCCGCCAAAAGCATGGTATCGTTTTGACGGGGTGCCATTGGTTGATGTGGCATTAGCCATATTGGGTGTTGCAGCTGCGATGTATTTGCCGCTTCTGCCACCAGAAATTGTATCACAGCGCGTCGGCAACCCTGCTAGTTCCGACATATTCATGGGCACCGCGCTTTTGCTGTTGGTTCTTGAGGCCACGCGCCGCTCGGTTGGGCCTACCTTGCCAATCATCGGGCTGTGTTTCATCGGCTTCGCTTATTTCGGCCCTTGGATGCCGGGTGCGTTAAAGCATGGCGGCTCAAGCTGGCTTGGCATCATCAACCATCTCTACATGACAAACCAAGGCATCTACGGCATCGCATTGGGCGTTATGGCGCAATACGTGTTCTTGTTTGTCCTTTTTGGCGCATTGGCCATGCGCGTGGGGCTTGGTCAATTGTTCATTGATTTGTCGATGGTGTTGGCAGGCCGTTATGCGGGTGGGCCTGCAAAGGTGTCGATCTTTTCCAGCGCGTTTATGGGGACGATTTCAGGCTCTTCCATTGCTAATACGGTGACAACAGGTGCTTTGACGATCCCGACGATGAAGCGGGTAGGGTACCCTGCAAAGTTCGCAGCTGCGGTTGAGGCAACGGCCTCTACAGGTGGTCAGATCACCCCACCAATCCTTGGTGCCGCCGCATTCATCATGGTCGAATACCTAGAAATTCCATTGCGCGATGTCTTGGCTGCTGCGCTCTTTCCCGCGTTGCTGCATTATTTCGGGATCTTTATAATGGTCCACTTGGAGGCCAAGAAATTGGGTCTTCGTGGCCTGACGAAGGAAGAGCTGCCAAAGCTGGGTGTCGTGCTGAAGGATCAATGGCTTAGCATTATCCCGTTGATCATTTTAGTTTACCTGATTTTGTCTGGCAAAACCCCTGATTTCGCCGCGGTCTATGGCATCATTGCTTGTGTGGTCGTCGGCTTCTTAAACCCCAACCACCGCCTGACAATTAAAGGTTTGTGGGACAGCCTTGCAACGGGTGCGCGCAATACACTTGCGGTAGGTGCAGCCGCTGCAACTGTTGGCATTGTTGTCGGTGTTGTTACGCTCACAGGTGTGGGGTTCCGTTTGGGGTATGTTGTTGTGCAAACCGCTACGGACATCGGTACATTCCTCAGTTCGGTTCCTGTGTTGAGTTATTTCACGGTGACGCAATGGGCGCTGTTCGTCTCACTCGTTCTCATTGCTGTGTCTTGCATCATTATGGGGGCAGGTATTCCGACAACAGCGACCTACATCATTCTTGTTGCGGTTGCGGCACCTGCACTGGCACAACTTCAAGTCGAACCGATTGTCGCCCATTTCTTTGTTTTCTACTACGGTGTGCTTGCTGACATTACGCCGCCTGTTGCATTGGCGGCCTACGCTGCCGCTGGGATTGCTGGATCAAACCCGTTCGAGACAGGGAATACGGCCTTCCGTTTGGGGATTGCCAAAGCCCTTGTTCCCTTTGTGTTTGTCTACTCACCCGCATTGCTTTTGGTGGCCAACGGTTTCACTTGGATGGCGTTTACGATCACTCTCCTCGGTGCAATGCTTGGTATTGCAAGCCTTGGTGTTGCCTTTTCTGGGTACCTATTTGCGACTTTGAAAACGTGGGAGCGTTGGTGGGTAGCGGTTGTTTCCTTTTTATTCATCGCGCCAGGGTTGCTCACAATGGGTGTTGGTCTGGTCCTTATGGCTCCAATCTTTGTGCTGCAGCTGAGGCGCGCCAAACTGAATGAGCAGTAAGGTGATTAAGAAGGCGTCCAGATATTCTGGGTGCCTTCTTATTTGATCACAGCCCTGACCAAAAGCGTTGCAGCTGGTCCCAGGGCGCGAGAGGCATTCCGTCCAACGCAAAAGTTCATGCGTATCCTTTGCATGAAAAATACGGTTTGGTCTGGATCTGGATAGGTAATCCTGTGCTTGCAGGTACTTCCGACATTTTTGAAACCGATGATCAATAAAAAGACGAGTTGACCGGCAAGTGGCAGAGTAATCTATGCGCCAAGGCGGCGTTATTGCGACCTATGGCAAGAAAGCCATATTCCCTTGCTGTGACGCCCAAGACCCACCATCATTACGGAGAGATACCAAGGGTCGTTCATTAAGATTCTACCGCGTGGGGTTCATTGGTGTAGAGGGCGCATAATGGACGAGAATTGTGGATTTCCGCTGAATCGCAGAACAGATTTTGCTGCAGCTTCAGCATAATCTAATGGTGGTATTGTTAGCGCAGCCGTCATCCAACTCATTATGAGCAATGCCTTCGCAGCGGGCGGTAGCAAAGCGCCCAGTCCAACTGGTGCTGCACGGTGCAGCTAAAGGTGGCTTTCATGTGATATTCGTATAATTCATGTCTTGTTTGAAACGCCAATCACCTAGCGTACAGCCATACAGTTTTTCGGACGCGCGGTGGGAATGGGCCAGGTCAGAGAACGCACTTCGTCTCGAAATCTCTGAAATAGACAGGTTTGCAAAAGCTCGAGCGCGCAAGTTGGAAACAGCATGGGGTATGTATTCCTCAACTCACACGAGATTTCCCTTTGTGAATCGGATACTTCACGCTAGCCTCCAAGTCTTGGGAGGATTTTACATGAAATTAATGAACTCACTTTTGTCAGGTGCCGCGCTAGCGTTTACGATGGCATTGGCTGGCCCTGTTGCGGCTCAGGATTGCGAACGTGGCGATCTGGATAAACGGTATTGCGATGTGAATGGGGATCTGATTGCAGACACTCCAACAGATCCGGCGGACCTTGTTGATCCAGATACGTTGATCTTCGCCTATACGCCCGTCGAAGATCCCGCAGTTTACAAAGCTGCATGGTCTGACTTTTTGACGCATTTGGAAAAAGAGACAGGTAAGTCAGTCGTCTTTTTCCCAGTACAGAATAATGCTGCCCAAATCGAAGCCATGCGTTCCGGACGCCTGCACATTGCAGGGTTTAACACTGGCTCAAATCCATTGGCTGTGAACTGTGCGGGCTTTAATCCGTTCACCATTATGGCGTCAAAAGATGGAAATTTCGGGTACGAGATGGAAATTATCACCTATCCAGGGTCTGGTATTGAAGCGGTCGAAGACATCAAAGGCAAGCAATTGGCTTTCACGTCGCCGACATCTAACTCCGGCTTTAAAGCACCGTCTGCGATCCTGAAAGGTGACTTTGATATGTTGCCTGACCGTGATTTTGAACCGGTTTATTCCGGCAAACACGACAACTCGATCCTTGGTGTCGCAAACAAAGACTATATGGCGGCGTCCATCGCAAACTCTGTCAAAGCTCGGATGATCAGCCGTGATGTGATCAAAGCCGAGGACGTAAAGGTGATCTACAAGTCGCAGACGTTCCCAACAACGGGTTTCGGGACAGCGCATAACCTGACACCTGAACTGAAAGAGAACATCCGCAATGCGTTCCTTAACTTTGAGTGGGAAGGTACATCTTTGGAAGCCGAGTTTGAGAAATCGAACGAAGGCCAGTTCTTGGAAATGACGTACCAAGAATTCTGGGAAGTGATCCGTAAGATCGATACGGCGAATGGCGTGAGCTACAGCTGCGAATAAACACTGAAAGGGCGGGCATTTATGTCCGCCCATTCCAATAAAAATAACTGGGGTGGGGACGTTTCATGCTGCGGCTTGAGAAACTTGTGAAGACGTATAAAACTGGCGATCAGGCATTGCAGGCTGTGGATATTGATATCCCGGAAGGCCAAGTGCTGGCATTGATTGGCCCCTCGGGTGCGGGTAAATCAACACTGATCCGCTGTATCAACCGATTGGTGGAACCAACATCGGGTCAAGTGTATCTTGGTGATGTTGAATTGACGGGGCTGTCCTCTAGCGCGTTAAGGCGTGAGCGCCGGCGCATGGGAATGATTTTTCAAGAATATGCGCTTGTAGAACGCCTGTCCGTTATGGAGAATGTACTGTCCGGGCGTTTGGGGTATGTCGGTTTTTGGCGCAGCTTCATGCGGAAATTTCCACAGTCTGATGTGGACGAAGCGTATCGCCTGTTGGATCGCGTGGGGTTGGCCCATATGGCCGACAAACGTGCGGATGAACTGTCTGGAGGCCAGCGGCAACGTGTGGGGATTTGTCGGGCTTTGATCCAGAATCCGGCGCTTTTGTTGGTGGATGAACCGACCGCATCACTGGACCCAAAGACGTCGCGCCAAATCATGCGGCTAATTTGCGAATTGTGCAAAGAGCGCGGTTTAGCGGCGATTATTAATATTCATGACGTTGCTTTGGCGCAGATGTTTGTGCAGCGCGTGATTGGTCTGCGTCTTGGTGCCGTAGAATTTGACGGACCGCCAGAAGGTCTCACGCCGGATGTGTTAACCACAATCTACGGCGAAGAAGATTGGGAAGCGACCATTGAGAAAGTCGATGATGACGAAGTGGAGGCACAATGAGTAGCGTAGCCTTTGACGTTCAAACAAAGCTGGGCAAACCGTGGAAAAAACCACCGTTCGTACAGCGAGATTGGCTTAGATGGACATTGTTGTTGGGGTTTGTCGCGTATCTAATAGCCGCCTACATGACGATCGATGTGAACTGGTCGCGTGTTTATGAAGGGTTGGAGCGGGGCAAGAAATTTGTTCTAGCCTTCACCAGCCCCGATTTCACATCTCGTTCCACAGACATTTGGGAGGGCATGTTTGAAAGCATCATCATGACTGTTGCCTCCTCTGTTGTTGGTATTGCGATCTCGATCCCGATTGCTTTGGGGGCGGCCCGTAACGTGGCACCGCTACCTGTATACCTCATTTGCCGCAGCATCATCGCGATCAGCCGTGCTTTGCAAGAAATTATCGTGGCCATTCTTTTGGTCGCTATCTTTGGCTTTGGTCCGTTAGCTGGCTTTTTGACGCTCAGTTTCGCGACAATCGGATTTCTGGCAAAACTGCTTGCCGAAGATATCGAAAGCATGGACCGCGTGCAGGCCGAAGCGATCAAGGCGTCAGGTGCGCGTTGGACGCAATGGATCAACTACGGCATACAGCCGCAAGTCATGCCGCGCCTGATCGGGCTAAGCATCTACAGGTTAGATATTAATTTTCGCGAAAGCGCGATCCTTGGCTTGGTTGGGGCAGGTGGCATCGGTGCCACGCTCAACACCGCGTTTGACCGCTATGAATACGATACTGCGGCAGCAATTCTATTGATCATCATCGTGATCGTCATGGCGCTGGAATATCTTTCCGGTGTCGTTCGGGCGAGGGTCCAATAATGCCAACACGCGATATAAACGGCCTGAAAATATGGCAACGACGTACTGGACGCGAGAGCCTGTTCCATTGGGTTCTCTGGTTGATCGGCATCGCTATTTTTGCCTACTGCTGGCAGCAGATATCTAAATCCACAACGTGGTTTTTTGTCTGGGATGCACCGCGTATCGCAAGCGATATTTGGACCCGTGCGACTCCACCCAAATGGGAGTACATCAGCCAGCTTGGTAAACCGATTTGGGACACGCTCAACATCGCAACCTTGGGGACGATATTTTCCCTTATGCTTGCGGTGCCAGTGGCATTCCTTGCCGCCAGTAACACTACGCCCTCGCGTTATTTTATTCGACCAATTGCCTTGTTAATTATCGTATCAACCCGTTCGATCAATTCCTTGATCTGGGCGCTTTTGCTGATCGCTATCATCGGACCCGGCGTGTTTGCAGGTGTCATTGCCATCGCGATCCGCTCAATCGGGTTCTGCGCTAAGCTACTGTATGAAGCGATAGAGGAAATCGACGAGACACAAGTTGAGGCGATAACAGCCACTGGTGCGTCGCGTTGGCAGATCATGGCATATGGCATCGTGCCGCAAATCCTTCCTGCTTTTGCAGGGATCGCGGTGTTCCGTTGGGACATCAATATCCGTGAAAGCACTGTGCTGGGGTTGGTTGGGGCGGGCGGTATCGGATTACAGCTATCTTCGTCCTTGAACGTGCTGGCTTGGCCCCAAGTTTCGCTTATCTTACTTGTAATACTCCTTGCTGTGGTCATTTCTGAGTGGGTATCAGCCAAAGTTCGAGGCGCAATCATTTGAATATGGCAGAGGCCTTTGCGGCCTATGAAAACGTACGCCACCGTTTGCCTTCGGTGCAACGGGATGCTGGGTGTCGATACGTTGAGAACCTTGACGCGATAGCAGATGAAATCGACATTTTCTTGCTGGACGCATTCGGGGTCTTAAACATCGGTGAAACCGCTATCGCAGGCGTTCCCGAACGTGTTGCCCGCCTTCAAAAGATGGGCAAACGGGTTATGGTCGTATCCAATGCTGCTGGGTACCCGCATGCAGATTTGATGCAAAAATACGCTCGGTTAGGGTATGATTTCGCTACTGAGGACGTCATTACCAGCCGCAAAACCATATTGCATGGGTTGGAATTAGAACCGTCGCGCAAGTGGGGGCTGATGGCCACAGAGAACCTAGGACGCGCAGACCTAGAACACCTCGACATCACCTATCTTGGCGAAGATCCCAATGCATATGATGCGGTTGACGCTTTTCTGTTGCTTGGCAGCGCTGCTTGGACTGAAACGCGTCAGGCATTTCTGGAGGCCTCGTTAACGCGCAATCCTAGGCCGGTTTATGCTGGCAACCCCGACATCGTGGCACCGCGCGAAGACGGGTTTTCAACAGAGCCCGGTAGTTTCGCCCATAGGGTTGCCGATGTGACCGGTGTTGAGCCAAAGTTCTTTGGTAAACCTTTCAGCAACATCTTTGATTTGGCCTTCTCAATGCTCGGTTCGTTTGATCCGGCGCGCACGGTGATGGTGGGCGACAGTCTTCATACGGATATCCTGGGCGGTCAGGCGGCAGGTGTAAAAACGGCGCTCATATCTGGGTACGGATTTTTCGCGGGCCATGATGTCGTTGAACCCATTGATACGTCAGGCATTCAGCCGGACTATATATTGCAACGTCCTTGAACACTTTGTTTTGAAAGAACTATCATGTTGTTGTGATTTTGTTTGAGCGGCTTTGCCAAAACAAGGCAGTATCCGACCACATTTTTGTACGGTGTCAACGAAACGACGGCAACCTACCAAATCGTGCCAGAGAAACATCGCATTCGCAGCAAACGGCAGCTTCACGCTGATGCCAGCCGTCTTTGGTTGCCTCTTACTCTATCTAACAGAAAACGCGTATTTCATATCTGCCACAGTAACTTCAGGCGGTACGAGGTTCTTCTCAAATAGGTCATGGCCGATTTTTAGGTTTTGCCAATAAGAGAACCAGTTGTTATCTTGCTCTTTCTCTAGACGTTCAGATGTCATTCTGAAAGGAAAGGCATGCACAGGTACTTTCTTCTGACCCGATGAATGTGCAGCCTCAACAATCAGATAAATCTCTTCGATGCCTTCATCAGTCATTGCGTAACACCCTATGGAAACGCAATCCCCATGTATCATTAGGTAACTTCCGGTTCTTGAATTGGCTTGGTCAAAGGCATTCGGGAAGCCGAGGTTGAATGAGAGATGGTAGTTACTGTTTGGATTCATAGCAGCCTCATCTACATGGTAAAAACCTTCTGGGGACTGCCGATCCCCCTCTTTGATTTTGGGGCCAAGATCACCAGAGAAATTGCAGATTTGATAGGTTTTGAATTGAGTATATGTGCCATCGTCTTCCAGCCAAACTTCTAATTGCCGTTCTTCCTTAAAAACACGAATGAACACTGGCTGCCCAAGCCGCAGACCAACTTCTGTCAAAGCGGCGTTCAATCTCGGGATTACTTGCCGCCGCACTTCTTCCAAATTAGCAGTCGATCCGGCTATTTTCAAATAGACCATTTTACCGTAGGGGAATGCGAAGTATGTGCAGATCAACATTGCCAGGATCGCGACCGAAATTTTCGCTCTTCTCATTGGTGCCACCGTTCTAATCGTCTATTTTCAGTACCATAATCAAACTGTCGATGATGTTCGTCGAGGGTAACTAGGTTGGTACAATCCCCTATTACGCAATGCTGGCAAGCTGACCAAAGATCGCTGATATCTGGCGCAAAAGGTTACCAACTGCTCTATGTATGAGGTCCATTGATAAACAAAGAACGTTGATTTTTCTTAATGTAAGTCCAAGCGATAAAACGACTTATTTTTTGCCCTTGCGCCATTTTAACTACTTTGAAATCAGCAACTTTGGCTTTTCCTAGTATTTTGTAAAGTGTCTGGAGGTTATCCTTCTTTGACACCAAAGAGGTAAACCATAGGCACTGGTTGGCGAACTCCTTGCTCTGTTCAATCATAGTTGCGATAAATTTTATCTCGCCACCAGGGCACCAAAGCTCAGCATTTCGACCGCCAAAGTTAAGTCTTTTTGACGCTCCTTTGCCAAGGTTACGCCACTTACGCTGAGTGCCCTTATTGGCTTGTTCCATGGACGAATGGAAAGGCGGGTTGCACATGGTGATGTGAAACGCATCCTCGGGTTCGATCACACCTCTAAAAACATTCTCGCGTTTTTCTTGTCGTCTGAGGGTGATTTGCAGCCCGTTGGATAGGCAAATTTGCTGCGCTGATTTGATCGAGGCGGGGTCTATGTCGGTGCCGGTAAAATGCCAGCCATATTCACTCTGGCCGATAAGAGGGTAAACTAAGCTAGCGCCTGTGCCAATGTCTAACGCTTTGATGTCAGGACCGCGCGGGATTTCGTGGGTTTTGTCATCGGCTAGTAGGTCCGCCAGATAATGGATGTAATCGACACGACCGGGAATGGGAGGGCATAGAAAACCGTCAGGAATGTCCCAAAAACCTATGTTGTAATGAGCTTTTAACAACGCGCGATTGAGCATTCGAACCGCCGACACATCTTGAAAATCAATAGTTGTCAGACCAGCAGGGTTGCAAGTCGTGAATGCCTGCAGTTCAGGTGTCTGTGTTACCAAACGTACAAAGTCGTAACCGTCTCCATGTTGGTTACGCGGGTGCAGCTTATTTTTGTTGGCCATGGATGAGCCTTCTTTAAATTTGTGGAAGTGACTTGCCAGACCTTGGGGTGTTCTTAAACCGTCATGTACAATTAGTAAAATTACTAAGGCGTTGCACGGGTATGTCACGAGGAATGGGGTTGAGGGCACGTATTCCATAATGCCCATGTATTTGCCCCTTCTTTGTGGGGCCCCATTTGTATTCTGGACTACTTCGAGCAAACAATGTGGAAAAGGCGATCTGAGGCTACACCTGAACTTTGGTAGAGCGCTCGGTAGGATTGGAGTATCGCTACGAACCGCTTTAGTCTTATCGCGGTTACGTTTCGGTCTCTCCACTCATTTGGGCAACCTTTCGTTCCAAGGCCAAGGTGTTTTTGCCGCCCAGCGATGAGTGTAGGCGGCGCGGGTTATAGAACCCATTGATATACAGGAATATCGCGCAGCAATGTTCCGAGGTTTAGTGAATTGCCGCCTTTTTTAATATTTCCGGGTCCTCGTGCAGCACGCGTACTTAGTTGTGAAAGTGTTCCTTCTCCCGTTTCACATCTTCATGAGGGCCGCCACCAAATCATCATGCTGATGTTTCTGAACCCACTTGCTCTGGGTCGAAAGCCCAACACCCAAATCAGGCGAAACCTGTGGCCGCGTCAGGCCGCTGGCGATTGCGACGCGCGCAGCATCACGCCGAAATGCGTCGGAGTATTCCAGTGTCATTCATAGCAAACATTGCTCGAAAGAGACCCGAACTAAACTGCGACAAGAATTACCTTTTCCAACTTTTTCACCAAAACGATTTAGGATCTAAAGTGGCGCGGTACCCGTTTCGCTCACCAAATGACAAGCTACAGAGTGAGCTTGTGTTACTTCGTTTAAGTTT
Organism: Sulfitobacter sp.; assembly: GCA_033851935.1. Lineage (GTDB taxonomy): Bacteria > Pseudomonadota > Alphaproteobacteria > Rhodobacterales > Rhodobacteraceae > Sulfitobacter. The sequence goes on from JAWSVL010000017.1 coordinate 200,046, forward strand.
GGCTGTTCTGACCTACAACGATCTTGTGCGACGGGACAGCGGTTTGCGAAACGGCAACCTTTGGGCAAATCCAGTGGATCGGGTGGATCGCCAGGAATAAGAATACGCTTGGTTTCAGCGCGCCTTTTCCTGTCGACAGATGGTACTGCTGATAGCAAAGCCTTTGTGTAGGGATGTAGTGGGTTGGTAAAGAGTGATTTGCGATCCGCATACTCTACGATCTTACCCATATACATCACGGCGATGCTGTCGCACATGTGCTGCACGACACCTAGATCGTGGCTGATAAATAAGAAAGTTAAGCCAAAATCAGCTTGCAGTTTGCGCAAAAGATTTAGGATTTGCGCTTGGACTGCCACATCCAAAGCCGATACAGGCTCGTCACAGATAATCAGATCAGGCTGGGTGGCAAGAGCGCGGGCGATACCAATCCGCTGACGTTGACCGCCCGAAAACTGATGTGGAAAAAGACGCTGCTGTTCAGGATGTAGACCCACAGCTTCAAATAGCTTGTCGACGATCGCTTGCCGTTCTTCATTTGGAACTGTGTCTAAGTTGTCTAGCGGTTCGCGAACGATCTTTTCTGCGCGTATGCGTGGATTCAAGCTTGAGTAGGGGTCCTGAAAAATGAACTGCATCTTTGAACGCGCCTGACGTAAATCTTCGTCTTCCAGGCTTAGAAAGTCGGTCCCGCCTAAATTCACACTGCCCTTATAAGCGTTGACCAATCGCGCGACGGCAAGTGCCGCGGTCGTTTTGCCGGAACCACTTTCGCCAACAATTGCAAGTGTTTCGCCACGTTTGATTTTGAATGAAATATCATCGACTGCATAAAGATGTTTTGCCTGTCCAAATAGCCCACCGCGTTTTACAGCGAAACGAACAGTGAGGTTTTGAACGTCCAACAGAGGCTTGTTTTGCGTTTCACCCTTCATCACACGGCCTCCGCATGCCAACAGGCAGATCTTTGGCCGTCACCAAACATGGCCTCGGGTGGGCGGTTGTCCAGACATTGCTGGGTGACCATACTGCAGCGCGAAGCGAACAGGCAGCGATCTTGGCCAAACTCGCGCAACGGTGGCACAATCCCAGCAATTTCGGTCAGTTCATGGCGTTCATCAGTGAGCGTGGCCATGATGTGGGGCACGCAGGAAATCAATCCTTTGGTGTAGGGATGACGGGGATGTTCAATGATCTGCTCGACTGGCCCTTGTTCAGCGTTGCGGCCCGCGTACATGACGATCATGCGTTCCGCCATTTCTGCTACTGCCCCCATATCGTGTGTAATAATGATGATAGCGGTGCCAGTTTGTCGTTTGAGTTCATTTAGCAGATCAAAAATTTCGGCCTGAACGGTGACATCAAGTGCAGTTGTCGGTTCATCCGCGATCAATATCTTTGGCTCGCAAGCCAGCGCTATGGCGATCATTACTCTCTGTCTTTGTCCGCCTGACATTTGGAAAGGGTAGTCTGATACCCGCCGTTTGGCGTTCGGAATACGCACTGCATCCAGCAGCTCAATCGCGCTGCTCCATGCTGCCGCTTTGCTAAGGCCTTGATGAGCGCGCAAGACCTCGGCGATCTGCTCCCCCACGGTGTAGACAGGGTTCAATGAGGTCATAGGTTCTTGGAAGATCATCGAAATTTCATTACCGCGAATGGCGCGCAGCCGTTTTTCTGTGGCGGTGGTCAATTCCTCGCCGTCGAACGTGATTGTGCCTGAGGCTATGCGTCCGACTTTTTCAGGCAGTAATCCCATGATCCCAAGCGCCGTCATTGATTTTCCGCAACCGGATTCTCCGACAAAGCTGATGCTTTCGCCAGCACCCAACTCAAATGATAAATCATCGATTACTGGTGCGATGCCATCGCGCAGTGCCAGCTCAATTCGCAGGTTTTGGACTTTAAGAAGGGGATCGCTCATCGCTGTCTCAACTTTGGGTTTAGGGCGTCGTTCAAACCGTCACCGACCAATGAAATAGCCAGAACTGTAACAAAGATCGCAATGCCTGGGATGGTCACGGTATAGCCGGCGTCTAAAATGTATTGGCGGTTCGAGCCGATCACTTGGCCCCATGACACGACGTTCGGGTCAGTAAGGCCAAGGAAGGAAAGGCCTGCTTCAAACAAGATCGCGGAGCCAACCATAAGTGCCGCTTGCACAATGATCGGGGGCAGGGCGTTGGGGAGGATGATTTGGAACATCAGTTTGGCATTTTTGGCCCCAGAAGCGCGCGATGCGGTGACGTATTCCAATTCACGTATCCGCAGGAATTCCGACCGTGTGATACGAGCCACGGCTGTCCAGCTTACGACGCCAATAGCAAATGTGATCATGGGCAGGGATGCACCGAACAGTGCGACGATCACCATGGCAAATAGGAGTGTAGGCAGGACCTGGAAAAATTCAGTGATCCTCATCAGGAGTTCTTCGACCCAACCACGGTAGAACCCAGCAAGCGCCCCGACAGTGACGCCAATAAAGACGGACATGAAGGCAGCGGCGACCCCGATGACAATAGAGACGCGCGCGCCGTGGATCAAGGCCGCCAATAAATCGCGTCCCAGATAGTCAGTTCCTAAAAGGAAACCGTCGACGCCGGGCGGTGAGAAGGGGGCCCAGACCATCTCGAATGGGTCGGTCGGGTAAATGTAGGGTCCGATAATTGCGGTGATGATGATCAGAATTAGAACTACCAACGCCGCCATAGCTGCGTGATTGCCGCGAAACATTTCCCATGCCTCTGCCATCGGGTGGCGGGCTTTGGGTGCGGCCTCAATGGGCTGAATTGGTGGGGTGCTCATTATTTGCTTCCTACACGTGGATCAACGAAGCGGAGCGCGATGTCGGTCAAAAGATTGCCAATAATCACAACAAGGGCCGAGAAGAAGAGGATGCCTAGAATGGTTGGCGTGTCGCGGGCGATGATGGATTGGAATGCAAGTGTGCCAAGACCCGGCCAGCTAAACACTGCCTCAACCAGTACCGCGCCGGAAATGACCGCTGAGAATTGTAAACCAGCCAGCGTGATCACGGGAGACAGAGAGTTCTTGAGAGCGTGTTTGTAGACGACTTCGCGCTCAGACAGCCCTTTAGCTTTTGCTGTGCGCACATAATCTGAGCCAAGCACCTCCATCATCGTGGCGCGGGCGAGGCGTGAATAAAGTGCGAGGAATATCGAGCCAAGGGTAATAACGGGTAGAACCAAATGCCGTGCAATGTCGATGAAGTGCACCCAGAACCCACCTTCGATTGTAACGTCCCGCATACCTGCAACAGGAAAGAGTTGGATGTTGAGGGAAAAGCCGATCAGTAACAGGATGCCAGTCCAGAAAACCGGTGCTGAATAGCCGAACAAGGCTAATATCGTCACAAAGTGGCTGGCGATCCCATTGGGTTTGCGTGCCGAGATAACACCTAAGATAACGCCAATGAACAGTGCAAGAATTTGGGCTGTGAAGACCAACAACAAGGTCGCGGGTAAACGTTGCAAGATCAACTCCGTCACAGGTGTGTTGTAGAAAAACGAATACCCCAGATCAAAGTGCAAGACGTTGCCCATGTAACGGCCCAGCTGCACTAGAAAGGGTTGATCAAGGCCATAGTCGGCCCGGATTTGGCCCAATATTTCCTGATCTGCGCCGCCCATGGATTGGCTGATTGTGTCTGCCACATCACCGGGGGCAAGATGCATCATTGAGAAATTTAGCACCAGAACAGCCATTAACAAGAAGAATGCGTAAACGATGCGCATCAATAAGGATCGGAGAGTTGCCACTAATTAGGCTTTCTTTTGGTCAGAGGATTGTGCGGCAACCCAGATCGAGCAGCCGCACAAGGAAGCGATTACTCTTTCAGATAAGTCATATCGATGGGGGTAGATGAGCCCCAGATACCTAAAGGAGGATTTCCGACTTTGTCGTTGTATACTGTGTGATATGGCACTGTGTTGGTATGATAAACTGGCAGCTCATCAGCGATGATTTGCTGGAATTCACCATATAACGCCTTGCGCTTGGTTGGATCAGTCTCAATCGCAGCCATCGCCATTAATTCGTCCACACGGGCGTTGGAATACCCTTGCGTGTTGGACCAAACGCCTTTGGCAATGTTGGTGCTGTCGTATGTACGGTGTACACCGATCACAGGATCACCCCAGTTGAACACGGTGTCCCAAGACATATCAAAGTCCATTGTACCCATCTTTTTGGCCCATGTGGGAAAGTCTGCAGACGCACGGACTTGAACGTCGATATCGACCTTTTTCAAGGCAGCTTTGACGTACTCGACCTGCGGTTTTACGCCCGGCCAGCCAAAGTCGATTGTTAGGGTCATCCGTTTGCCGTCTTTGACAGGAAAGCCAGCTTCGTCCAGAAGGGCTGCTGATTTTTTTAGATCAACATCATAGCCTTCTTGGGCCGCATAAAACGGGCTGTCTGGGTGAATGCCAGAAGTGGAATCCGATGCTGTACCTTGCATCAGGGCCTTATGGATGAAGTTCTTATCAACCGCATAAGCAATGGCTTTGCGCACACGGACGTCGGCCAGCGGGCCTTTGGTCGTGTTCATCGCCAACCAATCAATAGGACCAATCGCGCCGTAGCCTTCGGCAGTTACGGTCAAGCTGTCGACCTTCTTCAAGCGGTTGATAACGCGTGGCAGAGATTCAAATGCACCCATGTGAATTTCGCCATTTTCATAGGCAATTGCGCGTGCGGCTGGATCCGTAATGATCCGCATAACAACTTTATCAAGGTACGGACGCCCTTCGATAAAGAAATCGTCAAAACGCTCAAGGATTACGTGCTCGCCGTTTTTGAATTCGGTCAATTTGAATGGGCCAGAACCCACAACGTTCTCGTTGTTGCGCGGATGGGTTTTGACGTCGCTGATTTCGCCGTCACCGTAAATATGTTTGGGAATGATCGACATCAACTGGCCAGACATGGCCAACATCAACGCAGGGTGCGGTTTTGACAGATGCAAAACGGCGGTATGCGCGTCGGGTGTGCTAACGCTCTCGACCGGTGCAAACATGGCTTTGAAGGGGTGGTTCGCTTTGATCACCTCAACAGAAAACGCAACATCTTCGGATGTGAGTGGCGTGCCATCATGGAACTTGGCGTTCTTTACCAAGTTAAGCGTAACAGTCAGCCCGTCCTCAGACACTTCCCACGTTTCGGCCAAATAGGGCTGAGGTTCCCAATTTTCATCATAGCGGAGTGGGGACGCAAAAAGCTGCGCTCCTGGAAAACCTGTGACGATACCAGATTGTACAGCAGAGTTCAGGTTGCGGACGTTTGTTCCTAGAACGGTGATTAACGTACCACCCATTTTTGGTTCTTCGGCTTTGGCAAACGTGGCAAAAGACGCTGTGAGCGCCGTTGCCATAGCCAAGCCTTTGACGAGTTTATTCACTTAACTTCTCCCTTACAGATCGGACTTTTTCTTTTATGAGGAAAAGCCTAGACCAGCCCATTTCCGGTACAAAACAGTTTTAATATGTTTCCTTGCATCATTTTGTGGGGGAATGGTTGGGCAACTTCACGGTGATACTGTCAAATGCGCCATCTCGTTCTAAATCGACACATAGCCCGATGAAGGCCTGAACAATATTGGGTTTCCGGATGCCCGCGAGGGTAACAATTCCAAATGTGGGTACATGCAGTTTGTCGCGAAGTGGTAATACACGGAACCGGGTGTCATCGTGTCGGTAGTCTGGAGGGCAAATATTGAGTAAAGAATATCCATGACCACCGGACACTAAGGCGCGGGCAATTTCTGCGGACCGTGTTGAATGTACGATGTTTGGCTTCATACCTAAATGTTCAAACATATTGGTGAAATACACCTTTGTACGCGGCAAATCCAACATGATCATAGGCCGTTCCGCGAGGTCGCTAAGGCAGACAGAACTATATTGGGCTAAAGGGTCATCTGCCGCGATCAACACATAGGGCGGCGCACCAAAGAGCGGTGTGAATTCGTGACCATCCTCAACCATCTCGTCATAACAAAAAGCCAAATCCGCTTCACCGTTGACCAAATAGGCCATGGTGGCCTCCATGTTGCCCTCTAGTAGGGTGATTGACGTGTTGGGGTGGCTCGCTTTGAATTTTTTAAGAATGGGCGGAAGAAAGGAAGGGGCAGCAGTTGCGTAACACGAGACCCGAACAGAACCCGTTGAATCCCCACCCACAGACATCATCTCAGTTTCAAAATGGCGACTTTGAATAATAAACCCGCGGATCAGCCTTAAGGTTTCGTTTCCTGCGGGTGTGACGCTAATCCCTTTAGCGGGGGTGCGTACAAACAGGTCAAATCCGATTTGGCCTTCTAATGCGCCAATTGCCGCAGTTATAGAGGATTGCGAGATGTTCAATTCGGTTGCTGCATTGGCGATCGAGCCTAGCCGACCTGTTGCCTCGACATATCGTAACTGTTTGAGGGTGAAGTTCATGGTGTATCACTTCCAGCATTAAATAGCGGTTATTCATCAGTAAAAACTATTTTTCGCATCAAAGAAAGCGTCTTAGTCTGATGAAAATCTGAGCTAACTGCCCGTTAAATATGCCACCTAAAAAGGATGCGCCTCATGGTCGACACCACAATCTACTCTGCCCGCAAGATCATTACGATGAATCCTGCTCGACCACGCGTCACCCATGTCGCAGTGCGTGATGGCAAAATCCTTGCAGCTGGAGATCTGACAGAGCTTGAAGCATGGGGTGAGTACAAGCTGGATGAGACGTTCGCGGATAAGGTATTGATGCCGGGTCTAGTTGAGGGCCACGCCCATACAATGGAGGGCACGTTGTGGCGTTATGTCTATTGTGGTTTCTTTGATCGCGCTGATCCGGACGGCAAGGTTTGGGACGGGCTCAAAACCATTGAGGAGATATTGGATCGCCTGAAAGACGCCGACGCGCAGATTGATGATCCTGATGCGCCATTGTCTGGTTGGTCTTTGGACCCCATTTACATGGGCAACACGCGCGTCAGCCGTGCGGATTTGGATAAGGTATCGACGACCCGACCAATTGGCGTCTTACACGCATCTGGTCATATTCTGAATGTGAACACAAAGGCATTGGAATTGGGCGGGTTGATGAAAACCGGCCTCAATCATCCTGGCATTCCGTTGGCGGCTGATGGCTACCCGACGGGTGAACTTTTTGGCCCAGATACCATGACGCCTGTTGGCGTGCATGTTGGTTTTAACCGGTCCCTGACCGACAGCGATGAACAGGGTTTGCGTGACTTTGCCAAGCTGTGTGTACGCACTGGCGTTACAACCATTACTGACCTTGCCGCGCGTCTGGACGATGACGGTGTGGAGGCGATGTTGCGTGTCACCAGTGAGGATAATTATCCTGCCCGCGTAGTTCCCTTGCAGCTCTTTATGGGCGCTACACCAAAGGAGACCGTCGACAAGGTGGTTGGTTTAAAATCCCGCGCTACGGACAGATTGCGGCTGGGTCGGATCAAAGCGGTTGCAGATGGTTCGATCCAGGGGTTTTCGGCACGTATGCGCTGGCCCGGGTATCACAACGGCGCGCCCAATGGGTTATGGTACACAGCGCCCGAACAATTGGCCGAACTTTACCGTTTGGCGTTGGCCGCGGGAGTACAAGTTCATACGCACACCAACGGGGACGAGGCGACCGAGATGGTTCTCGAAACCCTTGCACCTGCTTTGAAAGAGACACCAAGTCCCAATCACCGGTTTACCCTACAGCACTGCCAGTTGGCCGATGCAGCACAGTTTCGAAAGATGAAAGAATTGAACATGTGTGTTAATCTGTTTGCCAATCATCATTTCTATTGGGGGGACGAGCACTATCGCCTGACTGTTGGACCAGAACGAGCACTGCGTATGAATGCGTGCAGGACGGCATTGGAAACGGATGTTCCCATGGCTATCCATTCGGACGCCCCTGTGACACCACTTGGTCCGTTCTTTACGGCTTGGTGTGCGGTCAATCGTTTGACCGCCTCTGGGCGCACGCAAGGCGAACACGAAAAAATTGGGGTAGGGGCGGCACTGTATGCCATCACATTGGGCGCAGCATATACGCTTCATCTGGATGACGAGATTGGGTCCATTGAGGTAGGTAAAAAGGCTGATTTTGCTGTTTTGGAAGACGATCCAACCGAGATCGGCGGCGGCAACCTAAAAGATGTTCGGGTTTGGGGTACAGTTCAAGGGGGGCGGATTTTTTCAGCTGCAAAACTGTGATTGGACCACTGCCAGTCACAGTCATTGGCGGATATTTAGGGTCGGGCAAAACGACGATGGTCAATCATTTGCTGCGCAATGCAAATGGGCTTCGGCTTGCTGTGTTGGTGAATGAGTTTGGAGAATTGGCCATCGATGAGGATCTGATCGAGGCTCAGGACGACGACATCATCTCAATTGCTGGCGGGTGTGTTTGCTGCTCATTTGGCAGTGATCTGACCGGAGCCTTGATGGCGTTAGCTAAACTGGTTCCACAACCCGACCATGTTTTGATTGAATCTTCAGGCGTGGCAATCCCAAGTGCTATCGCTGGGTCGGTATCTTTACTTGAGGGTTTTCGAACCGATGGAATAGTGATCGTTGCTGACGCAGAAACCGTACAAAGTAGTGCGGTTGATAAATATATGAGTGATACCGTTCTCCGACAGATTACCGATGCCAACATTATTGTTCTGAACAAAACAGATCTGGTCGGAGAAGTGGATATTTCGAAAACCAAGCAATGGCTTAGCCTGAAAAACGGGGGGGCTCGAATTGTTGAGTCCAAGCAGAGCATTGTTCCGCCATCCGTTATTCTTGACAGTTTCCTAGTTCACAAGACCCTGACGTCTCCGCACTTCGAGGCTTCCAATCTAGAAATGATGACGATCAATTTTGAGAAGCCCGTTGACGCCGAAGAATTGGCGAAAAAGCTTGCTGATGATGATCTTGGTTTGATCCGAGCGAAGGGGTTTGTGATATCGCTACAAGGGCAAAGCACTTTAGTTCAAGTTGTAGGGCGTCGCTGGGAGACATCCCTTGCACCGGACAACAAATTGAGCGGCATTGTATGCTTAGGGTTCAAAGAGGTGATGTCGAAACAGGCCATAGCAACGATTGCGAACGTTGATTCATGATGTCCTTGTGGCATCGGTGAGAATGGATAGCTCTCGCACACGGCCAACGTGGAGGCGGACCTACGTCGGGGCTGATGGATTGCAGGCCCCGTGGGCGTGTGAAATAGCCGCGCAATTTCTACAATGTCTAAAGCGTCGGGAACTTACATGAAAGAAATCTCAGGGCCGTTTTCCTGATAGCGACGTGCTCCGGCATGGGTTTAAGACGATGTTGGCGTAATGCATCGACGTTGAATGCGTTGGCCGAAGAACATCTGTCGTGTCGTAAACAGCACAGTGCGCGCCTGCTGGACATCGCGGTCAACGTTACAAACCGGATCGTTGGCCGCGATGTTGCGTCAACGATGGTTTCAGCGTCTGCAGCCCAGTTCTTTTGTCGTTTTACAAACGGCTTCAGATAAACTGGCGCAATCAAACGTACCGTATGGCCCAGTTCCTCGATCTTGCGGCCCAGCAATGAACTGCTGGTTCATAAATACAAGAAGCTGAACACGCGTCAGTTTTTGCAATTACAAAACATCTTGATGCATAACCAAACAGCACAAGCATGAAAAATTATGGGTCTAGCAGAGATCGACCGGACAGAATTTGCGGACTGTACAATAGAGAGATCAACATCAACACCGACGCGTAACACTCTGCTTTATTGACACTATAAAACTAAAGAACGGGAGGCACACAGCCCCCCGTTCTAGTCCACAGCAGCCCTGCTGCACTATTTAAATTCAGCTCAGTCTGTGATGATCTGAAAATCAACACGTGTTTTAGGCAGACCGGGCTGGCCCGGCACGGAAACCGAATAAGACGGCGCACCGATCAAAATCTTTTCAGATTCATATCCTGCGGATACCAATGCCCCCATCAAGACCAGCGCGCGCAAGCGGCCCGTTTCATAGCTTTCGCGTGCCCCAAGCTGATCCGTATGCTGACCGACAACCCGCAATCTAGCACCCTCGCAGTTAGCAACTTCTTGCGCCAACTCATACACGCCTTCCATTTCGCTGGGTGAAACAGTGATGGCGCGCGTCGCGTAAAACAGACGGGTTTGCGAAACTTTGCCTTCAAGATGGCTCACACATTCAGACGCAACCGAGGTCCAAGGCTTGGTGAAGCCAGCAATGCTTGCGGTCCGCTCGTTTTTGACAACGGCAAACTCAACACGGCGATCGTAGTATGCGGTGCCCTTTGGGCCAACGATGTTAGAGGGGATTTTATCTCCCATACCAACAGCAACGAAACTAGACGTATCAATGCCACCTGAAGACAGACGGGCAATCACGGCTTCCGCACGTTTTTTGCTCAGTTCCATATTAACAAGGCTATTGCCGGATGGATCAGAGTGGCCCTGAACCTGAAGGGTGTAATTTGTACATCCTTTTGCAAGTTGTCCAATAACCCGTGCTTTTAGCAAACCAGATTCTTCAGCTGTTAATCCACCTGCAGGAAAATAGACGCGCGTGTTATTTGTAAGAGCGCGCAGGTCGTCTACGCACGAATCGTCTGCCGCCAAATTGGCCTGAGCTGCGGCAAAGAAATCGGCAGCCTTGCTGCTATCCACTTCTTTGATGACGCGTTTTGGTTCGGCTTTCGGCGTGATGACTGTCGTGGTATCCAGCAGCGAGATTGGCTCACTTCTGCTAACTTCAAAATCACTGATGCCACTTGTTGTTGCCCGCTTAAGCGAATTGATGATTTGAAGGCCATCGACATTGCCTAATGTCGCGTCGCGTACCGGAGCGGCAGCTGTAGCAATGCTCTGCGGCTGCACGATAACAGACGGTGTAGGCGCTGCTTCACTAAACGTGGCTGCCGTATCTTTACCACCACCCAAGACACCTGTCGTCGCCAACAAACCGGCTGAAAAAAGGATCGCAGCTGTTGGTGCAATCCACGGTAAATTTTCTTTTATTGATTTCATTGCTCACTTAGCCCCCACTAAATGTTGTTATCCATTGGCGTACGTCAGCTGGATACAGCTGATACGCCCTGCAATTTGTGGTTAATTCAACGCAGACGTCAACCTCGGGTAGGGAAAAAGAAGGTGTTTTCCCCCTATGGGGCGAATATTCATTAACTTTAATTTTCAACTGATGAGGTGGAGGTGCCGCTTAACGCTCAAACCAAGGGAATTACCACCGGTTTGAAGTTAGGGTTCATACGGATTTGGCGATTTAGGTGCGAGTCGGACTGACGTACCAGTTCACTTTCATCTCAACAACGGTGTCGCCAGAATCATCACAAATGTCGATGGCCACATCAAATGCGGTCTTACCTTGCGTCTCAATTTCGGCCATCAACTCGGCGCCAATCTGCGATGTGCGTGCTGTTGCTGTTAGGGTGCCTTGGGCAAACTTTCGATAGGTGATCTCGGCCATGGCAGCAACGGGGCGCATTTGCAAAATTACCGGAGCCAAAGCTCCTGCGACAGCGGCACCAGCGGCGGTTTCGCCTAACGTGAACATCGCACCAGCGTGTTGGCCCTTGATATGGTTTTCTGTCTCACGTCGTTGGTCCATCTGGGCGATCGCAACGCCATCCGTAATCTCGACTAACTCAATACCAGTATGTGTTGCGTATGGGACGGCGTGCCCCAAGTGAGATTTTATCAATTCATAAGGATCCATCGAAGACCTCCGGTTCTGCGCAATGTGCATGACAACACACACCACTTAAACGTGCATCACCTCATCGCTTTGGTCAACGAGCGATCACGATGTCTGCCCGTAATCCGCCTAGACGCTCTGATGCACCTAAACGCAAAACACCACCATGGCTGCGCGCAACATCCACCGCTATCGCAAGACCCAGACCAACGCCTCCGCCCTTATTCTGATTGCGAGACGGATCAAGGCGCGTAAAAGGCCGCGTTGCTTGCTCTCTCTTATTTTCAGGAATACCGGGTCCGTCGTCTTCGACACGGATGCGCAGGGTTTTTTCAGTCAACATAACTGAGACCTCGGCGCGTGCACCGTATCGCACGCCATTTGAAATCAGATTATCAACCGCGCGCCGCATGGCGACTTCGCGCAATAGCACCGTGCCTTGACCTTCACCGTCACGCAGCATTAGCGAAACATTGCGATCCGCCCGCTGCGCGCCGTCCACAATCTCTGTGACCATCGCAATCGGGTCAACAGGCTCGGGTTCTCCTTCGGCGGCACCTTTGGCAAAATCAAGAAATTCGTCCAGCATGCCCTGCATGTCCGCAACATCTCGCAACAGTGGTTCCGCCTCGTCTTCGTCTAGCATAGCAAGCCCCAAACGCATTCGGGTAAGCGGTGTTCGCAAGTCGTGACTGACCCCAGACAGCATCAAAGTGCGCTGTTCAATATGGCGTTCAATGCGTTGACGCATATCGACAAATGCACTGCCCGCGGCGCGTAATTCAATCGCTCCCGAAGGGGTGTAGGGTATATGACGACCACGACCAAAGGCCTCGGCGGCACGGGCCAAGCGCTTGATCGGGCGCAATTGATTGCGCAGGTAAATGATGGCGATAAATGTCATCAAGACTCCAAACGCGATCGTATACACAAACATTTGGTGTGGATTGGACGCCGAAATCCGCCGCCTGTCGAACCCGATCTTGAACATCCCATGTGTGCTATTCACAAAAACAGAGACTTCGCCGCCCTCGACCAGATCAACCGCCACGAAATCTAGCAACTGGGTTGCTAGGCGCGCAGTGAGCACCGAACCGGAATAATCATACCAAACGCGTTTGTTTTCAGGGGTACTGACATCAACCGCCAACGCCGTTATCCTTAGAGGAGCCAATTGTGCCTGCACAGCTTGTTCGGCGAGGGGCGCTGTTGGTGCATCATTCACGATCTGCATCACTAGGGTTAGTTCTCGCAGAACAGTATCCGTCATCTGATGCGTCACGCCTTCAAAATGGCGTTGGGCAAATATCACGGTGACAACCAACTGCAGGAAAACAACAGGAAGCAGCAGGATCAACGCCGCGCGTCCGTAAATCCCCCGAGGCATATAGTGTTTGAGCAGGTTCCATGACATGCATAAAACCTAAAGCTTCAGCGCCCCAAGCGAAAGGTTAAACGATGCAAGCTCCAGACGACTTCGATCCCCCCGTAGGCATCGCCGAAGTCCTTGAACCCGGATTGCGCCGGATTGTTGCGCCAAATCCCTCTCCCATGACCTATCGCGGCACCAACACTTATCTTCTTGGTGAAAGGGGACTTGCCGTCATAGATCCGGGTCCGGACAGTGCTGGGCACCTCGCAGCGATCTTGGACGCGGTTGGGCCTGATCAACACGTCAGCCACATCGTCGTGACGCACACGCACCTCGATCACTCTCCTTTGGCGCGGGATCTGTCCAAGCAAACAGGTGCGCCCATTTTAGCTTTTGGAGATGCGCACTCAGGTCGCTCTGAAGTTATGCAACAACTGGCGGCATCTGGTGCGGTAGGGGGCGGCGAAGGTGTGGATGTCACCTTTACCCCTGATGAATTACTGCCCGACAACTCCATTATTTCTGGGGACAGCTGGCAGTTAAACGTGATCCATACGCCTGGACACATCGGCAACCACATCAGCCTCGGTTGGAATGATGCCTGCTTTACGGCCGACCACGTTATGGGCTGGGCGTCCTCGCTGGTTTCACCGCCCGACGGAGATCTGACCGATTTCATGAAATCATGCACCCGATTGCAAGCGAGCGACTGGCGCGTCTTCTACCCCGGCCACGGCGCGCAAGTAGACGATCCTGCGGCACGGCTTGATTGGCTCATTACTCATCGACGTACGCGTGAAGCATCGATTCTGGAGATTTTGGCGACAGGCCCAACGACCGCACCGAACCTCGCGCAAAAAATCTACACAGAAACACCTGCAGCCTTGTTAGGAGCCGCTGTTCGCAACGTTTTGGCCCAACTTATTGACCTTAACGGACGAGGTCTGGTGAGCCATGACGCCCCCCTACATGAAGGCGCTGTATTCACCCTAAACACGCCATCGAAAAAACTTTCATAAATCATGCAAAACGCTCTGGACGCCCGAAAAAACCGCGGCTATATGATGCAGACCGTTCCGACGTAGCTCAGCGGTAGAGCAGTTGACTGTTAATCAATTGGTCGTAGGTTCGATCCCTACCGTCGGAGCCATTTCCCTCATAAGTACTTGTTATATAAGCATTTATGAGGGAAATGGTCTTCAAATTTGGCACCGCAGTGTTCCACCACATCAGTCATTTGCGTTCCATCCTTTTTGGAGAACAGAATGGTGATGAATACACAGCCTCACCTGTCAAAACGCGGCCATGTTTACCAATGGCGACGCAAAACCAGACGCTTTTTCACAGGAAACATCAATATCGTGCTCTCTGCAAGCACAGGGCAGCGCCCATGTTCAATCGCTCGACAAAAAAACGCTGGAAATTGTCGAGATGAAAATTACCAAAAGTGACCATGCCGAATTGTTGTTTCGGATTGTTGACCCGGATATCCCGGATAACGTTTTGCTTGATCGTACGAACGGTAAATTGCAAACATCGAAAAGAATGGTCACCCAAGATCCCGCTGTTTCGGCACATATCTTGATAGATTTTTCATCAGCACACGACCAGAAGAAGCGCTACCCATGCGTAGTTGAAAATATTGATTTTCTCTCCGGAAGCCTCATGAATTCGTACTCAAATTTGTGGATGGCACAATCGTTCTCCCAGCTGAAGAAACGTCCCGCTAAGAATGATGTAAAGACATTCCAGCCACGAATTGCATTTATAGCTCCTCACTCGCAGACGATTAAGAATGCCTTAGGTAATGGTGGGGTCCTCACAGGGGGGGAGTGGGTTGAAGATCGTCTACAAGAAGCGGTATTTAATGACCCCGCCTTTCAAGTTGAAAGGTGATCCGATGTTGCACTTTCCGTTAAAAGGCGACCAACGGGAGATGCAGTAAGGAAATTCATCAAAAATACTTGGCGCAAGCTAAGCGGTAAAACGCCCGAGCGCTTTAAGGTAACGATTGTTGACGGTAATGACCGTACAAAAACAGTCGGCATCGATCCTGAAAAACAACGTATTAAGTAGTTAGTTCATCCGCCAAGAATTGATCAAAAACTTAAAGAATCCGCTAGTGATGTACGAAAAGTCTGTAAGGAGCGATGTCATCAAAAAAAATGAAGGCTGCGCTACAGCTATGTAGAGCCTGATAGAAAGATCGGCACTTTTGCGTTCGCTAAATTATCATCGGATCAAACACGGCTATGCTTTGAGGTACAATTTTGTTTCTCCTATCGCCATCGCGTTGATCATCGTCTGGGCAATCTTAACCTTCGGTGAACTATCAGCAGAATTTAAGGTTGATGGATTCGTGAGAGACACACTTCCTGTTCTATCTATACTTGCGCCGTTTTTCGTTGCGTCACTCGCTGCCATCTCAACTTTCCATGGTCCAGCTGACTTTGACGAACCATTCAAGATGGCTGAACCCGTCACGCTGCTTGTCGTTGGGAGAGGAGGGGGTTGGGACCTCATCAATGTTACTCAACGACATTTTCTAAGCCTTCTGTTTGGCTATTGTGCAACGTTGGCTATCTTTCTCCTGTTCTTCGTTATGCTGTCCCCGACCATGAGCACACCTTGGTTTGATCTATCAAATGCCAGTTGGTGGTATGCGCAAGCAGCAGTAATGGGAGTATTTGTTTTTTTTCTCACGCAGCTTGTTCTCAGCATGATGCTTGGGATCTATTATCTGGCCGACCGAATCCATCGCGGTTGATCAGAAAGCACCGATTGCAATTTTCCGTAAAAAGTCCTGCAAAATTTGCTTATAGAGACCCAGTTAACATATTGAATTTATAGCTATATTGCTGATTGTTAAGCGCCTGTCGTAGGAGCCGAAGATTTCAAGGACCGTATAGATACAGTATTTGATCG
This sequence comes from Sulfitobacter sp., assembly GCA_033851935.1. Lineage (GTDB taxonomy): Bacteria > Pseudomonadota > Alphaproteobacteria > Rhodobacterales > Rhodobacteraceae > Sulfitobacter. The sequence continues at coordinate 216,082 of JAWSVL010000017.1, forward strand.
CTATGCAATATATTCGACCAGATAGAAGATAATCATATTTTTCAATGATTTACTTCCATCTATTGATTGTAACCTCTTTTGCGCCGGTCATACCTCCCGTGCGCTCCAACAACGGGTAGGTCGACGAAAAACGCGATCAAAATGTAGCCCAATTGAGCGCCTCCACTCCTCGCGCTGCTATCGATCCGAAATCTCTGATTATTGCTTCTCCGTGAAAATATCCGCGTCCGGTAGGCTATGACTTACACCCTATCTTTTCAAAAAGAATAGAGTGTTGCGTCGGACCGTTGAAATCACCCCGGTGGGCGGACATTGAGGTTACAGCAAAAAGGATCGTGTGGCGTCGTGGCCTGCTGTTAGAGCCGCCCGCGAACACGATTCGGAAATCAACGGCGGGTTGGCCACAGCGCTTGCATACACCCCGTCTGAGCGCTTCTGATGTGTCGGTTCACCCCAGAAGGTCAGGCACTGGAACCGCGCTTGTGCGATCCATTATGCAAAGGAAATGCACCTCAATTGTCAGCCTGATTTTTCAGGACTGCAACGAACTATCAACAAATAATGCGTTGGCTTTAGGCTGTGGGAGCCTTGTAGGCGCAAAAAAGCGGGCAAGATTCCCTCAATGTTCATGGTGGTTAGTGGGAAATTTTTTGCCCTCTTTACACCCAAGTCATTGTAACGGTTGGCGGTTGGTAGGCCCGGCAGGACTTGAACCCGCAACCAAAGCGTTATGAGCGCTCTGCTCTAACCAGTTGAGCTACAGGCCCGCCGCTGCTGCTGGTATTGTGCAAATCGGCATTCGTCAAGGGTTTGCGTTGCGACTTTGGGCTGAATGATTTAGGTCGCGTGCAACAGAATTTTTGCAGCTAGAGGCTTTTAAGAATGACCGAGCGACAAAACGGGATCACATACGCGGACGCAGGTGTGGATATTGATGCAGGTAATGCACTGGTTGAGCGGATTAAACCCGCCGCAAAGCGTACGACACGTTCCGGTGTGATGTCAGGGCTAGGGGGCTTTGGCGCGTTGTTTGATCTAAAGGCCGCTGGGTACAATGATCCGGTTCTTGTTGCCGCCACAGACGGTGTGGGCACGAAACTGCGGATTGCAATCGATACAGGTAATGTCGACGGCGTTGGTATTGATCTGGTTGCGATGTGTGTGAACGATCTGGTGTGTCAGGGGGCCGAGCCGCTATTTTTTCTAGACTATTTTGCCACAGGTAAGTTGGAGCTGGAAACAGCTACGCGGATTATTGAAGGCATCGCAAAGGGTTGTGAGCTGTCTGGCTGTGCATTGATTGGCGGCGAGACTGCCGAGATGCCTGGCATGTACCCCGAAGGTGATTTCGACCTAGCCGGCTTTAGCGTTGGCGCGATGGAACGTGGCGGCACGTTGCCGCGTGATGTGGCTGCGGGTGATGTTTTGTTGGGGCTGGCCAGCGATGGCGTGCACTCCAACGGTTACAGCCTTGTGCGGGTGATTGTAGAACACTCTGGCCTGCAATGGGATGATCCATGCCCATGGGATGCAGGCACATTGGGCGAGGCGCTGCTGACGCCGACACGTCTGTACGTAAAGCCGGCGCTTGCTGCCGCACGTGAAGGCATGGTGCATGCATTGGCCCACATCACGGGCGGGGGCCTCACTGAGAACCTGCCACGTGTTCTGCCCGAAGGGCTGGGTGCCAAGATTGATTTGAATTCATGGGAATTGCCGCCGGTTTTCCGCTGGCTGACAGCGCATGGCGGCATGGATGAGGCAGAATTGCTCAAAACCTACAACTCGGGCATTGGTATGATCGTTGTTGTACCTGCAGATAAAGCAGACGCCGCAACCAAGCTGCTGAGTGACATGGGCGAGACAGTGTTTACGCTTGGGACTGTGGTTGAAGACGAAGGCGTCGCTTATGAGGGCAACCTCGTCTGATGGTGCGTGTTGCGGTGTTCATTTCTGGTGGCGGCTCCAACATGTTGGCGCTGCTGGATGATATGGCGCGCGGCGGCCATGAGGGGATGCCTTGCGTTGTGCTGGCAAACAGTGCTGACGCGGGTGGCTTGGCCCGCGCAGAAGAGCGCGGCGTGCCTACCGCTGTAGTTGATCACCGTCCCTTCAAAGGGGACCGTCCCGCGTTTGAGGCTGCACTGACTGCCGCTCTTGAACCATATGCACCTGACATGATCTGCCTTGCAGGGTTTATGCGTATTTTGACGGCTGGCTTTATCGAGCAATGGACTGGACGGATGATAAACATCCACCCCTCATTGTTGCCAAAGTACAAAGGTTTGCACACTCATGCCCGTGCGTTAGAAGCTGGCGATACATTGCATGGCTGTACGGTTCATGAGGTAACCGCGACATTGGATGATGGTCCCGTTTTGGGGCAGGCCGAGATCAACGTGAACACTGATGATACCGCCGAAAGCCTTGCTGCAAAGGTTCTGGTCCAAGAACATCGTCTGTATCCTGCTGTACTACGTCGTTTTGTAACGGGTGACCGTAGCCCATTGATATTGCAAAGTTGACTGGTCAAACTACTGTTCATTCTGTACCGCTAAGGGAAGCCCGAGGAATTTAGCTATATGCGCACGATTACCACCACCGCCGAACTTGCAGAATATTGCCAAGAGGCTGCCAAACATCCCTTTGTGACAGTAGACACCGAGTTTTTGCGCGAGCGGACCTATTACTCCAAGCTGTGTTTGGTTCAGTTGGCCATGCCCGGTACAGATGACAGTGGAGCGGTTTTGGTAGATCCCTTGATCGAGGATATGTCGATGGAGCCGCTTTACGAGCTGTTTCGCGATACTTCGGTTGTTAAGGTGTTCCATGCTGCACGTCAGGATTTGGAAATTTTCTATGTGGATGCTCAGGTGTTTCCTGAACCATTGTTTGATACCCAAGTTGCTGCAATGGTTTGTGGGTTTGGGGAGCAGGTTGGCTATGAAACCTTGGTACGCAAGATCGCAAAAGAGGGCGTAGATAAGACATCCCGCTTTACCGATTGGTCGCGCCGTCCGCTGACGGATGCCCAAAAGACCTATGCGTTGGCAGATGTCACGCACCTGCGTCAGGTGTATGAATTCCTCGCGGCCAAGCTTGAGGAAACAGGGCGCCATAAGTGGGTAGAAGAAGAGCTTGAGGTTCTGACCAGTCCCAATACGTATACTACAGCGCCGCGCGACGCATGGAAGCGGGTAAAGACACGCACAAACTCAACACGATTCTTGGGGATCGTGCGTGAACTGGCAGCCTTCCGCGAGACCTATGCACAAGAACGCAACATTCCGCGCAACCGCGTCTACAAAGATGACGCGATGGTAGAGCTTGCGTCAAATAAGCCAAAGAACCACGAAGAATTGGGCCGCGCGCGGTTGTTGCTGCGTGATGCCCGTAAGGGTGAAATTGCGGACGGCATTCTAAAAGCTGTGGCCGCGGGGATTTCCTGTTCTAACGATGATCTGCCAAAACCCGATCGCACCCGCGAAAAGCTACAGGTGAATCCTGCATTGGCTGACCTGTTGCGCGTATTGCTAAAGGCCAAGACAGAAAGCTCTGGTGTTGCGGCCAAGCTGATCGCGACGGCTGCTGATCTAGATGCTATCGCTGCAGGTGTACGTGACGTACCAGCAATGAGCGGCTGGCGGCGTGAAGTATTCGGCAATGATGCTGTGGCGCTGTGTGAGGGTAAGATCGCCCTGACTGCAGCGGGCAATAATGTGAAAGCCGTGCAGGTTTAACACCCTGCAGGCTTGCGCATATTTCTAGAACTAGACGTCAATTTTTGCAGGGCTTAACGGCGGGCAACCTGTGCGTTGCGCACGCCTTCTACACGGATTGTACGCACACCGCGTAGGTCCTGATCAGTCAATTTGCGCGCGGCTGTGACTTCGCGTGTGGCGCTTGCCCCAACTGGGGTGTTTGAATTTGGTTTTACACCTTCCAAACGATACGTAAGAACGCCGTCCACAGGTGTTTCGTCCTCAACAACAGGTGTCAGGCGCACCGAATAGATGCCTTGACGATCGGCACGGCCTGTCGCGCGAATAATGGCACCTCCGGCAATCCGTTCGATTGTTAAATTGACAATTTCGTCGAGGGGTTTGCCGACATAATTGGCATCATCAGCACGTTTCTTCGCAAAGAGCCCGGATTCCTGAGGGATAAGCAGGTTGACGGGCTTTTCATCGACAGCTTCAATTGACTCGGATGTGCTTCGGTCAAACCAGTTTGACGGATTCAACACGCTATTGCGGACAACGCCACATGCACTCAAAGAAACGGATGCTGCCAAAAGAACGGTAAGGGAAATTCGCATAGGACCTGCCGTGAAATACTGTCGTTATGTAATGACCTAACCCATCCCTGCGCGGTTGGGAAGAGGTGGGGCTGGACGTTTGGCCAATCAACGCCTACCTCATGCAACAACAATGATCATAGGAGCATCCGATGGCGACCGCAGCATTTGAAGAGCTTGTCGAAGATTTCGAATTTCTAGAAGAGTGGGAAGACCGGTATCGGCATGTAATTGATCAAGGCAAGTCAATGAATGCATTGGCTGAAGCCCTGTGTGTGCCTGCCACAAAGGTAGATGGCTGCGCCAGTCAGGTGTGGCTGCATGCAGAAATGCAGAGCGGTAAATTGCATTTTGACGGGGCATCTGATGCGATGATTGTGTCGGGTCTAATTGCTGTTTTGCGCACGCTTTATAACGGGCTAACGCCAGCCGAAGTGATGGCCGTAGATGCACGCGCTGAAATGGGACGTCTGGGGTTGAATGATCACCTATCAGCGCAACGCTCAAACGGTCTGACTGCTATGATCGAACGTGTGCGTGAAACTGCGGCCCGCGAAGTGTGATTTGGGCCGCAATTTCCCTCAGATTTTTGCAAGCGCGTGCTCAAGATCGCCGTATCCGGTAAAGCGATGTTCAAACGCGAGCCCTAGACGATCAGCACAGGCCTGGGCCTTTATCACAAGCGCAGGGTCGTCAGTTTGCGCTTGATAGACCAACTTTTCGTAATTGCCAAAGTACATGTTCCGTAGTTGAGGATGTCGGTCTAACCCCATGGGTTTTATAATGAATGCATCAAATTGGCGGACAAGAAAATCGGTGAGATAAAAGGTTGTGATCTCGTCTTCGGTGATCTTTGCAAAATGATCGTTGCCCTCAAAAAAACTATAACAATGCGGGCCTGCGATCATGTGCACATTTAGTTCAGCACAGGCCGCTTGCAGTAATCCTCCCGTGCCGCAATCGGCGTAGGCGACAAAGATATCATCATATGAATCGCGGTGTTTGGCGACACAGTCGCGCACTGCATCAGTGATCTTATCAGGATAGAGGTGATATTTGGCAGGCAGGCATGTCAGGTCCAGATGGGTCCAGCCGTTTGCCGCCTTTAGGTCGATGATTTCGCGGGCCAGTGCGCCACAAGCGATCACCAGAATCTTGCCACGCTTTTGGTCTAGCTGCAGGCCATCTTGGGTGAGGATATCGTCGTTGATTTTCATTTCCGAAATTCCTGCAGGGCCAGTGTCGCAATCAGAAATGCGGGCAGGGCAATGGCCATCACAGGTGCGCCACCACTAAATAAACCCCAAACGGTGACAGCTGCTGCAATGATCACAGTAAGCAGCAATACAATGAAAGTGCGTGGGGGCATTGGTGTCTCCATTCTGTCCTTTAGATAAGGTTGGTAGAGAAACAAAAAAAGGCCCCGCAGATGCAGGGCCTCTGATTGAGTAGATATTCAACTTTAGGCGCTCAGGCTGTTGTGCTTGCGGCCAACCCATTCTTTTGCTGTTTCAACCGCTACTGCGGCGTCCCGGCAATAGGCGTCTGCACCGATTGCTTTGCCGAATTCTTCGTTCAGCGGCGCACCACCTACCAGCACGATGTAATCATCACGAATGCCTTGTTCGACCATCGTGTCGATCACGACCTTCATGTAGGGCATTGTTGTGGTGAGCAGGGCAGACATGCCCAAGATATCGGGGCCTTCTTTTTCCAGCGCCTCAAGGTATGCTTCGACCGGGTTGTTGATGCCCAGATCGACAACTTCAAAACCTGCGCCTTCCATCATCATGGAAACAAGGTTTTTACCGATGTCGTGAATGTCACCTTTGACGGTGCCGATGACCATTTTGCCCACGCGCGGGGCGCCTGTTTCAGCAAGCAGTGGCTTGAGAATAAACATGCCACCCTTCATAGCGTTTGCAGCCAGCAACACTTCGGGCACAAACAAAATGCCATCGCGGAAATCCGCACCAACGATGGTCATACCACCAACAAGTGCTTTGGTTAGAACATCATAGGGTGCCCAACCGCGTGCGATTAGGATGTTGACGGATTCTTCGATCTCCTCTTTGAGGCCATCATAAAGATCGTCAAACATTTGTTGGACAAGTTCTTCATCGTCGAGTTCCGACAGGATGATTTCGTCTTCGTCAGACATTTAGAATTCCCTTTTCTTGGCGGGCTGGTTGACCGTTATTTTTCTCATATTTGTCAAACTACAGCGAAATTACTAAAGCATTTGCGACAACAAACGCCTTAGCCGCGACGCGGTGACACAGTTTGTGCACAATTTTCGTAATCAATTGATAATCGATCGACCTGCTTAGCTACGTCTACGGCCACGGCGTGGTGCGCGTGTGGGGCCAGCGCCGTCTGTGCCATCGCTGTCAGAGGAAAACGCGCCAAGTGCGGCAGCGATTTCTTCCAACTCGGGCGCGGCACCCTTAACGGTTGTATCAAGTGCTTCGCGCATTTTTTCTAGGTGGTTGGGCATGGTGCCACAGCAACCACCAACAACCTGTGCGCCGCAATTGCGCGCCATGATCGCGTAAGTTGCCATCAGTTCGGGTGTGCCATCATAATGGATGTGGCCATCATGGTATTTAGGGATGCCCGCATTGCCTTTGGCCACGATGGGCAGTGATCCCCCCTTGGCAGCAAAGCCCAACACAGTGCGCAGCAGGTCTGACGCACCTGTGCCGCAGTTGGCTCCGTAAGCCAGCGGTGTGTTTTCGATCTCTTCTACCATGTCGACCATACCGGCAGATGTAAGGCCCATCATCGTGCGTCCGGCTGTGTCAAAGCTCATGGTGCCAACCCATGGTAACCCAGCCAATGCAAACCCTTCGGCAGCCGCGCGGTACTCTTCCGGGGCAGAAATAGTTTCAAGCCAGCCAATGTCTGCACCGCCAGCCTTTAGGCCATCTGCGGTCTCGTGAAACATTTCAACAGCGGATGCATGCGATAGAGTACCCACGGGCAGCATGATTTCGCCTGTTGGACCCACAGAACCTGCAACAATCACTTTACGACCGGCGGTATCAGCCACTTCGCGGCCAAGTTCGGCAGCAACGCGGCTTAACTCATGGGCGCGGTTTTGAGCGTTGTGCAATTTCAGGCGCGACGCGTTTGCACCAAAACTGTTGGTCAAAAACAGATCAGAACCTGCATTCACTGCGCCGCGATAAAGCGTCAGGATTTTTTCAGGTTCATCGGTGTTCCACATTTCGGGTGCGTCACCTGACATAAGACCCATGTTGAACAGATTGGTGCCAGTTGCACCATCGGCTAACAATACGCCTTTTTCGGCCAGCATCTCTGTAAACAGGTTCGACATCGTGAAAGCACTCCATTCGCTATTCTGTCGGCTTTTGTCACGCGCGCGAAATTGTAGCAATATTCATAATGTTCATCTTGATTATGAACAAACCCGCGAATTATGCGGTGAACTCTACTCTGTTCTTACCGTGCTTGCAGCAGAGTGAACTGTACACTAAGAGGGGCGCAACAGGGCAGCGGGACTCCCCCGCGCCCAACAACGACAGGGGACGCCCATGGCCCGCCGCAAGAAAATCTACGAAGGCAAAGCTAAGATTATCTATGAAGGCCCAGAGCCGGGAACAATCGTTCAATACTTCAAAGATGACGCCACTGCATTCAATGCGGAAAAGAAAGACGTCATTGATGGAAAAGGTGTTCTAAACAACCGTTTGTCTGAGTATTTTATGACTGGTCTGAACCAGATCGGGGTACCGACCCACTTTATCAAAAGCTTGAATATGCGTGAGCAGCTCTGCCGCCAGGTCGAAATTGTTCCGCTGGAAGTCATCGTGCGCAACTACGCTGCGGGCACCATGTCCAAGCGTTTGGGTATTGATGAAGGCACACAATTGCCGCGTCCGATTGTTGAGTATTGTTACAAAGACGATTCTTTGGGCGATCCTTTGGTTAGCGAAGAGCATATCGCAGCCTTCGGTTGGGCCAGCCAACAAGACATGGATGACATTCTGAGCCTCGCACTGCGGGTGAATGATTTCATGTCCGGTGTCATGTTTGGTGTCGGCATCAAACTAGTCGATTTTAAGATCGAAATCGGTCGCGTGTTTGAAGGTGATTTCCAGCGTTTGATCGTTGCGGATGAAATTTCGCCCGACAGCTGCCGCTTGTGGGACATGGAGACAGGCCAAAAGCTGGACAAAGATGTGTTCCGCCGCGATTTGGGCTCTTTGACGGATGCCTACACCGAGGTGGCACGCCGTTTGGGTGTTATTCCGGCATCATCCACGCCTATGACCAAGCCTACATTGATCAACTAAAGACTAAAAGCAGGGGGACGCGCCATGAAAGCACGGGTGCATGTAATGTTAAAGAACGGTGTTCTGGATCCCCAAGGCGCGGCTGTACGCCACGCTTTGGGCGCGATGGGCTTTGATGGCGTAGAAGGTGTACGCCAAGGCAAAGTGATCGAGCTGGATCTGGCAGAGGGTTCTACCCAGTCGGACGTCGAAAAGATGTGCGAAAAGCTGCTCGCGAACACAGTGATCGAAAGCTACACGGTGGAGATGTCCTAATGCGCGCAGCTGTTGTCGTATTTCCCGGCTCGAACTGTGACCGCGATCTTGCGGTTGCATTCGAGCAGGCGGGCGCCGAAGTCACCATGGTGTGGCACAAGGAAAGTGAACTGCCCCAAGGCGTGGATATCGTAGGCATACCAGGTGGGTTTTCCTATGGTGACTATCTGCGGTGTGGTGCGATTGCAGCCAATTCACCGATTTGCAAATCTGTAGCAGCACACGCTGGTCGCGGTGGGTATGTCATGGGCATCTGCAATGGTTTTCAGGTGCTGACAGAAACGGGCCTGCTGCCGGGCGCGTTGCTGCGTAATGCAGGGTTGAAATACATCTGCAAGACCGTTGGTTTGAAGGTCGAAACATCTGCATCTGATTACACCAACGGCTATAATGCAGGCGATGTTGTCGATATTCCCATCGCACACCACGATGGGAACTATTTCGCAGATGCTGAAACAATTGCAGCTCTCAAAGGCGAAGACCGTATTGCGTTTACCTATACGGACAATCCTAACGGCGCACAGGCCGATATTGCGGGCATTCTGTCGGACAACCGCCGTGTACTTGGCATGATGCCGCACCCTGAACGTGCAGCGGATGCAGGACATGGTGGAACAGACGGAACGGCGCTGTTCCGCGCATTGGCTGGGGCGTTAACGACAGCCTGACTTGAGGCCGCGCAGTACTCTGGTACTGTGTTGTTATGGATGATGACCACAGTTTGATAGATTCACGTTGGCAGCCCGCCGCGATTAGTTGGCGGGTTCGCATCGCATTAGCGGTCATGTTGGTCATTGCTATTGGGGTCATTTCGGTGACCAACCGTCTGCTGACGGACCGTTTTACAGAAACCACACGCAACCGTGCCGAGCTACGGATCGCACTTTATGGTGGTAACTTGCTCGCTGAGCTGCGCCAAAATGCGATTGTTCCGCAGCTGCTGGGCCGTGATCCATCGTTGATCGCTGCCTTGGAAAGCGCAGATTATTCGCTTTCCACCCAACGCCTTATCTCTTTTGTGGAAGAAATTGGTGCTGCGTCATTGATGCTGCTGGATACGGATGGCCGCACTGTTGCAGCGACGGATCGCAATCGCATTGGGTCTGCGCACCGATCGGACGCTTACTTTGTTGATGCGATCCGTTCAAACGCAACCATCTTTAGCGTCATCCAGCGCGACACAGGGGATTACCGTTTTTTCTATTCTCGCCGTATTCAAAACGGCGGCACAACGGTGGGCGTGATCGCTGTGGAAGTGGACCTCAAAAAATTCGAACGGGCGTGGGCGGGTATTTCGGATGCGGTCATCGTCACCAATAGCAATGGTTCGATCTTGCTTGCGACCGAACCACGTTGGCGCGGACGCACTGAAGAGGATGCGCTGGTCAACGAAACCCCACAAAGCGCAATTGAACGCGCTATTCAGGCAACGGCTGATTGGACCGCTTTGCCACCAGATGCCTACCTAAAAGGCGAGGCTGTGATGCGGCTTGAGGCGCGGGTGAATTTCCGAGGTTGGCGCATGATCAGTTACACGACTTACGCCTCGGTACGTGAACGGGTGAATGGTGTTCTGGCGCTTGAGGTTATGGCGTTTGCGATTCTTTTGGCATTGGCGTTTTACTTTCTCAGCCGCAAAACAGCGGGACGGGCTGCAATTTTTCAACGCGAGTCGGCAGAGCTTCGCGCATTGAACGCAGCGCTACAGCGGGAAATCGCTGAGCGAAAGCGCGTTCAAGAGACGCTTGCGGTGGCCGAACAGACGCTTGAACAATCCAGTAAACTGGCCGCGTTGGGCGAGATGTCAGCGGCCGTGAGCCATGAGTTAAATCAGCCTCTTGCTGCGATGAAAACGTATCTGGCGGGCGCGCGGCTTTTGTTGCGCCGCAACCGCCCCGAAGAAGCGCTGAGTTCTTTTGGTCGAATTGACGATCTGATTGAGCGTATGGGCGCTATCACACGACAGCTGAAATCCTATGCCCGTAAGGGGCAGGAGGCCTTATCGCCGGTGAATATGGCCGATGCTTTGGCCTCTTCGTTGAGCATGATGGAACCGCAGTTGCGCCAACGCCAAGTACAGATCTCGCGCATCCTGCCAGAAGAGCCCGTTTTTACGCTGGGTGACCGGATGCGGATTGAACAGGTTTTGGTGAACCTTTTGCGCAATGCACTGGACGCTACCAAGTCTGAAAGACACCCGTTGGTAGAGATCATTTTGAGCGCTGGAGAGACTGCAACTTTGACGGTCCGTGACAATGGTCCGGGCATTGAGGACTTGGACGCGCTCTTTGAGCCGTTTTATACAACCAAGCAGCCCGGTGACGGTGTAGGCCTTGGTCTAGCGATTTCATCGGGGATCGTGAACGATCTGGGCGGGCGTCTAACGGCGCGTAACGGTCAGGGCGGTGGCGCGGTATTTGAAATGCAATTGCCGATCCTTGAGGGCGGCACAAAAGAAACACAGGCGGCGGAGTAATATATGGCACAGGCGATGAAGATTGCGATTGTTGATGATGAACAAGATATGCGTCAGTCGATCAGCCAATGGCTGGCTCTTTCTGGTTATGACACTGAAACATTTGCCTGCGCAGAGGACGCTCTAAAGGTTTTGGGGCCTGAGTATCCGGGGATTGTGATCTCTGATATCAAAATGCCGGGCATGGACGGCATGCAGTTCCTGAAAAAACTGATGGGCAGCGATAGTGCCTTGCCGGTGATCATGATCACGGGGCACGGCGATGTACCGATGGCCGTTGAGGCCATGCGCGTTGGTGCGTTCGACTTTCTGGAAAAACCGTTCAATCCTGACCGGATGAGCGAACTTGCCAAAAAGGCCACTGCGTCGCGGCGTCTGGTTATGGACAACCGTCTGCTGCGCCGCGAACTAAGCGATGGTGGCCAGCTGATGAAAAAGCTGATCGGGCAAAGCCCGGTGATGGAGCGCCTGCGGGAGGATATCCTTGATCTGGGACAGGCGGATGGTCACGTCCTGATAGACGGCGAAACAGGTACTGGTAAAACGCTGGTGGCCCACGCGCTACATGCTGTTGGTTCACGGGCAGGCAAAAAGTTTGTGCTGGTCAGCGCATCCGCTTTTGAAGAAGACGCGCTGAGCAAGCGTTTGTTTGGCCCAATGCAGCCAGAGGACGCACAGCTGCCTGCCATTGAAGAGGCACGGGGTGGCACACTTGTGCTCGAAGACGTGGAAGCGCTAAGCGAAACCCTGCAGGCTCGGCTGCTGTCGGTGATCAACGAACAGGGAACACCCGCTGAAACGCGAATTGTCGCGATCTCGAACTTACAAGAAGCTGGCCGCACATCTGAGGATGTCTTGCGTTCCGATCTGTTCTACCGCTTGGCTGCGTTGCGCATCACTGTGCCACCGCTGCGCCAGCGCGGCGAAGATATCCTGACCTTGTTTACGCGTCTGAGCGAACAGTTTGCGGACGAGTATGGCTGTGACGCGCCGCAGGTTTCGGCGCAAGAAGCGGCGCAATTGCTGCAAGCGCCTTGGCCTGGAAATGTGCGTCAACTGATTAACGTTGCAGAGCGTGCAGTGCTACAATCGCGCCGTGGTTCGGGTACAATCGCATCTTTGCTGATGTCGGATCATGACGAAATGCAACCCGTGATGACCACCGAAGGTAAGCCGTTAAAGGAATATGTCGAGGCCTTCGAGCGGATGTTAATTGATAACACGATGCGCCGTCACAAAGGCTCCATTGCGAGTGTAATGGAAGAGCTGTGCCTGCCGCGACGCACACTTAACGAGAAGATGGCCAAGTATCAGCTTCAGCGATCCGATTACCTGTAAAGGTGTAGGTGCAATTAGAAACGAAAAAGGGGCGCTTTAGATGCGCCCCTTTTAATTCCGAAAGATGGATTCTGGGAATTAACCGCCAAGCTTGTACATTTGTATTGGCGTACCTTCATCATCTGTGCGGCACATCCAACGCTCTTGATTGGCCGGAACATCGATGATGTACTGGTTTACCTCGACAACTGGCAGTGTCGTGTTGAGCTGCACAGTCGCGTCGCCTGTCTGCTCTTTTACAGCAACAACGCATTTGCGGTTTGCGCGAGCGTCGCGGCGGACATCAGGATCGGCATCAAATTCCGCCGGGTCGCAGGCCGCAAGGGCCATGGTTGCCATACATAGAATAAGGGCAGGGCGCGTAAAGCTTCGCATATTGTCTCCTAGAGTAATGCAATAGGTGCGAATGCACCCAGATTGTTGCAATCAACCGTAATGGCTATTCACAACTTCGGCAACACGACTCCGTGTCGTTTTGTAGGGGCAATTTTATGCGTGAATTCACCGTATATGTGGATTTTGAAACGTTTGAGTGTGATTGCCCATTGTGTTTGCTGTCTGCGTAGACTTATCTAGGGGGATGGGCCCGCCGCGATAAAACGCTGCATGGTGGCCCATTTTTTGAGTTTCGCTGTTGTCGTTTGCAAATCGCTGATGCGCAACAGACCGATCGTGCCGGAAACGGCAAAGAGACGCTGCTGGAAGTTGATGGCTAATCGCTTGATATTACACAGTTATTAATGGATGTGAGGTGCGCTCTGTATAACAGATGACGCGCCCGTATCGGAGAAGAACCGCGATGACGCGCGCAAATACTGAGAACAGTTCTGGGAGTGGCCTACAGGGCCGCCCAGCTGCGCCGTCATACATCGCCCTGACAAGACACTTGGCGCACCGTGTAGCCCCTCAAGGGAGGCTCGCGCGGTCACGCCCGTGCAAAAGAGTAAAATGCCTAAGAAAATGCTTATCGATGCCACCCACGCGGAAGAAACCCGCGTTGTTGTGGTGGACGGAAACAAAGTCGAAGAATTCGATTTCGAATCTGAAAACAGACGCCAGCTTGCTGGTAACATATATCTCGCCAAGGTAACCCGCGTTGAGCCGTCCTTGCAGGCGGCTTTTGTTGATTACGGCGGAAACCGCCACGGTTTCCTTGCGTTCTCGGAAATCCATCCTGATTACTATCAGATCCCTGTAGCAGACCGTGAGGCGCTGCTTGCAGAAGAACGCGCCTATGCCGAAGCACAGTCCGCCAAGGATGAGGAAGAACCCAAGCCCAAGCGCCGCTCGCGGTCCCGTTCGCGTAAGCCAAAAGCAGAAGAAGCGGTAAGCGATGACGCCAAGATCTCGACCGAGATTGAGGGTATGGAAACCGTTGATCTGAATGAGGATGAAGTGACCGTATCCGAAGACGAAGCGTCTTCGCCGATGGAACGTGTCAAAGAAACGCCAGTTGAAACGCCTGATGATGCGGTCGAAAACGAATCTGAAACCGCTGCGGATTCAGACGAGGCTGACGCATCGAATGAGGATTCGACAGAGGCTGGCAGCGATGAAGATGAAGACGAAAAAGCAGCAGACGCTACATCAAAAGATGACAGTATTGAATCTGTTGCGGATGAAGATGACAGCGAAGACATCCGTCCCGTGCGCAAGCCACGTCCTCGCCGCTACAAAATCCAAGAAGTTGTTAAAGTACGCCAGATCCTTTTGGTTCAGGTTGTTAAAGAAGAACGCGGCAATAAAGGTGCGGCTCTTACGACTTATCTGTCCTTGGCAGGTCGGTATTGCGTCTTGATGCCGAACACTGCGCGCGGTGGTGGGATTTCTCGCAAAATCACCAACGCGGCGGACCGCAAGAAACTCAAAGAGATCGCGCAAGAGATCGAAGTGCCACAGGGTGCCGGACTGATCGTGCGCACTGCAGGTGCCAAACGCACCAAAGCAGAGATCAAAAGGGACTATGAATACCTGCAACGCATGTGGGAGCAAATCCGCGAGCTGACGCTTAAATCCATTGCGCCTGCGAAGATTTACGAAGAAGGTGATCTGATCAAACGGTCGATCCGCGATTTGTACAACCGTGACATCGACGAAGTATTTGTTGAGGGTGAGCGCGGCTATCGCATCGCAAAAGACTTTATGAAGATGATCATGCCGTCGCACGCCAAAAACGTGAAGCGCTATGGTGAGAACCTGCCACTGTTTGCACGCTATCAGGTTGAGGCCTACCTTGCTGGTATGTTCAATCCAACGGTTCAACTGCCCTCAGGTGGTTATATCGTGATTGATGCAACCGAAGCTTTGGTTGCTGTTGATGTGAACTCGGGTCGTGCAACCAAAGAAGGCTCAATTGAGCAAACTGCGGTTAAAACCAACCTTGAGGCCGCAGCAGAAGTTGCCCGTCAATTGCGTCTGCGTGACCTCGCTGGCCTGATTGTCATCGACTTTATCGATATGGACGAGCGTAAAAACAACGCCGCCGTCGAGAAGATGATGAAAGACAAACTCAAGACAGACCGTGCGCGCATTCAGGTTGGCCGGATTTCCGGCTTTGGGCTGATGGAAATGTCACGCCAACGTCTGCGTCCCGGTATGATCGAGGCAACAACACAACCTTGTTCAGTTTGCCACGGTACAGGTCTTATCCGCTCGGATGATAACCTTGCGTTGTCGATCCTGCGTACCATCGAAGAGGAAGGTACGCGCCGGCGTTCACGCGAAGTGTTGATCAAGGCACCTGTTGGCATCGTCAACTTCTTGATGAACCAAAAGCGCGAACATATTGCTCACATCGAGGCCCGTTATGGCCTGAGTGTCCGGATCGAAGGGGACCCCCATTTGATCAGCCCTGATTTCTCTATGGAGAAATTTAAGACTGCAACACGTGTTGTCCAGCAATCCGCGCATGTTGTATCTGTTGATACATCTTTGATGGATCAAATCGATCAAGCAGACGCAGCAGAAGCCGAAGCAGCAGAAGCTGCTGAACGGGCCGAAGAAGCACAACAGCAGGGTCAGGAAACGCAGCAGGGTCAGACCTCGTCGCATGAACAAGAACATGGCGACAGCGAAGACAAACCCAAGCGCAAGCGCCGTCGGCGTCGTCGGAGCCGTGGTGGTCGTTCGACTTCGGACGAGACGCAGACAGACGAAAACCAAAGCGCTGAGGGCGAAGACAGCTCCGCTGCATCGGACAGCAACGAAGAAGCTAAACCAGCAGAGGATGTTGTCGCGACCGAGGTTGAAACAACAACAGAAGAAGCCCCTAAACCAAAGCCGCGCAGTCGTTCGCGTAGCCGCAAGCCAAAGGCAGAAACTGTTGCGGTTGATGTACCTGCGACGGATGCAACAGTAGCGGAGACTCCAGCACCTCAGGAGGTGACAGAAGCAGCCAAAGTCGAAGAGATGCCGGCTACTGACGAGACTCCTGTCAGCGCGGAAAAGCCAAAGCCAAAGCGGAAACGTGCGCCGCGCAAACCAAAAGTAACTCCTGAAGCTAAGGCTGAAGAAGCTACTGGCGAGGCTCCGGTGGAGTCCGGTGAACCTGCTGCAGCTGCAGAAGGGTCTGCTGATCCGGTTGCAAAAGCTGCGCCAAAGCCAAGAGCGCCGCGCAAGCCGCGTACAACATCAAAAACGGCCACGGCAAAGACAGCAACGACCAAAGCTTCCGCTTCCAAAGCGAAAGCTGCTGAAAAGTCCACGGAGAAAGAGGTTGTAGCTGTTTCAGAACCAGTGCCAGAAGTTGTCGCCGAGGCACCAAAGCTGGCTGAGCCTAAGCCCCAACCAGCGGCTGAGCCCAAGGCAACAGTTGAGCCAGTGGCTACGCCAGCAGCAGAGCCAGCACCAGCAGTGGAGCAGACACCTGTTGCGCCATCAGTACCTGAGGTGAAAACGGAAGCTGTTGCGGAAACTCCTAAGCCGCGCCGCAAGGGCTGGTGGTCACTGGGCCGCTAAGGTTCACAATTCTGTAAAGCAAGAAAAGGCAGGCCTCGGGGCCTGCCTTTTCTACTTCTAAAGGTTTGTTCAGGCTGACTTTTCGATCAGGTAGACTTGAATATCACCCTCTTGGGTGCATTCGACCAATGTATGGCCAGCCTCTGCGCAAAAATGTGGCACGTCGATTACAGCAGCGGGATCATCCGCGCGCATGCGCAACTGCTCACCCGCATTTAGGGCATTCAAACGTTTGCGTGCTTTGAGCACGGGTAGGGGGCATAACAACCCCGTAGCATCTAAATCATGTATCATACCAAAGGATGTAGGCCGCATGTTACAGCCTGTCCACAGCCTTGTGACATCGTGACAGGTGACTGTGTGCGGAACAGTGTATAGCTGTGGCGTATGTTTGGAATCGATATCATTGACGCAAGTCTCTTGCCCGCCATGACCGTTGCACTGCTTGCTGGTGTGATTAGTTTTCTGTCGCCCTGTGTGTTGCCGATAGTGCCGCCTTATTTGGCGTACATGAGCGGGGTCAGTCTAAACGATATGTCTTCAGAATCGGCGGCAAGGCGTCGTGCGATCATTGCGGCGCTGTTCTTTGTGATGGGGCTGAGTACGGTTTTCTTGATCCTTGGATTCACGGCATCGGCTTTTGGCGCATTCTTCCTTCAAAACCAGATATTGTTTTCCCAGATTTCTGGTATTGTTGTGATCATCTTTGGCATCCACTTCCTTGGTATTTACCGCATTTCGTTTTTGGACCGTGAGGCGAGGATGGATGCAGGGGATAAGGGCGGATCGTCTTTTGGCGCTTACGTACTGGGCCTTGCGTTTGCCTTCGGATGGACACCGTGCATCGGCCCGCAGCTGGGCGCGATCCTGTCATTGGCAGCTGGTGAGGCCTCAGTGGCCCGCGGTACATTGTTATTGGGGATCTACGCGCTGGGATTGGGTATCCCATTCCTATTAGCGGCGATGTTTATGACGCGCGCAGTCGGTGTGATGAACCGCCTCAAACGGCACATGAAAGCAATTGAACGTGGGATGGGTGTACTCCTGTTGATTGTTGGTATTGCGATGCTCACTGGCGCTTTCTCGACCTTTAGTTTCTGGCTTTTAGAAATCTTCCCTGCATTGGGTAACCTTGGCTAAGTCAAAGGACTTACTTTGGTCGAAAATGCGCGGTAGCATAGGTCAAACAAGATGAGGCCTACGCAGATCCATGGCTGCCCCCGCAAAAACTGTATCCCGTCGGCGGGTATTTTACATCCCGGGTTATGACCCGATTCATCCACGCCGCTACCGCGAGCTTTACCGTACTGAATCTGCCGCTCAGGCTAAGATTTCCAACTATACTGTAACTCTGTCTGCACGACAGGGAGCTGAGCGTTATGGGTGGAATGTCAAAGGCTTGATTGATGATATACATGTGGATGCTTCGGTGGATGTGTTGGTTTGGTCTGACATTGTACGCGACAGTATGGATACCTCTATTCCGGCGACCTACCTGCAACTTTTGCGCACTGCATGGGTTTATATCGGCAGTGGCGCGTTGTGGCGGTTAATGCGTCTTCGCAAAGGGCCAGTGATCGCAGCGCTATATCCTGTAGGGATGTTGCTGGGGCAACTGATTATCGCGCTGCTTTTGGCTGGAACCATTTCGAAGGTCGGCATGGCTGCGATGATCCCGCTGTTGGGATTGTTTGGTCATATGATTTCGCTTGCCGTTGCTGTTGGTGCGTTTGTTTGGCTCATGCGGTGGTTCAAGGCCAAAGACGGTAAGTTTTTCGCCTATTACCTGATGCATGATTATGCATATGGCGCGGCAACACGCGGTGCCAATAGACCAGCCCTTGAAGTGCGCATGGCAGAATTTGTCGATGCCATTGCTGAGGCGCTCAACTCAGATGCCGATGAGGTTTTGGTTGTGGGCCATTCTTCCGGCGCGCATCTTGGGGTATCGGTGTTGGCGGACCTTATGCGTTCGGGGCGCGTCCCTGCGGATGGTCCTGCGCTGGGGTTTCTAAGTTTAGGTCAGGTGGTCCCAATGGTTTCTTTTCTACCAGATGCCCACCGCATTCGGGCTGACCTAGCATTTCTCAGCACGCAAGATGCTTTGACGTGGGTCGATGTCACGGCACCTGGTGATGGGTGTGCTTTTGCACTGTGTGATCCTGTTGCTGTCAGTGGCGTTGCACCTGAAGGGAAACGTTGGCCGCTTGTGTTTTCTGCGGCTTTCACGCAATCGCTTAGCCCTGATCGTTGGAAGGCCCTGCGGTGGCGGTTTTTCCGACTGCATTTTCAATACATGTGCGCCTTTGATAACCCCAAAGACTATGATTATTTCCGCATTACAGCGGGCCCGATGACACTGGCGCAGCGGTACCGTGATCGCCCCGCATCAAAATCCCGCATCGTAAAACCCGTGAACAAATTCACAAGTACCGCTCCATGATCCAGCCACCCAAGCCCCCCAGCAGACCTGACAAGGTTTCCCTTTGGCAGTATGCCAAGCTGTTTCGCGAGGATATTTTATCCGCACAACCCGCGCGCCTTTACCGCGCGTGGATGGCTGAATTTCGCACGCCGTTATTTCGCAGCTATCTGATCAATCAGCCTGATCTGGTTAAACGCGTCCTGAAAGAGCGACCAGATGATTTCCCTAAATCCACCCGCGTGAACGAAGGGTTGCGGCCTTTGCTGGGGAATTCCGTTTTTGTCACCAATGGCGATGTGTGGAAACGCCAGCGCCGCATCATTGATCCAGCATTTGAAGGCGGGCGTTTGCGCGAAACCTTCGCCGCGATGTGGGATGCTTCCGAAGCAGCCGCAACACGATTGGATGCCAAAGTAGATCAAGAAGTGGAAATTGAGGAAGAAACAAGCCACGCGGCAGCAGACGTGATTTTTCGTACCTTGTTCTCCTTGCCAATTGAACACCACCTTGCGCGCGGTGTTTTTGAGGAATTCCGTGTCTATCAACGCAGCCAACCCATTCTCAATATTGCGGCGTTTATTCCATTGCCTGCTTGGATGCCGCGCCTGTTTCGCAAAGACACCAAACACAGCGCGGCGCGTATCCGTGCGCTTATTACCGAACTCACCCAAAAGCGCGCTGATGCGATAGCGGCAGGTACGGCGCCTGATGATCTTGCGACCAAGATCATGACAACTGCTGATCCAGAAACAGGTGAGCGGTTCTCGACCGAGGAAATGGTGGATCAGGTTGCCATATTTTTCCTTGCTGGACATGAAACCAGCGCATCGACATTGGCGTGGGCGTTATATTTGATGGCGCTCTATCCCGATTGGCAGGACAAATTGGCGGATGAGGCGCAGGTGTTGGAAACTTGCGACTTTAGCGTGATGAGCAAGCTAAAGCTAAGCCGTGACGTGTTTCGCGAAACGCTGCGCCTGTATCCGCCTGTACCCATGATGGTGCGCGAAAACAACTGCCCAGAAACCATGCGGAAACGGGATGTGCGCAAAGGATCGCAATTGGTGATCAGCCCGTGGCATCTACACAGGCATACACGCCTTTGGGATGATCCGGATGGGTTTGATCCCGGTCGATGGCACACGGAAAACGGTAAAACCTGTCAGCGCGAGGCTTTCATCCCGTTTAGTGCCGGCGCGCGCGTTTGTCCGGGGGCTGGGTTTGCGATGATCGAGGGTCCATTGATCCTCAGCCGTGTTTTGCGCGATTACCGCGTTGTTGTAGGCCCCGAACCAGTACCCGTTGCACATCTTACTGTGCGCTCAAAGAGCGGCATCCACCTCAAGATCACCCGCCGTGAACGCTAACATGTGCAAAGCGACTGGCGCTGTGTCGCCTAACCGATTAGACAGAGCGAAATTGTTTCCCAGAGAATAAAGGCATCATTCATGTCCCCAAAAGACGCACAACGTACCCGTATTTCCACCGGCAACGGCTTTATTGCAGCACTTGATCAGTCCGGTGGTTCTACGCCAAAGGCATTGGCCCAATACGGTGTAGAGCCAGCAGATTACTCTGGTGAAACAGAAATGTATGCGGCTGTTCACGCAATGCGCAGCCGGATCATCATGGCGGATGAGTTCACATCGGACAAAGTGCTGGGCGCGATCCTGTTTGAACGGACGATGGACAGCGACATCAACGGCACGCCAACAGCACAGGTTTTATGGGAAGATCGCGGCGTAGTGCCATTCCTTAAGATCGACAAGGGGCTCGCGGATGAAGCCAACGGCGTTCAGATGCTAAAGCCAATGCCAGAACTAGACGCGCTATTGGCCAAGGCCAACGAAAAGGGCATTTTCGGCACCAAAGAACGCTCATTGGTTTTGGAAGCAAACGCCAAAGGCATCGCGGATGTTGTCGCGCAGCAGTTCGAAGTTGCAAAACAAGTGTCAGCGGCTGGTCTGGTCCCGATTGTTGAACCTGAAGTTCACATCGATAGTGCGACAAAAGCCGAAGCTGAAGATATGCTGAATTCAGAAATTATGAAGCAACTGAATGACTTATCAGATGATGTCGATGTGATTTTAAAGCTGACAATCCCAACCAATGCAGGTCTTTATGATGTTGCAGCAGATCATCCACGCGTGCTGCGCGTTGTTGCATTGTCAGGTGGGTATTCCACAGATGTTGCCTGTGATCTGCTGGGCCAAAACCACAAGATGATCGCAAGCTTTAGCCGTGCTTTGGCTGAAGGGCTGAGCGTGAAAATGTCTGACAGTGAATTCAACGCTGCATTGGGTAAGAACATCAGCAAGATCCATGCTGCATCTGTTGCGTAACGTGATCTAAATACTCTGGCCGATGATTGTGAAATAGATCATGGGCCAGAGCGATGCCTTTCCAACCTATTCAGAGGTGGAAAGGCGTTCTTTCAAAACTTCCAAAACATAAACGCGGATGGCAGACGCCAAACCGCTATCCATACCTCGCGCTGCGTCAATTTCGGCGACTAACGCGTTGATCGGCATTGATTTATCACGCGCTATCGCGCGTAATTCGGCCCAAAATGGCGCTTCCAGTGAGATGGATGTGCGGTGCCCGTGCAACGTAACTGAGTGTTTTACGGGCCGCGCGCTCATGTCTCCTGCTTATGTCCGTCCAGATTGCGTGCGATCTGCTGCGCACGCGCCTTCAATGCTTCTTTCTGAGTCTTTGTCTGGCCAAACTGCACCGCGTTCTCATCCGCACGTACCTTGCGCGATGTGCGCCCGCGTTCTTTGCGAATTTTATTGAGATTTAGGGGAGTGGTCATTTCGGTCCAATCATATTCTCCGGCCGCACAACGCGGTCGAATGTCTCTTCATCCACAAATCCAAGGGCAATCGCCTCTTCCTTGAGGGTGGTGCCGTTTTTATGCGCGGTCTTGGCGACCTTGGTTGCGTTGTCATAACCGATCTCTGGCGCGAGGGCAGTTACCAACATCAGGGATTCACGCATTAATTTTTCAATCCGAACTGGATCGGCCTTTAGGTCAACCATTAGGTTGTCTGTAAATGCAGAGGCTGCATCTCCCAAAAGTTGCATAGATTGCAGAACGTTATAGGCCATCATTGGCTTGTAAACGTTCAGTTCGAAATGACCCTGTGAACCAGCAAAGCCAACGGCAGCATCGTTGCCGAAAACATGCGCACAAACCTGTGTCAGTGCTTCGCACTGGGTTGGGTTTACTTTTCCTGGCATGATCGATGAGCCGGGTTCATTTTCTGGCAATACCAATTCACCCAAGCCGCAGCGCGGGCCAGAGCCAAGTAAGCGAATGTCATTTGCAATCTTGAACAGGCTTGCTGCAACGGTTTTCAAATGCCCCGAGATTTCGACCATCGCGTCATGTGCTGCAAGGGCTTCGAATTTGTTGGGGGCTGTCACAAAGGGCAACCCGGAAATGCGCGCCATGTTGGCGGCCACTGTTTCTGCCCAGCCTACTTTGGTGTTCAGGCCGGTGCCGACCGCTGTGCCGCCTTGAGCCAGTTCATAAATACGGCCAAGGCCGTCTTCAACGCGGCGAATGCTCATCGCAACCTGATGGGTGTAACCAGAAAATTCCTGAGACAGCGTAAGAGGCGTAGCATCCTGAGTGTGGGTGCGGCCAATCTTGATGATGCCTTCAAATTCTTCGACCTTGGCCTGCAGCGCCAAGTGCAGCTTTCTCAATCCTGGCAACAGAACGTCACGGGCGGTCATCGCCGTGGCGATGTGCATGGCTGTCGGGAAAGTATCGTTAGAGGATTGGCCCATATTGCAGTGGTCATTAGGGTGCACGGGGTCTTTTGATCCGATCACGCCGCCCATGATTTCAATCGCGCGGTTAGCGATGACTTCGTTGGAGTTCATGT
Source organism: Sulfitobacter sp. (assembly GCA_033851935.1). Lineage (GTDB taxonomy): Bacteria > Pseudomonadota > Alphaproteobacteria > Rhodobacterales > Rhodobacteraceae > Sulfitobacter. The sequence continues at coordinate 239,045 of JAWSVL010000017.1, forward strand.
TGGATTGTGTGCCAGATCCGGTCTGCCAAACAACAAGTGGGAAGTTGTCGTCAAATTTGCCGTCAACAACTTCGCCGGCAGCTTGAACAATGGCTTTGCCGCGCGCTTCATCCAGACCGCCTTGGGCCATGTTGGCTTCGGCGCAGGCTTGTTTGATAATACCAAGGGCGCGGACAATTGCGACAGGCTGCTTCTCCCAGCCAATCGGAAAGTTGATGATCGAGCGTTGTGTTTGCGCGCCCCAATACTTGTCGGAAGGAACTTCCAGTGGTCCAAAGCTATCGGTTTCTGTACGGGTGTTGGCCATTGGGGGCGCTCCTGAAGGTTTGGTGTTCAGGGCTGTTTAGCGTCTGGTGGACCCCCGCGCAAACCTATGTTTTGCGAAAACTGTCCAGAGAGACGATTTCTGCTGCTTTTGTGGGTGTTTCTTCGACCTCAAGTTCGGCTTCGTCGGTCTGGGGCAGTGGTGTGTCCTTGGTGACTGTTGTTCCTTTGATGCCGTCTTCTTCTTGTTGCTCAAACCGCAGTCCAAATTCGACAGAAGGGTCCACAAAGGTGCGGATCGCATCATAGGGAATGTACAACGGCTCCGGTGCATCGCCAAAGTTTAGCGTGATGGAAAAACCGTCATTTGTGACATCCAGGTTGTCATACCAGTGCTGCATGACAACAGTCATCTCACCCGGGTACCTGTCAGATAGCCAATCGGCCAGTTCTGCATCAGGGTGAGATGTGTCAAATGTTATAAAGAAATGGTGAGCACCCGGCAGGCCATTGTCGGCAACATCCAACAATACATTACGGATCAGGCTACGCATGGCATCATGCATGAGATTGCCGTAGTCGATGGTGTCGCTCATGTCATTTCCCTCTTGTGTGAAGTTGACGACACCATAGGCGATTCCGGTCGGGATGAAAGAGGAAGAAGTCAGAACATTCCAATCCCAAGTGCACAACCTGCAAGCACGACCATCGCTTTGACAAACCCCAAGTGCATGCCAATCATCAAGATGGCCGCAAATACAGTAAGACTTGCAGCGATTGGGTCAAAACTGCTCAAATCGGGAAGGGGCATTGCCAATGCACCAGCTGTGCCCACGTGACCGAATAATACATGCAGCGCGAACCAGATCGTCAGGTTACCGATCACGCCCACTACAGAGGCAGTAATGGCCTGAAGCCCTGCAGCTAAGCGGGGCTGCGCGCTGAGCCGTTCCAGATAAGGACCAGCGAGGAATATCCACAAAAAGCAGGGTGTAAAGGTTACCCATAACGCAAGCAGGCCAGCCGCGATTGCGCCTTGCAGGCCGTTTTGGGCGAATCCGGCCAACAGGGCGACAAATTCGGTCACCAAAATCAAGGGGCCGGGGGTGGTTTCGGCAAGGCCCAATGCGTCGATCATCTGCTGTGTTGTTATCCAGCCCAAATCGGTCACAACCGTTTGGGTCATGTAACCTAACACCGCATATGCGCCGCCAAATGTCACAATGGCGAGCTTTGAGAAAAATAGCCCGAGGTCCAAAAGGAAGCTTTTGTCCATGAGCCAGATCACCAAAAGCGGTGCCGCCCACAGGGCGGTCCAAATCGCCGTTACGCGGATTGGATTTGCTTGCACGGGGGCAGGATGGGTATCTGGGGCGGTAGCATTGGCCTGCCACATACCCCAAAGGCCTGCTGCGATGATGATCAAGGGGAATGGCAACCCAAAGAAAAACAATGCGATGAAGGACAAGGCAGCCAGTACCCAGCCTTGTGTCCCCACCAAAGCTTTGGCCGCAACTTTCTTTAGGGCTTGGAATACCACCACAATAACAGCGGCCTTGATGCCTAGGAATGCCGCTTGGACCAGTGGTAATTGGCCATATGATGCATACAGAAGCGCCAACAGGGCAATGATAATTGCGCCGGGTATGACGAAGAGCAATCCGGCCAATAGCCCACCTGACGTCCCGCGCAGACGCCAGCCAGAATAGGTGGCCAGTTGCATGGCCTCCGGTCCGGGTAATAGCATGCACAGGCTTAGGGCGCGCAGGTAGCTTTGTTCGTTTAACCAATCGCGGGTTTCTACTAATTCACGATGCATCAAAGCAATCTGCGCCGCCGGACCGCCAAAGGACAACATTCCGATGCGCCCGAAAACTCGAGTCATCTCATTCCAGCTTGGGGTGCTCATGATTTGCGTGCCGCCGGCCAGTCGTGCCCTTCATCTGTGCCGTCACGCGCCCAACGGTACAGCGCGTCATAGATGGCCATGCCAGCCTCCAACTGCGCCTGATCATCACGATATTGCCGTGACAGCCCAACGGAGAGAGCAAGTAAACCTGCGGCTTGGGGGGCCAGATCATGCGCATTTGTGTCCGCAGCACGCACAACTGTTGCCAGACGTTGCAAGGCTGGTGTGTTGAGATTGAACTCCGCCAGCATTGTATCAAAGGTGCATTGCTCATCACGGTGAGACCAAAATACCCCCTCTACATCAAATGGCGTCGCGCTGTAGCGATCGGCCACACCTGCGACTTCGGCGGGAGAAACAAATAGAATACGTGCGTCAGGATCTACAAAGCGGCGGATCAGCCACGGGCATGCGATGCGGTCAATCTTGGGGCGGTGGCGCGTGACCCACAGGGTTGCACCATCCACCAGCGGCGGGATTGTTGCGGCTGGTACACGTGGTGCGTCAGCGTTGTCTCGCCAGCCATAATTACCACCCTGAAGGTACTCGGCTCTATGTCCGTCAGCCCGTAATCGCGCAACAAGCCCTTGGCTCAGTTTGATGCCTTGTTGACATGTGATCACGCAGGCCCGTCCAGCAAGGCGTTCTTTTAGGCCCGCAAGATCGGTGTGAGGGTGACGAAAGGCACCGGGGATCAGAAACGGATCATCAGTGAAATCGGGATCAATAGAGATATCTACAATCACAGGCGCATCGGGCAAGCCGATAAGACGTAAAAGTTGGGAAACGGTGATTTCATTTGGGGCAGCCATAGCATGCATCCTTTTACATTTGGAAACATGCGAACCTCTGGCTGACGCCTCACGGGGCGTTCGCAGATCAATCCCCATGATCCAAACGTGACACGTCATTGCGTCAGCGTCAATACAGGCAAAAGAGGCAAGATTGGCAAACGATGCAATATTGGAAAAAAATAGGGAGGGGGATTAGTGCAGGTTTCTGTTGCCAGGTACCTGCGAACCCCGCCTTAGGTCGCTAAACGTAAGGACTTAAGTTTCAATAGATCCGGTCGCTTACGCGGCCATCGCCATTGGAGCACGATTGTTATTTGCAATTGTACAAGTTTCGCCGATAACGGTGGCAGACAACCGAGATAAAGCTAACCCCTTTAGACGTTCGTCGATCCTGTTTCGACCCCATGATCCCCAAATAAAGGATGTTTGGTGGAGTCGCCGGGTACCGCCCCCGGGTCCGAACCGTTTATTACGAGCGCGTTTATACCCATAGTCCCGAAGGACATGTCATAGATAGCGGGCGCGGCGGGTGATTTCAAGGGGATTGCATGCGGTTATGGTCATCAAGTGGGATTGCAGGGTCGTTTTATGCAGTAGCGGCAGGTGCCATCACTGCACATGTACATGAAAAATCTAAGATAGCGTTTTGGCTGCGCCATTCCAAAACATGGAAATCTCCCAAAAATGCTTCTGAAAAGGTATGGAAAACCATAGTTGCATAGGTTTTTGCGTATTTCGGTTTTGACAAAAAGATGGTTAACGCGTGTTGTTGTTCCAAATTTTTGGAAGGTCAATTTAAGATGAGATTTTTTGCAATCGGCGTGTTTTGCGCTTCATTGATGACGTCTGTGCCGCTTACTGTTGAGGCGGGTCAATTGCTCGCGAAGGTGGACGTATCCGAGCAAATCATGCGGGTTTATAAAGACGGCAAACAAATCCACAAATGGCCTGTGTCAACAGCCCGCAAAGGCAAGGTTACGCCACGCGGTGCTTGGAATGCCAAATGGCTATCTAAGGATCACAAGTCGAGTTTGTACAACAACGCGCCGATGCCGTACTCGATTTTCTTTCGTGGCAATTACGCGATCCACGGAACCAACCAGATCAAGCGTCTTGGCCGTCCGGCCTCGGCTGGGTGTATCCGGTTGCACCCTACAAATGCAGCCAAACTATTTGCGATGACGCGGCAAGTTGGATTGCGCAATATGAAGGTTGTTGTGCAAAATTAATGAGTAAGCAGCGATAGACAGAAGATCAGTGCTGGGCCGCGCGCTGTGCAAAAACACCAGCAGCTAGGGATTGGGTTTCAACTTCTAACGCTGTCAGCCCATCAAAAACCGCATTGCTATCGTGCGCTTCGGCTGCGTCCGCAATCTGTTCGTGCAGTGCGATGATGCGTTCTCGGTCACGGGCCGAAAAGGTGATCATGTTCATGAGCGGCTGCATCGCCTCAACCGCACCAGCCAACTGATAGGATAGAACGGGGTTGTCTGCACCATCCACCAAGGCGCGGTGGAACGCGACATCAGAGGCGCAAAATGCTTCATCCGTAAGGCCCGGTTGCGATTGTCGGTGAATTTCCGCCCGCATGGCGGCAAGATGATCTGCGCTGCGACGCTTGGCGGTTAGCGTTGCGCAGGACCGCTCCAATGCAAACCGTGCCTCGCAGGCGGTCTCAAAACTCACATCATTCATTGACAGCAATAGCGTCGATGTGGTGACTTGCTGGGCATAAGCTTCTTGAAAGCTGATGCGGTTTACAAATGCGCCGCCCGACGCGCCACGCTGAGTTCGAATAAGGGACTGGGCTGCCAAACGTTTTAGCGCTTCACGTACCGTTGGACGGGAAACATCAAATTGATCCGAAAGCTCGGCCTCTGAGGGGAGGCGTTCGTCGACGATCAGCCGTCCCGCGATGATCTCATTGCGGATGGCAGTGGCGATTTGGGCGGATAGGTTGGCGGGGTTTTTGGGATCAATTTTCATATGTCTTACATTTAACGTTTGGCAAAATTGTAAATGTCTGACATTAAATTTGCAACGCCTGACTCGTCGGAGATTTATGTCATGCCGCATTTCTTATGTTCAACACGTGGGCTCGATTTATTCAGCCTTACCTTAATGTCTGTGATAGAGGGAAAAATGCATGATTAATCAAGAGTATGTAATTCAAATGTCTCGTTATAATGCGTGGCAGAACAGTCAGTTAAACGGTGTTGTTCAGCTTATGGGTGAGGACGATCTTGTTGCGGAACGTGGTGCATTTTTTGGATCAATATTCGCAACACTCAACCACATATTATGGGGTGATACCCTTTGGATGAACCGCTGGTACAGTGCCGTGCAAGCGCCCAAAGGTGGTAGCGCGGTTCATAAAACCTTTTCGCCAAATATAGGCGCATGGGGTGAGGCGCGCGTGCATCTTGATGGGCAAATTCGCACTTGGGCACAAAACCTGTCGGATAAAGACCTTCGCGGTGATCTGGAGTGGACCTCGGATAGCCTCGGAACAACAATTACACAGCCTCTGGGCTTGTGTGTCGTACATATGTTCAACCACCAAATCCATCACCGTGGGCAGATCAGTCAGATGTTATCTGCCGCTGGGATGACCACGCCTGTTTCGGATTTGGTCTTTATGCCGGAGGACGCCTGATGGCGCTTATTTCACAATCACGGCGCCTACGCCGCACGCCGTTTTCTGACGGGGTCGAGGCCGCAGGTGTAAAAGCCTATACTGTATATAACCGGATGCTGTTGCCTACAGTATTTGAAAGCGTTGAGGCTGACTACCATCACCTCAAGAATGCGGTGCAAATCTGGGATGTCGCTGTTGAGCGTCAGGTCGAATTGCGCGGCCCAGATGCCGCGCGCCTGATGCAGATGCTAACGCCGCGCGATTTGCGTGGTATGCTGCCGGGTCGCTGTTTTTATGTACCAATTGTGGATGAAACGGGCGGGATGTTGAATGATCCTGTCTGCCTAAAGCTGGCTGAAGATCGTTGGTGGATATCGATTGCCGACAGTGATTTGCTGTTGTGGGTCAAAGGCATTGCAAATGGATACCGTCTGGATGTGCTGGTGGACGAACCCGATATTAGCCCGCTGGCGGTGCAGGGGCCATTAGCCGACGATTTGATGGCTAATGTGTTTGGTGACGCCGTGCGCGACATCCGCTTTTTCCGCTTTGGTATGTTTGACTTTCAGGGCCGCTCAATGGTGGTCGCGCGGTCTGGTTATTCCAAGCAGGGAGGCTTTGAGATTTATCTCGATGGGGCCGATCTGGGGATGCCACTGTGGCATGCACTGATGGAAGCGGGGAAAGACATGGGCGTGCGAGCAGGATGCCCCAATGGCATTGAACGTGTTGAGAGTGGTTTGTTGAGTTACGGCAATGACATGACTGACGACAACACGCCGCATGAATGTGGCTTGGGAAAGTTCTGTGATACACAAACGGCGATTGGGTGTATTGGCCGTGACGCATTGTTGCGCGTGGCCAAGGAAGGCCCTGTTCAGCAAATTCGCGCAATCTCGATCGAGGGCGACAAAGTGCCCGGATGTGATCGTGTGTGGCCTTTGATGGCAGGGAAAAAGCGTGTGGGACAAGTCACATCCGCTGCTTGGTCCCCTGATCACAGCACAAATGTAGCCATTGGCATGGTGCGGATGACCCATTGGGACGATCAAACCGTGCTGCGGGTCGAGACACCAGAAGGGCCACGCGACGCAGTGGTACATGAGGCCTTTTGGGCCTGAGTTTTTAGTAAATGCGGACCTGATTTTTTTAGGATCCGGAATGGTTTTGACCAAAGAACAGGGGCACTGGCCCCGGAGAGAGAGACAGATGTTTAATGCACTGATTGTGAACAAAGATGACGAGGGCACAACCTCAGCCGAGATTACGCAAATTTCGGAAGACCAACTGCCGGCAGGCGAAGTGCTGGTTGCGGTTGAGTACACCACCGTAAACTACAAAGACGGCCTGTGCATGAGCCCCGGTGGTGGCGGTTTAGTACGCAATTACCCCCACGTTCCGGGGATCGATTTCTCAGGGACGGTCGAAGAATCCTCGGATGATCGTTATAAAGTCGGCGATAAGGTTGTTTTGACGGGGTGGCGTGTCGGTGAGGCCCACTGGGGCGGTTATGCGCAAAAGGCCCGTGTAAAGGCGGACTGGTTGGTGCCGCTGCCAAATGGCATTGATGCGCGTCAGGCGATGGCTGTCGGGACGGCGGGATTCACCTCTATGCTGTCTGTGATGGCGCTAGAAGATCACGGCATAAAATCCGGTCCTGTTCTTGTAACAGGTGCTGCTGGTGGTGTCGGCTCGGTTGCTGTCGCGATTTTGGCTAATTTGGGATACAAGGTTGCTGGCGTAACAGGGCGTCCTGAAACCGCGGATTATCTGACATCTTTGGGTGCCACGCAAATTGTTGCGCGTGAAGAACTAAATGAAACGGTCAAACGTCCGCTCGAAGGCGAAACATGGGGCGGTTGTATCGATGCGGTTGGCGGTGAGATGCTTGCACGTGTGCTGGGCCAAATGGAATACGGGGCGTCAGTTGCTGCCGTTGGTTTGGCTGGTGGTGCCGCATTGCCAACAACGGTCATTCCGTTCTTACTGCGTGGCGTTAACCTGCTGGGCATCGACAGCGTGATGCAGCCCTATGACAACCGTCTGCGCGCATGGGAGCGGATCGCAAAAGACCTGCCAATGAACAAACTGGAAGATATGGTTGTTCCGGCAAAACTGTCTGATCTGCCAAAACTGACCGCAGACATCCTGAAAGGTCAGGTAAAAGGCCGCGTTGTTGTAGACGTTAACGCATGAGCCTGAGGACGTGCCTTGTTCCAGATGATGTGCTTATGCAGTGTGATGTGGGGCAGGGCGCGACCTATGGTGAGTGCTGCTATTGGGTAAAAGCCACAGGTACCGGCCTATCCTAGGCTGAATAAAATACATTGCGGGTTGCCCTATTAGGTGGTCTCAATAAATTTGAAGGCTCCGGTGTTAGCGCATCGTGGCCTTTTCATGTGACAGGGAGTTAAGATCATGACGTTGGATATAGATTATGTACGCGGACAATTTCCAGCGTTTCAGGAACCATCCTTGCAAGGGCAAGCGTTTTTCGAAAATGCTGGGGGGTCCTATACCTGTCGCCCAGTGATTGATCGGCTTACGCGGTTTTACACACAGCGCAAAGTCCAACCCTATGCGCCCTACGAGGCATCTACTCTTGGCGGTGCAGAAATGGATGAAGCCCGCGCGCGGATGTCGGCAATATTGGGCGTTGAAGCGGACGAGTTGTCCTTTGGTCCTTCCACCACACAGAACACCTATGTTTTGGCGCAGGCATTTGGCCAGATGCTAAAGCCAGGTGAAGCAATTATCGTGAGCAATCAAGATCATGAGGCCAATACTGGCCCTTGGCGGCGGTTGGAGGATCGTGGAATTGAAGTGCGCGAATGGTGCATCAATCCTGAAACGGGCCATTTGGACCCAGCTGATCTAGAAAACCTGTTGGATGAAAAGGTTCGCCTTGTTTGCTTCCCTCATTGTTCCAACGTTGTAGGTGAAATTAACCCAGTGACCGAGATCACTGCGCTGGCCCATGCAGCGGGTGCGTTTGTCTGTGTAGATGGTGTTTCTTATGCGCCGCACGGATTTGTCGATGTGGGGGCTTTGGGTCCTGATATCTATCTATTTTCGGCCTATAAAACCTATGGTCCACACCAAGGGCTGATGGTCATCCGTCGCGCCTTGGGGGAATTTTTGCCAAACCAAGGGCATTATTTCAATGCAGATTCCCTATATAAACGGTTTACGCCTGCGGGGCCGGATCACGCGCAAATAGCTGCCTGTGCAGGAATGGCCGACTATGTGGATGCATTGTATGCGCATCATGGCGGTACTGGAACGGACGCAAAAGCGCGCGGCGCAATGGTGCATGACTTGATGCGGGATCATGAGACTGGTCTGCTTCAACAGCTTCTGGATGCGGTCAAGGACCGCAATTCGGTCCGCTTGATCGGCTCTGACCGTGCAGAGGGGCGTGCGCCAACGGTGGCTCTGTCGCTTAACCGTCCGGGGCTGGATGTTGCTACTGATCTGGCAAAAAAGGGGATCATGGCGGGGGGCGGCGATTTTTATGCTGTACGCGCGTTAGCAGCAATGGGGATCGACCTCGATACCGGTGTTTTGCGCCTGAGCTTTACGCATTATACCGCGCAAGCTGAAATAGATCAGCTTTTGAACGCATTAGATGATGTTTTATAGGTCCATTGCCTTGACCATTTTGAGTTCGGCCTAATTCGTTAAGGGACGATCTAAAAGGCCTGCAAACATGAGCAAAACCCGTCCCATCCTGATCTGGCTGCGCCGCGATTTCCGGCTAAGTGACCATCCTGCGTTTCATGCGGCCTGTGCCACGGGGCAACCAGTGATTCCTGTGTATATTCTGGATGATCAATATGCGGCATTGGCGGCGGCACCGAAATATCGACTGGGTTTGGGTATCGGGCATTTTGCGCAGGTGCTGCTGGAGCAGGGCAGTCGGCTGATCCTGCGCAGTGGTGACGCCGCGCTGGAGATATTGCAGGCCCTCATCCGCGAAACGGGAGCTAGTGCTGTCTATTGGTCACGCCAGTATGAACCTGACGCAGTGACGCGAGACAGCGCCGTGAAATCAGCACTAAAGGAACAAGGCATCGATGCCCGCTCCTTTGGCGGGCATTTGATGTTTGAGCCTTGGACCGTTGAGACCCAGACAGGCGGTTTTTATAAGGTCTACACGCCCTTTTGGCGCAGGGTAAAAGACCGCGATGTCGAACCTCCTTTAGCGCCGCCATCAGAATTGCATGCGCCGGATCACTGGCCTGCTAGTGAAGATCTGGCCGATTGGCATATGGGCGCGGGGATGAACCGTGGTGCAACGGTTCTGCGCCCCTTTGTCCGCTTGGGCGAGCAGGCAGCACAGACACGCCTTGATACGTTTTTAGACGGCATTGTTGCTGGCTATAACACAACCCGTGATCTGCCTGGCGTGGACGGTACGTCGAACCTTAGCGAAAACCTTGCCTTGGGTGAAATCAGCCCACATCAATGTTGGCATGCGGGTTGGCGCGCATTGCAAGAGGGCAAATCAGGTGCCGAGATATTCCTGAAAGAACTGGTCTGGCGGGAGTTCGCCTACCATCTGATGCACCATACCCCGCGCATCCTAACGTCGAACTGGCGTGAAGAATGGGAAGAGTTCGGCTGGAACGTGGATGAAGAAGACGAAGAAGTAAAAGCTTGGAAACAAGGGCGCACTGGCATACCCTTTGTGGACGCTGCGATGCGGGAAATGTATGTAACAGGGCGCATGCACAACCGGGGTCGCATGATTGTGGCCAGCTATTTGACCAAACATTTGCTGTGCCATTGGCGGATCGGGCAAAAGTGGTTCGAAGAATGCCTGATTGATTGGGATGCTGCATCCAACGCGATGGGGTGGCAGTGGTCTGCAGGTTCCGGCCCTGATGCGACACCGTACTTCCGAGTGTTTAATCCTGTGACCCAGCTCGATAAATTTGACAAGAACCGCGACTATGCTGACCGCTGGATTGCCGAAGGGCATAGCGATCCGCACCGCGACGCACTTGGTTATTTTGCGGCCATTCCGCGTCATTGGAACATGGCCGCAACTGACGCCTATCCGCAGGCGATTGTTGATCCGGCAGATGGGCGTAGGCGGGCATTGAATGCCTATGAAAACAAAGGGTTTTGATGGCCATTTATGTCGTTAACCGCAAATTTTTCAGCGCACCCAGAGGGGGTAAGTCATGATTTTAACAACAACTGATGGTCAGAGTAACTTACCACGTTATTTTGCGCGCGTTATGGGATTTGCATCATCACTGCAGTTTGGCCGCATTGATTTCATTCTGCCTGACGGGCGGCACTTTAGAGCGCAGGGAAAAAACACCGGCCCAATGGCGGAGCTGCACGTCCATAATGATGATCTATTTTCGCGCCTTATCCGCGAAGGTGATCTGGGGTTCAGTGACGCCTACCTTGATGGCTGGTGGAGCACACCAGATTTGCAGGCCTTTATGGACCTTGTGCACGCTGACAATGAAGCAATCTATGACGGGTTTCCGGGCATGGGTATTGTGCGCCGCTTTGAACAACTGCGGTTTTGGCTGCAAAGCAATTCGAAAACCCAAGCTCGCAAGAATATCTCGTATCACTATGACTTGGGAAATGACTTCTATGGATTGTGGTTGGACGAAACCATGAGCTATTCCAGCGCAATCTTTCGCGACCCACAACAAAGCATGGAATCTGCCCAGATCGAGAAATACAAATCGATGGTGGATGAGATGGGAGTGGTTGCAGGGGAGCACGTACTTGAGATCGGGTGTGGTTGGGGTGGCTTTGCCGAATACGCAGCGGCGGAACGTGGATTGCAGGTCACCTGCCTGACGATTAGCGAAGAGCAATTCAAGTACGCGGTAGACCGGATTGAAAAGGCAGGACTTTCTGAGCAGGTTACCTTTAAGCTACAAGATTATCGAGACGAAACAGGGGTGTATGATGGCATCGCCAGTATCGAGATGTTTGAAGCCGTCGGTGAAAAGTACTGGCCTGTCTATTTTGAGACGGTCCGCAACCGACTAAAATCAGGAAAAACTGCTACATTTCAGATCATTACCGTAGCAGATCGCCGCTGGGATGTTTACAAACGTGGCGTTGATTTTATTCAGAAGTACATCTTTCCCGGTGGTATGTTGCCTAGTCCGAAGGTCCTGCGCGAACAGATAGAAAATGCGGGCTTGGTTGTCGAAAAATCCATAGAATTCGGGAAAAGCTACGACATAACGCTGCGCCGTTGGCACGAGACATTTAACGAGAAATGGGACGAAATATCTGCATTAGGCTTTGATGAGCGTTTCAAAAGGATGTGGAATTTTTACCTCACTTCGTGCGCGGCGACATTTGATAGTGGAAATTGTGACGTAACGCAGATTACGGTACGAAAGCCCGGCTAATCTCGGCCGTGGTCACCAAAGGAAGATCACAATGCCTACCGCAGCTCGCCTTGTCGCGGCCTTACTTCTTTCCATCCTCGCTTGGATTTTGTCTGAATTGGTCAAACCTCTGTTTCCCGAAGGGACGGGTTTTGGATGGTTCAATTACATTAATACGTTAATTGGCTTTTGTGTCGGTTGGAGTGTGATGGGCCGCCGCGCAGGGCGCGGTTTTGTTCAGGGGATCAACAATGGTCTGACTGGAACGGTTGTTTTGATGCTTTGGGGGATTGGCGTTCACTCGACCATCGAAATGTTCCGCCTTGCCATGCGCAACCGCTATGATGGGGCTATGGAAGCAATCACCGCAATTTTCCTGATTGGGTCTGAATACGGCGTGTTGATTGCTACGCCACTTGTGGCAGGTACTGCATTGGCTGGTGCGCTGATTATTGGACCAGCTACGGATTTTGCTGCAAAACATTGGCGCTAAGATATGATAACATCTTTGTTTTTCTACGGTACATTGCGACATGTGCCGCTTCTTGAGGTTGCATTGGGCCGTCCACTAGACGCGCGACAGCTCACTCAGGCGGTTTTGCCTGAATATGCATCCTTTGCTGTTTTAGATGAACCTTTTCCGACGTTGATCGCTACAAAAGGTGCCCAAGCAGAGGGTTTACTGGCTAGTGGCCTAACGGATGAAGACATCGCGCGGCTGGATTTCTATGAGGGCGGTTTTGACTATGACCTGATTGATGTGACGTTAAAAGACGGTACGCCTGCACAGGTTTATGTATGTGCCCCGGGTACATGGACACCAGCCGAACCGTGGGATTTCGATGCTTGGTGTACGCAATGGGCAGAAATGTCCTGCCATGCTGCAACCGAAGTCATGGGGTATTATGGTCAACGTAGCCGCGAATATGTGGCAGGGATTTTCTCACAAATTCGTGGTCGAGCTTGGTCAAAGGTGCTGGGTGGCCAAACGATTGCGGGGCAGGGCGTATTTGGTGGGAAAATCGATATCGAACGCAAATCCCGCGCTTACACCGGATATTTCGCAGTTGATGAAGTCAGCCTGCGCCATGAACGTTTTGATGCCAGCACATCGCCTTTGATCGAGCGGTCGTATTTTATTGCCGGTGATGCAGCGTTGGTGCTGCCCTATGATCCTGTTCGTGATCGGGTTTTGCTGGTTGAACAGATGCGTATGGGGCCGCTGGGGCGCGGTGATCCGGAAATTTGGCATCTTGAGCCGATTGCTGGGCGTATTGATCCGGGGGAAACGGCAGAACACGCTGCACGGCGCGAAGCGACCGAAGAAGCGTCACTGGAGCTTAGTGCGTTGGAAACTGTGGCGCGAGGATACCCAAGCCCGGGCGATTCAACAGGATATTATCACATCTTTGTTGCAGTGACCGACCTGCCAGATACTGTTGCGGGTGTCGGTGGATTGGCAAATGAAGACGAAAATATCCGCTCACGCCTGATTTCCTTTGAAGATTTCATCGAAATGGCCGAACAGCAGGCGCTTGCGAACACGCCACTGACGCTGTTGGCCTATTGGTTGGCGTATCACCGAAGCAGGTTGAGGTCTTGAGCGCGGACATATACATAAAAGAGGCACAATAATTGAGGTCCTCTGATGCAAGTAGCGCGCGATCTGGAACATGCTGTCGGCAATACGCCGCTTATCAAATTGCGCGGAGCCAGCGCACTTACGGGATGTGATATCTACGGCAAAGCCGAGTTCATGAACCCCGGTCAATCGGTCAAGGACCGTGCGGCCCTGTTTATCATTCGCGACGCCATCGCGCGCGGTGATCTTAAGCCGGGTGGCACCATTGTAGAGGGCACGGCTGGTAACACCGGTATCGGGCTTGCGTTAGTTGGCGCGTCGATGGGGTTCAAATCGGTTATTGTTATTCCCGAGACGCAGTCTGAAGAAAAGAAAACAATGTTGCGTCTTGCGGGTGCTGAGCTGGTGCAAGTGCCCGCAGCGCCTTACCGCAATCCTAACAACTTTATCCGCTACTCAGAGCGTTTGGCCAATGCATTGGCGCGCAGCAGCAATGAAGGGGTGATTTGGGCCAACCAGTTTGACAATACTGCAAACCGTCAGTCCCATATCGAAACAACAGGCCCTGAAATTTGGACCCAGACAGATGGCAAAGTCGATGGCTTTATCTGTGCCGTAGGCTCGGGTGGTACGCTTGCGGGCACCGCAATGGCGCTGCAGCCAAAAGGCGTAAAAATCGGCTTGGCCGATCCAGACGGTGCCGCGCTTCATAGTTTTTACACCAAAGGTGAGCTTGTCACAGAGGGCGGTTCGATTGCCGAGGGCATCGGGCAGGTTCGCATTACGCGCAACCTAGAAGGCTTTACGCCTGACTTTTCCTATAACATCTCGGATGCTGAGGCATTGCCCGTTGTGTTTGATATGCTTGAACACGAAGGTCTGTGCCTTGGAGCGTCATCTGGTGTGAACATTGCCGGGGCGATCCGCATGGCGCGCGAAATGGGGCCTGGGCATACGATCGTTACTGTGTTGTGCGATTTCGGGACCCGTTATCAGTCCAAATTGTTTAACCCTTCCTTCCTGCGTGAAAAAGGCTTGCCAGTGCCTGAATGGTTGGACCGCGAAGCCGCAGAATTGCCCGCGGTGTTCGAGGACGTATGATCCGACTGCTTGATCGTGGGGCCGCTTGCGTTGCGGCCCTCGTTACTGTGCTGGTGTTTTGTACCGGCGCAGTGTTCGCTCAGGACCTTTCTGGCGTGGACATGGAAAAGTGGCGCGCACTTGCCACACGCACCGAAACGGCGGTTGATGACGCTGATACTAGCGCCGACACGCTAAACGAACTGCGCGCCGAATTGGCGATCTATCGAGAGCAATTCAATTCTGCGCGGAGCGTAAATGCGACCCGTATTGCCAGCTTGCGGGATCAGATTACCTCACTCAGCACCCCCTCAGAAGAAACTGGAGCGGCACCCGAAGCGGCTGAAGTTGTTACAAAACGCAAAGAGCTAGAGGAGCAACTTGCGGCTCTCAATGCACCTGTGCAGGTAGCTGATAGTGCGTATACTAGTGCGGATGGATTGGTCGGAGAGATTGATGCCGAACTGCGTAACCGCCAAGCGGAAGCGCTGTTGGAGGTTGTCGGATCACCGCTAAATCCCGTGCACTGGCCTGCCGCTATCGATGAACTTAGAACATCAATATCAAAGCTTTGGGTCGATGTGGGCTCAGATCAATCGGAAGAGCGCAGTGCGATCTTAAGGCACAACCTGCCCGTCATCTTGTTGGCTACAGTTGCGGGTTTGATCCTAATTGTGCGGGGGCGACGCTGGTCGAAAATGATCGTGGAGCGATTGCGCGAATTAACCGCCAGAGGTCTTGGGGTTTGGCGCTTTGTTGTTTCGCTTTTGCGGATTGTGTTCCCGCTTATCGGGATTTCGTTGTTGGCATATGCTGCTCGTTTAAGCGGTTTTCTGGGGGATCGTGGCGATCAGTTGATTGTCTTTATCCCGATCTTGGGAGCCTCAATGCTGGGCTTTCGCTGGGTGGCAGAACAGGTATTTGCCCGTGAAGAAGAAGACGCGCTAATCAACTTGAGTAAAAAAGAACGGGCGCAGGCGCGGTTTTTTGTAGGCTGTATCACTGTATTACTTGTGATGAGTACAATCCTTCAGCGGATCATCGAGCTGGAAGGCGGCTCCAATCTAACCAAGACAATTATTAGTTTCCCTTTTACAGTTTTGATCGCCCATGGCCTGTTCATGGTAGGACGTTTGCTGCGTCGATTTGGTGCTGAACCTGATGATCAAGATGAAGATGGAAGCCCGCGCGCCAACACGTTGGGCCGTCTTATACGCAGCATTGGAACAATAACCATTGCAGTTGCAATAGCAGCACCGCTTTCGCAGGCCGCTGGCTATATGAATGCCAGCAGCTCGATGTTGTTTCCGACTGTTCTGACGTTGGTTATTCTGGGTCTAGTGTTGACGCTTCAAAGGTTTAGCGCTGATGTCTACGGGGCAATAACAGGACAGGGTGAACAGGCCCGTGACGCCTTGTTGCCAATTTTCTTTGGCATGCTTCTCTTGTTGGGGGCACTGCCAGTATTGGCATTAGTGTGGGGTGCGCGGGTTGCCGACCTCACAGAAATCTGGACTGCATTCCGGCGTGGTTTTGCAGTTGGTGACTCGCGGATTTCTCCTACGGACTTCATCACGTTTGCCGTAATATTTACTGTTGGCTATCTGACCACACGGCTTGCCCAAGGTGCATTGAAAGCCAACGTACTACCAAAAACCAAGATCGACAAAGGCGGCCAGAACGCGATTGTATCTGGTTTGGGGTATGTGGGTGTTTTCCTTGCGGCGTTGGCGGCCATTACAGGTGCAGGCATTGATCTAAGCTCGCTTGCGATTGTCGCTGGTGCGTTGTCGGTCGGTATTGGTTTTGGTCTGCAAAATATCGTATCCAATTTTGTTTCCGGGATCATTCTGCTGATTGAACGCCCCATCTCTGAGGGCGACTGGATTGAGGTGAGCGGGGGGCAAATGGGTTATGTGCGTGATATTTCTGTGCGTTCAACGCGGATCGAAACATTTGACCGCACAGACGTGATTGTACCAAACGCTGATTTGGTCAGTGGCACCGTTACCAATTATACGCGCGGGAATACCCTTGGCCGTGTGATCATTCCGGTTGGCGTTGCTTACGGGACTGACACCCGAAAGGTTGAACGGATATTGGAAGAGATCGCCAATACACAGCCGATGGCATTGGCCAATCCGGCTCCTTCGGTTTTGTTTGTCAACTTCGGGGCCAGTTCGCTTGATTTCGAGATACGGATGTTCTTGCGCGATGTGAATTGGATGATGTCGGTGAAAAGCGATGTAAACCACGCCATTGCAGAACGGTTTGCTCAAGAAGGCATTGAAATCCCATTTCCGCAGCAAGATCTTTGGCTGCGCAATCCAGAAACCCTAAGAGAAGCCGCGCCAGCGCATTCTGCTCCAAAAAATCCAGAAACCGTACCAGAAGAAACGGTCGATGTGGCGAGTGAAATGCCAAGTGTTGCCGCCAAAGGAGAAGCCGAGCAATGACTCGAATGCTCTTTCGTGAAGACCCGTATCAACGGGACGCCGCCGCGCGTGTTACCGCGCATACAGCGGAAGGTGGTGCTGTGTTGGATGCAACAGTCTTTTACCCAACAGGTGGCGGACAGCCGGGTGATAGCGGTTGGTTGGAGTGGGATGGAAATAAATTACCCATCGCAACTACGGTTAAGGGCGAGGGCGCTCAGATCGTGCTTGTACCTTCTGAACCATTGGCGCTGCCGCCTGTCGGGGCCCATGTTGTACAGCATCTAGATTGGGACCGCAGGCACCGGCACATGCGCGTCCACACAGCATTACATTTGCTGTCGGTCGCTGTACCCTTTGCGGTGACGGGCGGCTCAATTTCCGCAACCCATGGGCGGCTTGATTTCAACATGCCCGACGCGCCCGATGACCGAATGGCCCTTGAGGAAACCATGAAGCAGTTTGTGGAGACAGACGCGCGGGTAAGTGACGGTTGGATCTCTGAGGCCGAGCTGGACGCGGCGCCTTCCTTGGTCAAAACGATGGCCGTCAAACCACCGCGCGGGGCAGGAGAAATTCGTTTGGTGCGGATCGGGGAAGAAGATGACTGGATTGATCTGCAACCTTGCGGTGGAACCCATGTGGCACGCACAGGTGAAATCGGTGCGTTGCGTCTTGGGAAAATCGAAAAGAAGGGCCGGATGAACCGTCGAATCTACCTTCATCTCGACAGCTGAACATTTGGTGCCGTTTCAGTCAATTTCGTGCTTGCATACCAAAGGCATCCCTTGCTAAAGACCCCCCACGGACAGGTGGCCGAGTGGTCGAAGGCGCACGCCTGGAAAGTGTGTAGGCGGGTGACCGTCTCCAGGGTTCGAATCCCTGTCTGTCCGCCACTCTACTTTTTTATCAAGTAAATTCATTGTGTTACGAGCTATTTTTGTAAACTTTCTGGCTGGTTTACAAAGAAGACGCTTCGACGGCTTGCTCTGCGGGTGTAGCGTTCCACCTCCTTCAGGCTGGTGTGTCCGACCCAGGACTGCATCGCGAGGAGTGGGACAGCTGCTTCTGCCATCTGATTCATTCGATATTTTCTCAAGCCGTGGGCGGAAAGATCTGCAAGGCCTGCGTCTGTGGCTGCAGCGAAGAACCATTGGCTCATTGATTTGATTGAACGTGGTTTGCCGTGGCTGGTGACAATGTAGACAAGGTGGGGGTGATTGTGCAGGCAGGTCATTAAGTCGGCGCGCTGCGACTCCAGACCGAATGCGGGCGCGGTCCATGGGATATTTGCCTCTGCCCGCGTTTTTGACTGCACCATGCGTGCAAGGCCGTCTGGTTGGATCATGGCGGAGCCCATCCGAACAGCATCAATGCAGCGCGCGCCCGTCCATTGCAGCAGCTCAAAAGCAAGCCGTTGCTGTGAACCCTTCTGCCACCGTTCGCGAAATGCCTTGATGTCGGATGTGGTCCATTCTGTGTGCCCAGCGGTTTGTAGTTGGGTCTTGCCCTTTGCTGCTGCCGTGACATTTTCAATAATCCAGCCTTTGGTGCGCCAAAACGGGACGAGCTTGTTCCACGCTTTTTTGCGTGATGATGCAACCGGGGGCGAGAGCGGTTCTAAATCTTGTTCGATGTGGTGAGGGCGTAGATCCTTGATCATGGATTGCGCGCCTTGCTTGGCAATCTTGTCGACGTGTCTTTTGATGCTTGAGCGGTATCCGTCATTCAGATCGAGGTACGTGCGGCTAGCGAGGAAAGCCGCGCAGCCAGAAGCAACGGTGCCAGCTCTATCAGTGAGTTTTGCGGGTGCAGGGTTGCTCTCTTCCTGTGCGCGCCATGCGTCAATGAATGCTGCGCTGTCTTCTGGGATGCCCGACGGTAGCGGTGCCCGAGTGATGCGGTGATACTTGAAAACAAGGCCGTTCTTCTTAACCCTGTGGACACGCGGCATCATGAAACCGTTTTTCCGAATGCTCCGTCGCATGAATTTTCCTTTGTGCCTAAGTGATCATAAGGCAGAGTGTCCGCCCAAGCGTCAAGGTCGGTACGATCATAGAGAACGTTCCCCCCGTCTGTTTTGGAAGGCAGGGACAGCGTGCGCAGCTTGCTAGTTGATACGCCAATGTAATGCGCGGCAGCTTTGGCTTGCATCAGTCTTGGTGGAAATTGATAGGTCATTGGATAACCCCAGTCTTTGACATCAGTTGGTTCTGCCTTTTGATCCAGCGTTCACAGTAGCCAATGCGTCGACCATCATGTTGTGGCTGTGTTGTAACCTCTCCTGGAGTTTCAAAAGAGGAAGTCCGGTGTTCGACCAGTGCATTGCCGCTGCATCGATTAAGAGCGCAGCCGCGTCGGCTGGTGAAGGCGCTAGCGTGCTTGCTAGTGCGGTAAGTTGAACAATGGATTTTGGGGTATCCATCACGCATCCTCCCGCAGAACTACAGGCACCCATGCGTCGATCGCTGCGATCTGAGCGCGGGTCAGGACAAGGGCCTCTTGAAAGGATGTATCGTTGAATAGGGCTTCCAGCTCTTTGGCCTTCTCGCCTTTCTTGAGCTTCTGGAACCGCGCCATTTCGGCGTCACCTTCATCGTCCTTAATGACCAGTTCGCGCCATGTGCTATCCATTGTGGGTACACTGCAGGCTTTAAAGTGATTGTCGGCCGTTGGCGTCCAGACATCGCGGGGGCTGACGTCCAGCGCCTCCATCAGGGAGCGGTTGATCGGGCTACCCCAAGGTTGGTTGAGCGTGCGGGACAGCGCCAGTGCCAGCGTTTTGTTGCGGTGCGCTTTGCCTAGTTTCTTGAATTCTGTGAAAGCCTCAAAAGGAGGGGCTGTCAGCGGTTCAACGCCAGCCTCTGACAGGCGCTTATCAATGTGAACCTCACCCGTGCAGCTGGGCGTGTTGGGTTGTTCCTTGTCGGATACGTTAAACGGGCCGCTCCATGTTGAAATGTCGTGGCTGAGCTGGAAGGCGAACAGATCAAGGGTAAGGTCGGTCTTGTCGATCATCTTTTTTTGGAGCGCCAGTAGCTGAATGCGACGCAGATCGTCCAATCCGCCTTGGGTGATTGGCGGTTTGCTGGGAACTTGCGTGGCAGTTCCGTCCGCTGAGCTGGAGGCGTTGCCGTTGGCCGCGCGGGGCAGGTAAGGGCCTTCGATGGTGAGGGCGTTGTTGCTGTTGACGTAAATAAAAGCTGTGCCGGCCTCGATGTCCTCATCGCGAAAGCTGCCCATCGCGCGATCCTCAAGAATGCTCATGCGCTCGTGCTCGGCATCAGTCAGCTCTTCTTCACTTGATCGTGCATCGAGCGTGTGCAGTTCGTCTGCATCGCCTTCGGGCAATTCGAACGGGACGCGATCGGGGTGCGTCATGTTCTGGGTGTGGGTGTGACCGACATAATGTTCAAGGATCGGGATTGTTTTTGCATATCCGTGTTCTGCGGTCGCGCGTTCGGCGGCTGTGGTGAGCTTTTCCTTGAATAGCTTGTCTAGCAGCGCTGCGTCTTCAAAGATCATTTGCTCTGTGAACAGGTCCATTTCAATGCCACCACCCTCTGCCACGTAGAGGGTGTTTCCTACATAGACGGCGCGGCGGTCTGTGCCGCTGATGCGTGCCCCGAGAATTTCCTGCTTGAGCCAATTGGAGTTGATGCGGCCTCGTTCTACGGCCTCTAGCATGCCGCTGTGCTGTTCCGGTGTGGTGCAGAGGGTCAATGCGGATGCTGCCTCTAGCGTGATCTTGTCTTCGCGTATCGGTCCTGATGACTACGACGAAGCGATTGCGCTACTCGAAAAGCCTGGTGATCGTTGGCAGCGTATTTTGTACGGGCTGCTCTACGGTTACGGCGCTGAAAGGCTTTGCCGTGAGCATAGCTTGGCTGGGGGAAAGTCTTATTTATACTACTTTGACCTAGACACAGCAGCAAATGGACGGGACGCGCCAAGCCACGTTAACCAGCAGGCGCATTTCGTGGCCAAGCCCGAATGGCAGTCAGCACAGGGGCAAAGCGAGGGAACCGCCATTCTATACGAAGCGCAGTTGCGTTCGTCCGCATGGTGTTCCCAGTCACTTGTCAACTTTGCCGCAAACGGTGACCCAAACGATCCATTTATTACGGACCTAACGCCAGACTATTACGACCCGCAGGATCTGGCCATGTTCGATGAGTGGGCTGAATTTGATGGCGAGGCGCGCAACTGCAACGTGATCGGCAACGCAACCAGTGAGGTGAGCGGCGCGGCTATGAAGATTGAGCAGAACCACCAAAGGCCATTCTTTGATTTTGTAGATGCTCGGTACGATCCCTCGTAACTGACACCCTTTAACAACTCACACGAAACAGCCGCCTTTAGGGCGGTTTCAAGCATTGGAGATTTGCTATGAAGATAATTCACAACGCTAAAGACATGGCCAAACGATCCCTTTCTCTCTGGGTTAATCGGGCGGCGTTCTTGTCACTGTTGATGCCCGAAGTTCTGTTTT
>JAWSVL010000018.1:0-6047 GCA_033851935.1 Sulfitobacter sp.
GCACTTCATTTGTGAATTCACCGCCACATTGACAATCAGACTGTAATCATTGTTATGTTGCATTTATGCCCACTGTGCAACCCATCATAAGACGCGCCGCACAGTGCCTTTTTCAGAGAATGAAACTGTCCACTGCCAGCGTCGTTATGCCCAGCAATGAGATGTTGAAATCCTGATTGCCGTCTCCGTCAACATCACCCGACACAACGCCGTTGGAACCATCGGCCTCAAACCGTAGCTCACCCGCCGCTCCCGAGAATAGAGCTGAACCTACAAAGCTGAACGCCTGATTGCCTGCAATCACAGTGTTCGCATCAATCGTGGCCAGATTGATGAGGTCGCCAGTTCCAAAATCAGTAATCGTATCGCTGTCGTTGCCTGTGCTGTCAGACGTCGCGTTGAACTGGAACACATCCGCCTCTGTGCCGCCCGTCAGCGTGTCAGCGCCTGTGCTACCTACCAATGTATCCGCACCCGCACCGCCATTCAGCAGATCGTTCCCCAGCGCGCCATACAGTGCATCGGCACCCGCTGCGCCATACAGCTGGTCATCGCCATCGCCACCACCCAATACGTCAGCTCCGTTGCCGCCACCCAGCAGATCGTTGCCGATACTGCCCAGCAATACATCATTGCCGTTGCCGCCAAACAGGCTGTCATCCCCATCTTGGCCATACAGTTTGTCATTGCCGTTCATGCCCGCCAGCATATCATCGCCATCACGGCCGTAGATCACATCCTGACCGCCATAGCCCCAAACCTGGTTATTGGCCGCATTGCCACGCAAGCTGTCGCTGAACGCTGATCCGGAGAAGTCTTCAATTGATGTGTATGTATCACCCGCTGCAAAGCCAACGTTGAGGTTAGAAAAGGCCAGATCGGCCAGTACCCATGATGTGGCATCCGTATACACCGCACGGTCAACACCTGTGCCGCCATCAAGCGCATCAGCATCTGCACCGCCCACCAAAAAGTCGTTGCCCGCACCGCCGTCTATCGTATCATCCCCCCCTCCGCCACGCAGGACGTTTACAACCGTATTGCCTGTAATCTCATCATTGCCAGAGCCGCCAATGGCGTTTTCAATCACAACGTCATAGGCAATGGCCACATCGTTCAAACTGTCAAAGCTGGAAAAGGTCGCATCGACCAGGCTTAGGACGACATCCGAAGTACGTGAGGATGCATCAAACGTGTCTGTGCCGCTCGCGTCCCAGATAGTATCAACCGTTGTGTTCCGCTTGCCTGTATAGACATCATCGCCCGCCGCCGTGGATTCGTTTGCGCCCCAACGCTCTTGCAGGGCCAAGATATCAAACAGCTGCAGCCCATCGCTGAATTCGCCATTATCGGCGTTCGCAGTATAGGACAGGACCGAATATTTGTTGCTCTCATATTCTCCGGACACGGTCCCTGATCCGCTGAACGTATGCTCAAACGACAGCGCGTGCATGACTTCATGCAAGATCAGGTTGTCGCTGCCCGAAGCCAGTGAGATGCTATCGTCAAAGACCACGAAATTATCATAGTCAGTCATGCTGACTGTGCCGCTACCGTTTATCGAGATCCCGTATCCGAACCCGCCGACACCGGCAACGCCACTGGGCAGCGATACTTTGCCAACATTCATCGTTGGATCGGCTTGCCCTGAGACAAGCTGGAAATCTACATTGGCGATGGACTCGATATAGTCGAGCATTTCTTCGTAGCGGACTTTTTCAGCTGCCGTAAGCTCGGTCCATCCTGAAAACTGGCTACTTAGATCGCCTGGCTGTGACGTGCCTGCATATTGATACTCAAAGACATAGGGTGTCGCGACAGAACTATCCTCGTTGAGGGCACCTTCGATCGCATATTCCTGACCAGAAGACGTTGTAATGGTCAGGTCATTTGTCACGCTTGCAATGGCTTCTGTTCGGGTAATTGTCACAGGGATACTCCACTATCTACATCTCAATCCCGATGGTAATCACAAATAAATACGGTCAAAATTGGACTATCAAGAGGCCAGATCAGCCTAATTGAAACGATTTAGTCAAACATATGTTGCGGCGTGGCATGTCTAAGCACAGCACGGTCATATCATATTGGGGTCACAGAGCAGTGGACGGAATGCGCCCTGAAGGCGGTCTTTATTAAGAATAACCTTAAACCGTCACCGGTCTATTGTTGCCCATTTTGCGCAAAGGCCCAAGCATCCCGTGTGATTGTTTCCAAATCACTATGTACCGCCTGCCACCCCAAGATTTCACGCGCACGCGTAACATCCGCCACAAGTGTTGCAGGATCCCCCGCACGGCGGACATCTTCGACCACAGCAAAGTCACAGCCAGAGATGCGTTTGACCGCCTCTACGACCTGCCGCACACTTTGCCCTGCGCCAGTGCCGAGATTGATAGCCTGCACGCCAGCCGTATCTTGGGCCAGCAGATGCCTCACCGCCGCAACATGACCCGAGGCCAGATCACTGACATGGATATAGTCGCGCACGCAGGTGCCATCAGGCGTGTCATAATCTGTGCCGTTAATCTTGATCTGGGGCCGCGTGCCCTGTGCTGCCTGAATGATCAACGGGATCAGGTGGGTTTCGGGATCGTGACGCTCACCCGTGCGGCCCTGTGCATCGGCACCGCAGGCGTTGAAATACCGCAGCGCTATCGCTTGTAGCCCGTGGGCAGAAACACAACTCTCCAGCACGGTCTCAACCATGGCTTTGCTATCACCGTAGGGATTGATCGGCGCGCGGGGCAGTCCTTCGTCCAGCAAGGGAGTATCCGTGCAGTTACCGTACACCGCAGCCGTCGAGGAAAACACCAACCGCGAAACATTTGCCGCATTCATCGCCGTCAGCAATGACAAGGTACCTGCAACGTTATTCTCGAAAAACGGTAGTGGCGTGATAACCGACTGACCAGCCTCAATCAGGGCCGCGAAGTGGATGACACTGCCGATATCAAACCGCTGCAGTGTGCGGGTCAACAAATCCGTGTCGGCCAATGCCCCCTCAACCAGATCCGCCCCAAAACACGCATCGCGGTGGCCCGATGAGAAATTATCATAGACCACTGCGCGATATCCCGCTTCTTGCAGGGCCAGCGTCGTGTGAGATCCAATGTATCCGGCACCACCGACAACGAGGACATTTTTGTTCATACTTATAGACCTATTCGAGCTGGATTTCGGTGGTGCCCCTTGATGACATCTCCCCGCAAGGCGGGCAAGACGAGATGCCTCGCATCTCGATTGAACCTGCCCTCCAACCGGACTATCATCAAGGCCGAGCATTCAAACGGAAATTTACAGCGCATGACACAATCTATTAAAAAGCCGGCCCCGACTGTCACCCCCAATACATGGGAGTTTTTGCGCGACCCAATGATCGCCCCCACGGGCTTTCGCGAGTATGATGCGCGCTGGCAGTATCCCGAAGCTATCAACCTACCCGGCATTACGGCATTAGGGTTGGGTCTTGGTACGCAAATGCACCTGCGCGGGATTGAGCCTGTGATCGCAGTGGGCAATGATTACCGTGACTATTCGTTAACCATCAAAAACGCACTGATGCTGGGTCTGATGCAGGCCGGCATTCATGTCAAAGACATCGGTCCCGCGCTATCACCTATGGCCTATTTCGCGCAGTTCCATCTGGATGCGCCTGCTGTCGCCATGGTCACAGCCTCGCATAATCCCAATGGTTGGACTGGTGTGAAGATGGGCTTTGAACGCCCTTTGACCCACGGCCCCGATGAGATGAACGAGCTGCGCGACATCGTGCTGGAAGGACGTGGCCAGACACGTGAAGGCGGCAAATACGAATTCATTGAAGGCGTGCGTGAGGCCTATCTTGATGACCTCGTGGGCGACTTCAAAATGACCCGCAAGCTCAAGGTTGTATGCGCCACAGGCAACGGCACTGCCTCTGCATTTGCCCCAGAATTATTCGAGCGTTTGGGTGTAGAAGTTGTCGATAGCCACAACGCGCTTGATTACACCTTCCCCCATTACAACCCGAACCCCGAAGCCATGGAAATGCTGCACGACATGAGCGCAAGCGTAAAGGCATCGGGTGCAGATTTTGCGCTTGGCTTTGATGGTGACGGGGATCGTTGCGGCGTCGTTGATGATGAGGGCGAAGAGATATTTGCAGATAAGGTCGGCGTCATCATGGCCCGTGACCTCAGCAAGATTTACCCAAACAGCACGTTTGTAGCAGATGTGAAATCAACAGGTCTCTATGCCTCTGATCCTGTGTTGATCGCCAATGGTGCCAAGTCGGATTACTGGAAAACCGGCCACTCCCACATGAAGCGCCGCGTGAAAGAAATCGGCGCGCTGGCGGGTTTCGAGAAATCGGGCCACTACTTTCTCGCCGAGCCTATCGGGCGCGGCTATGATTGCGGCATGCGTGTCGCCGTCGAGATCTGCAAACTGATGGACCGCAATCCCGATATGTCCATGTCGGATCTGCGCCGTGCGCTGCCACTCACCTATGCGATGCCCACCATGTCGCCCTATGCCGCAGATGAAGAGAAGTACGACATCCTCGCCCGGATCGTCTCTAAGCTGGAGCATGTGACCGAATTTGCAGGCCGCAAGGTCTCAAAAGTGGTGACCGTAAATGGCGCGCGGGTGATCCTTGATAACGGTAGCTGGGGTCTTGTACGGGCCTCCTCTAACACGCCCAATCTGGTGGTGGTCTGCGAAAGCTCGGACTCCGAAGAGGAGCTGCGCGCAATCTTCAAAGCCGTTGATGATGTGATCCGTACCGAACCCAATGTTGGCGATTATGACCAAACATTCTGATCAGGTGCTCTGCGGATGCAGCCGATGAAAATCGCAGTTGCAGGGCTGGGCTATGTGGGACTGTCAAACGCAGTCTTGCTGGCCCAGCATAACACTGTCGTGGCCGTGGACATTGACCAATCCCGTGTGGATATGGTTAATGCCCACCAAAGCCCCATTGTAGACCCTGATATTGCGGATTTCCTGCAATCTCACGATCTAGATTTGACCGCCACCACAGACAATGCGGCTGCCTTTGCGGGGGCTGATTATATCATCGTGGCCACCCCTACGAACTACGATTCCGACACCAACTACTTTGACACCTCCAGTGTCGAAACCGTGGTGGCCCAAGCGTTAAAGCACAACACCTCCGCCCATATCGTGATCAAATCCACCATTCCCGTAGGGTTCACCGAACGCTTGCGCGCCGAACTGGGCTGTGACCGGATCATGTTCAGCCCCGAGTTTCTGCGCGAGGGTCGCGCGCTTTATGACAACCTGCACCCCAGCCGCATCATCGTAGGGGCCACCACGCAGGCGGCGCGTGTATTTACGGATCTGCTGGTTCAGGGGGCGGTTGCCACGGACATCGCCGTTAAATTCACTGACGCCTCAGAGGCCGAAGCAATCAAACTCTTCGCCAATACGTACCTCGCCATGCGCGTGGCTTTCTTTAACGAGCTGGACAGCTATGCCATGTCGCGCGGCGTGGACAGCCGCCAGATCATCGAAGGCATCAGCCTCGATCCACGTATCGGCGATCACTATAATAATCCATCCTTTGGGTATGGTGGGTATTGCCTACCCAAAGACACCAAACAACTGCTGGCCAACTATTCGGAAGTGCCGCAAAATCTGATCCGCGCCGTTGTGGACGCCAACCACACCCGCAAGGATTTTCTAGCCGACCAGATTATCGCGCGCGCGCCGCGTGTGGTGGGTGTTTACCGTCTGGTGATGAAGGCGGGATCCGACAACTTCCGCCAGTCTTCGGTTCAGGGGATCATGAAGCGGATCAAAGCCAAAGGCGTCGAAGTCATCGTCTACGAACCTGCGCTGGAAGAAGATCATTTTTTCAATTCACGCGTAGTGCGCGATCTGGAGGCATTTAAGGCCGAGGCTGACATCATCATGGCCAACCGGCAGGACGCTGATCTGGACGATGTTGTTGATAAGGTTTTCACCCGCGATCTGTTTGGTGCAGATTAGCGCAAGTTAAATCACACCTTCACGTCCCTCACCCCTAGATGGGACGTGAAGAG
>JAWSVL010000044.1:0-668 GCA_033851935.1 Sulfitobacter sp.
TGAGACAGTTCGGTCCCTATCTTCCGTGGGTGTAGGATACTTGAGAGGAGTTGCCCCTAGTACGAGAGGACCGGGGTGAACGATCCACTGGTGGATCTGTTGTGGCGCCAGCCGCAGTGCAGAGTAGCTATGATCGGACAGGATAACCGCTGAAGGCATCTAAGCGGGAAGCCCCCCTCAAAACAAGGTATCCCTGAGAGCCGAGGTAGACTACCTCGTCGATAGGCCAGAGATGTAAGCGTAGCAATACGTTCAGTTGACTGGTACTAATGGCTCGATAGGCTTGATTTGATCCAGTAACAGAGAGATTTAATACTCACTGTTCTGGTCGAGACCTTCCGATGGAAGGCTCAAAATCAAAAGCATACACACATATCAGTTGTACTGACTTGGACATTGTTATTGGATTTATTTGGTTTGGTGATCATAGCACGAGCAAAACACCCGGTCCCATCCCGAACCCGGCAGTTAAGTGCCGTCGCGCCAATGGTACTGCGTCTTAAGGCGTGGGAGAGTAGGTCATCGCCAAACCTAATAAGTCCAATAACTTTCGTATCTCTCTTCGATGAAATAACAAAACGCCGCTGAGATAAAATCTCTGCGGCGCTTTCGTTCCTAACGCTGAAAAGTTACATACATGCCCTCTTGATACAGTTAAGGTAAGCCGA
>JAWSVL010000045.1:0-1705 GCA_033851935.1 Sulfitobacter sp.
GAGGGTGTGTGAAAACACCTCCATTTTGATCCAGATGATGCTATGATTTCCGTACTTGGTATGGAGGTTTTTGATGACGCATTTCATCGAAGGTTTAGATCGTCAGCAGTCGATGTTGCTGCCTGAACGTCTGGATGATTATGTTGACGAGAACAGCCCCGTCCGCGCCATTGATGCTTTCGCGGACATGTTTGATTTGGCGGTTCTTGGCTTTAACGCGTAGCCTGCGGCCACGGGTCGCCCTGGTTATCATCCTGGGTTGATGCTGCGGATTTATCTCTACGGCTATCTGAATCAAGTCCAATCGTCACGACGGTTGGAACGTGAATGTGGGCGCAATCTGGAGCTCATATGGTTGACGGGCCGGTTGAAGCCAGACTTCAAAACGATCGCCGACTTCCGCAAAGATAACGGGCCCGCGATCCGCAAAGTATGCCAGCAGTTCGTCGCCCTATGCCGCAACATGGAGTTACTCGACGGCGACGTGGTCGCGATTGATGGCAGCCGGTTTAAGGCGGTGAATGCCAAAGCCAAGAATTACACACGTGGTAAGCTGCGCCAGAAGTTGGGTGAGATCGACAAAGCAATCGAGCGCTATTTGGGTGAGTTGGATCGTGCTGACGAAGTATTTGAGCAGACTGGCACAGTGCTGCCAGAGGCGCGCATGGAGCGCACCCTGCGAAAGCTGGAACATCTGCAAAAGGAGGCGGTGCGTTACCGATCAGTAGAGCAGCGCATGGATGAGACCGGCGAAACCCAAGTCTCATTCAGCGACCCAGACGCCAGATCAATGGCTACAACGGCGCGGATGCCACGTATCGTTGGCTACAATGTTCAAACGGCTGTCGAGGCTGATCACCATCTAATCGTTGCGGACGAAGTCACAATGCTTGGTTTTGATCGCGACGCTTTGTCGATGATGGCTGAGGCCGCGAACGAAGTCATGACGACGGATCAGCTAACAGCAATCGCGGACAAAGGTTATTATAAGGGTGAGGAAATTGTTGCGAGCGAAGAGGCTGGTATCTCAGTTGTTGTCCCCAAACCCATGACATCAAACGCGGCTGCACGTGGTCAGTTTGATAAGGCTGACTTCGCCTACGACAGCGACCTGGATGTCTATGTCTGCCCAGCAGGCGAGAACCTGATCTATAGATTTACCGGCCAGCAAGATGGAAAGGCCATCAGATCATATTGGTCGGGCGCGTGCGCTGGTTGCGCGATCAAAGAGAAATGCACGACCAGTAAAGAGCGGCGTTTGCGGCGATGGGAGAAAGAAGATGTGCTGGAGCGGGTGCAGGAAAGGTTGGATGCCGACCCAGCCCAACGGGCCGTCCGCAGCATGACTGTCGAGCATCCATACGGCACCATCAAATCATGGATGGGGGCCACCCACTTCAAAATGAGACGGCTGAAAAATGTCGCCACCGAGATGGCGCTGCACGTGCTCGCCTATAATATGACCCGCGTCATGAACCTGATGGGCATTCCGGCAATGATCGCAGCGATGAAGGCGTAAAAGGTCTCATTTGCCTTCAGATTGCTCCTCAAACTCTCAAATAAACTTGGAATTGCCCGAACCGCCCCTACGATGCACCAGAACAGTCGCATGGATGGTTCTGCGCCGAAATGACGGTGAACGTAAAAATTGGCCATCGGCACCACAATCAACAGAGTTTCCACACAGCCTCCGGACGAAGCTGCC
>JAWSVL010000046.1:0-4839 GCA_033851935.1 Sulfitobacter sp.
TCAATGCTGGGCAAGGCGTTGCTGACATACCGCGACGGGCTTCACACTCATTTCTCAGCGGAGACAAAAGCCAAGCGCCTGACGCCAGAGCGAGACGCTGCCTATGTGGATCTCGCTTACAATGTAGGTATCAGGCGTTCGGGAGGTTCTACGGCGGTAAAACGTCTAAATGTGGGCAATATCGCAGGTGGGTGCGCAGCCTTAGGTTGGTGGAATCGGGCTGGGAAAAAGGTTGTGCGAGGGCTGGTAAATCGTCGCGCGGATGACACAAGGCTTTGCATGATCGGATTGCCGGCGTGACGCGCACCACCATCATCAGCCTTGCGGTTCTGTGCGCTCTTGCTGGGGGCATCTACTGGGCAGGTGGTCGCGAAAACCGCGCAACAAATCAACTCAAAGACAAAGAAGGGGCAGAGATAGTCCATGAAACAGCCAAAGACACACTGGACGGGATTGGCGCTGATGTTGACGCTGACAGCCTGCTCCGGCGCACTAACGGCCTCAGAGACAACTAAGGCCGTGTTTGAAGAACTCGGGGAAACCCTGCCCACTGCATCGAGCGAGGATACCGCTCAAACGAAACGCGAAATAGGTGTGCATCGCGTTGTCTTTTTTGAGCTATGCGAAAAGTTGAACGCGGGGTGTGTAAGTTGATGGATGCTGATCTAAAATGGCTTCTCGGGTTGGCCGTTACGTTCTGCATCACTCTTTTGGGAGTGTTCCGGAGGCTTTCCGACAAGATTACACTGGGCGATGCCGAGCTGCACTCGCGGATAAACGATGTGAAAGAGAAGTACGCCCGTCGAGATGACCTGGCGTCTCACATGGCCCGAATTGAAACTCAGCTTCGCGCGCTACAGGCTGAATCGAAGAGCCAGAATACGGAAATATTGAGATTGCTGGCTGAAATCAGGATGCGCGAATAGCTACGTTGTGGGGCTGTGTCTGCTATGCGCAGTTAGTGTACTTTGCAAACTCCGTGATAAGCAGGTTCATTATTGATCGTACTGATTCACTGTGAGACATACTGATCTGATGGGCATATTTGAGATAATTACCGGACCAACAGTGTCCAGCGATTTTACAGCGAAGAGTTTTCTGGATTACTTTCGAAAGTCCAGTCAACACTGGTGGGGAGCCTCGAGTTCAAACGAAGATTGTAAGTGGGCATTTAGAGGCCAGTCGAATGCAGCTTGGGCCTTGGTTCCTGCCGCAGCAAGACAGTACAATCAACTTCATGGAACTTTCAAAGCGGTTGTAGATTTGTGCGTTGATGAAGCTAAGAAAGCATCTGAGTGGTCCGAATTGTCTCTCGCACAACAGCAGATGATAGTTAGAAAAACAGCCGAGATTTTGTGCGTTCATCGGTTTGAGAAGTTGGCATTTGAAATCAAATTTCTACAAGGAAAGGCGCTTGGCAAAGGACCGCATTACCACATCACTGATATCGTCAGTGCTTTTGCGAAGAGAACAAAGGCTAGGCACCACTTGGAGCGTGCCATGGATCCCTTGGGTTTTGAGCCAGACGAAAATGCTTATAGAGCAGCCAGCCGTCAAGATCCTCGCAATTACGATATAATTGCTTTAGCACAGCATCATGGGGTGCCTACTTTCCTGCTAGATTGGTCGCAAGATCCCCTTACTTCCTTGTTTTTCGCGAGCTCAGCTAACAAGGAGCAAGATGATATCGCGGTTTGGGCGTTGGATACAGGCGCGTTCGAAGACAGAACAGTGGCGAGCGCAGAATTTATTAACCCAATGATACTTCGGCCCACCCCTTCCGGAAACGAATTCCTCGCTGCTCAGTCAGGGCTGTTCAGCTACAACGAAACACCTGCTGAGGTATGGGAAGAACACGGAAGTTATCCAGCACTTGATCAACATCTAAGCTGCCTCAATAAGGAGCAGATAAATAGACACTTTCCGGATCGTTCAAAAGAAGGTGTTTGGATAGCCGACCCTATACTGCGGAAAGCCGTGCTTCGGCGGGAGCATGTATCGGAACTAAGAACTCTTTTGTTCCGTGAAGGTATTTCTCTTGCGCATATGATGCCAACTTTGGACAATGTAACCGTAACAAGCATGGATAGAGTCTTATCGGATTTGCGGTCTCAATCATAGGTCTGCTTTGGGCTGGAAGCTGCCGTTAGGAGCCATTTGCATCAACGACAGCTTTGCGCAGAAAGTGTACCTTGCAAAGTTCAAGCGGCGGCCCAGAACCGCCGTTCACCTACTTGGCGTCAAATGATGGCTTTTAAGGACTGAATTCGAGTTGAGTGACAACTACCCAATGGATTGAGTTCCGGCTAGTCTCCGACAATAGATTGATTCAAAACCTGAAAGCAGAGAATGTTCATCACCAAACTTCGCCTTAGAAACGGTTACAAGCGCTTCCACGATCTTACCATCGACCTAGGCCGATCTCCTGCTCGAATTGTCGCGTTGGTAGGCCTGAATGGTTGTGGCAAAAGCAGCGTTCTGGACGGAATATTGCATCATGCGAGCGCACATGAGCACATCGGAAAGGGTCGCAGTCGAGATAGCAGCTATCACTCGATGACAGGATCAACGAAAAACTATCAAGACGTTGAAATTCAATTCGATCAAGGAATTTTTGGCGAAGTCCGCCAGTCACGTGAAGCAACAGGCAACACAAATACAATTTTTACATTTCGTAGCCCGTATCGATATAATAGCGAGCTAAAAATCAAAGAAACAAAGGCAGTTTCAGCGATTAGGGAGAATTCATATGGTGCATCAGATGCATCTAGCATCGATGCAAAGATGGAGGATAACTATCGCCGCCTCTATGCTTATTTTAACCGCTATCGAGATGAAAAAGATATCAAGCCAAGCGAGGCTAGAGATAAAATCATTGGTGAACTCAACTCGTCTATTTCGAATTGTCTTGATCTGGAAATCTCCAGCTTGGGTAACGTGGAAGGCGATCAAGGAACACTATATTTCAGTAAGCCAGGCCATCCACAGGATTTCCCGTTTGACGTGCTGTCTTCTGGGGAAAAAGAAGTCGTTGACCTCTTGCTAGACCTCTATCTTCGCAAGGAGGACTATAATGACTCAGTTTTCCTTATTGATGAACCTGAACTTCATATCAGCACCGCCATACAAGGATCATTACTTGTTGAAATAGATCGACTTGTAGGGGCTAACTGTCAAAT
Organism: Sulfitobacter sp.; assembly: GCA_033851935.1. Lineage (GTDB taxonomy): Bacteria > Pseudomonadota > Alphaproteobacteria > Rhodobacterales > Rhodobacteraceae > Sulfitobacter. The sequence continues at coordinate 3,180 of JAWSVL010000046.1, forward strand.
TTGGCTCACGACACATAGTATCGGGTTCCTTAGAACCCTGCAGACCGAGATGCAGAGTAAGTGTCAAATAATTCACTTTCGACCAGAGTCGAATTTGGCGGCTGAGACGGTTACCCTAACACCAATCAAATTTGGCGCGGCCACTTGGCGTGACCTGCTTTCCGTCGCGCTTGACGATCTGGCGCACCTAGTTAGCCCCTCAACAATTATTTATTGTGAAGGAAGGGCGGAACCGGGGCGCGGAGCGCGAGAACAAGGCATGGACGCGCAGGTTTTTAACAACGTATTCGGCCAGTCTCATCCGGAAACACTATTTACTTCAAGTGGTGGAAACACCGAGCCTGACCAGCGAAGCGCTATTGCAATTGCCATTCTTGGAAAGGTCTTCACGAACGTGAGTATTTGGGTTCTCAAAGATCGTGACATGGCGTCAGGGCAAGCTACGAGTGAAAATGACCGCCAAGTTTACCTTAAAACAAACCCCACAAACCATCGAGTTCTTAAGCGCTGGGAAATTGAAAATTATCTTTATGACAAGAGTGTTTTGAAAACCTATTGCTCTGAAGCAGGCCTCCCATTTGATGAAGCTGCATATGACGCCTTTGTGACTGATATCAGTAACCAAAACCTTAAAGACGAAACAGGAAGGATCAAAAAAATCTGCGGGATCAAGGGCAGCATAAGCGCCGATCGTTTCAAGGTTGCTCTTTCCGAACATCTGACTTCGGACATGCCAGTTTTTCAAGAGTTAGAAGAATGCATCTTCGAGCGAAAGTGATCTTTTGTGAAAATCCCGGATCATAATAGCTTGATGACTTTTGTTTGCAAAGCCAGACATTTGCGCTCGGTGCGATGAATGTCCATTATCCGCTTGAGGTGCTGGATGGCCATGTCCGCTTTGGGCTGGGAGCGGTCATTGCTTATCACTCGTCTACTTGCAACTTTGCGCTGGACAGCCAACATTCAGACATACGACAAAAGGGAGTGGAAAGGTGAGCTTCGAGGATTGGATGTTTGAGTTGGCTAATGTCGCTGCTAGTCACAATTGTTTCATCAATGCAGACCCAATGTGGCGCATCCATTTTGACATGGGCGTAAGCCCTCAAAAAGCGTGGGACATCGAATATGCCAGTTTGGGTACGGTTGGCAAGAGTGGGACGGTGGATGCGTCTGAGCTATTTGTGTCAAATCGCGAGGTAGCGGTGGGTCTGTTTTAGGTAGAGGGAAGCATGATTTATCTGCCGGGTCTGTTGTGGGGAGGCCCGGCGTATACAATCCTGAACTCAGCAGCTGGTGCGTTGCATCGGCTACATTTCGACCTTTTGAGTGCTTCCGATGTGTCTTGCGGTGGGTTTTTCATGGCGAGCAATTTAGAGACTGCGACCGGATTCGTGTGATCGTTTCTGCAAATGAGGTGCAGCTCATGATCAGCAATTACAGTTAGGCGAGTAGGGGCTATCATCAGCAGATTTGTCGCATAAAAGGGGTTCCCAATCAAATGCGAAAATAACCCATTTCTTGGCAAAATGGGGCTTTACACTGGGAACTTTCTTGCGTTAAAAGCCCGTAAGTTAGGTTGATATGATGCTCGTTTACACCGAAGATGTCGGTAGTTCGAGCCTCTCACGACCCACCATTCTCTCCCTCGTGAGGGGAGACA
>JAWSVL010000047.1:0-12323 GCA_033851935.1 Sulfitobacter sp.
CTAATTCCTCGAACGACCCAGTACCATCGGCGTATTCCCGAAGCTTTTTTAAAACTCCAAAAATTGATTTAACGCTCCTCATCCTGCGAATCTCCTAGTTAACCAAATTACAGCTCTAAGTTGATTATCTAAGGTTAACAGAATGTTAATATGAGTGAGACAGTGATAATCTGACCTTACTGTACGGCGCTTTGGCCGCCAAATTTGGTCAGACCATGTTCTCTTTCAAATCCACCTCTGACAAGATCCATAAGCGCCCGATATGTGTGTTCGAAGCCGGACTGTTTTGCTAATTCAGCCGCGACCAATGTTTGATTTCTAAGTTCGTTTGTCATGCCACCACCTCCGATAAGGAATTGGTAACCATATAGAGATTCGTTCATTAACGAGTCCTTAACAAGGATACTCTTGAAGCCCAATTTTGCGACTTACCGCTCATCAGGCAACTTACCCCGGCCAAACGCCGCTTACCAACATCCGTGAAGTATCAATCCTACTGTCTGAGGGCCGCATGGGTATTGCATTCTCTGAAAATGTTTCCGTTAGACTTGCATCATAAGAGAACTTTGATCTAGCGGTAGCTTTGACCGCATTGTCTGAATTCGACCATCGCAGGTTTTGCGGCTGTAGCGAAAGTTCAATTTGACGGGCCGCACCGCAGCATTCTGAAGTCGTGCCCAATGCCTCCTATGGGTCGTTCGCGTGACTTTGCAAAGTACACTACCTGCGCAAGGCAGACATCGGGGCGCACCGCAGCATCAGGTTATTTAGCCTCTTTGCCGCCGTTTGCTGCCATTACAAATACACGCCGGACTGACGCTCCCTTTTGTCGATGTTAGTCTATGCGCACGCTGCGGGGCGTCAATGTCCGCTGTGAGCCAATTTAACCAGATGCTGCACCGCGTTCGAACGTCGGCTATTTTAGGACAGTCGCAATCATCTGATCAGCTTGGCCTCACTCTCTTTCCAGTGCAGTACTGCATCAGGCAAAATTGTTCCTGGTTGCGATATGCCGAGTGCATCGAATGTTTGGTCAATGGGGACTAGGCCCTTACGCGATAGGGCAGCCCCCTTTGAGTGTCCTGTGGCGCAGAGCGTTCCTTCCAGTGTGGAAAACTGAAAAGTAACGTAATTCCAGTGAGCATCTCCACCTGTCCAACGGTAGTTCAGCCTGTACTTTTGGCCCAACTTCAATTGCCGTCTGTAAGTGATGATTGAGCCTCCCAAAACCGGTTTCCACCTGTTTCGGATGAATGCTTTCAAAAACCCAGTTCGAGCGGAGTACTCGACGGAAATCAGGTCTATGATCGTAAGATATCGACCGTTGTTCATATGAAAATTGATGTCAATATCGTTTGGAAGTACTCTAAATTCACGCTCTAGAGGCTCCCCGACGACAAGCTTGGGAAGCCACCATGCACGCAACAGTGTCCAGATAAGCCTGAGATACAAATTCATTGGGCGCTCCGTATTATCGGTCGTCTGGTATGTTAAAATTTGTCCGATGCGACAACCCTCACGATTGCTTAGCTCGCGCGACATTGAGAATATCCGGAACAGCTAGACGAATGTCACATTGGCGATCTAACTCATTCAGGTCATCGCAGCCGAGCGTCTTGGCTTTACATCTGCGCACGGATTTTTGCGTGCCCTTCAATTTCCACCAAATACGCGGGAGACATGAGCGCCGTCACGCCCACTAGCGTCATAGCGGGAATATGGTCTGTGCAAAACGTATCTGAAAAAGCCTTCATGAAAGCAGCGGTTTCTTTTTGGAAGGCGGCCATGTCAGCTACATAAACTGTCAACTTGACGATGCTCTTCACATCTCCACCAGCGGCACTGACAACTGAAATCAGGTTAACAAGCGACTGAGCAGCTTGCGACGCAATCCCATCTATGGTTGCTCCCGTGGACGGGTCGATGCCTACCTGTCCCGCAATATAAAGATCTTCTCCATCAAGAATCCCATTCGCATGGGTTAATGGCTGTTTGTCTAGGTTAGGCTCGATGCGTTTCATAATATTTTCCATCCTGAGTTTCGATAATCTAAATTGAGATATTAACGGCTTCTGGCGTTGTGTCTTTCAATGGCCATTGTGACCAACTCGGCGCGTTCAGCGCTGCCGCCATCAGCTGCAAAATACGCAAGCACCTCATCCACCGTTTCAGTACTGGCTTCTTCAGGAGTGCCAGAAGAATATGGGGGCTTAGGCGCGTACTCCAACATCAGCTGTGCGCGCTTGCCCAAGCCTTCGTCTCCCGAGATATGGGCCATGATAGCAAGCCCAAAATCAACACCTGCCGTTACGCCGCCGCCTGTTGCGCGATTGCGGTCAACTACCCATCTCTCTTTTACGAGGGTAGCTCCAAAGGCCGGCAACAGGTCTCGTGACATCCAATGTGAAGTAGCCTTGTAACCATCAAGTAAACCCGCTCCCGCAAGTAAAATGGAACCTGTGCATACGCCTGTAATCCAACCAGCATTTTCACCCTGCGTTGCGAGAAAATCCATCACCTCCTCATTACCTAGCAGCTCATATGTCGGTGCTGCGCCTCCAGGCACAAATAAAATATCAGGGTGTGTCCATGCCTGTTTAAAATTGTGAGTCGGATTCACACTTAGGCTGCAGTCCGTAGGTACGACCTCTAAAGACTGCGCTACTATTTGAAATGCAGCATCTGGCCAGGCGGCCCAAATTTGTAGTGGGCCAACAAGATCTAGAAGCGTCATGCCCGGATAAATAAAGATTTGAATTTTAGTCATGAGGAAGCCTTTTATTTCGGAATCAAAGTCTCTGTCAGTTCAGCATGGACTAATCTCAACTTGGCAGCTATGACACCTACATGTCCATTTCCGCCAAATCTAAACGTGTGATATTTGTCTGCATTGAAGGCGTGCAATTGCTTGACCTTGCGGGGCCAGCCGATGTTTTTTCGATTGCTAACATTCGAAGCAATGCAGGCTACACATTTCATTATGTCGGTACGTCAAGCGGCGTCAGAGCAGAAAACGGAATGCAAATTCAAGTCGATAAACTTCCAAAGGTCGAGCCATCAGACATAGTTTTCGTTCCAGGCGGGATGAACGCGTCAATTAGCCGTGCATTGCAAGATGCCCGCCTTCTCAAGTGGCTTAAGGACGCCAGCACAATTGTTCACCGGATGGCATCTGTATGTAGCGGTGCATTTATTCTAGCGGAGATAGGTGTGTTGAACGGAAAGCGAGCAGTGACCCATTGGGCTGCGGTGGAACGGCTTGCTGAAGAGAACCCAAAACTTGAGGTCGAGAAAGATGCCATTTTCATTGAGGATGGCAAAATCTGGACATCTGCGGGCGTTACGACTGGGATTGATATGGCTTTAGCTATGGTACGCAAAGATATGGGCAATGAATTAGCCCTCCAAATAGCGCGAGACTTGGTGGTTCAAGTCATCAGAGCAGGAAATCAGTCGCAATACTCTGCCCCATTATTATTACAAAAACACTCAGTCACAAATTTGGAAAATCTCATTCCTTGGCTGGAAAGCCAAATTTCATCAAATATCTCCGTTGTAGATATGGCGGATCAAATGGGGATGAGCGAACGCCAATTTTACCGTCAATGCTTAATGCAATTTGGACGAACCCCGGCCAAGCTGAGTTTGGAACTTAAGCTGGATCATGGACGCAATTTCTTACAGGACGAGACTATACCTATAGCGATTATTAGTGAAATGTGCGGGTTTTCGAGCGGATCGGCCTTTTCAAAGGCGTTTAAGAAACAGTTCGGCACATCACCCTTGGCATTTCGCAATCATTGGACCGTGAAATGAAACATAGATGAGAATTGCTCCATTATCACCCAAGAGGACCCTGGCACGAAGACGCAAACACAAGGATCAATAAATCTGAACACGTCGTAACCAGCCATTGGTTCGTTTACGATGAACGGTTGGAAAGTCCGCTGACCGACGTTGAGCCAACAAAATGCTGCGATCTGCACCAATGGCCGCTTCGACGGGCCGCACCGCAGCATTCTGTGGGGGTGGTCAAAGTCCGCAATGGGCCGTTCGCGTAACTTTGCAAAGGTCGCTATCTGCGCATAGCCGTCATTGGTTGATCTTGCAGCATCCGTCACCCTGGGCTCGAAGCGGACATTGGCTGCAATGTCCACCGATGTCAGTTTTGGACGAATGTCCGCGCCGAAGCGCTTGACGACCTTTACCAAACTTTACTTCCTATCGGCAGGTACCGGATCGATAGAGAAAAACTCCAGAATGCTGTCGTCTGGGTCTAACACGGAAAAACCGAAAATGACCTTCCACAACAACGGCAGTGTTTTCTAAGCGATCTAGAGCGCCCGTGCATACATTAGTAACAGTTTCCTCAATGTCCCTCACTTTGGTTTAGGCGCGCATCAGGTCCACCTAAGCCGCAGGAAAACCAATAACTCCAAGTGCGGCGGCCTTGCTGGCACGTTCAATTCCTTCAGCGGCAGGCCCCGCTCCAACGGCACGCGCCAGTGTAAGTCCGCCAATGAGCGCCGAAAGGAACGCCCATCCCTTTGCCTCTTTTTCATCATCATGCACATTCTCGGGCAGGCTTTTCGCAATCTCTTTTACGATACGGTACATCATTGCAGCGTATTCGGTTTGCACTTCTGCATCTGCTCTTATCACTTCAGGTGTTAGACTGGTCATTGCGCACCCCCCTTCAAGATCAAGCCGATGATCCTGTCCGAGATAGTAATCTGCAAATGCCACTGGCCACTGGTCACCGTGGGTCTCGCGATACTCAGGCAGTGCGGCAAGGACCTCTTCTAGGCCTGCGACAAGAGCCGCGCGGAAAGCACCATTTTTGGATTTTAGATGAGAATAGAATGCACCTGATGTAACACCGGCGTCTTTTGCAATTGAGTCGACCCCAATCCCGGCATAGCCCTGCTTGCGAAAAGCGCGCCCTGACGACTTTAGTAGTTTTTCTTTAGTGGCTTCAGATTTTTTCATAATGATTTCATACCTTAATCCATAAATATAACGAACGTTATATTTTTTGATTGACGTCAATTGTTCACTAAGCTAGCAATATATAGAGATCGTTATATTTCGATACTCAGGCCAAGACAACCACCAACGTTGGTGGCGCATATCTTAAGGAGAAGACGACATGAACTCACGTGTGACACGGCGCGCGCCCAAAAGCGCTGAGCCCATTTCACGGCGCAAAATGACCGTTGGACTGGCCGCCATTCCCTTTGCGGCAATGGGACTGGCCACTCACTCCACAAAAGCAACCGCACGAACCAATCAAAAGGAAATCAAATCCATGACGGCAAACGCTTTTGTTTACACCGAACTACAAACCTCCCTTCCTTTCACAGATGTGCCTTGGAAAAAGCTGAATGCAGCCATTGATGAGCAGCCTGGGTTTATCGATAAAACTTGGTTTTCTGGGGTGGGCAACAATTCAGTTGGCGGGCTTTATAGCTTTGCCAGCGTCGCAGACGCCCAACTTTATTGCACAGATTTCTTCCCTGCTTTGGCCCGTGAACTTGGCGTCGCGCAAACAACCCGCGTCTTTGACAATCAAGCAACTGCCGAGGCCAGCGCAGACATGGGATCGCCCCATTTCGGTGGACAGGTCACAACCAAGCCGGGCGCATTTGTCTACACCGAAGTGCAGGTCACTGTGCCTTTCGAAAAGGCACCTTGGCGTGACCGCAATCCAGTTCTGCGTACGCAAAAAGGGTTGTTGTCCAAGGTCTGGCTTAGCGGTCACAACACGAACACGCTGGGTGGGGTGGACGCGTTCGATACAGTCGAAAACGCGTCAGACTTCGCCATCAACGTATTCCCCAAAACAGCAGCCGCACTGAACGCTGCTTTTTACACGCGCATCTTTGACGCTCGTGCCACCGAGGACGCAAGCCGCGGCCTCAGATCACCCTACTACCTGTAACTCACACAAAAAGAACGGAAATAACATGAAACTGAACTCTTTTTCTGGTGCCATAATGGCCCTCGCAATGTCATCAACTGCTGCAATGGCTGCCGATTGTTTTCAAATGGGCGGTGTTGCTATCCCCAACTTCTTTGGTGAAGGCGAAGGCCAGCCCACGATCATTTCAGCGGTTTTGACCGGCGCTGTTCAAAATGCCGCGGGCAAGATCACGGCCACCCGCAAAACCGAAACAGGTCTTGAGATGGACATGGAGCACTATTTTGGCCGTGCAGACGGCGGCGCGTTCCAAACAAAAGATCTAGGTATTCTGACCGCCGTACCGGGCAAGCCGGGTCGCTTTATGATCGAGATCACCTACGACATTCAGCCCGACGTCACACGCGGCACAATGAAAGGCTATTCAGGCCAGTTCAACAGCTACGGCCTTGTCGATCTGCGTGACAACGGCAACCTTGCCGGGCTGGTGCGCTATGAAGGTGAAATCTGCCGCTAAAGTTGCTTTCTTGGGGGTGGAAAGGTCTGCCCCCAGTTCATCCGACCATTCAGGTGCCCAGATATGAATACTGACCTCAACTTCTCCAACACCCCCCATGCACTTCTATATACGATGGTGCGCGTCCAGGACCTTGATCGGTCTTTACGTTTCTATTGCGACACTCTTGGCATGCAGGAAATGCGGCGAGAGACCTTTACAGCTGCTGAATTTACGCTTGTATTTGTCGGTTATCCCAACACCGACGCGCTGATTGAGCTGACCCATAACTGGGGGGACAACAACTATTTCCACGGGACGGGCTACGGCCATATCGCGCTTGAGGTGCACGATATACACAGCGTCTGCAGTCACCTGTCAAAACTGGGCGTCAAAGTTACCCGCGCGCCTGGCCCGATGATGCAGGCGCCTGATGAAACCGGCGAACGCGAAACCATTGCTTTTATCGAAGACCCTGACGGCTACAGGATCGAGTTGATCCAAGCGCAGTAGGTATTACATCACATGTTACGACTTCATCCGCCGTCGCGCATCATCAATCTGTGGCCTACCTCCACAATGGCCTCAAGTGCGGGCACAAGTTCTCCGCCCAGATCAGTCAAGGCATATTCGACCGAAGGTGGCGAGGTGGGTGTACGTTGCACGCCAGCACCCCACGATGCTCCAACTCACTCAACTACGCAGAGAGCACCTTGGCCGAAATCGGGAGTATGTCAGTGCCTCAGCATGCGGGGCTGCGGGGGCTCTGGGCTTTGGTTTTTACGGATTTTAAGCGACATGTTTGGGTAACCAGGTTTCCACGGGGTAACTCAATAATGAAGTATCTTTTGGATACCTGGTTGTCATTGGTTAGCAAATTCATCATCACTGATCCATCACCACAGCAAACAGGGGCTCAGATAAATGAAACTGTATTTGAAACCCGGTGCGTGCTCATTGGCAACCCACATCATCCTGAACCAGCTCGAGATTCCGTTCGAACTTGATAAGACAGACACAGATACAAACAAAACCGAGGCTGGCAATGATTTCCTTGAAATCAGCCCCAACGGCTATGTTCCGGCTCTGATCACCGACGAAGGCGACATCATCACCGAAAATCCAGCCGTGCTGCAATATCTGGCCGACCAGTCACCCGACGCCGATCTTGCGCCCGCAAATGGTACGCTGGCGCGCACCCGGCTTCATGAAGCTTTGAACTTCATTTCGTCAGAGCTGCACGTGTCTTTTGGCCCGTTTTTTTGGGGGCGGGAGCTTGATGGCGACGCAAGGCAAAGAGCCGAGGCAGGTGTCGGACGCCGCGCCGCCCATGTCGAGCAACGTCTCGCAGACGGTCGTCCCTTTCTGCTCGGTGACACGTTCACCGTCGCTGATGCATATGCATTCGTGGTTCTGAACTGGGCAGGCTTTGTCGGCATGAACCTTGCCGCCTATCCGCAAACCCAAGCCTACGTGGCACGTATTGCGGCGCGACCCGCTTCGATCAGAGCGATGGTTGCAGAGGGTCTCATGGAGCAACTCACATGACCGACTTCTCCGCAGTATCAGACGTGTTGGGGACCTATTTCGATGGTCTCTATCACGCTGACGCTGGCCACCGCCCTTGCCCGCGTGCGGTGTTCCATCGACACCAAGGATTTCCTTGATTCCCTCACACTTGTGCGCACCGACGAGGCCTAGCGGATCATGGCCAAAATTTTCCAGATCACTGAACGCGAGAAATGAAAGGAATTAATATGCCCTACGTAAACATCAAGGTGACCCGTGAAGACGTCACCGCCAATCAAAAGGAAGCGTTGATCAGCGGCGTGCCAGTTGAGCAATATCGACGCTCAGTGGCGAGCTGACTTGATGCCTATTCGCACATCCCTCTGTGATCTGTTCGACATTGAACATCCTGTCCTACTGGCACCGATGGCCGGTGTCAGTGGCGGTAGCCTCGCAGCGGCAGTAAGCAATGCGGGTGGTTTGGGTTTGATCGGCGGCGGATATGGCGACGCCGATTGGCTGATGCGCGAATTCAACGCAGCAGGCGATGCCAGGATCGGGGTCGGTTTTATTACGTGGTCACTGGCTCGTCAGCCGCATTTGCTCGATCTTGTCCTTGATCGAAATCCCGCCGCGCTGATGCTCTCATTTGGTAACTTCAAACCGCTTATTCCTCGCATTAGGGACAATCAGACAAAACTAATCGTCCAGGTTCAAACGATGGACCAAGCAGGCGAAGCTGTGGACCTAGGTGTCGACGCCATCGTCGCGCAGGGGACCGAAGCAGGTGGCCACGGTGGCGCTAGGGCGACGTTGCCTTTCGTTCCAGCGGTTGTCGATATCGCGCAAGGCATTCCTGTTATCGCCGCTGGTGGCATCGCCGATGGCCGTGGGTTGGCAGCGGCTCTGGCGCTCGGGGCTTCGGGCGTTTTGTGCGGCACCACCTTTTTTGCGAGCGATGAATCCCTCGCCAATGACAATGCAAAACAAGCAGCCATATGCGGTTCCGGTGACGATACCGAACGCAGTTCCGTGTTCGACATGGCGCGCGGTCTCGATTGGCCTTCGGATTGGAACCTGCGCACGATACGCAATTCCTTCACCCGGCGATGGAGCACGGACATGGACGGCCTGCGCGAAAATCTTGCGGCAGAGCAGGCCCGTTTTGAGGCTGCGTCGACAACAGGTGACATAGACACCGCCGCAGTGATTATTGGCGAAGCAGCCGACCTCATTCGGGACCGTGAACCCGCGCAAGTCACCCTTAAAAAAATGATTTCGCAAGCCGAGGATGGTTTGCGGTGTCTCAACCGACTGGTTGAACCCATCAAAAAGGATTGAGAGAATGCCAAAACTTAAAGGAAGCTGCCTGTGCGGCAAAGTCTCGTTTGAGGTCGTTAATGCGTTCGATAAGATGTTCTTATGTAGCTGCGATCAATGTAGACAGATTACCGGATCGGCTTTTGCTTCAAATCTGTTCACAGCAGCAGCAGGGTTTAACTGGCTTAACGGTACCGATGATATCATTGCCTACAAAATGCCAGGGCGAGACATCTCCAAATCGTTCTGCCAAATCTGCGGCTCAGGCGTGCCTTGGTCCAGCGGCGACGGATCAAAAATGATTGTTCCGGCAGGTGCTCTGCAAGGCGAGCCGGACGTGGCAGAAAAATTCAGGACCTTCATCAGCGAACAACCTTCGTGGTCGTCAAACCTTGATAAAATCGCTGCGCACCGGGGTTTTCCCTCATAGGGAAGATTGTGGCTTACTGATCTTGGCCGAGTAGCGGCCCATGACTCTGCCCCACAAAATGAATTTAATACAATGCGTTATGCCAAAAATTCAACCAAACCTTGCGAGGAGAAGCCAATGATAACCTGTTATGTTCAGTACGAACTAAATCCGTCAAAAATCCCTGAATTCGAAGAATATGCACGCGCGTGGATCCCATTGGTCGAGAAATTTGGCGGCACGCATCATGGCTATTATTTGCCACACGAAAGCCCAAACGACTTAGCTGTTTGCCTATTTTCGTTCCCATCGTTGGCTGATTATGAAACCTATCGTATTGACAGTCTGACGGACAGCGAATGCCAGAAGGCATACAAGTTCGCCGAGGATATGGATTGTATCAGGCGCTACGACCGTCACTTTTTGCGACCACTGGAAATGGGCAATTAGGTCCGTCCAGCCAAATCGCCGTCCCGCGCGCGCCGCGATCTCTATCTTTTCCAATCTGTCAGGAGGCAGCCCACGACCCGCCCACCGCTTCCGCCATTTTCCGACAAAACCGCCACCCAAAAGGTACGCGCTGCTGAGGACGGTTGGAACAGTCGCAACCCCCAGCTGGTGACACAGGCCTATACCGACGATAGCCAGTAGCAGAACCGCTCTGAGTTCCTGTCAGGGCATGCCGAAATAGAAGCATTCCTGACGCGCAAATGGCAACACGAAATCAATACCGCCTGATCAAAGAGTTGTGGGCATGGACGGAAAACCGGATCGCCGTGCGTTTTGCCTACGAATGGTGTGGCGGGGACGCACAGTGGTTCCGATCCTATGGTAACGAGATCTGGGACTTTGCAGCAGACGGGCGGATGAGCCGCTGCATCGCCAGCATCAACGATTTGCCCATCACGAAACAGTCGCGCCTGTTTCATTGGCCCTCAGGTCGCCGCCCATATAACCATCCAGGGCTGACCGAGCTGAATCTCGGATTTTGCAGTCAGGATATGGGGCGTTCATCGAGACATGTTCTCGTATCTTGCCCTTGCGGCAAGCGAAAAAATGAAGGGGCAGACCTACAAGGGCGACCACAACACCGAGCAAGGGTTATCATCCCGTGATCTCCGAAGAATCCGAGCCAAAATCAATTACCTCTTCGCCTTTTCAATTTAGCCCTTGCAGAACATAATAAAAATCGACAAATTATTAGTTGCATACACAAGGATTCGAATGTCTGACCCTCAAAAAGAATGTTTCAGCCTGGCAAGCCGTAGGTTGGCCCGTGTCATTGGGCAAGTTTACGACAAAGCGCTTGTCGCCTCGGGCCTGAAGATCACGCAATTTTCAGTGCTGACGGCTATTGGCCAAACACAAGGGCAAGAGCTACCGCTTGGCGTCATCGCCAAGGCAATCGACATGGACAAGTCCACTTTGACGCGAGCGTTAAATCCTTTGGTGCGTGATGGCTTTGTAACCTTGAGCAAAGGCGAAGACCGTCGCCAGAGATCCGTTGAGCTGACGGACGCAGGCCAGCTGTTACTTGCTCAGGCTACGGTCAGTTGGAGCCAGGCGCAGTCACAAATAGAAACCCTGCTGGGGGAGACCTTTTTTTTGGAAAGTCATCGTACGATGACGGCAATGCGTAGAAAAATATCTTCCGAGAATGACAACTAGAAAAGGTTACATAATGACACTTCAATCAACGTCCGAGGCCCAGATCGCACCGCCTCGATTTGCATTGGCCGCGCTAATTGTGATCTCCGTTTGGCTGATTTTTATCATAGTCCTAGGTCGCAGCGGCACCTTTCACGTCACAGCAGATCAACCGCCGGTTCCAACAATTTTGGCAATGCTGATCCCACCACTTCTGTTTTGGATCGCCATGCAGATTCCGTCAGTTAGAGCGGAAATTCTTATCATCAATCCAGTCTGGCTCAACGGGATGCAAGGGCTGCGCATTCTCGGCGCAGGGTTCCTGTTCATGGCGTCCTACGACCACCTCCCGCAAATATTTGCCTTCTTCGCGGGATGGGGCGACGTCCTTGTCGCTTTCGCGGCTCCTCTTGTTGTTGCGAAGCTAGCGTCAGATCGAGCCTTCTTGGCGTCCCGGCGGTTTTTGTTGTTTCACATTGTGGGGTTGCTGGATTTTGTTGGTGCGGTGCTTTCAGGGCTTATCTCGCGCGGTACGATCCCTCTCGTTGACACACCACAATCCACCGAAGCCTTAGGCAGTTTTCCCTTGCTGATTATTCCCTGCTTCGCTGTGCCGCTTTGGATATGTCTCCATATCGTAGCCCTCGCTCAGCGGCGCGCGTATCTCGATGACATGAAATAGGCCGTCAATGTATTGGCGGCATCGACGTGACCTCAAATTGATCGACTTGATCGCCTGGTCATGAGTTAAAGCGAAGGACTAAAGTCTCTATTTTCCATAAATTGTCGGGAAAGTGATCGTAATGGGGTAACCCGCCCAAAAATTAGTGGTGTTCAAAAGTAGAATTTTCTCGGCAGATATCTGAGGAGATTTTGAATGGAGCGCGGACGATATAGCGACGCACAGATCATGAGGATCTACTGCGATCTGGAGCTGAACCTGCGGATCAAGCCCAAGAAACGCCTAAAACGGGACAAACCAGAACCACTGGCCGTGCCAGAGCGGCCCAATGAGACCTGGT
>JAWSVL010000048.1:0-27490 GCA_033851935.1 Sulfitobacter sp.
CAAAAATGGGGGGATTACCGGTAGATCGCCCCCATCTGGAAAGCTCCGTCACTAGAATTGCATCGACTTTTCGTGCCTGAGCCAGATCGATCACTCGATTGCGGGCGCTTCTGTTTGCAGTGGTTCCAGAAGCGGTTTCTTTGAAAATGCCAACCACGTCTGTTTGTAAGCCATGACCAGCCCGGTGCCCTCCCAATATAGGGGTCGCTTACCTTAAAAACGCCCTGCGTATCGGACGGCAGGGGGAAATCAGGGATCGTACATCTGAGGGCCAGCATTACCGTATGGCTGGTCTGAATCTTCTTGCCGCCATCATAATATATTGGAACACAGATCAGCTTGGTAAGGCCGTCGCACAGCGAAAACGTGCAGGTCTGGATTGTTCAGCGGCGCTTCTGGCGCACATCTCACCACTTGGATGGGCACATATTCTCATAACGGGCGAGTATCGATGGCCAAAACAGTGACGCCGATCCTTAGGGTGTCATTCTGCCCCCTACCGGACTCGACCCCTACAAATCATCTATAATGTTGAAAGTGCAAAACTTAGAATAGGAGAGCCTAGACGGATATCACTAGGCTCTCTTGTGTTTGTAAGCAGTTTGGCAAAGCTTTTCTACACGAACATAAAGTCGTCTACCGCTTCAACACGGAATACCACGTCTTCGTAATCTTGATCACCACCACCTGTTAGGTCTTCAAAACCAACAGTGAGGGACTGCCCGCCCACATCAACCCCTGACAGGGCATGCTGTACACCATCAGAGTTCATATCTTTAGAGAAGCTGTGGAACACCATTTCATCGACGGCAGTACCGTTGACCGCGATGGAGATATCACTGCCATCTGAGATATTGGCTGCAGCACCGGAATTATTGACGAAGCTTAGAGTGTCGCCTGTTGCCAAGGTTCCCGCCCAATTGGCAGCATCCTGAACGATGAAGAAGCCCAAGCTGTTTCCCGCTTCAACATCAGTGACACCCGCGACGGCAGATTTATCAGAATTAGCGTTTTCAAAGAGAATGCGCGTGTCAATAATATTACCGCCTGCGTCAATTTCATAGACACCAATGGTGTTGTCATAACCAGCGAAGCCCATATCCCGAAGAGTGACTTGGAAATCAGATGATCCATCACCCGTCAGGAATTCTTGGTTGACGACACCATTCACTAAGGTTGCATCAAGCGCCTTTCCCTCCTGAAGTTCTGGCAAGAAGGTTTCAAAGGTCACGATAGTATCATTGCTGCTCGTCACAGCCATAAAGTCACCTGCTGTGAAACTTCCAGAAAGGGTAAATGATCCATCAGCACTTCCATCATCGTTTGTATCGACGGCTAAAATAGCTGATCCTTGCGTGACAGTGATATCTTGACGCTCAACAGCGTCATTGACGAAAACCAGCTGATCATCCCCAGAAAAGCCGTTAATTTGATCATCGAAAAAGTTAGCAACGGAACCCAAGACTTTATCTTTGCCACCGCCAAGGTTGATTGTGTCGCCGCCAACACCTGTCATGAATTCATTATCACCTGTTCCACCAGTGAAGGTTTCAAGCAAATTACTCACAGAGATTGTCAGCGTTTGATCAACGCTCAGCCCTGCGGCGTCTGTCGCCCGCACTGTGATGTCGTGAGAAGCCGCCGTTTCGAAGTTGAGGCTGCCGTTCACGACCAAGTTTGTGCCATCCAGAGCGAACAAGCCACCAGCGTCGTCTGTGAGGCTCAACGTGTGTGTGTCACTCGCGTCTGGATCAGTCACTGCGAGAGCGCCAATCGCTGTCGCCAAGGCTGTGTTCTCTGCGATGTCTGACTTGCTGAGCGTGATACCTGAAGGTGTTTCATTCGCATCACTCACAGAGATTGTCAGCGTTTGATCAACGCTCAGCCCTGCGGCGTCTGTCGCCCGCACTGTGATGTCGTGAGAAGCCGCCGTTTCGAAGTTGAGGCTGCCGTTCACGACCAAGTTGGTGCCATCCAGAGCGAACAAGCCACCAGCATCGTCTGTGAGGCTCAGCGTATGAGTATCGCCAGCGTCTGGATCAGTGACCGCAAGAGCGCCAACAATCATTGAGCTCATGATATCTTCGAGGATAACAGACGGTGAAAGCGAAACTGAAATGGGAGCTTTATTAGAAAAGTCATCGTTCACAATGGTAATTGCAACTGAAGGTGTTCCGATTGTTGCAGAGTCACTCACATTATCAATGGAAACGATGATAGTTTCATCTTCCTCAAAATCTGTATCACCAGTAACTGACAACTGGATAGTTTTTGAGGTTTCTCCTGCAGCGAAAGAAACAGTGGAATTAGTCAATGTTCGATCAGTATTATCGGAAGTTCCAGAAAGAGCGATTTCCACATCAGCTGCGTTCGTTCCAACATCTCGTTGAACGATGACATCGACATTCGTTGAGCCACTATTACCTTCCGATAGAGCTCGTAGCGTAGCAGAGATCGTGTAGATTGGGAGGTTTATAACTTCTAGCAATGCTTCAACGATTTCTGATGCATCAGCAGCACGGAAATCGCCACCGTCGGTATCTCCAGCAATGGCTTCAAACTCGGCGATGGTAGAAGGGTCTGATCCAATTGCTACTGTGAAAATCTGAACAGGAATAGAAACGGTTGGTCCGTCTTCTACTGCCGCCGCTAAGCTAAACGTTGTTAGTGCAATGTCATTAGTCACTTCAACCGATGAAAATGCCGATATGCTCTCTGGCGCTGTAACTCCAACACCGACGCCTAGATTATTCGCTAATGCAATTACTTGATCACGCAAGTCAGTATCTTTGGCAGTCGCGTCTCCAAAGAGAATGATTTTACGAGCCACTGCATCTTCACGCCATTCACCAGCACGTCCGTCGAGGGCACGCAGAAGGCCAGTGTAGGTAAGTTCAGGGAAATCGCCACCACCTGAAGCTCTAAGGCTATTAATTGCACTAAGTGCCGCATCCTTACGATCATCCGGATCAGCTTGCTCTGTAAAGGATAAGACTGTTTCAGTTGTAGGATCATTGAACCCAACAACAGCGATACGACTATCGGTCAGACCACGTTCTGGATCGAATACAGCATTTATTATATCTGTGGCTGAAGCCTTCACTGATGCAATATCATCGCCCATGCTGCCTGTTGTATCGACTACAAAGGCAATATCTTGCCCCCTGCCAACGACTTCGATCATAGCTTCTGCGCTGTCTTCAACGAGTTTCAGCTTAGCACCGTTTGGAATATCCATATTGATATTTACGGTGGTCCCAAAGAATCCTGTAAAACTATCGTTGAAGGATAACGTGATGTTTGAGTTGATGCCGTAGTAAGTAAAATTGTCGATAATGTCTTCAGTTTCTACACCTTTGAGCTGTATGATATCTCCAATTTCCAGGTCAACAATTGTATCGCCACTAAGATTATCAGGGGTACCAAGGAAAACATCTTGGCCCTCGCCACCAGTCAATGAGTCGTTGCCATCACCACCAGCCAAAACATCATTGCCTTTACCACCCAATAAAACGTCTGCATATCCTCCACCAGAAATTTCATCGTTCCCACCGCCTCCCACCATCTGGTATTCTCGGTACAAGTCAAAGGTGATTTCAGGACCAATCTTTGGACCTATAGGATGAGGCAGATTATCAATGATATCATCGCCATCTGTCCCGTACACAATCTTCTTTCCATCTGCTGTATAATATTGGAAAAGAAGTTCGGAATCTATTTCTCCAAGGTACCCAGTTTTTGAAAGAAGCTGCACTCCCGCCGCAGACAAATTTGCCAACCCTAGGACTGGCGTATTCCAATCATCGACACGGTCAGAATCTATAAGGTATTGCCCCAAACCATAATTTGGATGCAAGGCTCCTTCACCTCGGAATTGGAGATCAACAGGTATGGTCTCTACTTTTCCTTCATTAATAACTGTAGGTATCAGTCCATACGGATCCAACGCGTTTTTTAGAGCAGCGTTAGGAATGCCGGTGCCATCCCCACCAGTAAAATCAAAGTTATCGTCAAAAGCTCTAACTTCCAAATTTTCTATTAAATAAGCACCATCCGAAACGACAAACTCCACAGAATCAGAAAGCGTGAAGAGTGTTGATCCAAAAATGTAAGCACGCTCTACAAAATCTACCGAGGAGGCATCTGTGACGTATTGGCTTACATCAAACCGGCCTGAATTTGTTGCCAGCCCAAGCTCGACTTCTAGGACATCTAAACTGTAAGTACCATTTGCAAGTTTCGGCGCAAAAGAAATAGCATCGGCAAAAAATGCCTCCACAGCCGGAGCCCTTGAAGGCAAAGCATACCTACCAGCGCCTGTACCCATGTACTCTGACATATCAAAGAGTACCGGATCTGGCGCAAAGTCCAGATCATTATCAGGTCTTATATGAGAGTTCGGATCAGATTCAGGGGTTTCGGACCCAAATATTAGACGAGTTGTAATGCCAAGCTGATCAACCTTCATTATGCAATCTTAACCCTTGTAAGTAAACTATAAATTTGACAAACGAAATTATATAGGTAAGTTTTTTGAATGAGAACAATCTTTAAGTTAACGTCTTTTTCTTTGATTTCAACCGTTATTTTTGCCCTTTGGCTGACAGAAGACGGGTCGAGTGGGTCGACGCCCACAAAATCTATAACTTGCCCTAAACCGGCTGATGTCATAAAATCTGATATCGATAATCTATACCTGCTTACTGAGCAAGGGATAGAAATTTCCGTCGCCAACAGCAATTTTATTTCTGCTATATATAAGGGTAATAAAAAGGTAGTTGGCGTAAAGCAAGACGCTGGCGGTGTAGTTAGAGCTGTCCGACAATCAAAAACAGGAGAAATTTTTGCAATTGGAGATCAGAAAAGTTTCCGGATGAATATTGCAATTGATCAAAATGATCACCCAATAATTTATAATGTTAAAGACATCCCACTCGCGTACGAACCATCTCTAAAATTTTGGGAACGCGCTTTCAGATCTCCTAGGTTCAATTCAGTATCTTTCAGTCAAGAATTATCCGGCCTTTTTGTCATAAGCAATAGTATATTTGGCAATCAAAGCCTTAAATTAGTTGGATATAAACCTGATGATATATTAATTGGTAACAGCTCAACAATGTACTTTGTTGGCGATATAGGTGATACACAAAGGGTTTTATTGAGAAGTGAACAGGTATTATATGCTCACGATGGAAAAAATTTGATACCCTGCAAAAGTAAATTGTAGCTTCGTTATTTTTTCAAAATGGCTTTGCCACCGCCGAAGGGCTTTGTTGCACAAATTGGTTGATGGGATTCACTGTGTGAATCCAGCGTGATTGCTGAAGGGGATGAGCAGCTGGTCCCCAACCAAATATAAGACCAAGAATTGGTCGTCTTACAATGACAATTTGAAGCGGCGCGGATCGTTGTCGGTCTGGTTCGCACAGTCGCCGTCCCCCCGCTCTTCCAAAAACGCTCATTTTTGGCATATACGCAAACCACCCCGAATGACGCTGCCACAAATCCCTTTCAAAACCTAAGTAGTTCTGGAAGGTTTTTGGCATATCTACGAGAGCAGACGCCCAACAGACCACTGAGAACAATCGATAGAACGTAGGCGAGGAACAAGGCCAGGATGAACTTCAGCGGCCCCAGACGTTTGGTTATGGACGCGAAATAATAGCCCGCTGCAAAGAATGCCGCGAGGCTGATCAGAGTTGGGAATGTCAACTTGAGGCCGGTGAGTGCGCGGAACATCACTTCGAAAAATTCAATCACCGGCGCTTCCTTGCTTTGCTTTGCTTGGTTGCACTGGACCGTGTGGCCGTTTGAGACATGGCCGGAGCCGCAACGATAATCTGTGGCGTTCGGGATTGTCCCTTCGCCGTCTCTACAGAATGCGCTCTGTGCTGTTGCACCAGACCTTGTTTGTCAGGGTGAGCAAGTAACGCCTTCTTCCGCTTCCAGTACGCGACTTGATCTTCTGCAGGATTGCGCTTCAGCATGCCTGCAAAGATCGTCTGCTCAGATTTGGTGAGCGGCTTTGCCAGCGGGGTCTGCATCTGTGCTTTCGCGGCTTGTCGGTGCAAGCTCTGAGAATAGCCAGACGGCCCCCGAAACATGTCGCCCACAAAATCCAAACCTGCACCTATTTCATAGAAGACGAAGTCGTAGGCTTGGTCTCTCAGCCAAGAGAAGATCCCAGGCTTGGGAGCAAATATGTCTTTGGGGTCTGGTCGGCTCATAACGGGATAAATACCAAACGGTCCTGCGCGCGCGAGATGATCGGGGCAGGGGGCAGCTTCATCATCCGCAACCAACGCGCGCTTTTATGGCTGGGGTACACGTCAATCAAAGTCGTCTTGCGGTTATCCGAGATGATGAGCAGCTTGTCATCGGGCAGCTCTCGGATCTGGCTGGCATTGATCAAATTATATTCGCTCTGGTGCTCGACGTGGGTTTCGCGTTCCTCGTTGCGATAGAACATCCGCACCTTACCTGCCTTCTGCTCAAAGAAGCTGGCCGTCACATGCTCGGCCGCGCCAAAACTGATCTGTGTGGCAATCCCCGACATAATCACATGCATCAGGTCTTTGCCGTATTTTGTAATGAGCTGTTGCTGTCCCTGCATCAAAAGCAGAAACGACATCCGGTACTTTCGGGTGGTGGTGATCAGCGTATCAAATCCAGGCAAGAAGCTGTTCCCGAACTCATCATAGATGAAATATACAGGTAGATCCTGAGGGCCAGGAAGCTGCTTCATACAAGCGTGGATCAGGCTCAGGAAATACATCGAGATTACAGGCCGATATATTGCTTGATCCTCAGGCGGTGTCACGATGTAGACCACCGTTTTTTCTGTGCGCAGCGTGCTGAGGTCAAAATCTGAGCTCGAGGTCAGCGCGCAAACATGCGGCTCTGAGAAGATTTTCAGCCCCACTAGCGCGTTGGTCAAAAAGCTGGTGATGGTTTCATCCGCGCCGGTGGTCAGGGCTTTCCACTCGTTTTGCAGAAAAACATCTGTTCCTGCGCAACTGGCCACCCACTCATCCAGGTCCTCCCCGTCAGAGCCAAAGTTGGACAAGAGATGATAGAGGTTGTGCGGCGTGTTAAACACATCAGGCATCGTGCTCAGACACTTCAGGAAAAAGCGGATGTATCGCTCAGCACCTGAAGCCCAAAACTTATCGTCGCCGTCACCGCCAGTTTTACTGAACAGCTCGGCCATGCGCATTATCGCTGCCGGATCTTTGAGACTGAGAAACGGATTGAAGCGGTTGGATTTTGAGAGCTCGTTGGGATTGAGCACAACCACGCGGTAGCCCCGCGCTTTCATGTAGCCGCTGGTGTCGCGGTAGAGATCCCCCGACATATCATTCACGATCATCACGGCGTCACTGCTGGCTTTATCCAGGATAGCAGGCCGCGCAATCGCGGTGGATTTCCCTTTCCCCGTGATCCCGTAAACCGCCACGTTTTGGAAGCTGACCTGCTCAGACAAGCGTAGATCCTTGCCGTCCAAAAGCAGCCCTGTGTTTGATCGGGATAGATATTCACTCACATCGCCGGACTTTGCGAACTCAGCACCTTCTTTGCGCAGCAGGGTTTTGCCAAACAGCAGGCTCTGCACAGAACGGTGCAACTGCTTGCGCAGAGACTTTCCTATCATGCCATCTTTTTTAGGGAATAAATTTGGAAACATGCGCCTTGAGCTTTGTCCTTATGAGCCGCTTTACTGATATGCGAACATATCGAACAATCCCAGCGATACTACGTCACCGCTTGCGCGGCCCTTTGCTCTGCGTGCGGCTTCGCTCCTGCGCCTCACGTCTGGCGCGGCGCTCTGCCATCTCGCTTAAAAACGCTTCTTCAGGCTTTGGGCTCACATCAGAATTTTGCTGGGGAATAGGGTCGTTTTTTAGGTCAGTATCACTGTCATATTTAACATAAATCTTATTATCCACCTCAGGCTCGTCCTGCTCGGGAGCGTCCATTTCCGAACCCTCCAACTCATCCTCAACGCCCCGTGTTTTTTCTTTTTCACCCTCAACGATTTTTTCAACCTGAGGATCTGCAACCCGCTCCAAAAAACCCACATACTCAGCATCAATCCCAAGAGTGGCAAAGCGGTAGGCCTTACGTTGCTTTGCCTCACCTTCATTTGGGATGGGACGCACCCCACAATGTTTTCCACGCTCATAGAAGGTGAAGCCCTTCTCCTTCAGCAAACGTTCCAGCTCATCCTGAGAGTTGGCGTAAGCCAAGATGGCGCTGAGCTCTTGAGCCAGCGCCTCCGTCTTGGTCAGGCGCGCTCCACGCTTTTCCATTTCCTGCGCCTTGCGGCTTTGTTTGGTCTCAC
This sequence comes from Sulfitobacter sp., assembly GCA_033851935.1. Lineage (GTDB taxonomy): Bacteria > Pseudomonadota > Alphaproteobacteria > Rhodobacterales > Rhodobacteraceae > Sulfitobacter. Next base: position 8,342 of record JAWSVL010000048.1, read on the forward strand.
GGCGTTCCTGTTTTTCCTTGGGGCTGGCCGCAATAATTTCCGTCTGTTGGAGCTCAGGATAATTTGTTCGCGCAATCCCCTCGATCTCACGTTTTGCCAGATCGAACTCGACCTTCGTTAAACGCAGGCGTTTTTTGTCGCCACGTGCATTTGCGCTGATCATCAGATGATAATGTAAGTGATCAGCATGGTCGCGGTGCAGCGCGCCATAGACGATATTGTGCGGGCAGCGTTTTTGGATGAATTCTAACGCCAACAATCTCAGCTGCTCCCGCACCTCGCGGCTCTGACCGCAGGCGCGGGTGTCGATAGACAGGATCTCGTGATAGAGATAATTCCCGCCCCGACGTTTGCCTAGGTGCCGCGCATTGGCGTCGAACTCTTCGGCAATAGCCTCAGGGCGGCGCGAGAATAAGTTATAATGCACATCGAAAGCACGGTCGGATTTCTCGTCGCTCATGTAGGCGGCAAGCTGCCCGAAACTGGGCTCTTTGCGGCTCATGCTTTTGAGTATCATCGTGGCTTCAGTTTATCATCTACAAAGCCCTCGATGAGCTTTTCAAGCTCCCCCAGCTTGGCAAGCGCGCCGCCTTCATCGACAACGTGACGAACCACATTGGAATGGTGCGCCATTTGGTTCACGTTGTTGGCGATACTGGCCAAAAGGAACCGCAGCTCCTTGAGCTCGGCTTCCACACCGGTCGCGCGCAAGGCAGATCCTCGGATCTGCGCAAGGGCACCTTCGCGCAGGACCGTGGCAAGCGCCATGCCGTTGGCTGCGCCATAGCCCTTCAGCTCACGATGATCCGCAACCGACAATCGCACCGATACATCCTTGTATTGGCGTTTGGTCCGGTCGCGGTAATCGCGCTGATATTGGGCAGAGTTGGCGGGCATGGTCACACTGGGTTAGGGTCGAATGGGCAGGATGAGGATCGGCCCGCGTTGGCAGTGATTGCTCCGGTGGAGCTATTCAGATGCGAACGGGCGAGGCCTCGGCAGGCGAATGGCGCATCGTGCGCCGGGGGTCATATTCTAGGGGCCGCCCCTGGAAGCGGGATTGAAGGGCTGGCCCTCACAAGATGTCTTTCGTTGTAAGGTCTCGGGATTCCTTACAACGAAAGATGCAATCTTGCAATCTAACCTCACGGTCAGATTAGTGCCGTCCAGCTAGTTTGGTCAGAACATCGCAAATGTCAAAGTTTTCGAGGGCATTGATCAATTTGGGGGGATCAAAGATGGATGAGAGCGATCATCTCTTCACGCGATCTTCACAATGCGCGCTAACAAGAGGCGCATTGACCCATGGCACGCAGTGCTTTGCGCCAACGAATTTTGCGGGTGAAAAAGAAAAACAGGGTGGACTTTAGATCCGGTACCCACGTTTGAACTTTTGTTGTGCAAGCGTAGCGAGCGCATCAACGGCATGCCCTTCGTCTGGATGATGGCTTTGCAGCAGTTGTCCCGCTGAGCCAATCCGGCCCCACTCTCGCACCAATGTAGCGCCGCCAAAAAGATCACGCTGCACGGTCATCAAATAAAACCGGCGCATCTTCTGAATGGGGTCAATCCGGCGCAGTTTAATTCTGCTCGGAAAGACCTCCGCTTGGACAGGGTTGTCTGGGCTAGGGCGATCTGCATTATTCATAGTATGATCATAACGCAGGCAGACAGATTTGGAAGTCCTGTCAGGTGGCAAGGCTTTCGATGTCTTCGCAGCGCTCAAGCGCTTCAACGAACCAATTTGGTTTGCGACCCGCGCCCGTCCAGGTCGTCTCCCCCATGTTTGCCTACAGCCCCAACAGCAGTACGAAAATAAGAGATGCAAAAAACATATCCGCGCGTAAAAAGAGCCCCCGAAGGGGCTCTCAGTTTTCAAAAGAGCGAAAGTTGAACGGGTTTCCCGTCATCTTTTGACTCTAACCATGCCGTGACAAAAGCTACTGGGCCACCAGCCTCTTCCACCAACTCTCGCGGGCAGAAATGCGACTTATATCCAGTTTCAGAAATCGGATGTGGCCTGCTGTCGGCAGTGACAATTTCTAGGTGGGCGGTGACGCCGCTCACCCAATATGGGCACCACCTGACGGCGATGTCCTGACCTTTCCAGTCCAGCTGGAACGCCTCATAATCCATGCTCATGCTACACCTCAGAAATCAAAGCCAAGCTGTGCTTGCTTGACGGTTAAGGTATCGGTTGAACGTGGCGGGGAGGTTGCTGCAACTGGTTCAGGCGTCTGCTGTGGTGATCGCGGCGCTGCCGACGCTTCAACCTCGAGGCTCTCCTTGTTCCGGTCCAACCGGTATTTCCAAAACCCAAGATGATGGGCTGGTGTGTACCAGATTTCGCGGATCTCCCAGCTCAAGGTGTTCCCAACGATAATCTCGGCGGGCACATTCCAGATACTAAGTTGAATGTAGCACATCAGCGCGGCCAAGCGGTCAACGTCGATGCATTGCACCCAGATATGTTGGGACGGGTTGTAGCCCTTGGCGATCATCACTTTGATCAAAGCCAAGATCATCCCCCCTGCCCCACACGCTGGTTCACCTGCCGTGATAAACGGCTGGGCCTCCAGTTTGCCAAGCATGTCAGCAAACGTCAGCTGCGCCATCAAATCAGAAAGTTCTGGTGGGGTGAAAAACTGACCAGCGTCCTTATTGGCGATCTCGAGCTCCATATAAAGGGGGCCAAGAATGTCACGGGGTTCACCGTCCAGCGCTTCGATCAACTGGCCCAACAATTTTGGAAAGGCCATCTGATCCGGTTTTTTATAGTCTGCTATGATCTGCAGGTATTCCTCTTCGCGGGCTGGGTCTTTGTGGACGGCATTGTGCAAGCTGCACGCGGCCATGGTCACAAAATCCCGAAACACCTCATAGCGATGTTTGTAAGGTGCCAGCTCGCGGAAAGTCTTCTTGAACGCTGCAATCGCAGTGTCACGACCATGGGTCGTTGTATGTTTTGCCATGCCTCGTCTCCCCTGTTGGGGTCTCTCAAGGCTGGCATCCACCAGTCCCGAAAGACTGGTGGTTAGATTTATGATCGCATGATGCAATCAGGGATATTTTACGAGGAAAGCCTTAGTTGTCAAAAGTATCGACAAACTTAGCACTCAGCTCAAATTGCCATCGTTTCGATATCGTCGCCACGGTCCTGCGCTTCAATAATCCACTTGGGTCTCCGGCCTTTGCCAGTCCACGTGAGATCAGGGTTTTCTGGATGGCGGTACTTTGGGGCGCTGATCGGTTTGATCTTCTTTGCTCCGCCCAGAAGTTCACCCAGCGAATATCCCATTTCTTTGGCTTGAGCCTCGATTGCCTGACGCGCGTCCTGCAATCGGCGGTCTTCATAAGACGCCACAGCTTTATCGACATCCTTTTTGAGCTTTTTGAGCTCACTGATATCCATCGAATTTAAGTCCATTTGTCTCGCTCCATTTACACGAATTCATGTCGTAACAGGCCCAGAAAGTTAAAAGCAATACGGTTCACCCCACGGTGGAATAATGAGCGGCAAAACTCAAAATAACCATTTTGAGTGGAAACACGGGCTAGTTATAAGCCGTCCAGACCGTCATCATTATCGTTCGTTCGAAAATTCTGACCGCTGATCATAGATGCGCATGATTTCAATCACCTCTCCGTTGATCCGATAAAGCACTGTGAATGGAATGCGCGGAATGTGATATTCAAACACGTCCACTGCGTATTCTGACGGGTGCCCAACCTTTGGCTGGTTTTTTAGCAACGCCAGCAATGCCCTATATTGCCGGTTGGCATTGCTACGGCCTTCAGGAAACACTGATGTGTAATAACGTTTAAACCAACGCAGGTCTGCGATGGCCTCGGCCAAAAAATGTATTTGCATCTGTTAGGCGCGGTTAGGGAAAATATCGGGCTGTGGCTCTGACAACTCATGGTCAGTGCCTACGGATTCAAACCAGTTGGTCATGCTTTCTTCCGAAACAAATACGCCTTTGTCAGCCTCGGCCACAGCCGCGCTGATCATCTGGGTTTTGGCCTCAGTTTTATCCTTCAAAGCTTGAATAGCCTGCTTCGCGAGATAGGCCGCAGAACGGTCTCTGCGCTTGGCTTCCGTTTCAAGCCAATCTTTCAAGTCAGGATCAAGGCGCATGGTAAAGCGCGGGCTGGTCATTGTTATCATCGTCCGGTTTGAGGAGTTAAGCTATTGTCTGACAGTGTATGCCGCTTTGACTTAAAGTCAAATAAGCTTAGAAAAAGATGTGTGCGACCCGTATTTCCAATGGTTTACCTATGCAATCTCTTGGCCGTTTTCCCCAAAGAGGCGCGCAATGGCCTTACTGCGGAACGTGAGGTCTCCAGCTTGCTCCGCGACCTGCGCGGCAAAGCGGGTGCGGTCAATCATCTGGCCATTTTTCTGGTACATCAATCGTCCGTTTTCGGTGAAGGCAATCGGCTCATTTTGCTCTCCGGTCAGCGCAATGTTGAGGACTTCTGTGAAAAGTTGCTGACTCCGCGCGTCAAATGGCCCACCCGCCCCTGGTGTTCGGGCACAAGTGAAGCTCAACATGGCCAGATCAATTCAACTGACCACTGTGCCGTCTGGTAAAGTCAGCGGATTGTTTGGAGAGATCCGCGCCAAAACATCTTGAAGCCCTCCCAGAGCTTCGCTCACTCACAAGCGGTCATAAAAGCCGCGCGTTGCCAGCACACGTTCCTTGCGTGTCCGCAATTTCTCGACGGCCAGGCCGCGCTTGGTATCAATTTGCGCCTGAAGCATCCCGATGTCTTTGTGGAGCGTTGCAATTTCGGCGCGCCCGATTGTGACAAGACCGTCAACGCCATTTCGGATTTCTGCCTATCTTGAGCGCCAAGGGCTCACGCCTCAAAAAATCCGGCAAGGTGGGTGAGAACTATGGTATCACTCACCAATCCGAGACGGAGATGAAAACCCGTCTTTCAAAATCGACACCATCAAGAACCTCTGGTTCGACCATGGTGCAGTCACCGGCGGCAATATCATCGACCTGGTACGGGAAATTTGTTCCTGCGACGTGCGCGATGCACTTCTGCATTTGGAAAAAACCGGGCTCTACTCCCCTGCCCTTCCGAAACCAATGACGTCAGCTCCTATGTCGCGCGGCGTTTTGCATCAATCCAAGAATCTTCCAGAAAAGCGGATCACTGAGGGTGAAAAAGAAAAAATCGGGGCCTTAAAGCTGATATCGGCTGAGGCGTTAAAACATCCTGCTTTGCTCCAATATCTGACCCTGCGGGGAATAGATCATGAAGTTGCACGTAAACATTGCCTTGAGATCGATTTTACGCCCGCTGAGAAGCCTTTAAAGTACTTTGCTATAGGTTTCCCTGCCGGAGATGGGTTCGAAGTGCGTAACGCGCTGTTTAAGGGCTTTGTCGGAACTGGAAAAGCTGTGACCTTCCATGACAAACTCGGAGCAACCCGACTTCAAGTCTTTGAGGGGTTTATGGATTTCTTGTCTTACCTCTCCAGAGACAAGCCAACGCAGCCGGTAGGCGCGGTGCTTGTCTTGAACAGTACAAACCTGTGGCAACGTGCCCTGCCCTACATCAACGATCCGCGTTTTGAAGAGGTCCGGCTATACTTGGATAATGACGATGCTGGAGAATCGGCAACGCGCAAACTGTTCGAATCCGCGCATACACCTTCGAAACTTGCCGACATGCGCAGTTATTACAAAGGATATGACGATCTCAACGCATGGCTCATTGACCAAAAGTCCTAACCCATGTTTTCTTTTTCCCCCTCAAAAATTCTAAAAAGAAGAAATCAACAACCAAACCGCTGAGGGCCGTTAGGCGCTCTGTTGTTGTTTAGTATGTTTAATAGAACAACGTTTAAAAGGTTTAGGGGCTGAAAAGTGGCTTAAAAACAAGGCGCTACGCGGTGTTAGGTGATAGGATATGGGGCGAAGGGTGATAGGATATGGGGTGAAGTCATATTTGAGGTGAGAAGATATGGGGTCAAAGGTGATAGGATATGGGGCCATGGGTGATACGATATGGGGGCGGATCTGAATATCTTTAACTATCTGTAATTTAAGTGAAAAATACAAGATCAGCAGCCGAAAGGTGATGAGATGTAGGGTTTAAGGTGATAGGATATGGGGCGAATCGCTTTGTAGGCTGTATTTAATGGGAAAAACCCGTGATTCGGGTCAGATCAGGGTCCTTAAGGTGATACGATATGGGGCGTAGAATATCTAAGAACTCAGAGTGTTTTTTGATCCCGACACTCTTCTAGCTAAAAAGACTTGCATTATTCAGGTGATAAGTACAATGGTGACTGAATATCACCTTAGAAAAATCACCTTATGAGTCAGCCTATAAAAAAATACAACAATGACAAGCAGATACTTAAGAAGCACGTCTCTGCCATTCATGCTGTTGCGGACTTATCCGCGCTTCAGAGGAAGCTAGTAAACGCTCTCCTCTACAACGCCTATGACAATTTGCTGACTGACAGAGACCACAAGATTAACACGCGCATTTTGTGTGACATGATCGGATTCGACAGCAAAAACATCTCTTACCTGAAAGAAGCGTTAGTCGGCATCGTGGAAACCGTGATGCAGTTTGATATCATGGAAGATGATGGTGAACGGTCTTGGGAGGCGATGTCCCTTCTTACCTACGTGAAGGTGAAAGGCGGTGTTTGTACCTACCGCTATGAACAGTCCCTCGCAGAGAAGCTTTTTCATCCGGACATCTACTCAAAGATCAACTTGAGCGTTCTCCGTAATCTGCGGAGCTCTCATGCTCTTGTGCTATATGAAAACTGCCTTCGATACGTCGGCATTGGTCAAACGCCTGTTTGGGATTTAGTTCTTTTTCGGAAGCTTATGGCGGTTGAAGGACGGTACAAAGAATTCAAATTTTTGAAACGGGATGTGATCATCCCAGCGATGAACGAAGTGAACAAACACTCAAATATTCAGGTTGATTTGCTAACTGTCCGTCAAGGCCGGTCCGTGGCCGCGTTGCAGTTTACGGTTAAATCCAACCCTCAACTCGCTTTACTTGGTATGGAGGATGAGGATGAGATATCGGCTTCAGAAGCATACCAAACTTTGCTAAAACAAGGCGTCTCTAAGACCCTCGCCCGTTCGTGGTTGATCGAATACGGGGAAGATTATATTTTGGACAAGGTGGATCTCACCCTTAGCCAAGCAGCTACTGGAAAAATAAAATCGTCGAAAGCTGGCTTCCTAAAATCTGCAATCGAGCAAGATTTTCACAACGAAAATGCCGCGAAGCAAAAGCAATTGGAAGTGGTTCAAACTGCAAAAATTGAACGCGGGAAGTTGGAAGGTCAGCTTGAAGTCCTCAAAAAGAGCCAGAGAGAGGCCGAAGGGTCATATCGCGGGCATTGCTCGGAAATGATCGAGAAGGCATTCCAGGCGCTCTCTGAGTCGCAGCGAGAGGGGGTTGCGAGTGAGTTTGAGCTTGGCCTTGAAGGCCGCATCTATGCTGATGCATTCAAGAAGAGTGGATGGAAAGATCGTTTGAACGCGGTCGATATCAGAAAGTTCTGGGAAGCGCGCGGGTTGGACTTTCCTTCACCATCCGATTGGGCGGTGCAGAATGGTTTGCTTACGCCAGAAGCGCTCAGCGCCCAGATGAGTGATCTGGAACAAAAGCTTAAAGAGTAGCTATCTGATGTCAAATGATAGCAAGTAGCTACTTCTTTTTTTCGTAGGTATCGAGCATTCTCTCAAAGAGATCCCCAAAGATCAGCCCGTCATCATCAGCAAGCTTCGTGAAGCGGTCGAGAGATTTTTCACTTACGCGCAGGTTGAGCTGCATTTTTTTATCACTCAGACGTCTGCGACGTCGCGGGGCCGTCTTTGTCGTGGCTTTTGTTGACTTGCTTTCTTCTGGCTGTGCTGCCGGTTCTGCGGCCTCTCGCTCTGTTTGAGGTTTGGCCTCCCCTTTTCTCGGGCGCATCGAAAGTAGGTTGTCACTTAGTTGTGCTGGCTTTTTCATGTTCATTTCGTCTTCAGGTTAGAGAGTAAGAATTTCCATAGTGCGCCGATCTCTTCTTCGGCGCGCTTTCCGCCTTCCACTTCAGGTGCGCTGCGCCCATCTGTCATGGCTGTGGCAAACGCCGTTCGTTGAGCTACTGGCACACCAGCCACTTTGCCATGATTTGCGAGAAGCAGTATGGCTTGTTCCCCAATGCGGGTTCGCGCGATCACACGGTTCATAACAAACGCGAATGGCTTTCCAAGCTCTTCGATTGCCGAAAGCGTGTCACCGATAGCCGCGATATCCACAGGTGACGGCTGGCAAGGTACCAATACGTAATCTGCGTTAGAAATGCCGGTTTCGATTGTTTTCATGTGACCTGGAGGCGTGTCTATAAAAACGTAGTCATATCCTGCGGCTGCTGCCTTCTCGAGCATCTCTGAAAGGTTTCCGGCGCTAGCCTCTATCAGTTCAGGGCTTTCTGCCTGACGTTGGTTCCACCAAGCTGTAAGGCTTCCCTGTGGATCAAGGTCAACAATGGCGATTTTTTTCTTTTTACTGGCGCTGCTGGCAAAAGATGAGAGTGCCGCACAAAGCGTAGTTTTGCCCACACCACCCTTGCTTGCCGCAAATACTATAGTTTTCATTCACATATGCCTGTTTGTTAATTATTAGCTACTTGCTAGCAAAAAAGATATCTAATAGCTACTACCTATCGAACTGAGTGGGAGCGCACTGTGTTCTACGGTGTAGCTAATAGATAGCTGCTGATAGCATATAGCTACATGATAATCGATAAGTATAAAATTGCAAGTATTTCTATAGAATAGCTATTAAGTATCAAATGATATCAAGTAGCTACTTATAGTATCCATCTCAGGCGGATACATGAATTTGCTAATCGGATATGCCCAAGCTATGGACTTGGTTTATGAAAATCATGAGCGTATCCCTTTTTCAGAAAGCTACATAAAGCAGCTGCACTGGGATTTGCTTCGATATTCTAGCAAGGATGAACGGCATCGGGGGGGGGTACAAGAAACACGTAAATAGTGTTGAGGCCTTTGACGCGGCCGGTAAACGCGTCGGTGTCATATTTGAAACCACATCGCCATTTGATACTCCACGTAAGACAAAAAGAGCTACTCAACTGGGTCAATGAGACTATAGATGATGAAAGCCTTCACTCACTGATCGTTGTGGCTATTTTTGCGGTAGTATTTCTAGCAATCCATCCATTTCAAGATGGGATTGGCAGGCTGTCCCGCATCCTTACTTCACTTCTTCTATTGAAGACCGGATATACCTATATCCCATACATCTTCGATGGAAAGTGTGATCGAAAAAAATAAGGAATCCTATTCTCTTGCGCTTCGCAGAACACAAACAACGCTCGAAGGCGAGCAGGTCCACTGGCTCCCATGGCTTCGGTTTTTCCTTTCGTCTTGAAGCGCCAGAAGGCGCCATTTGAGCATCAAGCTTGAAGCCCATGTGGGCGAAAACCTCAAGGGCCTGCCGCTGCATGCAGTGGAGATACTCGAATATCTTGCGGCACATGAACGCATTACGACGAAAGAGGCGGCGGAGATCACGGGATCTGGGATGTCAACAGCGAAGGGCAGGCTTAAGAAGTTGGTCAGAGATGGTTTTTTTTGGATGCTCATGGAAGGGGCAGGGGTGCCTTCTATATAAGCTCAAAGTGATCAGGTGGGGATACCTAATTGATATAGAGTAGCTATTTGCTATCAATTGATAGTAATAGTGAGAGCTGGTATGGTCTGCGGGATGCATGATGCTCAAAAACTGCACTGCGCCGTCTATAAATGCTACCTTCATACTACGCCGTGCTTACGCTTCTTAAAGAGGGCAAGGCGCGCGAGTGTGTTTGCGCCGCTGACCTCTTCAAAGCGGCCATGCTTGAGGTCTTCGAGCCCAAGGCTGAGGCTTCGATCAATGCGGATATCTGTGAGATCTTCCCATTCCTGAAAGGATACAGTCACCGCTACCGGGCGGTTTTGTTTTGTTATGATCACTGGTTCGCGTTGCGCTGCGTCCAGGTAGCGCCCAAACTCTTTACTCACGACAGACGCAGTTATGGTTTTTATGGTCATAGGCCCTGTGCATAAAAATATATTGTCCATAACTTACGGAAAAACTGGAAAATACAAGACCTTTTGATCATTTGCCGGCAGGGTAGGGGGGGTAGGAAAGGCGAAATGCGAGTGGGTTCGTGAAGCATCGTCAAAGTGGAGATAAACCACGGTGTGTTGGCGTGCTGAAGTTTCACATATAAGGGGTGTGGATTCCCCGGGCCTGAAATTTCGACGGTAAGTCTTGTAAACACTGATCGGGTGCAGACAGGTGTTCGGCCTCAGAGTGCCGCAACACATGGCGGCGGGCCTTTATGGAGATACGCTAGTCGGCTCCCAATCACTTATGCGGCCTCAAGACGGCCTACCTTATATTCTGGGTTTTCCGAACTGATCTCATGATCCGTGTTCCGTAACTTTCCCTTCGTCCTCTCAGTCCTGCTGGTATCCGGCTTTTGCTATCTCAAGCAGCAGCGCGAATTTCGTAATTCTTTTCTGCCACCATCATGGCCCACAACTGGCGTGCCATCCGATTTGCTAGCGCGACAGCTGCCACCATGCGTGGCTTCGTCTTTAGCATATTCGCAAGCCACGGATCGTCGCAACGCCCTTTTTTTGCCGCTGCGCTAATCACGGACATTGCGCCAGTCACCAGCAGTCGGCGAATATCGCGCTGTCCCATTTTCGTTACTCGGCCAAACCGCTCTTTGCCACCGGTCGAGATTTGCCTCGGCACTAGTCCAAGCCATGCGGAAAACCCTCGTCCGTGTTTGAAGGTCTTCGGATCTGGGCAAAACGCTTTGATGGCAACAGCCGTAATCGGGCCAACCCCCGGCATGGTGCGCAACCGTTTCGCCTCGGGTGATGCTAAAGCTACTTTTTTCAAGGTCTTATCAATTTGTTCAACCTGTTTCGTGATTGCTTCGATATCGTCCGCAAGACACTTCGCCATTGTACGAACCGGTGCAGGTAGCTCGTCAGACCTTTCACTTAGGGCGGCCACCATGCGCGCTAAACTTGCTCGGGAAGATGGTAGCAGAACGCCATACTCAGCCAGATGTCCGCGCAGAGCGTTGATCAACTGGGTGCGTTGGCGCAGATACAGATCGCGCGTCCTGAAAATAACGGCCTGTGCCTGCTGCTCTTTGGATTTCACCGCGACAAAGCTCATTGAAGGGCGCAGCGCCGCTTCGACAATGGCCTCCGCATCGACTGCGTCATTCTTGTGGCGCTTTACGAAGGGTTTGACGTAGTTCGGCGGCACCAAAGGCACTTTGAAACCAAGAGCTTGAGATTCACGACCCCAATGATGGGCTGTCGAACACGCTTCCATGGCAATAATGCAAGGAGGTACTTCCGTTAGGAACTTTGCGAACTGCGGTCGCGACAGTTTCTTACGAAACAAAACGCGTCCTGATTTATCAGATCCGTGAACCTGAAAAACGTGCTTGGCCAGATCGACCCCGATAATGTGAAGTTCGTCCATGGTACTTCCTCCTCTGTTTCCCGACCAGTCTTGGCCAGAACGGTTCAAATGTGAACCAGCAGGAGGGGAATCCAATCCATCATTTATACATACTTAGATATCGGACCTAACTAGTATCGGTAGTTTAGTGGACAGAAGGCGCTTCCTGCAGCAATGTCGTCGTTCCGAATTTACATCTGTCTCAAGTAGTGGTACTGGATGGAGAGGGTCAGGTCGTTGTAGGGTTTTTTCAAAACTGTTATTGCTTGAGTGTGTAGAGGTCGAGTAATCCTGATTCTTTATGTGTTTACTTGGCGGGTTGGGTCACAAGGGTGATTTATAATTTCTCAAGATTTAAAAAATTTTCACATTAATCAAATATTAGAGCAGCCATGAATACAATTTTGACTTGGTGTGTCGTAGCCTTTACATCTATGTACGGGAGTGTTGTTCTCTCGCAGAGCACTAGGGCTGTATCAGTGTTCAATGCGCCAAGCGTATTCGAAGAGATGCTACTTGTCGTAAGTCCTTCATTTGAAGTTACGTATTTTGGTGCTGGTCAATCCCCAAAAGCCGGTAGTCAGATTTGGGTCTATTTTATTGGATCAAAAAAAGATTTAGCCTTGTTTCCTTTGAGCGAAAGATTGCACTTGGAGGATCTCATGAAGCAAAGTCGTAGTGGCGTTCTTGTTCGAGGCCGCACCGAAAGGGGTGTCACCGTTCTTGTGGTGAACTTAGCTAAAACAAAAAGAGGCATAGAGTTTGTTGGCTGTCTTTCTGCTCTAGATGTTCTTAGGGCCACGTACGCCAATTATCTTTTTTCTGTCGAAGAAATGGAAGAGGTTTGCTCAAGGGTTACCTCGAAGGGCTTTTAAATCGAGATGAAAAATGCTATTTGGAGGTGGGTAACGTTTGGGGTTGTGTTGGCGATGCCTTTCATTGACAAGCCTCAAAAACCTTTCACTAATCTGGCAATTTTAATATATTTTGTTTTCATATTTCTTTTTGTAAGATATGAGGTGAAAAAGTACGCCTGCTACAAATCAAAAAAATAGAAAGTATTGGATTACAAAATATGGGTCTTTTCGGGTATTCGAGCTTTGGGGATTTTTTTGATGGTGGTGGAGCGGGTGGGTCAGGCGCTGAATTTTCGACTTTGCCTCACAATGATTACCTTGCCGATTTTGAATCTCGGAAGGGTTCTCCAGATAGTACTGCTATCGCATCGCTCCCAAGCTTAGCGCCGTCGACGTCATCGCATAGCGACCCTCGCTGGGGGACTGGATATTTTCCCAGTGGGCCACCGCCATCTGTATCGATAGGGGTGAAGTTTCCGTCGGGTATCAGTGCAGATAAGACCCCAGGAGGTTTGAAGTCTAGTGTTCGGTATGAGATAAACCTAGGTGGCGAAGAAGGGACTACGAGTTCAACAACTGTAACTTTTACCAAAGGCCATTTGGAACTTGTGGGTGGCGGTGTTCACTATAACCCCAACGACAATACCGCAGGACCTAGTGCCAAATTCTTGGGCGTTAAAGCAGACTATTTTCGTGGCCTTATAGGTGTAGGTGGAACTCTAGATCCATTCACGAATGAAACTACTGGCAGACTTTCCTACGGAAATTCATCTACAAACATCTACGTAGAAACTGATATTGTTGATCAGGGCAGGTTCCTGGTCGAAGTGGAAGTCATGAAAGCGCATCAGAGTAACATTGCGGTTTTTAGTTTGCTTAACATTGTACGGGGTGCGATGGGTCTACCTGATGCTTCCCATCCAAGTTTGGATATCGCTCAACCACTAATTTTGGACCTTGATGGCGATGGAGTTGAAACAAACTTTGGTCAAAGAATACATTTTGATTGGGACAGTGACGGCTTTTTCGAGAGGGGGTCCTGGGTCGGTCCTGATGATGGATTCTTGGTGGTGGACCTGAATGAAGATGGGACGCGAGGAAGTGGTGACGGGCAGATCGATCAAGCGCGAGAGCTAGCATTTGCGTTGTGGGGAAACGAGGGTGATACCGATCTCCAAGCATTGCGGCGTGTTTTTGACAGTAATAATGACGGTGCCCTGAATTCTCAAGACGAAGTATGGTCGGAGCTACGCATATTCCAAGATCTCGATCAAGACGGTGAGACCGACGATAACGAACTCCGGACACTTGAAGATTGGGGAATTACTGAAATCACTCTTTCTTACGACGATGGGACGGAGTTCAATGACGAGAGTAACGATTTTAAAGTATTTACTGATACTTTAAGAGGTCTTTCATCTTTCAAACATGATGGAAGCGAGCTCGCTGTAGGGGAAATATCAGGGAATGAGTATGTGGTTGTCGGTGGTGTCGGCGATCTTGCGCTTCAATATAATACAAATGGTTGGATGCCTGTAGGAGATAACGCTGATGACTTGTGGATAGCTGAAGAAGACGGGTCTATTGCGTCGCGATTTTTTAGAATCGAAGGATCAGCCTCGTCCAACAAAATAAGTGACTGGGTATCTTATGATGGTGGCTATGGAGATGAGCGTGCAAATATAATTGATGCTGGATCCGCAGTTAAAAATATAAATCTAGACGGAAGGCAGGGATCAGACCTGATATCCGGAGGACAGGGATCAGATACTATTCTTGGTGGATTTGGTGCTGATACGCTTAATGGTGGCGCAGGCGATGATCAAATTTTTGGCGACGTTGGGTTCGATAGATTACGGGGAGATCTGGGCAACGATTATCTCAATGGGGGTGATGGGGACGATGCTTTATTTGGTGGTAATGGAAATGACACCATATTATCAGGAAGCGGCTCAGATGAATTATTTGGTGGTCAAGGGGATGATCTATTCATTTCAAATTCAGGTTTAGATACCGTAGAAGGTGGTGATGGTATAGATACGCTTTCACTTGAGGCTAGGAATTATAATGTAAATTTGCATATAGGTTATAATATTGAGGCTATTGTTGACGGTGTATTTTATTCAATACCCGGTAGATTATTAAATCAAACGGTTGAAAACGATAATTTGGAAAATATTATTGGTTCAGCAACCCATCACAACAATTTATTTGGAAGCTCCGCAGATAATACAATTGTTGGAGGTTCTGTATCTGACAATATAGACGGGCAAGCTGGTAACGATCTAATTCAGGGGAATGGTGGTAACGATACTTTAAGGGGGGGCGGCGGTTTTGATACAGTCTCTTACTCAAATGCTGAAACATCAGTGTTTGTTGATTTGGAAAACAATTCAAACAACCAAGGTGACACGCTGGAAATGTTTGAGAGTGTTGTCGGCTCTAAGGTAGGTAATGATACCCTTAAAGGCTCTGATGTTACCAACACTATATACGGAAGCGATGGTAACGACGAATTAGACGGGCGAGATGGTGATGATTATTTGTCCGGCGATTACGGTTCTGATCATCTGCTGGGCGGAAATGGCAACGATACCTTAGCAGGTGGTGCGGATAATGACACACTGCAAGGTGATGATGGAGATGACAACCTGTTTGGAGGCGAGGGGGATGATAGCATATATGGTGGTGGGCAATTCGATTATGTCTCAGCAGGTGCTGGGGATGATCAGGTCTGGGGCGGTTATGGCCTCGATACCGTATCATTAGGGCACGGTGACGATGTCTTCCACGACAACGAACAGAATGACGAATATGGTCATGACAGCGTTGACGGAGACGCAGGTAACGACGAGATCAATGGCGGTGGCGGCAATGACACCTTCTCTGGCGGAGATGGCAACGACACTCTCCTCGGAGATATAGGGGATGACTACCTCTATGGGGGTGATGATGATGATATTCTTAACGGCGGTGCTGGTGCAGACATCATTGATGGCGGAGCTGGGATCGACCGAGCCCAATATCACCTCGCTGATGCAGCCGTTCTGGTTGACCTACAATACCAAAGCGCCAATGGGGGTGAAGCGGCAGGTGATCAATTTCACCTAGTGGAGAACCTGTTTGGCTCCAACTACAATGACAGCTTGCGCGGCGATGGTGGGGACAACTTCGTCTGGGGCCATAGAGGCGACGATGAAGTATATGTTCGTGGTGGTGACGACACTGTTCTAGGTGGTGACGGAAACGACAATCTGAGTGGCCAAGACGGAGCGGACGCCCTTCACGGTGAAGAAGGCAACGACACTCTGTTTGGGGACGCGGGTGATGACAGGCTCTATGGCGGTGTCGGCGACGATATTTTACTCGGCGGGCTTGGAGCGGACATCATTGATGGCGGTGACGGCATCGACCGTGCGCAATACCATCTGGCGACCTCAGCAGTTCTGGCTGATCTACAAAATGAAGGTGACAATCTGGGTGAGGCTGCTGGTGACACCTATACCGATGTCGAGAACCTGTTCGGTTCCCAACACAACGACACCCTGCGTGGTGACTCTGGAGACAACAATATCTTGGGCTATGACGGAGACGACGTACTGCATGGGCGGGCTGGAGATGACACCCTTCAAGGTCAAGACGGCAACGACTATCTGAATGGCTGGATTGGAGCGGACGCCCTTCACGGTGAAGAAGGCAATGATACCCTTTACGGTGAAGCGGGTGATGATCGGCTTTATGGCGGTGCAGGCGACGACATGTTCATCGGCGGGCTTGGAGCAGACATCATTGATGGCGGTGACGGCATTGACCGTGCGCAATACCATCTGGCGACCTCAGCAGTTCTGGCTGATCTACAAAATGAAAGTGACAATGTTGGTGAGGCTACTGGCGACACCTATACCGATGTCGAGAACCTGTTCGGTTCCCAACACAACGACACCCTGCGTGGTGACTCTGGAGACAACAATATCTTGGGCTATGACGGAGACGACGTACTGCATGGGCGGGCTGGAGATGACACCCTTCAAGGTCAAGACGGCAACGACTATCTGAATGGCTGGACTGGAGCGGACGCCCTTCACGGTGAAGAAGGCAATGATACCCTTTACGGTGAAGCGGGTGATGACAGGCTCTATGGCGGTGTCGGCGACGATATTTTACTCGGCGGGCTGGGAGCAGACATCATTGATGGCGGTGACGGCATCGACCGTGCGCAATACCATCTGGCGACCTCAGCAGTTCTGGCTGATCTCGGATATGAAAGCCTGAATACCGGAGAAGCTGCTGGTGACACCTATACCGATGTCGAGAACCTGTTCGGTTCCCAACACAACGACAACCTGCGTGGCGATTCTGGAGACAACTTCATCTGGGGACATGGCGGCAACGATGTGCTGAATGGTCGCGCTGGGAATGACACACTTCAAGGCGGTACAGGAGGTGATATGTTTGTATTTGTAGACCAATTTGGTCAAGATAAAGTCTCCGACTTTACGCTCAGTGAAACTGGTGAGATCATCAACTTATCCTTGATCAACAGTATCACAGATTTCAGTGATCTTGTGTCAAATCATTTGAGCTACAATGGCGGCCACGCGTTGATAGATGATGGGAATGGCAACACTATTCAGCTGAATAATGTTGATGCTTCACAACTCACTCAAGATGACTTTCTCTTTGCATAAGAATTGTTGGGAAATTTAGAAGTTCTAACGAGGATATGAGTGAACTGTATATTATTATGTAGGCTGCATCGGTCCCCTAATTCCTGTTCGCCGGTGTTAGGGGGGCGTCGATGTCGTGAAAGCAATATGATTCGCTATATATTCAACAATATGGCCTCGCAACACAGGCAGACGCTGGGCGCAATGTTTGCGTTGTTCGGCAGGCATATTCTCATATGCTGCATAGGAGCCCTGCACAAACGTATTCAATTCGAGTGTTTTGCCATTTACTGAAAGTACGTCGCTCCCCGATTGAGGTAGGCCTAGCGCCTTTTTAACTGCAGGGAGGACAGGGAAGCAAATCGGATCAAGATCATGAGCGGTGGCGCTGTGTCCCGCTACACCCAGCCGCGCACAGATTTCATTTGCCAAATAGTCAAATACAGCGCGCGTGGGGTGGTTGAATTGATGCATTAGAACTTTATTGCGTCCTTCTGCTTCGAGAAAATCTGCTAAACTTACATCGACTGAATATAGAACTTCCCGGTCTCGTAACTCACTAATTCCCTGCTTCCAGGCCGAAACGTAAAATTGGGCCGGCAAGTAGGGCGCTTCATAGATCATTTGGGCTGCGTCTTGAGCAGATATGCCAAGATCAAAGGCATGAAAGACCGCCATATCACTTACTAAGTGAGCGGGTGTATGGATGCCTTGGATCGTTGAAATCGTAGGAAAGTAACCGTTAAAATAACATGATGGAATGCACAGCAAATCACATGTACCAGCGAGCTCTTTGCGGAGGTGTTCGATCTCAAACTCACCAAATCTGGCGGCATTGATCACGGGTTGATAAATGATTAAATCAAATTCCTTCAGTTTTTCAAACTGGTTTGAAATCTGTTCGAGGTTAAGATTGTGCACTGGCGGTATTCTATGCCATTCATACTGCTCTCTAAAGGTCGGGTTAGATAGCAATGCGTGCGCCATACAGGGAGCTTGGCAATTGCCGATTACTGTAAACGTTTTAGTTGTCATGGCTCTATCCCTTTACGATTCGATCGCGATGAACGCCGAAAGTTGTGCAAAATCTATTTATTAGGGCGTTGTGCTGAAGAATGAATGACCGCCGTTGATCGGCCGTAAAAACAAAGCGTGATTTAGCTGTACCAATTGGATCACGATATTTAAATCCATGCTCACCGCATGTATTCTGGATTGTGGCATACAAACCATCTCGTACATGAGCTGGCATTTCGATTTTATTTAGAGCGAAGAATGCCTCGATTAACGCATCTGGATCCCGTGTGTTTTGAGGAGTCCCTGCATCCGCATCGCTTGAAAACAGGTCTGATATACCAATGAAGTCGAGTAACTGCAGAATTATATTCTCGTTGTAGAAGAGGATCTTGAAGGCCTCAGGTGTAAATGAAGTCACTAAGTGCATCGCAGCAGTTATCCCTTTCGGAACAACACCACGCTGAAATTGTTCAAAGGGTGCCAACGCAAAAGGAGAAGCTTTTACGTTCTGGGTATACATGGATTCTACCCACTCTGTTTGATCACGAAGTGTCAGTAAAATTTGCACATTTTCGGTCGCAAAAAACTCGGCCATCGCGCGGGCGGGCCATTCCTCAGACATTGAAGAAAACCCTTCGGAGCTAAGGATCATCGTCGCACCGTCAGGCATAGCATCAATTTCCAAGCGAAGTGCGGCCCAAGATGGCAAAGACATTAGATCAGTTTTGCTGGTCTGCGCCCACATCGAAATTGGTAAAGCATGGTGTGCTATCGCGTGCTCAACCTCACGCCCGGCTCGCGCATAAAAAATATTCCGGGCCTGTAACTCATGGCTGTGCGCGTTCAACAACTTTTGCAGCGATGTCGTACCCGTTTTTGCATCGCCAATATGGATGATGATTTTTGTACGTTTTTGCATAGACCCTGGCCCTCCGGGTGATCGTGTTGAGGTGCCGACTTAGTATAAACTTGCATGTCCAAGAGTTCGATAGCTTTTAGCGGTTTTAATCCCTGTCATCAACCAAAGCCTAGCTGCGTGGGGTAATCCCCCCTAGAATTAA
>JAWSVL010000019.1:0-389084 GCA_033851935.1 Sulfitobacter sp.
CAGGCGACTTTGATTTCGCTTAGCGCTGCGGTTGCTCATCCTTACCGCGCTGCGATCAAAGCCCATACGGTTTTGCCACGTTGACCAGATTGAAGGGAACACTTGGATCGTCCCAGCTAACAATATGAAAGCACAGAAGGGCAGGCGGGGTTGCGTTGGTGAAAATAGGACTTTCGCTGCGTTTGCAAACCATAGGGTGTTTTGGCGGGTTGAACCCCTGTCTAATTTCATTTCGTACCCGTGCCGATTGGGGCACCTTCCACAAGGTGCTGAAAAGATTGGATGCGCCAAGTGGTGGGCGTAAGCCCAGCCCGAACGGGGCTTCCAACCGTTGGGGGGTATAAGGGGGGTGGAAGGTAGTTTAGGTGGGATGGGTTGGAATAGAGGAAGAAAGCCCATTTTAGGCGGTCGGAACCAGGTTGGAAGTGGGCCGGAAGGCCCTTTTCTGGGTTGGAAGCGGGTTGGAATTCTAAGCTTGCTGGAGCGATACCTGTTCAGTCGAAACCGAATGAACCCTGCCGCAGGTGTTGCCGACGTTTCGAAGGTGGGCCTTCTTCTGCAATTTCCAGCCTTTGGTCCGAAAGCATGGCCTCCATTGCCATTTGAAGCATGCGCTTAGTTGTTCCTTTAGCTTCAGGTTGGCCGGAAAATAGCTTTGGGGCATAGTTCGCTCCCGGCTTATGGCTCACTCTGCGGTCCTGGTCATCCATTTTACTTAAAAGTTTCAAAAACACTTTTTCAGCGCGATACTGTACTTCTGAATCATCTTCGGCTGTGTATGGGTGGAACGTTCCAGCTTTCCAGCGAAGCCTGATTTCGCCGCCAACCTTGCCGTAGTTTGATTTCATCGTCTCTAGAAGGCGTGCATCAGGATCAGCTTCCTGACTGTTTTCCTTGACCCGTCGAATATACAGTCGGGAGCGAACGGAATTGTTCCACGCCATTGAGCCTCCGGTACCAGTCCCTGTTGTTATCCCTGTAAGAGACGGATGAGCAAGAAGAAGGACGGTACAACCGTGATGAACACAAAGCCCACGTAGCAGAGTGATGAATTGACGCGCGTGGCTTTGGTCATTCTGATCACCACTATGTAGATCTGCCAGAGTATCGAGAATAACTAGGGATGGAGACAGATCTCTTACAGCAGCAGTCAACGTTTTGAACAACTTCGTAGGGGCCATCTTTCCTGTCCGGCGGTCCAACTCGGCAAGGATGGCTCCTTCGCCAGCTAAGGATCTGAAAAATAGGTGAGAAAGATCAGTGAATGGCACGCCCCCAGCTTCACAGACCGAAGCCATGCGGCGATGCAGTTCATCTCGCTCATCTTCTGCAGAAATCAAAACAACTGGGCCAGGTCGGGCCACCGATCTTCCTATCCAATCTCCACCAGTCGCAGTTGCCACAGCAAGCTGTAGAGCCAGGAGTGACTTACCTGTACCACCATCTCCGCCCAATATTGTTACCGTGCGATGCGGTATGAGGTCAGGAACCATCCACTCTCGTGAAGGCACCTCCACACCTTCGAGGCTAGATGCCGATTCCAACAAACTGATCTCTGACAATTCTGCTTTGAGACTTCCGCCAGAGCTACCCAACAATTCGGCAATGCTCATGTCACTATGTTCTGGTTCATCATCATCGAAATCAAGTTCGTCTCCAGCGGGATCAAACGGCTCGCGAACACCTGCCGCCAGCTGGGTATCAATGATCCGTTCAACCTCACGCTCATCATTGCCCGCGTGGTCAGCAAGGTATCCGTTCTCAGCTATCGCTGGTAAGAACAATTCCATCACATCTTCTCGTGTGACTAAACAATTCGCAAGGAGGCCTCCGGCAAGGTAAGCTTCTTTGCAAAGAGCGTTATTTCTTTCAGAAACGGTTTCGCTCAATCGTTCAGCAGAACATTCTAACATCCGAGCGGCGCGGGCCACTTTCCAAGAATCATCAGACATATCAACCATCGGGGCTGGGTCACTTCGCTCCCGTTCAGGTTTGCCAATCGCGTGCTTATCAAGATCGTTGCATTGCCCGAGGAAGCGACCGTCCACGAGGTGCACTTCGGGGTCCATTTGCCCGACTATCGCCCCAAAAGCATATGACTGTGAGGCAGTGAAGGATTCTGCACTAAGAACCCCACCCAATACGCCATTGACCCGAGCAGCCAGGTGCATTCGTTCAGCGGGCGAGACTTCTTCTGAAAGTGGACACAAAACACGCCACCGCTCTCCTTTTCCATCTTTTTGATGGGAAGGCGTCGTATAAATTAGCGCGCCTACTTTGGCCCTCTTAAGAGCTCTTACTGCGTCGCTCACTGACATGGTCCCTGCATCGTAGTCACCCTCTATTCCGGAGACCGCCAAATGGCCTGCATTATGTCTATATGATCCACGAGCTGTTCGTTCCCCAGAAAATCTCCCAAGTTTGAGATGACGCAATTCGTTTTTGCAATCGGACTTTTTCTCAGAAATCCGCGCTGCGAATTCACGCATCGAAAGTGGCCCTGCTTTGATATTCATTGCACGGCGATCACTAAATACTGTGATGTGTATCGGGAAATCTAAGGGCGAATTCTGATTTTCGACTTGATTGATTAATGCCATTTTAGGCTCCAGCTTTTAGTTTTCACTCTTAGAAACGATCGGCTTGTCGCAAGTGTCGCCAACCCGCTCATCGCGGGTTGGTAACTTCATTTTAATTTCTGAAGGTTTGGAACAGGATTCGTTGGAAGAGTTGTTCTTAAATGTGGTGAACCCTATCTTCATTCCCATTTCGACAGACGAAAAGTTGCTCCAGATATTCCTTCAATACTCGGTTCTCTGGATATGCTTTGCGCTGCGTTTCCAACATGTCAGAATAATTTAAACTTTGGAGGTTTCAGATAGAATGCATCTGGATGCGCCGACGTGAATTTGTGGCGCTTCAAAGTCGAGAAAAGAGCTGCTTCAGGACCAATCTCCTTATCGATCTGACGGCGTAGTCGGTTCTCGTCTGCGACGAACTCAACCACGTATCGGCCATCGTGTCCCATGTTAAGCATTAGTGCCCGGCGAAGTGATTGGTAGATCTTCCAGAAATCATCTGGGACTTCAAAAAGCTCATGGATCATGTCCGAGCCTCCTTTTCAATTGAAACCGTTGCACAATGTTGGACAAACGCGTCCAACCAAGCTTTCGGCATAGCAGATGCCCGTTCGCTGAGTTTTATGAACGGTGGAAAACGTCCTTCTGATATCATGTGGTAAACTTGGCTGCGGGAAAGCCCTACGGTTTCGACGACCTCCGTTGGTCGAAGAAGTCTGCCCGTGGGCTCGATGTCGCGCCAAGGCGCTGAACTGTAGTCCATTTTCTGTCCAATCTATTTAGTGGCCAGCGGAGTGCTAGGCCGACCATTGGAAGTTGACAGATAATTTAATCGCGATCACGAGAACAAACCCAAGCGATTATGCTAAGGTTTTTTCGGGTTCTAGTTCAAGGATCTAAGAGAAATTCTCTGAATTCAGCGGCATGGATTTCCCATGCTGGTCCATTGGTTAGGATGGTAATTGGCACAAGTTCACCATTTTCAGGATAGTAATGGGCTTGATCTGTCCATTGCACTGATTCCCCAAGAAGCGACAGAGCGGCATTTATACGCTTTCCGACCGCATCATCCGTCACGGGAAGAAAGCGTGCGCGGCTTACAAGCTCTTTCGGGATCGATTTGCAAAACCCTCTTTCCTCAACTCTTTCCTTCACTAGGCGTGATGTCTCATAAATGAAACGGAACGCTGCGCCTCTTTCATGGGTCACGTTCCAGGAAACGACATTATCAGGGAGTACGCCAAAGCCTGCATGAAAGAGCCCGAGTGCTTTGGGGACGAATACAGTGGTTTCTACGTTTGCAGGGGCTCCGCCAGCTCTCCGCTTTTCCAGTAATTCAGTCGCATTCGTCGGCCAGCTTTCTGCTTCTCTCAACCATTCGGACGGAAGTGGAATCGGCGGAAATTCACTATGTTTTAGCGACTGAGACAATGAGTTATACTTCTTTAGGCTGTCCTTTAATCTCTTGATGTTTACGCGCCTTAAACGCTCGCCTAATTGATCACGCAAGGTCCATTCAACTGTATTATTTAGCCAGTAGTGAAATTGGGTTTCATCCACATCATCAAGAAGATTGAGGCCAGTTACGTTGATAATTTTGAGTACGTCTAAGCTGCTGAGGATCTCGTGTTTTCCAAGTGTGGCCTGACTAATCGGTTCCGGCCCTGTTTGTTCGGATAGATCTTTGGGCGACTCAGTTGGCATATTTTTTTGCATCCCTCATGGAAATCAGCTCGCTTGCCCACCATTCGGACATTTTGGACCTTTCATCCCAGTAGGTTGCTCGATGATAAGCTCGTCGAACAGCATTGGGTTCAATGTGTGCCAGTTCTACTTCGATAGCATCTGATGACCATCTTCCAGTTTCGTTTAACATGGTTGATGCTGAAGCACGAAAACCATGTGCCGTTTGTTGAGCCTGATCAAAACCCATACGTCGCAAAGCTTGGTTCATGGTGTTTTCGCTGATTGATCTTGTACGGCCCCCAATGGCAGGAAATACGAGCGTCTCTTGGCCAGTCAACTGATAAAGTTCAAAGAGTATCTCGATACTTGCACTATTTAGCGGCTTCTTGTGCTCACGGCGCATTTTCGCTCGCTCAAGGGGGATCGTCCAAACTCTCTGTTCTAGATCGAATTCCGACCAATGAGCTTGTCGTAGCTCACCAGGACGGGGATAGAGTAGGGCCATTAGTTTAAGAGCAGCGATTGTTGTAGGTTGGCCACCATAATTCCAGATGGCCCTGAGCAAATCACCAAACTCATTTGGATCAAGGATTGCTGCGCGGTGCTTGACCTGAGGTGAAATTAAAGCGCCACGCAAACCAAAAGTTGGATCGTTGTCAACACGGGCCGTGGCAATCGCGTATCGAAACACTTGGCTTGCAAATGCACGAACGCGCCTTGCGGTCTCATAATTACCCTGAAGCTCTATGCGTCTGAGCGGAGCAATTATGTCAGTTGCGGTGATCTCGCTTATCGCAATGCGTCCGAGGTCAGCCTGAAGTAACTCTAGGAACCAACGCTTCTTTTTCAGCGTGGCGGGTGCTCTCCCCTCCGCAGCAGCTTTCTCGATCAATTCTTCAGCAATCGCCGAAAAAGTGTTTCCCGAGGCGAACTGTAGCCGAATTTTTTCACGTCGGACCTCTTCCGCAGGGTCGGTACCTTTGGCGATCTGTTGTTTTGCAGAGTCCCTTCGCGCTCGGGCGTCAGCGAGCGAGATAGCGGGATAGCCGCCAATATATAGAGTCTTTTGTTTGCCAAGGAACCGGTAGCCCAGTCGCCACAGCTTTGATCCTGTAACTGGGACATATAGATATAGGCCACCGCCGTCCGAATGCTTAGAAGCTCTCTGGCCCGGCTTTAGGGCTTTAATCGCTCTATCTGTCAGTGGCATTGAAGGTATCTAACGTATTATTCATACGTGAGCGTAGCTAGCAGGCTATTTCAACACAACACTAAAGCACCAACAAAAGAACCAACAAATGTCCTGGCTTCGAGTGGATCACAATGGACGTTAGTGATCTTATAACTCAGGTAATCTTTTGAAATAACGGTATTTTTTGCATTACACTGTACGGTAAAAACCGCTAAATTGGTGCCCAGAAGAGGAGTTCACCATACGTTATATTTCAATATGTTAGCAATATGTGGGACAGAGAATAAGCTCGATATCATTCGTCATTTTCCAAGCTATTGTCCCACTCTGCTCAACAAGCCCGATAGCAGATTATGCTGTTTATACATAATGCAAATGTACTGCTGTCTGATCAATACATGAGCCTAATCTCTCTGCGATTGATAGACAACTCGCTGCGGATAACCGGCGTATAATGATATAACCTCAATGCTGCAATCCGGAGGTCGGCCCCCAACCGCACGTGGCCAAGTGGTCGAATGCCAGCGTAATTTGTCGGGGAGTAAATCGTTTCTTACGATCATTCCATTGATAAGTCTTTTCTATCGCTTCCGCCGCTCCAGCAACGCCTTCATTGCGGATCAACCAATGTACCGTGGCCAGAAGTTCCATCCCGACGGGGGACTCGAACCCATCAACCAATTTGCTAACGCGTTCAAATCGACCATGTGTGTCATCGTGTTGCTTTAAGAGAGCTTCGGCTTCGGCCACTGCACCGGGTACCAACTCGATCTGCTTCCCAGGAATATCCCCTCCATCAGCATACCCAGAAACGAGGTGGCCTTCGATCTGATTGAGAACATGGCGAAGATTTTCGGCATAGGGACCATAGTGGTGCTTCTTGTATTTCAGGCGAAGCGGTTCGCCAGCCTCCTGCATGAAATACATGAGCTTATGTAACTCGATAAGAGTCACAAACGGATCAAGTAACCCGGACAGATACCGATCCATCAAGGTAACCAAGGTGGCCCGACCGGTAGTCATTTTTGGCGGTTCAGTGCTACGTGCCATCACCCGAGAGTCTGGAGCTTCCCCCGGCTCGTACACAATGATCTCTACATTGGCATCACCAAGGGCGGCTTCGATACGGCTCCGAACGTCAGGCCAGTTCAACCCGCCGAGGCCACTTCCTAAAGGTGGAATAGCAATGGAGCGAATACCTCGTGTTTTGATTTCGTCGCGTAGCGCCGACAACCCTGTCTCGATGTCTTCGATTCTGCTTTTTCCACGCCAATGCCGTTTGGTGGGGAAGTTAACAATGAAGCGCGGAGCGGTCAGAGCGTGACGTTCCGTAATGAACATCTCACCCGGTATGACCTCTCCGCGATCACATGCAATCTTATAGTCTTCAAAATTCCGAGGGAATGCCTTCTTGAATTGAAGGGCTATGCCTCGGCCCATAACACCAACACAGTTGACCGTGTTGACTAAAGCATCAGCCTCGCTTCGGAGGATGTCCCCGGATGTGTATCTAATCATAGTAGTCCTCCCCCCTCTAATAGTACCATGTCGGTAAAGCCTTTACCGTTGGCCGATGATCTCTCCCGGCCATCATCCGTGTCACTTCGCGTCCAACAGATTCTGATCGAACGCCTATCCCTCGGACTAGGTCCCAAGGGAAGCAACGTTCGACTAAGAACTCGGCTTGTTTACCTTCTTTTATTTGGCGGCTAACGCCATTGCCACTCCACTGTGTGGCCTTTACCGCGTCCCAGTCAATCTCGTCGAGGCAATTCAGGTCCGCTCGGTCTTCAAAGTAGCTGGAGCCAGCGTTGGACAGCGTGAATGCCCACTGTAGATTGTTCTCTTCCGCCCAAGTCACTGTCTTGGGTACCTCGGCCATCAAATGAATGATTGGCTCCTGGCCACCCCGATATGTGACTTCCGGGTGATTGCCTCTGTGAAGTAGGAACAACATTATAGATCGTGGGCAGAAATAGAATGGCACACATGAGCCGACAGTCAGTCCGGGACGCGAACCAAGGTCGGTGACCAAGCGACGGTCTTTGATCCCCATCATGCCAACCGTAGTCCCAGTACTCGCTCTTGCCCGAGTCTCGGCATCAGACCAAAGGAAACCGTCGTCCATAATCGATTGCAGACGATCTTTATGAACGATGTGGTATATTCGTATTTTATCCGGCGGCTGGGTCATTCGACCTCCGTAGGCTTCGGCCCGGAAGGTTCCGATGCAATACGTTTCAGGCGGTTGAACTCTTCAACTGAGCAAACCACGACCACAGGTCTCCCGTGCTTCTCAATGATCACAGGGTCTACCCTTGCTGTGTCAATGAGCAAGCCGAACTGGTTCTTTGCTTCACGTGCCGAAAAATTCTTCATTCATGTTGTTTGAATCATTTCGGCTCGTATGTCTATAGGGGCCATAATGGCTATAATGGACCCAATTAGAGACACCAAGCGTTAGAAGGGTTTTCCATAACTGCTACTCGACCATTGCAACCAAGCCTCTAAATATTGCTCTAGTAAACGGTTTTTCGCGCCTAATGATGAATTCAGCAGGCGTTCGCTATTGACAGGAATTCGCCACTAACGAAAGCGAACTATCGCGATTGCTCATGAATAGAGAACCGGTAAAGGCTCACACTATCCATCACCACAGCCGTAACAGGCAGAATTTGGCTCTGGGTCGTCTGATGCTACCGTAGCGACCAGCAAACTATCACATCGTTCACAGCACTCCGATACGTTCGACAGTAGCAAGTCAACTTCACACATCGCGCAATGAGCGGCAAATTCACCCGTCTGATATGCTGTGCTTTCAGCATCAATGCCAGACTTCCTGGCAATCGCGTAAACGCAATCAGGGCAAAACCCGCTCAGCTTGCCCTTCGCTACCCCGAATGCCTTCTTGAATGTTTCATTGTTGAGCAGGGCGATAGTGCTGGGAAGTTCAGCCATGACGATGGTTTCAACCGAAGAATATCTGTCATCGTGGAAAAACCGACGGGCACTATTTCCGTCAAATTCAGTCCGCCTTCTCAACCACCGCCCGTCGGGCCATAAGGCGAGGAATTGTTGACCTAGCAAATCTATTAGCACGGAAGGTGATAAGCCGCCCTGATGTGCACCCAGGTGCACCATCTGGTTCCGTAGTTGACGTAATTCTCCGTATCTCTGGATGTAGCTGTCAGTCAGGCCGAACTCTGTCATCGTTCGGACTGCCTTGGGTAAGTCAACCGCGTCCAATGTTCGTAGGCTGGTGAAGTCCAGATCAACGTCATTCACCTTCAATGGCACCTCACTGTTTAGAAGAAGGAGATATGGGCTGACCGAGCAGATAATTGACTTCAAACGTATCTCTGCTGACTGCTGGATGATTGCACATATAGCCCCCATTTCGGCTTGCGCACCCGCCACATACTCATCCCATTCTTCAGAGAAGTCGTGCTTGCCAGCCACTTCTTCGATAGAAACAGGAAAGACACCGCAGAAGTCGTCATACAAAGTTATGGTGCGCTCCCACGCATCGAAGTAGAGCTTGAGCGCGGTTTTTCCGAGTTGCTCTGCATCTGGGACATTTACAAACATACGCGGGGCACCTTCTCCGTCAGTCTTTATGGCCCAACTACGTTCTATCGTAAACGGTCGTTATGTGAGTTCTCGATAGCTACGCCGGATGCTGATTGTGATGCCCATATAAACCACGCCCGATAATTCTTGATAACCCCTATCGAAACGAATCGACGAACCCGTTATCGTAGCTATGAGTTTCGAGAAGGAGAGTGAATGAAGATTGGGTATGCCAGAATTTCAACCGATAGCCAGACTGTCGATGCGCAATTAGATGCGCTTCGGAATGCCGGATGCGAAAAGGTGTTCACCGAAGTTGCTTCGGGGGCGAGGCGGGATCGACCTGTACTAGAGGAGGCGATGAGTTATCTAAGGCCCAATTCTGACGACTGTCTCGTGGTCTATAAGCTGGACCGCATTGCCAGAAGTCTTCCGCACCTCATCGAGATTATGAACGACCTCAGCAACGGTGAGATTGGATTTCAAAGCCTTACCGAAGACATCAACACATCTACACCGGGTGGGAAGCTGTTGTTCCACATCATGGGTGCCATAGCAGAGTTTGAACGCGATTTGATACGTGAACGCACCCAGTCTGGATTGAAGGCTGCACGTGCTAAGGGCCGCATTGGTGGTCGGCCCCGTCAGATGACTGAGGACAAGATCAAAGCGGTACGCGAACTCTTGGCGTCTGGTACGCCTGTGAAGGATGCCGCTGCCGCAGTGGGTGTTTCGGTCCCCACGCTGTACAGGTGGTTGCCTGGGGCGTCGCGGTGAACACGGTTCGAGCTTGAGACTGTTCCGATACGATTCCGTCCATTAGTTAGAAAGCGATGGCACCTTCAGCACCGATATGCTTTGCGTATGCCTTCTCTGGTCGCCTCCTGACTAGAGGCGTTATCGAGATGTGTTTCGGGCTATTTCGTACCAGAAAGAGCGGGTCCTATTGCCCTATGTTCGGGCTAGACGTGAGAATATTGCCAACTTGGCGTATATTGGCGTCAACCAGATGGTCCTGAGCTAACTATTCTAGCTGGGCGTCCGCAAAGCCATAAAAACAAGTATCATCAGCCGACGTATCGGTGCACCAGTTCTTAACTACAGATAGGAAAATAAGGAAACGATCTTGGGTCGATGTACCGCATTTCAACCAGGTCTGAGGCTTACGGATCACTGCGATTGCACCAGACATCCATAGATGAATGAACTGCTCGGCGTAGGACAGTTTCTTCCAGTTCTTCTTAACCTGATCCAACCGTTCCATGAGTTCTAGCTGAGCAACGCGCACCGGATCGATCTGGACTCCAGATACTGCAAGAGACTTACCCATAGAGAATGATCTGTTGCGTCGGTTCCACGTCGCTGCCAGCAATGCATGACCGATCACAGCGTCCTTCTTCTGCTGAATCTTGCTGAATTTAATTTCAGTCTTCTCTAGGCAAGCATACTCCAAGAAGCCTTGTCCGCCATGTGTGATCTCGCCGTGCTCGTTGATGCGTTCGGGCTGAACTTTGGACACACAGACGCGGCGGCACCCTGGGAACGCCTTCGTGATGATGCGACGCACTTCCTGTTTCGTCAGATGCGGATCAGCGATAACGCCATGCCAGTGAAGCAACGCGAACACTTCGTCTGGCCTGTTAACAGGATCAACAAAGTCTGGAAGTTCAGTTTCCGGAAATATCGTAGCTAGATGTTCAGCAGTTTCCAATGCGATTTGAAACCTACCGGAGACTTGACTGCCTGGTGACAGGTTAGCGAATGCATCTCGAATACGAGGACGACATTGTTCCGTAGCCGAACCGGCGTCTCCAGTAAGGCGTAAGATCAGGATGTCGATAGTAGTAGGATGGCGCATCACATCGGGAAAGCCCTTCTGCTTCGCTTCCATTAATTCCCCAGTTCGGCTTGCATAGGATCGACCGGAGACGACGCCACATAGATTGAAGCCCTCTGGTGACCGGTAATCCTTGCGCCGTGGTTGGGTGCCGCCCTTTCGAGTTTTCTTGGCCCCAACCGTATACGATTTCGCGGCGGTGTTTTGTGCAATCAGCTTATGTTGTTGCAGTAGTGCAGCTTCGATGGCTGGGTTGCCGGTCGCTGAGAAACAGCGTTCAAGTATTTTCCTCTTGAGAAATTGGTCGTTTCCCAGCCCCGTATAACCAATTTTTCCAGCATCCAAATTGTCCCGCAAGTTGTGCATTGTGTAGTGTGGCATGATGTAATCCTTTTATGATCATGGTTCGCCACCCAACGAATATAGTCGGTTCGCCGCCGAAGCGGTAATTCAACGGCAGTGAGCAGGTTTGTTGCTCTCACCAGTTTCCGTCAGGCACTGGTATTTAGTCAGACTGAAGTCAGGCTCTGACACTTCGCCGATACGGATGGCTGCCAGAGGTAGAACCTGGGTCATTTCGAGGGCGATGATCCCTAAATACCAATAGGAGGAAGACCTATGATGAAACGATATTCTGTGAGAAATCTGGAGCAAAACGCCATTGAGATGCTGGCTGAAATCAAAGCCGAAGAGCGTCGAGAGTTAGGGGCGATACTGGAAGACTGCATCCACTCCTACTGGTGTGATCTGTTCGAATATGAACCGGATGATGCCCTAGTACTCGATGCCGCCGCATAAGAGGGGACTATAGGGGGCGCTCCATTTTGCAGACCAAAATAATGCACATCAGCACATCACGATCATTCGCGGTAAGATGTCTCGCTCATTGATGTCCATGGGCTGACACTGACGCGACCTGCGGTGTTGTTCGAACAACTCAACGCACCACGTGAACAATCCATTTTCACCACCCAAACGCCGAATGAGTTCTGTCGCCCGTTTTCAACAGAACACGTGCCGTAGCCTTTTTGAACGGCCTTTTGTTTACAGGCTTGCTGGATATCGGATGGCACACATGCCGACAGTGCCATCAACGACAGCAACGCGCCCGTCCATCGAAGCATGGCATCCTTAGTCGGCAGCATTCGTCACCTCTACCCACAGACCATGCTCTCCTTCGACACCGGCCCAGTTCAGTTTGTGTTCGGATAGATACGAACGAATGTGGTCATCCAGTTCGCCGTTCAGAAACTGACAACGGTTGCCGTGCTTCGCGAATTGGATGTCAAATATCTCACGACGGATATCGCCCTCTTCCATTTCGCTGCACCAACCAACCAACTGGGCGAGGTCAGTCATGATGTTCACAGGGTCTTGGTATCTGGGATCAGCGTCAGCCATGGTGTGTGTGGCAAGCATCACGACGCCGACTGTGCAAAGCAGCGTTTTCATTTGCGGTCTCCTATTTCTGTTACAACGAGATCGCTCATTCATCCGGAGCCAATTCTAGGTCCGCAGGTTTGCTCCCCATCGCAACCGCCACGAGATCGGTAATGGTCACGTCTCCACCGGTTGCATGAACGATAGCGTTCAGGGTGCGCCTCGAAGGCATGTTCACCCCGTCACGGACTCTTAGAACCGTTGGGGCGCTTAACCCACAACGGTCTCCAAATGCTTTCAAGCTAAGTTTTTTCTGATCGAGGTAATCCTTGAGCGTCATAGCTTCGTTACCTATCATGTAATAATGATTCGCGATAGGTAATTTACATGATTGTTGCACTTTCCTTGATTTCGTTACACGATGTGAAATGGCCACATCACACGACGATTCAAAGGAATACCTCTACGACCGCATCAGAAACGCTCGTGAGCGTTCCCGTGTGACCGTCGATGATGCTTCGAAAGCGTTGGGTGTGAGCAAGGTCCAAATCTGGCGGCTAGAGAACAAGTCCGAGACAGTTAGTGCCGCACGGTTATTCCAGATCGCAGACCTCTATGGCGTTGATCCACGAAAGCTATTGGAGGGCGATGAAGCCTCCCCGACAACCCAGTTCCTCTATCATCGCATCGGCGAGGTTGTGGCCATGGTTGAAGAGCAAGCCCAATTACTGAATGTCCGCCCACCACCGGCACTCGTCGGTGATGTTGTTGTCGAGATATTACAGCAAGAAGCCAATCACTCTATCAACGCCAATGCAGAACCATTCGATCCGTCCCAGTATCAGGGACTGATTACACTCCTATTCAAACAGGCATCAAACACATGACCCCCATCACCCAGTCAGAGATCAACAATGCAGCATGGGCGGCGTGTGACACGTTTCGCGGGGTGGTCGATCCATCGATCTACAAGGATTACGTCCTGACGATGCTATTCCTGAAATACATCAGCGACGTATGGAAGGATCACCAAGCCCGGTACGAGGCGGAACACCCAGACAGCCCTGAACTGGTTGAAGCCATGATGCTACAGGAGTCTTTTGTGCTCCCAGCAGATGCCAGTTTTGACACACTGCACAAACGCCGACACGAGGCTGGCAATGGCGAACGGATCGACAAGGCGCTTCACTCTATCCAAGAGGCAAACGGCAACAAGCTGGATCAGGTGTTTCAGGACATCCACTTCAACAGCACCAAGCTTGGGGATGAGGAGCAGAAGAACGATCTGCTGCGTCATCTGCTGGAAGACTTCGCCAAGACCGCATTGGACCTACGCCCGTCACGGATTGGTCAGTTGGACATCATCGGTGGGGCCTATGAATACCTGATCAAACACTTTGCCGCCACTGCGGGTAAGACAGCCGGTGAGTTCTATACGCCTCCAGAAGTCTCGGACCTGATCGCACGTCTGGCTGATCCTCAGGAAGGCGACGACATCTGCGATCCTACCTGTGGCTCTGCATCCCTGCTGATGAAATGTGGGCGGCAGATACGCAACAAGACGGGCACCAAACGCTACGCGCTCTACGGTCAGGAATCCATCGGGTCCACATGGGCCCTCGCCAAGATGAACCTGTTCCTGCACGGGGAAGAGAACCACGAGGTCGTGTGGGGCGATACTATCCGCAATCCAAAACTGCGTATGAAGGAAGACGCACTGCGTCACTTCGATGTGGTCGTCGCCAACCCGCCGTTCAGTCTCGACAAATGGGGCACTGCGACAGCCGAGGCTGACACATTCGGACGCTTCCGTCGCGGTATTCCGCCCAAGACAAAGGGCGACTATGCGTTCATCCTGCACATGATCGAGACGCTGAAACCCAAGACGGGCCGTGCTGTGGTCGTCGTCCCCCATGGTGTGCTGTTCCGTGGATCGTCAGAAGGGAAAATCCGTCAGAAACTGATCGAAGAGAACCTGCTGGATGCGGTGATCGGCCTGCCAGAAAAGCTGTTCTTTGGTACGGGCATCCCAGCCGCCCTGCTGGTGTTCCGCAAACAGAAATCCGACGATTCCGTGCTGTTCATCGATGCCAGCCGAGAGTTCGTCTCTGGTAGCAACCAGAACGCTTTGGAACCGGCCAATATCGACGAGATCATGCAATGCTTCACGGATCGGGTATCGGTGGACAAATACGCCTACCGGGCCACCAAGGAAGAGATCGCCGAGAACGACTACAACCTCAACATCCCCCGCTACGTGGATACGTTTGAGGAAGAGGACGAGATCGACCTGATGGCGGTAAGGGCTGAACGTATGCGGTTGAAGGACGATCTGGCCGAGTTGGAAACTCGCATGGCGGGGTATTTGCAGGAGCTTGGATATGGTTCCTGAGGGGTGGAGTAAAACTACAACCGGCGCTTCGTCTAGGTCTTATGTTCCAGGCCGAAACAAGCCAAAGTCATTTAGTGGCGATATTCCTTGGGTGACTACTCCCCAGATCGGCGGAAAGTACATTCCAGCCGAGGACCACGAACTATTTGTGAGTGAAGAGGCTGTTCGCGAAGCTGGCGGTAAGATTATCCCAACGGGCTGTGTCATCTTCTCATGCGTTGGAGAATTGGGCATTGTCACTCAAAACAGGGTGCCTGTGGTGATCAACCAACAGCTTCATGCCTTTGAAACTGATGAACGAACCTGCGCGGCATTCTTTGCTTACCAACTTGAACGTGCCAAACCAGCAATGTCCGCGTTGGCATCGTCTACAACCATACCATACTTAAACAAAGCAAATTGCGAAGCACTGCCCATCCTCCTTCCCCCACTCCCCGAACAACGGAAGATCGCGGATATCCTCTCCACGTGGGATCAGGCCATCGAGACGACCGAGGCCCTGCTGGCCAACGCACGAACCCAAAAACGCGCCCTTATGCAGCAACTCCTCACAGGCAAACGCCGCTTCCCCGCGTTCGCAGGCCAGCCATGGAAAGAGGTGCGGTTGGGGGATGTGGCTGATGTGATCGTTTCGAACGTAGACAAGAAATCCTTGGCCGATGAACAGCCCGTTCGGCTTTGCAACTACACAGATGTGTACAAGCGGGACAGGATCGATCCGTCCCAAGACTTTATGGCCGCAACGGCTAAAACGGCACAGATCAAGAAGTTCGGCCTCCGGCAATGCGATGTGATCATCACTAAAGATTCTGAAACGGCTTCCGACATCGCCATGCCTACATACGTTGAGGACACTGCCGCTGACCTTGTGTGTGGATATCATTTGGCCATTGTTCGACCTGGACCGGATGTGGTTGGCCGCTTCCTCAAGTTCTTTTTCGACTTACCCCATACCCGTCACTACTTCGGCACCAGAGCAAACGGTGCTATCCGGTTCGGTTTGACAATTGATGGCATCGAGGGGGCACTGATCAACCTCCCATCAATCGAAGAACAAGAGCGTATTGCAGTAGTGATTGCAGACGCTGAGGATGCGATCACTGATCTAATCGCGGAGATAGTTAAACTCCGCACCGAGAAGAAAGCCCTGATGCAGCAGCTTCTCACGGGCAAACGGCGGGTGGCTGTCCGATGAGTTCAGGTCCGCAAGGCGATCTCTTCGATGATGGGAACTATGAGGGAATTGACGCGGTACCCGAGGACAATGCACGGGCGCTTATTGACCAGCTTATTGCCGACACGAACCTTTATGCGACACAAGGGGCACAGTTGGAGCTATTCGACTTTGTCTCTCGTTTTACTGAGTACGCCCCTTTCAACGCAATGTTGATGCATATTCAAAAACCAGGTGTCACCTATGTCGCTAACGCAAGGGATTGGGCGAAACGGTTTAGGCGATACCCGAAGCAAGATGCACGGCCACTTGTCATTTTGCAGCCGTTTGGTCCCGTGAATTTCGTTTTTGATGTTCAGGACACAGAGGGCAAACCTATGCCTGATGGGGTTCTCAAATTCGAAACGTCAGGTGATCTACCACATTGGTGGTTTTCGCATGTCAGTGAGCGATTGGCGAAGGTCGATATTCACACAGCACTCGTCGATCAGGGGGATGCTAAGGCTGGATACATGCAACTGACAAAGCGACGGATGGGCGACAAAGAACGTAACCAATATCGACTTGCCGTGAATACGAACCATTCTGAATCGACACGGTTCACAACAGTCGCTCACGAACTCGCGCATATGTTCCTTGGCCATTTGGGCGCTGATCCGAAACGTCATGTGAAAGATCGTCGGCATTTGGATCATGCCCAGGAAGAAATTGAAGCCGAGTCTGCGGCCTATCTGGTTGCACGTCGCGCAGGGATTGACCCCAGGTCACAAACTTACTTGGATACCTATCGGGATAGTTTCGCCGATTTGGATTTACACACGGTCATGAGGGCGGCTGGTGAGATAGAGCGCACTTTGGGCCTACCATTTTATAAGACAGTTTATGCTGCGTACCGCTAAAGGATGTTTATGACCAACACGACACCCGACACCCGCGAAGAAGCAGCATCAAAACTGCCAGCTTTGCACGTTCTCATGATCATGGGCTGGTCGTATCTGCCGCCTGCTGATGCAACTGCAATGCGTGGGTCTGACCGGTCGGTTCTGTTGGAGCCTGTGTTACGTGAATGGTTGGGGGCACATCGGTTCGACTTCAAAGGTCAGCGTTACCCGCTGTCTGAGAGTGGCATCAATCAGGTCATCAAAGCGATCTCTGCGACCAAGCTGAACGAGGGTCTGATCGCGGCCAACGAAGCGATCTACAAGCAATTGACGTTGGGCATCACAGTTGATGAATTCGTCGGTGGACAGAAGACCTCTGTCACGGTTCCACTGATCAATTGGAACGACACTGATGCCAACCGGTTTCATGTCACCGAGGAACTCAGCGTTGAGCGTCCTGCCGGTATGGGGCGATACCGTCCTGATGTTGTTTGCTATGTGAACGGTCTCCCGTTCGTGGTGATCGAAGCCAAACGTCCGACCTCATCGTCTGAGAATAAGTCGATGGTTGCGGAAGGCATCAGTCAGCACAATCGCAACCAGAAGGTTTCGGGCATCCAGAACCTCTATGCCTATTCGCAGTTGTTATTGTCGATCTCTGGCACCGATGCCAGGTACGGCACCACAGACACGCCATCAAAATTCTGGGGGAAGTGGACCGAAGAAGAGATCACCGAGGCTCAGATGCAAGAAGTGAAGTCTACGCCTCTCTCAGAGGCTCAGAAAGCTGCGTTGTTCGCTGATAAGCCACATTGGGCCAGGAATGACTTCGAAAGGCTTCACAGTGGCCTTGTGATGCTCACAGAACAGGATCGGTTGATCATCAGCCTGCTCAGGCCGGACAGGTTGCTCGACTTCACCAGACGGTTCATCTTCTTTGACCGTGGTACTAAGAAGATCGCAGCCCGTTATCAGCAATTCGGCGGTGTGAAAGCCATACTCGCACAAGTGGCGAAGCAAAAGCCTGACGGTAGCCGAGAAGGCGGCGTAATCTGGCATACAACTGGCAGTGGGAAGTCTAATTTGATGGTGCTGCTGACCAAAGCATTGCTTTTGGACCCAGAGCTTGCCAACAGCCGTATCATCATTGTTACCGACCGCGTTGATCTTGAGAAACAACTGGCTGCGACCTTCCTTACCGGTGGTGCATTCGGGTCCGCTGTTGCGACGAAGAAGGATGGCGAAAAGGCGAAAGTGCAATCTGGTCGTGATCTGGCGAAGCGGATCGGATCAGGGAACGAACGGATCGTCTTTACACTGCTGCAAAAGTTCAATTCGGCTACAAAGCTACCAGAGTGTAAGAACACCTCAGACAAGCTGATCGTGCTGGTTGATGAAGGTCACCGCAGTCAGGGTGGCGAGAACCATGAGCGTATGCGGCAGGCATTGCCGAACGCAGCATTCATCGCATTCACTGGGACTCCCTTGTTGAAAGAGGACAAGACGCGCAACAAGTTCGGTCCCATTCTTCACGCCTATACAATGCAGGATGCCGTTGAAGACGGAGCCGTAACACCGTTGGTTTATGAAGAACGAAAGCCCATCGTCGATATCAATGAACGCGCTGTAGATGCATGGTTTGACCAGCGAACTATGGGACTATCCGATCAGCAGTTGTCCGATCTGAAACAGAAATACGCGACCCGAGGCCAAGTTTATAAAGCAGAAGCACGTATCGAGATGATTGCCTGGGACATTGCGGCCCACTTCAAGGCGAATTTCATCGACAACAGCCCGGGGTTGAAAGCGCAACTCGCCACCGACAGTAAGCTGTCAGCGATCCGGTATAAGAAAGCCCTGGATGATACTGGTATGGTCACCAGTGCGGTCGTAATTTCCGCACCGGACTCCCGAGAAGGCCACGACGACACTGATGAAGCGAAGACGCCTGAGGTGCAGACTTGGTGGAACCAGAATATCGGAGGTGATCCGGAACGATACGAGACCGAGGTGATTGATGGGTTTGCGACTAACGGTGCGCCTGACATCCTGATCGTCGTGGACAAATTACTGACCGGCTTTGATGAGCCACGTAACGCGGTGCTCTACATCGACAAGCACCTAAAAAGCCATAATCTGTTGCAAGCCATTGCTCGGGTGAACCGTCTGCATGAAGCGAAACAGTTCGGATACCTAATCGATTACCGTGGTATCCTGGCCGAACTAGATACCTCCATTCAGGATTATCAGGACCTCGCCCAGCAGACCCAGAACGGCTACGAAGTTGATGACTTAATCGGCACGTTCTCCAACGTTTCAACCGAATACAAACGGCTCCCTAGTCTTTATGATGCGTTATGGGCGGTGTTCAGGGGCGTTGAGAATAAGGGTGATCGTGAGCAACTGCGTAGAGTTCTGGTACCACGTGTCACGGAAGACGATGTAGGGC
This sequence comes from Sulfitobacter sp., assembly GCA_033851935.1. GTDB lineage: Bacteria > Pseudomonadota > Alphaproteobacteria > Rhodobacterales > Rhodobacteraceae > Sulfitobacter. The sequence continues at coordinate 19,141 of JAWSVL010000019.1, forward strand.
ACAGTTTTGACCAAGCCCAAAAGGTCCGCGAAGACTTCTACGAGGCTCTGACAGCCTTCGGCATGTGCCTCAAGCTGGCACTGTCATCCCGTACATTCTTCGAGGATGGTGCCTTTGATGAGAAGACCATACAGAGATACAAACGCGAACTGCGGTTCTTCACAGAGCTTCGGGTGCAAGCGAAACGTGACGCCCACGAGACCGTAGATTTCTCAGAGTACGAAGATCAGATCAGACGCATGGTGGACAAGCAGGTCATTGGTCAGGAGATCATCGATCCCGAGGGGTTCATTCGCGTAGACACTCTTGGTCAAGCCGACAACGTAGAGGATTGGTCCGACGAAAAGACCCGTACGGAAGCTGATGTGATCAAGACCCGTCTGCGTAAAACCATCGAGCAAGACCTGATCGACGATCCCTATGCACAGCGTGTGTTTTCTGAGTTGTTGAAGGAAGCAATCGAAGCCGCTGAGGCAATGTTCGATCATCCAGGCAAGCAGTACACGATGTTCAAGGACCTTGAAGAGCAGGTCGCAGAGCGTAACACACCGGGTGTTCCTGATCGTTTCACCGATCAACCACGTGCTAAAGCGTATTATGGTTTGCTGTTGGAGCACCTGGCGAATTCAGATCAGTCCGAAGATGAGTTGGTGGAAGAAGCTCTACACATCGAGTCCGTCGTGATAGATGCTGTTCAGTCTCATTCCATCAGCCCCGGGAATCTTGAGGCCGCAATAAAGAAGGGTCTGCTTGTACGGTACTTCAACCTGCTTGGCGGCACAGACGCAGCATACGCATTGATCGAACAAATCTTGGCGGTTGTCCGTGCCGGTACGAACAAGGTTCAGTCATGACTTCGTTCGTGCTTACCTATGGCGATGAACGCATTCCGTACCAGGTGGCGTTTGATGATGCGCGTTCCAGCCGGGTCGCTATTCATGTGAACCCAGACGGTTCGGTGTCTGTCGATGCACCCAAGGGGTTTGCTGACGATGCAATCAGGTCTGCTGTTCAGAAACGTGCTCGGTGGGTCGCGAACCACGTCAACGACGCGAACCGGCGTTACTCACTAGTCAGGCCAAAGGAATATGTGTCCGGGGAACAGGTTCTTTATCTGGGTCGGCGATACATGCTGAGGGTTGTTCGAGTGTCCGGCAAGCCAGCCGCGACAAAGCTGATCGGCAATCGTCTGGAAGTTCAGACCCAATCTGGTGAGCAGGGCGATATCAGGGGCCGTATCCGCGCATGGTATCGGGTTAAAGGACGGGACTATCTTGCCCGTCGCATTGATGCTCTCTCTCGTTCGCTGCCCTGGGTGCGCTCAGTGCCACCGTTTCGATTGCTGGAGATGTCACGCCAATGGGGAAGCTGCTCCCCTGCCGGTGAGATCATTTTGAACCCCCACCTAATCAAAGCACCGCGACCTTGTATCGACTACGTGTTGATCCATGAGTTGGCACATTTAAAGCACCACGATCACGGAACGGAATTCTGGAAGTTGATTGATGCACATGCCGGTGATTGGCGAAAGGCGAAGCATCATCTGGACGGGTTGGTAGAAGTGTTGCTTGTGGACTAGACGTGGCCCAACGGGTAGTATCAGAAACGGATACTATGAGAATAGCTTGGGATATCATCGCTTCGTAAATCTGATTGATAGCAGAGGTTTAGTGAAGGCGTTGTCATAGGGTGGGACACTATTAAGTTCCACGGGGTTGCTTTTTTCCGTTATTCCTGCTACTAAATGAGCACATATAAACCGCCCAGTTGTTTGGGCAGTCCTCGAAGACGGGTGTTATCACGGTCGGGGCCTTTTAGGAGGCTTTGATTGAACACGTCAGACCATACCCCGCAAGATATCTCCTATGATCACATGCTAACGCATGTCGCTTCCACCATGGTTGCGACAGCCGAGAAACTTGATCGGCTTGGGCAGTCCACACTTAAAGCCCAACGTCCCACAGCGCCACGACGTGGGTTAAACCGAACTGAGGCTGCCCAGTACATCGGTGTTGGTACCACCAAATTCGACCAACTTGTCCAGGAGCGTGAGATGCCGCAACCCAAGAAAATTGGGGGCCGCTCAGTCTGGGATATCGTCGCATTAGATAGTGCGTTCGATGAGATCGGTAGCCCTACTAGTGTTCACACCGCGAACGCTTGGGATTGAGGGGGCGAAGCTTATCATGAAAACCAACCTGAAATATGTTGTGCGAGACACAGATCGTCACGGGAATGTTCGTTTGTATTATCGGAGGGATGGTCGGAAACTCAGGTTGCGTGGCCCAGAGGGGTCAATCGAGTTTCTCGAAGATTATCAGAAGGCGTTGGTTGGCAAGTTGGTTAGTGCCCAAGCAAAATCTAATGCCAATGAAATCGCTAAGGGCAGCTTCCGTGGGTTGTGTGTTGCTTACTTCCAATCAGCGGATTTCCGGTCCCTTGCACCACGAGGTCAAAAGGTTCGTCGTGGCATTCTGGAGCGGTTCTGCATCAACAAAAATGATGGCGAGAAACCGTATTCAGATTTGCAATCAAAGCATCTGCGGCTGCGTCGAGACGCGATGATGGATCGGCCAGAAGCGGCTAACAACATGATCAAAGCAGTCCGCCAAGTGTTCAAGTATGCGATGAAGTATCAGGACTTCGATAGAAACCCAGCAGTTGCCGTAGAGTATCTGGCTGGCAATCCTGACGGTTTCCATGCGTGGACTCCCGAAGAGATCGCTCAGTTTGAAGATGCGCACCCCATTGGGACAACCGCACGGCTGGCTCTCGCTCTTGCCCTCTACACGGGTCAGCGACGTTCTGATCTGGTGTTGCTTGGTCGCCAACATATGACCGTCCACAACGGTTCTGACTGGCTGCGGTTCACCCAACAGAAGAACATACGCAACAAGCCCGTTCATATGGAAATCCCGATTGCTCCTGAATTGCGTGTTGTCATGGATGCGACACCGATGGGTGATATGTCGTTCTTGATGAACGGTTATGGTCGGCCATTCACATCAAATGGGTTCGGCAACAAGTTCCGCGATTGGTGCGATGCAGCGGGTCTACCACAGTGTTCTGCCCATGGGCTTCGCAAGGCCGCTGCTGCACGGTTGGCTGAGCTTGGCTGCACCGAGCAGGAGATCATGTCGATCACTGGCCACAGAACTTCAAAAGAGATTGCCCGGTACACGAAGTCGGCGAACCAGAAGGTTCGCGCCGAACGGGCTATCGATAAGATGTCGGCGAAGAAGATCGGTGAGTAAGTCATTTCCAGATCGGTTTGCCTGGCCCACCGCCACCGGGGAACTGCCACCCCATATGGGTTACTGAATTGATGACAGCGATACAAAGCTCACCGACGTGTACTTGAACTTGTGTGAGGTATGCCACGTCGATTTCTGAATCGAAGACCATTAACTTCCGATTTACAAACAGTGGCTTTGACGCCCCTGATGCCGATGGTAGTCGCCATGAACCGTGGCATAGTACATTCCGAATTACCGCAGCCTTCCGCAAATCATCTATCAATGCATCAAGATTGGTGATCGTTGATCCGTCGTGTGAGCACACCGACTTCCGATATATATCGATCAGATTTCCAAGTGGATCACTCAATGCTCGTTCCAGCGTGGGCAACCATTCAGTGTAGGCTTCGTCTAGATCGCTCTCATCATAGTTTTTGGTTCCCGTGAATGCGAATATCGCCTTGCCCAGGACTTCTTCAAGAAATCCATATGTCGCTATGGCACGGCCTAGAGCTTCCCAGAACGAAGGGTCATGTCCGTGCGTTGGAAATTGTGGCGGCAGTCCACTGGTGTCGATGATGGCCCTACGAGGCTCTTGTGAGTCTTCATTGGTCACGGAACGCATTCCCCAGAACAGTGTTGAGCCATCCTATTCGCATTTTGTTTTGGTGATGGCCAATAGGCTAGCTGAGACCAATCCCAGAACAAAAGTGTCCCACTTTTCCAGAACAGCCCCAAAAGTGGGACATTCTCAATAGATAAGATTTTGTTATTATTGCGTATTTGTGGAATATTGGTGCCCAGGAGAGGACTCGAACCTCCACACCGTTGCCAGTACTAGCACCTGAAGCTAGCGCGTCTACCATTCCGCCACCTGGGCACACCTTGTAAGGGCTGCATTTAAGGTGGGGAACACTAGGAGTCAATTGTATTTTAAGATAGAAAGTGAAGTTCTTTTGTTCTGCTATGCGCGCGCGATTTTTGCGCCTTGTTTGCATGGCATTGGGGGGGTACACCCATGCGGGACAATCGTTGAGGGTATACATCATGTCTAAGCTGGTTACGATCTATGGTGGTTCTGGTTTTGTCGGACGCTACATTGCGCGCCGGATGGCCAAAGAGGGCTGGCGCGTGCGAGTCGCTGTGCGGCGCCCCAACGAAGCGATCTTTGTGAAAACCTACGGTGTTGTAGGGCAGGTTGAGCCTGTTTTGTGCAATATTCGCGATGATGCGTCCGTTGCGTCCGTCATGAAGGGCGCAGATGCGGTCGTGAACTGTGTAGGTGTTCTGGCGGAGGCCGGCAAAAATACATTTAACGCCGTTCAATCTGAAGGCGCGGCGCGAATTGCCAGACTAGCAGCTGAGGCTGGCATTACACGTATGGTTCATTTGTCTGCTATCGGCGCTGATGCTGATAGCGATAGTGATTATGCGCGAACCAAAGCGGAAGGCGAAGCTGCCGTGCTTGAGCATCAACCAGATGCAACAATTCTGCGGCCCTCTGTTGTGTTCGGTTCCGAAGATCTCTTTTTCAACCGTTTTGCAGGGATGGCACGCTTTGGTCCGGTTCTACCAGTTGTGGGCGCAAATACACTGTTTCAACCTGTCTATGTGGATGATGTTGCTCAAGCTGCCGTTATGGGGGTGCTGGGGAATGCCTCGGGCGTCTATGAGTTGGGCGGTCCCGTAAAAATGAGCTTTCGCGAGTTAATGGAGCAAATGTTGGAGGTGATCCGTCGTCGGCGTCTGGTTCTGAACGTCCCATTTTTCGTTGCGCGCATTATGGCGTTTAGCTTTGATATGGTTCAGGCTGCATCTGGCGGATTGATCAAAAACGGCATGGTCACACGTGATCAGGTTAAAAACTTGGCGAATGACAATGTGGTTTCTGAAGGTGCTCAAACCTTTGAGACGTTGGGTATTGCTCCTGTCACAATGGCTTCTGTGCTGCCAGAGTACCTGTGGCGCTTCCGCCCGTCCGGCCAATATGATGCGATCAAGGAATCAGCAAGCAACCTGCGCTCCAGCTGATGGAAAATACCACGATTGTAGCGGCCATTCTTGGTTTGCTTGAAGGGCTGACTGAGTTCATCCCTGTTTCCTCTACGGGGCATGTCCTGCTTGCCGGACATTTCCTAGGTTTCGAATCTGCGGGTAAGACCTTTGAGGTTGTTATCCAGTTGGGTGCCGTTTTGGCGATCCTGACATTGTATTCCGCGCGTTTGATCTCTGTATTCGCGGCAGCACCTTCCGATCCACAAGCGCGGCGTTTTATCTGGTCTGTGTTGCTGGCCTTTTTGCCTGCAGTGTTCATCGGAGTGATGGCGCATGGTTTTATAAAAGAAGTTCTGTTCGAGACACCAGTGCTTATCGCGGTGATGCTGATCTTGGGCGGTATTGTATTGGTTTTTGTAGACCGTTTTGCACCCGAACCAGTATATGATGACGCGATGAAACTGCCCATACCTATGGCGATCAAGATCGGATTTATCCAGTGTCTTGCGATGGTGCCTGGCGTTTCACGATCTGGTGCCACAATTGTTGGCGCGTTGATGTTGGGTGCAAGCAAGCGAGCGGCGGCGGAGTTTTCGTTCTTTTTGTCCATGCCGACGATGGCGGGTGCCTTTGCTTATGACCTGTATAAGAATCGTGATGTGCTAGACACTTCGGCGATGGGTGAAATTGCGGTTGGCTTTGTTATGGCCTTCATTAGTGCGGTTTTGGTGGTCAAATGGCTGCTTGGTTACGTCAGTCGCAATGGGTACGCATTATTTGGTTGGTGGCGTATCATTGTGGGGTCCTTAGTTTTAATGCTTATTATCAGTGGCTTTTAGGATTTAAGTTCCGATTCGGACCTTAAATTTACCCCTGACATTAGATTTCAGTTGGCGAGCGACTGGAAAAGTTGCATATAGGTCAGTATTGCTGACTTTTAATTCCATTTGCCTTGGAGTATCCAAGGCGCTCAGACGGGAATTAAGGAGCTGCACCATGGCAAAGCAACCTATGTTGAAATTCACCAGCGTTGAGCGGGACATGCCGGAAAAGCGGCCACCGAACTTGCGTCGTGAAGATTTTAACGAGATCTATGCAGAGTATGCCGATGCAAAGGCTAAGGAGCAGTCCAGCCGTTGTAGTCAATGTGGTGTGCCGTATTGCCAAAGCCATTGCCCGTTGCACAACAACATTCCAGATTGGTTGCGTCTAACAGCTGAAGGGCGCTTGCAAGAAGCCTATGACGTGTCTCAAGCAACCAATACCTTCCCCGAAATCTGTGGGCGCATCTGTCCGCAGGATCGCCTGTGCGAAGGTAATTGCGTAATTGAAAGTTCCGGACATGGGACTGTCACCATTGGATCGGTCGAGAAATACATCACGGATACCGCGTGGGAGAAGGGCTGGGTAAAACCAATCACCGCTGCTTCTGAACGGACCGAAAGTGTTGGCGTTATTGGCGCAGGTCCTGGTGGCCTTGCGGCGGCTGACTTCTTGCGTCGTTCAGGTGTTCAGGTCACAGTTTATGACCGCTATGACCGCGCAGGCGGTTTGATGACCTACGGCATTCCGGGCTTCAAACTTGAAAAAGACATCGTCATGCGCCGGAACGAGCAGCTTGAGCAAGGTGGCGTTGCCTTCAAACTGAACTGCGCTGTCGGTGAGGATATCTCTTTCGCAGATATTCGGGCGGCTCATGATGCGGTGATCATCGCAACTGGCGTGTATAAAAGCCGTGATTTGCAGGCCCCGGGTGTTGGTGTGCAGGGTCTGGTTCCTGCGCTCGACTTTCTGACAGTATCCAACAAAAAGAGCTTTGGTGATGACGTTCCCGAGTTCAACGACGGTAGTCTAAATGCCGAAGGTAAGAACGTGGTTGTTATCGGTGGCGGTGACACGGCGATGGATTGTGTGCGCACATCCATTCGTCAGGGCGCAAAAAGCGTTAAATGCCTGTACCGCCGTGATCGTGCGAACATGCCGGGCAGCCAACGTGAAGTAGCCAATGCCGAAGAAGAAGGTGTTGTGTTTGAATGGTTGAGCGCGCCTAAAGGCTTTACTGGTGATCCAATCACCGGTGTGATGGTGCAAAAGATGCGTTTGGGTCAGCCAGATGCGACGGGTCGGCAGGCACCCGAGGTGATTGAAGGCGCAGACTATGTCGAAGACGCTGATTTGGTGATTATGGCGCTTGGATTTGAGGCTGAAGATTTACCAACGCTTTGGGACTGTCCTGATCTGCCAGTGACCCGTTGGGGTACTGTAAAGGCTGATTACACAACAGGCCGCACAGAGGCTGACGGCGTGTATGCTGTAGGTGACATTGTACGTGGTGCATCACTGGTTGTTTGGGCAATCAAAGACGGTCGCGACTGTGCTGAGGCGATATTGGATGAATTCAACGGAAAATCAGCACTCGCTGCTGAGTAAGGGGACCTCGCGCCCCCTAAATATCCGTCAATACACAGGTCCGTCGCAACGGCGACACCCCATGTAAGAGAGTTTTAAAATGTCTGAAGATATTAAAGGCCAATGTTTGTGTGGTGCAGTTCAAATCACCGCGACAGTCGATAATCCGCGTATGCGGGCATGTCATTGCGACATGTGCCGCCAGCATACATCAGGGCCGTTCTTTTCTCTGGAAACGGTGCCGGGAAGTGTGACCGTTACCGGACCTGCAAAAACGTTCAAATCATCTGATTGGGGCGGCAGGGGTTTCTGCGAAACATGCGGATCGACACTTTGGTACGGGTTTGACGCGGATGGATCGCGCAACCTGTCAGCTGGCCTGTTTCCCAATGGCGGCGGCGGCGTACTAAAAGTCGAATTTTTCTCAGACAAATGCCCAAGTGGCTATGCCCTAGCTGGCGATCAGAAAAAAATGACGACCGAAGAAACACTGGAATTATTTGCACCAAAAGATGGAGACACCCAATGACCAAGTATGATGAAGCATGGGTTGCACGCGAAGAAGCCAAGCGCGCATTTGTGGCCGAAAAGGGCCTGTATTCACCAGAAGAAGAGCATTCCTCCTGTGGTGTGGGCCTTGTCGTAAATATTGATGGTTCGCGTTCACGCGAAGTTGTCGAGAACGGTATCAAAGCGCTTAAGGCGATCTGGCACCGTGGTGCTGTTGATGCGGACGGAAAAACTGGCGACGGTGCGGGTATCCACGTTCAAATTCCAGTGCCCTTCTTTTATGACCAAATTGAGTGGACAGGCCACAAGCCGCGTAAAGATGAGCTAATGGCTGTTGGTCAAGTGTTCCTACCGCGTACTGATTTTGCTGCCCAAGAAACGTGCCGTACCATCGTAGAGACTGAAGTTTTGCGCATGGGCTATTACATCTACGGCTGGCGCCATGTGCCGGTTAAGGTCGAGTGTTTGGGCGAAAAGGCTAATGCTACTCGCCCTGAGATCGAGCAGATTCTGATCTCCAACGCTAAAGGTGTTGATGAAGAAACATTCGAGCGCGAGCTGTATGTAATCCGCCGCCGCATCGAAAAGGCCGCGATCGCAGCGCAGGTTCCTACACTCTATATTGCGTCCATGTCGTGCCGTAGCATCATCTACAAAGGTATGATGCTGGCCGAACAGGTAGCCGAATTTTACCCTGACCTGATGGATGAACGGTTCGAGAGCGCCTTTGCAATCTATCATCAGCGTTACTCCACCAATACCTTCCCGCAGTGGTGGTTGGCACAGCCATTCCGCATGTTGGCGCACAACGGAGAGATTAACACGCTCAAGGGCAACCTGAATTGGATGAAGAGCCACGAAATTCGCATGGCTTCATCTACCTTTGGTGACATGGCTGAGGATATCAAGCCAATCGTTCCGGCTGGATCTTCGGATTCGGCGGCGCTGGATTCTGTGTTTGAGGTTCTGGTGCGTGCAGGTCGTTCTGCACCGATGGCCAAAACAATGTTGGTTCCTGAAAGTTGGTCCAAGCAGGCGGTTGATTTGCCACAAGCATGGCGTGACATGTATTCCTATTGTAACTCCGTCATGGAACCATGGGATGGCCCGGCCGCGTTGGCGATGACAGACGGCCGTTGGGTTTGCGCAGGACTTGATCGTAACGGGCTGCGTCCGATGCGTTATGTCGTCACCAGTGATGGCATGTTAATCGCTGGCTCCGAGGCGGGGATGGTGCCACTTGATGAGGCACGTGTGATCCGTAAGGGCGCATTGGGCCCGGGCCAATTGTTGGCTGTAGACATGCAAGAAGGCAAGTTGTTCGGAGATACCGAGATCAAGGACAAGCTGTCCGCAGCGCGCCCCTTTGGTGAATGGGTTGGCAAGATCCACGAGCTCGACCAAGAGCTGCTAGGCGTTACTGAAAAGCCTTTGTTTGAAGGGAATGAACTGCGCCGTCGTCAGATTGCCGCTGGTTATACCATCGAAGAGTTGGAGCAAATTTTGGCTCCAATGGCTGAAGATGGCAAAGAGACGCTTGCGTCGATGGGCGATGACACGCCGTCGGCTGTGCTGTCGGGTAAGTACCGCCCGTTGAGCCACTTCTTCCGTCAGAACTTTTCTCAGGTCACCAACCCACCAATCGACAGCTTGCGCGAATTCCGCGTGATGAGCCTGAAAACACGATTTGGTAATCTCAAGAACGTGTTGGACGAAAACAGCAGCCAAACTGAAATTTTGGTGCTGGATAGCCCATTTGTTGGCAATGCCCAGTTCGACGAGCTGACTAAGCATTTTAATGCTGATCTGGTGACGCTCGATTGTACATTTGAAGCAGGCACCGGAAACCTGAACGCTGCGCTGGAGCGCATTCGTGCCGAGGCAGAGGATGCAGTGCGCTCGGGTGCTGGGCATCTTGTTCTCACTGACCAACACAGCGATGCAGATAAGGTTGCGATCCCAATGATCCTCGCGACCAGTGCGGTTCACAGTCACCTGACGCGTAAAGGTCTGCGTACCTTTACCTCGATCAATGTGCGTTCAGCCGAATGTGTTGACCCGCATTATTTTGCAGTGCTGATCGGTTGCGGTGCAACAGTTGTGAACGCTTATCTCGCCGAAGATTCACTAGCAGATCGCATTGGCCGTGGTTTGCTTGATGTGGACCTGACAGCAGCTATTGCGCGCTACCGCGAAGCAATTGATCAGGGTCTGCTCAAGATTATGGCAAAGATGGGGATCTCTGTTGTTTCCTCTTACCGTGGCGGTTTGAACTTTGAAGCAGTGGGCCTGTCCCGCGCCATGGTTGCCGAATTCTTCCCCGGTATGACCAGTCGCATTAGCGGCATTGGCGTCAGCGGCATTCAACGTAAGACCGAACAGGTCCATGCCCTTGGCTGGGCTGGTACCGACACCGTCTTGCCGATTGGCGGTTTTTACAAATCCCGCAAATCGGGTGAAACCCACGCATGGGAAGCAACCTCCATGCACATGCTTCAGGCGGCGTGTAACCGCGCATCTTACGAGATGTGGAAACAGTATAGCGCCAAGATGCAGAGCAACCCACCGATCCACTTGCGTGACCTGTTGGCGCTCAAGCCACTGGGTGAGGCTGTGCCGATTGAGGAAGTGGAAAGCATCACTGCGATCCGCAAACGCTTTGTTACTCCGGGGATGTCGCTAGGTGCCCTTAGCCCAGAGGCACATAAAACACTTAACGTAGCGATGAACCGTATTGGCGCAAAGTCTGACAGTGGTGAAGGCGGCGAAGACCCCGCGCACTTCACCCCTGAATCCAATGGAGACAACCCGTCAGCCAAGATCAAGCAAGTTGCTTCGGGCCGTTTTGGTGTGACTGCAGAATACTTGAACCAATGCGAAGAGTTGGAGATCAAAGTTGCGCAGGGTGCTAAGCCTGGCGAAGGTGGACAGTTGCCCGGCATGAAAGTGACCGAGCTGATTGCCCGACTGCGTCACTCGACTCCGGGTGTGACACTGATCTCACCTCCACCGCACCACGATATCTATTCCATCGAAGACCTTGCGCAGCTGATCTATGATCTCAAGCAGATCAACCCGCGTTGCAAAGTGACCGTTAAACTGGTTGCTTCTAGCGGTGTAGGTACAATTGCGGCGGGTGTGGCAAAGGCGAAAGCTGATATCATCCTGATCTCGGGTCATAACGGTGGTACTGGTGCCAGCCCTGCAACCTCGATCAAATATGCAGGTCTGCCGTGGGAGATGGGCCTCACCGAGGCGCATCAGGTTCTATCGATGAACAACCTGCGTGACCGGGTGACCTTGCGGACTGATGGTGGTTTGCGCACAGGTCGTGATATTGTGATGGCTGCGATGCTGGGTGCCGAGGAATACGGCATCGGAACTGCCGCGTTGATTGCGATGGGATGTATCATGGTACGTCAATGTCAAAGCAACACCTGCCCTGTAGGTGTCTGTACACAAGACGAGGCGCTGCGAGACAAGTTCACCGGCAATGCGGATAAGGTTGTGAACCTGATCACCTTCTACGCAACCGAAGTACGTGAGATCCTCGCGTCCATCGGCGCGCGTTCGTTGGATGACGTGATTGGCCGTGCTGATCTGCTGACGCAGGTCTCGCGTGGCTCTGCCCACCTTGACGATCTAGACCTCAACCCGTTGTTGATCTCGGTCGATGCGGAACTTCACACGGTCTATAATCGTAACAAGCCGCGTAACGTTGTGTCCGATACATTGGACGCACAAATTGTTGCCGACGCTGTGCGCTTCCTTGAGGATGGCGAGAAAATGCAGTTGAGCTATGCTGTGCAAAACACGCACCGTACAGTTGGTACTCGAATTTCAAGCCATATCGTCAAACGCTTTGGTATGCGCAATGATCTGCAACCCAATCACTTGACAGTGAACCTGACAGGCTCCGCTGGCCAGTCATTGGGTGCATTTGCAGCACCCGGTCTAAAGCTGGTCGTAGCAGGCGATGCTAACGACTATGTAGGTAAGGGTTTGTCTGGTGGTACTGTTGTGGTTCGTCCACAGATGAAGTCCACAATTGTGGCGGCTGATAACACAATCATTGGAAACACAGTCCTCTACGGTGCAACCGATGGGTTCTTGTTTGCGGCGGGCCGTGCGGGTGAGCGGTTTGCCGTTCGTAACTCAGGTGCGCATGTCGTGATCGAGGGCTGTGGCAGCAACGGTTGTGAATACATGACTGGTGGTGTTGCTGTTATTCTGGGTGAGATCGGCGCGAACTTTGGCGCAGGTATGACAGGTGGAATGGCATATCTCTATGATCCTGAAGGTCGGGCAACGTCGATGATGAACCATGAAACATTGGTACATTGCGCCGTTACCCAAGATCATTGGGAGCAACAGCTCAAGACATTGATCGAGGGTCATGTTGCCGAAACCAATAGCCGTAAGGCGATGGACATCTTGCAACATTGGGACCTGGAAAAAGCTAACTTTGTTCAGATTTGCCCCAAGGAAATGCTGAACCGCATTCCCGCGCCATTGGGCAATGAAGCACAGGCCATTCCAGCGGAGTAGCCGATTTACCAATTGTGTCAGCGGCGGAAACAATCCGTTTCGCTGACACAAAATGACCCTGATTAGAAACAATCAACAGCAAATTTTCGGCAAATTTCATCTGCATTCTAGGCTCAACAAATGCCGAGGGTGCAGCTTATGCCTACTTTATACAAAGACCAATTCTTCCAGATGGATCCGGGCAACCCGCCCGCTTTTGGGACCTCTTTGACCGTTCAGCGCGCTGAGTTTCTTGATTTCGACGACAATGGTGAAATCAATCCAAACAGCAACGATACCTTTGAAGGCAACTTGATCTCTAGGGTTTGGGTCAATGACTCGATTACAATCAACGTGCCGGGTATTGGTAATATTCAGTATTTCGGCGTTACTTTCTATTTTACCAATGGTGATCCTGCGGTTTTCACTCCTAATGACGGTCAGGCGCTTCAAGACGGGACTTTTGTTAGTAGCACTTTTGTTAATACTAGTACGCAAATGCCTGTGGGAACATTTGGTCCCACCTGCTTTACCCCTGGTACACAAATAGACGTGCCCGGCGGTATCTGCGCGGTTGAAGATATTGTCGCGGGTGATTTGGTTGAGACGATGGATGAAGGCCCGCAGCCTGTTCGGTTGGTTTTGCGTCAGACGGTGCGGGCCTATGGCAGTTATGCTCCGATCCTTTTTGAGGCAGGCAGCATCGGAAATGAACGCGCATTTATGGTTTCACCCGAGCACCGGATGTTGATTTCTGATTGGCGTACCCAACTGATGATGGGGTGTGATGAGGCATTGGTCGCGGCTAAACATCTGGTGAATGGTCGTGATGTGCGTCCCGTTGAAGGGGGCGTGATTGAATATATTCACTTGCTCTTTGATCGACATCAGATTGTTTTTGGTGATGGATGTCCGTCAGAAAGCTGTTTGCCAGATACAGGATTGGCGCAACAAGGATGTGAGCAACAAGCTGAATTGCTTACGCTCTTTCCACAGTTGGCGGATCATAAATGCCGGACGTTGGCCGCGCGTACAGTCGTAAGGAAAATTGAAGCGACGTGTTTGATGGCTGCGTGATGTTGTGGAACAACGATTTCAAAATAGATGTGCGTTTTTGGCACGGTGTCAGCTGATGTTTATCTCTTTTCGCAGTCAAGTTCACAAACACGATATGCACCGCTATAGCTGAGCAATGGCAAAACGCACTTCAAAAACCACAACAAAGCCCAGGGCGAAGTCGCCCGCAAAAGAACCGAAACGCTTGCCTTTGCGGCGGCGTATCAGGCGCTTTGTGTGGCGGACTGTGGCACTTGCGTTTCTTTTTGTGGCGATGGCAGTACTGCTGGGAAGGGTAGTGAATCCTCCAACAACGGCCTACATGTTCAGCGAATCTCGCCGATTGGGCAGCGTCGACCATGAATGGGTACCAATGCGAGAAATTGCTCCGGTAATGGCACGTGCTGTTGTTGCTGCTGAGGATGCGAATTTTTGCGAACATTGGGGCTTTGATCTTAAGGCGATCAAATTGGCAATTTCAGAGGGATCAAACCGTGGAGCATCGACACTGAGCCAACAAACGGTGAAAAACGTCTATTTGTGGCATGGCCGTACGTGGGTCCGCAAAGCACTGGAGGCAGGTATCACCCCGATTGTTGAAGCCATTTGGCCAAAGAGGCGCATATTAGAGGTCTATCTGAATGTCGCTGAATTCGATGAAGGGATATTTGGCGTTGAGGCAGCATCGCGTCACTATTTCAAAGTGGGGCCAGAAGAACTGAGCGCGCGGCAGGCGTCGCAACTTGCGGCGGTTCTCCCTTCTCCTAAAACACGTAGCGCTTCTCGGCCAACGAATTACCTTAAAAAACGGGCGGCACAAATCCGCTCGGGTGCAGCAACAATCAAGGCAGACGGACGAGCCGATTGTTTCCAGAGTTGAATGTTTGCGCGCCACAAGGCATTTAGGTCTAGTACCCCATTTACGGATTTATCATGGCCCGCCTGTTCCACGTTCCTCTATCGCCCTATTGCCGCAAGATCAGACTGAGTCTCGCGGAAAAGAAAATCGAGTGCGAATTGGTTGAGGAGCGGTATTGGGAGAAAGATCCAGATTTTCTGCGCCGCAACCCAGCCGGAAAAGTACCTGTGTTGCGGTTGGATGGCATCATGATGTCAGAAAGCGCGGCAATTTGTGAGTACATCGAAGAAACGCGTCCAGAGCCCTCGCTGCTGCCATCCGATCCCGCGCAAAAGCTGGAGGTACGGCGGCTGGTCAGCTGGTTTGACGATAAATTCCATCACGAGGTCACCTCAAAACTTTTGTACGAACGGGTGAACAAGAAGATGATGAAGTCAGGTTATCCTGACAGCAAGAATGTAAAAGCAGGCGCGCGTGCAATTAAGTTCCACCTTGGTTATCTAACTTGGCTGCTTGATCATCGCCGTTGGTTGGCTGGTGATACCATGACCTTGGCTGATTTCGCAGCCGCTGCGCATTTGTCGTCTCTTGATTATATCTCTGACGTTGATTGGAACAGCTGCCCTGAAGTCAAAGATTGGTATGCCAAGATCAAATCACGTCCGGCGTTTCGCTCCATTTTAGCGGATCAGGTTCCCGGGTTCACACCTCCTAAGCACTACAATGATTTGGATTTTTGATTTCGTTCCAGTTGGTGTTTCAGGCGTAGTTAGTTTGTGCGGATCTGGATTGAATGGCGGTATGAATTATGGATCTTAAAGCAAGGCTGGTTGCCCAAGCTTTGGATGAGGGATTCGTGGCTTGCCGCATCTGTCGACCAAATTCTGTCCCAGAAGTGCCCGAACGGTTAGATGCGTTTTTAGAAGCTGGATATCACGGACAAATGGGCTGGATGGAAGAACGCAAGCATTGGCGTGGCGATCCATCTGTTCTTTGGCCAGAGGCACGTTCGGTAATAATGTTGGCAGAAAGCTACGCGCCTGAACATGACCCATTAGCCATTTTGGAACGGCCAGATCTTGGTGCGGTTTCGGTTTACGCACAGGGGCGTGACTATCATGATGTCGTCAAGAAACGCCTCAAACGATTAGCGCGTTGGCTCATTGAGCAAGAGGCCTGTCAGGTTAAGGTGTTTGTAGACACGGCACCCGTACCGGAAAAAGCGTTGGCACAGGCTGCTGGTTTGGGTTGGCAGGGCAAACACACCAATATCGTTAGTCGTGATTGGGGCAATTGGGCCTTTTTAGGCTCTGTTTTTACCACGTTAGAGTTGGAACCTGATGCGCCTGAAGTGGATCGGTGTGGCAGTTGTTCCGCATGCCAAGAGGTCTGCCCGACAAATGCATTCCCCGAACCATACAAACTGGATGGGCGGCGGTGTATTTCCTATCTGACGATCGAACACAAAGGGCCCGTTGACGAAGATATGCGGGCCGCACTGGGCAATCGTATTTACGGCTGTGATGATTGTTTGGCGGCATGTCCGTGGAACAAGTTCGCGGTCGCGGCCAGCGACATGCGCTATCACGGCAGCGCTGGAGGCACATTGACCGAGCTTGTTGTGTTGGATGATGCAGCCTTTCGCGCGCGGTTCTCAGGCTCTCCGGTCAAGCGGATCGGTCGTGATAGGTTTGTGCGTAATGTTCTCTATTCTATCGGAAACTCAGGCGATGTCTCGCACCGCAGAGCGGCGCAATCTCTGTGTGATGATCCTGACGCGGCGGTTGCAGATGCTGCACGCTGGGCGGTGGCGCAACTGGCACTTCTGTGACGCTAATACGCTGGCTTTGTGCCGCCATTAGGGTAGGAAGTTTCCCAACAAGTTGAAGGAGAAACCCATGGCTTTGCTTTTGGGAGTAGATACTGGCGGTACGTATACAGACGCGGTGATTATTCGTGACGAGCGAGACGTGATCGCAAGCGCCAAGGCGTTAACCACGCGGCATGATCTGGCCATTGGCGTCGGTGGGGCGGTGCGCGCGGTTCTTGAGCAGTCAGGTGTGGCGGCGGCAGACATTGCGTTGGCTTCTCTGTCGACAACCCTTGCAACTAATGCGTTGGTTGAGGGGCAAGGTGGACGTGTTGCACTGGTCTATATTGGTTTCAAAGAACGTGATTTGGAAACCCACGGTTTGCTTGAGGCACTCAAGGGGGATCCGCATGTTGTACTGACAGGAGGCCACAATCACGCAGGTGGTGAGGCAACTCCATTAGACGAAGAAGGTCTGCGGGCATTCTTGGGTCAGAATGGGGCGGGTGTTGGTGGCTTTGCCGTGGCCGCACAATTCGGGACACGTAACCCTGCGCATGAGCTGCGCGCGATGGCTTTGATCCATGAATTGACTGGCAGACCCGTTTCCGCATCACATCAGTTATCAGCAAAGTTGAATGGGCCGAAACGGGCGATGACTGCAGTTTTGAATGCGCGATTGATTGGCATGATTGATCGGCTCATCGGGCGGGCAGAGGACACACTGAAAGATTTGGGCATTGCCGCACCGTTGATGGTGGTGCGAGGTGATGGGGCGTTGATTTCCAGCGCGCAAGCACGGGAGCGGCCGATTGAAACAATCCTTAGCGGCCCAGCAGCATCCATTGTAGGGGCGCGGTGGATGACAGGTGCAGATTGTGCGTTGGTCTCTGATATTGGTGGAACAACCACTGATGTGGCTCTGCTAAAGAACGGGCGTCCAGCGATTGATCCAGCAGGCGCGCGTGTTGGCCCTTATCGGACGATGGTTGAGGCTGTTGCGATGAGGACCACAGGTCTTGGTGGGGACAGTGAGGTGCATTTCTTGTCCGAAGGGTTGCAAGGCGGCGTGTCGCTAGGCCCTCGGCGTTTGCTTCCTGTGTCTTTGGTGGCAATGGATGCTCCTGAGATTGTGCATGCTACGCTTGATGCGCAACTGCGCAGTACCCTTCCTGGGGAGCATGACGGAAGATTTGTACGCGCTGTCTCAGGTCAGACGATGGAAGGTATTGGCCCGCGCGAAGAAGTACTGCTGGAACGGATAGCCGAAAGCGTTCACCCCTTAGGCGATGTACTGCGTTCACGGATTGAAAATGGGGCGCTCAAGAGATTGGTCGAGCGGGGTTTGGTGCAGATCGCGGGGGTGACCCCATCTGACGCGAGCCATGCGTTAGGCTTGGCTGATGTGTGGGATGTGGAGGCGGCGCAAAAGGCGCTCACGTTGTTTGGCCGTAGGCGTACCGGATCAGGTGATAGATTGGCTGCCGATCCAAAGGTGATGGCGCAGATCATTGTTTCCCAGCTCGAACATCAAACCTCTTTGGCCTTATTAGAGGCTGCTTTCGCTGATGAAGAGCTACCATTTGGCCTAGAGCCTGATGTGCTATCAAGGCATGTTTTGATGCAACGTGGATTGGGTGGACATCAGGGCCTGATACGTTTGGATACGGGGCTGGCAGTACCGGTCATTGGTTTGGGCGCGTCTGCCAGCACATATTATCCGGCAGTTGGTACGAGGTTGGGATGTGAAATGATCCTGCCAAAACATGCGGGTGTGGCAAATGCTATTGGTGCTGTTGTAGGGCGTGTGACCATGCGCGAAGCTGGAACAATAACATCGCCGAGCGAAGGTAAATTCCGTGTTCACCTTATCGAAGGTCCAGAGGATTTTGGCGATGCGGAGCAGGCGCTTGTGCGGCTCGAAGATGTGTTGCGGGCCCGTGCATTGGCGGCAGCAGAGGCTGCTGGTGCAGAGGATATTCAAGTGAGCGTGGCACGTGATGTGCGCAGTGCAGGCGTAGAATCGCGTGAAGTATTTGTTGAAGCGGAAGTTTCAGTAGAAGCAACGGGGCGTCCACGCGTTGCGGTTTGAAGGACGTTATTGAATTCAGTAAAACCTTCTCGCGCAGAAAGAAGAAGTTGTTTAGATAATGCGTCATGTCGATGATGAGATCATTCTTTTTCAGATTTTTGACGTCCTGTGCATTGATCATTGCGCTGGCGGCTTCTGGCTTTGCGCATGCCAGTCCGCGCATGGCGTTTTCGGCTGATCTATTGGCATACTTGGCCGCGGGTGGCTCAATTGATGATCTCTGTGGAACCGCTGGCGAACAGGATGGCGCGCGGACCCAGAAGTGTGAGGCTTGCCGGCTGGTTGGAGCAGCCATCTTGCCTCGCGACTGTCACGGCATTCCTGTTCGTCTGTCCGATCAAACCTTCAAGCTGTCCTTTGTTGCTAAACGTCTTCATCAGACACGTCCGCTTGACCCTTCGCGTCTGACGCGCGCTCCACCCCAAACCTGATCTCACCTTACAGAGTTCACATTTTGCCCGCACGTGATGCGGGACTATAGGCTTGGAGCCAACACATGACATCTATTGACACCAATACGCAGCCCGAGGGCGGCGTAAACAAATTCTATTTCGCAGCGTGGCGTTGGCATTTTTATGCCGGTCTTTTCGTTATTCCATTTCTAACGGTTTTGGCAATCACGGGCATGTCCATGTTGTGGATTGCTTGGATCGATGGTCGAGACGGAGAGCGAACAGCCGTTGTGGCGCAAGAACTTATTGCATCAATCTCTCAACAGGCTGAAGCCGCTGTTGCGTCGATTCCAGGCGGGACGTTGAAACAATATGTGGCACCGCGCACAGAGCATGTTGCGAGCCTGTTTCGGGTCGATCTGGACGGCGATGCAACAATAGTTGCGGTTGATCCCTATACTGCGCGGGTTATTGAAACGTTCCCACGGCGCAGCGGCTGGTATGATTTTGTCGATGGCATTCATAGTGATCTGATGCTGGGTGTTAAGGGTGACCGTATGATTGAAACAGCGGCGTCACTTGGGTTGGTTTTGATTGCCACTGGCCTGTATTTGTGGTGGCCGCGTGGGGCTGGCTGGCGCAAAACACTGATCCCTAGCTTTGGAGGTGGTCGTGCGACGTGGAGATCCCTTCATGGGGTTATCGGTATCTGGCTCTCGGTGTTCTTGGTATTCTTCCTAATCTCAGGCCTTTCGTGGTCGGGTGTTTGGGGCGGTAAAATGGTTCAAGCTTGGAGCCAGTTTCCCGCTGAAAAGTGGGATGCTGTGCCTTTGTCTGACGACATTCATGCAAGCATGAATCATGACCGTCGTGAGGTGCCATGGGCGCTAGAACAAACACCAATGCCTGCCTCGGGAAGTGATGCGGGAACTGAAGGGGTCAGGGATACGGTCGTGACGTTGGATACGGTTGATGCGCTTGCGCGTGAAATCGGATTTGATGCACGATATCAGCTCAACCTGCCACAATCAGATACAGGTGTTTGGACATTGAGCCGGGATTCTATGAACACGGATAGCACCGATCCAATGTCAGACCGCACGGTTCATGTGGATCAGTATACGGGTAAGATTTTGGCCGATGTTCGTTACGACGATTATTCTTTAGCAGGTAAGACGATGGCGGTGGGCATCGCGTTGCACATGGGCACGTTGGGTCTTTGGAGCGTGCTGGCGAACACGGTTGCCTGCCTGTCGGTTATTTTCTTGTGCGTTAGTTCTGTTGTTCTGTGGTGGAAGCGCCGCCCTGCAAATGCTGGCCGTCTGTCCGCGCCGCCAATGCCTAAGGAAATGCCACTATGGCAAGGTGCTGCCTTGGTCGGATTGGCGGTCTCAATGGCGTTTCCGATGGCTGGATTGGCACTGCTAACTGTTTTGGCTTTGGATGGATTGATATTGTCTCGTTTACCGAGATTGCGTCAAAGTTTGACCTAACAAAGAAAAGGGCCACCTGAGAAATCAGATGGCCCAAATTTTTATTCCGCCGCTGCACGTTTTGGGAGTACCCAGTCGGGGCGCGGGAAGTGGCAAGTATAACCGTTTGGAATGCGCTCTATATAATCTTGATGCTCTGGTTCAGCTTCCCAAAACTCCGAAACGGGCTCGATTTCGGTGACGACTTTACCAGGCCAAATGCCGGATGCTTCAATATCAGCAATGGTATCCAATATGACAGACTTTTGATCTTCGTCCTCGAAATAAATGGCTGAACGATAACTCATACCGCGGTCATTGCCTTGACGGTTTTCTGTGGTGGGGTCGTGAATTTGAAAAAACAACTCAAGTAATTCACGGTAGCTGAGGACCATCGGATCAAACGTTACCTCGATGGCTTCGGCGTGGGTGCCGTGATTGCGATAGGTAGCGTTTAGGACATCACCACCAGAATACCCCACACGGGTGCTGACCACACCTTTGCGTTTGCGGATCAGATCCTGCATGCCCCAGAAGCATCCGCCTGCCAGTACTGCGCGTTGATTACTCATGTTATGTCCTCCACTTGATCAATGTATCTTCCATACCCTTCGGATTCCATGTCGTCGCGGTGGATAAACCGCAATGACGCCGAATTGATGCAATAGCGCAGGCCGCCACGGTCAGGGGGGCCGTCAGGAAACACATGCCCTAGATGGCTGTCGCCGTGCGTGCTGCGGACCTCGGTGCGAACCATGCCCAGTGTTGCATCTCGTAGTTCTTGCACGTGTTCAGTATCGATCGTCTTGGTAAAGCTGGGCCAGCCGCAGCCGCTTTCGTATTTGTCTGCAGATGCGAACAAGGGTTCGCCTGAGACAATATCGACGTAGATCCCTGGTGCTTTGTTTTCCAACAACTTTCCGGTGCCAGGACGTTCTGTACCGCTCTCTTGTGTGACGTGGAATTCTTCCGGTGACAGGGTCGCGATAACATCAGGGTTTTTGGTGTATTCTGACATGCGTTGCTCCTTGCGCTTTGCTTATCTTATTAGATGGGGCTTTGTGAGGGAAAATCAAAGGGGCCATCATTCGCTGTGGTGTAGCTTTGAGATGGTTTGGACGAAATCCTATAGGTGATTGAGAGAATTCTGAACTAGGTTAGCATCACTAACCTGTACTGGAGGCCACAATGTCGGATAAACCTGATCTGAATAAAGCTTACGCATTAGAGACGCCAGAAGACAATCTGGCGCTTTATGCAGATTGGGCTACGACCTACGATACGGGCTTCGCCGTTGATATGGATTACCGCCTGCCGCAACTCGTAGCGGAAATATTGGGTGAGCAGAACCCACAAGGGCCAATCTTGGATGTTGGGGCGGGAACGGGGCTGGTTGCACAGGCGTTTCCAACGCATGGCAGTGTTGAAATCCATGCATTAGACATCTCGCCAGAAATGTTAGCGGTTGCGATGAAAAAAGGATTCTATGCGCGCGCAGTCCTAGCTGATCTGACTCTGCCGCTGCAGCTGGAAGCTAACACCTATGGTGCGGTGGTGAGTTCTGGGACGTTTACACATGGGCATGTCGGCGCTGTTGCACTGGATGGGTTGCTGAAGGTGGCTAAGTCAGGCGCTGTCTTTGTCCTTGCGATTAATTCAGAACATTTCGAGGCGCGTGGTTTTGAGGAGAAGTTTGCCAACTTAGAGACTGATATCGATGAGTTGGTGCTTCGGGAAATGGCGATTTACGGTGCCGGGACAGACGCTGCGCACCGCAATGATACTGCGCTGATCGCGATTTTTAGAAAACGATGATGAGTTAGCCGCGATCTGACCAAAGCACTTTGCCATCTGTGGCTTCCAATCCGGGTGGGATGCCATAGGCCGTCCGGTAGTTCTTTGAAAAATGCGAGAGGGATTTGAACCCACAAGCGACACAAACGCTTGTCACAGACAGATCGGTCTGGCGCAATAAGTTGCGACCTTTCTCAAGCCGTATCCGCAAGTAGTGGCGCTTGGGTGAGATTGACAAATATTTGGCAAACAACCGCTCCAATTGCCGCGTTGACAGGCCTACGACGCTTCCTATTTCTTCGGGGCTTAACGGGTCTTCGATGTTGTTTTCCATAACCTGCATTGCCAACAGCAGTTTTGGATTACGGACCTCCGGCCGTGACTGTAGAGACATCCGCTGTGCGTCAGAATGGGCACGCGGCACAGTATAAACCATTTGGTCCGCAACCCATGTTGCCAAGTCTGCGCCATAGTCGTCACGCAAGCGATGCAGCATCATGTCCATTGACGCAGCTCCGCCCGCTGAGGTGAACACGCGGCCATCAATGGAATAAATTGTATCTTCCATGATCACGTCGGGTAGCATTTCTGCGAGTGCGGTTTTGTATTCCCAATGGGTTGTGACGCGCTTGCCGCCAATAAGACCTGCCAGTGCAAGGATATAAGTTCCCGACGACAGTGCACCAAAATCATTGCCGCGCCTCGCTTCGCGCCGCAGCCAATTTAGGAGCGTTTTTGAACCGGCTTTTCCGGCATGTTCACCAGCACAAACGATCAATGTTTCGCCACGATCCAGCGGTGCTATTGCGCTGTCGGCCGCGATTTTTACACCGTTATAGGCTTCAACAGGCGCGCCCGTCTCAGAGAGAAGTCGCCAACGGTAAAACGTTCTCTTTGACGGGTGGTGGTTGGCAAGAGACAACGCATCAAGTGCACAGGAAAACCCTAGCGTAGAAAAGCCAGGGAGAAGCAGAAAGGCATAGGCCTTTGAGGGAGTTTCAGTGTCGGTCATGGACAACAGATTAGCTAAACACAGGAACACCGCATGATGATGTGCGTCATCTTGATGTCGGAATTAAGCCGTGCGTTGACGCGATATCTGAACCGCTAGAATACCAGCAGCAATGATCGCGACGCCAATGATATCTCGAGGGCCAAGTGCTTCGCCCAGCAGAATGGCAGCAATAGCCACGCCAAAGAACGGATTGAGGAAGTGGAAGGTCGCGGCACGGGTCGCGCCAATGCGGCCCACCAAAAGGAACCAAATCCATGTCGCGGTAAGGCCTGGAACGAGGCAAGTGTAGATAAATGCAATGGCAAGTGGCCAGCTTGGTGTGACTTGTGGAGTTTCAAACAGAAATGTTGCAATGCTGAGCGCTACAAAGCCCACGAGCATCTGAAGGCCCACCACCATTAACAGGTTCCCACCAGCGGATGCACCGCGCACCGTAAGTGTCGCGATAGTAAGTGCAAGCACCCCGATGAAGCAGATCCCAAGGCTGACAATGTCCACACCATCGGTAATGCGTGAACCCATGATTAGGGAAACACCAACAAGACCTGCGATGAGGCCAGTAATGCCCAACGGGCTAAGCCTGTCCCCCATAAAGGCCCAAGCAGCTAGTGCGACCATCAATGGCATTGTCGAGGCAATGATTGAGGCCAGTGACGCTTCGATTGTCTGCATTGCCACAAAGAACAGACCCAAATATACTGCATTCTGCAGAATCCCAAAGCTAATGGTCGCCCGCCATTGAGGGCGCGTTAGTCGCCAGCTTTGGCCTAGTGCCCATGCCAACCCAACACCGATAATACCGGAAACAAGATAGCGCATGGATAAGGCAAACAGCGGGGATGCATCGGTTACAATTATGCGGGCTGATGTGAAGGCAGAAGACCACATGAGTGCAAAAGCAAGGCCCAGTCCGATAGCGCGTATGTCCATGATGTATCTGCCTGTTGATCACTGATTTCGGCTGACCATCGGTTAGAAAACAACGAGTTGCAACTGCGGATAATTGGGTCGAATTAGGCGTAATCGAAAAAGAAAAGGGCCGCCCGAATGGACGACCCTTTTCATAGACAATCAGCTTATAGCTGATATCAGCCGTTAACGCTGTCTTTCAGCGCTTTGGCGATGGTCATTTTCACAACCTTGTCCGCTTCTTTCTTGAACTGCTCGCCAGTCGCAGGGTTACGAACCATACGCTCTGGACGTTCGCGGCAATAGATTTTGCCAACGCCAGGAAGAGTCACGGCACCGCCGCCGGATACTTCTTTGGTGATCAGTGCGCATACTGCGTCAAGCGCGCTGCCTGCAGCTTTTTTATCGGTGCCCATTTCATCTGCCAGTGCGGCGACGAGTTGAGTTTTTGTCATTGGTTTGGTTGCCATTATTAATCTCCTCGGCTGCCCGAATGTTGGGCCTCATTCGCAGAATGTAACGGTATGTAGTAAGCAAACACAACGAATAGTGGCGATATTTCCTAAGAAATAGGAGGTTTTCCGCATATTTCTTAGGTCAAGAGGCTTCAGAGGAAGGCGGTTTCGTCAAATGAGCGCAATTTTCGGCTGTGAATCCGCTCTAGCGGCATGCCGCGAAGCTGTTCCATTGCGCGAATTCCGATCATCAGATGGTTTGCAACTTGAGTTTTGTAAAAGTCAGACGCCATGCCGGGAAGTTTTAACTCGCCGTGAAGCGGCTTGTCGGAGACACATAGCAATGTGCCGTAGGGCACGCGGAACCGATAACCGTTTGCCGCGATTGTCGCGCTTTCCATATCCAGCGCAACAGCGCGGGATTGGCTGAGTCGTTGAACAGGTCCAGACTGATCGCGCAGTTCCCAGTTACGATTGTCGATTGTGGCGACAGTACCGGTGCGCATGATGCGCTTTAGTTCATAACCCTCGAGCTGAGTCACCTGAGCGACGGCATTTTCAAGTGCGATCTGGATCTCAGCAAGAGCAGGGATCGGAACCCAAACGGGTAGGTCATCATCCAGCACGTGATCTTCGCGCAGATAGGCATGGGCAAGAACGAAATCACCCAAGGCTTGTGTGTTGCGCAGGCCTGCACAGTGCCCGACCATCAACCACGCATGTGGGCGCAGTACGGCAATGTGATCGGTCGCTGTTTTGGCATTAGATGGCCCGACGCCAATGTTCACAAGTGTGATACCAGAACCATTAGCGCGTTTCAGGTGGTAGGTCGGCATTTGCGGCAGCTTGGCACTTGCCTCGATAGGGGTATCCCCATCGGTGATCTCTTGGTTTCCTGTTGAGACAAAGGAAGTGTAGCCACTGCTTTTGTCACGCAGCATGGCACGGGCGTATTCTTCAAACTCAGTCACGTAGAACTGGTAGTTGGTGAATAAGACGTGGCACTGAAAATGGTCTGGATCAGTGGCCGTGTAATGCGCCAGCCGTGCGAGTGAATAATCCACACGTTGCGCTGTGAACGGTGCCAATGGTTCCACACCATCTGGTGCCACATAGGTGCCGTTGACGATGTCATCGTTGGTGGTGCTAAGGTCGGGTACGTCAAATACATCGCGCAGGGTAAAATCGGCAGCACCGTCTTGTGGCACTGTCATGCCCGCATCGCTAGTCACGGCAAAATGCACGGGGATGGGTGTTTCAGACGCCCCGATAATCACAGGTTGCCCGTGGTTCTCAATCAGCAAGCCAACCTGTTGGATGAGATAGTTCCTGAACAGATCAGGTCGAGTGATTGTCGAGGCATAAGTTCCGGGCCCTGAGACATGGCCAAAGCTCAATCGCGTATCAACTTGTGCATAAGATGAGGTCGTAAATCGAATCTCGGGATAAAATGCGCGAATACGGGTTTGGGGCGGCGTCTTGGCCATCGCATCGGCAAACTGCGTTCGTAAAAATTCAATGGCCTGCATGTAAAGTTCGGTCAGACGATCCACGGCGTCAGTGGCGTCAGTGAATGCTTCGGCCTTTGGCGCGTCAGGTGTCAGAGTTTGGTACTGCTTCATAATACTATGTCTCAATTCTTTGTTTCAAACAGCGTGCCGATCTTATCCATGATCGTTTCTGAGCTGTCGGCGTCGTTAAGATCAAGGGATTCAATCGTTCGCATCAGTTCCAGCTCATAGGCTAGTTCTTCTTCGGTAGGTTCGGGCGTAGCCGATGAAATCCATTTCGCGAAAGGGTCGTTTGTTTCAGTGTCATGATATTCAGGGAAATTTGAAATCCCCAGATCACGTGCGGTTGTAGGTATATCGAGATCAAAGCGTTGTTTGAGAAACCTTTGCAAGGCAATTGGCGCGACAGGCTGTTCACTAACGTCTAGGTCACTGATCGCTTTGACGCCGTGATAATATAGTGCAGCCTGCAGCGGCGTGACATCTGTCCGCTCCAACGCGCCGGCTTCTGGATAGCCCATAGCTAGAAATTGCAACAGGGCCAGCGGATCATCTGTGATCACCCCTAGGCTGTCATGCCCGATGTGGACAAACTGCTGTTTGCCGTCGTCATCAAGCCAGATTGCAACTCTACCTCCGTCACCTGACGTAACGCCGATTTCGGCGATGCGGTTATCGACGGCCGTGTCAGGCGCAGACCAGTGATGGGTATAGGGCAGGGTCGTCCCGCCAAAGGTGACATAGCTTGTCCCAAGGTGGTTCAAAAAATCAGGCGGATAGATGGACAGCCAATGATCTTCGGGCGCGCCTTCCTTTCGAACGTGAAGCCAACCTTGATCTTCTAGCCAGTCGAAAACCTCCACCAAGTCGGAAGGCAGAGTGATCCCCTCAGGCATAAGGGAGGTCAGGTTTTTGGCGAATACCTTCATGTGACGATTACATCTACAAACTCAAAGGTACGCACATCTACCAACCCCAAATCAGAGATCCTGAGCTCGGGGATGACAACGAGGGCCAGCAACGAGTGCTGCATATAGGCGTTATTGAGGGTGCATCCGCAGTCGCGCATTGCTTGCATCATTGTGTCCGTTTTTGCAGCCACTTCGGAAGCGGGTCTGTCAGACATGAGGCCCGCGATAGGCAGATCAATGGTCGCAAGGGGAACGCCGTCCTTGAAGATCGTGATGCCGCCGCCAAGTTGCTTGAGATGGTTTGCCGCAAGCGCCATGTTTTCAGTATCTGTGCCTACCACGATCATGTGGTGACTATCGTGCGCGACGGTCGAAGCCATCGCCATGTTCCCCGTATAGCCAAAGCCGGACACAAGCGCGTTGACGACGCCACCTGTTGCACGATGCCGCTCAACCAGTGCGATTTGGCAGACATCACCGTGCGCAGTGACGCGCCCTTCGGTTACGGGCAGTTCGAATTGTAGCGCCCGCGTGGGTGCCTGATTTTCGACCACACCGATGACGTTCGCCGTGACGGCGTTTGCGCCAGCAGGGGCCGCGATTGTAAAGTCGCCGCCTTTTAAACCTCGCGCCATGTTGACGGTTTGGCGGGCGTGCGTTGGCCAGTTGTAGTGTGGGCAATCGACTAGACACTCACCATCTTGCGCTACGATTTGGCCGCGCGCGATGACAGTCTCAATTGGCAAGGTCTTGAGGTCAGAGGACAGGATCACATCGGCGCGACGACCGGGTGTAAGGGAGCCAATGTCACGTTCTAAGCCAAAGTGAGTGGCTGTGTTGATTGTCGCCATTTGCAGCGCGATCAACGGATCACAACCGCAATCAATAGCGTGACGCACGGCGCGGTTCATGTGCCCGTCATTGACCAAGGTGCCAGAATGGCAGTCATCGGTGCACAGGATCATGTTGCGCGGATCAAGGCCGCGTTCGGTAATGGCGGTGATCTGGCTTTCGATATCATACCAGGCTGAACCAAGACGGATCATGGACCGCATTCCCTGCCGCATCCGCGCAATGGCGTCTTCTTCGCAGGTACCTTCATGATCATCAGCTGGGCCTCCGGCAACATAGGCTGCAAAGGCAGGGCCCAGATCAGGAGAGGCATAGTGGCCACCAACCGTTTTGTTCGCGCGCTGTGTTGCTGCGATCTCGGCTAGCATTTGAGGGTCGGCGTTGCTGACACCGGGAAAATTCATCATCTCTCCCAGACCGATGATTCCGGGCCAATCCATAGCTTCGGAAACGTCTGCGGCAGTGATCTCGAACCCGGTTGTTTCCATGCCCGGTGCGCTGGGCGCGCATGAGGGCATTTGTGTGAAGATGTTGATGGGTTGCATCAGTGCTTCGTCGTGCATCATGCGCACGCCTTCGAGCCCGAGAACATTTGCGATCTCATGGGGGTCGGTGAACATGCTGGTTGTGCCATGTGGTATCACCGCGCGGGCAAATTCTGCTGGGGTGAGCATGCCGCTTTCGATATGCATATGGCCATCACACAGGCCGGGGATCATGTAGCGACCATTGGCTTTAATGATCTGAGTATCGGCTCCTTTGCAATGATCCGCAGACGGGCCAACAAATGCGATACGGCCGCGCACAATGGCGATGTCATGTTCAGGAAGGGCTTCGCGGGTATGGACGTTTATCCAGATGCCGCCAGTGATGATCATGTCGGCAGGCGCGCGGCCTGCAGCGACATTAACCAGATCGGTGGCCACGTCGGGCCATGCGGGGAATGTTGCTTGTGTCATGTCCCAATATTTCACAGGGTTTGCGCAGGCACAAGCAGGAGGAGAGGCAATGGACTATGATCAAGTCGGAGCGGCGGAATTTGGCGCAGGGTTGCGTGGAATTGGATTGAACCTATTGGTAGGGGATGTAGCTGCACAAGTAACCTTTTTAGAGACTGTTTTTGGCATGAGTGCCCACCAATCGACTGCCGATTTCGCTATTATGGTATATGGCTCACAAGTGTTTCAGTTACATTGCGACAGGACCTATCATTCGAATCCCTTGCTGGGGTTATTGCCCGAAAATCCACCGCGGGGTGGAGGCATTGAGATTCGATTGTATGACACCGATCCTGAAGAGGCTTGCGCGCGCTCCAAGGCAGTAGGAAGCACTATATTACAAAGACCTACTAACAAACCGCACGGCCTGCGCGAAGCGTATATTTTATGTGAAAATGGTTATGCTTGGGTGCCAAGCCGGCCATTGGTGAACGGTGAATAATGTCGCAGATAGGATGGATGGGTCGTCAATGAAGTGGTTTGTGTTAAAGTAATGAAAAGGATGAAAAAATGAGCGTTACAGATTTGAAGCCGAACATGGACCACTGGCAAGAGCGCGTGGATATGGCAGCGGCGTTTCGTTGGACTGCGCGGCTCAACATGCACGAGGGTGTCGCGAACCATTTCTCCCTTTCGGTGAATGATGATGGAACGCAGTTTTTGATGAATCCTAATCAGGTTCACTTTAGCCGAATTAAGGCGAGCGATCTCCTTTTGATCGATGCAAATGATCCAGCTACGTTAGAGGGGCCGAATGCCCCTGACCCGACGGCTTGGGGGTTGCATGGCGGTGTTCACCGAGCCTGCGGCCACGCGCGTTGTGTTATGCATGTCCATTCGATTTTTGCGACTGTGCTGGCATGTCTCCAAGACAGTCGTTTGCCACCGATTGATCAGAATTGCTGTACGTTTTTCAACCGTGTTGTGATTGACGAAGATTATGGAGGCTTGGCGTTTGAGGACGAGGGCGCGCGCTGTGCTGAGTTGCTGATAGAGCCAAAGCAAAAGGTCATGGTTATGGGCAGCCATGGTGTAATGGTTATTGGCGACAGTGTGGCAGATACCTTCAACCGTCTGTATTATTTCGAAAGGGCCGCTGAGACCTACATTCGCGCGTTACAAACAAATCTACCTTTGCGCAGGATCAGTGATGAAGTTGCTGAAAAAACGGCAAGTGAGCTGGAAAACTATCCTGAACAAGACGCGCGGCATTTGGCTGAGTTGAAGGCGATATTGGATGATGAAGGGTCTGATTATGCTAGGTGACCATTTGCCATCAACAGGCTAAAAACCGACTGCGAGACGCACAGCTGTCGATGAAGTAGGGTGAGTTTGAGGTAAGGTAAGCTCATTCTATGTCGTGCGAGCGCTTTCAAAAATGTATTCTCCAGTCTGGACGGGTAAGTAGCAGCAGTTTGCCAAACGTGAGCAGTTGAGGTTATCTGATCTGGATTGATTAGATAGAAAAGCGATTTGCCCAAATGAATATTATGTTTGTTCACCAGAATATGCCCGGCCAGTATCGAGAGCTTGTGCAATGGCTTGCCGAGAGGCGCGAACATAAAATTTACTTTCTGACACAGCGAAAGAACCCTCCGAAGATCGAAGGTGTCGAGACACGTATCTACAAGCCACACCATACTCCAAAGAAAGACGCCTATGGTCTTAGTAAGGTATGGGAAGAAGCGACGGGTGCTGGATTTGGTGCGGCACTTGCTGGGCAACAGATTGAGCGCAAGGAAGGCTTTAAACCTGACTTGATCGTTGGGCACGTAGGATGGGGCGAGCTTACATTCTTCAAACAGGTCTGGCCGGATGTCCCGATCATTGGGTTTTTTGAATACTATTATCGTTTGCACGGCGGGCCTGTTAACTTTGACCCTGATGAGCCGGTGAACGAACACACGCCATTCTTGTTGCAGGCTCGTAATGCTGTGCCAGCCGCGAATATTACGACTGTTGATCGCGGGATCAGCCCTACCAAGTGGCAACGCGACTGCTTTCCGCCAGAAATGCATCACAAGATTTACGTTTGTCACGATGGCATTCGTACGGACAAGTTGGTTCCCAACCCCAAAGCGACACTAAAGTTGGGTCGGATTGATAAACTCCAAGGACGTGATGATGAGATCATCACCTATATGGCACGTAATCTGGAGCGTATGCGCGGGTTTCACCAGTTCATGCGCGCCTTGCCTGACATCTTAAAGGCACGGCCAAATGCACGGGTGCTGATTATTGGCGGTAATGATGTGTCATACGGTTCTAAAAGCAAAAAACCGGGTGGTTTACGCGGCGAAATGGAAGCCGAAGTTGGCGATCGCGTGGATTGGAGCAGAGTGCACTTTTTGGGACAGGTGCCTTATGATGATTATCAGAAAATCATCCAAATTAGTAAATGTCACATCTACATGACGATGCCGTTTGTTCTGTCTTGGTCTTTGTTAGAGACTATGTCGATGGGAGCAACGATCGTCGCCTCGGATGTTGAACCGGTGCGTGAGGCAATGACGCATGGCGATACTGGGTTACTTGTAGATTTCCACAAACCCGCAGCGCTTGCGCAACAAGTGATCGACGTGCTGGAGCGGCCAAAGGATTTTGCCCATATTGGACCTGCCGCGCGAAAGCATGTAATTGCTGAGTACGACTTCCTGACAAAGTGCTTGCCGGAACACATTGCTGAAATGAATGCCCTGCTGCCGCAGGACAAACAGATCAGTATGCCAGAATAGGGAGTCGCCCTTAGTTCGTGGCGACGTTGACCAAGCCAAATGCCGACCCGATAAGGCCTACAATCACTGTCGCACTAGAAACGGGGCTTTCGGTGGCCAGAACAAGGTCACCGGAATTGATGTGAAAGTTCCGGGCAGAGAAAAGACCATCTGAGGTGGTCAGATCAATTGTAAAGACAACACGCTGTTGGCGGGGTCCGCGCTGACCAGATTTTAGCGCGGAGGCTGGGTATTCGCGAAGGACCAGAACACCTTTTGGATTTGCGCGGGTATCGCTCACGCCGCCAATGATCGAAAGCGCATCAAGCGCAGATACTTTATCCCGGTTAAAGTCGAACTGGCTTTCGGCACCTGCGGCACCAAGAGACAAAAAGTAGCGTGGGTCTTTTTCGACAATGACTCTGTCACCGCCGCGCAGACGGGTGTCCATATTGGGATCGTCAAAAAGTCGTTGTAGAGATGTTCGGTAGGTCTTGTGGCTGCGGATCAATTTGATCTGTGGGTTTGTCAGAGCTTCACTGACACCACCTGCGGCGGATATCGCCGCCATCACTGAGAAATTCTGATCCGGCATCTTGATGTTACCGGGGGAGCGGACCCCACCGACCATATCGACGGAGTTAACGCGGCCTTCTGTTACCGTTAGCTGCACTTGTGCACCCGGAGCTACAGCCTCAAGTTGGCGTTGAAGCAACAGGCGAGCACTATCCGGCGTTTTATCGGTAACGCGGACTCTGCCGACGTAGGGTACGAAGATTGATCCACCCTCAGATACGCGCAAGCCAGAAAGTGTTGTATTTCGTTCGCCAGGGGCCATCAGCAGAGAGTTTTCAGCACTGTCCCAGATGATAACGTTCAATGTGTCTCCTGCGCGGATGATCTGCGCATTTGATCCATGGCTGTGGGACAGCCAGCTATATCCGCGTTCTCCTGTCTTGGGCCATTCCGCTACGCTAGGTAGGAATGCTTTTGATACTGGGTAGACTGCAAAATCTGCTTCGGGTTCATTTGCACCCTTAATGATTTCTGCTTGGATAGCCGCGCCACGGGGCAAGGTGCCGCAAGCCGCTACAGTAACGCAAAGCGCGATCCAAAGAATGTACTTTGTTATCTTGGCCATCGGATACACCGCTCAATCTAATTCAATATTACCCGTTGGCCGTACGGCTTATCCGGAGGGATTGGGTTGGAAATTCTTTAACGGCAAGATACTGCATGGTGCCATGAGGTCAATCATTTCAACTAACGTCACAGACGATTCTCGGATGCTGTTGCTGGGTGCAGGCGGGCGCTTGGGGCATATGCTGATGCAACATTGGCCTGTTCAGAGCCAGATTAAAGGGCAAAGTAGGCGTGAAATCGATGGTTTGTTACGGTTTGATCCACTTTCATCACCAAGTGACCTAATTGCAGCATCTTTGGGTGTTCAGGCGATAATTTGCCTGTCTGGCGTCACACCAGCCCATGCAGCTGCTAGCGG
The DNA here is from genome assembly GCA_033851935.1 of Sulfitobacter sp. Lineage (GTDB taxonomy): Bacteria > Pseudomonadota > Alphaproteobacteria > Rhodobacterales > Rhodobacteraceae > Sulfitobacter. Next base: position 52,159 of record JAWSVL010000019.1, read on the forward strand.
TGATGCGATGAGTTTGAATAAAGATCTCGCTCTTGCAGCGATTGACGCGGCACCAGCTGCAACACGGGTGTTTGTTGCGTCATCTGCAGCGGTCTATGGTGCGGCAGATGGGCCACACTTTGAGAGTACTATAGTTAGCCCTGTTAGCGAATATGGCCGGGCCAAACTCGAGATGGAGCAAGCGGCCTTGGCGGCGGGAGGGGGACGGGTTTGTGTTTTGCGGATCGGGAATGTTGCTGGCGCTGATGCAATTTTAGGTGGATGGCGGACAGGAATGGAATTGGACGTTTTGCCTGACGGGCGCACCCCGCGCCGAAGCTATATTGGGCCAAAATCCCTTGCAAAAGTGATTCATGCGTTGACGGTTGTTCCGACCTTACCCGACATCGTAAATATCGCTGCGCCCGGAGTTGTTGAGATGGGGGAGCTTTTGGATGCCGCGGGCTTGAAATGGACCAGCCGAAAACCAAATGCCAATGTCATCGAAGAAGTAGCGTTGGACACAAGCAGGCTCGAAGAGATTTATCAATTCGAACCTGTCGAATGCTCTCCACGTGAAATGTTCGCGCAATGGAATGTGAATAGGAAGCCTGAATGACTTGGCGCAAACGTATCTTTGATCTTTTTTTTGCCAGTTTGCTGGTGATTATTCTTGGCCCGATCATCGTGTTTCTGGTGCTCTATATCTATCTAAAACAAGGCCGTCCGCTATTTTATGTAGCGGAGCGGATGAAAACCCCGACGCAACCGTTTGGTTTGATCAAGTTTAGAACGATGACCGTCGTCAATGATGATCAAGGGGTCTCGGGAGCGCATAAGGCTTCTCGTGTTACACCGATTGGCGCTCGTTTGCGATCCAAACGATTGGATGAGTTTCCGCAGCTGTGGAATATTCTAAAGGGCGATCTTTCATTTGTGGGCCCGCGCCCTCCCTTGAAGGAGTACGTTGATCGGTTTCCGGGTATTTACTCTGATGTGCTCAAGTCTCGGCCGGGGGTAACGGGCTTGGCGACAATCCGCTTTCACAAACACGAAGAACGCCTGCTGTCACGCAGCGCAACGGCTGAAGAGACGGACGACATCTATTGTCGCATCTGCGTGCCACGTAAGGCAAAATTGGACCTAATCTATCAGCGGAACCAAAGTACGTGTTATGATTTTGATTTGGTGTTCCAGACGATCGGAAACCTCTTTAGGCGTTCAAATGGGTGATTTTCGCGATCTAAATTACGTCGGTTTATCATTTGTTATGTGTTATGGTGGATTTAGGTTAACGTAACCACTGATTGTGGGAATCCTCACGGTCAACTAAACTGCTTGAAGCTGCGCTCGATTATTTTTCGATGATGGCGGCAAGAAACTGCATTGTGGACCAGCTGATGCTAAATTTGATTAAGTCGCTCAATAAAGCACAAAAGCGGCGGGTCATGCAGGCATTAGATGCTGTTCTAGTACCGTTTGCGATGATCTTTGCCTTTGCGGCATTGGATTTACCCAATGGCCTGTGGGCAAATATGGACAGCTATATGCTGTTGCTCCCCTACTTGATACTGGCTGCGGCAGGTATCGCTGTATGGCTTGGCGTCAGTGATATTCAGGTCAGTTCTTATGAGGCCGCCTCAGTGGGGCTGACGGCGGTTCACGCTATTCTCCTAACTATCGCGTCTATCACGATATCGGATATCGCAGCGCTAGACCTTCCTATTGGTCTCCACATGGTGTTTGGCATGGTCTTCTTTTGCCTTGCTGTGGCTAGTCGCGCGGTGTTGTTGCAGTTGGTTTTGGCCATTTATCGCTATTCGGCAAACCGTACCCGAGTTTTGATCTACGGTGCTGGAACAACCGGATCGCAGATGGTGTCGGCATTGCGGGGGCATGAAACCATTCAACCCGTAGCGTTTGTGGATGATAGCAAGGGCTTGCATGGAATGCGTGTGCAGCGACTTCCGGTTTTCCCGGCGCTAAATATTGCGACAGTGGTGAAAGAGAAGAAAATTGATCGAGTGTTGCTGGCTGTCCCGTCATTGAGCCGTCCCAAGCAGGCGCAAATCGCGCGGAGATTGGAAAAGATGGGGCTTGAGGTTCAAACGCTGCCGTCCTTTTCGCAGCTGATTGGCGAAGAAGCGCTGGTAGATAAGTTGACGCCAGTCTCAGCGAAACATTTTTTGGGCCGTGCCGAAGTCGATCACCCATTGGCTGACGCCGTTATGAATTATGAAGGCAAGGTTGTGCTAGTTTCGGGGGCTGGCGGCTCTATCGGGTCAGAGCTTTGCCGACAGGTGATTGATTGCAAGCCTACCAAGTTGATCCTATTCGAGCTGAGCGAGCTTGGTTTGTACAACATCGATATGGAACTGCGGAGCATGATCGACCATGAAGGTCTTGGGATTGAGTTGATCCCAGTTTTAGGTTCGGTAACCGACAGCCGGCAGGTGCGCAAGATACTGGTAACACACAATGTTCAGGTCGTATTGCATGCTGCTGCCTACAAACATGTACCGTTGGTTGAGGCAAATCCTTTGACGGGTTTGGTGAATAACGTATTGGGCACGCAAACCCTCGCTGAGCAGGCGGCTAAAGCTGGTGTTGAACGATTTATGCTGATCTCGTCGGATAAGGCGGTTCGCCCTACCAACGTGATGGGTGCTTCAAAGCGACTTGCTGAATTGGTTGTGCGCGATATGGCCAAGAGGGTTGGAAATAAGCCAGGCACGGTTTTTTCGATGGTGCGCTTTGGGAATGTTCTGGGTTCTTCGGGATCTGTTGTGCCGCTATTTCAAGATCAGTTAAGTAGGGGCGGCCCGTTGACTGTTACGGACAAAGGCGTTGAGCGGTATTTTATGACTGTTCAGGAGGCCGTGCGACTTGTTTTGCAGGCCTGTTCTATTAGCCGTGGAGCTGAGGTTTTCGTCTTGGATATGGGACAACCTGTGCCGATTTTGCGTCTGGCACGTCAGATGATCGAAAGCGCGGGCTACGAAGTACGCGACTCAGATAACCCAGATGGCGATATCGAGATTGAGATCACAGGTCTTCGCCCTGGTGAGAAGATGTCCGAAGAATTGACATTGTCGGATGATCTGCTGGGCACAAAGTATCCCAAAATCTTCATGACCCATGAAGATGGCCTGTCTGAGATTGAAATTGCATCCGCTTTGCGCAGCTTACGTGAAGCATTTGTCGCCTGTGATGAAGATATGGCACGCGAAGTTGTGCATCGCTGGGTAGAAGGATTTAAGCCCGATATTCGCAGTGTCGAAGTGTCTTGATCGCGGGCGCATAATTGTCACGAAGTGATTCTATCGCGACAGTGTGATTTCTGTTTTGTTTGCATGTACTCGCTGGGATGTGCATTAGTTTGCCCAAAGACAGTCCCGGGCAGAGAGCAGAAAATGATCCGACATCTTGCACAATCGACTCTTGGCGCAGCGTTTCTTGTTTCTGCGGCCTTGATCCCTACCTACGCTGTTTCACAGGACGTAGATGGGTTTTTTGACACAGCTAATCGCCCAAGCCTCAATTTTTATGGCGTTACTGGTCTGATTGATATGCCGTCAGCTGAGATGTTGCCGGACGGCCAAGTCGCCATTGGCATTTCGACATTCGGTGCGTCTACTCGGACCACGTTAACGTTTCAGGCGTTGCCGCGAGTGCAGGCAAGTTTCAGATATTCGGGCATTAAGGATGCAAACCTTTCTGGTTTTGACACCTACCGTGATCGCAGCTTTGATGTGAAGTTCTTGTTGAAACGCGAAAGCCGCTATTTCCCAGCCTTGACGGTAGGGTTGCAGGATTTTGCAGGGACTGGCATTTATGCGGGCGAATTTGTCGCCGTTACCAAGAATTTCTCGGGCACGCGTATTCCTGGCACCATCAAGGCAACGGTAGGCCTTGGCTGGGGGCGGCTAGGTAGTTCAGGCAGCATTGGTGCACCTTTCGGTAGTGAGCGCCCATCGTTTCAGTCAGGTGACACGGGCGGTGAATTATCTGTCGATCAGTGGTTCCGCGGTGATGCGGCTCCCTTTGCTGGGATCGAGTGGCAGGTAAACGACAAGTGGGGCCTTAAAGCAGAATATAGTTCAGACGCTTATGTAACAGAGACGAATGTGGATGTGTTTGAACGCAAATCACGGTTCAACTTTGGTGTGGAGTATCAGGTTTCCGACGGTGTTCGTTTGGGTGGTTATTATCTTTATGGGTCGGAATTCGGGTTGAATCTTCAAATCCAATTGAACCCTGATCGCCCTGTTTCTAAGTTGAGAATACCGGCACCACGCCCCTATTCGGTTCGACCCAGTAGGCGGGCCGACCCACAAGCATATAGCGATGATTGGGTGGTATCGGATGCCGAAGCTTCGCGTGATGTGCGTGATGCGATGATCCCGCTGTTGGAAAAAGAAGGCCTGACGCTGATTGAAGTCAAGACAACGGCGTCCACAACAGAAGTCCGTTATTCAAACGAACGCTATGGCGCGACAGCAGTCTCTGTCGGACGTGTCGCAAGGGTGATGGCGCGATTGTTGCCAGCCTCAGTTGAGACATTCCGCATTGTGCCAGTTGTGAATAACCTTGCACAATCGGCTATTATTTTCCGGCGCTCTGATCTGGAAGCCTTGGAGTTTTCGCCAAATGCACCGGATGCGTTACTCGCGCTTACAGGTTTCAATAGCGCAAGTCCTGAGTTGGCTGGAAGTGCTCGAAATGAAGCACTATTCCCTAAAATCAACTGGTCGATTGGACCATATCTAACCCAGCGCTATTTTGATCCAAACGAGCCTATCCGTCTAGATGCGGGCGTGGCGTTGAATCTGTCTTATCAGCCTGCACCAGGCTGGAAGATCGCAGGTCAAGTACAGCACCGATTGACCGGAAATGTCAGCGACATCTTTAGGCAAAACCAATCCAATCTTGCTCATGTTCGCTCAGATGCTGTTGAGTACGATCAAGGCGGCGCGACGTCCATTCCGCAGCTATACGTAAGTCGCCAATGGAAAGCGGCACCCGATGTTTATACTCGGGTGTCTGCTGGATATCTGGAACGAATGTTTGGCGGTGTTTCAGCCGAAGCTTTGTGGAAACCTGTAGCTAGCAGGCTCGCGTTGGGTGTCGAGGTGAACTACGCTAAGCAGCGGGCATTTGATGATATTCTTGGATTTCAGGAGTATGATGTCGCCACTGGTCACGTTTCTGCCTATTACGAATTTAATAACGGCTTAACGGGTCAGGTCGATGTAGGTCAATATCTCGCTGGTGATGTCGGAGCGACCTTCACCTTGGAGCGTGAATTTGCAAATGGCTGGCGTTTGGGCGGTTTCTTTACGCTAACGGATGCCACAGCCGAAGAGTTTGGAGCTGGATCGTTTGATAAGGGGATTAAACTGACCATTCCGGCCAACTGGCTGCTCGGGAAACCAGATGCTGGTGTTAGATCCACCACTGTCCGGCCATTTAGCCGCGATGGCGGAGCACGATTGAACGTGCCGGGTCGTTTGTATGAACAAGTACGCAGTGGTCACCGTAAGGGGCTGGTTGGGAATTGGTCTGGAGTTTGGGAATGATCAAATTGGCGTCACGCACAATAGGTGCGGGTCTGATTGCTGCGCTGCTCGCGGGCTGTAGTTCCGAGCAAGGGGGCTCTGTAAATCTGACAAAAACGTTGGCAACGACGTTGGTCGGCGTGGCTAAATCGCGTCGTTCGGAAGCACCACAGCAGGTCACCGTAACACCAGAAATGTATGCCAAAATTGTGATTCCATTGCTTCAAGTGAATCCCCAAGAATCTGGTGGTAGCGACTTTTTACAACGTAAGGTTATCCGTCGTGATTCGCTTCCTGGGGCCGTGGAAGTGTGGAGTTCGTCTGATAATGCGCAGATTTTCCTTAGAAATGGCGTTGTCATCGGGACGCGCGGCATTGGTCGTGACATAATTGCTGCAGATGCAAACTACACCGTGAAGGCGCTACGCACAGGAGCAAATGGAAGCGGAATTCGTACGTTTACTGTTTCCGATGGGGATGTGACGACGTCGAAATTGAGCTATCGTTGCGAAATTGGAAATCAAGGCGTAGAAAAAATTATTGTTGTAAATCGAGGGTTTACAGTGAATCATTTTGTGGAAAACTGCAGTACTACCATTGCGGGAGCCCCTGATTTGCACAACGACTATTGGGTCGAGCGTGGTACCGGAATCGTGCGGAAATCTAAGCAGTGGGTTGGTCCGGCAGTAGGGTACTTTGAGATGGTGTTGCTTAAAAACTAGGCGATAACGCAACACTTGGCATAAGCTCGCCAACAATGTACTTCTGACCACATAATACCGTTGAGAACTATTTTTCTTTCGGCTATTCATTTTTCAAACGGGTATGGCCCCGCTCGGTACAACTTAAAACAGGATGACAATTATGTTGAAAACTATCTCATTGGCGACAATCGTAGCATTTGCTGCAACAACTTCTTTCGCGGGTTCACTTGCACAAACAAAAGAAGATGATGACGTAATTGCATACGTTCCAACAGGCGGCTCCGGTATCGGTACTCCTGCAATCATCGGTGGCGTTCTCGCAGCCGTTGCAGTTGCAGCTCTGATTTCCAACAGCGACGACGATGATGATAACTCCGTCGACGGCCACGGATCAACAGACTAATATCTGTTAACAGATTTATAGTTTAGCGGCCTTTCCTTGCGGGAAGGCCGCTTTTCTTTTGGGGTTTGATAATTCCGCATGCGCCCCGATGTGACGAGGGTATCTGCATGGATAAACGTTTGCTGTCATTTGGTCATGGTTTCAGTGCCCGCGCACTTGCGGCGCGTTTGGTACCGGAAGGATGGCATATCATTGGAACAACACGCAGTCAGGACAAGCTAGCTGAAATTGCAGCAACAGGTGTTGAGCCGATGTTATGGCCCGGCTCTGATCCAACGGCTTTGATTCAAGAGTTTCCCAATATTCTTATATCTGCGGGCCCAGGTGCTGATGGTGATCCTGTGTTGGCCGAAATGCATGATGCTTTTACAGCAGCTTCTGATATTCGTTGGTTAGGCTATTTGTCGACGACTGGTGTCTATGGAGATCACCAAGGCGGTTGGGTTGACGAACAAACGCCGCTCACGCCAAGTACGAAACGTGGTCAGGCGCGCGTGAAGGCGGAGGCTGCTTGGCAGAGCATCCCAGATCTCCCTTTGCATATCTTCCGTTTGGCCGGCATTTATGGTCTAGGCCGAGGACCGTTTGCTAAGGTCCGTAAGGGAACGGCGCGTCGCATCATCAAGGAAAACCAAGTTTTCAGTAGAATCCATGTGGATGATATTGCACAAGCGCTTGAGTTGTCTCTCGCTGCACCTGACGCTGGGGCGATCTATAATATGTGTGATGATGATCCTGCCCCGCCGCAGGATGTCATCGGTCATGCAGCTGAGCTGTTAGGGCTGCCAATCCCACCTGCGACCGCAATCGAGGATGCCGAGATGACACCGATGGCGCGCAGCTTTTACGCCGAAAGCAAGCGTGTTCGTAATGATTTCATCAAGCAGGCATTAGGCTGGGAACCATTGTATCCTGACTATCGCAGCGGCCTTGCCGCGATGTTAGAGCAAACACAGCAAACCGAAGACTAGTGCGTCGCGTTGAGTCACGCTGTAACTGACATTAATCTTACAAGTTTTTAAGTAGTGTATTTCACCTTGTTGAGGCGTGTTAGGCACGCCATATGTTTTGCAACCAGTGGACGACGGAGCCTTCATGACATTTACTCAAAAGCTATCTGCCTACCTAGAGGCGGACCGTGTTCGTAATGCTATTTTGGTGGTGATCTTATTCAATGCGATCATCCTTGGGCTTGAAACCTCCAAGACCGTCATGGCGCAAGCGGGAGGGCTTATCACGTTCCTCGATCGTCTGTGTTTAGCTGTGTTTGTAACAGAGCTGGCTGCGAAATTGGTCGCTTACCGCGGAAGGTTTTTTCGCGATGGGTGGAATATCTTTGATTTCGTTATTGTGGGTATATCTTTGGTCCCTGCCGCCCAAGGATTTTCGGCGCTTCGTGCGCTGCGAATACTTCGGGTGCTGCGTGTCGTTTCCGTTGCCCCCCGTTTGCGCCGCGTTGTCGAGGGATTTGTCACCGCATTACCTGGGATGGCATCGGTGTTCATTCTGATGGCGCTCATTTTCTATATTGCGGCAGTAATGGCGACCAAACTATTTGGAACATCGTTTGAGGAATGGTTCGGTACGTTGGGACGTTCGGGGTATTCCCTGTTTCAGATCATGACGCTGGAAAGCTGGTCGATGGGTATCGTCCGCCCTGTTATGGAGGTTTACCCCCATGCATGGATGTTCTTTGTGCCATTCATTCTGGTAACGACGTTTGCAGTTGTGAACCTTTTGGTGGGCCTTATCGTAAACTCAATGCAAGATGCGCATCAGGAGGAATCGGTTGCTAGCACTGACGCCTACCGTGCAGAAGTGTCCGAAAAATTGACGGCACTTGAGGCCAAACTGGACCAGTTGATCGCATCAAAGAAAGACTAGGCGCTTTTTGCACCGATTTTGGCGATGCCAAGTGCATCTAAAACTTTAGCTTCGATTTGTTCGGCATTCATGCCAGCGACAGCGTACATGTCAGCAGGATTAGCCTGATCAATAAAGGTATCGGGCAACACCATTGAGCGATATTTAAGGCCGGTATCGAATACACCTTCTTCGGCGAGCAGTTGTGCGACGTGGCTACCAAAGCCGCCGACAGCACCTTCTTCGACGGTAACCAGCGCCTCGTGGTTATTGGCCAAAGTCAATATCATCTCGCGGTCTAGTGGTTTGGCAAAGCGTGCGTCTGCAATTGTTGGTGTGATGCCTTTCGCGCTTAGTGCTTCGGCGGCTTTCTCGACTTCTTCCAGACGGGTGCCAAAGGACAAAATTGCGACTCGGCTGCCTTTAGATATCATGCGGCCTTTGCCGATCTCCAACGGCACACCGCGTTCTGGCATGTCTACGCCGCGACCTTCGCCGCGCGGAAACCTAAAGGCGATCGGTCCATCATCATGTGCTGCTGCGGTTGCGACCATATGCTTTAGCTCGGCTTCATCAGCCGCGGCCATCACAACAAAACCTGGCAAGTTGGCAAGAAATGCGATGTCGAAGGAACCCGCATGCGTCGCACCGTCCGCGCCGACCAACCCGGCGCGATCAATCGCAAAGCGGACCGGCAGCCGCTGGATCGCGACATCATGTACAACCTGATCATAGCCACGTTGTAAGAACGTCGAGTACATTGTGCAGAACGGTTTCATGCCACCTGCAGCAAGGGCGGCTGAAAATGTCACGCCGTGCTGTTCGGCAATGCCGACGTCAAAGCACCGCGAGGCGTAGCGTTCCATAAACAGGTTGAGGCCTGTACCGTCAGGCATAGCAGCAGTGACCGCACAAATCTTGTCGTCATCTGCAGCCTCTTGCAAAAGACTGTCGGCAAAGACGTTTGTATAGCTTGGAGCGTTGCTGGGTGCTTTTTTCTGCTCGCCGGTAACGACGTTAAACTTCGCAGTGGCATGGCCCTTGTCGCGTGCTGCTTCGGCCGGGCCATATCCCTTACCCTTTTTGGTGAGTACATGGATCAGGATGGGTCCTGTCGCCCGTGCCTTTACCGTGCGCAATACAGGCAGCAATTGATCCATGTCGTGCCCGTCGATGGGGCCAATATAGCTAAAGCCTAGTTGCTCAAACAAAGTGCCGCCCACAGCCATACCCTTTAGCATCTCTTTGGCGCGCTTCGCCCCTTCTCTGAAGGGGTAGGGCAGTAGGCTCACCGCGCCTTTGGCTGCTGATTTGAGTTCTTGAAACGGTTCCTCGGCATAGAGACGGCTGAGATAGGCGGACATGGCCCCAACAGGTGGCGCAATGCTCATCTCATTGTCATTCAGGATGACGATCATTCGTTTCTTCAAGTGGCCCGCATTGTTCATCGCCTCGTAGGCCATCCCCGCAGACATTGAACCGTCACCAATTACCGCAATCGCATCGCCAAGGCCTTCTGGCACCACGCCGCCCAAATCACGCGCAACAGCAAAGCCAAGCGCTGCTGAGATGGACGTAGAGCTATGAGCCGCGCCGAACGGGTCATAGGGGCTTTCTGAACGTTTGGTGAAACCGCTCAGCCCGTTCTCCATCCTCAGCGTACGGATACGGTCACGCCGCTCGGTTAGAATTTTGTGTGGATAACACTGGTGGCCAACGTCCCAGATGATCTTGTCACGGGGCGTGTCAAAAACGGCATGAAGCGCCACGGTTAACTCAACCACGCCCAGACCTGCGCCCAAGTGTCCGCCTGTAACCGACACTGCCGAAACAGTTTCGGCGCGTACTTCATCGGCAAGCTGGGTCAATTCGCGATCTGATAGCGATTTCATGTCCGCAGGACGGTTGATTTGATCTAGCAGGGGTGTGTGTGGCGTATCGGTCATTTCGTCGTTCCTAGCTAGCTTTTGCGAGCAATTACAAATTTGGCAGCTTCGCGCAGTATATCGGCGTCTTCACCATAAGCAGATAAAACGTCACAGGCCGAAGTTACCAAAGATTGGGCGCGTGCTTTGGCACCATCAAGGCCCAGCAAGGACACAAATGTGGCTTTGCCTGCGTTAGCATCTTTGCCAACCGCCTTACCCACTGTTTCGACATCTCCCTCGATATCAAGAATATCATCGGCGATCTGGAAAGCGAGACCAAGATCACGGGCATATTGACCCAGTGCAGTAGTATCGGCCTGAGCCATGATGGGGCCTACTGTAGCAGACCATTCAATCAATGCGCCAGTTTTGCCCGCCTGCAATGTTGTGATCTCTGTCAGGGTCAGCGGTCTGTCCGATGTTTCGGCAGCTATGTCTAATGCTTGTCCACCGACCATACCACGCACGCCAGATGCCTGAGCAAGCGACGTACACAAGCGTAGACGCGCAGAGTTTGGGCAGTTGGTTTGTACGACCAACTCAAAGGCGAGGGTTTGCAGGGCGTCACCAGCTAAAACCGCCGTGGCCTCATTCCATTTGCGGTGTACGGTTGGTTGTCCGCGGCGCAGATCGTCGTCATCCATGCAGGGTAGATCATCGTGTACGAGGGAATATGCATGCAGTGCTTCAATAGCGGCGGCGGCTGGAGCCGCGTCAACCTTGCGCACCCCATGTAGTCGTGCGCTTTCGATTGCCAAAAATGCGCGCAAGCCTTTGCCGCCTGTAGTCGCATAAAGCATGGCGTCAGGGATCGGTCCCGTAGAACCGTCCAAAGACTCCGCAATATGCGTTACGGCCAATACACCCGCATCTTTAAGGGCACTTTCAAACGCGGTCACTATTATAGGCCTTCGACGGGCTTCAATCCAGCTGGGGTACCGTCTGCGTCCAACGTAATTGCGGCTACTTTTTCTTCAGCTTCTTTCAGCTTTGCCTCGCAACGTGCTTTTAGCAACGCGCCACGTTCGTACAAAGTAATGCTTTCATCCAGTGCGACGTCACCACGTTCCAGTTTGCCTAGAACGGTTTCCAATTCTGCCATGGCAGCTTCAAAGCTCATCTCGTTGACTGGTGTATCGGTCATGGAATTCTCTCTCAATTCGTGTTGCGGAGACCATACTGATCCTGCCGCGTCATGACCAGCAGATGCACGGCCATGAGTGACCAAAACATTTGGTCGGTACTGCAAAAACGCGACCGCCTTTGTTTCTTAGTCTGGTGCAAGCATATAGCCCGCGCCACGCACTGTTTGCAGGTAACGGGGTTGTTTTGGATCGGCTTCGATTTTGCGCCTTAACCGTGTGATTTGAACATCAACTGCTCGCTCTTGCGCTTGACCACGATCACGGCCCAACTCTTCAACCAATTTGGAACGGCTAAGCGCCTCCCCAGGCTTAGCGGAAAATATTTTCATGAGTTGAATTTCTGTGGCGGTAAGGCGGACCAGCTCTTCACCCTGCCACATTTCTCCACGTTCCATATCATAGCGGATAGGCCCAAGGCTTAGGACCTTTGGAGCAACGTCTTCTGGAACAATCTCGGGCATCCGGCGGAGGATGGCATTGATTCGAAGCAACAGTTCTTTGGGTTCAAAAGGTTTGGGGAGATAGTCGTCTGCGCCTGCTTCCAACCCTTCGATGCGGTTGTCTGTGTCGCCCTTTGCAGTCAACAGCAGGATCGGTGTTGTCATGGTCTCGCGCAAAGACCGGGTTAGGCTTAGTCCGTCTTCGCCGGGCATCATCACGTCTAGAATGATCATGTCAAACTCAAGCCCTGAGAGAACGCGCCGAGCATGCGCTGCGTCTCGTGCGGCCGTAACCAAAAAACCGTGACGCATCAGGAATTTTTGCAACAACGTGCGGATACGCTCATCATCATCAACGATCAGGAGATGTGCATCTGGTGTGTTCATGAGGTGCTATCCTTTAGACGGGCGTAACTGTTGCGCATTTCGCTATCCATCATGGCTTCTAGAACAGTTCGAAAGCCAGCGACTGCATCAGGACCTGCGTCCCGAAATGCGGAGCGCATACGTGCGCGCTGAGCGTTCGATAGTGTTTGTTCCAAAGTACTTCCTGCCAATGTGAGATTTAGATGCCGTTCTCGCTTATCCGCGCGGCCTACCTTACTCTCTACCAGACCATCGGCAATCAATGTACGCAATACACGGTTAAGCGATTGTTTTGTGACACCAAGGATGTTCAGCAGGTTGTTTACAGTGGTACCGGGCGCACGGCCAATAAAGTGGACGGCGCGGTGATGCGCGCGGCCATAGGCCATATCAGCTAGAATACGGTCTGGATCGGCGGTAAACCCACGGTAAGCGAAAAACATCGCCTCGATCCCCTGTCTAAGTTGTTCGTCAGTGAGAAACAGTAGCGCCTCACCGCTAGTGGGGCTGGATGTACGCCTGTCCATTGTTCGTCTCCCGGGGTATTTCTGCGGGTCAGTTTAAGTCAGTGTTGTTGACACTCCAATCACGAAGGGCTACGCATTGCAAGGTTTTGCGTAATTAAATGTCTATATTTGGCTTTGTGGCGCAATATTTGGAATTTACTCTGTTCTCGAAAAGGAAATGCAATGGCTGGTGGATATGACGACCGCGATGGTCACATCTGGATGGATGGGAAGATGATCCCATGGCGGGACGCCAACGTGCATGTCCTGACGCATGCCATGCATTACGCTTCCTCAGTGTTTGAGGGTGAGCGGGCCTACAATGGCAAGATTTTCAAGAGCCGTCAGCACTCTGAGCGCCTGATGCGTTCTGCGCAAATGATTGATTTTGAAGTCCCGTACTCGGTTGATGAGCTGGAGGCGGCTAAGGCAGAAGTGCTTAAGGCATCAGGTTTGCAGGACGCATATGTGCGTGTCGTAGCATGGCGCGGCGCGGGCGAGGACATGGGGGTCGCTTCTGCGCGAAACCCTGTTCGTGTTGCGATTGCCGCATGGGAGTGGGGTGCCTATTACGGTGACGCAAAGATGACAGGTGCCAAATTAGACATCTCGAAATGGAAGCGACCCAGCCCAGAGACGATCCCAAGCCATGCAAAAGCAGCGGGCCTCTATATGATTTGTACAATGTCCAAACATGCGGCTGAAGCAAAGGGATGTTCGGATGCGATGATGTATGACTATCGCGGTTATGTGGCTGAGGCGACGGGCGCGAACATCTTCTTTGTAAAAGATGGCGAAGTGCATACGCCTGATCCCGATTGCTTCCTGAATGGGATCACCCGTCAAACCGTAATTGGTATGCTTAAGGATCGCGGGATTACTGTGCATGAGCGTCACATCATGCCCGAAGAGTTAGACGGTTTTGAACAATGCTGGCTGACAGGTACAGCGGCGGAAGTTACTCCCGTTGGTCAGATAGGAGAGCATACTTTTGAAGTAGGTGCGCTGACCCGTGAGATCGCTGAAAGCTATGAAAAGCTAGTCCGAGAATAACTTGATACCTAAGACGTAGCCAACAGCCGGAGAGAAGCTCCGGCTGCTGGCGTGGCGGGGCCGAAGGCCCCGCAAACCCTCATCAAAATCAGTATAGGGCGACCGGATTGATCATGGCTTGAACGGTGCCAATGATCCGCGGCTGTCCTAGAACAAACATAAATTCGTTCACGCCTTCGCGTAGTAGCGGGCCAACATTCATAGTTTCTAAAATGTAAATGCCATTTTCTTTGAGCAACGTTACGTGGCCGTAAAAAATCTTGTCACCTTCGGGTGCTGGGATAGGCTCCAACCCCCAAGTATCGGCACCAACGGCCATCGGATTCAAAGAAGCGATATATACAGCACCCTCATTGTTCAGGCCTGGTTCGGTCCCTCCCCAAGCAGCTGGATTACTTTCGAGCATGCCTTCTGTCCAACCGGTGTGGAACATGATGATATCGCCTTCACCCATGGTCACGCCTTGAGCCTCGGCAGCGGCTTTGATCTCGGCGGAACCGAAATGCTGGCCCGCGGCCATAACTTCGACGCCTGCAGCTGCTGCCATATCTAGGATAACCGCGCGGCCAACGAGGGGCGGTACGTCGTGTGTGCCGAGTTTGGTCAGGCCCGTAATTGCACTGATCTCTTTTTCGTCAAGGCAGTTATAATAGTGACCGCCCTCACCAAGGTGACCCAATCCATCCAGTTGTGAGCCGATACCGATCCATGTTTGCAGGATGTCGTCGTTATAGTTTCCTTCATATCCGAAACCGGACAGCTTTTGGCCGCCTTGTTGGTTTGGCTGTACAATCTGCAAGCTGAGTGAGCGCGGCGGGAATGCTGGCGTATTTGGTCCGATCGCAATGCCTAGCGGCATGGATTTACCTTGCTTGATCAGCTGAGCTGCTTTCAGTGTAAGTTCTGGCGAAACCAAGTTGGCAGAACCAATGGTATCTTCCGCACCCCACTGGCTGGTTGAGGTGCATTCGGCCCAAGCAGCGCTAGCGCCTAGGCTCAAGCCAAGGCAAAGTGCCGTAATTTTCTTCAAAGTCATATCAATCCTCCACTATTGGACAGGCGAGTCCTCTAGCGGGACGATTCGTCCTGTCTGAGGCTGTACGCTAGCACGAGGTTTTGTGCCTCAGGGGGTTTTTGAAAGTGACGTTACGGCGCTTTTTAGTAATCTACGCCGCGCTGGGCCTTTATGCCTGCTTTAAATGGATGCTTCACTTCGGTCATTTCGGTGACCAGATCAGCATATTCGCACAGCTCTGGTTTTGCATCGCGGCCTGTCAAAATGACACCAGTACGTTTGTCCCGTGCATCCAACCCGGCAATGACATCTTGCACAGAAATGTAGTCATAACGCATTGCGATATTGATTTCGTCCATGATGACGAGATCATATTCACCGCTTGCCATCATCTCACGGCCTTTGGAGAACGCGGCCTGTGCAGCTGCTATGTCGCGCTCTTTGTCTTGGGTGTCCCATGTGAAGCCTTCGCCCATGGTGTGCCATGTAACTTCTTCCATACTCTTTAAGAACAAGCGCTCGCCGGTCTTCCACTTGCCTTTGATGAATTGGACTACGCCTACTTTTTGCTTCCAGCCCAGTGCACGTATGGCGACACCAAATGCAGAAGATGACTTTCCTTTGCCTGCACCTGTGTGCACCAGCACCAAACCCTTTTCCGGGTCTTGCAACTCAGAGACGCGCTTGCGCTGCTCTGTCTGACGTTCCTGCATTTTCTTTTTATGGTCGTCTGACATGGGAATCCCCTAATTTGGTGTGCCGGAGGGCGCAATGCTGGGCTTTGATTTGCTACGATCGACACCCAGTTGTCGTTCGCGCCATATGATCAGCACACCGCCAGAAATGACAAGGGCCGCACCAATCAAAATTGTCGCAGTTGGTACCTCGTTGAATGCAAGCCAGCCAATGAGCATCGCAAAGATCATTGATGAATAATCGAACGGTGCTAGCATGGATGCAGTTCCAAACCGATATGATGACGTCACCATAATTTGTGCAATCCCCCCGATAAGACCTGCGCAAATAATCAGCGCAAATACGCTGAAATGTGGCGCGGTCCACGCTAGGGCGGGGATGGGAAATACCCAGCCCAATGGCAGACTAAGGAGCGAAACAAGCGTTGCAGTAAGTGAGAAGTAAAACACAATTGCTGATGTACTGTCGGTTTGAACAAGGCGACGGACGTGAATTTGAACCAGCGCCCGCAAAATTGCCGCTGCAAGGATCATCAGGGCACCAATGGTCGCTGTATCAGTGTAGCTTTGATTCAGGGACAGGCGCGGGGCGATCACGATCATGACGCCAACCAGACCAAGCGCGACGGCAGACAGGCGAAATAAACGGATACGTTCACCCAACAAAAATGCTGCAAAGATAACGGTGAACATGGGTGTTGCATAACCAATCGCGGTGACCTCAGGCAGGGGGAGCAAGGCGAGGCCTCCAAAGGTCAGAGCCATAGCTGATGTGCCAATCAAACCGCGCCAGACGTGACCTAGAACGTTATTTGCTTTGAATCCATCGTGAAGGTGACCCTGCTGCCATAACCACGCAACTATGATTGGCATGGCAAATAATGACCGAAAGAACACAGCTTGCCCTGCGGGAACGTCATCCGAAGCAACCTTAATCAACGCCGCCATAATCATAAACAAAAAAACTGCACCCGTTTTGAGGGCAATTGCACGGCCGGGATTATTCTGGGTCAGGGGATTGGACATGCCGATTTAATGCGCCTCGATTTTGGAAAGTGCAAGGCGCACATAAAAAGATTCCGGTGTTATCCAATGGTTCCCCGATTTGCGCCAATTTGACCGCGATGCAGCAGCAAGTGATCTAAAATCACGCAAGCCATCATCGCCTCACCGACAGGCACGGCGCGGATGCCGACGCATGGATCATGGCGGCCCTTGGTGATGATTTCGGTTTCTTCGCCAGTCTTTGTGATGGTTTTGCGTGTTGTGAGGATAGAGGAAGTCGGCTTGACGGCGAAGCGCACGACAATGTCTTGCCCAGTGCTGATCCCACCCAAAATGCCACCCGAGTGGTTTGACGAATAGGACGGTTTGCCGTCATTTCCCATAAATATCTCATCTGCGTTCAGCTCACCCGTTAGCATCGCGGCTGACATACCTTCACCAATCTCTACGCCCTTCACTGCATTGATGCTCATCATTGCGGCCGCAAGGTCAGTGTCGAGCTTGCCATAAACGGGCGCGCCGATGCCTGCGGGAACGCCGCGTGCAGTAACTTCGATGATCGCGCCTACAGACGAGCCCGATTTGCGCAAGTCATCAAGGTATTCAGCCCACTCAGTTGCCGCATTTGCATCCGGCACCCAGAATGGGTTCTGTTCGATCTGGTCCCAATCAAAGGAGTTGCGATCAATCTGGTTTGGACCCATCTGAACCATGTAGCCAGTGATCTGAACATCGGGTGCAATTGCTTTGATTGCTTCGCGTGCCAATCCACCTGCTGCCACACGCGATGCTGTTTCACGTGCTGATGAACGTCCGCCACCTCGATAATCACGAATGCCGTATTTCTGGAAATATGTGATGTCGGCATGACCGGGGCGGAATTTTTCCTTGATGTCCCCATAATCTTTTGAGCGCTGATCCGTGTTCTCGATCATGAGCTGGATCGGTGTGCCTGTTGTTACGCCTTCAAACGTACCCGACAGAATTTTCACTTCGTCGGCTTCCCGCCGCTGCGTGGTGTATTTATTTTGACCGGGCTTACGTTTGTCGAGCCAGTGTTGAATCATCTCTGCCGAAATTTCTACGCCCGGAGGGCAACCATCGACGGTAGCACCCAATGCAGGCCCGTGGCTTTCGCCCCAAGTGGTCACGCGGAAAAGATGGCCAAAACTGTTGATCGACATATGGATGCTCCTTTGCCCACTGCATTAGCGGGGCAGGCCCTGCGCCTCAAGGGTTTTTGGCTTGCCAAACGTGCATCGGGCTCCTACGTCTAATTTCACCTCGGGGGGCTATGCGTTTTTGGATTTCTGAAAACACTGAGCTGAGATGCGAATGATCGCGGACCCGTTGAACCTGAACCGGTTAACACCGGCGGAGGGAAGGTCTGGACACTACTCCAACGCTTTCTGACGCCGCAATTTGGAGGATGCTATGAAGTATCTCACGTTTGCAGCTGCAACACTGGCCGCTACCGCGGCCATGGCGGAAACGCCAGAACTCACCGTTTATACCTACGACAGCTTTGTTTCTGACTGGGGCCCAGGCCCTGCGATTGAGAAAGCGTTTGAAGAAACATGTGCTTGTGATCTCAAATTGGTTGGTTTGGGGGATGGGGCAGCATTGCTGGCACGCCTCAAGCTCGAAGGCGCACGTTCCGACGCGGATGTTGTCATGGGACTTGATACTTCGTTGATCGCTGCGGCCAAAGAAACAGGCCTGTTTGCTGAAGCCGTAGTAAGCGCAGATTACGCGTTGCCGATTGAGTGGACTGATCCGGTGTTTGCGGCCTACGATTGGGGCTATTTTGCGTTTGTGCACAACAAGGACCTAGTAGCGCCGACAAACTTTAAGGCGCTGGGCGAAAGCGATCTAAAGATCGTGATCCAGGATCCGCGTTCTTCAACTCCCGGTTTGGGCCTGCTGATGTGGGTTAAGGCTGCCTACGGTGACGAAGCTCCTATTATTTGGGAAGCCTTGGCCGATAACGTGGTAACAGTGACCAAAGGCTGGTCCGAAGCGTACGGCCTGTTCCTAGAGGGCGAAGCCGACATGGTGTTGAGCTATACAACCTCACCCGCCTATCATCTGATTGCAGAAGAAGACGACAGCAAAGCAGCGGCGGAATTTGACGAAGGCCACTACATGCAGATCGAAGTTGCTGGCAAACTCGCGGGCAGCGATCAGCCTGAGTTGGCGGACAAGTTCCTCAACTTTATGGTTTCGGATGCGGCACAATCGATCTTGCCGACAACAAACTGGATGTATCCAGCAGTAACCCCCGCTGCGGGTTTGCCTGCAGGGTTTGAAACGCTGACAACTCCGGAAAAGGCATTGCTGATTTCTGCTGCAGATGTTCCTGCCATTCGCGATGAAGCATTGGCCGAATGGCTCAACGCGCTTTCCCAATAAGCCCTAAAACAGGGATCAGCGCGGCGCTTTTGGTGCTCGCGCTGATCGCTATCGCGTTGGGCGCAGTTCTGAGCCGTGCTGAAGCAGGCACAGGTCTAGGCGCTGGCGATTGGGCTGCGATCCGGTTCACGGTTTTGCAGGCTCTCGCGTCATCGGTCATCTCGGTTTTTCTCGCTATCCCAGTTGCGCGCGCGTTAGCGCGGCGACGGTTTGTCGGGCGGGCGGCATTGGTGACGTTATTAGGCGCGCCCTTTATCTTGCCCGTGATTGTCGCAGTGTTGGGGCTGTTAACCGTGTTTGGCCGCAGTGGTTGGGTGAACGCGTTGCTTGACGTTTTGAGCCTTCCCAGCGTGTCTATCTATGGGTTTCACGGTGTGGTTCTGGCGCATGTGTTCTTTAATCTACCATTGGTCACGCGCCTGTTGTTGCAGGGGTGGCAGAATATCCCTGCTGAGCGATTCCGCCTTGTTGCGCAGCTTCGCTTAACGCCGCGTGCGATGTTCAGTGCGGTTGAGATGCCGATGCTGAAACAGATTGTGCCGGGTGCATTAGCGCTGGTGTTTGTGATTTGTCTGACCAGTTTTGCTGTTGCTTTGACATTGGGGGGGGGGCCAAAGGCCACGACAATCGAACTCGCGATTTATCAAGCATTTCGGTTTGACTTTGATCTGGGACGCGCAGCGTTGTTGTCTGTGGTGCAGTTGATTTTAGCAGGTAGTATGGCGGTTTTGGCGTTGCGGCTGGTGCCGGAAATTGCGGTGGATGGTGGCTTAGATCGCGTGATGTTGCGCTGGGATGCCCGCGTCGGAATGCAGCGCGTGGTAGACGCGGCGGTCATTGCGTTGGCGGCCTTGTTCTTGCTGATCCCTTTAGCGGCTGTGGTTTTGCGGGGTGCTATGGGACTGCCGTCGATGCCATCGTCGGTTTATCAGGCGGCATGGGTTTCAATTGGTGTTGCAGGGATGAGCATCCTCTTGATGCTTGCGCTTGCATTACCGATGGCAGGTTGGATTGCGGGCCGCAAAAAGGGTGGCTTTGAGGCGATTGGGTTGTTGGGCCTGTCTGCATCTCCGCTGATGATCGGAACAGGCTGGTTCATCGTGATCAACCGTTATGCCGATCCGTTCGATTTTGCCTTGCCTGTGACGGTGCTGGTAAACGCGCTGATGGCACTGCCGTTTGCCTTGCGCATTCTTGTGCCGCCACTGCGTGATGCCGTGCAACAATACGGCAGACTTAGCGTGATGTTGGGCGTCACGGGATGGCGTCTATGGCGGGTGCTGTTGATCCCGCGACTGCGCGCGCAGATTGGGTTCGCTGCGGGGCTTACTGGGGCCTTATCGATGGGTGATCTGGGCGTCATTGCATTATTCGCTGACCCCGATCGTGTGACATTGCCATTGCAGATGATACGTCTGATGGGTGCATATCGCATGGATGCGGCGGCGGGCGCTGCACTTGTGTTGCTTGCGCTTAGTCTTGGGATTTTCTGGATTTGTGACAAAGGGGGGCGTTGGCGTGCTGAAGCTTGAAGATGCGCTGATCGTGCAAGATAATTTCCAGTTACTGGCTGATTTCACACTAGAGCCGTCGCGCAAATACGCGGTTATTGGGCCGTCAGGTGCGGGGAAGTCTACGTTACTTGGTGCGTTATGCGGCTTTGTGCCTTTGGCATCAGGTAAAATGCTGTGGCAAGGTGAGAACATAACTGATGCCTCTCCGGCCGAGCGGCCTATGACGATGTTGTTCCAAGATAACAATCTGTTCCCTCACCTGAGTGTGTTGCAGAATGTGGGGCTGGGGATACGTCCTGATCTTGGGATGAGCGCAGCAGACCATCTGCGGATCAACGAAGCGCTTGAGCGCGTTGATCTATCTGATTTTGCGCTCGCCAAACCGGGGAGCCTGTCTGGTGGGCAACAAAGTCGCGTTGCATTGGCAAGGGTGCTGGTGCAGGCGCGTCCGCTGGTGCTGCTGGATGAGCCGTTTGCCGCGTTAGGGCCTGCGCTGCGCAATGAGATGTTGGATTTGGTGCAGGATACTGTAGCGCAGACTGGTGCTGCGTTGGTGATGGTTACCCATGCACCAGACGATGTGCGGCGCATTGCAGATGATGTGATTTTTGTTGAAGGTGGTCGCGCGCAAGCACCGCGTCCGGCAAGGGCATTGATGGATGATCCCCCGCCGGAACTACGTACGTATCTGGGTTAGACGCTTGCGAGCAGTGAAAGTGCTGCGCGTGCAGCTTCACGACCTTTGTCGATGAAATGCGCACGGTAGATTGTGTTGTGGTGATCCGTTTCCTGATATTGATGGGGCGTCAGTGAAACCGATAGAACAGGTACGCTAGTATCAAGGCCAACACGCATCAACCCATCGACCACCGCAGCGGCAACAAAATCATGACGATAAATACCACCGTCCACAACGAAGGCGGCACAAATGATGGCGTCATATTTACCTGTTTTGGCTAATTGTTGTGCCTTTAGTGGCATTTCGAATGCGCCGGGGACATCAAACACATCTGTTTGATGGGCCGCGGTTAGCTCGGTGAAGCCGTCATAGGCGCGGTCAACGATATCAGCATGCCATTGTGCTTTGACAAAGGCGAAGCGGGCGGGGGTGTCAGTCATGGTAATCTCCTTTAGGTTCGACACGTCCACCCAAGGCGATCACAGACCAGTGGCCGCACCCGTAGGTGACGCCAAAAACCTGCATTCTCTTCCATCCGGACTATGACCGTCGGCTCCGGCATCTCACCGGATCTGCTGACCAAGGGCCTCTTACAAGAGAAGCACAAGCGCTCGCGGGCTCGAAGGTCAGGCCTCCATACCGCCGGTGGGGAGTTTCGCCCCGCCCTGAGAATACGCCTAGATTGCCAACCATAGCCGACCTCTGCAATAGCTTATTGCATCACAAGTGCAGGAGGACGCTATGCACCCCAATCCGGTTTTTCATGACGCTGACAGCGCGCGCAACATCGCGTTTGCCCGCGCGCGTGCATTTGGTGTTCTCGCGATTAGCGCAGAGGATGGTCCACTCATCAGCCATATCCCGTTCCTGCTGAATGAAGATGCGTCTTGTGCCGATCTGCATTTGGTCCGCTCAAACCCCATCGCACGCATGGGGGAGGGACCGCACATAGCAAAAATTATAGTGTCAGGGCCGGACAGCTATGTCTCACCTGATTGGTATGGTGTGCATGATCAGGTACCGACGTGGAATTATGTTGCTGTGCATCTTACGGGCATATTACAGCGATTGCCGCAGGAGGTGATGCACGACATGTTGGATCGCCAGTCTGCTGCATACGAGCAAAAATTATTGCCCAAGACGCCGTGGGTCACAGGCAAGATGACTCCAGAGGTATTGGAGAAGATGATGCGGATGATTGTGCCGTTTAGATTCACCGTGACAGGGGTGGATGGTACATGGAAGCTTGGCCAAAATAAACCTGAGCAAGCGCGCTTGAACGCGGCAAATGAAATGGCGGCGCATGGTATCGGCAGTGAGTCAGTCCTTATTGCGGCCATGATGCGGGATCTTGATCACACCTAATGTATGGTTGCAAAGCAGGATGCTGGCGTAAAGAGTGTGGTCAAATGCATATCCAAGGAAGTTCGCCATGAAGCTCTATTACGCACCGACATCACCCTATGTAAGAAAAGTCATGATTCTGCTCGAAGAGACTGGGCAGCTTGGTGATGTCGAACTGATCAATGTGGCGACTACGCCTGTGGCAGCTAGCCCTGAATTGCTGGCGAAAAATCCGCTAGCAAAAGTTCCAGCACTTGAGCGTCCTGATGGTCCGACATTGTATGATAGCCGCGTTATCACGGCCTATCTGGATGCGCGTGCGGGGGGTAAATTGTATCCAACTGGCCCGCGCCGCTGGGAAACGCTGACATTGGAGGCGACGGCGGACGGAATTCTGGATGCTGCTCTGCTGATGACCTACGAGGCGCGTCTGCGCCCTGAAGACAAGCAGATGCCTGAATGGGTAGAGGGGCAGTGGGACAAGATTGCGCGCAGTGTGGCCGCGCTTAACACGCGCTGGATGAGCCACCTGCAAGGACCGCTGGACATGGGGCAGATTTCAGTCGCTTGCGCGCTTGCTTATGTAGACTTCCGTCATGACGCGCGTGGTTGGCGGCAGGGAAATGACGGCCTGTCTACGTGGTTTAAAGAGTTCGAATCGCGTGAATGGATGCAGTCAACTGTCCCGCCCGCCGCGTAAAATGGGTGAAAGTGGATCAAATCGCAGGTGATTTTATCAAACTGCGACCCTTTGCGCGTTTAAACCATCTGGACGAGTGGCGCACTGCAAGTTAGATACCGCAGCAATATCCGGCGCCTTAGGACAAGTGCGTCTTAATACCTGTTGGCCAAATATGGGCCCAAAATACGGAGATACCAACGTGTCACATGCTGATGATACCGAAGGCAACCGGAGGGATTTCCTCTACTATGCGACCGCAGGCACTGGTGCTGTTGCAGTAGGTGCTGCTGTTTGGCCGCTGGTCAACCAGATGAATCCTTCTGCTGATGTGCGTGCCCTGTCGTCGATCCGTGTGGACGTAAGCGGTGTTGAGCCAGGGACGCAGTTGACTGTCAAATGGTTGGGCAAACCCGTGTTTATCCGCCACCGTAGTGGCTCGGAGATCCAAGCGGCCAAAGCGCAAGACGAAGCAGCAGCAGGTACGTTACCTGATGAAAGCGCGCGCAACGCCAATCTTAGTGATCCAAATGCCACGGCGACAGACGCGAATCGCGTGATGCCATCCCCCGAGGGCGAAGCGCCGGGCGCATGGATCGTCCAGATGGGTGTCTGCACGCACCTTGGTTGTGTTCCGTTGGCTGATGCAGGTGACTTTGATGGTTGGTTCTGTCCATGCCACGGATCGCACTACGATTTGTCCGGTCGCATCCGTAAAGGCCCTGCGCCAGAGAACTTGCCAATTCCGCCAGCGGTTTGGACAGACTCTTCAACGATCAAACTCGGTTAAAGGATACAACACATGTCTGGAATTCCTCACGACCATTATGAGCCAAAGTCAAATGGCGAGAAGTGGCTTCACAGCCGTCTGCCAGTTGTCGGTCTCATGTATGACACGCTGATGATCCCCACGCCGAAGAACCTGAACTGGATGTGGATCTGGGGCATCGTTCTTACGTTCTGTCTGGCGCTGCAAATTGCTACCGGCATCGTGCTGGCAATGCACTACACGCCACACGTCGACAATGCGTTCGCAAGTGTTGAGCACATCATGCGTGATGTGAACGGCGGCTACATGCTTCGTTACATGCACGCAAACGGTGCGTCACTGTTCTTTATCGCCGTTTACGCCCACATCTTCCGTGGTTTGTATTACGGTTCATACAAAGCGCCCCGTGAAATCACGTGGATCATCGGTATGCTGATCTATCTGATGATGATGGGTACAGCGTTTATGGGGTATGTTCTTCCTTGGGGGCAGATGTCCTTTTGGGGCGCAACCGTGATCACAGGTCTGTTTGGTGCGATCCCGCTTATTGGTGAGCCGATCCAAACATTGCTGCTTGGTGGTCCTGCGGTGGATAACGCCACGCTAAATCGCTTCTTCTCGCTTCACTATCTGCTGCCATTTGTAATTGCTGGTCTTGTGATTCTTCACATCTGGGCATTCCACACGACAGGCAACAACAACCCAACGGGTGTTGAGGTGCGTCGCACATCTAAAGAAGATGCTGAAAAAGACACCCTGCCGTTCTGGCCATACTTTGTGATCAAAGACCTGTTCGCGCTGGCTGTGATCCTTGTGGTGTTCTTTGCTGTCGTTGGCTTTATGCCGAACTTCTTGGGTCACCCAGATAACTACATCGAAGCAAACGCGCTTTCGACACCTGCACACATTGTGCCAGAATGGTACTTCCTGCCGTTCTACGCTATTTTGCGTGCTTTCACTGCCGACGTTTGGGTTGTGATTATCGCGGAAACACTGTCGGGCGGCATCATCGATGCTAAGTTCTTTGGTGTACTTGCGATGTTTGGTGCGATTGCTGTGATGGCCGCTGCACCATGGCTTGATACGAGCCGCGTTCGCTCTGGTCGTTACCGCCCGATGTTCAAGTGGTGGTTCGGATTGTTGGTCTTGGACTTCTTTGTCCTCATGTGGGTTGGTGCAATGCCAACAGATGAGCCTTACGCGACAATCTCGCTGATCGCTTCCGCATATTGGTTTGGCTACTTCTTGGTTATCCTACCTCTGCTTGGTGTGATCGAAAAACCTTTGGCACAACCTGAAACAATCGAAGCGGACTTTGACGCGCACTATCCGCCAAAAGCTGGTAACGCGACAACCGCCGCGAAATCTGCGGAGTAAATTGAGATGAACATGATCAAAGCAACACTCCTCTCCGCCGTTTTGGCACTGACTGCACCTGTCGCATTTGCGGCGGGTGGCGGTAGCGGCCATGCAATTGAGAATCATGATTTCTCTTTTGACGGTCCATTTGGCTCATACGATGTGAACCAGCTTCAGCGCGGTCTGCAAATCTACACCGAGGTTTGTGCAGCGTGTCACGGGCTCAAGTTTGTTCCACTGCGGACGCTTGGTGATGAGGGCGGTCCACACCTGCCCGAAGAACAAGTGATCGAATACTCCAAGCAGTGGGAAACATTTGATCCGGATCTCGATGATTTCCGTCCATCAACACCTTCGGATCACTTCCCGAAGTCGGCATTGTCAAATGCACCTGATTTGTCATTGATGGCGAAAAAGCGTGCGGCATTCCACGGTCCTTATGGTTTGGGCATCAACCAGTTGCTTAAGGGCACTGGCGGCGCAGAGTACATTTCTGCGGTCCTCCACGGCTATACCGGCGAGGAAAAAGAGCAGGCAGGCGTTACGTTCTACGAAAACCACTATTTCCCAGGCGGCTGGATCGCTATGGCGCCTCCGTTGTATGATGAAGCGGTGGAATTTGCAGATGGCCACGCAAACTCAATCGAAGCGATGTCTCATGATGTTGCCGCGTTCCTAATGTGGACAGCGGAGCCAAAAATGGGCGCACGCAAGCAAGCTGGCTTTGCTGCCGTTGTGTTCCTGACGCTGTTGTCGGTACTTTTGTACCTCACTAACAAGCGTATCTGGGCGAATGCCAAACGCAAAGACTAAGCTAAGTTGTAAGACGAACAAAGCGCCCGCAGATCAACTCTGCGGGCGCTTTGCGTTTCGATGTCTCAAATGAATTCAGGGGGTCAGTACTAAGCAGTCAGCTGAGTGCTTTCTTGGCCTTTGATGGTGGTGTCAACGATAGCGCCTTCGGTCTGTGGGACTGCAAATCGAACCTCCGCAAATTGGGCCGTGCGGCCCATATGCGGGTTCTCCATGAGAACCTGATGCACCTGGCCTACCTGAGCTGCGAGGTGGCGTTGAACTTGCACGTCTCCGGCAGCTCGCAGCTTTGCCGCGCGGGCCTTGATTATTGTGCCATTCACGGGCGGCATGCGGGCCGCAGGCGTGCCTTCGCGAGCTGAGTAAGGAAAGACGTGCATCCAAGTCAGATCGCATTCTTCGACCAGCTTTAACGAGTTTTCAAACATCGCATCAGTTTCTGTCGGGAAGCCCGCGATGATATCGGCACCAAAGGTCATATCGGGCCGCAATTTGCGCACCTGGGTACAGAAATCAATTGCGTCATCGCGTAGGTGGCGACGTTTCATCCGCTTGAGGATCATGTCGTCGCCATGTTGAAGCGACAGATGTAAGTGGGGCATTAACCGTTGCTCGGTTGCGATGGCCTGCATCAGGTTTTCATCGACCTCAATGGAATCGATTGAACTGATCCGTAAACGAGGTAGGTCTGGCACCAACCGTAGTATTCGCATTACCAAATCACCCAGCTTGGGTGAGGCGGGAAGGTCAGCACCCCAAGAGGTAAGATCAACCCCGGTCAGGACAACTTCGTTAAAGCCCTTATCTACAAGTCGCTTGATCTGGTCGACCACAACGCCAGCAGGCACAGACCGGGAATTTCCACGGCCATAAGGAATGATACAAAACGTGCAGCGATGATCGCATCCATTCTGGACCTGGACATAAGCGCGACTGCGCGTGCCAAACCCATCAATGAGGTGACCTGCGGTTTCGGTCACTGACATGATGTCATCGACCTGCAAAGCCTCGGTCTCACCAATGAAATCGGCCGCCAGCCCGCGCCAAGTATCACCCAACATCTTTTCGGTATTGCCAATCACAACGTCGACTTCATCCATATCTGTGAATGTGGCGGGTTCTGTTTGTGCTGCGCAGCCCGTAACGATGAGGCGGGCATTTGGATTTGCTTTCCGCAATTTGCGGATGTCTTGCCGCGCTTTGCGCACAGCTTCGGCGGTGACTGCGCAAGTATTGACTACTACAGCATCCCTGAGACCTGCATCGCCGGCCAGTTCTTTCATGGCTTCAAGTTCGTATTGATTTAACCGGCAGCCGTGATTTGAAAATACTGGGGTACTCATGAGCAGCTCGCGATGAAATCTGATGTGAATGTGCCGCTAGCCACATGCATGGTTGGTCCGGTCATCCAGACGCCATCATCACGCCAATCAATATTTAGGGTGCCACCATCTAGGTCAATGCGCACGGAGCGCCTCGTAAGGCCGCGCCTCGCTGCTGCAACAGCTGTAGCGCACGACGAGGAGCCTGAGGCCAATGTGATGCCCACGCCGCGCTCCCAGACGCGCATGCGGATATGATCAGGGCCGATGATTTGCGCGACTTGTACGTTTGTCCGTTCCGGATAGAGCGGATGATGCTCATGTGTCGCACCAAATTCTGCTAGGTTGATTGCTTCGGCATCCTCCACGAAGAAGGTACAGTGGGGGTTGCCCATCCCAGTCGCTACTGGGGAGCCTACGATTGGCAGGGATAGGGTGTCCATTTGACGCGCCAGTGGCACCTCACTCCAATCAAGTTGAGGCTGGCCCATATTGATCGATGTCAGTCTACTACCAAAATCCTCAGCGAACAAATCACCTCGATCTGTGGTCAGGTGTAAATTTGCTTTGCCCAATTCGTCCATCAAGTGACGCGCAATGCAACGTGTTGCATTTCCGCATGCGGCTGAAGTCGTCCCATCCGCATTGTAAAAGACAAGATGAGCGTCGCCGACCCCGTTTTGGATGACTGCCAGCTGATCAAAGCCGATTCCCATCTGTCTATGAGCGATTCCTTTTATCAAACCCTGCGATAAAGGGATTTCACCCTTACGGGCATCAACGACAACGAAGTCATTTCCTAGGCCATGCATCTTCATGAATGGCAGCGGGGGAGGGGAAATCTGGCTCATAATGGGGATATAGCGGCGGCGTTATAATAATTCCAGCAGTGCAGTGATATTTCGTGCGTTATGGGGGTTGACCCGGTGGGCCGAGCTTTCTAAATACCGCTGCAGTGGGCCTGTAGCTCAGCTGGTAGAGCAACTGACTTTTAATCAGTAGGTCTCCGGTTCGAACCCGGACGGGCTCACCACTAATTCAATGGGTTAGCAGGAAACTGCTAACCCATTTTGTTTTTCTGGGGACGTACGGGAGGACAAATTTGTTCAAACAAAGAAGTTTGAGAATTTGAGCGGTCAGCATATGTTTTGACGGGCTCAGCGTTTGTTTTCATAGGCGGGGCTTTCATTATCTACACGGAAGATAGCGTTGAGACGCTTCAGCTTGCGCGACGCGCCTTGATGAGTGCTCAAGATGCTAGCACTGCCTTTGAAGTGGCGAGAGAGTTTGCGCTTGATTACGAAGAAGCTGCAATTATGTTGCGTGCACTGTATCTAGTTTATTCGTCTTCTAGAAACGTTTTGGAGTATTCCGCCACCAGTGGTGGGTTCGTAGAAACGACCGCATATCAAACTACTTGAACCGCGTTCCGTCTACATTCACTTGATCCCCGATGACGATTTTCGGGGTGTTCGGCATGTGCCGAGTTAACCTCGCTCGAAATGCCCGAAGATCTGTTTTGGTCTTGTATCGGTTATGGCCCTATGATCAGCGTTCCTTTAAATTCGACCCATCCGTTGATCCAGAGATTAATACTTGTTTTATGTTTGCAGGACTCAAGTGGCATGGCTCGGGCTCCGTAAGAATTCGGTCCATCTGTTCACCGGTAATGATCATTGCATTGCCAAGTTTGCAGCATGGGCCAAGCCGCATGAAGGCAATGGATGATGACCAAGCCACGAATACAAGCAGGGGTGCATTTCAGCAGTTTTCAATCGTTAAGAGACGGGGCTGATGACCTCATCAGTGGTAGTGCGCCTCAAATCGTTGGCATCTCCCGCGAAAAGGAGCCTCAGTACTCTGGTTCGATCTGGGAGAATTCTCGATATTACTGTGGTAGCGAGTTAGTCGCAGGCTCAGATTTCAACAAAGTTCTGTGGTTCAACGAACTATTCGAGCGTGCTGATGGTCGCAAAAAGACTCAGTTGAAAGATGTTCAAAAACATTGAGCCTACAGGATTGGCGAACAACCGATCAGAGCATGCATTTGCGACCTTAAAACTCATGTCGCAACAACAAGGTTTGCCCTGAAGGGACTTAGTGTTAAGACATTTATAGAACGCTGGAGTGCTTTTCTGAATTGAGCCTCGTTCGTAATTGCCGTTGCGACGAGGTTTTTCCGTTCATAAGACTTCAAACATCCTAGGTTGAACGGGTTTGTCTGAACGGGTTTTGTACCGGTGTTCTTTACATATTCCCGTACAGAAGCTGCAAAATCCTTCATGATCTTGCAAAGTGGGTAAACGAACAGGGCGCAAAGCCCTGTATTTAATGGCAGTTTTGGTGACCCCGATTGGATTCGAACCAATAACCTGCCCCTTAGGAGGGGGCTGCTCTATCCAGTTGAGCCACGGGGCCGTCTGAATGTGGTTACCCTAGTCTTTGTATCAATTCCATAGTTGGAAAGCCCTAAGTTAAGTTCGTATTGATGTTAAATCTCGACTTGTCATAACCACAGATCGTTGATTGCCTGTTACCGCCTTATTCACTACGCTAACATCAGCGACAGTCGTAATCAGGAATATCAATTTGTCCCAAACGCATAAACGCCCACTCACCTTGCGCGATGTCTCTGAGGCTTGCGGTGTTTCTGAAATGACGGTGAGCCGTGTGCTGCGAAAAAGCGGCGACGTATCGGCCACCACCCGTGAACGGGTTTTGTTGGCGGCTAAAGAGCTGGGTTATGTGCCCAACCAGATCGCTGGATCGCTTGCCTCTCAGCGGGTTAATCTGGTTGCTGTGATTATTCCATCCCTAAGTAATATGGTCTTTCCCGAAGTTCTTAACGGGATTAATGCGGCTCTTGATGATACACCTTTGCAGCCTGTCGTGGGTGTTACCGATTACCGTCCTGAGAAAGAAGAACAAGTCCTGTACGAGATGCTATCTTGGCGTCCATCTGGCGTCATTATTGCAGGGTTGGAACATTCCGAGGCAACACGGGCGATGTTGTTAAACTCCGGTATTCCTGTTGTCGAAATAATGGATGTAGATGGCAATCCGGTTGATGCGATGGTGGGTATTTCACACCGTCAAGCTGGGCGGGATATGGCGCGGGAAATCCTGCGTGAAGGGTATGAACGGATTGGCTTCTTGGGAACCAAGATGCCACTGGATCACCGTGCCCGAAAGCGGTTCGAAGGTTTTACAGAAGCTTTGGCAAAAGAAGGGATCGAGATCGAAGATCGGGCCTTTTATTCTGGTGGTTCTGCGCTGCTAAAGGGGCGCGAGATGACCAAGGAAATGCTAGCGCGTTCCCCTGATCTCGATTTCCTCTACTATTCGAATGATATGATCGGTGCGGGTGGGCTGCTTCACCTGATGGATGAAGGCATCGATGTCCCCGGTCAAATTGGGCTTGCTGGTTTTAACGGTGTTGAACTGTTGGCCGGGCTCCCTCGTCAGCTTGCGACCATGGATGCATGCCGCCGTGAAATCGGAGAGCAGGCAGCAAAGATCATCCTCAATGCATCGAGTCCTGAGCCAAATGCTGACGTGTCAAATACTGTGATCATGAAGCCGACATTGTCACTCGGAGATACGCTGCGGCGCCGACGTCGCGGATGACTTTGCCCTGCCTGAGTAATACTGCTGCACGGCGTATTTTTCTAGACCGGCATGCGTTACTTGAGACTCCTCAGGGGGCGGTAGACAGTGCAAGCTTACTGTCGTTAATTGAACAGCTAGGCTTTGTTCAGCTCGATAGCATCAACACAGTGGCGCGCGCGCATGACCTGATCTTGTTTGCCCGCAAACCGCGTTACCGGTCTGGTGATTTGAAACGCCTCTATGAGGGCGACAAGAGGCTGTTTGAGCATTGGACTCATGATGCGGCAGTCATCCCGATTTCCTATTATCCGCAGTGGGAAATGCGGCGTACACGGGACGCTGCAAAATTGCGCAAGCAATGGTGCAACTGGCGACGCGATGGGTTTGAGGAGCAGCTGCAAGGCGTCTTGGATCACATTCAAGAAAACGGCGCATGCGGATCATCTGATGTAGGGCAGGGCGAGAAACGCGGCTCAGGCGGATGGTGGGATTGGCACCCTTCAAAAACGGCACTTGAATATCTTTGGCGTAGCGGTTCGCTTCATGTTGTCGGACGCGAGAATTTCCAGAAACGCTATGATTTGGCAGAACGTGCATTGGCACCTCATCAACATTCACCGAACACGTCGCTGACAGAAGCGCAAACAATTGAATGGTGTTGTTCAGGTGCGTTGGATCGGCTTGGCTTTGCCACCTCCGGCGAGATCGCTGCGTTCTGGGCGCACGTGACATCCGCAGAGGCGAAGGCGTGGTGTCTGAGTGCGCTCAAGGCCGGACAGATTGAAGAGATTGAGATCACAGGTGCAGATGGCACACTCAAGCGCGTGTTTGCGAAACCAAATCTATGCAACGATCCTTCGGTCACGCAGGCGGCTCCCCAACGCGTTCGGGTTCTTAGCCCGTTCGATCCCGCGCTGAGGGATCGAAAGCGGGCAAAGTTTCTGTTCGGATTTGATTACCGGATTGAAGTATTCGTTCCTCAGGCAAAGAGGGTTTTTGGATATTATGTCTTTCCGCTGTTGCAAGGTGATCGTTTGGTTGGGCGCGTCGATATGAAGGCTTTTCGGGCGGAAAATACTTTGCGCGTGCGTGCGATCTGGCCTGAACAAGGTGTCGCGTGGGGTAAAGGGAGACACGGGGCATTTGAAGCCGAATTAGGCCGGATCAAAATGCTGGCGGGTGTGGGCAAAATTGAATTCGAAGACGATTGGCTAAAGCCTTCAGCTCAACACCAGTTCTGAGAGTTCGGTAGCAGCGTCCTGCAGCCGTGGCAGATGGGTCTTTAAATCGTCTAGCGCAATACGTTGTGTCGGCGCATGCACCGACAGGGTGGACATCAAGCGCCCCTGAGTATCGAATAGTGGCACAGCTACAGCAACCATACCGTCCATGAATTCTTCGTTGTCAGTGGCATAGCCATTCTCACGGATCGATTCGATCTCAGCAGTCAGTGCATCTGACTTGGTGAATGTGTGCTTGGTATGTGAATTCAACGTGACGATGCTAAGGTATTTTGCAAACAGACGAGGTTTTAGAGAGCTGAGATACATCTTGCCACTCGCCGTACAATGGAACGGCACCTCTGTGCCGACGGGCAGTTGGATTCTTAGAGGCCACTTTGTTTCAACACGGTCTAGGTAAACCATTGCATGGCGTTCAGGGATCGAAATGTTGCAGGTCTCGCCGATATCTTCTGCCAGCGCGTTGAGTACGGTCTGACGTACCATCCGGACCCGTGAAGTGGATAAGACCGAACTGGCCAATCTACGTAGTCGCACCCCCGGAGCATAAGAGCGACCGTCAATGTCGCGTTGCAAGAAACCTTCTTGCTCGAGCGTATGGAATAGTCGGTGAATCGTCGGCTTGGGAAGGCCCAATACCTCATTGGCTGCAGTCGGCGTAATAGGGACCCCGACCCGTGCAAGCTCTTCCACTAGCAATAGCAATCGCAAATTGGTTGGGATTGTTTGGTCTGTGTGGTTGGCTTCGTCATGCATGGATCAGGGTAGTCCTTATCTGTTTGGCAATAGGAATAGTGCCAATTCAGGGGTCAAAGATACGATAACCCAGACACTTATCAAAGCAATAAGGTAGGGAACAGTGTACTTCAACAGGCGGAAATAAGGGACGCCAGTGACGCCACTTGCCACATAAAGATTCAGACCATAAGGCGGCGTGATAAATCCAATTGATGCACCTACAAGGAAGATCACAGAAAAGTGGATCGGATCAATCCCTACAGAGGCCGCAATAGGAGCTAAAATCGGGGCGAGAATGATTGTAACCGGGAGCGACTCAAGGATCATACCTGTTACAAACACGATGGCCATCGAAGTGAAAAGAACTGCGTGATAACCACCCATCCCAGTCACAAATTCACCGATGAATTCCTTAGCCCCCAAGGATGACATAACTTGTTGCATTGCAACAGACACCGCAATCAATGGTACCAAAATTCCGGTGATCTGCGCAGAGCGGGACACGATGTTTGGCAAGCTGAACAAAGTGAAGCCCTCTACCACAAACATAGAAACGACTGATTTTTCCTCTACCGGAGTATCGGAGCTGTCTCCCATGATCTTGTTAAGTGGATAGCTGATCATGCCAACGATGATACAAAAACCCACCGTCACGCCAGCAGCTTCAGTTGGTGAAAACTTGCCAGAGTAGATGCCCCACAGTACCAGACCAATTGCGAAGAAGCCCAGCCAAGCACCAATTGCGGTTTTGATAACGCGCAGTGGTGACAACCGGATAAGGAAGCCCCAGCCGTTGATCGTGCAGATGATAAAGGCAGCAGTCATCATCGCAAGAACCATCAAGGCCCCCGGAATGATACCTGCGATGAATAGATCAGAGATCGGCAGGTTCAGCAGGAAGCCGTAAACGATGAAAATGATTGATGGAGGGATGATGATCCCAACTGTACCGCCAGCAGCGGCTGTCGCCGCAGAGAACCGCTCGTCGTAGCCACCTTTGACCATTTCGGGATGAAGCATTGAGCCAATCGTTGCTGTGGTTGCTGAGTTTGATCCTGAGATTGCAGCGAACAGACCGCATGCGGCAAGTGCTGCCATGGCCAAACCGCCACGTAACCACCCAAGGCAAGAATAGGCAAAATCGGATAATCGCCGAGCGATCCCCGACTGGTTAATAAGGTCGCCTGTTAAGATGAATAGAGGCATCGCAAGCAAGGCAAAGCCTTTGTTAAAGACATTTAGCAGCTCGTTACCGGTGTTATCGAGTGGAAGATCGATGACAAAACTACAGCCAACCACCCAGTAAAAAATCACCAGTAAGACGGGCGTGCCCAGCATAAAAAATATTGTCACACCAATAGAAATGAGTGTGATCCACGTTGCGTCAGCCATCAGGTATCCCCTCCGATTACAGCTTGCTTGATGATCGGATTGCCTGATTTGAAATTGTTCCAATCTTCGATCCAGTTTCCAACAACACGGCCGGACATCAGAATAAAGGCAATCGGAACCGAGATGTAGAACCACCACTTCATGACGTTATCCACGCCATCTACCATTTGGAAATTATCCGCTGAATATGCGGTGAACCGCAAAGATGTTGTGATCGCAAGCAAACAGAAACCAAGCCAAAGGACTGTATCTAAGGACAAGGCGCTCATTTGGCGACTTGGGCCCATCTTGGACCGGAATTCGCTAAAGCTTAGGTGCGTGCGGAGCTTCACATTATAGGAGCATCCAAACCACGCCATAATCATAAACAAGAACGGCGGAACCGTTGTCGAACCAGACCATTGGTTGGAAAAAACAAACCGATCAATCACACCCCAAAAGATAATCGCGGCGATCATCAAGTAGGCGATCACAGAAACACCGCGTTCCAGGTGACGCTCAATGAACGGCACGTTTTTGAACAAAAGATGCGCTAAATAGCCTCCAACAAGAGTTACAAACGCGCCAAAAAGCCACATGCCATCCGAATAAAACGCACTTTTCATCTCCCATGGATCGCCGGTAAGAATGGCAGGCACAACTGACCACGCCTCAGACCAAATCGACATAGTTATCTCCCCTTTTCGCTATCCAGTCCCGCACTGAATACCGATCCTTTTTGCCTGCAAATGTAACTGAAATAGCCGACCCGTGTCTTGCGGATCGGCTAAGTTCTTACCTAATTAGATTAGGCTTTCCACCAACGACGTGGTTCAACGTTCTCTGGCAAAGTATTGCCATCGATTGTGCGAACTTCATCGTAGATTTCCTGATACGTGTCGTGTCCACCGGACCAACCGTTCAGGCGCTCGCGCCACTGTTCCCAAAGTTGCGGCTGGAACTCAGGTGAGCACATTTCTTCCGCTTTCTTGATTTCTGCGTCAGACAAGAATGCGTTGCGCACGTTGTTCTGAGCAAAAATTGTACCTGGAAGCTGTGGATCAGACTGACCAACAGTTTTCACAAGTGCTGCCTCGTTTGCCGCCTGAACGTGTGTTTGTGCCCAGTAGGAAGATTCCAAAACAGCATCTTGAAGATCGCCGGAAAGACCGTCGAAGACAGATGCGTTCATGGATGTCGCTTCAGTACCGCAGAAGAAGTTCAAGTGAACTGACTGGGACACAACAGGTGCCATGTTCGCATAGGCAACCGCAGATGCCCAAGTTTCCGCACCATCAATCAGACCCTGCTTCAGACCATCAAGAGTTTCTTCCCATGCAACCGGAACAGGGTTCAGGTTCATCGCCTTCATCGCAATGCGACCCAACTGCGTACCCGTAACGCGGTTCTTTGTGCCAGCAAGTTGATCAACAGATGTAACTGTTGGCTTATCTTCCCATGCCAGACCCAACTGGATGCCGCGCAATTCTGCGTGCGAGAACAACAATTTCAGGCCGTGGCGTTTTTCATATGGTTCACGCAGCAAGGCTTGTGATGCTGGTGAATATAAGAAGTGGTACTGGTCTGCGCGGTTACGGAACATGTATGCGTAGTCGAGCACGTTCAGATAAGGTGCACCACCAGCAGAGTTCTGTGTGGACGCAGCATAAAGATCAACGATCCCTTGCTGACATTTTTCAACGCATGAGGTTTGGCCGCAGATTTGGTTGTCGCCGATAAATTCGATTCGAATCTCACCATCGGTACGTGATTCTAAATCACGAGCAAATTCTAGCGCACCCGCACGTTCGATCAAAAGGTTGCGTGCGTTAAAGCCCGCAGCACCAAACTTAAGCGTATGCTTTGCTGGTTTTGCGAAACGCTTATCATACGTGGATTCGGCTGCAGTGGCCAAGTTTGCAAGGCTCATTGCGCCGCCAAAGCCGCCAGCAGCGAGCAAGGTCGAGCTCATTCCGTAGCGACCTGCTACGCGAAAAAGATCTCGACGTGAGATGCCCTTTAAGTTGTTTTGTGTCGTCATTTCCGTTCCTCCCGGTTGATTTCGTCCATTAATGAGACTTTTTGTTTCAAAAAAGACTAGCTTGAATAGTTCGTTCTGTATAGAAATTTCTTCAACGCATTAGAGGATTCCAGAATGGACGCAGATTTTATCGTTGTAGGCGCAGGTTCTGCAGGGTGTGTTCTGGCCAATAGGCTCAGCGCGAACCCACGCAACAAAGTTGTCCTGCTGGAGGCAGGCGGTCGGGACTGGAACCCTTGGATTCATATACCGGTTGGGTATTTCAAGACGATCCATAATCCGTCTGTTGATTGGTGTTACAAGACAGAACCTGATCCCGGGTTGAATGGGCGATCACTTGATTGGCCGCGCGGCAAGGTTTTGGGGGGGTCATCTTCCTTGAACGGATTGCTGTATGTGCGCGGACAGCCGCAAGATTACGATCGTTGGCGCCAGATGGGGAATGCCGGATGGGGTTGGGACGATGTGCTGCCCCTTTTCAAGCGTGCTGAGAAAAACGAACGTGGTGCTGACGATTTTCACGGTGATCAAGGCCCGCTATCTGTCTCTAACATGCGTATTCAGCGCCCCATCACGGATGCATGGGTCGCTGCTGCGCAGGCTGCTGGGTACAAGTTTAACCCTGATTATAATGGCAAAGACCAAGAAGGGGTTGGGTTTTTCCAACTGACTGCGCGCAATGGGCGTCGCTGCTCAACTGCGGTCGCTTATCTCAACCCGGCACGCAAGCGCGACAATCTGCAGATAATTACGCATGCGCAAGTTGAGAAAATTATCCTTGAAGGAAAGCGCGCGATCGGCGTGCAGTACAAAGACAAGTCAGGCGTGATGCATACGGTACGCGCTTCCAAGGAGATCATCCTGTCTGGTGGGGCTATTAATTCACCGCAACTCTTAATGCTATCTGGCATCGGTGAGGCCGAGCAGTTGCAAGAGCATGGCATTGAAGTCAAAGCAGATCTGAAAGGTGTTGGGAAAAACATGCAGGACCATTTGCAAGCGCGACTGGTTTATAAAACGCATGAGCCAACATTGAACGACGAAGTTTCTAGTATGTTCGGACAAGCCAAGATCGGGCTTAAATATATGATGTTCCGAGCTGGCCCGATGACAATGGCTGCAAGTTTGGCCACGGGGTTCTTGAAGACACGGCCAGAAATGGAAACGCCGGACATTCAATTTCATGTTCAGCCACTGTCAGCCGAAAATCCAGGCAAAGGGGCGGACAAATTTTCGGCATTCACCATGTCAGTTTGCCAGTTGCGTCCAGAAAGTAAGGGAGAGATCAAGCTCGCGTCTTCGGACGGGCGCGCCTATCCAAAGATTATTCCCAACTACCTTTCGACAGAAACAGATTGCCGGACGGTTGTTGAGGGCGTGAATATCGCGCGGCGCATTGCACGCCACGCTCCGCTGACGTCAAAGATTTCGACTGAATACCGCCCGAATCCCGACCTTGATATTGATGATTATGACGCGACCCTTGATTGGGCGCGCAATAACACTGCATCCATTTATCATCCCACGGGCACCTGTAAAATGGGTGCAGATCCATCAGCAGTCGTAGATGCGCGCCTACGGGTGCATGGTATTGCTGGCCTACGGGTTGCAGATTGTTCGATCATGCCGGAAATTGTTTCAGGCAACACAAATGCACCTGCGATCATGATCGGAGAAAAAGCAAGCGATCTGGTGTTGGAAGACAACTCAACCTAATGGGTTAGAAGGAAATTTAAGGGCATTGCCTTTGCCTTGCTGCTCTGGTCTGACTGACGGACAGGAGGCAGCAATGCATCTCATCAAACCACTCGGCGGTGTGTAATGGCATACCTGTTGCAGCTGATTTCGCGGCATGCCCGTTTGTGCCTGATTGTAGGGTTAGCGGCAGGGCTACTGCTACCCACTTTGGCTCAAGCTATAACGCCTTGGCTGCCTCAGATGGTTGCGGCTTTGCTTACTGTTACTGCTTTGCGGATTGGTCACACGGCAGCGCGCGGTGCGGCAAGTGATTTGCGTTGGGGGCTGGGTGCCGTCGCCGTGCTGCAGCTTGGGGTGCCGCTTGCGTGCTTGGGGGCGCTCACGTTGGCTGGGTTTGCGCAAACCCCTGCAGCGCTTGCACTGGTTCTTGCAACTTCTGCGCCCGCAATTTCTGGCAGTACAAATTTGGCTCTGCTGCTTGGGCTTGATGCAGGGCGCATGATGCAGATTATGGTTCTGGGTACAGCGGCTTTTCCTATAACAGTTCTGCCCATTCTGATGCTATCGCCGCAAATTGGAACGTTCGCGGATGTGTTCCAATCGGCCAGTTTGGTTCTGTTGGTGATCCTTTGTGCCACGGCGCTGGGCTTTGGGCTGCGCGCTACCTTTTATGCATCACCAACCAAGGTACAAATTCAAACATTGGATGGTGCGTCGGTGTTGGCCTTTTCAGTTATTGTGATCGCACTGATGGCACCGTTAAACCATGCTCTGCGAGCAGATCCATTGCAGGTTGCTCTTTGGGCTGTGTTGGCTTTTTCGATTAGTTATGGGTTGCAGGCGGGGACGTTGCTGGCTTTGCGCAGAACCGCGTTGCGACCTGTTGCAGGACCTTTGGCGATTGGTGCTGGCAACCGCAACATCGCCTTATTTCTGGTTGCGCTCCCTACCGAAACATTGGCTCCTGTATTGATCTTTATTGGCTGCTGGCAACTTCCCATGTATCTCACACCTATTCTGCTCCCCAAGCTTTACACAAAGGTTTTGCAAGATGGCTGAGTATCCGCGCATCCGCCAAGTAGGCCTATCTGGTTTGCTTGTTCAATTTGGTGAGGGCATGACCGAGCCTGCCAACCGGGCAGCCATCGCGTTTCGTGCAGCGATTGATGCGCAGCAATGGACTGGAGTGAGCGAAACATCAACGTCCCTTGTTTCCACCTTTGTCGCGGCTGATTTAGTCAACATGCCGTCTGAGGCCTTGCTTGAAAAGCTACAGGAACTCCTGACGAAGAAGGATTGGTATAATGCCCCATTGCCGTCGGGTCGGACCCTTTGGGAAATCCCGACTCTCTTTGGCACCGATGCCGCACCCCAGTTGGAAGAAGCCGCACAGGCCGCTGGTGTGTCTTCAGAACAAGCGATCACAGAACTTTCTACCGCACGGGTACGTGTTCTCACCATCGGGTTTGCGCCCGGTCAGCCGTATACCGGAGAGCTGCCACCGCATTGGGACATCCCCCGCCAACAGGCGTTAACCCGATCCGTTCCTAGTGGTGCGTTGGTTGTCGCGATCAGGCAGTTGATTATTTTCACCAACGCTTCTCCCACAGGTTGGCGCCATGTGGGGCAAACTGCCTTTCGCACTTTTCGCCCAACCAGCAGCGTACCTATCGCTCTATCTCCAGGAGATGAGCTGTGCTTTCCTTCTGTCACTGCTAAAGAATACGAGCATATCCAGCAAAGCGACCTATCAGGGGATGGTGGTGCGCAGCGGAGTGTTCTGACATGAACGCGGAACTCGAAATCCTCTCTTGCGGGCCGGCGGTCACGGTTCAAGATTTAGGCCGCCCCGGGTTCCTAGCCCAAGGGTTGACCCGAGGTGGGGCGGCAGATGTGCTTGCCCTTCACGAAGGGGCCGCTTTGTTGGGGCAATCGCCAGATTTTGCTGCGTTAGAGATGGTTGGAATGGGCGGTAGTTTTAGGGCAAATGCCGACATCCGCATTGCGTTGACGGGTGCGCCGATGGCTACCACGCTCGACGATGTTCCCATTGCTTGGAATGCCAGCCATCTATTGCCCGCGGGAAGTATCCTAAAGATTGGTGGTGCCAGCAGTGGAACCTATGGGTATCTGCATATCGGTGGTGGCATCGAAACGCCGGTTATGATGGGGGCGCGGGCGACGCATCTGAACGCCAGCTTGGGCGCGGCACTGCAGGTTGGCGAAATACTGCCCATTGGACAGGATCGTGGCAAAACAACAGGGATGACGCTTGCGAGCGATGATCGCTTTGGCGGTGGTCGTATTCGCATCACGGCCTCTATTCAAACCGACCAATTTGATCATGCCACGCGCGAGCGCTTTGGCTCGACTCCTTTTACACGTGATGCCCGCGGCAACAGAATGGGAGTACGTATGCAGCATGACGGTGACCCGTTTATGGCTGCGGATCAGCTTAGCATTCTGTCCGATGTCATCGTCCCCGGCGACATTCAAATCGCGGGAGACGGGGCCCCCTTTGTGCTCATGAGCGAATGCCAGACAACAGGCGGTTACCCGCGCATTGGGACTGTCTTACCATTAGATATGGCCCGTGTTGCGCAGGCACCTGCCGGAGCTCCTATTTCATTTGAGTTCGTTGACCTGCCGCAGGCCCGCACAATTGAACAACGCGCAGCGTTGGCCCGCAAGGTGCTGGGCCAAGCGGTTACTCCGCTTTTGCGGGACCCCTATAGCATTCGCGATTTGCTATCCTATCAATTGATCAGTGGTGCTGTTTCTGCCACCCATGACCCATCCATAAAAGAGGACTGACTATGCGCGTAGATCTGAATGCCGATATGGGCGAGAGTTTTGGAGCATGGCGCATGGGAGATGATGCGGCACTGCTGCGTACGGTTACGTCCGCCAATATCGCCTGTGGCGGGCATGCGGGGGATGCAGACGTGATGTCTACAACGATGACCCTAGCCCATAAAAATGGTGTGGGCATCGGGGCGCATCCGGGTTTTATGGATTTGGCAGGTTTTGGCCGTAATCGTATGACAATACCGCGTGCCACGTTGCAAAATCAAATTCGCTATCAGGTCGCTGCCAGCGTCGGCATGGCGCGCAGTGTTGGCACAAAAGTGCGTCACCTCAAGCTGCATGGCGCATTGTCTAATATGGCGTCTGAAGATCCCGTTTTGGCCCGCGACTTGTACGAAGCAGCTCTGTCCGTTGATCCTGATCTCATTGTGATGATCTTAGCTGCTACGGCCCATCAACAAGCGGTCGAGGAGCTGGGGTGTACTTGGGCAGGTGAGATTTTTGCGGACCGCGCCTATAACGATGATGCCACATTGGTAGACCGCAGTATCGACGGTGCAGTGATTCATGATCCGGAAGTTGCAGGTAAGCGGATGGTCGAAATGGTAAAAGCGGGCGCGATCATCACCGAAAGCGGCAAACACATCCCCGCTGCGATCGACACGATCTGCCTGCATGGTGACACTCCGACAGCAGTGCAGATTGCAGGGTCTGTGCGGTCAGCATTAGAAAACGCTGGCGTTTCGGTGCAAACCTTTGAGGGGCGTGGATGACGTTCTCAGAGAACTAAACGGTCATTCTTGATTTCGACCCAGCGTATGTGGCCGCCTCAAATTGCGACAAGAAGATCATGCCAGTCATTTCTTGCAAGAAGTGCTGCTCTTTTAGGCGGTCCATAACGGGGCCTTTGACCTCGGATAAATGCAGTTTCACATCCATTTCCTTGAGCCGTTCGTTGATCATTTCAAGCGACCCAAGTGCGCTTAGATCAATTTCATTGATCGCGGAACATTGCAGGATCACATGACGTATTTGGGGGTCTCCTGCGACGCGATTATAAATCTTGTCCTCTAGGAACCGCGCATTGGCGAAATACAGGCTTTCATCGACGCGCAAGGTGACAACATCTGGCTCTGTAATTACGTCATGCCGAAGAATGTTTCGGAAATGCTCAGTCCCAGCGATCAGGCCGACTTCTGCAATATGTGGTTTGGACGATTTATAGAGGTGCAGCAGGATGGATAACCCTACACCTGCGGACACGCCGACCTCAACACCCATAGCGAGGGTAAGTAATATCGTTGCGAGAACCGCAGCAAAATCTGCCTTTGAGTAGTGCCAACTGCGTTTCAAAATCGAAAAATCCACAAGACTAAGGACCGCAACGATTATGGTCGCTGCCAAGGTTGCCTTTGGCAGGAAAAAAATCAGAGGGGTAAGCGCAAGTGCTGCGATTGCTAAACCAATTGCAGTTAATGCGCCCGCCGCGGGGGTTTCTGCGCCAGCATCAAAATTCACAACCGAACGTGAAAATCCACCCGTGACCGGAAAACCTCCTGTTAAGGATGCACCGATATTTGCGGCTCCCAAGCCAATCAATTCTTGATCGGGGTCGATCCGTTGGCGCTTTTTTGCGGCTAAGGTCTGGGCAACTGAAATAGATTCGACGAACCCAATGATTGAAATCAGAAAGGCTGGGAGCAAGAGCTGGCCTAACAGGTCTGGCGAAAATGAAGGCAGCGTCAGAGGTGGCAAGCGTTGAGGAACATCGCCGACGATCTTGACGCCTTTATCAGCCAACCCAAAAAACCAAACAGAAAATGTGGTCACAACAACGACGGCAACGGGGCCTGTTTTGATCAAAATCCCTGTTAACCCAGCACCCAAACCAAACCTCAGCAACATTGGTTTGAGGCCTTTGCGCACCCAAAACAGAAACCCTGTTGCAAGAACCCCGATGAAGGTTGTTGTCCAGTTGGTTTCCGGCAGGTGTTCGAACAATGAGATGACAAGCTCTAGCAAGTTGTGCCCATGCGCATCGATTCCAAGGATATGCTTTAGCTGGCTTGCTGCGATGATGATGCCTGACGCTGTGATAAATCCAGCGATCACAGGGTGTGACAGGAAATTGGCAATAAACCCAAGCCGGAACAAACCCATCGCTAATAGAATAACTCCGGATATCGCGGCTAGCGACAGTGCTGCCACTGCGTAGCCCATCGTGCCCTGTTCAACGATGTTGCTTAATGCAGCAGCGGTCATCAGTGAAACAACCGCTACAGGGCCGACCGCCAGTGTGCGGCTGGTGCCGAACATGGCGTAAAGAATGATAGGGGCGATCGAGGCATATAGCCCTGCTTCAGGGGGCAATCCGGCCAGAAGAGCGTAAGCAAGTGACTGTGGGATTAGCATGATCGTAACGATCAAAGCGGCGACAAGGTCATTGGAAAGAGCCGAGCGATTGTAGGACCGCCCCCAAGTGAGGATCGGCAGATAGTTTGAAAGTGTCATGCGGCTCTCGGTTTTGTGGTTGTCCCATTCGCTTTATGGGACAGCAAAGGTGTTAGTTGACGGTGATCTTCTCAGGCTTTGCCATCCATTCGCGGCCCTTAAGCATGCCTTTCCAATAGATTGGTGGCAGCATCTTTTCCTTCAAAAACCAAGCCGTTCGCGATGGTTTGGTGCCATCAACTAAGAACTTTGGGAAACTGGGGAGCATTGTTCCGCCATAGCCGAATTCAGCCAAAACGATCTTACCACGCTCAACAGTCAGGGGGCAGGAGCCATAGCCGTTGTATTGGGCTACAGGGGCTTTGCCCTGCATGTCGGCCACTATGTTCTCAGCGACGATTGGAGCCTGAATGCGTGCGGCGGCAGCGGTCTTTGCGTTGGGCGCGTTCATGACATCACCCAGTGACCAAATATTATCATAGGTTTTGTGGCGCAAAGTTGCCTGTTCAACATCAATCCAGCCAGCTGCATCAGCTAGGGGAGAAACGCGAATGAAATCTGGTGCTGTTTGCGGTGGGCAAATGTGCATCATATCAA
The DNA here is from genome assembly GCA_033851935.1 of Sulfitobacter sp. Classification (GTDB taxonomy): domain Bacteria; phylum Pseudomonadota; class Alphaproteobacteria; order Rhodobacterales; family Rhodobacteraceae; genus Sulfitobacter. The sequence goes on from JAWSVL010000019.1 coordinate 96,264, forward strand.
AATCCATCTCAACCCGCTCTACTGGTGTGTCAGGTTTTGCCACGTCGAACCATGCTTTTTGGGCAGGACCGTCAACAGCTACAAGATTGTGGAAGAAATTCAGGTTGGCATCATATTTCTCGACGTATTCCATCAAGGCTGGAACGTAGTCTTTGACACCAAACAGGACGCCACCAGCGTTGTTGAACTGAATATCGATGTCTTTGAGAACGCCGCGGCGCGCCCATGCATCTCCTGAAAGATACATCGCTTTTTGCGGTGCTCCTGCGCATTTGATGGGCATGGGCGGTTGGGTAAAGATAGCGCGACCTTTCTTCATGCCGCTCACCAATTCCCATGTGTAGGGTGCAAGGTCGTAGCGGTAATTTGATGTGACCCCGTTTTGGCCTAACGTATCAACCAACCCTTCGACCTTGTTCCAATCTAACTTGAGACCCGGAGAAACGATCAGGCGGCCGTATTTCACAACGCGACATCCATCAAGGATTATCGCGTTGTTTTCCGGCTCAAAGGCTGCGACGGCTGATTTGATCCAATGCACATTACCCGGGATCAATGATCCCATTGTGCGTGCCGTTTGCTGAGGTTCAAAAACACCCCCGCCAACCATGGTCCAACCCGGTTGGTAATAGTGAACATCTGCTGGGTCGATGATTGCGATTTCTAAATCGGGTTTGCGCGCCTTCAGGCTTGCAGCAACGGCAATGCCGCCCGCACCCGCACCTACGATCACGATCTCATAGCTGGCATCACCAGTATCAGTTGGTGTTTTGCCACCGTTCACAATCCGGCGCACCACGCCGCCCATATCATAACCCGCTGCCTTTGTTGTTGCTAGGATATCCGCGAGACTGCGTTGTCCAGACTGGCAAAGTGCCCATAGGGACGTAGAGCGTGTTCCCGTTCGACAATACGCAAGGATCGGGCCTGGCTGTTCTGACAGCAATTTCCTAAACGCTGTAGCGTCATCATCGGTAACCTTACCGGCTATGATTGGGAGGTATCCCATTTGGATGCCCAGCTTAGACGCCGTCTTGGCGATTTCTTCGCAAGTGGGTTGATCCGCGCCTTCACCATCGGGACGGTTGCAGATGATTGATTTGAAGCCGGCGTTTTTGATTGCCTGCATATCACTGGGCATAATCTGTCCGCTCACGGATAGATCTGTTGTTAATGATTTGATGTTCACTTTATTGATCCTTGATTAGATGCCGTTGACCGGTATCTTCAACATCGGATTGCCGTCTTCGTCCGTTGGAATTTCGCCGGCGCGCATATTCACTTGCAAAGAGGGAATGATCAGTTTGGGCATGGAAAGCTGTGCATCACGTTCGGTGCGGAACTTGATAAAATCTTCTCGGGTCTTATCGCCACCGACGTGAATGTTGTTGGCCTTCTGTTCGGCAACCGTAGTTTCCCATTGGATTGAACGGCCGTTTGGACCGTAATCATGACACATGAACAAACGCGTCTCATCAGGAAGGGAGAGGACCTTCTGAATGCTGTCATATAGTTCCTCTGCGGACCCGCCGGGAAAGTCACAGCGCGCAGAACCGCCATCGGGCATAAACAGTGTATCACCAGCAAAAGCGGCATCACCGATCACATGCACCATACATGCGGGCGTGTGGCCGGGTGTGTACATTGCAAATGCTTGCATCTGCCCAATCATGTAGGTGTCACCATCTTTGAAGAGGGCGTCAAACTGAGATCCGTCACGCTGGAATTCGGTCCCCTCATTGAAGATTTTTCCAAAGGTCTCTTGTATGAGCATGATTTTTTCACCGACACCGATTTTACCGCCCAGTTTTTTCTGGATGTATGGTGCCGCGCTCAGATGGTCTGCATGGACATGGGTCTCGATGATCCAATCTAGTACGAGGCCCTGCGTTTCAATTTCAGAGATCAATGCTTCGGCGTGGTCATAGGTGATCCGGCCCGCGGCATAATCAATGTCCATGACGCTATCGATAATGGCGCAGTGGCTACTGGCAGGGTCCTTAACGATATAGCTGATTGTATTGGTTGCCTCATCAAAGTGGGCTGATACTTCGGGCTTTACAGACATGCTTAGAGGGTAGTCCATTTTACGTCCTTCCTTTGATTAGGCTAACTTGGCTGGGCGGGTGCGAATGTCGCTTGCAGGATTTTGGCGATGATGATGCCGATGAGTAATGCGGTAACAAATACAATGACTTCAGAACGGCCTGTCCCCAATGCAGGTAGTGAACCGCCCGGACAGAATCCTGCAATACCCCATCCAATGCCAAAGACGGCAGAACCGCCAAACAGACGCACGTCTAGGTCTCTGCTAGTGGGGAGCAAGAACGACTTGGACAACAGCGGGGATGGGCGTTTGAGGGCATAGCGGTATCCTAGGAACGTAACGACAATCGCACCAGCCATGACAAAGGCAAGGCTAGGATCCCATGTTCCAGTGACATCAAAGAAGTTCAGAACTTTGGCGGGGTTGGCCATGCCGGAAATCGAAATTCCAATGCCAAAAATAAGGCCAATTAGATAGGATATGATCAACTGCATTCTCAACCTCCTACCACATGACGTATAACATACACGGTAATTCCAGTGGTAAACATAAATGTGAGCGTCGCGGCTATTGAGCGCGGTGACAGGCGTGCCATTCCGCATACACCATGCCCGGATGTGCAGCCTGATCCAAACGTCACACCAACGCCAACTATAATTCCACCGATTGCAAGCATGTCTGTTGAGACGGGTACCTGAACCGGAGGCAATTGCCCGGAAATAAGCAACAGGACAACTGGTCCGCTGATCATGCCTGCTAGTACTGCAGCGCGCCACGACCAATCGGCTAAGCTTGTCGGTTGTAGAAATCCCGCCAGAATACCCGTTGCTCCCATGACGCGCCCCATAGTTGCCATTAGCATTGCCGCTGCCAAGCCAATCAAGGCACCACCGCCAAGAGATTGATACGGAGTGAATACAGTTTCAATCATCAGAGCTTGCAGGTTCTGATTCCAAAAATGCGATACAGCGGGCAAAACCGCATTCCAGATGTTGCGAGCATTATGACACCTGCAATCACCGCGGTGATCGTTGCGATGCTAGACGTGAAGATCGCCCATCCAGTAATGAAGGGGGCGGCAAGTAAAACGATGCCCATGATAATGCGGATTACGCGGTCGATATTGCCCATATTTGCAGTCATTTCGATGTCTCCTGTTGAAGTTGCATTCAGGGTATATCTTTCGGATTCGCGCGTCGGTGACATTGTCACCAAGTGGTGGAACCATTCAGGCGTTGTGATCTGCTAGCTGTTCTAGATGGGGCCGATCAATCAAAGCAACACGGCCTCTGCTTTGTACAATCCATCCACGCCTCTGGAACTCCTGAAGTTGGCGCGAGATTACCTCGCGCGCTGTGCCAAGTTCGACAGATAGTTTTTGATGTGTGGTGATTATTACATTTTGATTTGCTGAAAGCTCGATCAATTTATGCGCAAGCCGCACGTCTAGGCGCTGAAAGGCTACCTCATCAATCATCAAAAAGAGATCGGTAATCCGTTTGGAAAATGCCGCGAAAACGAAGTCACGGAATGATTTGGATTGGGCGATCAAATCATCGAAGACGGCACGCGGCACAGCGGCAGCACGCACTGGCGTTTCAGTTATTCCTTCTGCTGAGTAGTCTTCGAATGCAAGCAGGCAAGCTGTTGTTAAAACGCAGCTCTGGCCTGCGTGAATGCGGTAGAGAACGATCTCATGGCCAGTCTCTGAAACTTGTTGGACACGTACTGTGCCATCCAACAGGAACAACATGTTCTCTGGAGAGTTTCCGGGACCAAAAATGGACATACCTTCAGGCGCGGAAATGATGCTACTGCGGTCTAGCAAAAGTCCTTTTATCGGGCCCTCCAACCGTGACAGCCCGGGAAAGCGTTCGACCCATTCGTCGGGATTGGTCATTGTTATGCACTCTCTTTTTTGGGACGTCCAAGAAGGTAGCCCGCGCTATCAATTGCCTTCGCTTGGCGGTGACATTGGAAACAGAAAGCTGAAACGAACACATGGAGTATTCGGAGTAACTGTTCAGATTCATAGTGCTTCGCGTTGTCGCATTTCAAATATACATTCAACATATTGATTATGTAAGTGTATTTTGAAAAATACCACTCTATCAAAATTTTTTGTTTAATTACTAGTGTTTAGAATTGAAATGGGAGGCGTGACGCCAAATATTATTGAGTGGATAGAACCTATGCTGATCAGTTTCTATTGAGCTGGATCGGTTCTGATGGGGGTAACGTTGTCGAGATCCTGTGCGTAGTTGACGCATTGCAAAAGGGCGGTTCTTTTAGGATTGCTACTCTTGCTAGTCGGGTTATTGGATAGCCAAGGATCGTTCCACCGTATGTTACGGCTAGGCACAAGATGCGTTTTCACCGGGCCTTTAGGCACCAGGCCGCTACCTTCACACCGTAAAACGTTACGGTTCTTACAAAGATAGATTCATCAAGAAACGGAGCACCTATGTTTGACAGTTTCACAGCAGAGACACTGGCGCGAATGCAATTTGCATTCACCGTGTCCTTTCACATTATCTTTCCTGCGTTCTCAATTGGCCTGGCGAGTTACCTCACAGTCTTGAACGCCCTTTGGCTGCGAACAAAGGAAGAAACATACCTGACCTTATTCAACTATTGGAAAAAGATATTTGCAGTAGCCTTTGGTATGGGGGTCGTTTCGGGCATCGTAATGTCCTACCAATTCGGTACAAACTGGTCTGTCTTTGCAGATAAGACAGGGCCAGTATTGGGGCCTCTCATGGCTTACGAGGTCCTGTCCGCATTCTTTCTCGAGGCAGGCTTTTTAGGGATCATGTTGTTTGGCCGGGAACGTGTTGGTGATAAACTGCACATGTTTGCAACTGGCATGGTTTCCTTTGGTACGTTGATGTCGGCAACTTGGATTTTGTCGGTTAACTCATGGATGCAAACCCCAGTAGGATACAGCATTAACGAGTTGGGCCAATTCGTTCCCGAAGACTGGTGGCAGATCGTCTTCAACCCATCCTTTCCGTATCGCCTCGTTCACATGGTCCTTGCGGCCTATCTGACGACCGCACTTGTTGTGGGCGGTGTGGGCGGCCTGCACTTGTTGCGCAATCGCAAAGATGCTCCTGCGCGGCGGATGTTTTCGATGGCGATGTGGATGCTCATGGTTGTTGCACCTCTTCAAATCTTGGCAGGCGACTTTCATGGGCTTAATACCCTCGAACACCAACCCGCTAAAGTTATGGCAATGGAAGGGCATTACGATAGTCACCCGCACGGCGCGCCATTGATCCTGTTTGGTATTCCAAACCCTGAAGAACGCAGGATTGATTACGCTATCCAGATCCCAAAAATGTCGAGCCTCATCCTAAAGCATCATTGGGATGCTCCACTTGCAGGTCTGGACACCATACCTGATGAGGATGAACCACCTGTCGCGGTCGTGTTCTGGAGCTTTAGAATTATGGTTGCACTTGGTTTCGCTATGCTGGGTCTTGGCGTATGGAGCCTTTTGCGTCGGATTCGCGGTCGCCTTTTCGAGGATAAGTGGTTGCACCGTGCAGCTATTATTATGGGGCCCATGGGTTTTGTTGCGGTGCTGGCGGGATGGATCACTACTGAAGTCGGTAGACAACCGTTCACTGTCTATGGATTGCTGCGCACCAGTGACAGCCTTGCGCCTGTCGCAGCCCCTGCGGTTGCAGCTTCTTTGCTTGCTTTCATTATCGTCTATTTCTTTATTTTCGGGGCGGGCACTTTCTATCTGCTGCGCATGATGAACAAACTGGCAGGCACCCAGCGTTTGGGCCTTCGGGATGGGCCAATCAGGACGGCTGGCGTGACCCAACTTGCACAAGATAGCTTTGATACGGTTTCTAACCAAAAAGGAGCGTTGTGATGTTTGAACTCTCATTTATCTGGGCCGGAATTATTGCGTTTTCTGTCCTAACCTATGTGATCTTGGATGGGTTTGACCTAGGAATTGGCATCTTGTTTCCATTCGCAAAAAGCGAACGGGATAAAGCGACTATGATGAATTCGATCGCACCAATATGGGACGGGAACGAGACATGGTTGGTCATGGGGGGCGGTGGCCTGTTTGCTGTTTTTCCGTTGGCCTATGCCGTCATCATGCCTGCGCTCTACATGCCGATCATCCTGATGCTGCTTGCGCTCATCTTTCGCGGTGTGGCGTTTGAATACCGTTGGCGCACAGTGCGCTGGAAACCAGTATGGGATGTAGCATTCTTTGGTGGCTCACTGGTGGCGGCCTTTATGCAAGGCATCGCGTTAGGGGCATTGGTACAAGGTATCGAAGTCGCAGATCGCGCATATGCAGGTGGCTGGTGGGATTGGTTGAGCGTGTTTTCCATTCTAACTGGCTTCGCTGTTGTTGTCGGGTATGCTCTGCTTGGAGCGACATGGATCATCCTGAAAACCGAAGGCGATTTGCAGCGCCAGATGCAGGGTTATGCGTGGTGGTTAGCCGCGGGGACATTAGGATTTATCGGAATTGTAAGCGTCCTGACCCCGTTCCAAGATGCTGTCTACTTTCAGCGTTGGTTCAACCTGCCGGGTAGTGTTCTTAGTGTCTTGATGCCAGGCGCAGTTCTGGTCGCGGCTTGGGCGTTGTTCTCGGGGTTGAATGCAGGCAAGGACGGCCAGCCATTCTTTGCAGCGCTTGGTCTGTTTGTTTTGTGCTTCATTGGCATCGGGATTAGCTTTTACCCGAACATCGTTCCACCAAACCTAACGATTGCTGCTGCTGCAGCGCCTGACGAAAGCCTTTGGTTCGCGCTTGTTGGTACTTTGGTTCTTGTGCCGATGATCCTTGTTTACACAGGATATACCTATTGGATTTTTCGCGGTAAAATGGACCCGGATGAGGGCTATCACTGATGGTACCTGAATCTTTGCGCAAGGTTGGCTGGTTTTTTGTGATCTGGTTGATGAGTGTCTTCGCACTAGGCGTTGTTGCCTTCGCGATACGTTCGGCGATCCACGCATAAAACAATATCTCTGTTTCAATCGGGCTGCCCATGCTCTTGTGGGCGGCCCTTTTGCAATCGTGCTTGCAAGGGATCTAAAGTGGAATGGCTGTTGAGGGAAACGTCTCTAATATCGGTCGAACACCCAAGAAGATGAGCGTTAAACCCCATAGCTTGACTTGAAAAGTCACCGAGTTGTTGAAATTTTAGCACGTGTTGGCCTCTTTACTGCCGCATTGGACCAGCAATCTACTGTGAAACCAACCAGAGGTTACCATGGATTTACTGTCTCAATTCTTCTCGACGCTTGTTGTGAGCTTCACAGATCTCGGATCGAGATTGGCTGTATTTTACCTCTGTATCACTGTTTTGATTGTTGCTGTTTTATGGATCGTCCGTGGCCGACCTACGACGTTCCTTGAATATCTGTTGCCCAAAGAAGTTTATCTGCACAAATCAAACATCGTTGATATCAAGATCTTCTTTTTCAATTCGCTGCTCTCGGCGGGTGGTTTGTTTACTGCCGTTACGATGACCCCTTTGATGACAACAACAGTGCTCAACGCACTTATCTCGGTAACCGGTACATCATCCGCTCCTGTCGATTTGACCTTTGCCAAGCTGGCGTTGGCCACCGCGATTATGATTTTGACACTGGATTTCTGCAAGTACTGGGCACACCGTTTGCACCACGAAACTTCCATTCTCTGGCCTTTCCATGCGTTGCACCACTCTGCAGAGATCATGACGCCGCTGACTGCGAATAGAAATCACCCGATGTTTCTGGTGCTGCGCGCGTTTCTTTATACGGTTGTTGTTGGTTCTGTTCAGGCGTTGATGTTGTTTTTGCTCATGGGCAAAATCGAAATTCTGGCCATTGGAACGGTGAACGCTGGTTACTTCATGTTCAATGCTTTGGGCTCAAACCTGCGTCACAGCCATGTCTGGCTGAGCTATGGCCCAGTTTTTGAACACGTCTTCATCTCACCAGCACAGCACCACGTTCATCACTCGATCGATCCAAAGCATTACAACAAGAACTACGGCGAAGTGTTTGCGATCTGGGATTTGGTGTTCGGGACGCTTTATGTTCTGCGTACCCATGAAGAGATCGTTTATGGCTTGGCCGATAAACATGGCGAACGTATTGAGCAGCCCTACCCGAACCTTCGCACTGCAATTCTGGACCCATTTGCAGACAGCTGGCGCGCCTTGTGGAAGGGCACCTCCCGCGATCCAAAGGTTATTCGCGCTGCCAAAGAAAGTACTGCGTCTTGACCCGAGGTCTTTCCATCTGGCTGGACGCGCTTCGTGTTTGGGCAACCATTGTGGTTGTCTTTTCACATGTTGCGTATCCTCGGTTCACGCGCGGCGACTACATCTTCATTCGTGAACTCAATTTAGGCAGCGACAGTGTTATCATTTTTTTTGTGATTTCAGGGATGGTAATTGCCTATGCCGCTGGCCGTGATGCAAAGCTCTCAATATATGCTTTCAATCGCCTGACAAGGTTACTGTCTGTGTTGGTGCCTGCGTTGGTATTAACATTCGCCTTTGACCAAATCGGCCAACGCATCGGGCCTGATGCCTACAGCAGTTTTTACAGCCCTTTACCATTAGGTGAGCTGTTTATGCGTGGCCTTTCAATGACAAATGAATGGGGTGCTTTTGACCGCGTCCGTTTAGGGACAAACGGGCCGCTGTGGTCGCTCAGCTATGAGGCTGGCTATTACGTTCTCTTCGCGGCTGCGTTTTTCCTGTCTGGGATTCGGCGAGTCGCAGTTTTGATCTTACTCACGTTGATCGTTGGGCCAAGGGTGCTGTTGTTGATGCCAGCGTGGTTGATGGGTGTTTGGCTCTGGAATTGGGTTGCCGCAGGTGGGCCTGCTCGGCTGTCAGAAAGCAAGGCGCGTGTCTTTGCTTGGGGTGGGCCTCTGCTTTATGTGTACTGCCTTTGGACAGGAGTGCCTGATGCGTTGGCTTCCTTAACTGCTCAGTATTTTTTGCCCATGGACTATCGATATGCCCTCGCGTTTTCGGATGAATTTATCTGGAATGCTCTGTTGGGTGCTATGACAGCATTCCACATCATGGGAATGGCGCGGTTGCTGCAAGGCTATCAGGGCAACCATCCACGTATCCGTTGGTGGGCCGGTGCAAGCTTTTCCATCTACGTCACGCACTATCCAGCCATGCACTTGATCGATGCGATCTTCCCTGCTGAGACACTTGCGCGCGATGGCTTACTTGTTGTCGGTTCAATTCTGGTTGGCCTTGTGTTCGCGCAGGTTTTCGAACGACACATCGGTTCGATCCGCCGCAAAATGCTAACACTTCACAACGGATTGCGCTCTGATCTAAAGAAAGCCTGAGATCAGACTTCAGTTGCAGTGAAATCCCCGCGCAGCGCGACCTCTAAAAGCTCAATATCCTCAGATACGTCTTGGTATTGAACAACCATGTCTGGTGGTATTACAAATCCGTCTCCGGCCTGTAGCTTGCGGTCTTCTTGTCCGTCTGCGTGCAGGGTCATGGTGCCCTCCATCACAAACGTGAAGTGGATGTCTGCATTATGGGTGAATGCAGGAGATACGCCGTCAGCGCGACGAACAACCTGAATACCAGCAACGCCTTTTGTGCCCTCAGAAATTCCTGTGTCACGTGCGGTGAAGCCGGAAACGCGGAATGGCTGCCATGTTGCTGTATCTTTGACGTGATGAACAAACGTTTGCCCGTCCCATTCGCGGGCGGGATCGCCTGTGCCATTGGGGAGGGTGAAATCATGATCAATTGTTGTGATGTGTTCGGCAGGGACGCCAATTTCGATGACTTCAATATTTGGCGATGCTTCTACAACGCGGTGACGAATGCCAGGGGGTTGGGTGACGCAATCGCCCGCATGGAGTCTGATCATGTCGCCTTGATCTTCATAGAGGACATCTACCCAACCACGATAACAAAAGATCAACTGAAACCCGACTGTGTGATAATGCACCATGTCCGGTACAGGCCCGCCATCGGGGATGCGAATGTGGCTGGCAATGATTGAGCCACCTAAACGTGATGGGATCAGATCGCGGTAGTGCATTCCAGCACGGCCAATGACCCAAGGCGCCTCATCTGCGATCCTGCGGACCGCAAATTCGTGCTGCGTGATTGTGTGTTCGACCTGCGGTGTGAGCGGAACAATGGAAACGCGGGTGCCATTGGGTGCCGTTAGTTCACGCGCGCCAGCAGCGAAACCATCCATATCATCCGTCAGAATGCGTATGTGCCCCGGAGGGATATCTGCCCCTTTTTCAATGCGAAGCCGTAGGCCGTGACCAGAAAAACTGGCGACGGAAGGATCATCAGCGGGAAAGATATTCTCTAATCGCATGCCCAGTGTTTTGGTGAAAAACGGAAGGTCGTTGCGTAGTTCATCTGTGGGCAACAAGAACTCTGCGAGAATGGGGGTGTCGGTCATTTTTGCGTCCTGTAATCAGTGTTACTGCGGACGCTGCCAGCTTTTCCTTGATTGCTCAAGGCGCAAAGGTATTTGTTGCATCCTATGCGTATCAGTATGTTGAGTGAGTTTTGAAGTCTTGAGAGAGATCACTGGCCAGCAAACAGCACGCTGATCTGGCGCTATTAATGTGCGCGCCCGAACCAAGCGCGCACATCAATTTTTGATTGGTATTAGAGGCTGGCGTCAAGCGCCTCTAGGATCACATCGCCCATTTCGGAAGTCGAAATTGGGGTACCACCTTCTTCGCCCATCAGGTCTGCTGTGCGTGCGCCATTCGACAATACCTTTTCGATGGCCTGCTCCAGACGTGTTGCCTCGTCGCCTTGGTCAAACGAATACCGCAGGGCCATCGCAAAGCTTAGGATACATGCGATTGGGTTTGCCTTGCCTTGGCCCGTGATGTCAGGTGCAGAGCCGTGAACGGGCTCATACATTGCTTTAGGGCGGCCATCAGCGTTTGGCGCGCCGAGGGACGCAGAAGGTAGCATGCCCAATGAACCGGTAAGCATGGCCGCGCAATCGCTGAGGATATCGCCAAAGAGGTTGTCTGTGAGGATCACGTCGAACTGCTTGGGGGCGCGTACCAACTGCATTGCGCCGTTATCAGCGTACATGTGGGACAGCTCGACATCAGGATAATCTGTGTCGTGTACTTTTTGTACAACTTCGCGCCACAGAATGCCGCTCTCCATCACATTGGCTTTTTCCATCGAGCACACTTTGTTGCCACGGCGACGGGCCAGTTCAAATGCTGAACGTGCAACACGGTCGATTTCGGACTCTGTGTAGCGCTGGGTGTTGATACCGACGCGTTCGTTGCCTTCTTCGAAGATGCCGCGCGGTTCGCCGAAATAAACGCCAGATGTCAGTTCGCGAACGATCATGATGTCGAGGCCAGCGATCAGGTGCTTTTTCAGTGAGGAAAAATCTGCGAGCGCGTCAAAGCATTGTGCGGGGCGCAGGTTGGAAAACAGGTCCATTTCTTTGCGCAGGCGCAGTAGGCCGCGTTCTGGTTTGACTGAGAAATCAAGATCGTCGTATTTTGGACCGCCAACAGCGCCCAGCAACACAGCGTCAGAAGCCAGCGCCTTTGCCATTGTATCATCATGCAGAGGTGTGCCGTGCTTGTCATAGGCTGCGCCGCCGACCAGATCGTGACTGACGTCAAACGCCAAGTCACGCTTTTCGCCGAACCAGTCGATGATGCGTGTGACTTGGTCCATTACTTCGGGGCCGATGCCGTCACCGGCGAGGATCAAAAGGGTGGGGTTTGCCATGCGAATTTCTCCTGAAATTGGTTGCAAATGGCGTATCGCGGGTGGGGTGCGCCGTCAAGGATTGCGGGGGGTTATATCGATCCAAAGCAGGCTGTGGCGGCTGGCATCAGGCACACGTAGCGTGCCATGGCGCAGGATTTGCCAATCGATTGAAGGTAGCAGGTAATCCACACGCAGATCGCCGGGCAGGGGTTCTTTGAAGTCTGCGGTGGGGGAGTTATCAAAGGGGTTCTGTAGTTTTGAGTGAGCAAGCAATCGGTTAATGGCCTCAGATCGTCCACTGCCGCGTTCTGGATCGGTGTTGGGGGTTCCTGCGAGTACAAAAGGCGATGGGTTATCGTCTCGCGTTAGATAGTTAAGCCAAAAGGCTGTTTCATCATGATTGCGCCTCCCGTTTCGGTCCTCTGATCCGTCATACAATGGGGGTGTAGCGTGATACGTCATCAAGCGCATCATGCCAAACTGGGGTGTTAAAACTGGCACAACCCAGTGACCGCGCGAGGAAAGTCTATGTGCAGAAAATACGGCATTCCCAGCAAATGGGCGGCCATTCTCCATCGGATACAGGTGGTTTGGGAGGTCCCGCCAAAGAAGGGTACTGTAATCTTCGATGGTATCCTGTTGGATGGGGAATCGCGATAAAACGGCCATGCCGCCCATACCGTTAAAGCGTCCATAGCCATACGCGTCGTCAGCGTCGCCTAGCTGGCCATTGCCGTTCATATCAAGACCACTGTCTTGACCAGCGTTTGGGGCGACAGCAAAGTAATGAGGATAGATTAGCCCCTCTTTGGCTAAATCATCGATCAACGCCCTCAGGGCAGTTCGACGTAAATCATAATCAATGCCCTGCAGGGCAATGATGTCTGGTCTGACCTGTCTCATAGCCGACTTGAACGCAGCGATTTGGGGGTCTTCGCCCTTGAGAATATCCCGAAGTAATAAGCCGGGGCCTTTGCGAATAAGTTCGGCGTTGAAAGTAGCTATGCGCAAGGTAGTTTCTTGCGCTGCTGCAGCAGTACAGGCACACGCCAATACCACCGCGATGAGCGCTTGGATCAGGCGGCTTGTAGGCCATCCTCTGCGTAGGTGCGCTTGCGTTTTTCTTCGATCATGTCGGCGATTTTGCCCATGGCGATGCCGCGCATGATGATGCTTGCCGGGAGAAAGGCCCATGCTGAAATTGTCCAGATAAGGGTTTGCGGGTTCTGCAATGAGATCGGATCTAGCAGATCACTGCCCAGCTTGACCACAGCAGGCACAAGGAAGGGTAGCAAGAAGCCCAGTGCTATGTTGATCCGTGCGTCACGCTGCAGGCGTTCCAGAACGTCACCGCCAGCGGTAGGGTCAAATAGCGGTAGGTTCACCCAAACATTGAACGCGCCAGAACGTGCTGGCCAGTTCAACAAGCGAACAAGGATGAGGAACGCGGTCATGGCGATTAGTGAGATTATGTAAGCCAAGCCTGCTGCAGTGCGTACAAAGCTGACGGTTTCGTAGGATGCATCTGATGGCAGCATTAGCACAACAAGACGGACAGGAGAGTAAGGGAAGTCCATAGCGTTCCCGACGATTGTGCCTATAGACGTCAGCGCAGAGGTCACCAGAGTAGGGTCATCGATGCCCTTCAAAATAGCACTTAGCAAAAAGACTGTAGCGAACAGAGATGCGAACCGTAGACGGTTAAACGGTGCCGCGTCGCGGAACTCTACAATGCTGGGAAAGGACGAATTGTATTCCACAAATGTAAGGACGGCCGCCAGTAGGGCGACCAATAACACAACCTGTGTCGAATCGCTCGCTAGACCCGGAAGCACAAGTGCCGGAGTCATAATCAGGGTCGCCACTAAAATTCCACGCGCCACAGCGCTGGTCATACGTACTATCAACGTTCTATCCCTTTCAAACTGGCCAGCCGCGTTTGCCGCGTGCTTGTCCCAACTTGATGCCTTCGGGTCGAGAAGGCCTGCCTCATTGTTGTCACAATCGTGCCTTCTTTTGCCTTAGTTCTCAAGACTATTGCATCAGATGACCCTTCAGGTGGGGCGTTTTGAGGGAGAGGGTGGTGCGTTCTTGCATCATTTCCGCGGCGCAAATAAGGCAAGGGCAACATGTAGTGGGCGCGGCGTGCACGCCCACTAGAAAATCAGCTCAAATTTGAGGAGATATTAAATAAATATTAAACCCATGGACGGCTTTGTTCGGCCGCAGCCTCGAAGGTATCGATGGAGGTAACTTTCTCCATTGTCAGGCCAATGTCGTCTAGGCCGTTCATCAGGCAATGCTTTTTGAAGGCATCAACTTCGAACGCTATGGTTTCGCCATCAGAAGATGTGATTGTCTGGCTCTCCAGGTCAATTTCTATCCGCGCGTTTGCGCCGTTTTCAGCGTCCTTCATCAACAGATCTACTTGCTCCTGTGGGAGCACGATCGGCAAAATACCGTTCTTGAAGCAGTTGTTGTAGAAGATGTCAGCGTAGCTTGGTGCGATGACGCAGGTGATGCCAAAATCCGCAATCGCCCACGGGGCGTGTTCACGTGACGAGCCACAGCCAAAGTTGTCGCCCGCCACGATAATCTGTGCATCGCGGTATTGCGGTTTGTTGAGTACGAAATCAGGGATCTCGTTGCGATCATCATCATAACGCATTTCGTCAAACAGGTTCACGCCAAGGCCTGAACGTTTGATGGTTTTGAGGAACTGCTTTGGGATGATCATATCGGTGTCGATGTTGATCAAGGGCATCGGTGCGGCAATCCCGCTCAGGGTGGTGAATTTGTTCATGATTGAATTCCTGTTCTGCCGATTATGCACAATTCGCCACGAAGGCGATTAAGCCGTTCGTTTGTGGAGTTTCGTTGTAAGTTGCCAACTTCTTGCTTGGGCAATCGACTTGAATGAACTTTTGAATTTTGACTGCGTCCCAACCTTCAGGGTTGTAGGTTCCATTCATTTGGCCATCTTTGAAGTTGAAAGAGAAGGCACCAGAATCCTTCGAAGCGACGTCGCCGCAAGCAGCAAGTGCCAAGCAGGCCATAAGTGAGAGGGCTTTGTACATTACATCATCTCCCGCACATCAGTTAGCTTACCCGTGATCGCAGCAGCAGCTGCCATTGCCGGCGACATTAAATGCGTACGTCCGCCGCGGCCCTGACGGCCCTCGAAGTTACGGTTTGACGTAGCAGCACAGCGTTCACCTGGAGCAAGCTGATCGGGGTTCATGGCAAGGCACATGGAGCACCCTGCAAGGCGCCATTCAAATCCGGCCTCGATGAAGATGTCGGACAGACCTTCTTCTTCGGCTTGGGCACGGACCAGACCAGAACCCGGCACCACCATTGCGCGAATTCCATCTTTCTTCTTTTTGCCCTTCAAGATCTCAGCAGCGGCGCGCAAATCCTCGATGCGGCCGTTGGTGCAGGAGCCGATGAACACTGTGTCGATCTCGACATCGGCAAGCGGTGTGCCAGAGGTGAGGCCCATGTAATCAAGCGAGCGTTGGGCAGCGCCGACCTTACCACCGTCAAAATCTGACGCCGCTGGTACGTTGGCAGTGATTGGCAGAACGTCCTCTGGTGATGTGCCCCATGTGACAACAGGTGCGATGTCTTCGCCCTTCAACGTGAGTACTTCGTCCCATGCTGCGTCATCATCAGAATAAAGTGTCTTCCACCATGCAAGCGCGGCTTCCCACTGTGCACCTTTTGGCGCGTGAGGGCGGCCCATGCAATATTCATAGGTCTTTTCGTCTGGTGCGATGAGGCCCGCGCGCGCGCCACCTTCAATTGCCATGTTACAGACGGTCATGCGACCTTCCATGCTCAAATCACGAATCGCTTCGCCACAGTATTCGATCACGTAGCCGGTACCGCCAGCGGTACCAGTGACGCCGATGACGGACAGCGTGATATCTTTTGCCGTAACGCCGGGGCGTAGCTTGCCCGTGATTTCGACTTTCATGTTTTTGGATTTTTTCTGGATCAGGGTCTGCGTGGCCAGAACGTGCTCGACTTCGGATGTGCCGATGCCGTGCGCCAACGCGCCAAATGCACCGTGTGTCGCAGTGTGGCTGTCGCCGCACACAACAGTCATCCCCGGAAGGGTCCAGCCCTGCTCGGGGCCAACAATGTGTACGATTCCCTGACGTACATCAGAAACAGGATAGTAGTGAATACCAAAGTCCTTGGCGTTCTTATCCAATGCTTCAACCTGAATGCGGCTGTCTTCGGTCATTGTGGCCGCGTTAGCGCGGTCCAGCGTTGTAGGTACGTTGTGATCTGGCACCGCAATTGTTTTGTCTGGTGCGCGAACCGAACGGTTTGTCATGCGCAGCCCTTCAAACGCCTGTGGGCTGGTCACTTCGTGAACCAGATGGCGGTCGATGTACAAAAGGCAAGTGCCATCATCGGCTTCGTGGGCTACGTGCGCATCCCAGATTTTATCATAGAGCGTTTTGGGGGACATGAGGTCCTCTCCCTTGGATTTGGATGATGTGAAAGAATTGGCTATCGGGTCAGCGCAGCAACGGATGCACGCTGGGCGTTCTTATAGACGGGCCAGCACAGTAAGAGTGGCACCGAAAAAGCGTTCGCGCAGACGAGCGCGGTCTGCTTTGTTAAAAACATGTTTCATAGGTGCTTTAGATACAGCGCATTGTGCAACCCTGCAAGGGTTGCAGGCTGTTCACCTTCATGCGACGATTCTTACAACAAGGAGCATCCATGCAAGACCCTATCGACCCATTTGCGGAATTTCTCGTTTCGGTGCTGGCTCTTTGGAGCGACGTGGTTGGTTTTCTTGCTGGGTTTATGGTGGCAGGCCCCAAGCAGAACCAGGTTATTATTGTAGCGGTTTTGGTTTTTGCTGCTTGGTGCTTACATCGTTGGACCGGGACGATTTTGCAAAACTGGGTACGCTCATGTGAAGGGTGGGCCAAATGGCAGCTTCGCATGTTTGTGCAGCTTAAACGTCGACTGGGCCTTATCTGGTTCGCTGTTTTGGCAGGGTGTGTCTATGTTGTGATGCAAAACATCACATGGCCATCCCATTCTTACCTTATTGGAATTGCCGCTAAATTGTCTACGGTTTGGGTTTGTGTGGCGTTTGCTGCTCTGTTGGTTCGAAATCGGCCTATCAGGCGGATCGTTGCGTGGTTCCTATGGATTTACGCGACTTTGTATTTGTTGAATGTGTCTGAGAGTGTTTCGTCCTTTCTTGACCGTATCGCAATTGAGGTAGGCGAATTCCGCTTGTCGATCCTAACGCTGATCACGGCGATTGTGGTGATTGGTGTGTTGGTTACCGTCGCGCGCATAATCTCTCAGGCGACGGCTACCACGATCCGTCAAAACGAAGACATCAGCCCATCGATGCAGGTTTTAGCTGTCAAAGCCGTTCAAATGGGGATGTACGGTTTTGCGTTCTATATGGGTGTTAAGGCTGTAGGCGTGGACCTTACGGGCCTCGCAGTGCTGTCCGGTGCAATTGGTGTTGGCCTTGGTTTTGGTCTGCAAAAGGTGGTTTCTAACCTGGTTTCAGGTGTGATCATTTTGTTGGATAAATCCATCAAACCAGGTGATGTCATTTCACTGGGTGATACGTTTGGGTGGATTCAAACATTGGGTGCGCGGTATGCCTCGGTCGTGACGCGCGATGGCAAAGAGTACCTTATTCCAAACGAAGATCTGATCACAGGACAGGTGGTCAACTGGTCCCATTCAAACGATTTTGTGCGGCTCGATATCTACTTTGGGACTGCTTATGGCGATGATCCGCATACAGTGCGTAAACTGGCCATTGAGGCGGCGAAATCGGTTGACCGTGTATTGGCGCATAAGGCACCTGTTTGTCACATCGTTGGCTTTGGCGATAATTCAGTGGATTACATCCTTCGGTTTTGGATAAAGGACCCGACAGGCGGGCTAACGAACATTCGGGGTAACGTTTATCTCGCGCTTTGGGATGCATTTCAGGAAAATAGTATTTCCATTCCCTTTCCTCAGCGGGAAGTGCGCATGCTGGAGGAGGGGTGATATCACTGATTCTACCGCCGTTTGAGTCAGTCGCGATATCTTGAAATGTAGTGTTTTGCGGTATGAGGATGTGACGAGGGCGGCTATTTTGAAGCACTCAAGCGAAATGTCGCAGTAAAGCAGGTTGGCGGGGTGAAAGGTGAGTCGACAATTCAAGAATAGGGATAAGCTATTATTTTTAAGGTGTTTTCTGTTCATTGAGCGTTTGTGGTATGGTTGGATGGGGTTTGTGAATTGCAGATCAAGCAGATAAAATCGTCACAATGGCGCGGTGCAAAGGCCTAAGATGATCGCTGTTATTGAATTGTAGCGTTTGCATTGCTAACTACCCAATAATCCCCAGCGCCGGGGGTCTGTCGGCGCTCCTTAAGGAGGACAATGTCCTGTCTACGCAAATTTCCGCAGGTTCACCTGCAATTTCTGGTGCAGTTGTAATGGCTGGTCAGAAAAAAGCCACTAGCGAACTGCTGTTGGAAACCGTTCTTGCTTCACTGAATGACGACAAAGCCGAAGATATTGTGCAGATTGATCTGCGCGGCAAAACCGAGATTGGTGATCACATGATCATTTGTACGGGTCGGTCAACGCGTCAGGTCAGCGGTATCTCTGAAAGACTCGCCCAGCGGGTCAAAGATGAGTTCGGCCACGCCGTTCGCACCGAAGGCAAGGATTCAGGCGACTGGGTCTTGATCGATACTGGAGATGTTATCGTCCATGTCTTTCGCCCCGAAGTACGTGAATTTTATCAGTTGGAAAAGATGTGGTCGCCCGAAGGCGATGCTACTTCTTAAACGCTGATGAAGGTACAAATTTGTACCGTAGGTCGGCTACGTGCTGGACCTGAAAAAACGCTGATCGACGATTATCTTACGCGATTTGATAGAACCGGCCGAGGGCTTTCCCTTGGGCCGGTTTCTGTTTTGGAAGTCGATGATCGCAAAGGTGGCGGAATGGTTGCGGAGGGCGCATTGTTGCGCCGTGCAGTGCCGCAGGGTGCAGTCATCTGCGCGCTCGATGAGCGGGGCACTGTAGAGACCTCACCGAAATTTGCCCACAGGATTGAAGGCTGGCGCGACGCTGGCCGCAGCGATCTGGCCTTTGTCATTGGTGGCGCTGACGGAATAGACCCTGAATTGCGTGCGCAGGCAGACCATTTGCTGTCTTTTGGCGCAATGGTTTGGCCACACATGATGGTACGCGTAATGTTGGCCGAGCAGTTATACCGCGCAGCTTCTATTTTGTCGGGCGGCCCCTACCATAGGGTTTAGGGCAGCTTTACCGTCACTGTTTTTTGCGCCCATCCGGTGACCGTGTCATGGGCCTCGACAATAACCGAGTTTACGCCATCTGGAATTTGCACACCTGACAGAGATCGCGTGAAGGGTTGTTCGTTGACATGTGGGTGCGCAAGCACGCGTTTGCCAAGAATATTGCCGCTCATATCTTTTATGCGCCAAGCGTCAGCATAGTCATCCCATCCACTATCGGTATGGAGAAGAGTCACATTGAATGTGTAGCTGTCGCTTCGTTTGGAAATTTTGACGTTTTGCACTTTTACAGGGTCCGCAAACGCGGGAGATGTACAAAGAGCTAAGGAAATAAGAATTTGTTTAATCATGTTCATTGTCCAGCTATAAGTAGTGAACATAATCCTTCAGAGGTCTAGTTCCAATAGGACCTTACGGGATTGTGAAGCGAATTCCCGCCGCCAGATTACAATAAATGTAACAATGGTGGCCGCAATGAGTGCTGCTGGTCCGGCTAGCCATGCAACGGTAGCTAAGCCAAAATAGATGGCTCTTAGGCCGCGGTTAAAGCTGCGGGCCGCTGCAATGTTCAGTTCCGCTGCTTTATGTGCAAATGAGGGGGCGTTGGGGTGATGAGGGTCGTTTGGCGCTGCCCCCACTACCACAGAGCAATAACCGAATAGCCGATTTGACCAAACAAATTTCAAAAATGCATTGGTTAAAAAGAGTACGATCACGAGAAGTTTCAATTCCCAGACAATTGCGGGTGCTCTTGCGTCCGTTAGGTCCTCGGCGACACCTGCGATTTGCTCTGCGTTGCCGATCAGCGCAAGGGTTCCACCAATTGCAATCACGCAGGTAGAAGCGAAAAACGACGTCCCTTGGCGTAGGGTCCCGATGGTTTGTGCGTCAAAGATTCGCACATCGCGCTCGATCATCTGATTCATCCACTGACGACGATAGTCTGCCATTATCGATGATGTGGACGGCGTTTTTGTCGATGGGTGTTCTATGCGCCAGCCGATGGCGCCCCACAGCAGCATTAAGGCGATCAATGCCCCAGCGTCGAACCGGGTTAAAAATGAGAGGTTCTCAAGTGAATTCATTTTTCCTTTCTAGGGAGCAACGTCCGGTAATACCAGTAAGCGTTTTGACGCCTGTCAGCATATTCTGGGGCATCCGCCGGACAGATTCGAAATAGGTTTTTTGACATTTACCCTGTGTAAGTTTTTTTTCCTTAAAGCTGTATCTATCATCCCGCCTGCTAACTTCTTGATGGGGGCAGTAGGGCGGCACAGCGCAGAAAGGGTGCACCAAAAAGGAAGAAGCTTGTAGTTTCGTGAAATTGGTAATATTAGTTTACCAAATTGGATTTACGCCCTTGTAATGGAGACACGCAATGGAAATGCCCATCCCAAACCCTGCGATACTTGCACGCAAGGCTCGTGTTGTTGAGCGCTTGAGTGCGGTGCTCCCTGCAGATGCTGTGATCCATGATGTTGTCGAAACGCGGGCGTATGAATGCGATGCGTTGACTGCATATCGCTGCCCGCCAATGGTAGCTGTATTGCCCTCTACAACCGAGGAAGTTTCTGCAGTTTTGCGCATTTGCCATGAGGAAGGTGTGCCTGTTGTCCCACGTGGATCTGGAACATCTTTGGCAGGCGGTGCGTTGCCAACAGCTGATTGCGTGATCCTTGGCATCGCGCGTATGAACGATGTCATCGAGACGGACTATGATAACCGCATCATTCGCGTACAAACTGGCCGCACCAATCTAAGCGTAACGGGTGCAGTTGAAGAAGATGGCTTTTTCTATGCGCCAGACCCGTCCAGCCAGCTAGCCTGTGCAATCGCGGGTAACATCGCCATGAATTCCGGCGGCGCACATTGTCTGAAGTATGGGGTGACCACGAACAATCTGATGGGCGTTAAGATTGTCCTGATTGACGGTGAGATTGTTGAAATTGGCGGCGGGTATTTGGATGCCGGTGGGCTGGACCTTTTGGGGGTGATCTGTGGCTCCGAAGGGCAGCTTGGGGTCGTTACCGAAGCAACGTTGCGTATTCTACATAAACCCGAAGGCGCGCGCCCTGTCTTGATGGGATTTGATGATAACGAAGTTGCGGGTGCATGCGTGTCTGACATCATTAAGGCCGGTGTGCTGCCCGTCGCGATTGAGTTCATGGACCGTCCATGCATTGAGGTGACAGAAGCATTTGCCAATGCCGGATATCCAATGTGTGAGGCGCTATTGATTGTTGAAGTTGAAGGGGCTGAGGCTGAGATAGATCACCAGCTAGAGCTCATAATGGAGATCGCCCAACGTCATAATCCAGTTGAGTTACGCGAAAGTCGCTCGGCGGAGGAAAGCGCTGCGATCTGGCTTGGCCGTAAAAGCGCGTTTGGTGCGATGGGTCAGATTAGCGACTACATGTGTCTTGACGGGACGATCCCCGTTTCGGGCCTACCGTATGTGTTGCGTCGGATTGGTGAGTTGTCGAATGAATATGGTCTGAAGGTCGGGAATGTCTTCCATGCGGGCGATGGCAATATTCATCCACTTATCCTGTTCGATGCAAACAAAGTTGGCGATCTAGAGCTTTGTGAAGCATTGGGTGCGGAGATCCTTAAGTTGTGCGTTGAAGTGGGCGGCTGCCTGACGGGGGAGCACGGTGTCGGTATCGAGAAACGCGATTTGATGCATGTCCAATATGACCCTGCCGACCTTGAGGCGCAGATGGAAGTAAAAGACGTGTTTGACCCGCAGTGGCTTTTGAACCCTGCTAAAGTATTCCCACTTGATGCTTCTGAAACGCGCCGTGAGTTGGCAGTTGCTGCAGAATGATACTGGGCGTGCTCGCCTCCCGAACCCTCCAGAGGACTTTATGGCTAAAGAACACTTAAACATGCCATCGGATGAAACCGAACTGGCAGGATTCATTGCTAATGCGACCGGCCCTATAGCCATTCGTGGTGGGGGTACGCGTGGGGGAATGATTGAAGGCGTGCCGTTAGGTACATCCAAGCTGAAGGGTATCACGCTGTATGAACCGGGCGCGATGACGGTGGTGGCGCAAGCGGGCACACCAGTTCGTGAAATTGAGGCTGCGTTGGTTGTCGAAAATCAACGTCTTGCGTTTGAACCTATGGACCATCGCAGTTTGCTGGGGTCGCAAGGCGAGCCAACAATAGGCGGCGTTATGGCTGCAAACATTAGTGGGCCGAGGCGAATTTCAGTAGGAGCCGCACGGGATTTTCTGCTTGGAGTGCGGTACGTCGACGGCATGGGCCGGATTGTTAAAAACGGTGGCCGTGTGATGAAGAACGTCACAGGCTATGATCTGGTGAAGCTTATGTCAGGCGCGCATGGCACTTTAGGTGTGCTTAGCGAGGTCTCTCTAAAGGTTCTGCCCTGTCCGGAAATCCAAGCGACCCTTATTTTGCACGGGCTTGATGATGTCGCTGCTGTCCACGCCTTGGCCAAAGCGCTGGGAAGTCCGTTTGAGGTATCCGCAGCGGCGCATGATCCAGCGCAACAGGAGACGTTATTGCGGGTTGAGGGGTTTGAAGCGTCGGTGAAATACCGCATTCAATCTCTTCGGGAACTACTTGGTGGAGAAACGAGTGTTGAGCATGACAGTGCCGAGCGTTGGGTTGCTTGGCGCGATGTTCAGGAGTTTGCAGGTGCAGGTGAGGACGTTTGGCGCGTTTCTTGTAAACCATCTGATGCACCGGCATTGGTCGTCAAGTCAGGTGCGCTAGGTGCGCGTTACGATTGGGCGGGCGGGTTGATTTGGCTGCGTACTTTGGCTGGCCAAAATGTACGGGCCGCGTTGGGTAAGTATGATGGGCACGCAACATTGGTGCGAGGCAGCAACCAGCCAAAATTCGAACCAGAGAACGCAGGCGTGGCACGCATAAGTGCTGGAATTCGCGCCCGATTTGATCCACGCGGCGTACTAAATACAGGTTTAATGGGATGAGTTATTTTGTTGTCTTCGTTATCGTTTTTGTTGGTGGTCCATTGGTTTTTCGTGCGTTGACACGTGATGGCCCATCTCCGCGCGCGTTCCGGCGTTTGGCTATGTTCACAGCGTTAAGCGCGGTTATTGGCCTTACGTTTCGCTATGGGCTTGCGGATTTATGGGGGCGCGATCTGCTCGTCACGGGAACAGGTATCGCGTTCATCTGGGGCGGGTGGATTGGTGTGTTGGCTTACGGGGTGCAGGCGTTGCGCCGGATGGATACAGGTCTGGGCATGCACCGCTGGAGCGGTGTTATGGGGGCTGTAGGAACAACAGTGCCTTGGTTCGGTTTGGCCAGTGCCAACCTGCTGGTGGTCTAGGGGAACGATATGCAAACGACATTTTCAGACGAACAGCTAAAAGATCCTGGTACCAATCGCGCAAACGAGATTTTGCGGGCCTGTGTTCACTGCGGATTTTGCACGGCCACTTGCCCCACTTATCAGGTGCTGGGGGATGAGTTGGATAGTCCGCGCGGTCGGATTTACCTAATCAAAGATATGCTGGAAAACGAACGTGTGCCGGATGCCAAGACGGTCAAGCACATTGATCGTTGCCTTAGTTGTCTGGCATGTATGACAACCTGCCCGTCAGGTGTTCACTATATGCATCTGGTGGATCATGCGCGGGACTATATCGAGCAACGCTATAAGCGACCATTTTCTGACCGTGCTCTTCGTTGGGTTCTTGCGCGTATTTTGCCGTACCCTATGAGGTTTCGTGTTGCTTTGTTGGGTGCTAAAATTGGGCGTCCATTTGCGCGATTTATGCCGGATGCGCGGCTGCGCGCGATGCTTGAAATGGCACCGAAACATATCCCGCCTGTTAGTCGCAATGATGATCCGCAAACTTTCGTTTCTAAAGAACCAAAGAAGATGCGGGTGGCACTGATGACAGGCTGTGCGCAAAAGGCATTAAACACTGATATCAACGATGCGACCATTCGGGTGCTAACCCGTTTGGGCGCTGAAGTGGTTGTCGCTGAGGGCGCAGGATGCTGTGGGGCATTAACGCACCACATGGGCAAAGCCAATGAAAGCCATGCATCGGCAGCGAAAAACATCCGCGCGTGGGTACGTGAGATGGATGAGGGTGGGCTTGATGCTATTGTGATTAACACATCCGGTTGCGGCACAACTGTTAAGGACTATGGGCACATGTTCCGAAATGATCCCCTTGCCAAAGACGCTGCGCGAGTTGCCAGTATTGCGTGTGATGTTTCTGAAGTGTTGATCGAGCTCACTGCAGCTGATGTACAAGGAAACGACTGGCAACCGGCAATGGAATGGAATGGAGGCCCAGATCGTCGTGATGAGCCGATGGTTGTAGCATATCATGCAGCCTGTTCATTGCAGCATGGCCAGCAGATCAAAACGCACCCAAAAACGTTATTGAAACGGGCTGGCTATACTGTTGTTGAACCGTCTGATCCGCATCTATGCTGTGGCTCTGCTGGGACGTACAATTTAATGCAGCCTGAAATATCGACGCAACTAAAAGAACGTAAGGTTAAGACGTTAGAAGCAAAGAACCCTGATGTTATTGCGGCAGGAAACATCGGATGCATGATGCAAATCGGTTCTGCCTCGGCAACACCAATTGTTCATTCTGTTGAATTGCTGGATTGGGCATGGGGCGGACCAAAACCACCAGCGCTCGATGGGAAGCTCTCTCCGAAAGACGAAATTCCCCGCTTGAGGTGAAGGGGTGCCCTAATTCTGCCGTACGGTGTATGTAAGACATATGTCTAGAGCGCTCATTTTAGGGGAAATAAAATTGCGGCAATGGGTTATATTAACCATCTTCGGTCTGTTGCTTACCACTGGCGCAGTTGCTCAGGACGGTCGGCTTAAGCGGCTTGATAATGGCGATGATGCAAAAGCATGGGAAGCTGTTGGCCGTTTGAATATTGATGGTAAAGGCTTTTGTACCGGTGCGCTCATTGCTCCCAAGCTGGTGTTGACCGCGGCCCATTGTATGTTTGACACCGATACGGGTGAGCAGATTGAAAAAGGGCACATTGAGTTTCTAGCAGGTTGGCGCAACGGCCGCGCAGGGGCATATCGCAATGTTGCCCGCGTTGTTGTTCATCCCGACTATGTTTTTGACGAAGCGCTCTCTTCAGAACGGGTACGTAATGACCTCGCATTGCTGGAGCTTGATCAGGCAATCCGCAATACATCTATCAAACCTTTTAAAACGGCCGCGCGCCCCCGAAAGGGTGACCGGGTAGGTGTCGTAAGTTATGCGCGGGATCGTTCCGAAGCGCCATCACTGCAAGAAGTTTGTTCAGTTTTGGCCCGCCAAGACGGTGTCTTGGTTACATCTTGTTCGGTAGATTTTGGATCCAGTGGAGCGCCAATTTTTGTAGTCGAGAATGGTGATGCACAGATCGTATCTGTTGTTTCGGCCAAGGCCGAAGTGCGCGGAGAAGAAGTCTCGCTAGGAACCGCCCTTGGGCAACCATTGGCAGAGTTACAGGCAGAGCTGGTCGCTGGGCGTGCTGTGTACTTGGGCTCCAAGAGTCCTGAGAGGCGTGTGCGCGTTGGTGACAATAAAACGGACACAGGCGCAAAATTCATACGCCCGTAGGTTTTTGGACGCCCCCTTGAAAGCGGAAAAACAAATCCCCACATCGTTTGTGTTAGGGTGCCTATTCAGGGCCCTAACGCATCAGCAACGGGCCTGTCCAATCTTGGAAGGCTCGCAGAAATCGCTCTATGATGAGGATAACATATGCGTAATTTTGATTTTGCACCGCTTTACCGCTCCACTGTTGGTTTTGACCAAATCGCCAATATGATGGACCGTGTACTGACCACTGAG
Source organism: Sulfitobacter sp. (assembly GCA_033851935.1). GTDB lineage: Bacteria > Pseudomonadota > Alphaproteobacteria > Rhodobacterales > Rhodobacteraceae > Sulfitobacter. The sequence continues at coordinate 122,206 of JAWSVL010000019.1, forward strand.
ACAACTCAGCCGAGCTATCCACCTTACAACATCGAAAAACTTGAAGATGAGGCTTACCGTATTTCCATCGCGGTAGCAGGGTTCTCGGATGCTGATCTGAACGTTGAAGTGCGTGAGAAGTCGTTGATTGTATCAGCGCGTAAAGCGGACGAAGAAGCAGACAAGGCGTACTTGCATCGCGGTATCGCAACCCGCGCCTTTGAACGGCGCTTTCATCTGGCAGACCATGTGGTCGTGACGGGGGCTGCGCATGCTGACGGCATGCTTCATATCGAGCTTGAACGACAAGTGCCTGATGCACTCAAGCCACGCCAGATTCAGATCACGACACAAGCACCTAGCATAGCAAAAGATGTCGTAGACGCGAAATCAATCAACTAGATAGTTTCGTCATTATGATTGGGCCCGAAGCTGTGAGGCGTCGGGCCTTTTTGCGTTTTGGGTAGGCGCTGTTACCAAATCTCAATTCATTTCTGCCAGTCTTAGGTCAGTTTGATCTTGTAGGGGATGTGATGTTCAATTGGTTTGGTTTGGTGTGTTTGGCCCTTGCGACGTCTCTGGGCGGAATTGCGCGTGCCGAAGCGGTATCTATCTTTGAAACTGGCGGGGCATCACGGGTGGCTTTGATAGCAGGGCCCAAAAATGTTGTTCGGGAAGCGTCTTATGGAGCCTCAAGCCTCTTTATTGGACGGGGTGAAGGTGGCCTATTTGTCGATCGCGAAGAGGCTGTGCCAGCGTTTGCCGAGGCCGCTACAACAGGGATGTCTGGTCGGGCTGTTCAAATGATCCGCCACATCATTGGACAGGCTGAATCGAGTCATGCCGGCTATGATGCCGTTCAGCACGGTGCTCGGATCAAACCGCCACGCGTGCCAACACAAATGACAGTCGCTGATATCTTTGCATGGATCAAGGATACGCCGGGACAACCGCATGCAATTGGCCGCTATCAGTTTATTCCACAGACCTTGGGACGGCTGATGCGCAAACTTGATCTTGATGCACAGCAGCGGTTTTCACCTGATCTACAGGATAGATTGGCGGATGTTCTTCTGGCGGAGGCCGGATATCACAAAGTCAAAAGTGGTGTGTTGAGCAGGCACGCCTTTATGAACAATCTTGCAAAGATCTGGGCAGGGTTGCCCAACGATACGGGGCGATCACACTATGACGGCTATGCAGGAAACAAGGCCAGCATGAGCTGGGCGCGCTATGATGCGCAGATGGCGCAAGTGTTTCCGAAATGATTGCGCCACCGATAGCGTAATATCGGTGGCGCGCAGCCGTGGTTCAGACGCTCATACAGATGTACTTCATCTCCAGATAATCTTCGATGCCGTGATGGCTGCCTTCACGGCCAAGGCCCGATTGTTTAACGCCGCCAAAAGGCGCAACTTCGGTTGAGATAATGCCCGTATTCACACCAACGATACCGTATTCCAACGCCTCAGCGACCTTGTAAACGCGGCTTAGGTCTTTTGCGTAGAAATAGCTGGCCAGACCAAAGATCGTGTCGTTTGCCATTGCGATTACATCATCAACGGTGTCGAATTTGAACAGCGGTGCGAGGGGCCCGAATGTTTCTTCTTGGGCGACTTTCATGTCTTGGGTCACGCCAGTCATGATTGTTGGAGCAAGGAAGTTGCCGTCCATTTCGCCATCTTCACCTAAGATAATCGCGGCACCTTTGGCTTTTGCATCAGCGATGTGCTCTTTGACTTTTTCACCTGCAGAAGGCGTGATTAGTGGGCCAAGGTCAGTTCCGGCTTCGAAACCGTCACCAACTTTCATTTTCGCCACTGCAACAGCCAGCTTTTCAGCGAATGCGTCATAGACACCAGCCTGAACGTAGATGCGATTTGCGCAAACACATGTTTGGCCGTTGTTGCGGAACTTGCAAAGGATCGCGCCTTCGATGGCTGCGTCTAGATCTGCATCGTCAAACACGATGAACGGAGCGTTGCCACCCAATTCCATGGAGCATTTCATAACCTGATCCGCGGCTTGCTTCATTAGGATGCGGCCCACTTCGGTTGATCCTGTGAAGGTCAGCTTGCGAACAGCCGGGTTCTCACAAAATTCCTTGCCAATAGCAGAGGATGAGCTGGAGGGAACAACGTTAAACACGCCTGCAGGGATGCCCGCACGTTCGGCCAATACACCCATAACAATTGCGCTAAGCGGTGTTTCTGCTGCAGGACGCGCAACAAAAGAACAGCCAGCGGCCAAAGCAGGTGCCGCCTTGCGTGTGATCATCGCATTGGGAAAGTTCCACGGCGTGATGGATGCTGCAACACCAATTGGCTGCTTGAGCACGGTGATGCGTTTGTCACGCTGGTGGCCGGGAATCGTCTCACCGTAGATACGTTTGGCTTGTTCGCCAAAGAACTCAATGAAGGACGCGCCGTAAGCAACTTCGCCTTTGGCTTCAGCCAATGGCTTGCCCTGTTCGGCTGTCAGGATTACGCCTAGATCATCTTGGTTCTGCATCATGAGATCGAACCATTTGCGCATTACTGCAGCACGTTCTTTGCCAGTCCAGCTGGCCCATTCTTTTTGTGCTGTCTCGGCTTGTGCAATTGCGCCTGCAACCTGCGCGCGACTTAGGTCGGCAACTTCTGCAACAATATCGCCTCGGGCTGGGTTGGTGACGTTAAAGGTTCCGTCCTCACCATCAATCCATTTTCCGCCAACGTATGCGCGGGTTTCTAGTAGGCTTGGGTCTTTGAGCATTGATTTGAGATCAGTGGTTGAAGCAGTCATTATCGGTCCTCCATGAATTCTTACTGGAACCCAAAGCAAGTATGGATATGATTGTCCAGTTCACTTTGAAAGGATCAGAACGATGAAGTTCGATGATGCCTATGCTAACGGAGCTTATATTGAGGGCGCAGATGCTTATCCTCCACGTTGGGAAAATGCCGCCAAGGTGTTTCGTGACGAACTAGGAGCCCGCGCGCAACAGGGGGTTTCCTATGGGCCTTCTGATCGCCAGGTTTTTGATTTCTTTCAGCCTGAGGGTGTTGCGCGCGGCACAATGGTCTTTGTCCACGGTGGTTACTGGAAGGCGTTTGATGCGTCTACATGGTCGCATTTTGCCGCCGGTGCGTTGGCGCGGGGCTGGGCGGTTGCGATGCCAAGTTATGATCTGTGCCCAGATGTACGTATTGGCGAAATCACTCGCCAAATTGCGGCTGCAGTTACCCGCGTTGCAGATAGAACCTTTGGCCCGATGGCCTTGGTGGGGCACTCAGCGGGTGGCCATTTGGTCTGTCGCATGACTGACCGTCTAATTCTGCCGGCCGAAATTCGTGGACGGGTCAAACAGGTTGTTTCGATTTCTCCATTGGCCGATTTAACGCCACTTATGGAAACGAGCATGAACGAAGTGCTTTGTATCGATGCGGCCGAGGCTTTGGCAGAAAGCCCGGTAAATATGCAGCCTCCACATGGCTTAGATCTGACCATTTGGGTGGGCGGGAACGAACGGCCTGCATTCTTGGAACAGGCTGAACAGCTTGGGCGCACATGGGGCGCGCGGCGTATCGTCGATGAAGGAAAGCACCATTTTGATGTGATTGACGCATTGGCGGACCCTGACAGCCCGATGATAAAAGCGGTGCTTGGGTTGAAATAAGACTGGGAAATGCTCCCGGCTCGGATAAGGGCTTCGGGCTTTCCTTTGACGCATAGTTTTGCGAGACTTTGCGAATAGATCGGTTGCAGGGGATGTAAATCGCATTCACATTCCCTATATTAATGAAAAGAAATGCAAATACGGAGTTTTTAATGGCAAATCTCGATGCACAGGTTCGCGAATCCCAGACACAGGTCGCTGAGGCACAAAGTAAAATCGCTGAGCTAACCAGCCGGATTGAAACTGCACGTGCGAAACTCAAGTCGGGTGAAGCAGCTGAAATTGACATTGAGAATGCCTCACTGGAAGATGTTCATGCCCATACCGAAGTGATGAACGCCAACATCGCCGAGCTGATTATGGGACTGGATGATGTAACCTCTGGGTTTTCCCGCGACTTTGACGACATGCGTTCAAAGACGGGTTGGGAAAGCGTCATTGGCATCTTTTCCTCGGCAAAGTCTGACAGCATGCGCCAAGAGCGGGTGCGTTCGGCCTCTATTGACGACAAATTGCAGGACCTGATCGCCAAGTCGGATACAATTGTGCAGCTTCTTGAGGGGCAGTTGGCTGTTCTTGAAGAGCAAAAAGTGAAAGTCGAAGCTAATCTGGTTGAGACACTGGACGATCGCGAAATGACTGTTGCCGAGTTGGAAGCCCTGCGCACTGATATCGGAGCTATGGACCCGGAGATCATCAAGCTTGAGAATGCGATCGGTTCTGAGATGGACGCGGCTAAACGCACAGCGCTTGAGACACAACTTGCCGAGGCGAACAGCCGTTACAATGCGATGGTGCAAGATGAACAGGTTAAGTTGGCCAAAAGCCAAACGCTTGAGCGTTACATCGACAAAGGTAAGACTTGGGTGGACAGCCTCCAGAACCAAGCGGCAACGCAGATGGTCCTGATCAACAAGCTACAAACCGACACCAAGCAGCGTGTTGTGCTGTATGATGCGCTGACCAAATCCCTCAAAACAGCTCAGCAGCAGGACGTTGCACACCGCATCAATGAGATCGGTGTGAAAACGGACCAAGAAGCGCAATCAGCCATGGCGGGCATCGGTGCCGCGACAAACGCGCGTATGGCCGAGATGATGGAGAACCATGAAGATCACATGGTGTTTGCACGTGACGTGCTGGAGCAAAAGGCCAAAGCAGACGAACGTTTTGCGCGACGGTTCCAGAAAATCATCGAGAAACATGATAGCAACGCGTATGGCGAGTGACCGCAAGACAAAAACACCAGAAGTTGTTACGACGATCCGCACACGAAGTATGTTCAACGTCATGATGTTTATTGACATCTTAGCCGCATTGCCGCGGCTTGTTTTTGGGATACTCATTCGATGACTGACCCAGCTGCAGACCACTACGGCCTAACGGACACTTTCGCCAGCCGCCGCTACTTTGCCAAGTTCCAAGGTATCATGCAGCACATGCTGCGTGTGGCGGGGGTGATGGAGGCCGAAGGCCAGATGTCGCGCGATGAGGTGAATATCCTTACGCGCTATGCCGTTAGCCTGACGCATACGTTTCAGGCCCTCAGCTGGAAATACCTGCTGGTGGGCCGTGAGACGGGCCGCTTCTTTGGTTCGCTTTCGATCGACGGGCGCGATAGTGGTTTTCCTATCGCCGAAGAGCTGATGACCATGGCCAATGACGCCCAACAGGCGCAGGTGCATCTGTCTGCCATGCCGTCCGTCGATGTGCACAAAGACCGGATGGTTCAGGCCATTCTGAGCGACCAAAAAATCCCGACGAAACTCCAGTTTAGTCTCTCACAAAGGCTCTATTACGAGGAGTTATTGAAGGGAGAACTGTTCTGGATACGCAATGATGCGCAGGCCGAATGGGTGGGCGAAACAAGGGGCCGCCGTACGTACCGTGTGCATTGGGCCACTTATGACAGTCAGGTGAATCTGCCTGTTATCTACATGATGGAACTTGAGGACACAGGTCGCGAAGCATTGCCGCGTGACACCCGCCGTTGGCCCGAAGTACAGGCGCATCTAAGTGCCCAAGCGCTGGGCGGTCTCAAACTGATTACGATTGCGCGGGGCTTTGATGAAGATTTTGATGATCTGCATCCAAAGCGCTTGCGGCGTTTCCATCTTGGACCGATGTACAGCCATGCATACACCCGTCAGAATGGCCCATTGCGTGATGTGCTGGCCGAAGCAAAAGCGCCCGAAGGCCAAGACTGGGCTATGGTCTGGACCGAAGAAGAGCTTGTCTCGGATCGTGTGATTGAAGAAAAAGCAGGCTGGTTCTCAACCGTCGAACGCCAGATATTTGCGCTTGATCCGATGGGGGAGCAACTGCCCGATATGGGATCCACCCGCACCGAACGCAGCATCATCCTGCCACAGCAGCCCTACCAGGTCCTCGAAGAACACAACCCGCCGGGCTTTGCCGGAGTGCGCAAGTTTGTAGTCAGTGGCGCTGGGCGGGTGTTGCAATATTGAATGTTTTGGACGCCAAATTTTGAACTAACAGAATTAGAAAGAACCGCATGAGCCGACCGGAAGAAAATGGCCGCAAGGGTACGTTGGAATTGTTGTGTTTATTCCTGCCCTCGGTGCTTTGGCTAACCGACTTGAGTATTGAGGACGGCATCTTGTATTTTTTGAATATGTTCGTTTTTTTCATCTGCACGTATTTGTTGTTACGAAAGCTTTGGAGGCGCCAAATTGATGTTAGGGCGCTGTCTTCAATCGCAGGATTCGCGATTGTGTTTATGATTATAAAGTTGGTTTTAGTGATTGTTGGCAACGCTTCAGAGAATCCGCTGCCACATTTTGTCGGGCTTTGGGGCGCATATTTAGGGTTCCAATACCTGACAGCGCCAATTGGTCGAATTTACAATGAAGATAGATCAGGGATTTAATACGATGAGCCAGACATCAGACCAAATGGAGCTTCGCGAAGAAGACATCGTCAAACACACCGTGATGGCGCAGTCGCTGATCGAAGGGTTTGACCACGCGCCGCGGATTGGCAAATCCGTTGATGCGCCCACAACCGAGCGCTCATCAGGCGTTGGCACACGTCGGCGGTTCCGCTCGACCACGCCGGGGTTGGTGACACAGCGGCGCACAGCGTCAGGTGCTGTTCAGCTGATCGCTCGGATTGAGGGGGCTGACGACGACGATGCGTTGATGTCGCCGCTGCAATCCACTGTGCTTCATGCCCTGCGCCGCGCCATTTCTATCGCCTTGGCTGTCGCTGAAAACTTTGCTGAGCAATCCAGCCTCGGTGATCTCAAACGCGCCAACCTCGAAGGCTCCCTTCCCGCCGCCCGCAAGGCCGAGTTTTCCGAGCTGCTGGCCGCCGAGGCGCTTGTCACGCTTTATGTCTTTGGCAACGCAACCGCCTATCTTTTGTCCACGCACCTGACCGAAGCAACCGTTGAGGTCGGCGAGGTTGAGGAAGTGTTGACCGACAATGGTCAGACCGCACTGCATGGCGCGCTGTGGGAGCTGGATCAAGACATCGCAGCCCATGCGCAAGACGATCAGCGGCTGGTTGCCACGGTCAGTGCATTTGCTGAAATGCTGATGGAAAAGGTAGCGCTGCGGGCCACCACCGCGCCGCGCCTAGACGCATTTGCCGCCGCCGCGTGGCACGTAGAGGCGGATGATTTCACCGTGCGCGGCTTTAGCCCGTCGTCCAAGGCGAAATCATCAAAGCTGACCATGACGTTCAAGAAACCAAATGAAGTCGTCGGCAACCACATCGCTAAATACCAGTCGATGAAATTGGCCAAAATGCTGATGGCCTATGATTTTGAGCGCCGCCTAAACCCGTTTGCCGAATTGGGCGGGTTCATCTTTACCTTCATGGGCGATGGCGCGCCGGGGACGGGTAAAACAACCCTGATCCAAATGATGGCGGGGCTGGTGTCAGAGTATTGCGGCAATGCGGATTATCCGTTCCGCTATCAAAACCTCAGCACCGATAACATCGACAGCTATCAGGGTAAGTCGGGCCAGAATGCCAAGGCGTTCATCAACAACGTGCTGGACCCCTCAATCATCGGCTTTGGCACCATCGACGACATTGACCAGCTTGCGGGTAAACGCGGTGATCGCCAATCCTCGGCGGGTCAGTTGGAAATCACCGCTGTCCTGATGGAGAGCTTTGCAGGCGCCAACACCGTTGTGCGCGGCAATTGCACCTTTGGCATGTTCTCGAACTATCCTGAAAACGTGGATGATGCCCTGCGCCAACGGGCTGGCGCGCGCTTCCTTGTGGATGGTCCGCAGACGCGCGACGACTACGTTGATATCCTGTATTTGCTGATGGGCAAAAACCACGACATCCCGCTGGGCGATCATGAAGTATTCGAGGCGCAAGCGATCAAAAAGGCAGTTGCGGCGTCCTTTGAAGGCCACTCAAAACCGCATGAGGCTGGGCTGCTGAAAGTCTACGAAGCCGTGCGCGATGAGATCGGAGAGCTGGACACAATCAACAAGCTGGGCACCTACTTAAAGGCCATTCAAGAGGCTGATCCGCGCTTCACCGGACGTGCGATCAAAAACATCACCGACGCGGTAAAAGTCCGTGCGATGGATTTTGAACTGCCCGATGAATGGATGGAGCAACCAGCCCTGTTCCTGTTCAAAGACTACGACACCAAAAAAGCGATGATCGAAGACATGCGCCAGCCCATCACGGTGGACATGGTGGTGCAAGAGATCAACCGCTACGCGGACAGCGAGTTCCGCTATGCCGACAAGTCGGATGAGGTGGCAATTGAGAATATGGTCCGCGATTTTGGGCGGAATGAAGAGGCTAAGAAGCGGTATTTGGGGGAGCAGAAGTGATTCAAAAGCTTATCCAAAGGTATCGTAGGATTCCTGCTGAGTTCTATAGTGGGGAACCTCTGCAAGTTGGCGAAGCCCTCACCAAGGTGTTCTTGCTAGCAATCGTCGTACTTGCCATTCTCCCTCANNTGAGGGAGAATGGCAAGTACGAATTTGGGCATTTTTACTATCTCCGCCAAATGAGATCGGTGACACATTAGCAGGTATCGCAGGAGTTTTGGCGTTTCTTTGGATCATTGTGACGGTTTGGCTACAAAGTATGGAGCTAAAGGAGCAACGCAAAGAGTTGCAAGCGACTAGAGTTGAGTTGAAGCTTACGCGTGAGACACAGCAGGAGCAGTTAATAGCACTGAGGGCGCAAGGTGATATCTTTTTAGATGAGCAAAAACAGCGGCAAGAAATAAGAGAGAGGGAAGTTCTCAATGAAAGACTCATCTTACTGTCGAGTAAGATGAGCTTCTTCCGGAATGAAACTTTCATAGTTGCTAAACCTGGTAAGTATTTTTCTCAGGAAGGAGCGGCTTTCGTTTCCGGTAATGTGTCCGCCGGAATAATGGTTGCAATGCTTCCTGAAAGTGAAAGTCGTAGCGTACAAGATGAAATCTACTACGCGAGTATATTTTTCGAAGACCTCCTTGAAATCCTAGAGGAAATACAAAATTTGGGCGGTTTGGTAACCAGATCAGATGGAAAAACATACTTCAGAGAAGTACTTAGCCTATTCTTGGAAATCGCTGACTCACAGAAGCGATTAGGACCTGCGGACAAATATGTTGTGGACCGACTCCGGATACGCCGGTCGAAGAAGGTAATGAACGATATACTTGGGCTGACAATTTGGGAAGAAGGGCCGGAGGGGGTTCTCCCATGAACCGCCTCATCCGCGCCGGCCTGATGTTCGGCAACCTCTTTCATGTCCACTCACCTGCCTTGGTAGAGCGCTATAACCGTGCGCTGCATCATCTGACGGGCAAGCGTACGGAGCTGACCGATTTCTACGTCGATATTTCGGGCTATTCGCCAGAGGTGGGGGATGAACTTAGTGATCCGCTTTACCTCAACCACAAGGGCGTGAACCGGCAATTTATCTTGCTGAGTGTGGATCAGCGCACCGCGCCCCTGCTTAACACGCAGTTCTCGACGTCCAAGGCGATCTTGCAGGAATTTATCGAGGAAAACGAGGCGGCGCTGTTTGCCCTCACGGCCAAAGATGCCGTCGCGGGGGAGCTAGTGAATTCGGTTTACGATGTCTCTGACCCCAAGCGCCTGTTTGATATTCGCCGCATCACCATTGATGCGGACACCACAGGTGGCACCGTCAAAGACGCGGCCAAGCTGGCTGAGATGGTGGATGAATTCCGCGATTCCGATGAGGGATGGTATGACGATGTGCTGATCGCGCAAATGATCGAACTGGCGGGCAAGACGGGCGATGTGGTGCGTAATCCGGTTAAGCTCAAGACGATGAGCTTTGATCAGCGCAATTTCTGGACAGCGCATTTTGGTGGGCTGTTTGTGTTCCAAGATGTTGAGCATCCGGCGGTGATTGCCCCGGCGGGCAAAAAGGGGCTGGATAACATTCCGCTGGAATATGTGTTTGACGCCAAGCAGCGCAATCGCATCGCGCAGTTCTTTCACCTCAACGGCCTAACTGAAACGATCCTAGAGGCACGCGGGATCAAATCCGCAGCCATCCTGCGCCAAAAGATGGACTTTGTCCTGATTGATGCCGTTGCAGGGCAGGGTGCCGACCTGAGCAGCCTCACCCGCAGTGATCTGCGCCGCCTTGCGCGCCAACACGCGGACATCCTGCCGCGCGAGTTCCACACGCTGGGGCAGTTGGTGAACTGGGCCGAAAATGGTGGGGCCTTCCCAAATATTGATAGCGATGATCCGGTCTATTTCTACACGCTGCGCGCAGCAGATACGCCAGACGCCGAGATGGTGAATATGCTGCTCGCGCAGCTGGCCCCAAAGGATATTCGCCAGCTGTTCATCTGCCATAAAGACCTGTTTTATGAGACATACGCAGGCTGGCCGGATGCGAAAAAGACCTATGTTGCTGAATTCCTGCAGCGTGAGTATCAAGTGGACAAGGCTGGCGTGCGCGACGCACTCTTTGGCCACGCGCCAGAGATACCACAACTGCCGCGTAAACGTAAAAAGCCACCCCCCATTCCGGACCGCATTGCAGCAGTCGGACCATGGGGCGCTGTGAAGAGGAGATAGGCGTATGTTCGCACTAGCACGTTTGATGGTTGTCGGTTTTGTCGTATTGACCGTGATCTATGTTTGTCTGTCCCTGTATTCACGCGCTGTGCGCAAGGGCAAGCTGCGCGCGCAATGGCATGAAGGACCACAGGAGCAGACGTTGGATGCGTTTCTGGACGAAGGGCTAGAGGATTACGATAAATCCCTGCGCCGTAAATTGATCCTGTCAGTCTATGTTATTCCGGTGATCCTTGTGTCAGTGGTCATCTATCTTACGAATTTTAGTTAAAAGGGTACCGTATGTTTGGTTTTATCCGTTGGACGTTCTGGATCACTATTTGGGTCCTTATTGCCGGAGTGTTTCACTACACGCTGCCGCAAGTCGATATTGTGCGCATCACGGACACCTATGAAAAGCGGCAGGACTTTGGGGAGAACTCACTGTTTTGGGCGCAGGCCGATACCGGCACTGACGGCACGCTGACAAACCGCGATGTGTTTTTCATCCAGACGCGCCGCGTCAAAGGTGATGTGATGGTGTACCGCAACGAGGATACGGGCTGGGGATGGCCGCCGTATTTCAAGTTCGACACATCGAACCTACAGGCCGAGGCGGGTGATTTGAAGTCTGCTGAGGATGACGCGCGCTATGTTGCGATCAAACATTACGGCTGGCGCAATGAATTCCTGACAATCTTTCCCAATGCGATTTCTGTGCGCGCGGTGGATGGCCCTGATGCATCCAAGGGTATTGCGTGGGTGAACATCTTTATCATCACCATCTTCCTGACGGTTGTGTACGGCATCTGGGTGCGGTGGCGGCGTTTCCGCATTGCGCGGATTGATCCTACCATGGAAGCCATTGAGGATGATCTGGCCGAAGCATCGGGTGCTGTAAGCAGCTGGTTTGGAACGTGGCGCAAGAAAAATTAAGCGCCACGAATATTGACTTTGAACAACGTACCGGATGGTTAGCTTTTTGGCTGAACCATCCGGCGCATGTGTTCGCCACCTAAGATGTGCACGTGCAAGTGGGGCACTTCTTGTACGCCGTGTTCGCCTGCGTTGCTGATCATGCGGAAACCGTCACCAACATCCAGTGACACGCCCTCCATCCGGCAGACCTCACCAATGGCGCGCGTATAGTCGGCGATTTCTGCGTCTGATGCTTCGGCCGCAAAGTGATCGTAGCTGATGTAGGGACCTTTTGGGATCACCAACACATGCACGGGCGCTTGCGGGTATAGATCGCGAAATGCGAGCGCGTGTTTAGTCTCCAAAACAGTTGTATTTGGAATTTCCCCGCGCAAGATTTTGGCAAAGATATTTTGATCGTCATAGGGGTAGGCCACAAGCAGGTTCCTTAGTCGGAAAAGAGATAATCGGAGCTGGTAATTTCGTGCGCTTTGTCACCGCCAATGCCCAGAAACTTGCCCAACTCATTGGCGTTTTCATCGGTAGAGGCGGTCTCACGAATGCGGCAATGGTTTTCGAATTGCGCGTCACGAATTGCGTCGCTTTCAAATACCATGTCGTTGCGGATGGTGGGCAACAGGCGATCCAGCGTTTCCTGTGAGGTTTGCTCACCCGCAAGTCCCACGCGCATCGCGTGCCCGACCAGATAATCATCTGTGAAATTACAATCAATTTCCAGAATGCGAGTAACCGAGCGGTCAGCTGCAAAATCTTCGAGCAAATCGAGGTTGCTGGGATCCATGCAAACGATCAAGCGGTCAGTTTCAAAATAGTCAAACAACATCCGCATCAATGCACGGCGGTGGCGCGTGCGTTTACCCAGTGTTTTTTCGATACCACCGAGGGCCGGCAAGGGCGTGTCTTCTTCGTTGAAGACATATTCGATGGCAGGCACATTTGTGTTCTGACGGATCCGTTCTAGGACACGTTTTGCCACATGCCATTTTTTGCACACCACAATGAGCAGCTCACGTTCGCGGCCCAACGTGCTTTCGGTCTCCCAGAAGCGCATGGAGAAACGACGCCCAATACGCCCGCGCCCGGTGAGAAACTTGAACAGGCTACGCCCTTCGTTGCTGATCTGAAATTGTACTCCCTGCGCAGCATAGAGCAGACCCAAGCGACGCTTGAGATCTGATGCATCCGCGCTGATCTTGCGAGCAAAAAGGTAGTCCTGACTGAGCAGTAAGTCATAGTGATCATTGTAGAAGGTCACTGGCATCCCGTAGTCGGTGAACATCAGGAAGGTGAGCGTGCGACCGCGAATTTCTTCTTCTGGTACGAGGTGACGGACCAATGTCTGGAAAAAGGTCTCATCGGGTATCCAAGTAGTCTTGAAAAACCGGATCACATCGCGGCGCTTTTTGCAGAAATCAAGAATCCACTCGATCGTCTGGCGACGCAAACACCACCATTGGCTGCCGATTTGTACCTGAAGGTCTGACGGTATTTCACGGGTCAGGCCAAAACGCTTTTGGAATTTGAACATTCCATAAAACAGTTTCTTTTGCGTCCGCTCGTTGAACCAGTGACGGTATATAAGGCGCTCTTCCGTCCAGCCCGTTTTGATCCAGTCACTTTCAAAGTAGTCAAAGCTCTCGATGAAATCGGCATCGTTGTTGTCTAGGAAACGGTGCGTGTATTCGGCGGATTTGATTGCCATGCAATCACCAGACAACATGTAAAAATGCGTCGCCCGTGGGAATGCTTCGACCGCAGATTCTACTGCATGCAATGTTGCCTGAACCAACGACCACTCGCCCCACCCACAGCGAATGCGCTTGGTTGCAAAGGTGACATTGTGGTTATCAACCAATGCGGCGCGAATAGCCTTGTATTGCTCTGGATCTGCGCTGGCATCGAAATGAATCGACATGTAGTCGCCAACGGCCGTTAGCCGCTCCGCCTGCTTGATAATGGCGTCTGGGTCTTTGTGACACAGGAGTATGTAGGCGATTTTTGCCATTCAGGAACTATTCACCGTAGAATTACTAGATTGTTTACTTAGATAATGATGAACACTCATTGAATAAACAGCAAATATTTGCTTTTGTAAGTGAAAAGCTGCCCTAAGAGGCGGCGCAGTCAGTATGAGCAGGAGTGTCGTGTCATGGGTTTTCCCGGAACTTGGATGACCGAAAGTGAAAGTGTCGTGTACCGCGTAGTGCCTAAATGCGCGTGTTCGACCATCGGTCAAGTCATGTATTTCTCCGATCATGGTGAGTTTTTCGACGGCGATATCCATGATGCTAAGGGCGGTATGCACAAATGGGCCTTGGATGGCAGCCAAGATGCTATCGCTAAGAATGCGCAAAACCACAGCTCCTATGCCTTCACCTGTGTACGAAACCCCTACACGCGAATCTTGAGTTCGTTCTTTGATAAAATCTGTGGAATCCAACGCAACGGTAGGCGCTACCGTGGCAATTTGGTCCCACTTTTGGTTCAGAAATATGGAATCGAAGTTGGCGGGGATGACGGAAAAGACGAATTCGACCAGATCGCAAGCTTTCGCCGCTTCTTGTTGTTCGCGCGAGACACCATTCGCTGGCGTCGCCCGATGGATCCAGACATCCATTGGTCAGGCATGTCTGGTCACGTCAGCACCTTCATCGTGAATGGTGGAACATATGACAAGATCGTATGGACCGAGAGTTTTAACGACGGAATGCAGGATGTCTTGGATGCGATTGAGACACCGCATGCCGTAGATTTATCGGCAATCCCTCGCTTTAACGAAAGCGAAGGTCATGGGCCTAAACGCGCACATCCGGTCGAGGATTATTTTGACGATCTGTCGATGCACCTTGTGTATGAAATCTACAAACGGGACTTTAACCTGTTCAAATATGATTTCGAAAACCCTGGAAACAAGATGCCAATTGGTGAGATTGATCTTGATGAGGTTCACGCCAAGTTGGGCGATTAACCCCCATATCTAATTGGTCGCGTCGTTGAAACTCTAGGGGTTTCTTTGTTTGTGCAGTGAGCATTGCTGCCTGTCTGGACAACACACGCTGGCCTAGGTTTAGTTAAATCGGTTTCGAGTCACTTCCAGAAAAGGCACTCCTTATGGCTTATGTTTTTGACGCTCCTCCACAGGCAAGCTTGGCTGTTCAAGGCTATGATATGCGTTTTCCTGTGCGGCGGGTTTTCTGTGTTGGTCGTAATTATGAGGCGCATGCGCGCGAAATGGGAAATGACCCTGATCGTGAACCGCCGTTCTTTTTTACAAAACCAGCAGATGCTACTTGTGATACGCCTTGCACGATCCCTTATCCGTCACTCACCAACGATCTCCATTATGAAATTGAATTGATAGTTGCCATTGGCAAAGGCGGCTCAAATATCGCACCCAAGGATGTGGCTGATCACATCTGGGGCGCTTCAGTCGGGATCGATCTGACACGCCGTGATTTGCAGGCTGATGCCAAGAAGACCCGCCGCCCTTGGGACTGGTCCAAAGCCTTTGATCTATCCGCCCCGATTGCGCCCATAAAACAGATTGCGGATGTGCCTAGTCTGACGAATGCACGCATCTGGCTCGCGGTAAATGGAGAGATCCGTCAGGATGCCGACATTGCTGATTTGATTTGGTCCGTGTCCGAACACATCGCGACCCTAAGTGAGGGTGTCACACTTGCGCCCGGTGATCTGGTGATGACAGGTACGCCTGCTGGTGTGGGCGCGGTGGTTTCGGGGGATGTGATAACTGGCGGTGTTGACGGCATCGCCGAGCTCGAAGTCACCATCGGGCCGCGCGCTTAAGGATTATACCTTCAGCCAGTAGGCTGAAGGATGCTCATAGGTGTGTGAACTCAACGGTTCGGTGGCAGACCCCATTGGTTTGCCTGATCTTGGGTTTTTGTGCAGAAAAATACGAGCCCTATTATCCAGCCGATGAGAGGAACAAGTACGATTAAGACCCACCAACCGGATCGCCCGATGTCATGCAAACGGCGGATCGCCACCGCAAGGGACGGCAGGAATATCGCCACTGATACCAACAGAACCGCGGATTGTGAGCCGCCTGAACCAAGACCACCAACAAAAACTAAGGCGCCCAAGCGAATAATAAAAGACCACAGTGCCCACCACCAGAATTGGGAGCGAGTCGAGCGGGACTTGAAATCCACATAGCGTGCAAAGCCGTCTTTGAGCGCGCCCAAGAACGTATTGGCATCGCTTCGGGCCGGGTCTTGGGAGTTGCTGATGGGTGCGTGTTGCTGCATCGGCTCGGCGCTGTCTGTGCCGCCTGCACGGCGGTACGGCAGCCAGTCTTCCATGCCATCCTGCCAAACCAACGTATCGTTGCGAATGGTGCCAACACTCACCAGTTGTTCAAATTCTGCTTGGCTTACAGGCCCATGAGATGTGCCTTCAACCGCGTAATACCATTCTGTGCTCATGACCAATGCACTCCGATTCATTTACTTCCGCTAGCCTAGCGGTGCTTGCGCCGTGCGGCAACGGTGTCAGGTGTTTTGGTTGGCGAGGGTCTGGGCAGCACGCGCGCGGGCTTCTTGCGCGAGTGTTGGTAAGCCGGATTTCTCATAGACATCCCCCAACAACAGGTTCAGTGGCACCCCATCGGGATCATAAGTGCGGCGCATTTCTAAGACCTGTTGGGCGGCTGATGCTCGGCCATCCTGTACCAGTGAGTCTAGATGGATTTGTTCGAACAGATCGCGCTGCGCGTGACTGCCGCCGCATTCCGACATTCGAGGCAATGCGCGTGACATCTTGTTGATGGCTGTATCCCAATCACCTTTTGCGTGGGCCATGATGCTCTCAGAAGCAGGGAGGGCTACATCACGCCACGAGATATGATCGTGCTGTGTAATGTCATTTGCACGTTCATGGATCGCGTCCATTAGCTTGCTCGCCTCTGGCCGAGCGGTGCGGGCAAGGGCGTATAAATATTGCAACGTCAGAAACGGGCTCCCTGTATCAGCTCCTCGGGCAGCGATGTGGTCTGCAACATCGCTCCAACGTTCGCCAACTTCCACGCCGGCAAATTCCATGCGCGCCAGCAGAGATGTCGCGCCGACTTGGTCCTGGGAGTAATCCTTTTCCAGCCCCCACACATGGGAATCATAGGCGCGGCGCACATCGCCATGGCGCCCAAGGCTGAGATAGAACAGCGCAAGGTGCCACCAGTTGTGACTGCGCATAAAGCTGTTCAATTCACCCCACGTATCCGCAACGCTTTCCAAAAATTGCGCACCTTCTGTCACGCGACCTTGGGTGAGCATGACATGGGCGATGGCGTGATGAGACCACGCATCGTCGTGTTGCAGCGTCATCGCATGACGCGCAGCAGTTTCGGCGCGGTCCAACAGGTGACACTGTTCATAACCAAAGGCGACCATGCCATGGGCATACGCAATATCGCCTGCATCGGGCAGCACCGACAGGGCGGTACGCAACATACCTGTGGCATCCCCAAGATTGAACAGGTGGTATTGCGCTAGTTTTAAGATAGCCATGTCGCGTGGGTACTCTGCTATGATCTGGTCGCAAATCTCCAACAGTTTGGGCACTTCGCCACATGTCCATGCGGCGGTCGCATCGATCACCAGTGCTTCACGGGCCGTGACGTTAACGCGTGCAGCCTGTGCGCGGGTAATATACGGTGCGGCTTTTTGTGGTGCTATGGGGGCTTCAAGAAACATCCACAACAGGGCTGCATAGGCATTGGCCAATGCGCAATCTGGGTCTGCATCTGCTGCTACGATGATGTTGGCTGCTTTGGTTTGGTAGCTCAGAAACCCGTGTATGAAGTCATTGATCCCCTGCAGGGTGTCTGGACTATCAACAGTGACGGTCAGGCCATAGAGATCTTGTGTCATGTTGCTACTTCCTCGTGCAGGGTGATGAAACGGCACAAATGACCGACAACTACATCGGGTGCATCCCAGTGGATAGAATGGCCTGCATCCGAAATCAAATGCGTTGGGATGTCGCCTAATGCTGGCAATGCGAGGTCCGCAGGTAGGATTAAATCCCCTTCGGCAAGTATGGCCTGTGCAGGGCACGTCAGCTCAGTGATGTTTTCAGGAACATAGCCATCAAGAGCAGCAATCTGATAGGCCATTGCCTCGGTGCTTTGTGCAAAAGGGTAGGCGAGGGATGCTGTCGCTGCTTGTGCAACAGCGTTGGGAATGTCGTAAAGTGCAGGCGAAAATAGCCATGGGAACAACGCGTTTAGCCATGCGTCAGGTGCTGCATTGCTTTGGCGGATAACCAGCAGGGATTTGAACAGCGCTACGTTTCGTTCAAGTCTTAGTGGGGCTGATGCTGCTAGGGTCAGTGTTTTGACTACGAGGGGGTGTGCACTTGCCAATCGTGTGGCGATCATCCCGCCTAATGAATGGCCCATTACATGTGCAGGGCCAAGGTCCAGATCGTTCAACAATGCCGCGCAATCTGAGGCAAAGATGTCTACAGATGCCGGGGCATCCCAAGGCGTTGTACGACCAGTGGTTCGGTTGTCAGGGCGTATGATCGTGAAATGCGGCTCTAACAATGGAACAAGAGGTGCCCAACTTGCGCTGTCACTCATCATGCCAGCTATCAACAGAAGCGGCGTCCCCTCACCGGACATTTCATAGTGCAGCGAGATCGCGTCGTGTTCAAAGATCGGCATTGGCAGTTTTCCAGCAAGGCATAACGTCCCCCTCGGATGGGGTGGCGGCATAAACAGCGCGTGCAATTGCGCGACTTAGGCATAAGGCTGCGGCGTGACCTGTTAGTAAAACATTGGCCGCAGGTTTGGCACCAGTAGTCAGGGCAAAAACCAAATCGCCGTCATTTGGGGTGTGGGCAGGTACACATGCACGGGCGATACCGTCATGGGCAGCGGTTGCAACGCGGTGGCATTCCGCCTTTGTTAGGGTCGCATCAGTCGCCACGATCGCAATGGTTGTATTGGCCCGCGAAGAGAGCGCGTTCATTTTTCTGCTTTCACGGCTTAGGCCCAAACCGCTGCGGTGGTCAGGGCCGACGCCGCCAAACTCAGCATCCATTTCAAAGGGGGCCGCATAAAAATGTCGATCGCCCGGTGTGGTGACAGCGCCGACAGGGTTTGCAGCGACCAACGCCGCAACCGTGCTGCCGTCTGGCAGTTGCAAAGATGCTGTGCCCAATCCCCCTTTTAACATCGCCGTGAGGGCGCCTGTTCCCGCACCAACTGTTCCGATGTCGAATTCCAGTTTTGCCGCGCGATAGGCGGCAAGTCCAAGTGCGCGATAGGGATTTTCGCTCCAGTCTTTGTCGCCGCCGTTCAACAAGTCAAACAAAATGGCACCGGGAACCAGCGGAATTTGTGCAGGCCCAATAACAAATCCACGGCCATCAGCGCGCAGCCCATCAACGACCCCCGAACACGCATCAAGCCCAAAGGCTGAGCCACCAGACAGCACAAGCGCATCAATCGTTGCGACAGATTTGTCTGGCGCCAACAGATCTGTTTCACGTGTGCCTGGCGCGCCGCCCATAACTGCGACGGATGCAACGAAGGGCGTATCTCCAACAACAACTGTTGTACCAGATTTCAAGGCATCGTCCTGCGCATTGCCTACGCGTAGGCCTGCAATGTCACTTAAGCTGTTTGTTGGACCCGATTGCATATGACTAAAGCCTTGGTTTGCTGCTGGCGGTTGCAGGGTCGCCTGAGTTTGGTGTGCCTTTTGGTTCAATCAACAGGACATGACATTCCTCAGATGCACGTGGACGGTGTGTAACGCCGCGCGGAACGATGAACAGCTCACCCTCTTTTACAATATGGCTGGTGTCTTCGACATCCATGGTCATTTCGCCTCTTAGGACGAGAAAAAAATCATCGGTATCTTCGTGCAAATGAAAGGGAAACTCGCCTGCAAATTTGACGACCATAACGTCGTTGTCATTGTAGTCGGCGACGACATGCGGATCCCAATGGGTGTTGATTTTTGAAATTTTATCGGCAAGGTTTATTGTTTTCATGCGGTTTGGCCTTTTATGTCGGGCAATACTGGCGCGGCCTCGATCAGGGTTTTGGTGTATACGTGTTGGGGATTTGTGAACACGTCCTCGGTTTGACCTTGCTCAACGATCTCGCCGGATTTCATCACAAGAACACGATCGGTGATGGTGCGAACCACGCTGAGATCGTGAGAGATAAAGAGATAGCTAAGAGAATACGCCGCGCACAGCTCAACCAGCAGATCAAGGATTTGCGCGCGAACGGAAACGTCGAGCGCGCTAACCGCTTCGTCAAATACGATTAGATCAGGTCGGATAATGAGGGCACGTGCAATTGCGATACGCTGGCGTTGGCCCCCGGAAAATTCGTGGATGTATTTTTGCGCGTCAGCAGGAGTGAGCCCTACCGCTATCAGTGCTTCGTCGATTGCTTTTTGGCGCTCAGTACCTGTGGGTGGGTTATCCAACAAATGGAATGGTTCGGTAATTTGGCGCGCGACGCGGTGACGTGGATTGAAGCTGCCAAAGGGATCTTGGAACACAACTTGGATGCGACGGCGCACCGCAAGGTTTGGTTTAGTGCCGGTGAATACTGGTTCGCCGCCAAGGGTGATAGTGCCCTCTTGTACAGGTTCAAGGCCCAGCAACGCGCGAGTGAGGGTAGATTTTCCGCACCCGCTTTCGCCCACCAAACCAAGACGCTCACCATGAGTAAGCGTGAAATTAACTTTGTTTACAGCTCGATACGTTCCTGGCCTGCCAAACAGCGTTTTGCGCGGTGTTTGGTAGTCACGACTGACGCCCTTAACCTCCAATAGGGCGGTAGAGGCACCGTTGTCGGGTAGCGCGACCGTATGAGAAGACGCGGCAAACAGCATGCGCGTATAGGGATGCTGCATGTTTTGGAGCAGCTCTAGCATATGGCCCTGCTCTACGATGTCTCCGTTGCGCATGACAATGATGCGATCCGCCATTTGCGCTACAACCGCCAAATCATGGGTGATCATCATCAGGCCCATGCCATCTTCGCGCGCTAGCTTGGTTAACAATGTTAAAATTTGCGCCTGCGTCGTGACGTCCAATGCTGTTGTTGGTTCATCTGCGATAAGCAGGCGAGGGCGCAAAGCGATTGCCATGGCGATAACAACGCGTTGGCGTTGCCCGCCAGAAAGTTCATGCGGGAAGCGTGAAAGTGGAAATTTTGACTGTGGAAGGCCGACACGCTCTAGGGTTCGTGCAGCTCGGTCTAAGGCGTCTGCTTTGGATGTGCGTTCATGAACCTGAATGGTTTCAGCGACCTGATCACCGATGGTTTTGACAGGGTTTAACGCGGTCATGGGCTCCTGGAACACCATGCCAATGTCATTCCCGCGAATGCTGCACAGTCGCTGTTCCGTTAGCGTAGTGATGTCATCCTCACCTAACATGATGCGCCCGCTGGTGGTTGCCCCTTGGGGGAGCAACTGCATCGTAGCGAGTGCTGTCATGGATTTTCCTGATCCGCTTTCGCCAGTTATCGCGACGATTTCACCCTCTGAAATCTGAAATGTAACATCGTGCAAGATGTTAAAGCCGTGAATCGAAAGGCTGAGGTTTTGGACAGAGAGTAAGCTCATAGCCGTTTCACCCGAAGGCGCGGATCAAGATAATCGCGCAAACCGTCCCCCATCAGATTGAGGCCAAGAACAGTGAAGATGATCGCAAAACCGGGCATCAAGGCCATGTGGGGTGCAATGCTCACCATGGTTTGTGCATCTGCGAGCATTCGGCCCCATGACGGTGTGGGTGGTTGCGCTCCAAGGCCAACATAGCTGAGGCCAGCCTCAGCCAAGATCCCCAAACTGAATTGGATGGTGCCTTGAACGATCAGCAAATTGGTAACGTTTGGTAGAATGTGCTCAAGCGAAATGCGTGCAGCAGATTTACCAGCAACACGTGCGGCCAGAATGAATTCGCGCTCCCAAAGGGATAGGGCTGCGCCGCGTGTGATGCGGGCAAAGACGGGGATGTTGAAAATACCAATGGCGATGATCGCATTGACTGCGCCCGCGCCGAAAACAGCAGTGATCAAGATCGCGATGACAAGGCTGGGAAAGGCGAACACCAGATCATTGCCACGCATGATTATCTCATCCACTAAACTGCCGCGCCGCGCCGCTGCCCATAGACCCAGCGGAATACCAAGCCCCATACCGATGCCGACCGCGACCAAAGCCACAGCAATGGAGGTACGGGCACCTACCATTATGAGGCTCAAAATATCGCGACCAAAGTGATCAGTTCCCAGAAGATGGGTCATGTTTGGTGTCTGGAGGCGTGAAGGGATGTCGAGGATTACGTGATCAAACGGTGTCCAGACAAAAGACAAAAGTGCCGCGATGACGAATATGGAAGTGAGCAGCCCACCAAAGATCAGATTTCGGATCATGTGCGCGCCCGCAATCTAGGATCGACAACTGCGTAGGCCAGATCAACTGCGAAGTTCACAAAAATCACGGCAAACACCAGCAACATTGTGACGCTTTCTACCACAATCAGATCGCGTGCCGAGATGGATTGAAAGATCAGGCGGCCCAGACCGGGGAGATAGAATACCTGCTCGATGATGATGGCTCCTGCCAGCAGGAACGAGAACTGAAGGCCGATGATCGTTAGCACAGGAATCATCGCGTTACGCAACCCGTGACGCCATAATGCTTGTCGTGCGGTTAGGCCTTTGGCACGTGCTGTCCTCATAAAATCTTCTCCGAGGACATCAAGCAAAGAAGAACGCATGACGCGCGCAAGGATCGCAGCCTGAGGAAGAGCCAACGCGATAGCAGGTAGTGTGAGGGAATGTAGCCCAGCCAAAAGGCCCTTTTCCCAACCGACAAAACCGCCAGCAGAAAACCAACGTAATTTAATCGCAAACAATAGTACCAGCATCATAGCAAACCAGAAATTTGGTATCGCAACACCCAGTTGGGTTGCGCCCATCACACCGATATCACCTGCCTTGCCACGGTGTGCGGCAGCAAAAATGCCTGCAGGAAATGCGATCAACGTAGAAAGCGTCAGCGCATATAACGCGAGAGGTAGCGACACCCAAAGACGTTGAGTCACCATATCTGCAACAGGTGTGCGGTATGTATAGGATGTCCCGAAATCACCGCTTAACATGCCAGTGATCCAGTCGATGTAGCGTTGTGTCTTAGACAGATCGAGGCCGAGTTCACTTCGCAATGCCGCTAGCGTTTCAGGCTGTGCATTGATGCCCAGCATAAAGGATGCAGGGTCGCCGGGCGCAATCTCGATCACTGCAAAAATCACCAAGGATGCAATGGCTAGGCTGATTAAAAGGGAGAGCAATCGTTTGAGGGTGTAGCGCAACATTCTTTAGAGCGTAGGCTCTCGTTCTGCGGTGGTCCAGCGTGTTTTACGTTGAGCAGTGATTATCTTTTTCGGGTAGCTAATTGGTTCTAATGATAATTGTTCCAAATAACTGACCGGACTGAAGATGCTATAGGTGACTAACGCGATGCAGGGCGTGTTACTGGTGGACGAAGAGATGTTTTGAGCAAAGTGCTATCGTCTATAGCGATTTTTAGCTTGCTTGTCTGGAACGCCTGTTCATTGATTTGGTTTGGTGGCGCCAAAAAAAATAGCGCAATGGCAGCCGCTATGAATGTGCCAATGCTCAATGCGTGCATGAGGCCAATATGGTTGAGGTTATGACCAAAGGGCTGCTTGTATGATTTGTGCCGCAATCGTTGTTGCGCGATTTTTGCACCCACCCAACCGCCTATTGCAGCCCAAAATAATAGCGTTGCTTCTGAGGTGCGCTGTTGCTTCTCGATTGCATAGCGTTTGTCATTCGCGAATGCCCGATAGGTGATCAGGTTGATAATCGCCAAATATACCAAGAATAGAATGATGAGTATCAAATGGGGAACTCTCGTTTTAGGGAATGTACGAGGATATTAAGCAACAAAGGCCCCACGATTGAGGGCCTTTGTTTGGTATCATTGTGGCAATGGCGGAATTATTCCGTCCAGCTTACCGCTGTAAGGTCATTGGATTGCGTAGGTTGGTTTTCCCACAATCCTTGAACTCCGACGTTCGCGACTGTGGGGAAGGCAAGTTGAAACAAATAACCGTTCACATAGTCTTCTGCGATGATACGTTGAGCGTCGCCCATCATCTTGGTCCGCATGTCAGGGTCTGCTTCTGTGTTGAGTTTCGCAATCAAATCTTGGAATGCTGGGTTATCGTATTGGAAGTAGTATTCAGGGTTGGCGTAAATGCCGATGTCCATTGGTTCGGTGTGGCTTACAATTGTGAGGCCAAAGTTCTTGCCTTTGAAGACTGACTCCAACCACTGCGCCCATTCGACGTTTGTAATCTCTGCCTTGATGCCGACCTGTGCCAGTTGCGACGCGATGATTTCGCCGCCGCGACGCGCATAAGACGGGGGAGGCAGGAAGAGGGTTGTCTCAAACCCGTCAGGATAACCGGCTTCTGCCAGCAACGCCTTGGCTTTTTCTGGGTCGAAATTGCTCATGCCTGTGAGATCGACGTAGGCTGGGTTGTGGGGGGCAAAATGTGTGCCAATTGGTGTGCCGTAGCCGAACATCGCGCCATCAATGATGGATTGGCGATCTATGGCGTGGGCCAATGCTTCCCTAACTTTCACATTGTCAAATGGAGGCATTTTGTTGTTGGTGGAAAGGATTGTTTCACCTTCCGTTGACCCAACAAGAACCTGAAAGCGTGGGTCTGCTTCGAACTGCGGCAGGTTTTCAGGCGCAGGGAAGCCGGAGAACACGTCGACATCTTCTGCCATCATCGCCGAGAAGGCCGCGGTTGGGTCGGAGATGAACTTGAACGTTGCTTTTGCAAGCGAGGGTGCCGCGCCCCAATAGTCATCATTGCGGCTTAGTTCGATCTTGTCGCCTTGCGACCAGCTATCAAACTTGAACGCGCCGGTGCCAATCGGTGTCTGCTTGATGCCCTCAATGCTTTCGGGTGCGACGATTACTGCGTCGCCCCAAGCGAGGTTGAACAACATGCTGCCGTTGGCCTCGGACAGTTTGATTTCAACAGTGGTTGGATCGATCACGTTTACTTCGCTGATCGCAGCATAGAGTGCCTTTTGCGCGTTTGCACTTTCCTCAGCGCCAATCCGGTCAAGTGAGAACTTTACATCTTCGGCGTCCATTGCCGTTCCATCGTGGAATGTGACCCCTTCATTCAGTGTGAAAGTATATGTCAGGCCGTCTTCGGAAACTACCCAGCTTTTTGCAAGGCCAGGGATCACGCCGCCGTCACTGTTAAATCGGGTTAGCCCTTCGAATACGTTGGAATAGAGTACGGAATCAATTGCACCCGCGGCTGCGCTGGTTGGATCCAAATGCGGTGGCTCTAGCTGGATTGCGATGGTGACATCGTCTTTTGCACTAGCTGCACTGGCCAGCAATGCAGCGGTACTTACGCTTAGCAAAAGGGTGCGAAAATTGATCATTATGGACTCCCATGGGAATTGTTATGCTGGAATGTTAGGCGAGTAATTTTGTCATGGCTAGGAGAAACCTTGCGGCACGCGGAACACTGGGGTAGGGCGTCCTCCTTTGATAAAGGAAGGCGTAGGTCATGGCAGTGTTAGGTGTAGATTTTGGGACATCGAATTCGGCAGCGGGTGTTGCCCGTGATGGAACGCCGCACTTGATCCCGCTTGAAGGTAGTCAGATGACGCTTCCCACGGCGGTCTTCTTTGACTTTGAAGCGAAGCGTATGCTGATTGGTGGTGCTGCTGGCAACGCGCTGTTAGCAGGAGAAGAGGGCCGATACATGCGTGCCCTCAAGAGTTTGCTGGGCGCGCCATTGATGCGCGAAAAACGCAATTTACTGGGTGAAAAACTCGATTTCATCGACGTTGTTGCGCGATTTTTGGCACGAGTAAAACAAGAAGCCGAGAAAAGCAGTGGTGTTGTGTATGACCGTGCGCTCTCGGGGCGTCCGGTTCGGTTTCATGCGGACGACGCGCGCAACGCGCAAGCCGAGGTTGATCTGCGCGAGGCATATCTGCGCGCAGGTTTTGACGATGTTGCATTCATGTATGAGCCCGAAGCCGCAGCCCTTGCGAACCGTGCGTTGCTGGCGGAAGGCGATCTAGGTTTAATCGTTGATATTGGTGGCGGTACGTCGGATTTCACCCTGTTTCGTAACCTTGCAGACTCGATAGACATCTCGGCAAGCCACGGTGTGCGGCTGGGTGGGACCGATTTTGATCGTATGTTAAGCCTAGAGAGCGTTATGCCGCTCCTTGGACGAGGAAGCGCGATTCGACATGCATTCGGCAATGAAACCCACGTCGCCCCAACAACCATATTTAACGATCTGGCAACGTGGCAGAAAATTCCGTTTCTTTATGCGCCTGAGAGTCGGCGACTGGCCAAAGACCTTGCGCAATATGCGGTTGAACCGGAAAAATTTGCGCGTTTGGTCTCCGTGTTGGGCGATGAATTGGGCCATGACATCGCCTTTGCAGTCGAGGCGGGGAAAATTGGTGCGAACAACAGCGGTAGAGGCGCGGTTGACCTGGGCGTTGTAGAACGCGGGCTTGGCGTTCCTTTGGAAGGGACTGCGGTTGAAAATCTGCTGTCACCAATGACCCAAGAGATGGCTTCGGCCGCGCTCAAGACCGTTGAGCAAGCAGGCGTCACACCCGATGATGTGACCCATTTGGTTTTTGTCGGCGGCTCCAGCTTGATGCAGGTGACGCGCAGCGCCCTGAGCGCGGTATTCCCCCAAGCTGCAATACACCATGGGGCAGCGTTGACTGCCATTGTCGACGGTCTAAGCCTCGCTGCGGAAGGTGCATTTGATTAACGATCAGACGCGTGGCGGTAACAGCAGCGTTTCAAGTGCTGCGCCCATTACGCACGCGCTGTCGATCATATCATCTACACCAATCCATTCATCGGGTTTATGCGCCAGTTCTAGAACACCGGGGCCATAAGCGATGCAGTTTTTCAGCTTGCCGATGCGGTCGATGTGCTTTTGATCGTAAGTGCCGGGGGAGGCAACGTATTGAGGCGTCTTGCCCATTACGTTCTCAATCGCACGCGCCACGGTTTGCACTACTGGCGCTTCGCGGTCTGTCATCGATGGTAAGACCGAGTTGATCTCTGTTAGCTCATATTCGAAATCGGGGCGGGTAACGCGTAGACCCTCCAAAAGATCGGTGACTTCATCACGGACCTGATCAAGCGGTTCCTCGACGAGAAAGCGGCGATCAATTGTGATGCGGCAACTGTCAGGCACACAATGCGATGGCAGCCCATCAAAATCTTCGTCTTGTTCTTTTTGACCACCATGGATCGAATTGATGTTCATGGTCGAACTGCGCGCGCCTTCGGGCACAACTGGCATGTCGGTAATGCGTGCTGCCATAGCGGGAAAGAGTTTGTCCTCGAATTCGTTCAGGACTGCGCCCATGTGACGTACAGCGCAATCGCCAAGAAAAGGCATTGAGCCGTGGGCGATTTCACCTTTGGTTTCAATTTCGGCCCACCATCCACCGCGGTGGCCAAGGCAGATGCGGTCTTTGTTCAGGGGTTCAGGAATAATCACGTGCTGCACACGGTCTGGATTGAAATAGCCCTGTTCGGCCAGATAGGCGACACCGCCGTAGCCACCGGATTCTTCATCTGCTGTGCCTGAGATTTCGATTGAGCCCGCGAAGTCTTTGTAGAGTTCGATAAAGGTTTCAGCGGCGATGATGGATGTGGCGAGTCCACCTTTCATGTCACACGCTCCGCGCCCGTAAATCTTGCCATCTTTCAGTTCGCCACCAAATGGATCGGTCGTCCAACCCCTGCCGACTTCAACAACATCAGTGTGACTGTTGAAGTGTACGCATTCGCCTGCAAGGGTTCCTGTTCGGCGTGCAATGATGTTCCAGCGGGGGTATTTCGTGCTGTCGCCGGGCGTGCCATGCGCGCGAATAAGCTGCGTCTCAAAACCATGGGCCTTCAGGCGGCGATCAAGATATTCGCAGATTGCCAAATAGTCCTGACCGGGTGGGTTTAGCGTCGGAATCCGGATCAAATCCTGTGTCAGGGCGATTAGCTCGTCACGCTTGGCTGTTATGGCCTCGGATAGGGGGGTATGCATCCGGTCATCCTTTTTCTGAACGATAATGAAGACTTATAAGTTAAGGCATATCATTACGGATCGTCACAGTTGTGCAAGGTCTGAATTTGCTGTTTTGTTTGATTGCTCCGCTAGATCGCGGAGAACGATTTTCTTGCGCGATAATATGAACGTAAAGATGAGCCTAGACTGAACCGCAAGGAATGCAGGGAAAATGAAAAGAACATCCAAAAACCCGCTTGCTAAGACCTGGACTGCATTGCGCAGTGGTATGCGCCAGATCCAAGAAAAAAACCTTATGCTGATATCGGCAGGTGTCGGGTTTTATGGGATGCTTTCACTATTTCCAGCAATTGCCGCGCTGATAGCAGTGATGAGTCTGGTTTCAAATCCGTCAGTCGTAACCGCACAGCTGTCAGAAATGCGGGGGCTGTTGCCTGACGATGTATACGAGATTTTCAACACTCAAATTGTGAGCCTTGTAACGACCAGTTCGGATACATTGGGGTGGGCCAGTGTTATCTCTGTTTCAGCGGCACTGTGGTCGGCACGAGCAGGGGTCGCGGCGATGATGTTGGGGTTAAATGCGGTGCACGGCGAAGAAAACCGAGCTACCGCTTCGCATTATTTGCGAGCGTTACTGCTGACGCTGGCACTGGTTGGCGTTGGGGTGGTTTCGCTGATCACGCTTGTCATCGCACCAGTTGTGTTGGCATTTTTCCCTCTAGGTGGTGTGGCGGGCATATTGGCCGAGGGGGTGCGCTGGGTTATTGCCGTTGGCGTACTTTTGTCAGGGCTTAGTGTGCTATACCGTTATGGTCCAAATTGCGAGGAAATGCGCCCCCGTTCCATTAGGATAGGTGCAATTTTTGCTGTTGTGAGTTGGGCAGGGCTATCTGTTTTATTCTCAAATTACGTAGCAAATTTTGGAAATTATAACCAAGTATACGGATCTATCGGTGCCGTTATAGCGATGCTTTTGTGGCTGTGGCTCAGCAGTTTTTTGATTCTGCTTGGTGCCGTTGTAAACGTACAAGTGGAAAGGCATTTTTACGGTGTGGTCACTCCTGCGGAGGGCGTATTGGCAGGCACTCCAAATGAAACGCCATCTAGTCAGATTGAAGCCGCGACCCCAGATGAGCCTCGGCAAGCCATTAAACCAAAGGCTTAAACTACTGGTAGGATGGTCTGTTTATGATTTCAAAAGCTCTGGACGAGCATTAGGAAAATAATGCGACATGGGTGAGTTAATGGACGCGGTGCGCGATATGATCCACGTGTGATAAATAGCCCAAGTGGTCGGATTATCGTGATTGACAATTGAATTGAACCGGAGGAACTATTTTTAACGCGGAGCAGCCGCGTCGGGTTTCATTAAATTTAGGATAGCTCTATGGCCAGCCCCGCAGAACGCACCCCGCGTAATAGCACAGAGAATACAGCCCAGATTACAATCGTCGAACCAACACCACCAGTTTCGTACACAAATGCAGATTTGATTTCGCGTCGTGAGGCTGCAGTACCCCGTGGTGTGGCGTCAGCGGCACCTGTCTATGCGTCGTATGCTGAGAACGCAGAATTGTGGGACGTCGATGGTAAACGTTTTATTGATTTTGTGGGTGGCATTGGTGTTTTGAATACTGGTCACCGTCACCCAGGTGTGATTGCGGCAGCTAAGGCACAAGAGGATTTATACACGCATACCTCTTTTCAGGTTGTGCCATATGCGCCCTACATTGAGTTGGCCGAAAAACTAAATGAGCTTGCGCCGGGCGATGCGGCAAAGAAAACACTGCTGGTCACAACGGGCGCTGAAGCTGTTGAAAATGCTGTAAAGATTGCCCGTGCTGCAACGGGACGCCCCGGCGTTATCGCCTTCACTGGTGCATACCATGGTCGCACATTACTGACATTAGGCATGACCGGAAAAGTATCGCCCTACAAAAAGAATGTAGGTCCGTTTCCAGCGGATGTTTTTCGCGCGCCTTTTCCGAATGTGCGTGATGGTATCACTGTTAAGGATGCACTCATCGGGCTGCAGAATATGTTCCTGACTGATGCAGAGCCTGACCGCATTGCATGTATCATTATCGAACCTGTCTTGGGCGAGGGCGGCTATACTCCAGTTCCTTTCGAGATGATGACAGCGTTGCGCGACATCTGCGATGAACACGGTATTTTGCTGATTGCCGACGAAGTTCAGGCAGGCTTTGGTCGAACTGGTAAATGGTTTGCAATTGAGCATTCGGGTGTTGTGCCGGATTTGATTACTGTAGCAAAATCCATGGCTGGTGGTTATCCGCTAGCCGGAGTTATTGGCCGCTCTGATATTATGGATGCGATGGACCCGGGTGGTCTGGGCGGTACATACGGCGGCAACCCTGTTGCATGTGCTGCGGCGTTGGCGGCAATTGCTGCGATTGAGGATGAAGATCTGCTCATGAAATCGATTGCGATGGGTGAAAAGCTCAAGACCCGCTTTGCCGAGATTGGCGCGCGTGCAGCTCCCGATCGCACGTGGGACATACGCGGGCTTGGCGCAATGGTTGCTGTCGAATTTGTCACTGATATGAACAGTGTAAAGCCAGACGCCGCCTTGACCAAACGGGTCATTGCACATGCGCTTGAGCGGGGTCTTTTGCTGTTGAGTTGTGGTATGCACGGGAATGCAGTCCGAGTAATGGTCCCCCTGACAGCCTCGGAAGAAATCGTTGATGAAGGGCTCACCATATTCGAAGAGTCCCTTGCCGCGGCTATCGCCGAAGGCGGAATGTAAGCTGAACTTCAACGGCGAGTTTTGAGCGTGCAGATGGGATACTCTGCGCGCTTTTTCGTTCCGAGATAGGTTTTTTTCGGGTAACTCAATAGGAGGGGGACCGGATGATACAACTTTTGACGATCTTGTTGACCATGCTGCTTGCGTTGCCTGTAAAGGCTAAAGACTTGCCGCGTCTTGGAGTGTTTGGGGCAGTGCAATCCGTCTCGCCGCTTGTGGTTGCAGGGCAAGAGGTTATTCTGCCTGAGGGTGTACCTGTTATCAGTCCTCTCGGATTAGGCCAAACAATTGGTGGGGGGGATACGTTGGCAATCCGGGTGAGCCTAGAGCAGGGTGTGCTGACTGCGACACGGGTGTTGCAAATCCATCCGATTATTGGGCCTGTTTCTTTTGTGCATGGAGATACGGCCACAATAATGGGCACCTCTACGCACGTACCACCTGATACAAAGATAGAGGCGGGATCGTGGGTCGCGCTAAGCGGTTTTTGGAGCGGTGAGAAGGTCATCACCACGGCATTGCGCGAGATCAACCGCAGCGGTTTTGGGCATATTACGGGCGTGGTTTCCAATACTGACATCAAACTGGGCGGAACTGCACTGCGTGGGGCGCAGGTGCCGCAGGAGGGGTTTCAAGATCACATCTGGATGTTTAGCGGGTCACCCGAAGATGCGGGGCTTAGGGTCCGTTTGATAGCAAAAGGGCTCTTTGGTGGCGAAATTGACTTAGCATTGTGGCAGGGATATGCATCCCTGCCAATCGCGTCACAAACCTATACGATCCACGGAACAGGCCTTATAGGAACCGCACATGATGCGCTGATGCCGGGTGCCGGAACCTTAATCACCCGCTGTGGTTACGAAGGCCGTTTTGTAGATGTTGCACCGAATGGGATGGAAGCGGAATTTGCTGCGCTCGGGTGTCTTGAGGATACTCTGGCGGATTAAACGTTTGGGCGCTGGCGCGTGACCAACGGTCCTTGTACCCATTGTGATCTGCTGCGTGTTCATCCACTAAAAACCCGATGGGAAGATAGGGAAACGCCTTGTTCCCTTGCACCATGGAGCGGTCTGATTGGCGTTGCATTATGTGGTGGGGTAAAAAGCCACTAGGATTGGACAAACCGGCTGCTCCCGTCATCTCGCCAAGCGCATCAAGGGTGTTTCGGTGGAAGCGAGCTACACGTTTTGATTTATGTACCGGGTCCAGCGCACGGGCGCGTATTGGGTCTTGGGTGGCGACGCCAACGGGGCAGTGGTTTGTGTGGCAGGCTTGTGCCTGAATGCAACCGATAGAAAACATAAAACCGCGCGCTGAATTGCACCAGTCGGCCCCCAACGCCAGCGCGCGCGCGATGTCAAAAGCAGAAACGATCTTACCGGCTGCGCCCAGTTTAATCTCGCCCCGAATGCCTGCGCCGCGCAGGGTGTTGTGCACAAATGATAAACCTTCAACCATAGGCATACCAACGTGGTTGGCGAATTCCAGCGGTGCCGCGCCAGTGCCACCTTCGGTTCCATCCACAACGATAAAATCAGGGATGATACCTGTCTCTAGCATAGCCTTTACCATACACATGAATTCGCGTTGGTGCCCAATGCAAAGCTTGAAACCGACAGGTTTTCCACCTGACAGATCACGAAGTTGTCCAAGGAAATTCATCATTTCGGTTGGTGTGGAAAAGGCCGAGTGTGAGGCAGGAGATATACAATCCTTGCCCATGGGGATGTCGCGCGCCTCAGCAATTTCTTGAGTAATTTTTGCGGCGGGTAGCATTCCGCCGTGACCAGGTTTTGCACCCTGAGACAGTTTGACTTCGATCATCTTTACCTGATCACTGGCCGCCTGCTTTACGAATTTATCTGGGTTGAATTGTCCGTCAACGGTGCGGCACCCGAAGTAACCCGAACCGATTTCATAGATCAGATCACCGCCGCCGTCGCGGTGATGACAACTTATCCCGCCCTCACCTGTATCATGGGCAAACCCGCCCTCGGCTGCGCCTTTGTTCAGTGCGGATATTGCGTTGGCCGAGAGAGATCCAAAGCTCATTGCAGAGATGTTATAGATGGATGCGCTATACGGTTGTTTACAATCCTTTCCGCCGACATTGATGCGGAAATCAGTGTTTGAAATGTGTTTTGGCTGTACTGAATGTGTTACCCAGCTGTAGCCACCTTCATAGACACGTTTTTTGGTGCCAAATGGACGTGCGTCTTCTTGTCCCTTGGCACGCTGATAAACCAATGAACGCGCATCGCGGCTAAAGGGCTCTTCGTCCTGATCATCTTCCAATAGGTATTGGCGGATTTCAGGTCTGATGCTTTCGAGTAAAAACCGGATATGGCCAAGGACTGGATAGTTTCGAAGTACCGAATGCGATTTTTGGCTCACGTCTTTCCAACCGAGGCCGGAGAGTGCAGCAAAGAGGATGAATGGCAGCACGAACCAACCAGAATAGAAGATCATCGAGATCAGGCTAAGAACGGCGAGAACAACAACAACTGCAAAAGTGCTGTAACGGGTAAGATTGGCTAGATGCGGCATTCAAGGCTCCGGATTGTTTTACATGGGCTAACGGACAATCATGTAAAGCGCATTAACGCGGTTCGTCGCGGACGTAGGACAGCGGTAGCTGGGGCACTGCCTTTGCTTTAGTATAAATTTGTTTGCAACGTTTGCCTGCACAAAATGCTGGCGCGGGGTGGTTGGCCAAAATGCCGGGCAGTTTCCCGCAGGTGAATTTTACACCAGTTTTGGTGGAAACACTCCGTCAAGATTGAGGTGGTTCGAAATTTGAATGACCACAAAATTTAATTGCTCAAGCCTTAGTATAGGGCCGTTATCGTGTTTGGGCTGTTTCACTCATTGGGTAAAGGGCGTAAAGGACAGTTGGAACGGCTTATGCCGCAGTGTCCAGAGTGAGTAAGTATGACATCTTTCACAATTTCTAGTGCGCAGATGTACGTTAATGCCTTGCGCCCGTACGTTGACGGTATGGTCCCGCGTGATACGGCGGCCTCAGCAATCGATCCTGTAAAATCCTCGGTGACGCCTTCACGATATGTCAGACTCGGTGTTCTTATCGGTTGGACAGAAAATAATACATCCAGCGGCTAGGTCCGTGTAGCAGGGGCAGACAGAACGTCTGCCCCTTTTCATTTAGCATCCTAGTTGCGCAAAAAAATATGCGGAGAACGATATATGCAAACGATGAGAGAATATTCGTCAGCGATTCAACTCCGGTCAGATCGTTGGAGCGCGCTACGCGAGGCAACTGCCGCGCTAACCCGCAATCCAAGTGCGGGTGAGGCCGCGCAATTGCGCAGCACGGCAGAGGCGTTGTTTGATAGCTTGAGTACGATGGAGGCTTATTGGGCTTTTCCTGGAAAACTCGCATTTTCTTTGATCCGCCGACATTTTGAGCAGGGCAAGCTGGACGATGTTAGTTTTGCTGTGAATCGTATTAAGCGTGCATTGACGACAGGTGCATATCGCCGTCGTTCAATTCCATTAGAACGCGATAGTGTTGATCAGGATGAACAGGACGACGAAGCCCATCACAGCCCGGAGATGCGGGCGCTGTCCAAGCCCTATTTTGAGGTCCTGATTGTAGACAGCGTAAGTGAGCAGCAAGAGCGTTGGCTAAAAGCGAATGTAACGGGGATGCGTCGGCAAGAAGATCAGTTCATCTATGAGGCCGTTGTTGTTCCCTCAATTGAAGACGCGTTGATTGCGGTTCTGTTCAACCACAATATTCAGGCCATTGTGGTGCGCCCTGGGCTGGTGCTGCATTCCGACCGCGTTGAGGAAATCCTGACGCAATATCTGGCACGTGCGGGAGGCCGCGAAGAGATTTCCGCCATCCAGCCCGAAAACTACGGACCGGAACTGTGCCGTATGATCGCCCGTGTTCGGCCGGAACTGGATGCGTATCTGGTTACTGAGCGATCTGTTGAGGACATTGCCGGTCTTGAATTGGGGATTTGTCGGCGGGTCTTTTATAACTCCGAAGACTTCATGGAACTGCACCTCAATATTTTGCGCGGTGTGCAGGCACGCAATCAGTCCCCGTTTTTCACCGCGTTGGTTGAATATTCCAAGCAACCAACTGGCGTTTTTCACGCGATGCCGATCAGCCGGGGAAAATCCATCACGCGTTCGCATTGGATTCAGGATATGGGTGCGTTTTACGGACCTAATATTTTCCTAGCAGAAACGTCGGCCACTTCAGGTGGGCTTGATAGCCTGCTAGAGCCGCATGGGCCGATCAAAGAAGCCCAAGAGTTGGCGGCACGGGCCTTTGGTTCAAAACAAACATTTTTTGCCACAAACGGCACATCGACATGCAACAAGATCGTCGTGCAGGCCCTCCTGAAACCCGGTGACATTGTGCTGGTCGACCGTGATTGCCATAAATCACATCATTACGGTATGGTCCTGTCCGGCGCGCAGGTGAGCTATCTTGATAGCTATCCGCTCAATAAGTACTCGATGTATGGCGCGGTGCCTTTGTCCGAGATGAAAAAGCGGCTTCTTGAGATGAAGGATCAAGGCAAGCTGGACCGCGTGCGGATGCTATTGCTGACCAACTGTACCTTTGACGGGATCGTCTACAACGTCGAACGCGTGATGCAGGAATGTCTGGCGATCAAACCAGATCTAATCTTTTTGTGGGATGAGGCATGGTTTGCGTTTGGTCGTTTCAATCCGACATACCGTCAGCGTACCGCGATGAATGCAGCTAATGTTTTACGTGAAAAATTTAAGACCAAAAAACACAGTGACGCCTATGAGGCTCAACAAGAAGAGCTGAAAGGCGCGGACAATGAGACGCTACTGAACACGCGCCTTATTCCGCCGCCTCATGCACGTGTCAGGGCATATTCTACGCAATCCACGCATAAGACACTAACAGCTTTGCGTCAGGGTTCGATGATCCACGTTAACGACCAAGACTTTAAGGGTGAAGTCGAGCAGAGCTTCCTTGAGGCCTATATGACACACACCTCAACCTCACCAAATTATCAGATCATCGCATCATTGGATGTGGGACGTCGACAGGTCGAGCTGGAAGGGTTTGAGTTCGTTCAGCGTCAGATTGAGGCAGCCATGTCGATCCGTCGCGCGATCAGTGACAATTCTCTGCTTCAAAAGTACTTTCAGGTTCTCAGTGCAGGCGACATGATCCCCGAAGAGCACCGCGAAAGTGGCGTGACCAGCTATTACGATGTGGATCAAGGTTGGACCGATATGTGGGATTGCTGGGAGCGAGACGAATTCGTTCTGGATGCTTCACGTGTGACTCTGTTGGTCGGCGGTACGGGCTGGGACGGTGACACGTTCAAAAATAAGGTGTTGATGGATAAATACGGTATCCAGATCAACAAGACGTCCCGCAATACGGTTTTGTTCATGACCAATATTGGGACGACACGGTCTTCGGTCGCCTATCTGATAGAAGTGTTGGTCGAGATCGCCAAGTCGCTGGATGAACGCAATGATGATGCCAGTGGGATGGAAAAGCTGGGCTTTGACCGTCGCGTCAAAAACTTGCTTGAGCACTATCCACCGCTGCCGGACTTTAGCTGTTTCCACAAGGCATTCCTTGAGAGCGCCAACAGTCGCGAAGGCGACATTCGTAAGGCCTTCTTTCTTGCCTACGAAGAAAAGAACTGTGACTATCTAGAGCTGAACGGATCCCTCAAGGATGCCATGGAAAAGGGCGATGCGGTTGTCTCGGCCAGCTTTATCATCCCGTATCCACCGGGGTTTCCAATATTGGTGCCGGGTCAGGTGATCAGCCAGGAAATTCTTAGCTTTATGCGTGCGTTGGATGTGAGTGAAATTCACGGCTATCGGCCTGATTTGGGCTTGAAGGTATTCACGCAGGAAGCTCTGGAAAGTGTGGCAACGATTTCTGACGAAACGCCCGAAGGTTAAAGTCCAAAGCAAGGAATAGATGTATGGCCGGACCGTTAAGATCATTAAAAGTAGTTGAGTTTTCTGGTCTTGGACCTGCTCCATTGGCAGGGCAATTGCTTGCTGATCTTGGCGCTGATGTGGTTACGGTTGACCGCAAGGCAACTCCTGCGGATCCGACTGATATCAATCGCCGAGGTAAACGATCGGTTGTCCTAAACCTAAAATCAACTGAAGGGTTGGAGGCCGCCCATCGTTTGATCGCGTCCAGCGGTGTGTTGATCGAGGGTTTTCGTCCGGGCGTAATGGAACGGCTGGGTTTGGGGCCAGACAATTGCGATGACACCATGATTTACGCCCGAATGACAGGGTGGGGCCAGGATGGGCCATGGGCAGAAACCGCGGGCCACGACATCAATTATTTGGCGTTAACAGGTGCCTTACATGCGATGGGGGACGCTGATCGCGCACCAGTGCCGCCACTGAACATGGTAGCGGATTATGGCGGCGGGACGATGTTCTTGTTGTTGGGTATACTCAGTGCGGTGATCGAACGTGGCATATCTGGCAAAGGTCAGGTTGTGGATGCTGCAATGGTCGATGGTGTCCCTGCGATGATGGGGTTGATCCACTCCATGCTTGCACGTGGTCAATGGAGCGAGACGCGCGGAACAAACTGGCTGGATGGCGGCGCTCCATTCTATCGTTGCTATACCTGTGCCTGCGGCGGGTACATTTCGGTTGGTGCATTAGAGCCACAGTTTCATGCGCTGTTACTGGAGAAGGCTGGGTTGCCTAACGACCATCAAGAAACCCAAAACGACGAGACCCTTTGGGCGGCGCGCCATGTGCTTTATGCCGGTGCGTTTCTACACAAAACCCGTGATGAATGGGCAGAAGTGTTTATGGGTAGTGATGCGTGTGTTGCGCCTGTGCTCACGTTTTCCGAGGCACAGTTTCATCCTCACATGGCCGCGCGTCAAACGATTGTTGCACCGGACGGTATTGTACAAGCCGCCCCCGCACCACGCTTTAGCAGGACCACAGCAGGGATGCCTAAATCCCCTACAGCAGTAGGCGCTGACACAGATGATGTGTTGGGGGAGTTGGGATATGATGCTAAAGCCCGCGCAGCAATAACAGGATAAGCGCAAACTATGCACCTGTTGCCGCTCATGCCGCAATTGGGAGTGTTCTGGCGCAAATGATGCGCTATATGTTGCGCATGTCTAAAGTTGCCGACCTTTCTCATGCACCTCTTGAAGAGCTAATTGTGTGCCCTGCTTGTGATGCGACGTACCAGTTGCAACGCCCCAAACCGGGTGAGCGCGCTGTTTGTGCGAGGTGCCACAAAGTACTGATAGAGCCGCGTAAGAAAGCTGGAATGCAAATTATCGCGGTCGCAATCGCGGTTGTTGTGTTGATCGTCGCGGCAAGTGTTTTCCCGTTTCTGCAAATCTCGGCCGCTGGGCGCAGTAATTCGGTTTCGATCATTGATGCGGCATTGTCCTTTACCGAAGGACCTATGTTGGTATTGGCGCTGCTGACGGCGGGGTTCATCATATTTGTACCATTGCTGCGGATGTTGCTGACGCTATATGTCCTGATCCCAGTTGTGCTTGACCGTCCGGCGGCACGCTATGCAATGTGGGCATTTCGGTTGTCTGAGGCGATGCGCCCGTGGTCGATGGCCGAAATTTTTGCATTGGGTTGTGCCGTTGCATTGGTGAAGGTGGCAGATTTAGCCACGGTTAGTTTCGGTCCTGCGTTTTGGATGTTTGGTGTCTTGGTGGTGCTGGTCATCGCGCAAGACGGTTATATGTGTAAGTGGTCTGTATGGAACTCTCTGGAACACCCCAAAAAACGGTAACAGCCCGAGAGGCTGGCCTAGTGGCGTGCACGCGCTGCACCCGTGCTTGGCCGCTCGGAACGGATTTCTGCGGGCGTTGTGGTGCGACCCTTGTGTCGCGTGATGCAATGAGTTTGCAAAAAGTATGGGCGCTGTGGATCATGGGCCTGATGTGTTACGTGCCCGCGAATGTTTTCACGATGCTACGCACCCAACAGCTGTTTGATGTCGACGAAAGCACGATTGTCGGTGGCGCGGTTGAGCTGGCGCATCATGGTGCATTTGGGGTTGCCGCAATCATTCTGATCGCCTCTGTGCTGATCCCTCTGGGTAAGTTTTGGGCAATTGCATTTTTAGCCATTAGCGTGCGTTCGCATACCGGTTTCACATCACACAGGCGGCTTCTGATGTATGAAGTCGTAGAGTACATTGGCCGTTGGTCGATGATTGACATCTTTGTTGTTGCCATCCTCTCCGCTCTGGTGCAACTCCACGGGCTAGTTTCTATTACACCAGGGCCGGCGGCATTTTTCTTTGCACTGTCGGTGATTTTCACCATGCTGTCCGCCCAAGCTTTCGATCCGCGCATGATTTGGGATGCGCAACTTAATGATGATGAGGCGCCTGAACATGTCTGATACGCCACCACCTGTTTCGATCCAATCTACGCGCAAAAGTGGCGTGTCGGGTGCATCGCTTATCTGGATTATTCCGGTGATTGCGCTGTTGGCTGCATTTGGGGTGGCGTGGCAATCGTATTCGGCGCGCGGCCCATTGATCGTTGTGAGCTTCGCTGACGGTTCAGGCATTGCAGCAGGTGAGACCAAACTAAAGTACCGCGATGTTGAGGTTGGCGAAGTTGAAGAAGTCGGCTTTAGCGATGACCTTGCCGTTGTTGAGGCGCACATCCGTCTTAAGAAAAGCATCGCGCCTTATGTGGATGCGAACTCGGTCTTTTGGATTGTACAGCCTGAAGTGACCGCGCAAGGAATCACCGGATTAAGCACGGTATTGAGCGGTATCTACATTGAAGGTTCTTGGGATAGTGACGTTGATCAGTTTGCCGATACGTTTCGGGGCTCTGAAGTCGCGCCATTGATTAAACCGGGTGAAAGCGGATTGCAGATTGCGTTCCGCACAACAACAAATGGGTCGCTTACCGATAATGCGCCTATCCTGTTTCGCGGCATCGAGGTCGGGCAAGTTGGACGTGCTCAAATTGCACGGAGCGGTGCGTTTGCGATTACTGAGGGCCTGATTTACGAAGAACACCGCCACCTGATAAATTCTTCCACGCGGTTCTGGGATACGTCGGGTTTCGAAGTATCCATTGGCCCAGCAGGAGCCGAGGTCGATTTTTCGTCACTTGCAACTTTGGTCGGCGGCGGCATCACGTTTGATACATTTGTATCTGGTGGTGATACTGTGCGGGACGGTGAAGTTTTTGAAGTCTACGAAGAAAAAGAACAAGCCCGTAACAGCCTGTTTACAGCCTCCGAAGTTGACCCGCTTCAGCTTAGCGTGATTTTTGATGAAAATGTTTCTGGCCTGACGGTGGGTGCCCCTGTTGAGCTAAGCGGCCTGCGGATAGGTACCGTGGATAGCTTGTCCGGCATCGTAGATTTCAATCAGTTTGGCGATAGTCGAGTGCGGCTGAATGTTATCTTGTCCGTCCAACCTGCCCGCCTTGGATTGCCGGGGGAAGTATCTGCTGGAACTGCGTTGAGTCTCCTGCAAGACCGTGTGGCGAATGGGCTGCGCGCACGTTTGGCATCTGCCAGCCTGTTGACTGGAGGTCTCAAGGTTGAGTTGGTTGAAGTAGAAGATGCACCACTGGCTCGCATGACTATTTCAGGCGTGGACCTGCCGATCATGCCGACCACCAAAAGTGAAACTTCAGATGCTGCCGCAACGGTCGAGGGGGTGTTTACCCGCATCAATAATTTGCCCATCGAAGATCTGTTGAACAGTGCAATCAACGTGATGAATTCGGCTGATGCCCTCATTTCGAACAATGATCTGCAAGAAACGCCCGCGGATGTACGTGCATTGCTAAGCGACCTGTCAGGGATTGTTGGTTCGGATGATGTAAAGAACATCCCCGTTGCATTGAATGCTACACTCATGCGGGTCGAAGGACTGGTTGCGGAATTAGAGAAACAGAGCATTGCCGAGACGTTGGGTAAGACGCTGACCGCTGCTGCTGAAGCGGCTGATGCAGTAACGTCGTCTGTAGCGGGTGTTCCCGAGTTGATCGAAGACATACAAACGGTAGCAGCTAAGGCTGCGACATTAGAATTCGACACGCTAGTCCAAGAACTGACGTCGCTCACAACCTCTGCTGAGGCGTTGGTGAGTAGCCCAGACACTGCGCAACTGCCAGTTGCTCTAAAGGGGGCGCTGGATCAGTTGAACGCCACGCTGCAGGAATTGCGTGAAGGCGGCGCAGTTGAAAATGTGAACCAAACGTTGGCTTCGGCACGCAATGCAGCTGACAGTATTGCGGTTTCAGCGCGTGACCTGCCGGAGGTGATAAACCGCCTGAACGGATTGTTTGTGCAGGCGGGCCGTACAATTGAAGGCTATAATAAAGGCGATCAATTGAGCCGTGCTGCCGAGGCGGCGCTGCGCGATATTCAACAAGCTGCTGGTGCGCTGGAAAAATTGGCGCGTACCATCGAACGAAATCCGAATTCTCTGCTGCTGGGAAGATGATATGACATTTATGAAACCTCTCGCCACTGCTGCTGTACTGGCCTTTTTGGCCGCTTGCGGCGCACCAGATAGCATTGTCGTCCAAGCGCCTGCCATCACCGAGACCGTGCGCATTGGGTTCCGGTCGCTTGAGGTCAAGGACGTTTCCCTACCTAGCTACGCTGCCGCAGATGAGATCGCCCAGCAGTCCCCGGACGGGTCGTTGATTACCTCTAAGGTGTTGTGGGCAGATTCACCTGATCGTGCGATTGGGTTGGAATTGAGTCGCAACCTTGCGCGGCTGACACGCGCACGGATCGCATCCGAACCATGGCCATTTGAAGAAGACGCCGCTGCTGCGTTAGATGTGCGTTTTTCCGACTTGGTTGCGGGAACCGACGGCAACTTCCGTGCGGCAGGGCAATATTTTGTTGCTGTCTATGAAGGGCGCGAACGCTCGGGTCTGTTTGATCTTAGCGTTGCCTATGACCCTAAGGGCGGGCCAGCTGCTATTGCCAATGCGCGCGGACAGATCATTCTGGATTTGGCGAAATACATCGCAAGTAAGGGGCTGCGTTAGGTCGATCCCTTGCGCAACGGGCGCTAGCGTCTTACATCGCTATCTATGGCTCAGGTAAAATCATCTTCCAAATCCGACCCTAACTATAAGGTCGTCGCAGAAAACCGCCGCGCGCGGTTTGATTATGCGATCGAAGAGGACATTGAATGCGGCATTATGCTGGAGGGATCCGAAGTAAAATCTCTGCGCATGGGTGGCTCAAATGTCGCCGAAAGCTATGCCGCCGTAGAAGATGGCGAGCTATGGCTCGTGAATAGCTACATTGCGCCATACAAACAGGCGAAAACCTTTGGCCACGAAGAACGTCGTCGCCGCAAATTGCTGGTCAGCCGCAAACAGTTGGCCGAGATGTGGAACGCCACACAGCGCAAAGGTATGACACTGGTGCCGATGGTGATGTATTTTAATCATCGCGGCAAAGCCAAGATCAAGATCGGCATCGCTAAGGGTAAAAAGCTTCACGACAAGCGTGAAGACGCAGCTAAACGCGATTGGTCGCGTCAAAAATCCCGCCTGATGAAAGACCACGGCTGAGAGGCCCGTTCTCTTATTCCCCGTTAACCAATCCAAATCACATGATAGCTTTTCCTTCACTCTAGGAAAGCCGCGCCAGAGGCGCTTTGGAAATTCTGCGGCGCGAGGAATATAACATGGAACTTTTGATTGGCCTGATTTCAGGCGCCTTAGGCGGTAACGTTGCAGGCAAAGCTATTGGTGGCATTAACCAAGGCACATTGATCAACTCGATTGCGGGTATCGTAGGTGGTGGCCTTGGGGGTTCGATCCTTGGCATGATCACTGGCGCAGGTGCCGCAACCGGTGGTTTGGACATCGGTTCGATCATTACGCAGATTGCTGGTGGTGGTATCGGCGGCGGTGCCGTTTTGGCCGTGGTCAGCATGATCCGCAACAAGTTAGGCTAAATAGCCTTTTAGGGTAGGGGGCAAATGTCGCCTACCCTTGCCAGACTCACCCCAGACAGCTAGGCAAAGAAAACTCTTGTCGGGGGTATGAAATGGCAGATGATCCTAAAACACTAGTCTCAACCGAATGGTTGGCGAAACATCTTAAAGATCCTGATCTTCGGATATTAGACGGCTCTTGGTTTTTACCAGCAGAAGAGCGTGATCCGAAGGCTGAGTATGACGCAGCCCATATTCCGGGCGCGCGCTTTTTTGACATCGATGAAATTTCCGATGGTCGATCTAGTCTGCCGCATATGGCACCTCCGATAGAAAAGTTTATGTCACGCATGCGTGCGATGGGCGTTGGTGATGGCCATCAGATTGTTGTGTATGACGGGGCAGGTATCAAATCCGCGCCGCGTGTCTGGTGGCTATTCAAATTGATGGGCCAAGAAAATATTGCTGTCCTCGACGGTGGTTTACCCAAGTGGGTTGCCGAAGGGCGTCCAACCGAAGACATGCCGCCAATCCCGCGCGATCGCCACATGACGGTTCGGTTCCAAAATCAGCTGGTGCGTGATGTGACGCAGGTTGCGCATGCGTCGAAACTGGGCTTGCCTCAGATTGTGGATGCACGTGCTGCTGTTCGCTTTCGTGGGGAAGCGCCAGAACCGCGTGAAGGCCTGCGTTCGGGACACATTCCCAAGGCCAGAAATGTGCCATTTGGTACGTTGCTAAATGCCGACCAAACCTTAAAAACTGCCGCTGAAACTAAAGCTGTGTTTGAGGCTGCCGGGGTTGACTTGGCTAAGCCGATAATCACGTCATGTGGTTCAGGTGTGACCGCTGCTGTACTGGCTCTAGCTTTGGAAAGAATGGGCCATACTGACTGGGCCCTTTATGATGGATCATGGGCCGAGTGGGGAATGTTCCCGACCGTGCCAATCGCAACCGGAGATGCGTGATGTTTGAGACCCTAAAGCAGCAACCAGCAGATAAAATTCTGGCTCTTGTCCAGATGTACCGCGAAGACCCGCGTGACACCAAAGTAGACCTTGGCGTTGGTGTCTACAAAGATGCTACGGGCCTTACGCCAGTTATGCGCGCTGTTAAAACGGCAGAGCACCAGCTGTGGGAAACCCAAGACAGCAAGGTCTATACTGGCCTTGCGGGTGATCCGGCATTTGGCGATGCGATGGTTGATCTGGTTCTTGGCGATGCCGTGCCGCGCGCCAATGTCGCAGCTGCGGCCACTCCGGGTGGTACGGGAGCCGTACGGCAAGCATTTGAGTTGATCCAGATGGCACGCCCTGACGCGCGCGTGTTTGTATCTAATCCTACATGGCCTAATCACATTTCCATTCTGGGATACCTTGGCATTGAAGTGGTTCCGTATCGTTATTTTGACGATGAAACCCGTGGTGTGGACTTTGAAGGTCTGATCGCTGATCTCAAAACCGCGAAAAAGGGTGACGTTGTTCTGCTGCACGGCTGCTGCCACAACCCGACAGGTGCGAACCTCAATAGTGCCGAATGGGATGAGGTTATCAAGGTGTTGCTGGAAACTGGCGCGACCCCGATGATTGACATCGCCTATCAGGGCTTTGGTGATGGTCTGCAGGAAGACGCGGCCGCCACGCGCAAGCTGGTTGCAGCAGTTCCGGAGTGTCTGATTGCGGCGAGCTGTTCAAAGAACTTTGGTATCTACCGTGAACGCACAGGTATCTTGATGGCTGTCAGCGCTGAGAGCAGTGCAAGGGAGCTCAATCAGGGGACGCTTGCGTATCTGAATCGTCAAAACTTTAGCTTCCCGCCGGATCACGGGGCACGGTTGGTCACGATGATTTTGAACGACGCCGAATTGCGAGCCGATTGGGAGGCGGAGCTGGAAGGTGTTCGCCTTACCATGTTGGGGCTACGCACCCAGCTGGCTGCTGAGTTGCAACGGCTGTCTGGTTCGGATCGTTTCGGGTTTCTTGCCCAGCACCGTGGAATGTTCTCTCGTTTAGGGACAACTCCTGAAATGGTGGAAAAGCTGCGCGCGGAGCATGGGATTTATATGGTCGGTGATAGCCGGATGAACATTGCAGGCTTGAACGAAAAGACGGTTCCAATCCTTGCAAAGGCGATTGTAGACGTCGGTATC
Source organism: Sulfitobacter sp. (assembly GCA_033851935.1). Classification (GTDB taxonomy): domain Bacteria; phylum Pseudomonadota; class Alphaproteobacteria; order Rhodobacterales; family Rhodobacteraceae; genus Sulfitobacter. Next base: position 166,828 of record JAWSVL010000019.1, read on the forward strand.
TAATACTGAATACTTCTAATCTAGCTAAATCTAAAAAGCCCCGCATCGTATGATGCGGGGCTTTTTGTTTGTTACCTAAATGTACGGCCCTCTAGGGAGGAGGGTGAAGGCCGCGCATTATCTGTTATCCGCGAGTGAACTCAGGATAGGCTTCCATGCCCAGCTCGGCCATATCAAGGCCCATGATTTCGGCTTCTTCGCTAACGCGAATACCCATGGTTGCCTTGAGGATGAGCCAAACTACGCCAGAGACAACGAAGGTGAAGACACCTACGACAAAGATGGAATAGAGTTGCGTGCCGAGACTTGCGTCGCCGTTTGTCAGTACCACAGCGATGGTTCCCCAGATGCCGCAGAACAGGTGGACAGGGATCGCACCAACAACATCATCGATCTTGAGCTTGTCGAGGAACGGAACCGCGAAGACCACGATCACACCACCGACGCCACCGATCAGTGTCGCCATGCCAAGGGACGGGGTCAGCGGCTCTGCGGTGATGGATACGAGGCCCGCCAGTGCGCCGTTCAAGATCATGGTAAGGTCCGGTTTTTTGTACAGAAGTTGTGTCAAAACCAGAGCGGCAACAGCACCACCAGCAGCACCAGCGTTGGTGTTGGAGAAGATGCGGGATACATCTGCGATATCGCCTACAGTACCCATCGCTAGTTGTGAGCCACCGTTAAACCCAAACCAGCCGAGCCATAGGATGAACATACCTAGTGTTGCCAAAGCAAGGTTGGAACCAGGCATCGGGTTTACCCGACCGCCTTTGTATTTACCGATACGCGGTCCAAGGATCAGCGCGCCTGCCAAAGCAGCCCAGCCACCAACAGAGTGCACAACTGTGGATCCCGCGAAGTCGAGGAAGCCCATTTCGTCCAAGAAGCCACCGCCCCATTTCCATGATGCTTGCAACGGATAGATGATGCCGGTCAGGATGATCACGAAAATCAGGAAAGGCCAAAGCTTGATGCGCTCAGCCAATGCGCCGGAAACGATGGATGCAGTTGCCGCACAGAACATCAGCTGGAAGAAGAAATCAGAACCGGTTGAGGCATATTCGCCATCATCTGCACTGGCCAAATCAATGCCAACGGCCTCAAGGACGCCTGTTCCGAATACGCCGGATAGGACACCTTCAATGGACCATGTGCCCAACGGGTACATCAGGTTATAACCAAACGCCCAATAGGCGATGGTTGCCAGCGAAAACAAAGCTACGTTTTTGGTCATCTGCATGGTCACGTTTTTCGAACGTACCAGTCCGCCTTCGAGCATCGCAAAGCCCGCGGCCATGAAGAAAACCAAAAAGCCACCGATTAGGAACAAAAGCGTGTTCATGATCCAGATCATTTCGGCCGAAGAGGTTACAGCCGCGTCTTGTGCCAGTGCAAATGTCGGCAGCGTGGCTGCAGCGACAGTGACTGGAATGAGAGATTTCATATTCATCTTATCGTCCTTGAGTTTAGATAGCGTCTTCGCCGGTTTCACCTGTGCGCACGCGCACGACCTGCTCGACATCGAGCACGAAGATCTTGCCGTCACCGATCTTGCCGGTTTGTGCTGTTTTGCTGATCACTTCGACCATCTGGTCCGCAACGCTGTCAGCTACGACCAGTTCCAGTTTGACCTTTGGAACAAAGTTCACGACATATTCTGCGCCGCGGTAAATTTCGGTATGGCCCGACTGTGCGCCAAAGCCTTTGATTTCTGTAACCATCAGACCGCGCACACCCGCTTCAGTCAGCGCTTCGCGGACTTCCTCGAGTTTGAATGGTTTAATTGTGGCAATGATGAGTTTCACCTAATTGTCCCCTCTTAAGTCGCAGGATTTCCTGCATGATGCCTTCGCAGAGAACTGGATAAGCGCATCGAAAGGGAAGGATTCGGAGTGCTGATTAGCTACTTTGTTGGACTGTGTTGGTTAAAAAATAAGCAAGTGAGCATTAGTGCTTAAAAACTGTGCGTCAATATGAGGCGTTCGAGAGCATCAAACGCTAAACAATTCGGCCTTAGGGGGCTAAGATGAAAAAAAACAACAGCCGAGCAGGCCATATTAATGACTGATAAACCTAAACGCAGACGGCCTCTGGTCGCTGAGAACCGTTATGCTGGAAAAGCTAAGGCGGCTGCGAAGCCCGCCACTAAGCGAACGCCGAAACCAAAGACCAAGGTGAAACGTGCAGCAAAGCCAGTGCGCAAACGGCGTGGCGGTATTCTTGGGTTACTTTCTGCGGTTGTGCGTTGGTTCTTTAGGCTGATCTGGGTGATCACGTCTCGCTCTGTTTTTGCTGGTCTTGCGATATTGAGCCTGTTTGTTGGCTATTATTACACCACGCTGCCACCTGTGGAAAAATTGTTGGACGGGCGTTCTGGTGGGTCGGTCACGATGTTGGACTACAAGGGTGACGTTTTTGCGTGGCGCGGTGACCAGTTTGGCGGTGCGGTAACGGCAGAAAATGTGTCTCCACATCTTAAGAATGCTGTGATTGCAACAGAGGACAAGCGGTTCTTCAGGCACTTTGGCCTTAGCCCACGGGGGATCGCATCGGCGGTTCGAATTAACCTGAGCGAGGGGCGTGGCCCGTTGTCAGGCCACGGTGGGTCTACGATCACGCAGCAGACAGCCAAACTGTTGTGCCTTGGGGAACCATTTGATCTGACATCCAGCCAAACCGAAGCAGAATATGAGGCTGAATGCCGCCGTGGGTCGTTGAAGCGAAAGGCCAAAGAGGCCGTATATGCCATGGCGATGGAGGCGAAATACTCCAAGAATGAAATCCTGTCGATCTATCTGAACCGTGCTTACATGGGCGGTGGGGCGTATGGAGCAGAGGCCGCAGCACAGCGTTTCTTTGGCAAGCAGGCTGCAGTGCTTAACCCCGCTGAATCGGCCATGATTGCTGGGTTGCTGACCGCGCCAAGCACCCTGTCACCAACCTCGAACCTTGAGCGTTCCCGCAATCGGGCAGCAACGGTTTTGCGGCTGATGAAAGAGCAGGGGTATCTTTCTGAAGAAGACGAGGCGGCGGCGCAAGCATCACCAGCAAACCTATCAGAGGCAGCGCAAGCGCGTGCGGGCGGGTATTTCGCAGATTGGGTTATGTCGACCGGTCCAGAATTTTTTACCCGTAAGACGACAGAAGACGTAATTATTCGCACTACACTAGATCAACGTATGCAACGGGCTGCAGAAGAAGGTCTGAACTGGGTCTTTGAGAATAAGGTTCGTGCGGGCTCAAAAGCGCAAGCCGCCATTGTTGTGATGAGCGCGGATGGCGCAGTGCGTGCGATGGTTGGGGGGCGTAAAACCAAAGTATCAGGGGCGTTCAACAGGGCCACGCAGGCGCTGCGCCAAACTGGGTCAGCATTCAAACCGTTCGTTTACGCGGCAGCGCTTGATTTGGGGTATTCGCCTAATGATCTTGTGGATGACAGCCCCTACTGTCTGAATATTCCGGGATCAGGTCAGTGGTGCCCGAAAAACTATACCAAGCGATTTGTTGGGCAAACGACGATGACCAATGCATTGGCTAAGTCGCTGAACATTCCAGCGGTCAAAATATCTGAATCAGTTGGCCGCCAAACCGTAAGTGCTGTTGCCTCACAATTCGGGATCAAAAACGATCTGGCCGCAGGTCCAGCATTGGCCCTCGGCGCATCCGAGAGCACGTTGATCGAGATGACGGGCGCTTTTGCGGGGATTCTAAATGGCGGGTCCTCAGTGACCCCATTTGGGTTGATCGATTTGCGGCTTCGCGGCGATTCCGAAGCGTTGATGGGTACAGGTGGCGGTATCGGTGAGCGTGTCATTCAGGAAGGCGCTGCGGGCCAGTTGATCTATATGATGGAAAAGGTTGTCTCAGAGGGGACAGGCAAGCGTGCGCAATTTGGCGGTCGCCAGATCGCAGGTAAGACGGGCACAACGTCGGCAGCCAAAGATGCGTGGTTCATCGGGTTTTCCGCGGATTATGTTACTGGTGTCTGGATGGGCTATGACGACAATACTCCGCTAAAAGGGGTGACCGGCGGCGGTCTGCCTGCTGAAATATTCCGCGAGGCAATGAAGCGGGTCCACGAAGGTGTTCCTGTGAAGCCATTGCCAATGGTGGCACCTGCTCCTGCTCAGGTCATTTTTGACGGCGACGTGAATGGCGTTGCGCCTGTACCTCAGAATGAACAACAGAGCCGACCGGCAAATATTATCGACCAAGTGCTTCAAGACATCTTTGGTGGGAGTAGCAGCGGTAGCGGATCGGGCAATCCGGCGGGTGGTGATCGCTAAGAAACGGTGCACAATGATCACTTTTTCGCCGGGGTGAGACGCCGAGTATGCCTTGTTAATATTACGGGTGTTTGATTACAGTGCCCGTGATAAGGATTTGGCGTCTAGTATGCTGTCGCTATTGTGCGATCTATGAATGCTGAAGGCCGTTTTGAAAGGTATTTATGCAGACCGATATTATAAAGCGTGGGCGCGAAGAACTGCGTCAGGCCCGCAAGCGTAGTCGCTCTCTTTATTGGACAGTAGGATTGTTTTCCGCATTTGCGAATTTGCTGATGCTGACGGGTCCGCTGTATATGCTGCAAGTTTATGATCGCGTGTTGGGGTCGGGCAGTCAGGAAACACTGGTGGCCCTTTCGCTACTGGTTGCGTTTTTGTACACTGTTATGGGTATTCTCGATTATACGCGCGGCAGGATTATGGCCCGTGTTGGGGCCCGTTTTCAGGATGATCTGGATCGGCGCGTGTTTGATGCAGTTGTACGCAAATCTGCAGTGGCACCTGACGCAAAAACCAACGGAAGCCTTGCTGATCTAGAGTCAGTGCAGCGAATGATCACATCGCCAGTATTGATGGCAGCGTTTGATCTTCCTTGGACACCTATCTTTTTCGCGGGCATCTTTGTTTTTCACGCCTATCTGGGGTATATGGCCCTGATTGGTGGCGCGGTATTGATCGCGATTGCTATCGCTAATCAGTTTCTCTCACGTGGCGCTCAGGCGCGGGCAGGTCTTGCTGGTCAGCAGGCCTCTGGCATGGCTGATCAAATTCGCACGGAAGCCGAAATGGTGCAGGCGATGGGCATGCGTGAAGCTGCATTCAACCGCTGGCAAACAGCACGTACCGAAGCCCTGCAAGGGCAGGTACGTGCTGCTGATGTTGGCGGCACGTTCAGTTCTATGACCAAAGCCATCCGCCTATTTTTGCAATCTGCGATGCTGGGGATGGGGGCTTATCTGGTTTTACAGAACCAGCTGACACCGGGTGCGATGATTGCGGGCTCGATCCTGTTGGGTCGTGCGCTGGCACCCGTCGAAATGATGCTGAACCAATGGCCCATTGTGCAACGCGGCATGACGGGGTGGTCAAATCTTGCCGAGCTTTTAGGTACTGTTGCCCCGGAGGGGCCACGCACTGAATTGCCTAAACCAAAAGCGTCACTGATTGCCAAGAACCTCACCGTAGTTCCTCCGGGGGAGAAGCAAGCATCGCTCAAGTCGATCTCGTTTAAGGTAGACCCGGGGCAGGCCGTTGGCGTGATTGGTCCGTCGGGTGCAGGCAAAACAACATTGGCGCGCACGCTTACAGGTGTCTGGCGGCCCGCAGGTGGTTCCATTCGTCTAGATGGTGCCGCGCTTGAACATTACGGGTCCGAGACACTGGGCGGGCACGTGGGTTATTTGCCGCAAAGCGTGTCCCTGTTTGACGGTACTATTGCGCAAAATATCGCGCGGTTGGCGGATACCCCCGACGATGCAAAGGTTGTCGCAGCGGCGAAGATGGCCGCAGCCCATGAAATGATCCTCGAGTTGCCTGACGGATACGACACGGTGATCCGGTCGGGGCAAATACGCCTGTCCGGCGGTCAGATGCAGCGGATTGGTCTTGCACGTGCTCTGTATAATGATCCGGTCTTGCTGGTGCTCGACGAGCCGAACTCAAACCTTGATAATACCGGCTCACAGGCATTGAACCATGCTATTCGCGCTATGAAAGACTCGGGTCGTTCTGTGTTGATTATGGCCCACCGGCCAGCGGCGATTCAGGAATGTGACACATTGTTGGTGTTGGATGGTGGCGTGCGGATGGCATTTGGTCCCAAGGATGAAGTGCTCAAGGGCATGGTGAAAAACCACCAAGAAATCCAAAAAGCGCCAGCTGGTGCAGGAGGCGTGTCATGAACGGAAAATCGAATTGGTCTGCTTGGCGTCCCGTTACCATCGGTATGGTTGGAATTTTGATCCTGTTTGGCGGTTTCGGAACGTGGTCTGTAATGTCCAATATTGCGGGTGCGATCGTTGCATCTGGCCGCATTGAGGTCGATCGCAACAGACAAGTTGTGCAGCACGACACTGGCGGCACTATCGCTGAAATACTTGTCGATGAAGGTGATCTGGTAAAGGCGGGTGATTTATTGTTCAAGCTTGATCCAGAGCAGGCAAAATCGGAGCTAACGCTCATTGAAGGGCAATTGTTTGAACTCATGGCACGTCGTGGTCGCCTCGAAGCGCAACGCGATGAAGATGATACAATTGAATTCGCTAGCTCACTTGTCGAAGTGGGAAAAATTAATCCTGACACCCTGGAATTGATGGATGGTCAAAAAAACCTGTTCTTTGCACGCCGTGATAGCGTCATCCAAGAGATCGATCAGTTGGGAAAGCAGCGGAATCAAATTGAAGACCAGATCAAAGGCATCAACGCACAAGAAGATTCTCTTGCGATCCAACTTGGATTGATTGAGCAACAGCTTGTTAGTCAGCAAACATTGCTCGACCAAGGATTGGCGCAAGTCGCTTCTGTTTTGGGACTGCAGCGGGAGATGGCGCGCCTCACAGGTGAAATCGGGAGGCTGATAGCTTCGCGTGCGCAAGCTGAAGGCCGCATTACAGAGATTGAAATCATCGAACTAAAGTTGGGCACATCTGGGCGCGAGGAAGCGATCTCTCAGTTGCGCGAGATCCGATATCAAGAACTGTCGTTGGTAGAGCGACGTCGCGCGTTGAAGGCCACGATTGATCGTTTGGATATTCGTGCGCCAGTGTCTGGTATTGTCTATTCTTTGCAAGTGACGACACCCCGTTCGGTTATCCGCCCAGCCGATCCGTTGATGTTCTTGATTCCTCAAGACCGTCCACTGGTGATTGCAGCACAAGTGATGCCCACAAATGTTGACGAGATTTCCGTTGGACAAGAAGTAAACTTGCGGTTGTCCTCTCTGGATCAACGCACCACGCCCGAGCTTAAAGGGCTTGTCGTGCTGATTTCAGCAGATGCGCTAGATGACCAAACAACGGGTGCTAGCTATTTCCGCGCTGAAATCACATTGTCGCCTGGTGAGATAGAACGGCTACCTGAAGGCACCCAATTGCTACCCGGGATGCCAGTTGATGCGTTTATCAAAACGGGTGATCGCTCACCGCTGACGTATCTGGTGAAACCTGTAACAGATTATTTTGTCAAATCTTGGCGCGAAAGCTGAACCTTGGGTCTTTCGCGCGAGGGCTAACGGCGTTAGCGTCCGCGCGACTCAACCGACCAAAGGACTGCTAAAATGAGCATTGCACAACGCCTCAAAGATCAGAACATTACCCTGCCTGACGCCTCGGCCCCTGCGGCTAACTATGTCCCATTCGTTCAAGTGGGCAATACGCTGTATGTGTCTGGCCAGATCTCGCGTACGGATGACGGTTTGATTTTGGGTGTATTGGGTGAAAACATGAGCGTCGAAGATGGCGCAGCGGCTGCAAGAACCTGCGCATTGCAGCTTTTGGCCCAAGTTCAGGCTGCCTGCGGCGGCGACATTAACCGTCTTAAGCGTGTGATCAAGCTGACCGGTTTTGTGAATTCCACCAAAGATTTCACAGATCAACCCAAAGTCATCAATGGTTGCTCTGACTTCTTGGTCGAAGCATTGGGTGAGGCTGGGCGTCACGCGCGTTCGGCCGTTTCTGCGGGGGCATTGCCATTGGGCGTTGCCGTTGAGATCGAAGGTATTTTCGAAATTTCATGACCAAAGCTGCGATACCAGATAGCTTTGCGCGGGTGCCCTTGGCACACCGCGCATTGCACAATGTCGCCGATGGCCGTCCTGAGAACTCTAGGGCGGCCATTTGTGCGGCTGTCAAGGCAGGCTATGGCATCGAAATCGATGTCCAACTGAGTTCGGACGGAGAGGCGATTGTTTTCCACGACTACCATCTTGAACGGCTGACAGAGACCCAAGGAGCTGTGCAATTGTTTACGGCTGCTGCCCTCAAAGAAATGCCACTGCGGGGCAGTGATGAGGGAATTCCAGATCTGACCGAGGTTCTAAAGTTGATTGCAGGGCAGGTGCCTCTGTTGATCGAGCTAAAGGATCAAGACGGTTCTATGGGTCTTAATGTGGGGGCTTTAGAGCGGGCCATCGCTGATGCGTTGGTTGGCTACGCTGGGGACGTTGCCGTTATGTCGTTTAACCCGAATTCTGTCGCGATGATGCAAGAGCTTTGCCCAGATGTTCCGCGCGGCCTTACGACATGTGCGTTTCATGCCGATGATTGGCCGCTGTCAGACAGCATCTGTGAGCGATTGCGCGCCATCCCAGACTATGACCGTGTGGGCGCTACTTTCATCAGTCATGAGGTTGATGATTTGGACCGAGCAAGAGTATCCGAACTTAAGCAATCGGGCGCATTTATCTGTTGCTGGACTGTGACCAGCGCCGAGCAAGAACAAAAAGCGCGCGGGGTGGCAAATACTGTTACATTTGAAGGCTATCTTGCGAAGTCTCCTGCTTGAACATCTCTGCTAAGGTGCCACTTATAGTGAACAGGCCAAGAGCAGGGACAGAAACATGAGCGCGCAAGAGGTCGAGATCACGATCGTCCAATCGCTATCCGAGATTGACGCTGCTGATTGGGATGCATGTGCCTGCCCTGAGGCCGTTGATGGAGTTAGACCCAATGATCCCTTTACCACCCACCGATTTCTAACAGCGCTTGAAACTAGTGGCAGTGTTGGTGGCAGGACGGGGTGGCAACCTCAATACCTGACGGCACGTATTGGCGGGCAGATCATTGGTGTTGCCCCGTTATATGTGAAATCGCATTCACAGGGTGAATACATTTTTGATCACTCTTGGGCACACGCCTATGAGCAGGCCGGCGGACGATACTACCCCAAGCTCCAGATCGCTGTCCCGCATACGCCCGCTTCGGGTCGACGGTTTTTAACGCGTGAGGGATTTGAAGAAACAGGGTTCAACGCCTTGGTACAAGGGGCAGTGCAACTCACCGAGAGCAACAACCTTAGCTCTCTTCACGCGACATTCTGTACCAAAGAAGAGGCTACACGTGCCGAAGCTTTGGGCATGATGGTGCGCAAGAACCAACAGTTCCATTGGTGCAATGACGGGCACAGCGATTTTGATGCTTTCCTGAGCACTCTCAGTTCCCGCAAACGCAAGAATATCCGTAAAGAACGTGCAACAGCTCAAAGTTTCGGCGGGAGCATTCATACCTTTACCGGAAGTAACCTGAAACCCGAGCATTGGGATGCGTTCTGGACGTTTTATCAAGACACAGGTGCGCGTAAATGGGGGCAGCCCTACTTAACGCGGGCGTTCTTTGACATTGCCCAAGAGGTGTTGCGCGATGATATTGCGCTGGTGTTGGCAAAGCGTGATGGGCGGTGGGTTGCTGGCGCGCTCAATTTCATCGGAGCGGATACGTTATATGGTCGATACTGGGGATGCCGTGAGCACCATTCCTGTTTGCATTTCGAACTGTGCTATTATCAAGCTATCGACATCGCCATCGAGATGAAGTTGGGCAGTGTTGAAGCGGGGGCACAGGGGGAGCACAAGTTGGCTCGTGGCTATCTTCCAACGCCAACATGGTCGCTTCATTGGATGCGAGACCCGGGATTTGGGCGCGCAGTGGGTGAGTTTCTAGAGGCTGAACGCGCTGCCGTTGATGAAGAAATAGAGATTCTCACTGATTACGGACCGTTCAAAAAGACGAAAGTCGAGGAGCAGGAATGACAGAGAAACTAAGTGTAGAGACACGTGGACCATTGCTTGATCCACTATTCCAAAATGGCTGGGCTATGGTGGAAGGACGCGATGCAATTGTCAAAACCTTCAAGTTTGATGATTTCGCTGATGCGTTCGGTTGGATGACCCGCGCGGCTATCTGGGCCGATAAATGGGATCATCATCCCGAATGGAAGAATGTCTATAACAAGGTCATTGTTACCCTCATCACGCATGACGTGGATGGGCTAAGTACGCTTGATGCCAAACTGGCGCGCAAGATGGACCGCCTTTGAACAATAGATCGCTGAACGGCAGATAGGTCATTACCCAAGCTGCAACAGAGGTCAAACAGGGTCGCCCAATGTGCGACCCTGTTGTCGTTTTACATGCTGTCGAGCAGGCTTTCACCGCCAGAGACATCACAGACGCCCGGGTTCTCTTCGGCCTGAAACAGCGTCACCTTGCCGTCATCAACCAGCATTGCATAACGCTTGGAGCGCGCAACCAGACCAGCAGGTGCTGCATCAAAATCCATCCCAAGTGCCTTTGTGAATTCAGAGGATGCATCGGCCAGCATTGTGATGCCTGCTTCGGCTGCGCCAGTTGCTTCGCCCCATGCTTTCATAACGAAAGGGTCATTGCAGGACACACAGATGATCTCGTCTACGCCTTTTGCATCGAACTGATCTTTTGTACGAACAAAGCTGGGAACATGTGCAGAATGGCATGTGGGGGTGAAGGCACCCGGCACAGCAAAGATTACAACTTTGCGGCCTTTGGTTTTGTCGCTCATTTGCACTGGTGCTGGTCCTTCAGCGCCCATTTGTACAAGTGTCGCGTCGGGTAATGTGTCGCCTTGAGAAATTGGCATGTGGTAACCTTCCATGTGATTGTGTTTATCCTTATGCCAGATATAGGGTCTGCACAGTGCTAGGGCCAGTGCATCAAGGGAGAATAACCATGCGCCATATCGTAGTGATCGGAGCAGGGCAGGCGGGATCATCTTGTGTGGTTAAGCTGCGCAATGGCGGTTTTGATGGAAAAATCACTTTGATAGGTGCCGAATCCCACCCCCCTTACCAACGCCCACCATTGTCTAAGGCCTATTTGATGGGTGAGATGACGCTTGAGCGTCTATTTTTGCGGCCCGAGAGTTTTTATTGCGAGAATGACATTGATCTACGTTTAGGCGTGAATGTTGAGGCAATTGACGCCGCTGAGCAAAAGATAACTACCAGCGATGGTGTGATCGAATATGATGAACTGGTGTTCACAACGGGCTCGATACCGCACAAATTACCTGCCGCCATCGGTGGTGCGCTGGACGGGGTTCATGTTGTACGCGGATTGGTTGATGTTGATGCAATGGAGCCGCGTTTTGTGACGGGCGCGCGTGTGCTGATCGTCGGTGGTGGTTACATCGGTTTAGAGGCAGCATCGGTTGCCGCTAAGCTGGGTCTTGAGGTCGCCTTGGTTGAGATGGCACCGCGGATTTTACAACGGGTGGCTTCACCACAAACATCTGATTTCTTCCGAGACTTACACCAAGGCCACGGAGTTGATCTTCGCGAGGGAGTTGGCCTTGAGCGGTTGACTGGTGAAGGCGCCGTAAATGGAGCTGTGCTCACGGATGGCACCACACTTGATGTTGATTTTGTAATCGTTGGGGTGGGTATCGCGCCTGCCACGGCATTGGCCGAGACTGCAGGAGTAGCGCTGGACAACGGGATCGCCGTGGACGGTCACGGCCGTACCAATGTTTCCCATGTTTGGGCGGCGGGTGATTGCGCATCGTTCCCGTATCACGACGGGCGTATCCGGCTGGAAAGCGTGCCAAACGCTATCGAACAGGCAGAAGTTGTAGCTGAAAACTTGATGGGTGCAGAAAAAGAATATTCTGCCAAACCGTGGTTCTGGTCAGATCAGTATGACGTGAAGCTGCAAATTGCAGGCCTGAACACGGGCTATGACCGCGTCGTTACGCGCGGTTCGGCACCCGGGCCAGTATCATTTTGGTACTATAACGGTGAAACGCTGTTGGCAGTAGATGCCGCCAATGATCCACGCGGGTATATGGTGGGTAAACGTCTGATCGAGGCCGGAAAATCACCCGCACCCGAGGTGGTCTCTGATCTGGAAACTGATCTCAAGGCACTGCTCAAGGCGTGAGGATCATATCGGGGGCATATCGCGGAACGGTGTTGGCAGATGTGGGCAGGGGCGACGTGGCTGCGCATTTGCGTCCTACATCAGATCGCGTCCGCGAGAGTCTGTTTTCCATGCTGACACATCTCAACGTTATCAACGGCGCACGCGTGCTTGATCTATTTGCAGGTACTGGCGCGTTGGGCATAGAGGCGCTGTCGCGTGGTGCCAAAGACGCGGTGTTTGTTGAAAATGGCCGCGTTGCGCAAAAACTGATCGCTCAGAACGTTGATAAAGTCAGAGTTGGTGGAAAGACGACGCTGATGCGCAATGATGCGACTAAGTTGGGCAAGTGTTCTGCTACGCCTTTTGATCTGGTTTTCCTTGATCCGCCCTACGGCAAAGGGATGGGGCAGCAGGCACTCGCCGCTGCTCGAACGGGCGGGTGGCTGGCCCAAGGTGCGCTGATCGTTTGGGAAGAAAACGCTCCTATGGATGCGCCAGATGGCTTTACACGAACTGAACGGCGTAAATACGGCGACACGCACGTTACCCTTTTGAATCACAACTGATCCGCACCGGTGGTGAGCCGTGCGGATCAAGCACTATGATCGCTGATCAATACGTCGGGTGGAATTTTCCGGCAGGCGAAAGAGTAAAAATCTCACAACCATTTTCGGTCACGCCAATGGAGTGCTCGAACTGAGCGGACAGTGATTTGTCGCGTGTCACAGCAGTCCAGTCATCAGCCAGTGTTTTGGTTTCAGCGCGGCCCAAGTTCACCATGGGTTCAATCGTAAAGAACATGCCCGGCTCTAGAACAGCTTTTGTACCCGCCTTGCCGTAGTGTAAAACATTTGGCGGCGCGTGAAAAACACGGCCCAAGCCATGGCCGCAAAAATCAGTGACCACAGACATCCGGTGCCCTTCGGCAAAGGTTTGGATTGCGTGGCCAATGTCACCAAAAGTGTTGCCGGGTTTGACGACCTCAATACCCTTCATCAAAGCCTCATGCGTGATGTCGATCAGGCGCTCGGCCTTGCGGCCCAGTTTGCCAGCAACATACATGCGTGATGTATCGCCGAACCAACCATCAACAATAACGGTTACATCGATGTTGACGATGTCGCCGTCCTTTAACTTTTTGTCGCCGGGGATGCCGTGGCAGACAACGTGGTTGATCGAAATACAGCTGGCATGTTCATAGCCTTTGTATCCGATAGTGGCTGATTTTGCGCCAGCGGCGTTGACCTTTTCTTCGATCAGGCGGTCAATCTCGGCTGTGGTCTGTCCTACAACGACATGCTCGGCGATCTCATCAAGGATGGTCGCAGCGAGTTTGCCTGCGGCATGCATGCCAGCAAAATCTGCAGTTTCATGGATGCGAATGCCGTCTTTTGTCGTGCGACCTTTGTGGGTGTCTGTCACCGGTCTCTCCATCGGTTGTTTGGCCTTGTTTAGCGCGCAGTGCGGCCAAGGACCAGAGGGGTGGCAATGGTGATGCCTTCTGGGGTGATGTGGGTGCCGATGCACAAGGTTTCAACGCCTGCTTTGGCGGCGTCTTCATGGGCGGCGGCGTAGGTCGGGTCGATGTCACGTGCGATATCGACGTGTGTGCAATCTGTGCGTTGTACCAGATACAGCAGCACGGCGCGGTGGCCTGCTTGCGCCATCTTGGCCAATTCAGTCATGTGTTTTGCTCCACGCGCAGTGACCGAGTCGGGGAACTCCGCCAAGGCTTGAGTACGACACAGGGTGACAGATTTCACCTCAACGTAAGCATCAGGAAGGCCGTCTTGGCTGAGCAAAAAATCAACACGAGAGTTGGTTCCGTATTTCACCTCTGGTCGCACGGTGGTGTAGGCGGCGAGGGGTGCAATCGCGCGCGTTTCTAGCGCAGTGCGCAGCACACGATTGGGCAGTGACGTATCAACGCCCGTGAAATGACCGTTTTCATGATCAACCAAACGCCAGCCATATCGCAGCTTTTTCTTTGGATCGTCATTTGGCTCCAGCCAGATTTTACTGCCTTCAATAGCGAGCCCCATCATTGAACCGGGGTTGGCACAATGGGCGGTTACTTCACGCCCGTCTTCCAACCTGCAATCGGCAAGGAAGCGTTTATATCGGCGGATTAGGCGGGCGGGTACAAGATCGGTTTGAAAGCGCATGTGAGATGGCTATACCTTTGAGAGAACAGGCTCAAGGAGAGGCGAAATGACGAATCCCACTGCGGCGATGTTGGTGATCGGGGATGAGATCCTCTCGGGACGGACGCGTGATGCGAATATGCACCATCTGGCAGGGCAACTGACCGAGGCAGGTATCACACTGGCCGAAGTGCGGATTGTACCGGATGAGCGTGATGTGATCATCGCAGCTGTGCAAGCGTTGGCCGCTGGTTACGATAGTGTGTTTTCATCTGGCGGGATTGGCCCTACGCATGACGATATCACGGCTGATTGTATGGCGGCAGCCTTTGGTCAAAGCATTGATGTGCGGGATGATGCCCGCGCGATCTTGCAGGCCCATTATGACAAAGCAGGAACAGAAATGAACGAGGCGCGTCTGCGCATGGCCCGAATTCCGGCACAGGCAACATTGATTGATAATCCGGTTTCATCCGCGCCGGGTTTCACCATCGAGAACGTGCATGTGATGGCTGGCGTCCCAAGTGTATTCACCGCAATGGTCGCAAGTGTTTTACCAACACTGACAGGTGGTGCGCCATTACTCAGCAAGACATTGACCGTGCATCGCGGCGAAGGCGATATCGCTGGACCGTTTGGCGCATTGGCCGAAGCTTATCCTGCGCTTTCCATGGGCAGTTACCCGTTTCAGCGTGATGGCAAATACGGTGCCAATCTGGTTGTGCGAGGTCATGATGCTGGGATGCTTGATGACGCGATGAGCAAGTTGGAAGAGGTGTTTGCATGACACTTGATGCGCAGCAACTTTATGATGTTGTTGAGGGTACGTGGCCGCCAGCGCGGGTATGGTCCGATGGGCCATGGACATTGCGCGATGGTGCTGGCGGCGGGAAACGTGTGTCGGCTGCAACGGCGTCGGGTGATTTTGTCGACGGTGATATCGCGTTGGGAGAGGCGGCCATGCGCGAGATTGGCCAAACTCCGCTATTTATGATCCGTGAAGGTGACGACGCACTCGATGCACTGCTGGCCGCGCGCGGGTATGATTTGATCGACGAAGTTGTACTGTACAGGGCCCCGATTGGGATACTCACCGATTTGCCGATTCCACCCGTGACTTGCTTTCCTATTTGGGAGCCGTTGGCAATAATGAGTGAAATTTGGGCGAAAGGCGATATTGGCCCTGAGCGGCTAGATGTGATGGGGCGGGCTAAAACAAAAACAGGTGTGTTGGCGCGCTGGAATGAAAAACCTGCGGGAGTGGTATTTGCAGGTATTCATGATGGCGTTGCGATGGTTCACGCGGTTGAGGTTTTGCCACACCAACGAAAACAAGGCGTCGCGCAATGGTTGATGCGCGCAGCGGCTATCTGGGCCGCAAATCAGGGCGCGACAGAAATCGCAGTCCTGTGTGTGACGGCAAATAAACCTGCTAACGCGCTCTATACGAAGCTGGGCTTTGCCCGTGCTGGGACGTATCATTACCGAATATTATCAGATCAAAGGAACGCTCCATGAGTGACGAAGCCCCCACCGCCCTTGACTTGCCCATGGTTGACCCGCTGCCCGCGGAGACACAAAAATACTTTGATATCTGCACGGAAAAGCTGGGGATGATCCCCAACGTTTTGCAAGCTTATGCTTTTGACATCGACAAGCTGAACAGCTTTACCGCGCTGTATAACGATCTGATGCTGGGCCAAAGCAACCTGAGCAAGCTTGAGCGCGAGATGATCGCGGTTGTTGTTTCAGCTGTGAACCGTTGTTTCTACTGCCTCACGGCGCACGGGCAAGCGGTGCGCGAGCTGTCTGGTGATCCGATCTTGGGTGAAACGTTGGTCATGAATTACCGCGTTGCCGATCTGGATCCTAAAACGCGTATGATGTTGGATTTTGCGGTCAAGTTAACAGAAGCCCCAGAGGTGATCGAAGAAGACGATCGCGAAGCACTGCGTGCCATCGGGTTCTCTGATCGTGACATCTGGGATATCGCATCTGTTGCGGCGTTCTTTAACATGACAAACCGTGTAGCAAGCGCGTTAGACATGCGCCCCAACAAGAGCTATCACGCGCAATCACGATGAAGCATTGGTTATGCGCCCTAGCGGTTGTCTGTGGCGGAGCCGCCCAAGCGGTTGAGCTGCAGCTGCCCGCTGGGGCGCGTCAATTGATCGTACGCGATACCGTTCAAGACCGTTACTTTGCGCCAATTGCGCCGTTTTCTGAAGGAGAACTGCCAACCCAAATGTTAGCCGGAGCAGTGGCGCGTAGTGCATGGCGTGTCGATGGGGCGGGGCTGACCCCGCTGCAATTGATAACGCCACTACGTGACCAATTGGCTGATGCGGGGTTTCGCATTGTACTGGATTGTGCCGCATCGGAATGTGGTGGGTATGATTTCCGGTTTGCGACTGAAGTGCTGCCAGCACCTAACATGTACGTCAACATCCGAAACTACCATGTTATCACGGCAAAAGGTGGAGATTTGGACGCGCCAGAGATTGTGACAATCCTTGCCAGTTCTTCAGGCGGAGCGTCATTTGTTCAGATCATTCAGGCGGGGGGTAAAGGCGTCGAGAACATTATTGATACAGTCACAGCAAGTACAACTACGCCAGTTACCAAAGGTAATATAGGTGAATCCTTACTGAAAGACGGGCGTGTTGTACTTGCTGGATTAACATTCCGCAGCGGTACATTCGATTTAGGGGAGGGGCCGTTTGATGTTCTAACGGATCTGGCTCAGACGCTTCGATCGCAACCTGAAATGCGGATAGTGCTGGTGGGTCATACGGATAATGTTGGAAGCCTTGATGGCAACATCGAATTGTCACGCAATAGAGCGAATGCGGTGCGCGCCCGTTTGATCGAACGTTATGAAATTGCGCCGCAACGCCTGGAAGCACAGGGTTTAGGGTATCTTGCACCGTATACGACAAATTTAAGCGAAGCTGGGCGAGAAACCAATCGACGTGTCGAAGCAGTCCTGCTGACGAATTAGAACGAGCCACATATGACTAAACTAATTATTTCGCTCACCACCATCCCGCCACGTATGGGATTGATTGAGCCGACGTTGCGCAATCTGTTGGATCAGGACGCCGATGTTGCTGAGATCAGGTTGAATATTTCCCGCAATTACCGACGTTTCGAATTTGACGCCAGTGCCTTGCCGCAGTTTCCCAAAGGCATAACGGTTGCACTTGTAGATGAAGACTATGGTCCTGCAACCAAAGTGCTGCCCACTGTGAAGGCCTTTGCGGGAGAAGATGTTGAAATCTTGTTTTGCGACGATGACCAACACTACGAGCCAAATTGGGCGCAGCAGTTTTTAGATGCTCGCCGACAAGCTCCCGACGCCTGCATCGCAGAGATGGGTTTTGATCTATATGATCGTACTCAGATGCCCCCTCCGGAAGGGATAGAAAGCAGATCACCTCGCGCGCGAAAGCGGCGCAAAACGCTTGGCTATCGGTTATATCGCGCAGCAACGTTGGGACGCTTGAGGCCATCACCATATGACCAAGGCGGTTATCTGGATGGTTTCAAAGGATTTCGTGGCGCAATGATCCGTCCTGATTTTGTGCCAGAAGCGGCTTTTGACATTCCCGATATCATGTGGACCCATGATGATTATTGGTTGTCAGGGCAGATGGCTGCACACGGAGTGCCTGTCTGGGTCTTTGCATCTGAAAAACCGTGGCGTTTGCCACATGGGGCTGAACGTATCGACGCTTTGTTGGATTGGCAGTACAAAGGGCATGGTCGCGGCGAAGCCAGTGCATTGTTATTGAAGTACTTCCAAGAGACCTATGGTCTTTGGAAGAATGCTGGGTCCTGAAACGAAAAAGCCCCCGATATTGCAGATGCAATACCGAGGGTGAAGGTCACCGAGGGGACTTGGTGTTTTATGTCTGGCTTACCACTCGCTAGGGCCTTTTTCGGCAAAAGCGTGAACCAGAAAATCGATAAAGGCACGGACCTTGGGCTGCGTGAATCGCCCGGGAGGATAGACCGCATAGATGCCTTGGGTCTCTTGTGGCAGCTCAGGAATGGCATCCACAACCAGACCCTTTTCCATGGCTTCTGCGTAAAGGAAGCTAGGAAGGTATGCGATGCCAAGGCCGGATATTGCGGCGTTTAGCAGCGACTGCCCGTCATTCACTGAAAGCCAACCAGCAGTTCGAACCTGACGTTTTTCACCAGATGGCGCGGTGAGTTTCCAAACGTTGCCCGAGGACTGGTTTGAGTAGTGCAACAACTTGTGATCATTCAGATCGTCAATCTTTTCGGGACGGCCATATTTTTCAAAGTACTCTGGCGACGCGATCATCCGTTTGGTTGTTTCCGTCAGCTTTCTTGCTCGCAGGGTGCTGTCTTCTAGTTCCCCGATGCGAACCGCCATGTCAAAACCTTCAGAGATCAGTTCAACGTAGCGGTTGTTGAGGACCATGTTGACAGTGATGTCAGGGAAGTCACCTAAGAACTCCGATAAAACCGGCGACAGGTGATTGACCCCGAAATCGGTTGCGACCGATATTCGCAATAGGCCTGATGGCGCAGATTGCATGGATGTTACCAGTGCATCTGCTTCACCAGCATCATTCAAAACGCGGCGGGCGCGGTCGTAGTAAGCCAGTCCAATCTCTGTTGGAGACACACGGCGTGTAGTCCGGTTGAGAAGACGTGCACCAAGGCGGGCCTCTAGTGAGGAGACGTGCTTTGAAACAGCGGATTTTGAAATCCCCATCTTCTTCGCAGCATCGGTAAAGCCACCTTGATCCACTACTGTGGCAAATGCTTCCATTTCTGTAAGGCGGTCCATGCCGTCCCCTTCCATTCCTAATTCGAGGATCAGCTATGATGGGGGAATGGGGCGCAAACGGGGCAAGTGTGAGACAGTAGCAAGGTAATTGCACAACCGTTGCAAGAGGGGAAACGCTGGAACAGTGTGTTTCCCGTGCCAACTTAGCAAGCTAGCGATTCACCTCATGCCGATTACTGCTCGCCGTAACTAGGTGCCCTCCGAAGGATGGTATCCCTCGGAGAGTATTTGCAACACGTGTTCGTTTAGAGGCTGGCTGCCAGCCGAGTGCCCTGGTCGATTGCGCGCTTTGCATCCAGCTCAGAAGCGACATCCGCGCCACCGATCACGTGGCATGTCTTACCCTTGGCTTCTAACGCGTCCGCAAGTGAACGATCCGAAAGCTGGCCCGCACACAGAACGATGGTATCAGCAGGGATGACCTGCGGGTTCTCACGCGCATTGCCAAAGGAGATGTGAACGCCGTCATCGTCGATCCGCTCATAGTTGACGCCTGCGATCATCTTGACGTTTTTCATGGTCAAAGACGCACGGTGAATCCAGCCTGTGGTTTTGCCTAGACCTTTGCCCGGTTTGCTTGGCTTGCGTTGCATCATTGTGATGGCACGGGTTGGTTTGTGAGGTTGCGGCCCCTCAGGCGCGAGGCCCGAGCGGTGCGCGGACGTGTCAGCGACACCCCATTCCCGCATCCATTCCGGCAGGTTCAAGGTTGTGCTTTCGCTGTCATCTACAAGATGTTCGGAAACATCAAAACCGATGCCGCCCGCGCCGATGACTGCAACATGGTCGCCGATCTTGGCCTTGCCTTGTAGCACGTCGATATAGCTGTAGACGTTTTTATGGTCTTGGCCGTCGATCTGCGGATCACGCGGTACAACACCTGTTGCGATGACAACCTCGTCAAATCCATCCAGATCGTTTGCAGAGACTTCTGTGTTCAGCTTTACGTCGATGTCATGATGGGCAACCATGGTGCGGTACCAATCGACAAAACCCCAGAACTCTTCCTTGCCCGCGACTTGTTTGGCGAGATTTAGCTGGCCGCCGATCTCAGACGCGCGGTCAAACACGGTGACGGTGTGGCCACGTTCGGCAGCAGCAATGGCTGATGATAGGCCTGCAGGGCCCGCGCCAACAACGGCGACGGTTTTGGGAGCTGTGGATGGCTCTAGCACCAGTTCGGTTTCATAGCAGGCGCGAGGGTTCACAAGGCAAGACGAAATCTTTCCGCTAAAGGTGTGATCAAGGCATGCTTGGTTACATCCTATGCAAGGCGCGATGTGATCGCCTTTGCCGGCCGCTGCCTTGTTTACGAAATCCGCATCCGCAAGCATGGGCCGCGCCATGGACACCATATCGGCACATCCGGTCGATAGGACCTCTTCTGCGACTTCGGGTGTGTTGATACGGTTTGAGGTGATGAGGGGAATAGAAACCTTGCCCATCAGTTTCTTTGTCACCCATGCAAACGCTGCACGCGGTACGGAAGTTGCGATTGTGGGGATGCGGGCCTCGTGCCAGCCGATACCAGTGTTGATAATAGTGGCACCCGCTTTTTCGATCTCTTGGGCCAATTGCACAACTTCATCAAAGGTTGAGCCGTTCGGGATAAGATCGATCATCGACAGGCGGTAGATCACGATGAAATCGGTGCCGACCGTTTCGCGGACACGTTTGACGACCTCAATCGGCAGACGCATACGGTTTTCATACGAACCACCCCATTCATCGGTTCGCTTATTTGTGTGGGTCACCAAGAACTGATTGAGGAAATACCCCTCAGAACCCATCACCTCAACGCCGTCATAGCCCGCTTCTTTTGCGCGACCTGCACAAGCGGCAATGTCTGCGATCTGCTTTTCGATGCCTGCTGCATCCAGCTCGGTGGGCGGGAAGGGAGAGATGGGGGATTTAATGGCAGAGGGAGCCACACATTTGGGGCCATACGCATAGCGACCCGCATGCAGGATTTGCATTGCGATCTTGCCGTCTGCATCATGGACCCGGTCTGTGACGATTTTGTGGTTTGCGACATCTTCATCGCTGGTTAGCATCGCAGCACCGGGTAGCACTGACCCTTCTAAGTTGGGGCCAATACCACCTGTCACCATAAGGCCAACGCCGCCGCGTGCACGTGATGCATAAAATTCCGCTACCCGGTTCCAGTCTTTTGTTTCTTCCAAACCGGTGTGCATCGAGCCCATGAGGACACGGTTTTTGAGGGTCGTAAAACCCAGATCAAGCGGGGCGAGCATATTGGGATAGCTGGACATGGGGATAACCCTTCTGGCGTTAATTTTGGCTCAGCATGGCGATGCGAGCATCGCTTGTCATTAAAAACGCGGCGTCAAGAGTGGGGAGGTTCCAGCGCCGTAAACGATGATGTAAGTTCGTTCTCAAATGTATCAAATAGTTGGATGTTCTCATGACGCCAGAAGAAATTGAAAAGCTGCCTTATCGCCCGTGTGTGGGAGTGATGGTGGTGAACACGGTAGGGCATATTTTTGTCGGACAGCGCGTTGATCGGGATTATGACGCATGGCAGATGCCACAAGGTGGTGTCGATCCCGGTGAAGATCCGCGCAATGCTGCCCTGCGAGAGTTGGAAGAAGAAACAGGCATCACCCGTGACCTTGTCGTCATTGAAGCCGAAAGCAAAGATTGGCTGCCATATGAGTTGCCTCGTGAACTGGTACCAAAATTGTGGAAGGGCCGTTTTCGTGGCCAAGAGCAGAAGTGGTTCTTGCTGAGGTTTAAAGGCACTGATGCACAGGTGAATATCCAGACTGAGATACCCGAGTTTAGCAAATGGCGCTGGCTACCTGCCGATAAAATGCTGGAAGGGATCGTACCGTTCAAACGTGAAGTTTACGCGCGAGTGGTGGGTGAATTTGGTCACCTGCTTTGAAAGGCGTAATGCTCGCAGCACTGATCGCGGTTACGCCAGTCTCAGCCATTGCGCTGTCTTGCACACCTCATTCAGTGGAGGTCGCGTATCAGCAGGCGGATGCCGATGAGGCCCCTTTTGTGATTGTACGTGGTTCTCTTGATTTTGACGTGGGTGAATTGCCAACTGGTGGTGTCGAAAATCAGGGTAGTACAGTGCCATTAACACAAATCAAGGCGACCCTATCTGGGCGCGCATTGTCTCAAAAGGGATTTTCAACGCCCTTCAAGAAACCCGTAACCCTTGAGGTGGCCTGCTATGGCCCGTGGTGCGCGCGCCCCCAAATTGGCCACGATGTATTGGCCTTTGTGAAGTTGGGTCAGGACGGTGGCGTAATCGCAACCGACCCGTGCGGGGGATATCTATTCAATTCGCCAGTGCCCAAGATGATCCGTGCTGTCAAAAGCTGCTTTGCTGGAAAGGCGTGTAAGCCGCTTAGATGATGGGCACCCATGCCGCAGCACTTTTGGGTAACACACCGATTAGGCGTGGATCATCGTCGATCTCGACCTCACGTTTGTAGGGCGTAAATCCAGAGCGAACATAAAAGTTGATCGCTTGGGGGCTGTCGATTGTACAAGTATGGACGTGAAAGCGGTTGATGTCGGCTGCCCATGCTTGGCTTATCGCTTGGTTCATCAGATAGCGACCAGCGCCGGTGCCAATGAGGTTGGGCGTGAGGCCAAAATAGGCAAGCTCACACGCACCATTCACGCGAAAATCAAGCTCAAGAAGGGCCTCGTCAACGCCGTCTTTGCTAAGTGTGAAGATGTTGACCTGTGGATCATCAAGGATCGTCTGTAATTCTGCATCGGGCATTTTGAGCCGCCCGTACCACAGCCATTCAAGTGCGCCGACACGGGTGAAAACGTCGCGGTACCAGTCCAGTGTTGGTTTGACCTGACGGAATGTGATGCCCTCTGGCAGGGGTACTTCTTTGGTTGGTGCGGGCGCGTGCATTTCCAAATGCGTGACAATCACTGCCAGCTTGCCCTTTGGCACTACGTGGAAACCATCTGATAGCATCAGATCAGGCCTTCTTTTTGGAACTCTTTCATCATGTCCTTGGCGGGGCGTGGCCCAACGTGAGAGATGACTTCGGTGCCGCATAGATTTCCCATACGTCCACATGTCTCCAGATCGCGACCTGTAGCGATGCCATAGATGAAGCCGGCAGCGAATTGGTCGCCTGCGCCAGTCGCGTCAACTGGGACAATGCGCGCGGGTGCGGCAATGTCGACACGTTCTGTTCCGCGGATCAGGGTCACGCCATCGCCGCCACGGGTACATACCATGATGGGGCACATTGCGGCGGTCTTGCTCATGGCGTCTTCTAGGTCTTCTGTTTCGAACAAGGATTTGATCTCGGCTTCGTTGCCGATGACAAAGTCCAGCTCGTGTTCGATCATCTGCAAAAAGTCGGCACGGTGGCGTTCTACGCAGAAGGGATCAGAAATAGTGATCCCCGCCATACCGCCACCTGCTTTGGCTGCGCGCGCGGCTTCGCGGAATGCAGTTTTGCCCGCGTCTTCGTCAAACAGGTAACCTTCAAGGAACATGATTTTGGCGTTTCCTGCGACTTCCTGCGGAACATCTGATGATGCCAAACCCGTGGAAATACCCAGATAGGTATTCATCGAGCGTTCCCCATCAGGGGTTACAAAGATCATGCTGCGGGACGTAGGGCGGTTGCCGTCCACTACAGGGGGGTTCACAAAATCAATCCCGTTGTCCGTCATGGCATCGGCGTAAAAACGGCCTAGACCGTCATCGCGTACGCGTCCGATAAATGCTGTTTTCAGGCCCAATGCGCCAACACCAGCGATGGTGTTAGCCACAGCGCCGCCCGGTGTTTGCAAACGATCGGCCATCGCAGCGTAAAGGTGTTCGGCGCGCTCTTGTTCGACCAGCTGCATGATGCCTTTTTCAATGCTCATGTTATCCAAAAACGCATCATCCGAATGGCTGATGACATCTACAACTGCGTTACCGATACCGACGAGATCGTAAGTTTTCATTCTGTTTTGTCCTTGTATTCGCATAAATCCCGAATGATGCAGGTCCTGCATTGGGGCTTGCGAGCTTTGCAATGATAGCGACCGTGAAGGATGAGCCAGTGGTGCGCATGCAACTGGAAATCCGCAGGAATATTGTCTTCGACAGCGCGCTCAACCGTGTCCACGGTTTTACCGGGGGCGATGCCGGTGCGATTGCCGACGCGAAAAATATGGGTATCCACGGCTTGCGCGGGCTGATTCCACCACATGTTCAACACGACATTGGCGGTCTTGCGTCCGACTCCGGGGAGTGATTGCAACGCAGCGCGTGAATTGGGGACGACGCTGTCATAGTCATCCACCAAAATCTGGCTCAGCTTGATCACGTTCTTGGCTTTTTGGCGGAACAGGCCGATTGTTTTGATGTGTTCGATCAAACCTTCAAGGCCGAGGTCCAGCATTTTTTGTGGTGTGTCAGCGATTTCAAACAACGCGCGGGTGGCTTTGTTTACGCCCACGTCTGTTGCTTGCGCGGACAAGGCCACGGCGACGACCAATGTGTAAACGTTCACATGTTCCAGTTCACCCTCTGGCTCTGGATCAGCTTCTTGGAAGCGTTCCATGATGGCGCGAATGGTGTGATAGTCGAGTTGTTTTGAAGGATTGTTCATGGGGCAAGGGTATGCGCAGGTTTCGGGTCGCGTGCAAGCGGGCGGCGGCATAATATGATTTCATGATACAGATGATACAAAATCCTGATGAAACCCAGAACGCTTATCATTATGGAGTGATTGCTCGTGCAATTGCGTTGATTGATAGTGTTGAAGAGCCGCTTAGTCTTGAGGGCCTCGCCACTGAAATGGGAATGAGCGCTGCGCACTTCCAGCGGGTGTTCTCCATGTGGGCAGGTGTTTCTCCCAAACGGTATCAACAATACCTGACACTGGGCCATGCCAAGTCGTTGCTGAGATCTCAGTTCACTACCTTAGAGGCAGCCCATTCCAGTGGCCTATCTGGAACGGGGAGATTGCATGATCTGTTTGTACGCTGGGAAGCAATGAGCCCGGGAGATTTTGCCAGAGGCGGTGCAGGGCTTCAGATTGATTGGGGTTGGTTTGATAGCCCCTTCGGGTCCGTATTGGTGATGGGCACCGAAAAGGGTATTTGTGGCCTGTCCCTTGCCGCTGAAATCGGCGATCAGGCTGCGACAGATGATTTGCGCAAGCGCTGGCCTGCAGCAACGTTTCGCGAAAACCCTGAGCGGTTGAATGGGTGGGTTCAAACTGCATTTGGACAAGGCAGCAAGAACGAACAGGCACCGCTATACCTGACGGGTGCGCCGTTCCAGATTAAGGTCTGGGAGGCGTTGTTGCGTTTGCCAGAGGGGCAGGTAACGACCTATGGCGCGATTGCGGAAACGATAGGTAATCCAAAAGCTGTCCGTGCAGTAGGTACAGCGGTGGGGCGCAATCCGATTGGCTATCTTATTCCGTGCCACCGCGTATTGCGAAAATCAGGAGGCCTCGGAGGCTATCACTGGGGCTTGCCGATGAAACGGGCCATGTTGGGATATGAGGCCGCACGAGCAGATAACCGCTGAACTGACACAATACGCGACCGTTTTGCGCAAGATGCCGCTTATTCCCCGTAACGAGCCATTTTGTCGGGGGGCGTTAGTCCTTATATTGGTCTTATCGAAAAGATGCTTCGCCCGAACGGAGCCGAAACAGTAAGGCAGTAGTACTATGACATTCTTGAAATTCCCTCTCGTTGCCGCGGTGACGGGCCTTGTCGCGTTGGGCGCATGTACCGATCCAAATGGTTCCATTCTGGCCCAAGACGGCGATGCGAACAAAAACCTGAAAAACGGTGCACTCCTTGGTGCGGGCGCAGGTGCTGTGATTGGCGCATTGTCCAAAGGTGACGGCAACCGTGATCAAGGTGCCGTACGCGGTGCATTGATTGGTGCGGCGCTGGGCGCAGGTGGCGGTGCACTGTTGGATCGTCAGGAGCGCGATTTGCGTCAAAGCCTTGGCAATGACAATGTGACCATCACCAACACAGGTGACCGTTTGATTGTCACTTTGCCGCAGGACATTTTGTTCGCCAGCGGTTCTTCTTCTGTGCGTCCTGACTTGCAGCGTGATCTGGGTGCTGTGGCCAGCAATCTGCAGGCCTACCCGAACTCCTCAATTCAAGTAATCGGGCACACCGATAGCGACGGCGAGGCAGGGTATAACCAACAGCTTTCCGAAAGTCGCGCCAATGCAGTTGCAAATGTGTTGATCAACAATGGGATTTCCGGATCACGCATCATTGCGAATGGCCGTGGCGAAAGCCAGCCAGTGTCCAGCAACCTCAATCCACAAGGCAAAGCGCAAAACCGCCGCGTGGAAATCATCATTCTGCCAAACGCAGCCTGATTGAGCTAAAAATTAATGAATGGCTCCGGTGCAGAAATGCGGCGGAGCCTTTTTCGTTGCATGCATAGATGCACAATGACTGTTTGCGGATGCCTCTTGTGGCAATACGCAAAATCCTCATCTTGGATGGGCAAACGCATTATTGATTAAGGATTAGATTTATGGCTCTCCCGAAACTTATCGGTATCTCAGGCTCTCTGCGTAGGGACAGCCACAATTCCCTTTTGCTATCAGAGGCCGCGCGGCTGTTCGGACCTGTTGACTACGTGCAAGCGGACATTAATCTGCCGCTGTATAGTGGTGATGACGAAGATGCAGGCGGCGTGCCCGCGTCAGTTGATGCGTTGGCTCAGCAAATCATGGATGCGGATGCTGTGATCATTTCAACACCGGAATATAATTCCGGCCCGTCAGGTGTTTTAAAGAACGCTTTGGATTGGGTCAGTCGCTCATCGATAAAGCCATGGGGCGGCAAACCACTGGCCGTCATGTCCGCGGCTGCAGGCAGAACAGGTGGTGCACGGGCGCAATCGGTGTTGCGTGGGTTTATGGTGCCGTTTCGGACGCGCATCTTGCAAGGGCCGGAAATTCAGATTGCTGCAAGTTACGCCGCATTTAATGAAAACGGTCAGTTGACGGACGAGCGGTACATCAGAGACCTAACAGAACTGATGGAAAGCCTGCGCGCCGAAATCGCAACTTAGTCAGGATTGCTGATTTCGATGAGGTTGCCATCGGGGTCACGAATATAGACCGATACGATCGGTCCGGTCGCGCCAGTACGGTGCACCGGGCCAATTTCGATTTCAACACCTCGTTCAGTCAAATGGGCCAGCCATTCGCTTAGGGGCGTTTGCGACAGGAAACAGAGGTCTGCGGAACCTGCTTTTACGTTTTGCGCCTTTGGTTCAAACTCTGTACCGGCTTGGTGCAGGTTGATCTTCATGTTGCCAAAGCATAGCGCGTGGCGCGTACTGCCATCAGCAACGATGAACGGTGTTGGCACCATGCTCAAAACATCTGCATAAAATGTGAGGGTGCTCGGAATGTCCGCGACGGTCAGGACAAGATGATCAAGTGTTGAAAGCTGCGGTATCATAGGTTGTCCTCCACGCGAAAGCCGTCTGGAATGGTATCCGCGCCATCAAGAATAAGATCAGCCATCACTTGGGCTATCTTTGGTGCCATTCCAAACCCGATCTTAAATCCACCATTTGCGATAAAGTGACCAGAACGATCAGGCCATGCCCCCAGCATCGGTGCACGGGTCCGCGAGCGCGGGCGCACGCCGGCCCAACGTTCGATGACGGGTGCATCCTGCAAGATTGGAATTGCTTTGCGCGCGACGGCAATCACATCGTCTAGCTGCGCATCTGTACTGGTCGCGTTTTCGTATTCTCGTTCGGTGGTTGAGCCGATGGCGACGGTGCCATCCAAATGTGGGACGACATGCACACCATTTGAAAACAGCTGAGGCAAGCCGCTTGCATCATACTTTAGCAGGGCTGCCTGCCCCTTTACACCGTTCCCCATACTACGGGTGTGCCCCGCGCTTAACTCTTCCAGACCTGCGGCCCCTGTTGCCCATAAAACGACACCTCTGTTAGACCCCTGGGATTGAATGCTGATGCCTATTGCCTCAAGTGCCGCGACCAGAGCATCACATGCACGACGCGGATGCATGTGCCCACTCAGCGTGTCGTGGATCAGGTGGCCATCGGGGCTGACCGGTTGCCAGTCGGTGTTAAGTGTCGGGATAATCTCCCATACTGCGTTGTCTTGCCAAAATTGGCGGGCGGTTTCGATACGCCGTTGGGCCAACGCGCGGGCGGATTCATCTGAAATAGATTGCAAACGACCCGTCCGTGCATAGCCTGCATCTTTACCGCCAACAGCAGAAATTTCTTTCCAAAACTGTTCTGCCATCAGTAGGCTTTCCAGTTGGAATGCCTTCTTTGCGTTCCAGTTTTCAGGCACATGGGGGGCTAATGCCCCGACAAGGCCACCACTGCTTCCAGCTCCCGCGCCGTTAGGATCAATGATCTGAACGGTAGCGCCGCGCTGGACGCATGCCCATGCAATAGACAGTCCAAAAATGCCTGCGCCGCGAATGGTAATATCGGTCATTGCCCCTGCCTTTGATTGCGCGCAGATTGCGCATGAAAAACAGATACAGGGCTATACCGTGCAGGACCAGACAGCACAGATCGAATGGCGCGACGGGCGGGTGCCTGTTTCGACCGAATTCGATGATCCATATTTTAGCCTAGAAAACGGCATGGACGAAACACGTCATGTTTTCTTGGACGGAAATGACCTTACCGCTCGGTTTGAAGATCAGTTTCACATCGCCGAATTGGGCTTTGGTACTGGGTTGAATTTCTTGGTAGCATTGCAGGCGTTTCGCGAAAGCGGTTGTAGTGGGACATTGCGATTTACCAGCTTTGAGGCCTTCCCGATGGCGATGACAGATCTTCATACAGCATTGCGCGCTTTTGACAGGTTACCCGATGATCTTGCCAACGCGACTGTTTTTCCAGCGCATTTAGATGGCCCTGATTTTGAACTGCGTGTCATTCTTGGAGACGCACGTGAAACCTTGCCCCTTTGGAAGGGCAAAGCTGACGCGTGGTTTTTGGACGGGTTTTCCCCAGCTAAAAACCCTGAATTGTGGTCACCAGAGTTGATGGCCGAAGTTGGTTCGCATACTGCGGACGGTGGCAGCGCTGCGACATATACGGCTGCTGGATTTGTACGGCGCGGTTTGGCGGATGCGGGTTTCTCAGTGAGTCGCGTACAAGGCTATGGCCGCAAACGGCACATGACACGCGCGGTAATGGTGTGACGCAAAGCAACAACATCCCGCTTGGCATTGTGTTGATGATTGCGACAACGCTAGTTTTCGCAATTCAGGACGGGCTGTCACGGCATCTGGCAAGTGAATACAATGTGCTGATGATCGTTATGATCCGCTATTGGTTTTTTGCTGCGTTTGTCATCGCAATTGCTAAACGTCATGCGGGAGGCGTCCGTGCCGTGGCGCGTACCGAGCAGCCAGTGATCCAGATCACCCGTGGACTGCTGTTATCGCTTGAGATTTGCGTCATGGTTGCCGCCTTTACCATTCTTGGATTGGTAGAAAGTCATGCGGTGTTTACTTGCTATCCGCTGTTGGTTGCTGCGTTGTCTGGTCCAGTGCTGGGTGAACATGTGGGTTGGAGGCGCTGGGCCGCTATTGGGGTCGGGTTTATTGGGGTGATCATCATTCTGCAGCCGAGCGGTGACGTTTTTGATATCCGCGCGCTGATACCGTTGTTGGCAGCTACAATGTTCGCGGTCTATGGTTTGCTGACCCGTTATGCCTCTCGTCGCGATACATCTGGGACCAGCTTTTTCTGGACTGGTGTTGTTGGGGCTGTTGCCATGACGTCACTGGGTGTCTGGTTTTGGGAGCCGATGACAGGTCAAGATTGGTTTTGGATGGGGTGCCTTTCCATCACGGGTGTGACCGGACATTGGCTGCTTATTCGCTGTTATGAAGTAGCAGAGGCCAGTGCAGTCCAGCCATTTGCCTACCTACAACTGGTATTCGCAGCAACGATTGGCATCGCGATATTTGGCGAAACTGTCAGTACTAACGTTGCGATTGGTTGTGCAATCATTGTAGCGGCAGGGCTATTCACTTTTTGGCGCGAACGCCTTCAAGGTTGAACCTGTTAGCTCTTCATAGAAGGGAATCGGCAGCGGATCACGGCCGAGGCGTGCACGGTAGATGGGCAGGCTCTCTGTGACCCGCATGATGTAGTTTTGCGTTTCACGGAACGGGACCATTTCAACCCAATCCGCAATATAGATATCGCCTTCACGCGGATCGCCGTAGTCGTTCATCCAACGGATTGGACGGCTTGGGCCTGCATTGTACCCCGCTGACATCATCACGACATTTCCATCAAAACGTCCTGCAAGTTCGGACAGGTACTGTGACCCCAAACGCGCATTATAGACAGGATCAGCCGTCAGACGATCAGTGGTGTGCTGGGGTAAAATACCAAGGCCCTGGGCAACCTCACGGGCAGTGGCTGGCATCAATTGCATCAGGCCACGCGCGCCAACGCTGGATTGAACGACTGGATCAAATTCGCTTTCACGGCGTGCGATGGCTAGGGTCATCTCGGGGGCCATTGGTAGGTCGGCCTTGCCCGCAGGATGTAGTGCGTAGTAGGGCGCGGCAATCTCTAAGCCGCGGCGTGCAGCGCGCTTGCCGATCATCACCGCGATATGGGGTTGTTCCACGTCAATGGCGGCTTGGCCCAAAAGCTCTAAATCAGGTTCTAGTAGTTGCTCTGCCAGATGGGTCCAAAACCGCTCAGCCAAATTCAACTCGCCTGACGCTTGTAGTAACAAGCCGGCTTCAAACAACGGTGCCGTTGCCAGTGGGCTGGTTTTCCAATCGATCTGAGGGGCAGCACCTTTTAACTTTTCTGGGAAAGGAATACGCGCACGTTCCGCTGCAAGTAGCCCGTAAAAAGACGTCTGGAAATTTGCCCCTCTTTGATAGGCTGCTGTGGCACCTTCATTGTCGCCAGCAGCCTCTAGTGCTCGTCCTTGCCAATACCCAGCGCGACCTTGGCTGATGGGCGATTCCACTGCGGTGTCATGGTTTAGGAAGTGCTGATGCGCCTTCATCGGCTCCTTTAGAAAACGCAGCGCTATATAACCGGACAACCATTCCAGATCGGCGTAGTCTGAACCTTCCGTCAGGAAATGTTGGGAGGCCATGGCATAGGCCCGCTTGCGGTCACCAGAACGCATCTCGCCACGGGCCAATGCACGCCGGCGATTGCCCCAAGCGGCGGGATCACCCAAAGCTTCGATACTTTTGGATGCTTCCAGCAGCAGGTCTTTTGCATCACCGACACGGCCCTTGCGGATGCGCCACTCAAACCGTGCATGGTTTACGCCGCCTGTGGATTTTAGATTGGCGGGCAGTTTTTCATAGATGTTCGCAGCGCTGTCAGAGCGGCGGTAGAATGCAATGCGAGATTCGGCTGCTTGTTCAGCTGTATTGCTGGCGATGCCGTACATTTGGCGCGCCTCGTCATATTCGCGTTGCCACACCATCGCATCCAACCGCGCATCGTGATGTGGCTTTAGGAGTTCAGCGTGATTTTTCAGGAAGGCGGCTTGGGAATTGGCGTTCATCGGCATGGTTCGCCACGCGAGCACCAGATTAACTTGCGCAGGTCCTGTTAGTCCCTTGGCGGTGAGGGCATTTGCATGGGCCAATACGCCACGCGGTGTTTGTGCCGGGAACTGTTCAAAGAAGGCAATGATCTTTTCGTCGTCTTGTTTGATGACTTCGGGTTCTGAACGGCGCAGTAAATACTCCATTCCCGGCCAGTCAGGCCGCCGTTGGATAAAGTCGATGAGTTGACTGTAAGTGCCTTGGGCTGCGCGCAGCCTGTGCCAAACAATAACGTCCTGTGCGACAGGACCATCCCGTATCGCGATCTTTTCAGCAGCGGCAAAATCACCACTTCGCATCGCATCTAGAGCCCATCCTAAGGGTCGTGGGCGTTCAGCGCTGGCGGGCAATGCCATGGCACACAGCAGCAATAGGGCCGTCAGATAACGTGTCATGGCTTGCATTTCCTATCTTGCTCACAGTACAGCCTTTTAACATAGTCTTTCTGCGCGTGGGTACAAATCACGTGTCCGCAAGCAGGCGGTCTTTCTCTTGTGGTCTCGATCATCGAGACCCATTCACCCCGGACGGCCTTTCGGTCTCCAGCACATAAGGAGCGTGCACATGTTTTCAGGTTCTATGCCTGCCCTCGTCACGCCGTTTCGCAACGGCGAGCTGGATATTGAAACACTTAAGAAACTTGTGGAATGGCATGTGGGCGAAGGGTCTAATGGGCTTGTTCCTGTTGGGACTACAGGCGAATCGCCGACTTTGACCCATGCTGAACATGAAGCCGTTGTCGAAGAAGTTGTAAAAGCTGCTGCTGGCCGGATTCCGGTTATTGCAGGCGCTGGTAGCAACAATACGTTGGAATCCATCCGCCTTGCACAGCATGCGGAAAAAGTGGGCGCGGATGGCATTTTGCTGGTCACACCTTATTACAATAAGCCTACCCAGCGTGGGTTGATCGCGCATTTCACAGCAGTGCATGATTGCTGCAAATTGCCGATCATTATTTACAACATTCCGGGCCGTTCGGTTGTGGACATGACACCAGAAACAATGGGTGAATTGGCTAAGCTAGAGCGAATTGTTGGTGTTAAAGACGCAACAGGTGATCTGGCGCGAGTATGCGAACAGCGGATTACTTGTGGACCTGATTTTATCCAGTTGTCTGGCGAAGACGCGACAGCACATGGTTTCAATGCCCAAGGGGGCGTTGGCTGTATCTCGGTTACGGCAAACGTAGCGCCTAAGCTGGCATCGCAGCTGCAAGCGGCATGTACTGCTGGTGACTACGCCACTGCACTTCAAATTCAAGACAAACTGATGCCGCTGCACCAAGCGATCTTTACCGAGCCTGGCTTGGTTGGGGTGAAGTATGCAATGTATCGCCTTGATCTGTGTTCCGAAGAAGTTCGCCTGCCATTAACAGGCCTGAGCGATGAAACACGCGCATTGGTTGAAGCAGGCCTGAAGCACGCCGAACTGGTTTAATATCTGGGCAGCCTAAATGCCCTATACACATCGCGAATTTTCGGACGTAGGATCGGGTGAAACCACCTATGTCCGGAGATTGCTTGATGAACATCCTTCCCGTTATTGCCGATAGTACCAAAGAGCTGACTGCGATCTTTCGCGATCTGCACACTCATCCCGAAATTGGTTTTACCGAAGAGCGGACCAGCGCTATCGTTGCGGAAAAGCTGCGCGAATACGGTGTGGACGAGGTGCATACCGGTCTAGGCAAAACAGGCGTTGTTGGTCTGATCTATGGTAAACAAAAGGGCAGCCGCCGCGTCGGTTTGCGGGCTGATATGGATGCTTTACCGATTCATGAGATATCGGGCCTTGAGTACTCTTCAGTCAATGATGGTGTGATGCACGCCTGCGGCCATGACGGACACACTACGATGCTGTTGGGCGCTGTCAAACATCTGGCAGCAACCCGCGATTTTGACGGCACCGCCGTAGTGGTGTTTCAGCCCGCAGAAGAAGGCCTAGGTGGTGCGCGCCAGATGATCGCCGATGGCCTTTTTGAACAATTCCCCTGTGACGAAATTTATGGAATGCACAATTTGCCCAATGGGCAACCGGGAAAGGTGGGTATCTGTAAAGGTGTCGCGATGGCGGGTGCGGCGTTCTTTGACATCAAGGTAACGGGTAAGGGAAGTCATGCGGCGCGACCGTCGGACAGCAAAGATGCGTTGATCATAGCGGCCAGCCTCACCACTGAATTGCAAACAATCCTGAGCCGCAATGTGCCAGCCTTAGATGCGTGCGTGTTGTCGGTGACGCAGCTTCATGCCGGTGCTGCCTATAATGTGATTCCTGAGGTGGCGACATTGGCTGGAACAATTCGTTATTTCAAAGATGAGGTCTACACCTTGGCTGCGGATCGTATGCAGGCAATTTGCGACGGGTTTGCCTTGGCGCATGATGTTCAGATAACGTTGGATTTGCGTAATGTGTTTGACGTGTTGATCAATGATGAAGCGTTGTCCGGCGCGTATATGGACGCTGCCGCTGATATCGTTGGTGCTGATAACATCTTCAGCAAGGCTGAGCCTGCTACGGGCTCCGAAGATTTCGCTGATATGCTCAAGGTTGTACCAGGGGCATATTGTGTTGTTGGGCATGCGGGCACGGTGCCGCTGCACAATCCGTCCTTCATCCTTGATCCGGACATCCTGCCCATCGGTGCTTCGGTCATGGCGAGGGTCGTTGAAAAGCGTTTGCCGCTTTAGATACTGCGCGCCATGTGAGGGATCACACGGTTGGGGATAGCTTCGGAGGGCGTGTCGTGGAGGGTCTCAAAGCCCAACCTATAATAAAACGGCACTGCTTCTGGATCAGCGTCTAGGACAAGTTGTGTAAACCCTAAATCCCGTGCATGGTTTAGGACTTCTTTCCACAAAAGCTGCCCTATGCCGCGGCGCTTATGCTCTGGGTCGATGAAGAATGCGCAGATTTCTGCGGTGTTGGTATCTTTTGGATCTAACATCACACAGCCAAGTATTTGGTTGTTGGTCTCGGCCAAAAAGGTGTGTCGGCGTGTTAAAATTTCCGGTGTGATGCGCAGCACATCAACGCAAAGGGCCATGAACACATCATCATATCCGTTGGACTGTTTTGATCGGTAAATGAGCGAGGTAAGCGCCGCAGCGTCCTCTGACACTGCGGCGCGAATATGTACCTCTGGGGGTATCATCGTTTTCCGTAGTACAGGCCGACAACGTGCTCGGCCTCGGCAAAAAACAACCAGCGTGCGGTCAGGACACCTGTAATATGTGCCAAAACGGCGAACAGCGCCAAGAAGTGATTGAAAGGGACCAACATTAGGATGATTGGTAAAACAACCATCAAGATGATCGTGATGATCCGCAATTTTTGGGCGTGTTTACGTCCGATAACATGTACAAATTCACGCAACAAATAGTTGGTTCCAGTGTGGGGTGGTTCAAACGCGCGCACGCTTCCAATGTTGCCAAGGCCAGTGGCCGTTTCCATGTTTGTTCCGCTTTGGGCTAATGCGGTGTCACCGCGTATCCATGCTGCTATTTGGACGCCACCTGCGACCAACAGCAACAGAACGGCCAAATTGACTTCACCAGATAAAAGGGCACCGCCAGCGATACAGATCGACAGGAAGTTTGCAGGCGTTA
Source organism: Sulfitobacter sp. (assembly GCA_033851935.1). Taxonomy (GTDB): domain Bacteria; phylum Pseudomonadota; class Alphaproteobacteria; order Rhodobacterales; family Rhodobacteraceae; genus Sulfitobacter. Next base: position 202,188 of record JAWSVL010000019.1, read on the forward strand.
GAGGACTGTTCCAGCGTGGAACAGTTTTGAGTTGTCCATAGATCATCGAGGTTGTGTAGACGGTTCCTAGCGATGCGATTGCGCCAAGCAGGCCCAATAAAATCCAACGTTGGCCGAAAAACACCAGGCCCGCACCATAGAGCGCCATAAGCGTTAGGGCTACGACAGCGCACCATGCTTCACGTGACAACCAGCTGGTCCGCCATTGGCTGAATGCCTTTAATGCTCGTTCGGGGTGGCCAAGGTGGAAAGTTGATGAAATCAACCCGCCGACTGCCAGTAGGTAGGCGATGGCAAAGAAGGCAAATGCGCTCCACCCTGTGACACCCGGCATGCCGAGGCCAAGGAAAACCAACAGGCCAAAACCAAGACCTGAAAAGGTGGAGAAGACGATGACGGAAGGTGCCGGATGCATCAGAGTTTCTCCAGTGTTTTATCGAGCCAGCTTAGGAAGCCCTTTGTTTCGGTCGCCACAGGCTCAAGGAAGGGGGCAAGAATGTCGATCTGCTCTTCTTGCTGGGCCAGTTGGTCCTTAGGACGAGGAGGCAGGTATTTGTTGACAGGTTTTGTGCCCAGTTCTGGCATCAGGTCCATGCCGCCGCGTTCTGCTACCAGTATGCTCACGTCTGAATCGGGATCCCCTAAATCGCCAAAGTGACGGGCACCAGCAGGACATGTACGCACGCAAGACGGCGTGCGGTCTATTTCTGGCAGGTTTTCGTTATAGATGCGGTCAACGCACAGAGTGCATTTCTTCATCACGCCTTCAGCTTGATCGAGTTCACGTGCGCCGTATGGGCAGGCCCAAGCGCAAAGGCCACATCCTATACAGTCGGATTCATTAACCAACACGATGCCGTCTTCGACCCGTTTGTAGCTGGCACCGGTTGGGCACACAGTGACGCAAGGCGCATCTTCGCAGTGCAGACAGGATTTGGGGAAGTGAATGAGCTGGGCATCACCTTCTTCTGGTTGGACCTCATAGCTGTGCACACGATTAAGGAATGTACCTGATGGATCCGCACCGTATGGATCTTGATCGCTAAGGGGCGCGCCGTAGTTTTCAGTGTTCCAACCTTTGCAGGAAATCACGCAGGCATGGCAGCCAACACAAGTATCCAGATCAATTACAAGCCCGAGCTGTTTGTCAGTGTGGGTGGGCAACTGGGTCATTGGCCTACCTTCCATTTAAGTTCCGCGGCGCCTTTGCCAACGGGTGATTTGATCGCCGGCATCGAGGGCTGTGATGCTGCGTCTGTTGGTGCGGCAACCTTTTTGATTGCTACCTTCAGGTCAAACCATGCGGCCTGTCCAGTGATCGGATCAGAATTGGCCCACCGCAGACCATCGCCCTTAGGCGGCATAAGCTCGTGGATGAGATGGTTGAGCAGGAAACCTTTGGTGGCTTCAGGCGCGTCTTCGTCCAAGCCCCAAGTGCCCTTGCGCTTGCCAATGGCGTTCCATGTCCAGATCGTATTGTCGTTGAGCGCAGCCATTTCCATCACGGGGACGGTGATAGTGCCGTGCGGGGATGTGATCTCAGCCCAGTCACCATCTACCAGGTCGTTCGCGCGCATCAGCTTTGGCGGCATGTACATCGGATTGCGGCCATGGAGTTGGCGCAGCCACGCGTTCTGACTGCCCCATGAGTGGTACATCGCCATCGGACGTTGGGTCAGGGCCGTGACGGTGTAACCTTCGTTCCCAACCTGATCAGTTTCGTACCAATAGGGCAGCGGTGACATCTTTTCTTTTACCTGTTCGCGCAGATGGTCTGGCGGTTGACGATCACCGTGGCCTTCGGCGGCAAGCTGGAATTTGCGCATAGGTTCTGAATAGAGCGTGAATAGGTAGGGTTGTGGCGTGTCAAACAGCCCCATCTTTACAGCCCAGTCTTGATAGTCAGCATTCCAAGGTTTGTAGTAGTTTGCGCCGTCGGGAATGTGTTCGACAAAGAAGCCACCGTTTTCGATGTAGTTGTCGAGCTGGTTTTCGTTGACGCCACCGCGCCCGCCTTGGGGGCCGTCTTCGCCCTTGCGCCAGCCTGCGAGGGGGCCAACACCGGGGCGGCGTTCGTGGTTGACGATATAGTCGGCATAATCAGCGTATTTCTGACTGCCATCTTCATTCACAAATGCGGGCAAGCCTAATTTTGCACCCAGATCACAAAGGGCGGATTGAAAGCCTTTGACGTTGCGATCGGGCTCCACCACGGGCCAGCGGATGGCATCTGCCACAGCGTCCGCTTCGCAGATTGGACGATCTAGCAAAGAGATACAATCGTGGCGTTCAAGGTATGTGGTGTCAGGTAAGATCAGATCAGAATAGGCGACCATTTCCGAGCTATAAGCATCCGAATAGATGATGCGTGGGATCACGTATTCGCCGTTTTCATCTTTGTCGGTTAGCATCTGCGTGACGCCCGTCGTGTTCATGGATGAGTTCCAAGACATGTTCGCCATGTACATGAATAGCGTGTCGATCTTGTAGGGATCACCCGCATAAGCGTTTGAGATCACCATGTGCATCAGGCCGTGCGCAGACATGGGATTTTCCCATGTGAATGCTTTGTCGATGCGGGCGGGGCTGCCATCTTCTTTCAGCGCGAGGTCTTCGGGACCGTGCACAAATCCGAGGTGTGGACCGTCAAGCGGAGCGTTTGGCGTGACTTTGCAATGGGGCTTTGGGTGGGCCGTTGCGGGTTTGGGGTAGGGGGGTTTGAAACGGAACCCACCGGGAACTTCGACGGTGCCAAGGATGATCTGTAGTGTGTGCAAGGCACGGCAGGTTTGGAAACCGTTGGCATGAGCCGAAATTCCGCGCATAGCGTGGAACGAAACAGGGCGGCCCGTCATCGTCTTGTGATGCTCACCACGGAAATCGGTCCATTCGTGATCAAGCTCAAATGCTTCTTCGAATGCGACGCGCGCCAATTCTGCAGCTAATGTGCGGATGCGCGGGGCGGAAATGCCGCAACGCTCGGCCACTGCTTCGGGTGCGTATTGCTCATCCAGATACATATCGGCCATCTGGTGGAAAACAGGGCGGTGCGTGATGCCTTTTGCGCGGTAGGTTGCGGCTAGGTCGGGCTTTACGCCCTTTTGATCGTATGGCGTTAGTTTGCCAGTATTGCGATCAATAACCAGTTCTTTACCGTTGTCGTCGCGCAGTTTCAGGCCAAACTCAGGTGATTTTTCATCACCGTTGATCAGCACGGCCGCATCTGTGTATTGAGCCAGATAGTTCAGGTCCATCTTGCCGGCCTTCATCAGGCAATGGATCATGGACAGGATAAACAACCCGTCTGTTCCCGGTGTGATGCCGACCCAATCATCTGCAACTGCGTTATAACCCGTGCGGATTGGATTGACGCCAATGATGCGTGCGCCGCGTTTTTTTATTTTGCCGATGCCCATTTTGATGGGGTTGGAATCGTGATCTTCGGCCACACCGAAAAGCATGAACAGTTTGGTGTGATCCCAATCGGGCTGACCAAATTCCCAGAATGCGCCGCCCATGGTGTAGATGCCAGCAGCCGCCATATTAACCGAGCAGAACCCGCCGTGTGCCGCGTAGTTGGGTGTGCCAAAAGATTGGGCCCACATCGAGGTAAAGCTTTGCGACTGATCACGCCCGGTGAAAAACGCTAGCTTTTCAGGGTTTGTCTCGCGGATGGGCTTCAGCCAGCTTGCAGCAATCTCATAGGCCTCATCCCAGCTGATCTCTTCAAACTCGCCTGATCCGCGTTCGCCTACGCGCTTCATCGGTGCCTTGAGGCGCGATGGCGCATTGTGTTGCATGATACCAGCAGACCCTTTGGCGCATAGGACACCTTGATTTACAGGGTGATCTCGGTTGCCCTCTATATAAGCTACCTTGAGATCGCCAAGCGGGTCCTTTTTCATGTGGACATTAATGCCGCAGCGACAAGCACACATATAACAGGTGGTTTTGCGGATCTCGTCAGAGACTTTGGGGCTCAGTTCCAGCGCGGGCTGTTTGTGGGTCATAGTCTCTCCTGGCGGGTCAATTTGTAGCTTGCAGAGTGGTGACTGCGATCATGTGGGTGACGTCAGTAGCAGTGCAGCCGCGTGATAGGTCATTCGCAGGCTTGCTAAGGCCTTGAAGTACAGGGCCGATAGCATCACAGCCCCCAATCCGTTGGGCGATCTTGTAACCAATGTTTCCGGCATCAAGATTCGGGAAGATAAGGACGTTTGCATGGCCTGCAACATCTGAACCGGGGGCTTTTGACGCGCCGACCTCGGGAATAAATGCGGCATCAAATTGCAACTCACCATCGGCGGATAAATCAGGGTGGTTTTCATGCAGAAGGGTTAGCGCATCTGTGACCTTGGTCACGCGCTCATGGCGCGCCGAACCTTTTGTTGAAAAGCTGAGTAGAGCGACCTTTGGCACATCACCTAAAAGCTGTTGGCAAGACGCCGCAGATTGTGCCGCAATCGCGGCGAGTTCAACGGCATTGGGATCAATGACCAAGCCGCAGTCACCGAATATCATCGCAGAGCGACCCGTCGGGTGGCCTTCAGGCATAGCCATTAGAAAAAAGGATGAAACAAGCGCAGCATCAGGTGCCTTACCGATCATCGTAAGAGCTGCACGCACAGTGTCAGATGTGGTCGCGACTGCGCCGCCAACCGTACCATCGGCATCCCCGTTTCGTACCATCAGCGCGGCAAACACAAGTGGGTCGCGGACTTGTTGCGCGGCTGTTTCTTGGCTCACGCCTTTGTGCTGGCGCAGCTCGAAGTAGAGTGCGGCGTAGGTTGAGGATAGCTCGGAGATATCCGGGTCTTGAATGTGCAGATTGGCACCTGTTTCAGCGCCAGCCTCTGCAAGCCGGGCCTGAACATCAGCAGTGGGACCAACAAGTGTGATGGGCCCCATACCAACATCAAGTGCGGCAAGCGCTCCGGCCACGACCCTCGGATCGTGGCCTTCGCTTAGGACAATATGGGCGGGCCGAAAGGCTGCGCGTTTTTGTAGATCGCGCAACACATTCATGTCGGCCTAACCCTTTTGTTTGGTGCAATCAGTGGCACGCTTTAGACAGTTTGCTCACGCATGTCGGATGCATCGATGCCTGCTACTTCAACAGGGTTTTTCATTGCATCGCGGCGGAACGGATCACCCAGCTCCTGGTTGATCATCGCTTCGATCAAGGTGGTTTTGCCGTGGTTCATCTGATCATCTAGCGCCTTGGCAAGAGCTGCAGTTAGCTCTTCTTGTGTGCGCGCGATAACGCCTTCCAAACCACAGGCCTGCGCGATGCCAGCATAGGAAACGTCTGTGTCCAGCTCGGTACCTACAAAGTTGTCATCAAACCACAGGGTTGAGTTTCGCTTTTCCGCGCCCCACTGATAGTTGCGGAAAACAACCTGTGTCACAGGTGGCCATTCGCCACGACCGATTGCAGTAAGTTCGTTCACTGCGATGCCAAATGCACCGTCACCAGCAAAACCAACAACCGGAACGTCTGGTTGCCCAATTTTCGCACCAACAATCGCTGGTAGGCCGTATCCACAAGGACCGAACAAACCAGGTGCCAAATACTTGCGGCCTTCGTTGAAGGACGGGTAGGCGTTACCAATTGCGCAGTTGTTACCGATGTCAGAAGAGATGATTGCTTCTTGTGGAAGTGCGGATTGGATCGCGCGCCATGCCATGCGTGGTGACATCCAGTCAGGTTTGGCTGCACGTGCACGCACGTTCCAATCTGTGCCAGGATCGTCCTGCTCTTCGGTCATGGATGTCAGTTCTTGTGCCCATGCTGACTTGGTTTGTGCGATTAATGCTGTCCGGTCTTTGCGACCTGCATCGCCTGCTGTCTCAGCCAGTTTGGCAGTGATGGCTTGTGCAACTTTGGCGGCGTCGCCAACAATACCCACAGTAACCTTTTTGGTCAGGCCGATGCGGTCAGGGTTGATATCAACCTGAATGATTTTGGCATCTGTTGGCCAGTAATCAATGCCGTAACCTGGGAGGGTCGAGAATGGGTTAAGACGAGTGCCAAGGCACAGAACAACGTCCGCCTTTGAGATCAGCTCCATACCAGCCTTGGAACCGTTGTAGCCAAGAGGGCCAGCAAACAGCGGGTGGTTGCCGGGGAATGCATCGTTGTGCTGGTAGCCAACGCAAACAGGTGCATCAAGCTTTTCTGCAAGAACGCGGGATGCTTCAATGCCACCAGCAGCAAGTACAACGCCCGCACCATTCAAGATCACTGGGAACTTGGCAATGGACAGCATTTCTGCTGCTTTGGTTATAGCGTTTTCGCCACCTTGGGGCAGTTCGAATTCCACAACTTCTGGGATCTCGATATCGATGACTTGGGTCCAGAAATCGCGCGGGATGTTGATCTGGGCTGGGCCTGATGCACGTTTCGCCTGCATGATTACGCGGTTCAGCGTTTCAGCAATGCGCGATGGATCACGTACCTCTTCTTGGTAGGCAACGCAGTCGGCGAACAGGTTCATCTGCTCCATCTCTTGGAAACCGCCCTGACCAATTGTTTTGTTTGCGGCCTGGGGTGTTACCAGCAACAATGGCGTGTGGTTCCAATAAGCGGTCTTTACGGCGGTCACAAAGTTTGTGATGCCGGGGCCGTTTTGTGCGATCATCATCGACATCTTGCCCGTGGCGCGTGTGTAACCGTCAGACATCATGCCCGCAGAACCTTCATGGGCACAGTCCCAGAAATTGATGCCAGCTTTTGGGAAGATGTCGGAAATTGGCATCATTGCGGAACCGATGATGCCAAAAGCATGCTGGATGCCGTGGCGCTGTAGGGTTTTTACGAAGGCTTCTTCAGTGGTCATCTTCATAGGAGTGATCCTTAATTAGGGTGGATGCGAATCTGGCTTGGTCGCAACTTAGGGTTTATGACGGTGATGGGTTAGGGCCAGTTATCTGGCTGGAATATAGCCAGAGCTGGACGTGTTCGCGATCTCATCCGACAGGATTTTTAGTCCGGCTGAGATGCGCGAAGAGGGTATAGAAGAATACCCCAGACGGTAAAAATTCTGCGGTTGTGTCTCGCCGCCGAAAAAAGAATTTCCAGGTTCGATGAGTACGCCGCTGTTGCGCAGTTGCGCAGCAAGAACCTTGGTGTCTATTTCTTCGGGTGCGCGCATCCAAAAGGATGAACCACCATGCGCGCCTTGACCTGCAATGTGTAGGCCGAACTGCGCGATTGCGTCCTCCATCGTTGTGCGCCGTTCGTGCAGGGCATTACCCATGCGACGTACCAGAGCGTCATAATGACCAAGTGATAGAAAATAGGCCACTGTCCGTTGGATGTGGCCTGGTGGGTGTCGCAGTACCGAAGCGCGCAATGCACGGGCCTCTCGGATAAAGGGTTCAGAACCAACGAGATACCCAAGGCGTAGGCCTGGAAATAAGGATTTTGAGAAGCTGCCAACGTAGATGACACGCCCATCGGTATCGAGTGATTTTAGTGCTGGGGATGGCGGCCGTAGAAACGAGGTTTCGAATTCATAGTCGTCTTCGACAATGATGGCTTCGATTTCCTTTGCTCTTTCAAGAAGCGCGCGACGACGTTCCATTGGCATGGTCGCGTTGGTTGGGCATTGGTGGCTGGGCGTGGTGAAAATGACATCAGTATCGGGTGGTATCGCATTGGGTGGAAGACCGTCGTGATCCACGCGCACTGGTGTCACATGGCATCGTGATTGGATCATAATATCGCGCAGCGCGTGATAACATGGATCTTCAAGCGCAGCGCGCCTGCGTTGGGTCAAAAGGACCTGAGCTGTGAGCCATAGCGCATTTTGCGCGCCCATTGTGATCAAGATTTGCTCGGGCGCTGCAGTAATACCGCGGCGTGGCAGCGTGTGGCGGGCGATAAATTCAATCAGGTTTGGATCGTCTTGATCATAGTAGTCATTGGTCATTGAGCTAAAATCGCGCTGTCCAAGAGCCTGCAATGCGCAAAGCCGCCAGTTCGCGTGATCAAACAGAGTTTGATCCGCCTGCCCATAGACAAATGGATAGCGATATTTGGACCAATCCTGCGGCTTTGTGGGCGTTACGCCGCCGCTAAATCGTTGCCCGATAGCACGATTCCAATCAACAGCATCCTGCATGTCCGGACTAGGCATAAAGGACGGTGGGCTAGGCGCGTTGTTTGAGACGTAGTACCCCGACCTTCCTTTTGAGGAGAGGTAATCATTCGCCAAAAGCTCGGTGTAGGCGATGGTGACGGTAATTCGGCTGACACCAAGGTGAACTGCCAGTTTGCGTGTTGAGGGCAGTTTTTCGCCGCATTGAAAGCGGCCAGATAGAATGCCTTGAGCGATCATCTGTTGAATCTGCGACTGCAGGGTGCCTTGGGTATCTGGTTGGAGGAAGAATGTTTCTACTGGGAGTGCCATAACGGGATTTCTATTTTGGACCTAATTGTGAATCAATCTGGACCTATCATGAGGCGAAATGGAATGTGAGTATATTCTTAGTATATCAAAATCCCAAAAAACATACAACAAGTTAATGAGACTCCGGGTTTCAATTTGAAGAATTTTTGAAAACTTACTGAAATAATAAATTTCGCATGGACAATATCTGCCATTGCTGACGGTCTCGTTTGCTTTAGCGGCCTTATCGTAAGATTATAGGGGCACGTAAGTACGGGCACCACAGAGGGCAGAAATGGCTTAGCGGTGCGCGCTGGCGATTCCTTGCAGAGTGATAGTTCTTGCAGAGCTTAATGTGGCAAGGATGGTGCCAGCAGACGTGTTTCAGAGAATGTTAGGCATGTGCGTGCACTACCTGATCTGTTATCCGGTTGTGTCCGAAGATCAGGGAAAAGTGCAAACAACTCTTCGCGGGCAGCAGGTGCCATCTGATCTTTTGAAATGCAGCCTGCATGCAGGCTTTCGGTCGCTGCGCCGTTGGCTGTAATGATCTGGTGGCGTGCGAAGCCGAGGTGAATGTAGGTCACGCCCTTGTTTGCTGATTGGGATAAGATCGTACTGTCATTGAGCAGACCTTTGGCAGGTGCCAAAAGTTGTTCTGTGCCAAACATGAGTTGGGCGTGCCAGCCACTTAAAAGCATCCGGTGTTGCGGTGAGACAAGCAAATCTTTGGTAGGCAGGTTTGGCCCCAAGCTGCCAGCCTTCAGCAAGATGGGTCGCAGATGTGGTGATTGAGTGAGGTTTTGACCGCTCAAATGTGAGTGGTTGACGATTAGTACAGGCTGCGGTCCTTCATCATAGGTAAGCACCATATCTCCTTTGGCGATGCAGGCCACATCGCGTAATCCGTATGGTGTTGCGATCATCGTCCCGGGGGTAAAGCAGAGAATTTGTCCAATTTCGAACCCGACGAGACCAAGAGATTCGGTTGCGTGGGCCGAATTTCCATCGCCGGTTTCCTCGTCGAATTTTGCGGTGATTGTACCGGTTGTGCCTGTTGTACTGGCACCATTCGACAGAACCACATTGCCCGCATCAGCATCGTTCATCGATTGGGTTTCGCCAAACACCGCGCCATCTGTAAGGCTACCGCCTAATGCATAACTGCTTGTTGATGTGCCGAGACTGTTGTGAAGGGATGCATAACCCGCTGTACCGTCACCACCCGTAGAAATTGCAATCCAACCAACATCTTCGCCTGTGTTGATGCCGTCAGAAAGAGAACCTTCCTGCAATTGGACGTCAAAGCTACTGCCTGTGACATTGAATGGATCACTGTCTACAACATCAGGATCATTCTGGCTCATAACATTCGTCAGAACTACGGGCGTGCCGCCATGCGCGCCAGCAAGCGAGACGGAACTTGCTGTGTCGGTCGCCGTCGTGGTGCCTGCTTCGATGACGCGCCCGTCGGAAAGGGTGTGAACTCCGGTTTCGACTGCAATCCAGTTTATCGTTTCCGTGGCTGGGTGTGGGCCGTCTTCATCTTCCCACTCTTCCAAAATGAAATTAAAGCCATCCGCGTCAACCGAAACAATGCGAAGGGAGAACTCGTTGCCGCCTTGATTGGTTGAGGACAGATGGATGATCGCGTCCGTCATGGATTCGGTGAAATCCACCCGAACGATTTCTCCGTCTCCAAATCCGCCACGTACTAGCGTACCAACCTCACCAATGGGCATGGTGTTCCTCACTCATAAATACAATTTTCTAGTAATAATTCTAGAATTGAAAACGGGCAGGAATGAGTTGAAATCACGTCGAACTCTTGCGGAATTGAACGGGTTCATACGTTATGAGGGGAAGTTTGGGTTGAGCACATTTCGTAGATGCAACAAGGGCCCCGTGTTTGAAACGGAGCCCCCTTTTATTTAACTGTAGATGTATCTGACGGAGTTAGCCAAACACGCGACCCAATGCGCCATCAACCGCACCGACGATTTGGTCGATGTCGTCCTTTGTTGCGATCAAGGCTGGCGAGAAGCAGAGGGTGTTGTTTTTGCCAGGAAGGGAGCGATTGGTTGCGCCAATGATAACCCCCTGTTGCATACAATCAGCGACAACAGCGCCGACAATCTTTTCGGGCACCGGTGCTTTGCTATTGCGATCTTCGACCAGCTCAAGGCCAAGGAACAAGCCTTTGCCGCGGGCCTGACCGATCACCTCATGTTTGTCTGTCAACGCGTTCAGTTGGTCGAGCATGTAATCACCCATAGCGACCGTGTTCTCGAGCAGGTTTTCACGCTCGATGATCTTCATGTTTTCGATCGCGGCTGCAGGGCCTGCAGTGCAACCACCAAACGTGGAAATGTCACGGAAGTAGCTGAGCGGATCAGATGCATCATCCTTGAACATGTCGAACACCGCTTCGGTGGTCACAAGGCAAGAGATCGCCGCGTACCCAGAGGCAACGCCTTTGGCCATTGTGACCATGTCGGGTTTGATGCCGTAGTGCTGATAGCCAAACCATGTGCCAGTACGGCCTACGCCACAGACAACTTCGTCGATGTGCAAAAGGATCTCATATTGGTCGCAGATTTCGCGGATACGTTCCCAATATCCGTCCGGAGGCGTGATGACGCCGCCGCCTGCCGTCACGGGCTCAAGGCAGAGCGCGCCAACGGTTTCAGGACCTTCACGCAAGATTACTTTTTCAATCTCGTTTGCAGCCCAAACGCCGTAGTTTTCATCAGGTGCGCCGTCTTGTTCGTGTTTGCGGTACTCAAGGCAGTGGGGGACGCGAATGAAGCCGTCAGGGAAAGGACCATAGTGCGCATTGCGTTCATCTTGCCCGCCGCAGGCCATCGCACCGATGGTGCTGCCGTGGTAATCGCGATCACGGTAAAGAATTTTGTGCTTTTTCCCACCAAAGCGCTTTACCGCAATTTGACGAACCATTTTATAGCCCTTCTCGTTCGCTTCGGAACCAGAAGAGCAGTAGTAGACGCGGCTCATGCCTGGCATCTTGTTGATTAGCATTTCAGAGAATATCGCGCCGGGTATGGAGCCGGCTGTACCGCCAAAGAAGTTCAGCTTTACCAACTGGTCGCGCACTGCATTCGCAATTGATTCGCGGCCATAGCCAACGTTGACGGTCCAAACGCCGCCAGCAACAGCATCAATGTGCTCTTTGCCTTTTTGATCCCAAACACGCATGCCTTTACCTTCAACAATGATCCGAGGGTCAGTTGTTTCATAAGGTTTATGCTGGCTTAGGTGGTGCCAGACGTGGGCGCGATCCGCCTCAACGATGCGTGAAATGTCATTTTCGTTAAATGTACCGTCCATGATGGCGACCTTTCGAGTAACTGGTTTGTTGGGGAAATCGGATTAACTATTTTCCGAATTATGCCATATATGACAGAGAAATTTAAAAATAAAATAGGTCCAGTACTGAAGTATGAATAGGTCCAAATTTGGAATCGTGTAAATCACACTGATTACTGGGCCTGTGCAGTGAAAAATAGTTAGGCCTTTGCTGCCTGCAATTTAAGCGCTGAGGCCCCATAAAGAGTGGTGTGGTTTATAGCAGTCGCGCAAGTCGTATCAGTATTCGTGGATATTTGTCATTTCCCTACGAAAGGAACTGGTTAGAGGGAGACTCATTAAATGTTTCTCGAGGTTAGGACGAATTGGAGTACGTGCGGCACTTTCTAGGATGTGGCTTAACTGTCGTTTTTACGAACTAGGGTTGGCCTGAATTAGTAAAGGCGGAGTTGTGTGTTGTGAGCTTGGTGGCCAAACTGGACTTATTGCGGGTGGTGAACTGGTCATTTGCTTATCTGCCCAAGCCGCCAGAGTGATTAGCGTACAGGAGCTTCGCAAAGGATGCGTTGATTTTGTGCAATACGGACAAGCTAGCGACTGTACTAAAGCTGCTCAAAATACTCTCTTCGGTCGTGTGTGGATGTGTGTTTATATGTTGGGCAGCTTTGGTTGAAAATGGGACTAGTAGGCCCAAAAATGCGTTAAGCTGTATTGCAAGCGACAGGGACTTCTCTAGGGTGCCTATGTCGGTTGCGAAATTCGTAACAAACAATCCCGAGTTCCGCAAAGGAACCGGGCAATAAAGTAACTGGGAGAATTAACAATGATGAAAAAAACAGTAAGCGCATTTGTCGCCGGCGCTGTGATGTCACTCGCTGCTACGTCCGCATACGCAGACGGTCACGAAGAAATCACCGTAGCCTATTTCCTTGAATGGCCAATGCCGTTTCAGTTCGCAAAAGTGAACGGAACGTACGAAGAAGTTTTGGGCAAAAAAATCAACTGGGTTAGCTTTGACAGCGGCGTTGCAATGTCCGCAGCGATGGCATCCGGCGACGTGCAGATTTCCGTAAGCCAAGGTGTGCCACCATTCGTTGTAGCAACATCTGGTGGTCAGGATCTTCAGATCGTTGACGTTGCTGTGTCCTATTCCGAGAACGACAACTGCGTTGTTTCTTCCGGCCTAGAGATCGACAAAACATCTGCAGCTGAGCTGGCTGGCAAAAAAGTTGCAGTGCCACTGGGTACCGCTGCTCACTATGGCTTTCTCAAGCAGATGGGCCACTTTGGCGTAGATGTTGCTGGCATGTCCGTTGTTGATATGGCCCCTGCTGAAGGCGCAGCTGCGCTGAGCCAAGGTGCCGTTGACATGGCATGTGGTTGGGGTGGTGCGCTGCGCCGCATGAAAGAATCCGGCAACGTATTGCTGACCGGCGCAGAAAAAGAAGAGCTGGGCATTCTGGTGTTTGACGTAACATCAGCCAGTGCTTCTTATGTTGCCGAAAGCGGCGATGATCTGGCCAAATTCCTCAAAGTGACAGCAGATGCTAACGCAATGTGGAACTCTGGTGAGAACACCGACAAAATGCTGCCAGTGATCGCAAAAGACGCGGGCATGGACGAAGCTGCAACAGCAGAAACTCTTGCTGGTTTTGTATTTCCATCCGTTGAAGACCAGCTGAGCGCCAAATGGTTCGGCGGGGGCAGCCAGACCTTCATGGGCGGTGTAGCAGACGTATTCCTTGAAAGTGGTTCCATCGACAAGACGCTGGAAAGCTATGAAGGCACTGTAAACACAGGTCCATTGATGGCTGTAAAAGGCATGTAATCCTACACGGGATTAGCAGGGCCCGGCGCGTTGATATTGCGCCGGGCCTTTTTCTTCAAAGAGGCGAGGCCAACCTCGTCCTACATCGGCTCATATTAGTGGCCAGAAAGCAGGGACATGTCCGGACTTTCAATTGATAAACTCTCGATGCGATTTGATCTGCCAGGTGGTGGTTCGGTACAGGCCCTCAAAGATGTCTCGTTGGACCTGAAGGCGGGCGAGTTGTTGAGCGTGCTGGGGCCATCGGGCTGTGGAAAGACAACGTTGTTGAACATTGTCGCAGGTTTCTTAGCACCGACTGAGGGCGTAATGACCCTGAATGATCACGTGATTAAAGGCCCCGATGCCGAACGTGGTATGGTGTTCCAGCAAGGCGCGCTATTTGAATGGATGAGCGTACGTGAGAATGTAGGCTTTGGTCCCTCAATGAAGGGCATGCCAAAGAACGATAAGGCAGAGATCGTTAACCATCTTCTGGACGTCGTAGGTTTGCAGGATTTCAAGGAAAAGGCAGTGTACGAACTGTCGGGTGGGATGCAGCAGCGCGTGGCTTTGGCCCGTTGTTTGGCGAACGACCCTGATGTGATTTTGATGGATGAGCCACTGGGCGCATTGGACGCGCTGACGCGCGAGAAGATGCAATCGCTGGTTCTGAAGTTGTGGAAAGAGACGGGCAAAACGATCATTCTGATCACCCACTCTGTTGAAGAGGCATTGCTGCTGGGTGAGCGTTTGATCGTGATGGCGCCTCGCCCTGGCCGTATCCATAAAGAATATCGCCTGCCGTTTGCAGAACTTGGTGTGAATTCTGATTTACGCGAAGTGAAGCTGCATCCTGATTTTGGACCAAAACGCGAAGAGATCCTCAATATGATTTGGGACATGGAAGAAGAAATTATGGGCACAGCGGAGGCAGACGCATGACCGGACTTATTGTACTGGCCGTTTATGTCGGCATCTTTGTTGGATCGATGATGATCTTTACCCGCATTGGTGCAGGCATCCGTGACTATACGTCTCTCAAGACGGTGACGTTTGGCGATGAAAGCGCCGTGCGTCCCAATCGTGCGGCAGGTATTATTTCTCTGCTCACACTGTTCTTACTGTGGGGCATGTTTACAGGCTCCTCGCTTATCCCCGGATTTTTGCACGCGCCTGCGCCTTACGCGGGTGAGACATCGTTTGAATATACTGTTGAAGCGAACGGGGAGACCGACACAGCAACCGTTAAGGTACTTGTTCACAAACGTGAGGAAACCCCTGATGCGCCGGCTGTTGAGCCGGGTGAGGGTTTTGCCAAGAACGACAGCATTATAGTTGCGCAATATCGCAGTCAGCTGGTGTCGTTTGATAAGAACGATGATGTGAAAAAGAAGGATGGGGCCAAAATCGTAGCCATCAACGGGCAAAAAGTTCAGCCCGGCGATAAGATCGAAATCGAAGGTGGATCGGTAACGATCTCTCAAAAAGGTACGCCTAACTTCGCGCCCGAGAATGGCTTGCAGATGGAGCCACTTTATCTGCCGTCACCAGAAGCGGTAATCGCGCGTACGGGCAAAGTTTTGAATGAAGGCTTCCGCGGTACATCGCTGTTGGGTCATTTGGGTTGGTCGCTGTTCCGTGTTGTTGCGGGCTTTATCTGTGGTGCGATTGTCGGCATCCCGCTGGGGTACGCGATGGGTCTGAGCAATTGGTTCCGTGGTTGGTTTGATCCGATTGTTGAATTTATGCGCCCTGTTCCGCCTCTTGCGTTGATTCCGTTGGTTATCATCTGGGCGGGTATTGGTGAGACTGGCAAAATTATCCTGCTCTTCCTTGCCGCGCTTTGGATTATGGCAATTGCGGCACGTTCTGGTGTGTCTGGTGTGAATATCTCTAAGGTGCATGCAGCCTATTCGCTGGGTGCCAGCAAATGGCAGATCATGCGTCATGTGATTATCCCGAACTCGCTGCCGGAAATCTTTACGGGTGCGCGCGTGGCGATGGGTGTGTGTTGGGGGACTGTTGTTGCGGCCGAACTGGTTGCAGCTGAAAAGGGGGCAGGCATGATGATCATGGTTGCGTCCAAGTTCCAAAATACGGACATCGTTATATTGGGTATTATTCTGATTGGTGTGATCGGTTTTGGCATTGATATGCTGATGCGCGGCGCTGAGCGGATTATGGTTCCTTGGAAAGGCAAAGGCTGATCTAGCCTGCGTATATTCCCCGCATGTTAAAAAAGGCCGGAGCAAATGCTCCGGCCTTTTTGGTTTTTAACAAGATCCCCAAGGCCGGTTCTAAGAATGCCCTGCCTTGGGAGATTTTACTTTTTAGGGCCACCCGGCTTTTTGCTTTTGCCCGGAGGGGTAAAGCGCTTGGACGAATCTGCTGCACGGTTGTACCCGCCCGCTGGTTTTGCATCGCGTTTTGGTGCGCTCTCTTTTGCGGGCTTCTTCCAAACCGCTTTTGCACCTGACTTTGATGCTGGTTTATCGCTGGCTGCACCGTTTGGCTTGTCTTTCCAGACAGGTTTCGCTTTGGCCTTGTCGCCAGCCTTCATCGGCGTGCGCTCGGTCTTGTGAGACTTTGGCGGACGGGTTGCGTCCCGCTTGGATTTGGCTGGGGCACTGCGTGGTTTGGATTCAGATGTGCGAGGTTTGTATTCCGCTGCTGGCGCATCGTCCCGTGGTGGGCGCGGTTTGTGCGCTGGCTTTGGCGCGTCTGGATCATAGGTCGGCTTGCCGCGATGTGGGGGCTTTGGCCCCTTATCATACGCAGGCTTAGGGCCGCGATCCTGACGTGGGCCTTTGGGGCCAAAGTCTGGAACACCGTCAAGACGGGTAAGGGTCACGCCATCTTCGGCTTTCATGTCTTTACCAAGCGCGTTGACCAATTTTGGCACAGCGCCTTCGGCAACTTCCACGTAGGAGTGGCGCGGCTGTACACGGATTGCACCGATGTCATCACGTGTCATGTCGCCGACGCGGCACAGCATTGGCAACAATGTGCGCGGCTCAGCTCCGTCATTGCGACCTGTGGATACTGTAAACCATACGGATTTACCGAATTCCATGCGTGGTGCATTCTCTTTGCCGTCGCCGGGGTTGGAGAGTTCTTCGGGTGCAGAGCCGCGTGAACGGTGCAGGTTTACAAACGCAGTCGCGAGTTGCTCTGGCGTGTAGCGTTCTGCCAGTGTAGCCACGAATTCTTTGGCATCTTCTGGCGCTGGGGTGGTCCATGCATCGTCATTGAGCAGACGCTCTTGATCCGCTGCGTTCACTTCAGCTGCGGAAGGCGGTAGCGCCCATTCAGCATCCAGTTTGGCCCAGCCCATCAGGCGGGTTGCTTTTGAACGCATTTTCGGTGGTACGATCAGCGCAGATACACCTTTACGGCCCGCGCGACCTGTACGGCCGGAGCGGTGCAGAAGCGTGTCAGCGTTGGTGGGCAGATCAGCGTGAATCACTAGCTCAAGGTTGGGCAGGTCGATGCCGCGTGCAGCAACATCGGTTGCCACACAGACGCGGGCACGGCCGTCGCGCAACGATTGCAGGGCATTGGTACGCTCTGTCTGCGACAGCTCACCTGACAAGGCCACAACCGAGAAGTTACGGTTCGTCAGGCGCGTGGTCAGACGTGCAACGGCGGCACGCGTGTTGCAAAAGACGATCGCGTTCTTGGCTTCATAGAAACGCAAAATGTTTAGGATCGCATTCTCGGTATCGCGTGGATTTACGGTGAGCGCGCGGTATGAGATGTCAGAGTGTTGTTTGCCGTCGGACACAACAGAAACACGCTGTGCATCGCGCTGATATCCTTTTGCCATCTTTGCAATGGCGGCAGGAACAGTCGCGGAGAACATCAATGTGCGGCGTGTGTCAGGGGATTCGCCCAAGATAAACTCAAGGTCTTCGCGGAAGCCAAGATCAAGCATTTCGTCTGCTTCATCCAGGACCACAGCACGGATATCTGTGAGGTTGATGTTGTTGCGTTTGATGTGGTCACACAGGCGGCCTGGCGTGGCGACAACGATGTGTGCACCCCGATCTAGGGCGCGGCGTTCGGTACGGGTGTCCATGCCGCCCACACATGTGGTAACGATGGCACCTGCTTTGCCGTAAAGCCATGTCAGCTCACGACTAACTTGCATCGCCAGCTCACGTGTGGGAGCGATAATAAGTGCCAGCGGGGCGCTTGCGCGACCGAAATGTGTTTCATCGCCCAGCAATGTGGGCGCGATGGCAAGGCCAAAGGCAACCGTTTTGCCAGAGCCAGTTTGAGCGGAAACCAATAGGTCTGCGCCATCCAGTTCGGGCGCGATTACCGCGTCCTGTACGGGTGTCATTGTTTCGTAGCCTTGGGCGGCCAGTGCGTCTGCGATCGTTTGAATCAAGGGATTTTCCTGAGCGGATAAGAATGGAGTTGGCCTGCCCCTACTGGGTTGCAGGCTGTTTGTATACGGGTGATTTCGTGCGGTGGGGGCTGCGCGAGGCGCATAGCTATGCGGAAAACAGGTGTATATGGGTAAAAATGGGGGGTGTCAAAAAGGGGGTTTTAAAGTAGAACAAAAAGAGAACAAACTGGAGGGATGTATGATAGACGATTCTTCTTTGGGTCAGTTGGTGCGGCTGGGCGAGCGGCGTGGTGTGGTGGATGTCCCTGCGCCGGATGCTGCGCAAGCGGTGCTAAAGGATGCACTGTCGGTGCAGCCGTTCGATGCAGCGGCCACGGCATTTGTGCTGGCATGTTTGCCGCGCAGCAAGGCACCTGTGCTGTGGGTCCAAGACCGCGCATCGCGATTGGAAAACGGGCGGGTGTATGGACCTGCCCTCAAGGGCCTCAAACTGCTGAGGGTAGACGTGAGTCATGCGCGCGACGTGTTGTGGGCGATGGAGGAGGGCGCGGCCTGTGCTGGGCTGTCTGCGGTCGTGGGCGAGGTGCATGGCGCACCGCCCGTGCTGGATTTCACCGCAACCAAGCGGCTTGCGATGCGCAGCGAGGTATCGGGGGTACCTGTCTGGTTGATCCGTTCGGGCGCAGCAGAGGGACTGAGTGCAGCACGCGAGCGCTGGCGGATTGGGTCTTTGCCATCTGCCCAGCATCCCTACAACGCAGCAGCTCCCGGCACGCCGAGATGGGAGGCCGAATTGTTTCGCGCACGTGGGCGCAGCCCGGGCGTCTGGTCGGTGTCCGATGAAAAACGGGGGCGCGAGAATCGTCTCTGTTTTCTTTCCCGATCTGGCGATGGACCGATGGAGACGGATCACGGCGCAACAGCGCACGCTACCGGATGATGCGGTGCCAGTTGTGCTGTCAATGCAGGGAGCTCACGGACCTGTAGTGTACGCGGTGAATGCAGTGGGGCTGGCGCGGGGTATCTCTGTGGGCGCGCGGGTGGTGGATGTGCAGGCGATCCATCCGGACATGCATGTAGAACAGGGTGATCGAAACGGGGATCGGGTGCTGCTGGATCGGCTGGCCATGTGGGCGCGACGGTGGTGCCCGTGGACCGTAGCTGAGGTTGACGGGATCATCATGGATGTGCGCGGTGCGGCACATTTGTTTGGCGGTGAAGCGCAGATGTTGCGTGATATGCATGCTCGTTTTGTTATGCAGGGGTTGCGGACGCGGCTGGCTTTGGCTCCTACACGCGGTGCGGCGCAAATGTTGGCGCGGTTTGGTACACAGGGTGTGATCTGCGGGCCTGAGGACGTGGCGGAAGTTTTGGCTCCGTTATCTGTGGCAGCGCTTCGATTGCCGAGCGATATAATCCGTCTGCTGGATCGGTTGGGGCTCAAGACCATCGGCGCGCTGGAAGCTGTACCGCGTGTAGGGTTGATGCGACGCTTTTCGGGAGTGGGAGAAGAGCTAAACCCGCTGGTGCTGCTTGACCGTGCACTGGGGCGCAGTGCAGATCCTTTGGATGCGCCACCTGATGCACAGACATGGCGGGCATATGCGCGCATGGCGGAACCGGTAATTGATCCGATCCCATGGCTAGAGGGTTTAGCAGAAGATTTGGTAGGGCAGCTTGCTGCGGCTGAGCGGGGGGCACGGCGCTTGCGCTTGACGATTTACCGTGTCGATGGGGAGTGGCGCTTTCGAGATGTGTCCACGGCCAGTGCAAGCCGTGATCCAGCGCATTTTGTGCGGTTGGTGGCGGGGAAGCTGGAAGGGATCGATCCTGGCTTTGGGTTTGATTTGATGACGCTGGAAGCGTTACAGGCCGAACCGCTCGCCTTGCATCAGGATCAGTTGGGGGGGGCACGTGACGCAAGCGCGGACATTGCGGCGCTGTTGGACCGGCTGACGGCTAAGTTGGGGCCATCCAAGGTGACATGGGCGGTCTGGCTACAGAGCTACAAGCCGGAGCGGGTGGAGCGCGGAGTCCCTGTGTTGGTGGGCGGTGGTCAAACCGTGGCTGAGGTGATGCATGAGCGACCGCTGCGGATGTTTGACCCGCCTGAAGAGATTACGGTGCTTTATGCGGTGCCCGAAGGGCCGCCTGCGCGATTTCGGTGGCGCCGTGTTGCGTTTTTGATGGCGCGGTTTGAAGGGCCTGAACGGATAGCTCCTGAGTGGTGGCGGGATAGGGCCGGGACGCGGCTGAGGGATTATTACAAGGTTGAGGTGATGGACGGGAGGCGGTTCTGGCTGTTTCGGGAAGGGATTGTCGGGGATGGGCGAGGAGGTGCTCCGCGCTGGTTTGTACATGGCGTTTTTGGATGACAGGAGGCGTGCGCCTATGGGTGACACCCCTCCCGCCATCCCACGCGGTTGGTTGATGGCATTCGAGCTGAAAGGATGAGTGTGGATGACGCTTTGTACCGAAAGACGAGGGCGGCGACCTGATGCCAGAACGAGACGGACATAAGCGTCGCTCAATTGAGGAAGATGAACCGTTCCACCCGAATGATCCCAGCGTCTATGTTGAACTGGGTCTGTCTACATGTTTTTCGTTCCTGCGTGCGGCATCTGATGCGGTGGATTTGATGGCGACGGCAAACACATTAGGTTATCACGCGATGGGTGTTGCCGACCACAATACACTGGCGGGTGTTGTGCGGGTACATGCTGAAGCCAAAACCGCAAAAGTGCGCCCGTTAATCGGGGCGCGCTTGGTGTTATTGTGTGGCACCGAATTGTTGGCCTATCCGCGCGACCGTAGTGCCTATGCGCAGCTCTCGACCCTTTTGTCCAAGGGGAAGATGGCGGATGTGGATGGCGAGTGGCAGCTGAAAGGCGAGACCCACCTGACATTGGAAATGGTCGCGGCGCACAGCGAGGGTGTGCAGTTGGTTGTGATGTCATCGGAAAATTTGGACGTGTTTGAGGCGGGACTAAGTAGACTGCGTGATGCTTTGCCGACATTGCGGCATGTGGCGGCGGCATATCTGTATCGAGGCGACGATGTCGCGCGGATCAATCGGCTGGATAGTATCGCGCGTGCGCACGGCTTGGGGATACTTGCCACAAATGACGTATTGTACCACACGCCCGAACGGCGCCCATTGCAGGATGTGATGACCTGTATTCGCCACAATAAGACGATTGAAACGGCGGGTTTTTTGCTTGAGGCGAACGCCGAGCGACATTTGAAGTCGCCTGATGAAATGTGTCGCCTGTTTGCGCTGTGGCCGCATGCCATTGCCGCTACGCGGTTGGTCGCGGATGCCTGTGCATTCAGTTTGGATGATCTGAAATACGAATACCCGCATGAGATTGTTCCAGAGGGCCATAACGCGATGGAAGAACTGGAGCGGCTGACATGGGAAGGCGTGACGTGGCGGTACCCTGAGGGCGTGACGGACCGTGTCAAAGCGATTATCGAAAAGGAATTCGACCTCATCCGCTCAAAAAAGATCGCCCGCTATTTTCTGACGATCAACGACATTGTGCGGTTTGCGCGCCATGATGCCAATCCACCTATCCTGTGTCAGGGGCGGGGATCTGCGGCGAATTCAGTGGTGTGCTTTTGCTTGGGGATCACGGCAGTAGACCCTGAGGAACACGACGTCTTGTTTGAGCGGTTCTTGTCGGAGGAGCGTGACGAACCGCCAGACATTGATGTCGATTTTGAGCATGAGCGGCGCGAAGAAGTGATCCAGTACATGTACGCTAAATACGGGCGGGAACGGGCAGGGCTATGCGCCACGGTCATTCATTATCGCCCCCGCAGCGCCATTCGCGAGGTCGGCAAGGCGATGGGGTTGAGTGAGGATGTGACGAGTAAGCTGGCAAGTACCGTCTGGGGTAGCTTTGAGAAACAGATGGGGGATGAGCGCGTCAAGGATGCGGGGATGGACCTGTCTAACCCCTATTTGCGGCGGGTGATCACGTTGGCACGGCAGATGACGGGGATGCCACGGCACCTGTCCCAACATGTGGGTGGTTTTATCCTGACGGAACGCCCGCTGACAGAGATGGTGCCGATCGGAAATGGAGCGATGCCGGAGCGGAGTTTTATTGAGTGGGATAAGGACGACATTGATGTGCTTGGCATCTTCAAGGTGGATATCCTGGCCCTTGGGATGCTGACCTGTATCGCCAAGGTGTTTGATCTGCTAGGCGCGCATTATGGTGTGCATCATGAACTGGCGAGCGTGCCAAGTGATGACGAGGACACCTATGATATGCTCTGTGCTGGGGATAGCTTGGGAGTGTTTCAAGTCGAAAGCCGTGCGCAAATGGCGATGCTCCCCAAGCTGCGCCCGAGGCGGTTTTATGACCTGGTGATCGAGGTGGCGATTGTCCGGCCTGGCCCCATTCAAGGCGACATGGTGCATCCGTATCTGCGCCGCCGTCAGGGGATTGAGGGGGTGAGCTATCCCGCGCCGGGATCTGAGTACCCGCAAGATGAATTGCTCAAGATTTTGGGTCGGACACTGGGCGTGCCGATCTTTCAAGAACAGGCGATGAAAATCGCAATTGATGCCGCCCGGTTCTCGCCGAAGGAGGCCAATGAGTTGCGCAAGGCGATGGCTACGTTTCGGTCACGCGGGACAATAGAAACATTGCAGGCCAAGATGGTAGAGGGCATGACCAATCGTGGCTATGCGGAAGAGTTCGCTGTGCGGTGTTTTAATCAGATCAAGGGCTTCGGTGACTACGGCTTTCCCGAAAGCCACGCAGCGAGCTTTGCCAAGCTGGTGTATGTGTCCAGTTGGATGAAGTGCCACTATCCGGCGGCTTTTGCCTGCGGTCTGCTGAACAGCCAGCCGATGGGATTTTATGCGCCAGCCCAGATTGTGCGTGATGCGCGCGATCACGGAGTTGAGGTGCGCGGGGTTGATGTAAATTACTCGGATTGGGATTGCACGCTAGAACCTTGCGTGGATGGCTTTGCATTGCGTCTTGGATTGCGTCAGGTGGATGGGATGCGCCGCGATGCAGCGGTACGCATAATGGCTGCGCGGTCCGAACCTTTTGTAGATGTAGCAAACCTAAAGGAACGGGCCAAGGCAGATCGCGGGGCGATAGGTAAGTTGGCCGCCGCTGATGCATTCCGGTCCTGTAGTATCGACCGCCGACAAGCATTGTGGCAGGCGCAGGGGCTGCGCGATGCACCGTCACTGCCGATTTTTGAACACGCTGAAGCTGCAGGTGAAGGCAGCGAGCCGCTGGTCGCATTGCCTGCCATGGCGCAGGCCGAACATGTGGTGGCGGATTACCAGACCCTCAGGCTTTCGCTAAAGGCACACCCGATGAGTTTTTTCAGGACCAGTCTGCGCAAGCAGGGGTTTGCTAGCTCATATAACCTTATCCATATGGGGCATGGCGCGCGGGTGTCGTTGGCGGGCTTGGTGTTGGTGCGCCAAAAACCGGGGAGCGCCAAGGGCGTGTGTTTCATCACGTTGGAAGATGAGGACGGCGTGGCGAATCTTGTCATCTGGCCCCAGTTGTTTGAGCATTTCCGTGCGCTAATCATGACAGCGCGGCTTTTGGTAGTGCATGGGCGTGTGCAGACAGATGGCCGTGTGATCCATGTGGTGGCAGATCGGTTGGAAAACCGCACTGATCGTTTGGATAGTTTGGCGGATGAGCATGTGCCGATGAGCCAAACAGGTGGGGAAACCCCACCGCAGGCCCAGCCAGATCATGTAGCAGGTGGGCGTAGGCACCCGCGAGATGTGCGCATAATTCCGAAATCGCGTGATTTTCACTGAGAGAATGTTGCGTTAAGGTAGGGGACCTAAAACAAAGGCCCTTCCATGAATAACCCGCTGTATGACACGATGTTTGCGCCCTACGCTGGCAAAGACACACCCTTTTTGCAATTGCCAGAAGGTGGGGTCATTACCCACGCTGAATTTGTAAACCGTGCAGCACAGTTGGCGCATGCCATCAAAGGGTATGGCGTAAATACTGGTGATCGTGTGGCGGTACAGGTAGAGAAATGCCCAGATATGTTGGCGCTTTATGCGGCATGTGCGCAGTTGGGTGCGATTTTCCTGCCGCTAAATACGGCCTATAAAGCTGCTGAACTGGCCTATTTTGTTGGGGATAGTGGCGCGACGTTGCTGGTAGGGGGGGCTGCGCGGGCTGATGAGTTGAACGCAGTTGCAAAAACATCAGGCGCTGCATTCGCGACATTGGATGCAACAGGTGGCACTCTGAGCGATAGTGCTGATAGCCAGAGCAGAACCTTTGAGACGGTTCAGCGCAGCGAAGATGATCTGGCTGCGTTTCTATATACCTCAGGCACAACAGGGCGTTCCAAGGGGGCCATGCTGAGTCAGAAAAACCTGATCAGCAACGCGGCTACCTTGAAAAATCTATGGCAGTTCACGCGCGATGATGTGTTGCTGCATGCGTTGCCGATCTTTCACACCCATGGCCTGTTTGTTGCGACCAATGTGATGCTGATTGCAGGCGGTTCGATGGTGTTCATGCCCAAGCTGGACATCGACCAGATGATTGAATGGATGCCCCGTGCCACGGCGATGATGGGTGTGCCAACTTTCTACACTCGTCTGCTGGATGATGTCCGGTTTGACCGTGCGCTGACAGCAAATATGCGCCTGTTCATCTCCGGATCAGCGCCCTTGTTGGCAGATACGCATGTCGCGTTTGAAGAACGTACAGGGCATCGTATTTTGGAACGTTACGGCATGACCGAGACGAATATGAACACCTCAAACCCATATGAAGGTGAGCGGCGGGCGGGCACTGTTGGTCTACCGCTGCCTGATGTGGCGTTGCGGGTCGCAGATGGTGACGGAACTGAATTGGCGCGCGGTGAGACAGGGGTGGTTGAGGTTCGTGGTCCCAATGTGTTTCAAGGCTATTGGAACATGCTGGAAAAGACCAAGGAAGAACTTCGCAAGGACGGGTTCTTCATCACTGGTGATCTGGGCGTGCAGGACGAAGAAGGCTATGTCACCATTGTTGGACGTGGCAAAGATCTGATCATTTCTGGTGGTTACAATATTTATCCAAAAGAGTTGGAGCTGGTCCTAGATGCCCAAACGGGCGTGTTAGAAAGCGCGGTGATCGGTATCCCGCATGATGATCTGGGCGAAGTGCCGCTGGCGGTGCTGGTGCCCGAGGCGGGCGCGCAAATTGATTTGGAGGCCGTGAAGGCGGCCGTGAGTGAGGCGCTTGCACGGTTCAAGCAACCGCGCGAATATCGTGTGCAGAATGAATTGCCGCGTAACACCATGGGCAAAGTGCAGAAGGCCGCCTTGCGGGAGGAATTTGGCGCATGATTGATCCGAATAAATCCGCATTTCTGACTTCCTTGTTTGACGCTGCAGTTACCGCAGCGGATGCGCGGGCAGCTCTAGCGTCACACCTGCCGCACCGTCCGAAAGGGCGCACAATTGTTGTTGGTGCTGGCAAAGGTTCAGCGCAGCTTGCCGCTGCATTCGAAGACCTGTGGGACGGTCCCGTTCAAGGTGTTGTAGTCACAAGATATGGCTATAGCTGTCCGACAAAATCAATCCGCGTGATGGAAGCCTCACATCCTGTGCCAGATGCCGCAGGGCTGGCCGCAACTGAGGCACTGTTCGAGGCTGTGTCAAATCTGGGGCCCGATGATTTGGTGGTGGCGCTTATCTGCGGTGGAGGCTCTGCATTGCTGCCCTGCCCACCTGAGGGGCTGACACTGGAGGACGAGCAGGCGCTCAACGAGGCACTGCTGGCCTCTGGTGCCCCTATTGGCGTGATGAACGCGATTCGTAAACACGCAAGCGGGATCAAAGGCGGCCGTCTTGCTGCTGCTTCGCATCCTGCGCGGGTGGTCAGCTTGGTTGTTTCGGATGTTCCCGGTGATGATCCTGCACAAGT
The DNA here is from genome assembly GCA_033851935.1 of Sulfitobacter sp. Taxonomy (GTDB): domain Bacteria; phylum Pseudomonadota; class Alphaproteobacteria; order Rhodobacterales; family Rhodobacteraceae; genus Sulfitobacter. The sequence continues at coordinate 228,006 of JAWSVL010000019.1, forward strand.
GGCCTCTGGCCCAACGGTTCCCGATGCTGTGACACTGGAGGACGCGTTGAGCCTGATCAAAACGCGCGGGCTGGAATTGCCACCAGCCGTGTTGGCCGGATTGATACGGGCACCTATGCCTGACGAATCGGTGTTTGAAGCGAACGAAGTACATGTCATCGCATCAGCGCGGCTTTCGCTTGAGGCAGCAGCCCGCGCAGCAGAGGCGGCGGGCGTGCCTGCTGTCATCCTGTCAGACGCAATTGAGGGCGAGGCTGAGGTGATCGGCCAGATGCATGCGGCGATCGCGCGAGAGGTCTTCATGCAAGGCCGTCCGTTCAAAGCACCGATTGTGGTGCTGTCGGGCGGTGAAACAACGGTTACCCTGCGCCATAAGAACGGGCGCGGCGGGCGCAACACGGCCTTTTTGTTGGCATTCGCACAGGCGATTGAAGGCATGCCAGGCATCACTGCGCTGGCCGCAGATACAGACGGGATTGACGGCTCTGAAGACAACGCTGGCGCATTTGCAAATGGTGGCACTGCGGCAATGATGCGCGTAGCGGGCATTGATCCGGCGGATGCCTTGCGCCGCAATGATGCTTGGGGGGCATTTGACGGGGTGGGCACACTCTTCAAACCTGGCCCCACTGGAACCAACGTAAATGATTTTCGCGCAATCTTGATTGACGGTTAGGGCTGCGCCAGATTAAGGAAACACAATAAGAATTGCAGATGGCATCGTCTGAACAGCGTTCGGTCAGCATAAATACCGTAAATATGGTTGTGGCAAAATTCAGCTATTCAAAATTATATGGACTAGAGCTTCCCCGCTCTAATAGGGTGATCTGGACCCAAGGATGTTCTTTGTTTAGCTCTTAAAATGTAATGAAATCAATATACCTAAGTTTGAAATGAGCAGCCAAGTTTCCTATTTTTTGCAGCATAAACACTCTTTCTAACGTCAAAGATAAAGCAGAAATTCGCCATGCGATGCTCCGATGGCGGCTGTGCGGACAAACAATAGGGGCGCGAGCAAAGTCTCATTTCGCTGTGATTGTCTGAACGGCAGTTTTTCGATGAAGGCGCAATGCTTACATGAGAGGCAAGACGAAGCAGCCCTTATCCCTTTAAATCGCTCTCCATCACTTTTTGAACGATACTTGCGGTGCGTCGCACGGCGGTTTCGATGTCCAGCTGTTGACGAATGAAGCGTGAAGACGGCACAGGAACCGAAATTGCGTGGATTTCACCGGCAAGATCGGTAAAAGCAAACCCGACAGCCGATATTCCATCTGAATGTTCGTCAGCATCGTATGCGAGGCCCGAATGCAGAATTTCATCGAGTAGTTTGTCGAAAGCGTCAAGATCCAAGTCAACGTTGGTTTGCACGGCTTCATTCGATGCAAGTTTCATCGCATCGCTTCGTGGCAACATGGCAAGACTTGCGCGACCATTTGCAGTTGTTGTTAGAGGGAAGATCTCTCCGACGGAAGACACTGTGCGTAGTCTATGTGTGCCGGGAACTTGGTCTACAAAGATCATGTTGTGGCCGCGTAAGACTGATAAATCCGACGTTTCGCTCGTAGCTTGGGTCAATTCCAGTAACAAAGGCCGGCATTGATCGACCGTGTCAAACCGTGCGGTCTCAGCGAGCGCGCCAAGTTCCGGACCCAAGCGGACACCTCCACCGATCATATTGGCGATCAGCAGCCGCTCTGCCTGAAGTGCTCCGACGATTCGTTGGACGGTTGAACGTGGGAGATCAACTTCGGTCGCAATCCTTCCCAAGCTTAACCCCTCGGGGTGATCTTTCAGGCTGCGAAGAATCCGTGCGGCACGTGAAATGACCTGAATTCCACTGCGTTCGTTCTCAATTTTATCAAGTTTCACAGTGCTTCCAAACATTTTTGATAGGTCAACTCATACGGGAGCAAGATTAAATGTCAATAACCGCATTGTGATACAGGTAATCCGCATCGCAAATTTATATTGACCGCATTGTGGTGCATGTGTATCAGTAATTGAAGGGCTGGGAGGCCATCGCACAACGCACACCACACCAACGCAGTCATCAGCTGCGAACAGAGGACTTGTATCCATGGTAGAAATCCGCGGGATTGAATTTCAGGCAAACGACGATAATGACATGGGGCTGGATTTTGTAAATCTCAGCCACCGGTTTGGGTACCAGTGCCCCAATTGGCCCTACTTCAAAGATGTTCAGATCGAACGCACGCATTATATGGCGAAGTCCGGCGTACTGTCTCAGACGATGACCCATACAATGCACGTGACGACGCACATCGATGCTCCGGCGCATGTTGTTCCAGGGACGCCGTTCATTGACGAAGTGCCGCTGCCACACTTCTTTGGTTCCGGCTTGGTGGTTTCGATCCCTAAGAAGAAATGGGAGAAAATCACAGGTGAAGATCTGGAAAATGCCTGTGGTCATGCGATCCGCAAAGGTGATGTTCTGATCATCAACACCGGCTGGCACAAAGTTTACGAAGATGGTGATTATTTTGCCTACTGCCCCGGTCTGGTGCAATCGGCTGCGGATTGGATGGTCGAAAAGGGCGTCAAGGTTGTCGGTCATGACACCCAAGCGAATGACCACCCGCTCGCCACTGCAATTGGTCCACAGCGCAACGGCCCGATCCTGCCGCATCTTGAGGAAGAATACCTTGAGTGGTCCGGCGGTGTTGATTGGAAAACTGATTTTCCTGATTGGGAGCCAGTCCACAACACGTTGTTCAATGCAGGTATCCTAGGCATTGAAAACGTTGGAGGCGATCTGGACAGCGTCACAGGCAAGCGCGTGACATTCGCGTTCTTCCCGTGGAACTGGGATCGTGGCGATGGATGTATCATTCGCCTGGTTGCGATGACTGACAAACAGCAGGCCTACCGCATCGAAGCCGGCGAGACGTTTTAATGTTGGTCACGCGATTTGCAGACGCAGGAACCTACGACGCCCCCAATCATTGGGGCGTCACGGGTCTTCGGCTTCAAGGGTTTGTCAATGGCGGCCCTGAAAGCCAGTGGGTCGGCTTTTCGCAATTTCTTCCGGGCGGGGGCGCTGGTCCTGACAGCACCCCATTCGAAAAGGTTTATGTCGTTGTCGAAGGTGAGATGACGGTAGAAATCGACGGCGTCGAAACCGTTTTGTCGGCCATGGACAGCTGCACAATCCCAGCGGACCAGATCCGCCGGATCGAGAACAAAACCAATCATATTTGTAAGATGCTTGTTGTGATGCCTTATCCCAACGGCAAACGGCCGGAGTAAGCCCATGTCTCTTGATAACCCGCATGCTATGTTTGACGTTTACGGAAAAGTTGCTTTGATCACTGGTGCCTCTGGCGCGTTTGGCGCTGTTGCTGCACGGTGCTTGTTGGGCGCTGGTTGCAAGGTTGTTTTGGCGGCGGGCAATGCGGATGCAATGGCCGAAGTTGCCGCGACCTGCACAGGCGATGTGCACCAAATAAAGGGCCGCCCAGATAGCGAAGACGCAGTCGCGGCCATGGTTGCCGAAGCGGTCAAAGTCTACGGTGCGCTTGATATCCTTGTCGTGGCTTCGGGCATGAACAAAGTCGCCATGATCGAAGATATGACGCCTGAAACTTTTGAAGGCGTCATGGACGCCAACGTGACACAGTCATGGTTGCTGGCGCGCGCTGCGAGTAAGCAAATGAAGGCACAGGGCAATGGCGGCAAAATTGTTTTTGTGTCCTCTGCACGCGGACTGTTGGGGCATCCCGCAGGTTACACCGCATATTGCGCGTCCAAGGCGGCCGTTGACGGTGTCACCAAGGCGCTTGGATGCGAATTGGGCCCCACAGGCATAACCGTGAACGCAATTGCCCCGACTGTTTTTCGTTCACCGTTGACGGCGTGGATGTTCGAGGACACTGAAAAGGCGATCGCTGTGCGGGACGGTTTCTTGGCGCGCGTGCCGAAGGGCCGCTTGGGCGAACCTGAAGATTTGGCAGGACCGTTGCTGTTTTTATCCTCTGCGGCATCTGATTTCTACACCGGGCATATTTTGTATGCTGACGGTGGATACACGGCGGGTTGATCTGATGCGCAAGAATATCCAAATAGCTGTTATTGGTGCCGGACTTATGGGCCACGGCATTGCGCTGACGCTCGGGCGGGCTGGGCAATATGTCCATATCGCGGATCCCGACGCCGCCTCACGCGAAACGGTGTCGCAAAGAATGGCGGACAGTCTAAAGGTCCTTGGAGAACCAGAGGACAAAATCGCCAAAATTCTCAAAAAGATCGAGATTTCGGGATCAACGGCTGTTGCTGTCAAAGAGGCCGAGTTTGTATTCGAGGCAGCCCCTGAGAAGCTGGACTTGAAACAAAGGATATTCGCCGAGATCGAAGATCATGCGCCAGATAATTGTATTCTCGCGTCCAACACATCTGTGATGCCCATCACCAAGATCATGGCCAATCTGCGCCTTAAGAACCGCGCTGTTGGCACCCATTGGTGGAACCCGCCGCATATGATCCCCTTGGTTGAGGTGGTTAGCACAGAATGGACGGACCGCGCCGTTGCTGACGACATGATCGCAATGCTTGATGATGCGGGCAAAACCTCTGTGCGTGTCGAAAAGGATGTGCCGGGGTTCATCGGCAATCGTTTGCAGCATGCTTTATGGCGCGAAGCCGTTAGCCTTGTCGAGAATGGGATTTGCGACGCGGAATCTGTCGATACAGTGATCAAGGCCAGTTTTGGACGTCGTTTGGCTGTGCTTGGCCCGCTTGAAAACGCGGACCTTGTTGGAACGGACCTGACTTTAGATATCCATGAAAATGTCCTGTACGATCTTGAGACCCGACAGGGCCCCTCGCCGTATTTGGCCAAGCTCGTCGAGGAGGGGCGGCTTGGCATGAAATCCGGCAAAGGATTTCTGGATTGGTCCGAGGATGAGGCCGATCAAACACGCGCGCGTGTCGCGCGGCATCTGCAACGTTTGGAAGGGATTTTACCGGACTGACGTTATTGAGAAAGGCTGGACTGTTCGGCCAAAGGGAGGAAAATAAATGACTAGGAAAACTTCGACATGGACGCGCCGCTCGTTTGTGGCAGGTGGTGCTTTAGCACTTGCAACACCCGCAATTTTGTCCGGAAGCCGTGCTTACGCAGCTAACCCGGTTATCAGAATTGGCCACATCAGCCCGCGCACAGGTCCCTTGGCCGGTTTCGCAGAAGCCGACGATTATGTGCTTGATGCGATTTCAAAAGCGTTCGCGGCTGGTCTCGAAAACAACGGCAAATCCTACACTGTCGAGATCATCTCAAAGGACAGCCAATCCAACCCAAACCGTGCCGCCGAAGTTGCGGCTGACCTGATCCTTGGCGATGAAGTTGATATTATCGTAGCCGCGTCCACACCGGACACCGTGAACCCTGTATCCGATCAAGCCGAGATCAACGAAGTGCCTTGCATCACAACGGACTGCCCATGGCAGCCATACTTCTTTGGCCGTAACGGCGTGCCGGGCGAAGGTTTTCAGAGCACGTATCACTTCTTTTGGGGGCTTGAGGACGTCATAGGGTCTTTCCTTGATATGTGGGACAAAAGTGGTGTTGCCAAAAAGGTTGGTGGTTTGTTCCCTAATGATGCCGATGGCAACGCATGGGGCGACGCAGAGCTTGGTCTGGCTAAGCCACTGGCTGCAGCTGGTTATGATCTGGTTGATCCGGGCCGCTATCAGCCATTGTCGGACGACTTTTCCAACCAAATTTCTGCGTTTAAGGAAGTTGGCTGCGAGATCGTAACAGGGAACATGATCCCACCGGATTTCGCGACGTTTTGGGCACAATCTGCACAGCAAGGCTTTACGCCGAAAATTGTGACAATCGGCAAAGCATTGCTGTTCCCTTCAGTGATCGAGTCTCTTGGAGCACGCGGCGATGGTCTCTCTTCCGAGGTATGGTGGTCCCCGAACCACCCGTTCAGCTCTTCGTTGACAGGTGCCTCGTCCAAAGATTTGGCTGATGGGTATACCGTCGCGTCTGGTCGCCCTTGGACGCAGCCAATTGGCTTTAAGCACGCGTTGTTCGAAGTTGTTGCCGACGTCATCAAACGGGCGGAAGATCTGGAAGATCCGGCAGCGATTGTTGCCGCAATTGCATCGACTAATCTGGATACCATCACAGGCAATGTTAATTGGGCAAACGGCCCGATTAACAACGTGACCAAGACACCGCTTGTTGCAGGTCAGTGGCAGCGTGATGGCGATAATCTTGATCTTGAGATCGTTGCAAACTCCGGCGCGACTGACATTCCTCTGACAGGCGAATTGAAGCTGTTGTCTTAACACCACTCACGGCGGTGGCGCAGTAAAATGCGCCGCCGTTGCATTATCAAGAGGGCATCATGGCCGCATTTTTACAACTTGATCAAGTGTCAAAGTCCTTCGGGGCAGTGACTGTAGCCGATGCGCTCAGCTTTGAGGTGGACGCAGGCGAGGCCCTTGGGGTTATCGGCCCGAACGGCGCTGGCAAGACTTCGATGTTCAACCTGATCACTGGAACGCTTGCCCCGAACAGTGGTAAAATCACGTTTGACGGCAATGACATCACCCGCAAATCCGCTGCGAAACGTTGTCGCGGGGGCATGGCGCGTAGTTTTCAGGTGCCGCAACCGTTTTCTGGTATGACTGTCTTTGAAAACGCGATGATCGCAGCGACGCAAGCTGGCGGAATGCAGGGCAAAGAAGCCGAAACCTACTGCATTGAGATATTAGAGCAGACCGAACTGTTGAGTCGGGCCAATACACTGGCGGGTGGCCTGACATTGCTGGGTCGCAAGCGGTTGGAGCTGACCCGTGCGCTTTGCGCGAAACCCAAACTTCTGATGTTGGACGAAATCGCCGGTGGCCTGACCGAGGCTGAGTGTTCGTCGCTTGTTCAGACCATCAAGGATATTCATGGCCGCGGCGTGACGATCATCTGGATCGAACACGTCGTACACGCGTTGTTGGCTGTGGTCGACAAGCTGATGGTCATCGATTTTGGAAGCAAAATTGCCGAAGGCGAGCCGCGTACGATTATGGAAAGTCCGGAAGTACAAGAGATTTATCTGGGGATCGCAGCGAATGACTAACACAGCTTTAAAACTGAATATGCTTGATGCATTTTATGGGGACTTTCAGGCGCTCTACGGTGTCGATCTTCAGGTTGCGCAGGGCGAAGTTCTTGCGATCATCGGTGCAAATGGCGCGGGTAAAACGACGTTGATGCGCTCTATCTCTGGGCTGACGCAGAACAAATCCGAAATGGTCAATTATTGCGGCACAAACATCGGCGCGTTGCGGGCGGATCAAGTGGCGGAAAAGGGTATCGCGTTGGTGCCTGAAGGGCGGCAATTGTTCCCGTCCCTGTCGGTCGAAGAGAACTTGATGATTGGGGGGCAGGTTGGTCGCAAAGGGCCTTGGTCACTCGACGCTGTATTCAAACTGTTCCCAATTTTGAAAGAACGCCGCGCACAGCAATCTACGTCGCTGTCAGGCGGCCAACAACAGATGGTGGCCATTGGACGCGCGTTGATGGCGAACCCTGATTTGATCTTGTTTGACGAGATCAGCCTAGGCCTTGCTCCGATCATTATCAAAGACATCTACGCGGCTTTGCCCGGCATCATCGGGGAAGGCATGAGCGCGTTGATTGTCGAGCAAGATGTCACCAAAGCCTTGTCGGTCTCACAACGTTTCTACTGCTTGCAAGAGGGGCGCGTGTCCCTGAGCGGTGCCTCTGCAACCGTCGCCCGCGAAGATATCTCACGCGCTTATTTTGGAGTCGTATAAATGGATTGGGTCAATGCTGTCGTGCAAGGCACGTTACTTGGTGGGCTCTATGCGCTTTTTGCCGCCGGGCTGTCTTTGATCTTTGGGGTCATGCGGTTGGTCAATATCGCGCATGGCGATTTGATCGTGTTAGCGGCTTATTTAGGGCTGTCGGTGACAACAATCTTGGGAATGCATCCGTTGCTGGCCCTGATTGTCGTTGTCCCTGTTATGGCGATGATCGGCTATGTGCTGCAGCGCGGTATTCTAAACCATACACTTGGTAAAGACATTCTGCCGCCGCTTTTGGTCACCTTTGGTTTGTCCGTGATCATCCAAAACAGCCTGTTGGAAATCTATTCCGCAGACCCGCAAAAGATAAATGCCGGAGCGTTGGAGACCGCAAGCGTCTCCGTTGGCGGGCTATCGTTGGGTGTCTTGCCTGTGTTGACCTTTGGTATCGCGGTTGCGGTGATCGCGTCATTGCAATGGATGTTTTACCGCACCGCTTTGGGGCGCGCGTTCCGTGCGACATCTGACAATCAGGAAATTGCGCAACTGATGGGTCTGAACCGGCGTCACATCTTTGGTTTGGCAATGGCGCTGGCACTAGGTGTCACAGCCATTGCGGGCATCATGCTGGGTATTCGAACCAGCTTTGACCCCTCCATCGGGGGTGGCCGATTAATCTTTGGTTTTGAAGCCGTCATCATCGGTGGGCTTGGCAACCTATGGGGGACCTTGATTGGCGGCGTCATCCTTGGTGTGGCGCAAACAGTCGGGGCAAAAATTGATCCCGGTTGGCAGCTGCTTTCGGGTCACATCGTCTTTCTTATCATTCTGGCCGTACGGCCGAACGGTTTATTCCCGAGGATCAACGAATGAACACCTCTGATTTTCATGTCAGCCGCACGTCACGTGTGACGAAAGTGGCGGCGATATTGGGCTTGATCGTCCTGATCATTCTCATCGCGGCACCCTATTGGGCAGGCCGCGCAGACATGCGCTTGATGGGCGAGATTTTCCTCTACCTTGCCTTGGCCAGCCTTTGGAACCTGATGGCTGGGTATGCCGGTCTCGTGTCTGTCGGGCAGCAGGCCTATGTAGGCTTTGGCGGCTATATGCTGTTCGCGTTGACGATGTTTTCCGGCTTGCATCCGGTTGGTGCGATTGTCGTGGCGGGGGTCTTGGGCGCAATCATCGCCGTGCCCGTGGCATTGCTCATCTTCCGTCTGCGCGGTGCTTATTTCGCCATTGGCACATGGGTCATCGCGGAGGTGTTTCGTCTTTCATTCGCACAAGTGTCCGCATTGGGCGGCGGGTCTGGGTCATCGTTGCCGGTTGGTATCGTCCGCTCTATGGCATCATCAAGATCCGGACGTGAACACCTAAGCTATTGGCTGGCACTGGCCGCTGCTGTGATTGTGATCGCCTCCGTCTACTTCCTCTTGCGGTCCCGCAACGGGCTAGCCTTGACAGCTATCCGTGACAACGAATTGGCGGCGGGATCACTGGGCATCGACATCTGGCGCACCAAGTTCGTTGTCTACATTGTCACGTCTGCTCTCACGGCGATGATCGGCGCGTTGATCTTCCTGCAAAAGCTACGCATCTCGCCTGATGCGGTATTCTCGGTCAATGATTGGACCGCCTTTGTGATCTTTATCGTCGTCATCGGCGGCATCGGCACCATTGAAGGTCCCATCATCGGGACACTTATCTTCTTCCTGCTGCGGGAAACTTTGGCGGATCTGGGGACGATCTATCTGCTGGTCTTGGGTGTGGTTGCAATTGTGATCATGCTGAAAGCCCCTAACGGGATTTGGGGGCTGATCAAATCCCGTTTCGATCTGGAACTCTTCCCGCTTAGCTACCGCGTAAAATCAAACAAATCTGACAAAAAGGGCTGAACCATGGCCAAGACCAAACAAAAGACCATCATCACCTGTGCCATCACAGGGGCTATTCATACCCCAACTATGTCCGACGGTCTGCCTTACACGTATGACGACATCGCCCAGCAAGCATTGGACGCCGCAGAGGCCGGAGCATCGATTTTGCACCTGCATGCGCGCGACAATGAAACCGGTGCGCCCTCAGTGGCGATCAACGATTTCGCGCCCTTCCTGCCAAGGATCAAACAGGCGACGGACGCTGTGGTGAATATTTCCACAGGTGGATCACTGACCCTGTCGATCCAAGACCGCATCAACCCTGCCAAAATCTTCTCGCCCGAGATGTGTTCGATGAACATGGGGTCGATGAATTTCTCGTTCCATCCGCTTGCAGGGCGCTACAAAGATGAGGACTGGAAGTTTGATTGGGAAAAAGACTACGTCAAAAACTCTGACGGTAATATCTTTCGCAATACGTTCCGTGACATCAAAGAAGCAGCAGATACGCTGGCCCCTCATGACATCAAATTCGAACACGAATGCTATGATGTGGGTCATCTATATAACCTGAAATTCTGCATGGATATCGGACTGTTCAAGGCACCTATTTTCATCCAGTTCATCTTCGGTATTCTTGGCGGCATCGGGTCCGAGATTGAGAACCTTGTCTTCATGAAACAAACTGCAGATCGTCTGTTTGGCGACGATTATCGTTGGTCCGTGTTGGGCGCTGGTGGGTCACAAATGACCTTGGGCACGACAGCCAGCCAAATGGGCGGCAACGTGCGCGTAGGGCTTGAAGACAGCCTGTTCATCTCTCGCGGTAAACTTGCCGAAAGCAACGCCCAACAGGTCGCCAAAATCCGACGCATCGTTGAGGATTTGGGCTGCGAGGTGGCAACGCCAGATGAGGCGCGCGAGATTCTCGACCTAAAGGGCGGCGACAAGGTTTCATTCTGAAATCAATTGTTTGGTCAGCCACCCAACTTACCTCCTACGCGATGATCGCGAACCAAGGGACATCTCCATGAGAAAAGTTTATCCAAATGCAACGGCCGCACTCGATGGCGTTTTGCACGACGGAATATTGATCGCGGCAGGCGGCTTTGGCCTGTGCGGCATTCCCGAATTACTTCTTGAAGCCATCAAGACGGCGGGCAACAAAAACCTGACATTCGCATCAAACAATGCCGGTGTTGATGATTTTGGCATCGGGAGATTGCTTCAAACGCGGCAAGTGAGGAAAATGATCTCGTCCTACGTGGGTGAAAATGCCGAATTTATGCGTCAGTACCTGTCTGGCGAGCTGGAACTGGAATTCAACCCACAAGGCACGCTGGCCGAACGCATGCGTGCAGGGGGGTGCGGCATCCCGGGTTTCTACACAAAGACGGGGGTTGGCACGGTGATTGCAGAAGGCAAAGAACACAAGGACTTTAACGACGAGACTTACATTCTGGAGAAAGGCCTTTTTGCAGATCTGTCGATTGTGAAGGCGTGGAAAGCCGATGAAACGGGCAATCTGATATTTCGAAAAACGGCCCGCAACTTCAATCCACCAGCCGCCATGTGCGGTAAGGTCTGCGTCGCTGAGGTCGAAGAGATTGTCCCAACTGGCTCAATCGACCCAGATCACATTCACTTGCCGGGCATCTATGTACACCGGTTGATCCAAGGCACGCATGAGAAGCGTATCGAACAACGTACAGTGAGGGCCGCCTAATGTGGAGCCGCGATCAGATGGCCGCCCGCGCGGCCCAAGAATTACAAGACGGATGGTATGTGAACCTTGGGATTGGCATCCCGACGCTTGTCTCAAACCACATCCCAAAGGGAATCAATGTCACGTTGCAGTCCGAGAATGGCATGCTGGGTATGGGCCCTTTCCCGACCGACGATAGTGTTGACCCCGACCTTATCAATGCTGGCAAGCAAACCATCACTGAGCTTCCACAGACGGCCTATTTTGACAGTGCGCAAAGCTTTGGTATGATCCGCGGCGGAAAGATCGCGATGGCGATCCTTGGTGCCATGGAGGTCGCCGAAAACGGTGATATCGCAAATTGGATGATCCCCGGCAAGTTAGTCAAAGGTATGGGAGGCGCGATGGATTTGGTAGCGGGGGTTGGCCGTGTGGTTGTTGTTATGGACCACACCAACAAGCATGGTGACAGCAAGGTACTTCAGAAATGCACACTACCGCTTACTGGAAAGGGCGTTGTCGATCGAATTATTACAAATCTCGGCGTTCTGGATGTGGTCAAGGGTGGGTTAAAGATAGTCGAAACAGCGCACGGCGTCACATTGGAAGAGCTTATATCGGCGACTGATGCTACGTTAATCAGTTAGTTGATCGGGGAGGTTACAAACGCCTGCGTTGCCCCTACTTAGAAATTCAAGGCAAAATAATCCAGCGCGGTCTTGCCCGAGCAAATTTTAGCATACCTTCGCCAGGAACGAGATGACGAACGCTCGAAATTGCCAATACAAGCATTTGACCGAACACACAAAGGGGGAGTGGTGGACCTATGGGGAACTCGTTCGAACCGGTTGGTCGAAGAGTTTGAAGCCATCGTAGAGCTTTTGCGGCATGTCCATTTTGGAACTTCTGTTTAAACCTTAAAAAGGGTTCCTGCTTGTGAAGGCTAAAATAGCAGTCTTTCGCGGGAACCTCTATCATTGCCTGCTATACGGAATTTGGCACCGTTAGCATCGTTTCTATAAACGGTAGCTTTATGCCTCTGGTTTTGTAGTCCGGTTAACTTGTTAAGATCTTACAAGCTATCAGGGCGTCTAAGAAGCTAGGGGCTATTCACGCTGCACCGACGGCAAGTCCGGCAAAATTCATAAGGGAAATGATCAAGAACTCAGGCATCTCGATGATCGTAACGTCCATCACTTCGATCAAGGCCAGAGGAAGGAAAATCATATAATAGGGAGAAATGAAACATGTGGCCACACCTGCGCACAAGGACGAGCCAAAGGAGTAGCGCTTTGCTCGGCAATCAACGTTCATGTTGAAACTGCCCAACCAAATACTGCGTGCCACCCAAAAAATATAGGCGATCAGGACGTATTTGCTGTATTCAAAAACCTCGGGTGCGGCTGTCAGCCATGCGCTTAGGTCAACGCAAACGAGTGAGATGATCACCACGCCGCCAATTGCAGACCCGATGCCAAAACTAGTGGCACCTTTTACGTCATTGCCTGTCGCGCGCACCATCATCATCAAAACGACTGGCCCCGGTGCCACAGCGATTGCGACAAGTGTCAGGACATACGAGAGTGAACCTGCATAAGCGATGTATCCTGTAACAAGACTTCATGGGCCAGACCAAGCGGGGAAAAACTTGCCCGCCATTAGCCGCAGACAAGCGTGATTCCAACGTGATTTAAGTCAGGCAGGTAACTTGAGTTAGATGGAGCAATTCGTGAAATTCTTTTAAAATCAAAGATTAAGCGTTACTCCTCCCTGACTCCATCTTCCTTAGTGAATTGTTAACCCGTCTGGTAGGCTGTCCTAAGGGAAGAGCATGGAGAAGATATGTCGCATCGTGATCTAGGGTTCGGTGGTTTTTTTGAAGATGATCCGCTTCGCAGCGGCTTTAAGAGAATACCTATTGGTGGCTGGGTCGATGACCGCTTAGCGAAAGCGTTGCTGTATCTTGGGCACCAGCTGAACCAATCAACCTCTAGTCTTTATGAATTCAATAATTTTCTAAACGCACCAGAATGCCAGTTTCTAGGGGTATCAGCGGGATATACTTATCTGTTTCAGTTGGCCTCGCATGACGTCTTACAATCGTCGCGCATGGTCCATCCGTTTGAAGATAATGCGCCTACTCCGACCAATCTACGGCGGATGCCATTGGCGTTGGAAACAATATTTGGGGGTGGGCCTATCGCCTGTCCATTTGCCTATGATACGCGAAAAGTTGTTACAAGTGACGATCCCGAGGATTTGGATGGTGTCGAGCTTTTACGCCTAGGCCTTTTCCGCGATAGTAATCGCGCGATCAAGAAGCGCCACCAGCCACCGCAAGATCTGCCGCGTGCGCGTTTCAATCCCGACGGCCCTGAGAACCCGGATGCGCCTTACACAGAGGTTCTGATCGCTGACGCGCGCAATGACGACAATAATATTCTGGCGCAACTGACGGTCCTGTTTCATCGGCTGCACAACGCATTGGCCACCCAGACTGCATTGCTTAAGGATCCGTCGGGTACGCGCCTTATTCTGCCGCGTCACCGCAGCCGCATCGCGCGCCAAGCAACGATACGCATCTACCACCGCATTCTTCGTGAGGATTTGCTGCCGACTTTGATGCATTCTGACGTTTTGGCTTTGTATGATCCCGTTAATCCAAAATCGTTGCTAGGCCTAAGCCCGCAAGAAAACGCGGATCACTTTGCCTTTGCCGCGCGCGCCGCGCATTCCATGGTGCGCAACAAGTACAAACTGAATTCGACTGTAAGCCATGAACTGAGTAGAATCATCAGTACATCATCCCTTCACGCGCCCTTAAATTTACCAACGCCGCAAAACTGGAAGATCGACTGGACCCTGTTCTTCCCCGAAGATGGCGCCTCTGACCCGCGCATCAACTGGGCGATCAAATTGGGGCCGCATTTCGCCCCCACCATGACCCAGACAGTCGCAGCTAATAAGGTTGATGACAGCTTGCCTGCAGGTGCGCCGATCCGCGATCTGCTCGCCGACTTCCATACCCAATTAGTGCCTGTTGAAACCTTGTTGCAAACCCTCGCCCCACAATTGCCCACCCTCGCAAGCGTTCCACCGCAAGACAAAGTCGCACAGATAATCACGGCTGGATTTGGCGCCTTGAAGATCGACGAGATAAACGCAAGCGACCACAACGGCGAATCTGTTGACTTACAGCCCTTTCGTGCCGCCCCTTCTCTGCCTTTGTTTCTGTTGTTCGAAGCGCAAAGCGAAGGCAACGCCGGGCGCACGTTTGGCCCCCTTGGCTCCGCCATAATCGGGGATTGTTTTATGCCCTTGCTCAAGAAGGACACCTCTCAGGTGTCACTTGAAGATCAAGTTGTGGAAGCCTTGGAAAAGTTGACCTTTCCTGGTGGGCCAATCAGCTCCATGGCTGAGTTGATCAAGCAGTTGCCCGACAATTAGAATCCCCCCCCAAAAAAAACCATCATTAACAGGAGACACAGATGGCCGACGAAAAGTATATGATTGAGATCTATAAATGGCAGGAATTCGGCGAGCGGATCGCCGACTGGGCCAATGGCAAATATCCCCGACCCGCGCGCGTTCGTGATCTTATCGAGTTGATCGAGAATGTCGACGTTGCCGTCGGAGGCCTGAGAGGCATCATGGAGATCGGGCCCGGCTTCCGTGAACCAGAAAAACTGGACGAGAACATCACATATTTCGAGGCGCCCAACGAAGAGTCACTCAGCGTTTTGATGCCGCACCCCGATGACCTTAAGAAGGACCCACCCCCTGAAGATCAATACATCCTGCCCAGCTTTTATGATCGGGTTTACGGTCATGAGCCAAACATTACCAACTCCGAGAATTTCCGCTCAGAGCGGATTGCGGACTATGCCATGCGCAAGTGCGTCTAGGCCCTGACAGAGCCTGCTAAGAACCGGTGTCCATCTGATAGCCTAGAGCGATTTCATCGCTTTGTATCAAGGTGGGCACCGGCATCCCTGCCAGTCGCAAACCATCGCGCAGCTGAAGCCAGGTGTCACGATTGCGAATTGGAAAGCCGCTGATCAGCCAGCGGGTGATCTCGGAGCGATCAATCGGCCCTTCTGCCACCCAATTGTCGCGGGCGATCTGCTCGAACCGTCCAGCGACCTTGGCCGCCTCATCCTTGCGGCCCGACAATGCGAGGGCGGCTGCGTGCCAAGCGGGCACATCATGGGAAATCTCTTGCGAGCGTTCCGAAGCCTTGACGCATTCATCGTAATCACCACCCAGAAAACGGGTCGCCGCGATGTAGGACCAATGCGACGCCTCCAGTCGAAAATTCAATTTGAACAAAAGCTCAAGCATCTGGGACGCCACATCGTAATGGTCGCAGAAAGCCAGCCCCACAGCGGCAGAGGTGATCGTCCAAGGATCATTCTGATTGTATTGGAACGCCAGATCAAAGGCGAGTTCCGCACGGTCAAATTGACGCGACATCGCTGCTGACCATCCCATCGCCAACTGGCCGCGGCTGTCCATGGGATCAAGCTCAATCGCGCGTCGAGCAAAGCGCAGGCCCTCAACATGCAAGGCCGGTGTGCTATAGAGACCAGGAAACGAGATCTGGCGCATGTTGTCGATCGATGCACGGCTGGAATGGCCGCGGCTGAACTGCGGATATTCCGCAATCAGCATATCCAACAGGGTCTCGGCCTGACGCCAGCTGTCCAATGTGAATTGCAGGATCAACCCCTGTGCCTCGACCCAACGTTCATAGACGCTGGCTTCGGTTTGGTTGTTTTCGGGCTGGCGTCCGCGATACGCCGACAGATGCAGGTTAAGCGCAACAGCCAGTTGGTCCGCCGCCCCAGAGCGGTCGTATTGCGCGCCAAGAACAGGGTCGCTAAGGCTTTCTGACCAAAGCAGTTCTCCCGTCTGGCTGTCGGCCAATACGGCACGACAGACCAAATCCTGCCCCGAGACCTGTGCTTGCAAGCTCAACAGATAGGTGCGCGCCTTATCCTCGGCGGGTGTCTCTTGGGTGATCAGCCCCGCGTCAAAGACCTGCCATTCACGAAACCTTGCAAGGTTGGCGCAAAGCGTTTCGCGTAGCAGCCGCGCCTGACCGGCAAGGTTCAGCGGTAGGTGATCGACCGCTGTGTCGGTGACGACAATGCGCGGGCGCGTACGCGAGGTCTGGATGCGGCGGTCACTCGCCTTGATCTCGACGATCAGGTCTTGGGTTTCAGGGGAGGGCTCTTCGCCAAACTCCTCATCCAGCAGGTTCCAAAGAGATTGATATGCAGCAAGCGCATTGGCCAGCTGCCCGCTGCGCCAATAGCGCCGGATTAGCTTGCGAGCGGCGCCTTCATCCTCGGGGTTCATGTTGACCATGAACTGCAACGCCACGATGGCCTGTGTGTCAGATCGGGCGTCAGAGGAAAGCGCGTCCAGCCGTTGGCGCACCAATCTGGAAAGATGTGCCGACGCCTCGCGAAGCCGTGTGGTCGTGGCGTCGTTAACGATAGCCTGATCGCGCTCAAGATGCGTCAGCGCCAATGGGTCCAGATCACGCAGCACCGAAAGATCGCCTTCTTCCAGCCGCTCAAGCAGATGATCGATATCCACGGTCACGTGATGCGCATCTAGCCAGACCGCCGCACGATCAGAATTCAACCCTTCAAAGCCGACGTCTGACAGATTGGTTTTCAACGCCCAAAGCGCATTACGCAGGCTGGTCTGGGCTGCATGCTCATCGCTATCGGGCCAAAGCAATCCGCGCAATTGTTCACGGCTAAGCCGTAAATCAGGCGAGACGGACAAAAGTACCAGCAAAGCAGCCGCCTTTTGCTTTTTCAGCACCACCCGTTGCTGCCCACAAGTGACCTGCAAGCCGCCAATCAAATGAATTGACAACTGCGCCTGTTGCCTTGGCAGGTGCGGCGACGTGTATCCCGTAGCGACAGTCAATAGAGCGGTCCTGCGAACGGGCGCTCCTGCCCTTGTGTCGCATCGACAAAGCGCGCTGTTAGAAGGGTCTCACGGCCTGATTGTAACGTCGGGCTGATGGCTTTGACCACGTGAAAATGGTCGCCAACTTGGCCAAGTTCAACAAAGCAGACATCATGCTTGGCCAGCCATTCGGCCCACTGAACAGGCGACGGCTGGGGGTAAAGCGCGGTTTGTTCTTCGAGATCGGCGTCATGGCTGATCAACCGGGCCTCAAAGGTTTGGCGGTCCACCACATCCGCCCAGCGGGTATCGCCCTGATCATCGGTGCTGCCGCGGTCGCGCTCCAGTGTGAGGCCAAACTCCGATGCGCCCAATTCGCGCAGTGCGGCATTTGCAGCCAGGTCCACCGTGTGCCGTGCCGCCGCGCCAAAGCAGAACGATGTCCCTGCCGCATCAAATGACACGGCCACGACAACCGGAACCTGAGTGTCAAAAGTCACATCCAGTAGCGTCGTTGATCGGCCCTGTCGCGGACCCAGCCGCGCGGTCGCATAGGCTTGTGCGCCGCCCAGCGATACCGCCTTGTGCGCCCCTGCCCACCACAGGGCCACGGCGTCGCGTTCCAGCAGCTCCAAGGCGCCATGACTTTGCGCTGATGTCCGGTCGGGATGGGCAGCAAGCCCCGCAGAAAACCCGCTTGTTTGATCTGCGCTTGGTGGCAGCAGCCCTAACGGAACGGCCAAATCCACCTGCCCTGTCCAGTCGGATGCCGCGATCTGTCTTGTGTCCTCTGCAGCGGTTGGGTCCTGAAACACTCTGCGCGCGCCCTTGCGCGCCTGTGAAGGCGCACCCCGCAGGCCAAGTTGCTCTGCCGTTTCACCAGCAAGGCGCGTCAGTGCGGCGCTTCGATCTCGCCCTGCACCCGACACAGAGGTGCCACCTGGCAGCACACCACCGGCAATGGTCAAGGCGGGCATCCGAGCAGGCGCACCGACAAACAGAAAGTCCAGTTGCTGCAAGACAGGCATGCAGGCTGCGGGTGCCATAAGCGGCGCCCCCGAGCCCAGAGCATGCGTGATCTGTGGCGCTTCGTATTCTTCGAGGCTGGCAAACATGACGACAATTTCCACTACACTTTTGGCCGCAAACAGACAGATGCGCGGACAGGTTAACACGGACGTTAACGTGAAAACCCTGAATCACGCAAGAATAACGGGTGCTCCGAATTCTGGGATTAACCAATCAGAACAGGAGCCCGAAAATGCCATCTCCCAAACGAACATTCTCAGCTGAGGACTGCCGTAAGAAGCTGGACAGCTTGCGTAGCGCGCACCGCCATCTTGATAATGTAACCGGATTTGATGTCGGATATCGCTGGGTTGATGGCACCCGCACCGAAGAGTTCTGCTTGCGTGTGCATGTGAGCGCAAAGCTACCACTCGACACGCTAACAGATTCCCAGAAGATTGTCGGCGACATAGATGGTGTGCCAGTCGATGTGATCACCGGCCCTTACCGTGTGCGGCGCGAGCTTGGCCTTGGCCTGCGACCAGATGCAAAGGCGCTGTTGTCGGGCAGTTCCTGCCACCGACCCCATGCAGGCTCGGGAACGATTGGTGCGATTGCCATCGACAAAACTACCGGCGCGGCAGGGATCCTGTCCAATTGGCACGTCCTGTCCACCTTTGCGGGGCAGCTGGGGGATCCTATCTATGGCGAAGACGGTGATCTGGCCCCAATAGCCACGTTGCAAAAGTCGATGCTATCGCGCTACGGGGACGCCGCATTTGCGACGTTGACAGGTCGCAAGCGCTGGTATCCGGCGCTCAAGGAATTGAATATCAATCTTGCGGGGGTGCGCTCCTCTACGTTGGGCCATGTCTTGTGTAAATACGGTCGCGCAAGCGGATTGACTCGCGCGCGTGTGGACGGGGAAGGGATCTACCGCGTTCTGCACCGCGTCGCTCCGGGCGAATATGAAGCGGTTGAGATCGAGGGCTTCCGCCTTGTGCCGGAAGACGACGCGGACCCCAGCGCAGAGATTTCCATGCCAGGCGACAGCGGGGCCTGCTGGGTCAGCCCCAATTCCGGCACCGTTGTGGGGCTGCATATGGCAGGGGAAGGTGAGAGCCTGCCAGAAGGCGAATACGCACTTGCCTGCGACATGCCAACCGTTCTGGACCAGTTGGACCTGCGGCTTGCAACGCTTGACGACCTATTGGACCGCGACCTGATGCCTGCAAACGCAGCACCCCAAGGCGCGATGCACGCTGCGAGCTCAGAGGCCGCGACGAACCGCTTTCCGCCTCAGGGTTTCACACCCCACCCATGGTGCCCAGAACCTCCCCAGTGGCCCCCGGTGCCTCCTGCGCCGGGCGGTCCTTTTCCGCCATGGCCGCCGCGCCCGCGGCAGCCTTTTCCCACTCCACCATGGTCTCCCTTTGCCACCGCTGAGGCCGCACAGACACATAGTGTGTCAGGGAACATTTGGGCCGAATTCAAACGTTCGATGTTTCGGCTTTACCCGCATCTGCGTCAGGCGGGGATTAAGATCGACGACATGATGTCGGACTATTTCGGAGAGGCCAATGCGCCAGCTCTGGCCCTGCAGATCATCGCCAATTCATCAGTGTTCCGGAATGACGATGTGGTGCCCGCCTACCACGATCTGAACGATCAGCTGATCTTTCGCGGCGTCTGCATCGAGATTGGCAAGCAGTACCGCACAAACGGCTTTGTCGTAACCGCCTGAAGGAGACATATTATGCGACTTCTCTACATTCCCGCACTTGTCCTAGCCGCCTTGCCTCTGGGCGTCGCCGCTCAGGATGCCGATCTGACTGGTGGTAAGAAAATTCCGGTCAAGACCTGCTCGGAGGGCCAACGGTTTTTCCTGAGAAAGGACATGGTGCGAACTCAGATCGGGCAAGAGCTGGGCACATGCCGTACTTTTGCCGGAGGGTCGCCCGCGTCGTTTTCCTATACACACAACGGGGTTGCTGACAGCTGGCAGCTTTCGGCGGATGCGGCCTTTGGCTATGTGCTCAAGCACAGCTCGTCGCCAAGCGCACTTGCTGACCTGTTCCCTTCGCTTGTGTCCTCTTCGCTGATCGCTTTCGCCGAGATTGACGGTAACCGCTCATCTGCGGGCGTTTCCTCGGGGACCGGTCGGGTCGGCCTGATCTATGAGGCGATGTTTCTGCCTGGCACGCCGGTGTTTTCGTATGGCGTGCTTGATGTCGTGCCTTACTACCGCTTCGGGCTTGATGGAGATGCAAAGGGCTATGGCTTGGAACTGGCCTATGTGCCGGTCTTTGGTCCGCTCAACCACAATGCCGTGGTAGACAACCGCAAAGACAACGTCGTCTTTTCCACCAGTTCAGTGTTCCGCGTTGATGCCTATCACAGTGAGACGGGCGGCAATACACGGCTTGGCAACGGCCAAGACTACGTCTGGGTGGGCGCTGATCTGGGCGCAAAAGTGCTGTTTCGCAATGACAAACGCACGGTAGCCACGGCTGGTATCGAACTCTCGCATTACCGCGATGTCGAAACTGGACAGGAAGCCACACGCGGGGTGGCGAACCTGTCCTTTCCGCTGGATGAGAAAGAAATCGCCACATTCAACTTGACCTACACTCACGGCCGCACTCGCAGCGATCTCACTAAGGTTGAGAAGTTCGGGGCGTCCTTGGGCATCAAGTTTTAACCCAAAAGGAGAGTAAAATGACCACACGTGTTTATGCCGTCGACAGCGTTACAATGGCGCTGCAGAAATCCAACCCTCCGAACCTGATCATCACCGCCACGGGCCGTGCAAACGCGCCTCTTTGGACCAGCCCTCAGCTGGTGGCACGTGCCTCCGTGCCCGAGGACGGCGTGCAGGTTTTCGATTTTGTCGCGGTGCCAC
The DNA here is from genome assembly GCA_033851935.1 of Sulfitobacter sp. Lineage (GTDB taxonomy): Bacteria > Pseudomonadota > Alphaproteobacteria > Rhodobacterales > Rhodobacteraceae > Sulfitobacter. The sequence continues at coordinate 249,226 of JAWSVL010000019.1, forward strand.
CGCAAGTTGGGACAATCACGGTTCAACCCTTGCCCCAGATTAGTGCAAATACTGTCCTGCCCGAGATCGACATCGCAAATTTCTGGGGGGCTGGCAAACCGCTGATAGGGGTGAGGTGTCACGCACAATCGAACGTCAAGACAACGCTCTTTGACGCACCGATGGGCATGCATCCTGTGGCAGAAATATTGCCCGACGGCTCTCCGCTGTCATTTGCGACTGACATCCATCCGCTGTTCCGGCCTGTCGATATCAACATGATGATCGCAGTGCGCAACCTTGATCTGGGGTCGCACGAGGTGGTTTCCGAATACGCCGATCTGATCCTGTTGCGGCTCAAGGATGGCTCAATGCCGTGTGATGGCCCTTGGCCTGCCACAGACATCGACATCTTCGCGCGCTGGATCGCGCAAGGCAAAAAAACCTGAAGGAGACATGACATGAGACAGTCTTTACTTACACCCTTGGTGACGGCAGCTTTGTTTTGCCTTGGCACTGCGGCGCATGCCGATTGCGCCGATTACCTGTCGGCAGGCGCTGACCTGTGGCAAGAGCCGAACGATGCGCGCGCCGCAATCCTTGAACCTGACTGCTATGCTTGGCAGTTGTTTTTCAGCCTCAACTGGCCGGGCGATGCGATAACTCAGGCCGCTGATGCTGGCGTTGCTCTGGGCGATGACGGGCCTGCAACATGGGAATTCTGGCGCAACGCACGCACTGGTTCTTACGGCGAAGTCTTCGACATTGCGGGCCGCGACCCCGGCCCTTGGCTGCTGGAAGGTGATGCCTTCATCGCCCGCAATGCGGTAGATGTCGATCCCGAGCCCTTGCAGCAGATGGCCTTTCTCGCTGGGTTGCCGCTGCCAGAAATCGATGAAGACTTTCCTATTGCCGCCAACGAAACACGGATGAACAAGGCGACCTACGAGTTTGTCCGCAATAACGGTCTCTACAGTCTTGAGGGTCTACAGGCCGCCTTTGATCCCGCCAGCGGTGTGATGCTTTTTCCTGGCAACGCCAAAGAAATCAAAGCCCGCTGGCGCGAGATTACCGAACCGGAAAAGGCTCGCTATCATTGGGCGACGATCACGACGGCTGGGGTGCAGAAAACCTACGGGCTTACCGCGCTGCACATCACGACCAAGGACCTGCCGAACTGGTTCTGGGCGACGTTTGAGCATATCGACAACCGCGAAAGCCAAGTGAATGGCGGCATCAGGGGGCATGAAGGCTGGATTGACCCCTCAGTTGACCGCTACACTTGCCCCGACGCGCCGATCAATTGCGATACTGCGCCCGCAATGTTGGCTGGCACCAAGTGGCAAAACTATGTGTTGCGCGGCACGCAGGTTGATTTCACGGATGGGCGGGGCAAGCCGACTATTCTGGCGAACTCTGTCATCGAGCGTGGCTTTCAGAAGACCTCAAGCTGCATCACCTGCCACGCGCGCGCAGCCTATGACAGCACTGGCAGGATGAACGACATCTTCCTGCCAACAGCCGTGCGCACGGGTCCAGTAGGGTCGCCTGATCCAGATTGGTTCTTTGTTGGTGGCGCCACCACACGGATGCAAACCGACTTTGTCTGGTCTTTCATTCGCGCATGTTCCACCGCAACTACGAACCAATGCTAATGGCTTCTTCCTCCATTGGCTACTTCGCGAAGCCGACGGGTATTTGACGTTCCCCCCGCGGCTTCGCGCCTTTCATTCTTTTGCCCAAGAGGTTCCCAAATGTTGATCCCCAAGTTTCCTGCCCTTTGTGTCTTGTCCCTGGTCTGCGGCGCACATGGCGCTTTTGCAGAAGATCTGGACATAGGCCTTTCAACAAGCTCGTTTAGTCAACTTTATGAACACAGCGTCGTGGGCGGTTGGCAGGATTCAGCGGCTGGAGTTGCAAGGGTTCACAATATCCAAGGTGGTGCTGCACAAGTGGTGGCGGATGGTCTTGATGTGGTGATGTTGTCAGGTGCTGAAGAAAATGCCCTTTGCAGTGCAGGAGAATTGGCGCAAGCCAGCACGACGATGGACCTTGATTTGAACCACCTGACCAGCCCTGCAAACTGCGGGGTGCCCTTCGTTTCTTACGGACAAACAATTGGCTATAATCCAAACAACATCGACCGCCCTGTCGGTTTGGTTGATTTTTTTGACACGGCAGGCCTGCCCGGCACCCGGGCGCTGCATGAAGATCCCAAAGGTCTTTTGGAGATGGCGCTGCTGGCAGATGGCGTCGCATCCGCCGACGTTTACGCGGTCCTTGCAACAGATCAGGGCCTTGCCCGCGCGTTTGGCAAGCTGGATCAGGTCAAGCCGCAGATTGTCTGGTCGCAGACCAGTACCGCAACCCTCAACATGCTGAACTCAGGAGATGTGACGCTAGCAATGACATGGTCAGGGCCCTTTAACGACGCGGTGCGAAGTGGTGCTGCGTTGAAGGCGACCAAGGATTTCATGCTTGTGGAACACAGCTATCTTGCGGTGCCAATCCGTTCGGCTCAGAACGAGGGAGCAGCATCATTCCTGAAATATGCAACCAGTCCGAAAGGATTCGAGGCCTTTGTAAAAGGGACTGACGGCAATTTTTCCATCCCTACGGATCAGGTAGTGCAAAAATCCCCCGACGATGACGTAATTGCCTACGCCTGTTCTCGAGGCACATGCGCCTGTCCAGGCGTCAGTGGCGGCTGCGAGTCGAGTTGCTGTGATGATCTAGACGGTGTCTTTGGCCACTTTGAGCTCGACGAAGGTTTCTGGGAGCAAAACGGCGCTCGCCTCAATCTCGCCTTTGAGGATTGGAGAACTCAGTGAAGCGATCTCGACGTGCACTCTTAAGGCAGGCGGCTTTTCAACGCACCATATTGCGCGCACCAACGCGGCCTCAAAGTTGGATAAAACGCCATGATACATCGCTCAAGGTGCTGTTGGCTCTTGTCGGATTGCTGTTCACCCTGAACGAATATCTGCAGCGCCAGCATGACGGCCGCATCCAGCGCAGTCTGGAAATCTATGAGCGCCACCAGACCAAAGACGTGCTTTCCGCCCGCTTGGTACTTGATCGCGCCTGGAACGCGCCAGAATTCTGGAACAAACTGATCGCGCTGCATCAACCGGGTGGCAGGCTCTATTACGAGGCGCTCACCGAGTTGACTTTAGAATTGAGCAAAGATCGCGAAGTGATCGATGCCCTGTTTGCCATGTGGGCGACGTCTGCCGAGGCAAGCTTGTGTTTAATCCGCGGGCAATGCGACCAAGCCACAATCTGCCAGATCTTTTGGCAAGACACCCAGAAGTACCACGGCGTTTTTAAGCCCTATTTTGACGCGCGCAACTATGCGTGGGATGAAAACATACAAAATCGCGAAGGCACAACCATGCGGATTTTGGACACTCATTGTGGGGATGATCGTTACTTCGCGCTGTTCGACCAGATTGAGAAGCGCAAAGGCGTACCAGGGGCCTGGGATGCTATGTGCCGCTGGTATTTCGAAAGCTTCAATGTCCTTTTAGCAACGCCACCAGAACAAGGTTGAGCCTGTGTCTTGAACTGACCTCTATTCTTGTTCGCCAAAGTTTCAGAAGCTTGGATGCTGGGCGATAAAAGAGAGCAAAGACAAACTGCAGGATGTTGCCGCCGCAAATGGCGCCACATTGAGGGCTTCAGAAAATTGGACCTGAGATACATTCAGTATAAGGTACCTTCAGTTCTCCAAATGGAGATTTTGAAGCTAAGATCCACTTTGTTACGCGACCGTTGGACCTATTCGCGCTTTTCGCATTACATTGAAAAATATCAATCGTGGTCCTCGTGCAACATTTTGCTTTGCGAAATATAGCCTGATTGTTTTGCTTGCTGCAACCAGGGCTGTTTTGTTCCTTTTAAGGAGCGCTGCGAAAAACCAAACGCAATATCAATTTGTAGGAAGATTATTTTTCCCTCGTCTCAGTTTCATGGATTTCACGGGGTGGTTCGAGAATGCCCCTAAGCAGCAGTCAGGTGAATGGCAGCTATAGCTTGGAGGTAAAGAATTATGCGAGATTTTCATTTTGATGAGGTCGATACCCTGAACGATGGTGACATGTCTTTCAGACGCCTATTGGGGCTTGTGGAAAAAAGTAGTGAAGGGGAAAGCTTGGTTGAGGGCCTTAATGGCGGGCAAAAAAAAGAACTTGTGGAAACACTTTGGATTTTCGCACAACTTGTCACGATGGAGTTTGATCATGAAGATTGAGGCTTTGATCTATGCTCGTGTGTCGAGCAAGCGACAAGAAGAAGAGGGAGGCGGCTTGGACTCTCAGGAAGCGATCTGCCGTGAATTTTGTGAACGGAAGGGGTTGCCCGTTACTGGGGTGTTCAAGGAGGCGTATAGTGGCGGCTCTGCGATGCGAGATGGTCTGAACGGGTTGATTGCCCACGTGAAGGCTCGTCCTGCCACAAAGCATGTGGTGGTATTCGATGATATCTCTCGTCTTAACCGTAATCTCTCCAACCACCTGGAGATCACCGAGGTGCTACGCGAAAACCTTGGTTGCGTTTTGATGTCACCGTCGCGGGAATTCAAAGGTGACGCAGACTCAAAGCTGGTCGAAAATCTTTTGGCATCTATCGCTGAACATGGGCGTAAGAAAAATGAAGAGCAAGTTCGGGCAAGGATGCGAGGGCAGTTGCTTGATGGGAATTGGGTATTCCGTCTCCCTTACGGCTATCTTCGAACGTCTAGAAAGAATGGTAACCGCCCTACGATCATTAAGGACGAACCGCATTTTTCGATCATCAAAGCAGCCCTGAACGGTTTCGCGTCAGGGGCTTATAACAGCCAAGCAGATGTAATGCGTTACCTAGAGAGCGAACCAGCTTTTCTGAAAGCAAGCAAAGCCTTCAAGGTACATATTCAGAAGGTAGACAGCCTTCTTCGAAATCCGTTCTATTCGGGTCAGATTGTCTATGAACCATGGGGTGTGAGCCTCAGGAAGGCACGGCACAAAGCTGCTATCGACTATGAGACCGATCAGAAGATCCTTGCGAAACTTGATGGAGACAAAAAGGTCTTTTGTTCGAATCGAGATGGGGCTCCCCCGCCCGTGGGTACATCGTTTGTGCTGATTGTGGGAATCACATTACAGCCGCTTGGTCCAAGGGGCGTAAGAAAAAATATCCATACTACCACTGCTATGGATCAAATTGCCCTATTCGTAAGAAATCCATTCCACGCGCCGACGTACATGAAGATATTCGTGCTCTGCTGACAAAACTAGAGGTCGAGAAAGCTGCATTCGCAACGTTTGAAGCATTCGTATCAGAGGCAATGGAGATTCGAAATGTGTCGGCGAAAGAAAGAGAGGCGTATTATCGAGGTGAGGTGGCAAAGCTGAAGCGGGAACAACAACAGCTTGTTGATAAAATCGCTGCGAGTGATGACGAGATGCTGTTTGCTGCCCTTCAGGATCGGTTTCGTGACGGGCAAAAAGAATTGAAGGTGCTAGAGGCAAAGCATGCCAAATGTGCATCCAATTTGGCTATGCCGAGTAAACTTTTCGAACACGCACGGGGCTATTTGGCAAGCCCTTCAAAAGTATGGAAAAATGGAGATTTGAAGACTCGCCAAACAGTACTCAAGGTCTGTTTGGCTGAGCCTTTACGATACAGACGAAATCAAGGCTTTCGAACACCCAAAACAACACCCATTTTCAGTGCCTTAGCGGCATCTCGCGGCTCTGGGAGTGGTTTGGTGGAGCATAGCGGGATCGAACCGCTGACCTCCTGCATGCCATGCAGGCGCTCTCCCAGCTGAGCTAATGCCCCAAATCACGCAAGCGTGGATTGGTATCCCCTAGAGGGTCTGAGTTTGACCCAACAAGGTCAATGCGCTGTGTACTAGGCACAAGCGGCGGCGGGATCAAGCAAAAAACGCATCACCCGCCACAGCAATTTAGCTATCGTCGTCGTTTGTTGCTACGTCCGCGATTTCTTCGAGCGGAACAGTATCAGTATCGTCTTCGTCATCGTCCAGCAGATCGTCGTCCAGATCTACGTCTACATCGTCGTCATCGACCAGATCATCTTCGTCCTTAACCTCAGAAGCTTTTGCTTTTGTGGTCGCGGCATCTGCAGCATCTGCAGCAATCATGCGGGATTTGGATTGATCGACTTCAACCACTTCGCCCGAGTATGGGCTGATGATTGGATCTTTGTTTAGGTCGTAGAAACGCTTGCCCGTGGTGGGGCAGAGGCGCTTGGTTCCCCATTCTTCGTTGGGCATGGATTTCCCCTTTTATACTTGGTGTTGTGTCTAGATGATTCAGGGCAATTGCCATATGCAAAGGGTGCTGTCCAGTCTAAAGCCTGTTCACCCCATTTCAAGAGCCTGATATGTCCGACCCACATCTGCCCGGAGACCCGCCCATCCCCCTGATCTTGCGGCGCTCTGCGCAGGCAAAGCGCATTTCTCTGCGCATCAGCCAGCTGGACGGCCGGGTGACATTAACAATGCCAAAACGGCTGGCGGAGCGCGAAGCGTTGGACTTTGCCCGCAGTAAGGAAGCATGGATTCGCAAGCATCTAGACGCGCGTGGCGAGGATGTGATGATCGGTGAAGGAGCTGAGCTGCCATTGGGTGGTCGTATGTATCCAATACTGGCTGGAACAGGTCGTCGTGTACAGATCACACCAGAAGGTATTTTTGTCCCGGGCCCACCCGAACGTGTTGGTAAACGCCTCAGTGCTCATCTCAAGGAGTTGGCGCGTGATAGGCTGGCGGGGGCCAGCGATGATTACGCAGCGCGACTGGGGCGCAGTTATACACGGCTGTCTTTGCGCGATACGCGTTCGCGGTGGGGCTCATGTACCTCGGATGGCGGACTGATGTATTCTTGGCGCCTTGTGATGGCACCGCCTGAGGTGCTGGATTATGTAGCGGCTCATGAAGTTGCGCATTTGGCAGAAATGAATCACTCGGCTGCATTTTGGGCTGAGGTGACGCGCATCTATGGTGATTATGCAGCGGCCCGCGGGTGGTTGCGTACGCACGGCAGCACGTTGCACCGTTACAAATTTTAATTGATTTTGTGATCACATTCTTGACGTGAGGCATTATTGTGATCACAAGGCTGGTATGACACTCACCGCTCGTCCCGTGGACCCAGCTCCGCTCGCGCATGACCGCGTTTACCGCCAACTGCGTTCGCGCATCATGCACGGGGATATCCCGCCGGGGCAGGCACTAACGTTGCGTGGAATTGGCAAAGAATTCGGTGTCTCGATGACCCCGGCACGCGAATCTATTCGTAGGTTGGTTGCTGAGGGGGCGTTAAGCATGTCCAATTCTGGCCGAATTTCAACGCCATTGCTGAGCAACGAGCGGATTGAAGAGTTAGCTGCTTTGCGAGCTTTGATCGAAGTGGAGTTGGCCTCACGGGCGTTGCCTCGCGCGCACTTGGCTTTGATTGAACGGTTGCAAAATATCAATGCGAAGGTCGGTGAGGCCGTCGCACACCGCGATGCGGTGAGCTATATTCGGACCAATCTGGAATTTCATCGAACACTCTATTTGCGCGCCCAAGCGCCTGCGATGTTGGCAATGGCAGAAACGGTTTGGCTTCAGATGGGACCGACCATGCGTGCGCTGTACGGACGGTTGCGCCGAACCGAACCGCCTCACTTTCACCGTCTGATTATTGCAGCCTTACGTGCAGGTGACGAACCGGGCTTGCGGCTTGCTGTGCGTTCTGATGTGACACAGGGTTTGCGGATGTTGGCCAGTTAGGGTGTATTGACGCAAAGTTTGGTCTGGGTCATGTTCCGTTTATGAAAAATGAAGACACTCAACTATCAGCTTACTATCGCCGCCTAACATAACGCGCGGACGATCCTTCAATTTAATTTAATTTAATTCATCGTGCCGCCGGCTGTGCGGTTTTTGGTGTGGTCGGTTGGCATTCGGAGCCTAAACGTGACCCAGATAAATCCAATTACTGAAACAGACATTCCTGACGTTGTACGGATGATCCATGCGTTGGCAGCGCATCACGGTGATAGTGCTGCTGTCACCGAGGATGACTTGCGCCGCGATGCGCTGGGGTCATCCCCTTGGTTGCGGGTGCTGGTTGCCGAAGGTGTGGGGTATGCCGCCTTGTGTCCCTTGGCGCAGCTGCAATTTGGGGTGCGCGGCATGGATTTACATCACATTTTTGTTGTTGAGGCAGCAAGGGGGCTTGGCGTGGGTGGAGCCTTGATCAATGCTTCCATCGCATGTGCTAAGGGAGAGGGCGCGCGGTTCCTCACGGTCGGAACGCATCCAGACAATTTGTCTGCTCAGGATATTTACCGTGCAGCTGGGTTTGAGGAGTTTGGTGCCGGTGGCGTAAGATTTCGAATGAAATGGTAAGCTGGGGCTAGCGCTTAGTTTGCTCGGCTATGGTGTTGCGTATAAACGCGGCCTGTTCAGCGGTGTCAGGCACGGGCACGCCGCGTTTGGCGCTGACATGTTCTAATGCAATCTCTGGATCGAAATCAAAATGTCCCAAGGTTGAACAGGTCAGCATGCCTGAGCGGCCAATACTTGCATAACAATGAACAGCAATATTCGCACCATTCATTAACCGCTCGGCAAGGTTTGCAGTAAACACAACAAAGCTATCTGGGTCAGGCAGGTGCATGTCACGGATGGGATGGTTGAGAAAGGTCATGCCTAGACCAACGCAAATCTCGTCTTCATCTTTGAGGCCAAATTTTGCTGCTTCTGCGGGTTCCAGCAAGGATACGATAGTATCAATCCCAGCGTCTCGAACTGAGGTGATATCTGCCAGTACCTCCTGAGGTCGCGCCATAATGGCAAGCGATCCCGGGAGGTTGGTGATTAGGGGGTATAGCTGGCTCAGGCTGCTAGGCCTCGATCACCCAAATCAAGATATTTTTCGCGTCTGTCTTTGACCAGATCTTTGGGGTTTTTACCTTCAAGAGACCTTAGCATTTCAGAGATAGCCTCTGACACAGATGCCAACGTCGTTTGGGGGTCACGGTGTGCGCCGCCCTTTGGTTCTGGAATGATGCGATCAGCAACGCCAAGCTGCTTGAGGTCTTGCGCAGTCAGACGCAGGGCTTCGGCGGCTTCGCGCATTTTTTCTGCGTCTTTCCACAAAATTGCGGCACATCCTTCGGGAGTGATGACCGAATAGACAGAGTGCTCTAGCATCGCGACACGGTTGGCCGTTGCGAATGCAACTGCGCCGCCAGAACCTCCTTCGCCGATGATGACGCTTACAAGCGGCACGCCGATCTCCAGGCATTTTTGGGTTGAGCGCGCGATGGCTTCGGATTGGCCACGTTCCTCGGCTCCTTTGCCAGGGTAAGCGCCGGGCGTATCCACTAAGGTGATGACAGGCAGGCCAAAACGGTGGGCCATTTCCATCAGGCGAACGGCTTTTCGGTAGCCCTCAGGGCGCGCCATGCCAAAGTTCCGCTCGATACGGGATGTTGTATCGTCGCCCTTTTCATGGCCGATCACTATGACGGGTTTATCGTTGAAACGCGCAAGACCGCCCATAATTGCATGGTCGTCTGCAAAGTTGCGATCACCAGCAAGCGGGGTGTATTCTGTGAATAACGCCTCGATGTAATCTTTACAGTGGGGGCGTTCTGGATGGCGCGCCACCTGACACTTACGCCAAGGCGTAAGATTCATATACAAATCGTCCAGCATTTTTTCCGCTTTGACGTCGAGCGCTTTTGCCTCTTCGGTCACATCGGTTTCAGGGTCGCGCCGCGCCATCGCGCGCAGCTCTTCGGCCTTTCCCTCAATCTCGGCTAGGGGTTTTTCAAAGTCCATATACTGGGTCATTACATGCTCCGCACAGATTGTTGGTCATTATATGGCCGTCAATTCATCGGTTTGCAACGCGTGGCGACAGCGTTATTGAATTCGGCAACAAGGAGTGAAGTGATGAAGCAGTTTTACCTAGCGATTGTTTTGGCAGTTATGGTCCCGCAGTTTGGTTTTGCGCAGTCTGTGAGATTTGGCGATAACAGCAGCGAATGGGCGAAAGACGGCGAATGCGATGACCGTCGATTTCGCGGTGCAGCGATGGCGTCGAGCTTGGATGTAGACGATACGGGCAAAGATAGAACGGACTGCAAACGCGGCTATGACATGGGGCAACTCAAAATCTGGATCTTCAAGGAAGCGCTTGCTGCGACGCAGTGCCACGAGATCAATTTTGGGGATAACAAATCAGACTGGCCAAGGGATGGGGAGTGTGACGATTTCCGTTTTGAGGGGCCAGGCACTGACGGTGTGATGATGCAATCAGACGTGGGTCATGACGCGTCTGACTGTCGTAAACTTTGCAACGCCGGACAAATTGCACTGCGAAATTACTGAATCAATTCTGCAGAACGGGGTATAGCGACGCGACCAACAGTGCTGCCATTGTCCAATTATAGACCCGCAAGCGACGCGGGTTTGTAAGAATACGCTGTAGCTGTTGTCCGGCAATTGTCCACATGGAAACAGACGGTAGATTGATGAGGCTAAACAGCGCGGCGCCAGCGGCCAGCCAAATTATCGCTGAATCCCCGACGTAGACAGTGACAGCCGTTAGAGCCATTGCCCACGCCTTTGGATTTACCCATTGAAAGGCTGCAGCTTGTAAAAATGTCATGGGAACGCCTGCATCGGCGCTTTTTGTGATTGGCGCGGCGTTTGCGATCTTCCATGCCAACCAAAGCATGTAGATAACGCTGGCGATTTTTAAGATGTCATAAATGACTGGGAAGCGGTCAAATATCTGCACCAACCCACTGCCAACGGAAAACAACATCACCATAAATCCGATGGAGATGCCCAACATATGTGGGATCGTGCGCAAGAACCCGAAGTTGGCCCCAGACGCCATTAGCATCAAGTTGTTTGGCCCCGGAGTGGCGGAGCTTACGAAGGCGAATACCGCAAGGGCGGTGAGTGTTTCAAATGTCATGACGCAATTATTGATTGAATCGGGTCGCATGAAATTGCAAACTTTGGTCATAATGGAGGAATTGCACAATCTATGGCTGGAATTGATCAAAAATCAGATGAGATATTGCGCGTGCTTGAGCAGGATGGTCGGATCAGTAATCTGGAGTTAGCGGACCGGGTAGGGCTTTCGCCTTCAGCGTGCTTGCGGCGGGTGCAGGAACTGGAAAGGCGTGGCGTTATCAAAGGGTATCGCGCAGTCCTTGATCGAACTGCGATGGGCGCGGGGTTTGTGGCTTACATTGGTGTCGGGCTAAGTGACCATAGCAAGGCCTCACAAGAGGCATTTGAGAGGTCAATCGCGCGGGCACCAGAAGTGCGGGAGTGTCATAACATTACCGGAACAATCGAATATTTGCTGCGCGTCGAGTGTGCGGACCTGCCTGATTACAAACGATTTCATACGGATCATTTGGGGGCGCTGCCACAGGTGGCAAAAATCACGTCATATGTAGTGATGGGCTCACCCAAGGATGAACGGGCCTGAACGCAAAACGGCCCGCCAAAAGCGGGCCGTTTTTATTGGTCTTGCGGTTGTTACCTTGCAATCATCTCGGACTGGCGTACAATGACTTCAGCCTGTTTGATGGAGGCGATGTCGACAAGACGGCCCTTGTAAACAGTTGCACCTTCGCCGTTGGCTTTTGCCGTTTCCATTGCGGCTAAAATCTCGCGCGCTTCGATGACAGCTTCTTCGGAGGGTGTGAATACTTCGTTCGCGGTTGCGATCTGTTTAGGGTGGATGGCCCATTTGCCAACCATACCCAGTGTCGCAGAGCGGCGCGCCTGTGCGCGGTAGCCTTCATCATCCGAGAAGTCCCCGAATGGGCCGTCAACGGGCAGGATGCCGTGTGTGCGGCAGGCCGCAACGATTGCTGTTTGTGCCCAGTGCCACGGGTCTGACCAATATTTTTGGCCTTCGCGCAACATGTAGTAATTTTCCTGCGTACCGCCGATGCCCGTTGTTTGCATGCCCATTGAGGCGGCGAAATCAGCTGCACCAAGGCTCATCGCTTCGAGGCGTGAGGAGGATGCTGCGATGGCTTCAACATGTGCAATGCCTGCCGCGCTTTCGATGATGACTTCGAATGCGATGCGTTTCTTGCGGCCTTTTGCGGCTTCAATAGCACTAACCAATGCGTCAACGGCATATACGTCTTCGGCACAGCCAACCTTGGGGATCATGATTTGATCAAGGCGTTCAGAGGCTTGTTCCAGCAGGTCTACAACGTCACGGTACCAGTAAGGTGTGTCTAGGCTGTTGATACGCACGGAGAGAGTTTTTGTGCCCCAATCAATTGTGTTGATTGCTTCGATAATATTGGCGCGTGCGATGTCTTTGTCATTCGGGGCAACGCTATCTTCGAGATCGAGGTTGATCACGTCCGCAGCTGATGCGGCCATTTTTGCAAAGAGTTTGGTGTTGGAACCTGGTCCGAACAGTTGGCAGCGGTTTGGACGAGCGGGAGCGGTGGGCTGTAGGCGGAAACTCATAATGACTGATCCTTTGGGGACACAAAGTGTCGTAAATTCACCTTTAGGAGTTATAAAATTGCGCGATGAGCTGCAAGGGTGTTTTGCACCTGCAGCATTCAGGGTGTGCAAGAAATATGCGCAGATGGGGTTCTTGTCCGCAGAATCGTGCATCATTTTGGCATTCCGTGATAGCTATGCAATTGAATTGCGCTAGTTTTAGCGCATCCTGCGCAAAACTCATACCTTTCCGGAGATTCGAACCATGATCAAAACACCTTATCTGCTGTTTCTGGGCGACGCCCCTGATCAATTGTCAGCCAAAGTGGCCCAAGGCATCAAAGACTGGCGTCCCGAAAACGCGGTAGGGCAGTTCCGAATGGACGGATGTAAAGCCGACGTTGGCGCGACTGACATGACCTTGGCCCAAGGTTTAGAAGCAGGTGCTAAAACGCTTGTGATTGGCGTTGCAAACCGTGGGGGCCAGATTTCCCAGATGTGGAAGGAGGCGCTGATTGAGGCGCTGGCCATGGGATATGATCTGGCATCCGGTTTGCACAACCTGCTGAACGAAGAAGCGGATCTGGTTGCGGCGGCAGAAAAGCATGGTCGCGAATTGCATGACGTGCGCATCCCGACTGTCGATTACCCGATCGCAACGGGCGTTAAGCGGACAGGTAAACGCGTTCTGGCTGTGGGTACTGATTGCTCGGTTGGCAAGATGTACACGGCATTGGCGCTGGATGTGGCCATGCGTGAACGCGGGATGAAAAGCACCTTCCGTGCAACAGGCCAGACTGGTATTCTGATCACGGGTGACGGCGTTCCTTTGGATGCTGTTATTGCTGACTTCATGGCGGGGTCCGTTGAATATCTCACGCCGGATAATGATGCGGATCATTGGGATATAATTGAAGGGCAGGGTAGCCTGTTCCACGTTAGCTATTCCGGTGTGACGATGGCGTTGATCCATGGTGGTCAACCTGATGCGTTGATCATTTCACATGAACCAACACGCGAACACATGCGCGGCTTGCCTGATTACAAGGTCCCTGAAATGTCTGCGATCCGTGACGTTGCATTGACCTTGGCCAAGGTCGCAAATCCTGACTGTAAAGTTGTTGGTATCTCTGTGAATACCCAACACATGTCCGAAGACGAAGCCCGTGCGTATCTTGCAAAGGTTGAAGCTGAAATGGGTCTGCCGGCGGTGGATCCATTCCGCCACGGTGCTGAGCGCTTGGCAGAGGCGTTGGCCGCGCTATAAGTCGCGTTACCGTAAGAATAAAAGTGAACTGCAAGGGGCGATGATGTGCCCTTTGTATCTCGCGTGAGGAGTGACGATGCAGATTGAAGTAACCGCAGATGTGTTCCGTTTGGCGCAGGTTTTTACGATTTCACGGGGGTCGCGTACCGAAGCCAAGGTGCTGACAGTTCGCATCACAGATGATGGTGTGACGGGTATGGGTGAATGTGTGCCCTATGCGCGCTATGGCGAGACGTTGGAAAGTGTCACCGCTGAAATCAATGGGCTGAGTGGTCGGCTGACCCGTGAGGCGCTGTATGGTCTTCTTCCTGCGGGTGCTGCGCGTAACGCAGTCGACTGCGCATTGTGGGACCTAGAAGCAAAACGCAGCGGAAAATCTGCGTGGGAACTGGCCGGTCTTGCGCAGCTAAAGCCGGAGATTACCGCATATACGTTATCATTGGACACGCCCGAAAAGATGCGTGCGCAAGCTGCTGAACATTCCTTTCGCCCGCTGTTGAAGATCAAATTGGGTACACCTGATGATATGCCCCGCCTAGAGGCCGTGCGCGCAGGCGCGCCTGATAGCACCATCATCGTTGATGCAAATGAAGGCTGGTCCGCCGAGGTATATGCCGACCTCGCGCCGCATTTGGTACGCCTTGGCGTTGCGTTGGTTGAACAGCCGTTGCCCGCAGGAGAAGACGACGCGCTGATCGGTATGGACCGTCCCGTGCCCGTCTGCGCGGACGAAAGTTGCCATGATCGCGCGAGCCTGGCTGGGCTCAAAGGGAAATACGATGTGGTGAACATCAAGCTGGATAAGACAGGTGGCCTTACTGAGGCGCTTGCGCTGCGCGATGCTGCGTTAGCCGAAGGCTATGACGTGATGGTTGGATGCATGGTTGGATCTTCTTTGGCGATGGCGCCTGCTATGCTGGTTGCGCAGGGTGCTAAGATTGTAGACCTTGACGGGCCGCTGTTGTTGGCCGAAGACCGCGACGCAGCTTTGGTATTTGATAAGGCTGGCGTACACCCGCCCAGCCGTGAACTTTGGGGATAAGACGATGCGGACAGTTTACGTAAACGGAGAATACATGCCGGAAAATGAAGCCACGGTTTCGATCTTTGATCGTGGGTTTCTGATGGCGGATGGCGTCTATGAGGTGACATCGGTTCTGGACGGAAAACTGATCGACTTTGAAGGTCACGCGGTACGTCTTGAGCGTTCCTTGGGGGAGCTGGATATGAGCAACCCGATTTCTAAAGGAGACCTGCTGGAGGTGCACCGTGAGTTGGTGCGCGTAAATGAGATCAACGAGGGTTTGATTTATCTTCAGATCACCCGCGGCTCTGACGGCGATCGCGACTTCGCCTTCCCTGATCCTGAAACAACGGTGCCGACAATTGTTCTGTTTACCCAGAACAAGCCGGGTTTGGCTGACAGTCCAGCGGCTAAAAAAGGTGCAAAGGTTATCAGCATCGAAGACATCCGCTGGGGTCGTCGCGATATCAAAACAATTCAGCTGCTCTATCCGTCAATGGGCAAGATGATGGCGAAAAAAGCTGGCTGCGATGATGCGTGGTTGGTTGAGGATGGCATGGTGACCGAAGGCACATCCAACAACGCCTACATCGTTAAGGGCAACAAGATCATCACACGTCAGCTGAGCACGGATATTCTGCACGGCATTACGCGTTCAGCAGTTTTACGTTTCGCGCGTGAGGCTCAGATGGAAGTCGAAGAGCGTTCCTTTACCATCGAAGAAGCGCAGAAGGCGGATGAAGCATTTACAACTTCCGCCAGTGCTTTTGTAATGCCTGTTGTAGAAATTGATGGCGTTGAGTTGGGTGAAGGTACACCCGGTAAGGTGGCGCTGCGGCTGCGCGAGATTTATCTAGATGAGATGCGTAAAGCAGCACTTTAATAAGGCAATCAGAACGTTCTGTGATCGATGCGGGGCCTCTTATAGATGAGTCCCGCATCGATTATTTTGGGTTCTTAAGGGCGTTGCGGTTTGGCTGTTGCATCACAGGTCTTGTCGGGGTCTTCCGAAGCGCAGCCCGTTTCTGCATGTAAACATGACAGAATAGCATTCGATCCTACGTCCCCTGCATGGTAGTGATAGCCGAGGCCTTCATTTTCATGTCCTCCGCATTTATCCAAATCATCGGGCGTTGAGCCGTCAGTCAGAATATGACTGTAAATATCGTACCCATCCATCGCTATGCCAATATGAGCGGCATGTTTTGTTGCAGATCCTGCATCAGTTAGGCAGTCGGTTGCAGCGTGATAATGGTACCCAACATGAGTATTCACGTGTCCTCCGCAATCATCAAACGGGGCGATGGTATGGGCTGAAAGGATCGCGTCTACTGGGGCAGGGCCATCTAAACGGATGCCATTGTTTGCGACACCAGAGCCAGTGAAGCCCGTAGGGCTTGTGCGCCACGTGTGTTGGGGTTCCAATGGGATTACGTAGGTCATGGATGCATCTTCTGGCATATATTCTGGAAGGCATTGGACGCAGTAGTTGTTGTATTCAGGGTCCACATCGGGGCGGGCTGCTGCTTCACACGATGCTTGCGTGTTTGTTACACGCACTTCTCCGGTAGCCTCGTCAAACAGCTTCCATGTGTCATCATCATATAATTCAGCAAGGTTAGTGATAAACGTGCCGTCTACATCATGTGCCTTGCCATCTTTTAACCAAATGCCGCCATTTTCAGCGCTGTCGTTTATAGAGGTAGGACACCAAGGTCCAAGCTCATAGGACTTAGGTTCTGCTTTGACGGTAATGGAAAAACACTTGGTTTCTGTGCCGCGAGACAATGTACAATCAACGATTTTCGGGCCAGTGATTACGTTAACATTTTCAAAAAAATGTTCGATTTCATGAAAACGCCCACCTGTGTTGTCGGCAAATGCAGGCGTCAACAATAACGATGACAAAGCGGCGAGTGATAGCGATTTCATAAGATGTCCTTGCAAGATGGATGCGGGAAAGGAGCTATTGCAGATGCAATTATTACTTTAACGCCAAGAAGTACGCATTCCGTCGTTTTTTATTTCCCCGCTCTGGGCTGACATCCGTTTTCGTCGCAATCTGGTGTTATTCTTTGACGTTTTCGGCAAAGGCCTTTTTAAACGTCTCTTGCTGCGCGTCGGTTGCTTCCGTTTGGTAGTTGGCTTTCCACTCATCCATGGTCATGCCGTAAAATAACTCGCGCGCTTCCATCTTGCCAATTTCAACACCCCGCTCGGCGGCGGCTTCTTGGTACCAGCGGCTCAGGCAATTGCGACAAAAGCCTGTGAGATTCATCATGTCGATGTTTTGAACATCTGTACGGTCTTGCATCAAATGCTGCTGAAGTCGGCGGTACGCGGCGGCTTGCAGTTCGATTTCTTGTTGGCTGTATTCGGTCATGATAACTCCTGTAGGTTTGTAACTTACATGGGTGCAGGGCTAAGCATGGTCAAGTTATATGCTACTGCTGTATTGTCACCTCTTTGAAATGGTTTTCGGGTTCAAGTTCCCTTGAGTTGAAGGTAGGCGTTGATAAATGGCCGTGTGAGCGCTAACATCGCGCCGAAATCTGAGGTAAAGGAACGCAAGTATGAGACGCCAACGCAATGTAAAGATTCTGGCCACGCTTGGACCCGCCTCTGATACGCATGAAATGATCAGGGATTTGCACAAGGCAGGGGCGGATGTGTTTCGCCTCAACATGAGCCACGGCACCCATGATGAAATTCGCGCTAAGCATGCAGTGATCCGTGCTGTCGAAAAAGAACTTGGTTCTACCATCGGTATCTTGGCGGACTTGCAGGGGCCGAAACTGCGGGTTGGTGTTTTTGCAAATGAAAGTGAAGAACTGGTTGTTGGTGCTGACTTTCGGCTTGACCTAGACGAAGCTGCCGGTGATTTGCAGCGCGTTTGCTTGCCGCACCCCGAGATTTTTTCAGCGCTGAAAGAGGGCGCATCCCTTTTGGTGAATGACGGTAAAATCCGGCTGCAGGTTAAAGCCTGTGGAGCTGATTTTGCTGATTGCGAAGTCATCACAGGTGGCACGATTTCCAATCGCAAGGGCGTGAATGTTCCTGACGTTGTGCTGCCGCTGGCTGCCCTTAGTGAAAAGGACCTCGCTGATCTGGAAGTCGCGTGCGAATTAGGTGTGGATTGGCTGGCGCTTAGTTTTGTTCAGCGCCCAGAAGATGTGACTGAAGCGCGCGCGCTTGTGAAAGGCCGTGCTGCGATTCTTTCCAAGATTGAAAAGCCATCAGCCGTAGAGCGGTTTGATGATATTTTGGCAGTAAGCGATGGCATTATGGTCGCGCGAGGGGATCTGGGCGTTGAGCTACCTGTTTCTGCTGTTCCGCCGATTCAAAAGCGTTTGGTTCGTCGGTGCCGCGCCGTAGGTAAGCCAGTAATCGTCGCGACCCAGATGCTTGAGTCGATGATCGAAAGCCCGATGCCTACACGTGCTGAAGTATCCGACGTTGCAACGGCGATTTATGAAGGTGCGGATGCAGTCATGTTGTCTGCAGAATCGGCCGCAGGCAGTTTCCCGATTGAGGCCGTTACCACAATGGATAACGTGGCCGTCGAAGTAGAGCGTGATCCGACATACACACAAATCATCGAATCCAGCCGCACGGCTTCACATTCGGGGATTGCGGATGCGATGGTTGCTGCAGCGCGTGAGATTGCTGAGACAACAGATGTAAAAGCGATCTGTTGCTTTACGCAGTCTGGCACCACCGCATTGCTGACTGCACGTGAGCGGCCACGTGTGCCGATCATTGCCCTGACACCTTTGGCTAATACCGCGCGCCGTTTGGCGCTGAGTTGGGGCGTGAATTGTGTGCTCACCGAGGAGCTTGACCGTTTCAAGAAAGCGGTTGTCAGTGCGACACGTGCTGCGCGCGAAGAAGGCTTTGCCAATGAGGAAGATTTTGTCGTTGTTACGGCCGGTGTGCCATTCAATGTACCGGGTAGCACAAATATCCTGCGTGTGGCCCCGTGCGATGAGCGTTTGATCTTCGCTGCTGATCCGGAGTAACCTTACGGAAACGTGAACGAAGGGACGAACACATTGGATACAGATCTTGCGCTTGTTGTGGGCATTGTCATTGCGGCATTGTCGGTTCCTTCGATTCTATCTGCGATAACAGACAAACGAGCGCCGCGCGCATCAGCAATAACAATCCTGATTGCGGGTGGTCTCATCGTGTTTGCCGTCCAAGGTAAACCCGGTGGCTACCAGTTTCAGGAGATACCGGATGTGTTTGTAAACGTAATTGCGCGTTTTATGCCCTAAGTGGCACGTCGTTGCTCCTTTCCTCTATTGCGTTAAGTAGCAGTGCGTTTTATAGCCAGCTTTCATTCCTGCGTGGCCGGCCTCAAGTGGCATGCCGAGTCGCGCATAAACCGTAGACTATAGGAGACGGAAATGCCCAAGATGAAGACGAAATCGAGCGCAAAGAAGCGCTTTAAGATCTCGGCGACCGGTAAGGTCATCGGCAGCCAAGCTGGTAAACAGCACGGCATGATCAAGCGGAGCAACAAGTTCCTGCGTAACGCACGCGGCACGACAGCATTGTCAGCGCCAGATGCCAAGATCATCAAGGGCTTTATGCCCTACGACCGCTAAGGAGAGCCGATATGTCCCGTACAAAAGGTGGTACAGTTACCCACGCCCGTCACCGTAAGGTCGTTAAGGCAGCCAAAGGTTATTATGGCCGTCGTAAGAGTACCTTTAAGGTCGCACGCCAGGCCGTCGATAAGGCCAACCAATATGCAACCCGTGACCGCAAAAATCGCAAGCGCAACTTCCGCGCATTGTGGATCCAGCGTATCAACGCGGCTGTTCGCGCGCATGACGCCGAGTTGACATACTCGCGCTTTATCAATGGCTTGAACCTTGCCGGTATCGAAGTTGACCGTAAGGTTCTTGCTGATTTGGCCGTGAATGAGCCAGAAGCGTTTACTGCGATTGTTAAGCAGGCACAGGCGTCTTTGGCAGCCTAAGGCTTTCAAACGTTGAAAAGTTAGAGAATAGCCGCTCCCAGATGGGGGCGGCTTTTTTCGTTTGGTATTGTGTTAGGTCGCTGAGGTGCCCAATGCGCCGATCAGGGTGAGCCAATGGTTGACCTGCCCGGTCTTGGGGTGGCTGGCACCTGACAAGAAGGTGAAACGTGTCGGGGTGATGCCGACAAACGTTAGGATCTGTTTTCGCAGCTGGTGGACGATCGCGCTGCGATACATCAATGACAGGAACCAACGCGGCGTATCTGAGGTGAGGATAACCCGCGCGCTGCGTCCGCTCAGCATGGGGAGGGGCATCTTGCCGGGTGGCACCCGCGAATCAAATGCGCGACCGGGCAGGAAGCTACGGTCGAGGGCACCCTTCAGCTTGGCAGGGATGCCGCCCCACCACATTGGCGTCACCAGTACCAAGTGCTCACACCATTCGATGTTTTGCATCATGGTTTCCAATGCAGGTTCAAGTGGTTTGTGGTTTGCAAACCCGCCAAAGCCATAATCGATGTCAAAATCCATCTCGCTTATGTTCTGTGTGCGAACGTGATTTCCAGCAGCTTTTGCGGCAACGGCATAGGCCTGTGCCAAGGCTTTGTTCAGGGATGTGTCGGCTGGGTGGCCGTTGAGGATAAAAATGCGCTTTGTCATGAGTCTCTCATTTAATTGACCGTGGTCATTATTTGTTGCTTATAAATTGACCGCGGTCAATACGAATTTGAACACGGTCAAGAAATGTGAAATGAAAGCTCATGGAAAAACCGATTCAAAAAAGAACGCTCGCCACACGTGCCAAACTGATCGCGGCGGGTGAAGCTATAGTATCAGAGGGTGGTTTTGACGCGCTTCGGGTGGAGGAGGTCGTTTCGCGCGCGGGTGTCGCCAAGGGGACATTCTTCGCGCATTTCCGCGACAAGGACGCGCTGATGGAGCGTCTGATTGGGGTGCGTCTGGATAGCATCCTTGATGCGCTATCTGACATCCCAGCGCCCAAAACGACTGACGCCATGGTGGAGGAAATGCTGCCCATGCTGCAATTCATGGTTAGTGAACGTTACGTTTTTGATCTGATCTTGCGGTATTCAGGTGCGGCGCTGATTGATGACATCGGCCCAATCGGCATGTGCATTGGGCGTCACGAGATGGTAGTGATGGGGTGGCTGAACGCAGAGGGGGTGCGGCGCGATGTAGACCCAAAGATATTGGCCGAAGGCATTCAGGCCTTTGTTTTTCAAACGCTGGCGCTGCATTTTTGCGCGCTTCATTCCGATATATCGATACAAAGTAGGCTGGGGTCGTATCTAAAGCCGTGGCTGCTGGCACATTAAGGCATCGGTTTAGAACCACGCCAACGTCCCCAATGGGTTGCGTTTGCGCGCGGTTCTGGTAGCAGGATTGCATATTCTAAAGGGCGTATGTGACATGGATGATCTCAAGCAAAAGTACCTGAGCCAGATTGCGAATGCAGGTGATGAATCCGGACTGGAAGATATCCGTCTGGCTGCTGTTGGCAAAAAGGGCGAAGTTGCGCTGGAAATGCGTAAACTGGGCAAGATGACTCCAGAGGAGCGTCAGGTCGTTGGCCCCGCTCTGAACGCGCTGAAAGATGAAATCAACAGTGCATTGGCCGCCAAAAAGGCCGCCCTTGGCGATGCCGCATTGGACGAGCGCCTGCGCAGCGAATGGCTGGACGTTACACTGCCGTCGCGTGAGCGTCCTGCGGGCACGTTGCACCCTGTGTCTCAGGTTACCGAAGAACTCACCGCGATCTTTGCCGAGATGGGATTTTCCGTTGCTGAAGGGCCGCGCATTGATACCGATTGGTATAACTTTGACGCGTTGAACATTCCGGGTCACCACCCTGCGCGCGCCGAGATGGACACGTTCTATATGGCCCGTGCCGAAGGCGACGAACGCCCGCCGCACGTGCTGCGCACCCACACCAGCCCCGTACAAATCCGCACGATGGAGGCCGAGGGCGCTCCGCTGCGCATCATCTGCCCCGGTGGTGTGTACCGCGCTGACTATGACCAAACCCACACGCCGATGTTCCATCAGGTTGAAGGTTTGGCGATCGACAAAGATATCTCAATGGCGAACCTCAAATGGACGCTTGAGGAATTCTTCTCGGCGTTCTTTGAAATCGACGGCATCAAGACCCGCTTTCGCGCGTCCCACTTCCCCTTCACCGAGCCATCCGCCGAAGTCGACATCCAGTGTTCATGGGTCGACGGCCAGCTGCGTATTGGCGAGGGTGACGGCTGGATGGAAGTTCTTGGCTCCGGCATGGTGCATCCCAAAGTGCTGGCCGCTGGCGGGATCGATCCGGACATCTGGCAAGGTTTTGCCTTTGGCATGGGCATCGACCGCATCGCGATGCTGAAATACGGCATTCCCGATTTGCGTGCGTTCTTTGATAGCGATCTGCGCTGGTTGCGTCACTATGGGTTCGCGAGCTTGGATCAGCCGAACTTGCACGGTGGCTTGAGCAGGTGAACGCAGAAAAGAAGTTTCACTACGTAGATGTTAGTAGCGGGCGGTATTTTTGTGCGGAACATGGCGGCTTTTGCGACGAGCGAGATGGTTTTCAAAAAGAATGTCTCGTTTGTGGAGAAGCCAAAGCAATAATTTGTATTAATCGAACTCAACGCATGTTGAAGTTGATCAACGGTTTGCAAGAACGGTCAAAACGCAGTGTTGGTTTGCTGTCCGCCATTGTAGGTGGAGTAGGCGTTTTGACGCTATTGAAAAAGCTCCCAGATGTTGGCGCAAGCCACCTATCAGAGCCGCTATCTTCAACAAGGTTAAATTTACGGCCCGAAAGCTTAACTGAAGTGCTTTTGATTTTGGCGGTGTGCCTCTTTTCGTTGGCTATCGCACTTTATGCATCATCTATGGCGCAAGTGCCTGTAGTAGAGGATAGAAAAATTGAAACCCGAACCCAAATAGAATGGGAAGGTTATCTGTTGTCCTTTTTAGGGGGCATGGAAGGACGACATAAATGGGGCAGCCGTTCTTTCGTTCTGGGGCTGAGCTCCCTGACTGCAATACCAATCCTATCTTTGATTCAGTATATATTTAGATGTTTGTCTCCATGAGGCAGAGCATTCTAGATTTAAGGCTCAATATTACTAAGCTGATCTTTCTTGTCTATTGCTTACGGTAATGTGAGGTGACAGCACCGATACTGCCGTTACGTTGCATCTGATGAAAAAACTCCTCCTTATACTTATCGCCTTAACGCTCCTCCCCGCCATGGGGCCGTGGAAATCTGCCTGTGAAGGGGAGGTTGCCTGCGCATTGGGTGACCGCTCGTATCACGTCCGCGCACCTGACGGGTGGGATGGTGAAACACCCATGCCCGTTTTGCTGCATTTTCATGGCTGGGGGCGGCAGGGTGATTTGATTGTGCGGCATGACCGCATCGCAACCCATACGCGCAGCCGTGGGGTTTTGCTGCTGGCACCCAACGGCCTTGGGCGCACGTGGGATTTTTGGCGCGCGGGCAGTGCGGATGTTGATTTCGCCGCTGCCGTGATTGAAGACGCGGCCAAGCGGTACCCGATTGACCGTTCGCGCATTTATATCTCCGGCTATTCTTTTGGGTCGGCCATGGCGTGGCGTTATGCCTGTGACAATGGAACGGATGTTGCTGCCCTATTGGCGATCAGTGGGTCGCTGCCGCAAGATACCGATTGCGCCACCATGCCGCGCGAGGTGCGTCATGTGCATGGGTTGGACGATACGGTGATGGATTTTCCAATGGGGGCAAGGGGTGATGAAACCTACCCTGTCGCGCTGTGGCGCAATGCATTTGATTGTGGCGCGGGCACGCCGGAAGGCAGCTACAAGATCAGGCCGTTCCTTGGGTTTCAGCGTACGCAATGGGGCGATTGCGCCGATGATCATACCGTCACATTGGATGTACACACCGGCGGTCACTTTATCCCGCATGGCTGGATTGGCTGGCAGTTGGACGAGTTGGCAGGTCAGACGCCGCGATATCCGTGAATGGCGTTGAAAAGCGCGCCATAAGGCGTTACCCAAACGGCAAATAGGCCCGTAAGGACGCACTCGATGAAATTCACTCTCTCTTGGCTCAAAGAGCACCTCGACACCACGGCTTCGGTTGATGAAATCACCTATGCCCTGACCGATTTGGGTCTGGAAGTGGAGGGCGTCGAAGACCGTGGTGCCAAGCTGCGCGGTTTTACCTTGGGTTTTGTGAAGTCCGCCGAAAAGCATCCCGATGCGGATCGCTTGCGGGTGTGTCAGGTTGAGACGGACGAGGGCATGCAGCAGATCATTTGTGGCGCGCCAAACGCACGTGAGGGCATCACCGTCGTGATCGCCAAGCCGGGTGTTTATGTGCCGGGCATCGATACCACCATCGGTGTGGGCAAAATTCGCGGCATCGAGAGCTTTGGCATGATGGCCTCCGAAAAGGAGCTTGAGCTGTCGGACGAGCATGACGGCATCATTGAGTTGGCGTCAGGGAATGTTGGCGATAGCTTTGTCGATTGGTTGGCAGAAAATGATCCTGCCAAGGTTGATCCGGTGATTGAAATTGCAATTACGCCCAACCGCCCTGATGCGCTGGGCGTGCGCGGCATTGCTCGTGATCTGGCTGCGCGCGGTTTGGGTAAACTCATTAAGCGCGAGGTTGCCGCTGTTGAGGGTGCGTTCCCGTGCCCTGTTAGCGTGAGTATCGATGAGGATACGCTGGAGCAGTGTCCGGTGTTTTATGGCCGTCTTATTCGCGGCGTAAAAAATGGCCCGTCGCCTGTGTGGCTTCAGGACGCGTTGCGCGCGATTGGTCTGCGTCCGATTAGCTTTTTGGTCGATGTGACAAACTTCTTCACCTACGACCGTAACCGCCCTTTGCATGTATTTGATGCGGATAAGATAGCAGGAAATACACTGCGGGTTCACCGTGCCAAAGGTGGCGAAACCTTGGTTGCTTTGGATGAAAAAGAATACACCTTCACCGAAGGTATGACGTTGATCTCTGACGCGAATGGCGTCGAGAGCATTGGCGGCGTGATGGGTGGTTTGCAATCTGGTGTGACCGAAGAAACCGTAAATGTGTTCCTAGAGGCCGCCTATTTCGATCGGGTGCGTACCGCATATACCGGTCGCGCGCTTAAGGTGAATTCCGATGCGCGCTATCGTTTTGAGCGTGGCATTGACCCAGAGTGGACACCCTACGGTATCGAACACGCAACGCGGATGATCCTTGATCACGCGGGTGGTGAGGCCTCTGAGGTTATTGTGGCTGGTAAGGTGCCCGATACTTCGCGCGCCTACCGCCTGAATGCAAAGCGCGTGATTTCGCTGGTTGGTATGGATATCCCAGAATCTGAGCAGCGCCAGACGTTGACTGCCCTTGGCTTCCGTTTGGAGGGCGATATGGCCCATGTGCCAAGCTGGCGTCCAGACGTGCAAGGCGAGGCTGATCTGGTTGAAGAAGTGGCACGCATCGCGTCCCTGACCAAATTGGAAGGCCGTCCGCTACCGCGCCTGACGGCAGGAGTGCCGCGCCCGATCATGTCACCTGTGCAACGACGCGAAGTGGCCGCACGGCGTACCGCCGCTGCATTGGGGTACAACGAATGTGTGACCTACAGTTTTATTGATCAACCCTCTGCTGCGCTGTTTGGCGGAGGTACGGATGCCACGCGTCTGGAAAACCCCATCAGCAACGACATGAGTCACATGCGTCCTGCATTGCTGCCGGGTTTGTTGCAGGCCGCTGCGCGCAACCAAGCACGCGGCTTTGCGGATATGGCACTGTTTGAAGTTGGCCCTGCGTTTCATGGCGGTGAGCCGGGTGAGCAGCATATGCTGGTCTCTGGTCTGCTGGTTGGTCGCACTGGTCCAAAAGACGTGTTGGGTGCTGCGCGTGATGTTGATGTGTTTGATGTCAAAGCGGACGCGGAAGCTATTTTGGCCGCTATCGGCGCGCCAGCAAAAGTGCAAATTCTACGCGGCGCAGCTGATTGGTGGCATCCGGGCCGTCATGGCAAGATCTGTCTTGGTCCCAAAAAGGTGTTAGGTATCTTTGGCGAAGTACATCCCAAAGTGCTTGCAGCGATGGACGTAAAGGGCCCTGCGATGGCGTTTACTCTATGGCCCGATGAAGTGCCGCTAAAACGCAAAGCTGGCGCGACACGTCCTGCTCTCAAGACGAGTGATTTACAAGCCGTTACGCGTGATTTTGCATTTGTTGTGGATGCGGATGTTGAGGCGCTGACATTGGTCAATGCAGCGATGGGTGCGGATAAGGCATTGATCGAAGACGTGCGCGTGTTTGACGAGTTCATTGGCGGCAGTCTTGGTGAGGGCAAGAAGTCCCTTGCGCTGACGGTACGTTTGCAGCCGCGTGAACAGACGCTCAAGGATGCGGATATCGAAGCCGTGAGTGCCAAAGTGATCGAGAAGGTGGCTAAAGCAACCGGTGGCGTGTTGCGCGGTTGAACATGAGCCACGGTTTGAATTTGATGGAGACGTAAAAGATGCTGAAAGTTTATCTGTCTGGTGAAATCCATACTGACTGGCGTGAGCAGATTAGCGAAGGTGCGCGGGGGCTGGATATTGAGTTTACGGCCCCCGTAACGGATCACGGGGCTAGCGATGATTGTGGTGTCGAGATTCTAGGCCCAGAAGCAGACAAATCCTGGCACGACCGTAAGGGCGCGCAGATCAATGCGATCCGTACCCGTAAAGGTATATCAGAAGCGGATGTCGTCGTTGTGCGCTTTGGTGATCAGTACAAGCAATGGAATGCAGCCTTTGATGCGGGTTATGCGGCCGCATTGGGTAAGTCGCTGATTATTCTGCACGGACCTGATCATGCACACGCGTTAAAAGAAGTAGACGCTGCTGCGCTTGCAGTGGCATCTGAGCCCAAGCAGGTCGTTGATATCCTGCGGTATGTTCTAACGTCCAAATTACCTTGATGGGGTGCTAAACGCTTAGGTCTTCTTCACAAGGGATGCGGTGTTTCTTGTAGTTTGAGGGCGAAACGGCGTTTGTCTGTTGCTTTGAGAGCCAATGGCACGAGCTGAATATTTGATCCCTTGGGTGCTCTCTGGCGTTTCAAGTATTGGGGTTAGGACTGTCCATTTTCCCCTTAAATACAAGCTGCTCAAAAAGCTTACATGTGTTAAAAGTTGGGCAACGGTATAGTGGGTGGGAAAATCCGCACACCGGAAAACAAAAGGGACAAAAATATGCTAAATGAATTCAAAGACTTTATCGCCAAAGGCAACGTCATGGACATGGCCGTTGGTATCATCATCGGTGCGGCGTTTACCGCAATCGTTGGTAGCTTGGTTGCCGACATCATCAACCCACTGATCGGCCTCTTCATGGGCGGTGTTGATTTTGGTGGCCTTTCTGCCTCCGTTGGCGATGCAGTATTCACCTACGGTACCTTCATCATGGCGATCATCAACTTCCTGATCGTTGCGTTTGTTGTGTTCATGCTTGTTCGCACCGTGAACAAAATGAAAAAAGCTGAAGAGCCAGCCGCACCGGCGGCACCAGCGGGCCCAACACAAGAAGAGCTTTTGGCTGATATCTTGGCTGCGCTTAAGAAGTAATAATCCAGTTTTGGATGTGGAAGGCCCGCCAGGTTGGCGGGCCTTTTTCGTTTATGATTTCAGCGCGAGCTGAGGGGAAAGAACATCAATGCCAAGGGCCTTCCCAACTGCAAAGTAGGTGAGCTGACCTGCATGTACGTTCAAGCCTGCAAGCAGGTGTTCGTCATCAGCGCAGGCTTGTTTCCAGCCTTTGTCGGCAAGAGCCAACATGAAGGGCATGGTTGCATTTCCAAGTGCTATGGTTGCTGTGCGCGCTACTGCGCCGGGCATGTTGGCGACACAGTAGTGCATGATGCCATCGACCTCATAAACGGGGTCTTGGTGTGTGGTCGCATGTGAGGTTTCAAAACAGCCGCCTTGGTCAATAGCAACATCAACAAGCGCTGCGCCGGGTTTGAGTTCGCTCAGTTGTGCGCGACTGATCAGTTTTGGTGCCGCGGCTCCGGGAATTAGAACCGCACCAATGATCATATCGGCTTCGCGAGCCAGTTCGATTGTATTGCCAGCAGAGGCAAAGCTGGTCTTGAAGTCACGACCGAACACGTCATCCAGATACCGCATACGTGGCAATGAGCGATCAAGCACGGTGACATCCGCACCCATACCAGATGCAATGCGTGCCGCGTGTGTGCCAACAACGCCGCCGCCAATGACAACAACCTTGGCAGGCCCTACGCCCGGTACGCCGCCCATCAAAACGCCGCGTCCGCCGTTGGCTTTTTGAAGTGTCCATGCGCCTACTTGTGGCGCAAGACGTCCAGCTACTTCGGACATGGGGGCAAGCAAGGGCAGGCCACCCGAACTGTCTGTCACCGTTTCATAGGCAATACACGTTGCTCCTGAGGCGATCAGGTCCTTGGTTTGTTCTGGGTCTGGTGCGAGGTGCAGGTATGTAAACAAGATCTGGCCTTCGCGCAGCATCTTGCGTTCGCCAGCTTGTGGCTCTTTGACTTTTACGATCATATCAGCCGCAGCGAAAACTTCTGCAGCAGATCCAATGATTGTAGCCCCCGCTGCGACATAAGCAGCATCATCAAATCCGGATCCGGCACCAGCATTCGTCTCGATAATGACTTCGTGCCCGTGTTTGACGGCTTCAAAGGCAGCGTTTGGCGTCATACCAACGCGGAATTCTTGGGGTTTGATTTCTTTTGGGCAACCGATTTTCATATCTTGTCTCCTCCTCCATTTATGAAAAGAAGAATGCGCCTGTTTGGATGCATTTTTAGACGATTATCAGTCGTCAAACTGTAGCTATTTAGAATAGTTTTGCGTATACTGATAAAAATTCGCAAAGGTATTGCATCTATGTTGGACGCTATTGATCGAAAGTTACTTGTCGCGTTGCAAAAGCGCGGAAGAATGTCGAATGCGGATCTTTCCGAGAAGGTTAACCTATCCCCCTCTGCTTGTCATCGTAGAGTGCAGCGGCTTGAAGCGGATGGGTATATTCGTGACTATGTCGCCTTGTTGGATGATCGCAAGATCGGTGTTCCGACGACGGTCTTTGTAGAAATTACATTACAAGGGCAGGCTGACGAAGTTTTGGAAGCGTTTGAAAAATCAGTTGCTCGTATTCCCGACGTTTTGGAATGCCATCTGATGGCGGGTTCTGCCGATTATTTGCTGAAGGTGGTCGCTGAAGATACAGAGGATTTTGCCCGCATTCATCGTCAGTATTTGGCCCGCCTGCCGGGCGTCGGGCAAATGCAATCTAGCTTCGCGCTGAGAACAGTGTTCAAGACAACAGCACTACCTCTCTAGGCAGCCCAGACGTCCCTATAGCAAACTTGATGCAGCAGCGTTTTGCAAAGCTCTTATCTCATACGGCTTGAGGCACATCCGAACAGTTGCCCGTGGAGAATGAGATTTTTCTGCAAGCTCAGGGAAAAATTCCAAAACTTCGTTTCTAGTTTCTAGATCCAATGCATTCAGCGCTTCAATACCGGGGTGGAAACTTTCGCTCAACGCGCCATTTGCGTAGACAATTTGGTGTTGGTCGAAAAGGATGTGGATATATGTCACTTCTTTGGGGTGTTCACGACGCACCCCTTTCACCATCGTTAGGTGCTTGGCTGCTACTAATGTTTCGGATTCGCCAAATAACAGTTCGGAATCTACCGATCTAATGAGCATCCTGTGGTTTGGCGAAACTGATAGTTTGGCATCATTGCGGATAACGCCTTCATCAAAAGTGATAGGGGCATTTTTATCTGTCACACTTAGTGTTTTAGATCCAACCCACCGGACAGGTTGAAACCCGCAATCCAGGGTGAGTACGAGATCGCCAACACCGAGATGTTCAATCGCAACCTCGCCTGTTTTGGTTTTGATCATTGTGCCGCTTGTAAAGCAGGGCACAACTTCGGCGTCTACATTTCCTGCAGCGCCTTCCCGCGTATAGGATTGGCCGACGACAAGAGGAACAGAGGCATCCGGCAGGCTGTACAGTGCGGTCGATGTCTGCCACCCACCGCCGACTTTGGGGATCAGGAAATCGTCGGTCGCTGAGCCAGCTTCAATTCCGCGCGAGCCGCCAAAATAGAATGTATCTCCAACGGTCCATCCAGAGGGCGCGCCGGGGCCCAACGATTGAATGACGGGTGCCGCACCGGTTTCTGTTGTGGAGTTGTTTGAGAGTTGGTCGTCACCGACGCCGAAATTGTCATCAGAATCAAAAACAGTGACGGTAAATGAACCCGTGACAGTGAACGAACTGTTCCCACTTCCGGAGATCGTATACATCGTAAAGGTATATGTTCCGCTTGGCATTCTCTCACCTTGGTAAGATGCAGGCCATCAAAAGCGCGCACCGCTTTAAGGCACCGTCCCAAATTTCCACGAAGGGTGCCGTTGATTTGAAGTGACGGAATTTTGCTGAAAACGGGTAAACATAACTGAATTATGCAGAGCCTCTTGTCGACAGTTTTCTATTAATCGACCAGAGATGTGGGTGGGGTAATAGTGTCTACGATTTTGTTAGACAAGAAAAACCCCGCAACCACGAGGGTTGCGGGGTAATTAATTACTTAAAGCATAGAGGGGATGATTTACATCATACCTTCGCGCTGTAGCTTCTTACGTGCCAGTTTCCTGGAACGGCGGATCGCTTCGGCTTTCTCGCGTGCTTTCTTCTCGGAAGGTTTCTCGAAATGTTGCTTGAGCTTCATTTCACGAAACACACCCTCGCGCTGAAGTTTTTTCTTCAGGGCGCGCAGCGCTTGATCGACGTTATTATCACGAACACTAACCTGCATGTGGTTTTCACCACCTTTCTAGTTTGAAGTTGCAAGGATTTGCAGGAACTGGCGCTATAGCAAAGCTGTGCTATATTGTCTAGTGTTCCGACCCAGCAGGAGAACCGCAATGCCCCATTCCCAAACTTCAACCCGGACTGGCCCAAAAGACCTGTTGCTTCAGGCTGCATTGGATCATGTTCCATTCGATGGTTGGTCGCCGATAACCTTTGAGGCGGCGATTGCCGATTCGGGTGTAGAACCTACGATTGCCAATAGTGTTTGTCCGCGTGGTGCGGTTGATCTGGCCATTTTGTACCACGAACGTGGTGATGAAATGATGTTGGCATCACTGGCGCAGGCTGATTTGGAAGAGATGAAGTTTCGGGATCGCGTTGCGGCTGCAGTTCGGTTCCGCATGGAGGCTGTTGAGGACAAGGAAATTGTTCGTCGCGGAACGACTCTGTTTTCTTTGCCGATGTATGCGGCAGATGGCGCAAAGGCGATTTGGGGCACGGCAGATGCAATTTGGAATACGCTGGGGGACACATCAGAGGATGTGAATTGGTACACAAAACGAGCGACACTCAGCGGGGTTTATTCGGCAACTGTTCTCTATTGGTTGGGGGACGACAGCGAAGACCATGCGGACACCTGGGCATTTTTGGATCGCCGGATTGAAAATGTTATGCAGATCGAAAAGTTAAAGGCACAGGTGAACGCAAGTCCGGTTTTCAGCAAAATTTTGGCGGGGCCAACGTGGCTGATGGGCCACGTAAAAGCGCCACAGCGTGCTCCGCAGTCGGGATTGCCGGGTAGATGGAACCGCTTTTAAGGTTTGGGCTGTTCGCGGAGAGGTCTGGCTGTTAGGTCGGCTGTAATTTTCCAGCTGCTAGGTCTGCAGAATGCCCTCTACTGCTAAGTTGATAGAACTGGACGCCGTCAATTTTACGATTGATGGAAAAGACATACTTCGTGGAATATCCCTTTCTTCTGATGCACGCCGTTTGGCGATATTAGGCCGTAATGGTTCGGGAAAGAGCACGCTCGCGCGTGTTATTGCTGGTTTGCAAGCGATCGACGGGGGGGCAGTGCGGGTGAATGGTGTTGATGTCGCGCATGACCGGCGCGGTGCGTTGGGCGCTGTGGGGATATTGTTTCAAAATCCAGATCACCAGATCATTTTTCCAACCGTCGGGGAAGAGCTTGCCTTTGGCCTCACCCAGATGGGTCTTGGTAAGCAGGAAGTTGGTAATCGGGTTCGCAAAACGCTTGAGCGGTTTGGCAAAGGGGAGTGGCACGACGCTGCAATCTATCAACTTTCTCAGGGGCAACGTCAGCTTGTTTGCCTGATGGCGATCCTTGCGATGGCCCCAAAAGTGATCATTCTGGATGAACCGTTTGCCGGCCTTGATATTCCAACGGCCATGCATTTGACGCGAGTGTTGGAAGGGACCGATGCGGCATTGGTGCACATCACCCATGATCCGCGTATGATCACCGAATACGATCACGCGGCATGGATCGAGGTGGGCGCGGTTGAAATGCAAGGACCTGCGGCGCAGGTTGCAAAGGCGTTTGAGAATGCCATGCAGCGACTGGGAGAACGTGATGATCTCACTGACCTCACCGGTTAAAACCCGCGCGCATGGCTGGCCCGCTGGGATCAAACTGTTGGCGTTATGCGTTACATCTGTTGGCCTGTTTGCAGCTCCTAACCTTTGGTTTCAGGCATTCGCCGCCGGGATAGTTCTTTTGCTTTATGCACTTCCCGGGCGGGTGTTTTGGGAGCACGGGTTGCGGCGTATGCGGCCGCTCTGGCCTTTTGTTGTACTGGTTTTGGTGTGGCACTTATTGACGGGTGCACCACAGCTAGGAGCGGTAATCATATTGCGGATGTTGACCGCAGTTGCCTTGGCGAACCTCGTCACGATGACAACAACACTTGAGGCGATGATGAGTGTGATCCGGCGCTTGCTGACGCCCTTTTCACGGCTAGGTCTCAATTTGCGGGCGGTTGAGCTTGCAACTGCGATGGTGATCCGCTTTACCCCCGTTCTAGCCCAAAAGGGCGCTGCGTTGACGTTGGCATGGCGTGCGCGTGCGCGGCGTCGTGCGGGCTGGAGAGTAATTGTGCCATTCATGGTGCTGGCGTTAGATGATGCCGATCATGTGGCTGAAGCGCTGCGCGCGCGCGGTGGTTTTGAACTGGAAAAAGAGAAGACATAATGGAACGTACTGTTACGCAGGTGGCCTTGTTCGCGGCATTGATTGCGGCACTTGGTTTGATCCCACAACTCACTTTGGCCTTTGGCGTGCCGATCACGGCGCAAAGTCTTGGCGTTATGTTGTGTGGCACTGTTTTGGGGGCACGTCGGGGTTTTCTCGCTGTGCTTTTGTTCGTTGGTCTGGTCGCCGTTGGCTTGCCGTTGTTGTCCGGCGGCCGTGGTGGGTTGGGGTTGTTTACATCACCTACAGCTGGGTTTTTGATCGGCTTTCCCATCGCGGCATTTGTGACCGGATTTGTGATGGAGCGTCTGAGTAATCTGAATACCGCTGTGGCGGCTGGTATTGCTGCAATCGTTGGCGGAGTTTTAGTGCTTTATGTGTTTGGAATTGCTGGCTTGGCCATTGTATTGGGCAAAACAGTCGGTGATGCGGCCCTGCTGGTAACCGCATTTATTCCGGGCGATTTGATCAAGGCGGTTCTGGCTGCGCTGATTACAGCCGCGCTTTACCGTGCCCGCCCAAACAGCGTTCCGTCACGCGCTTAAAATCACGGCTGTCGCGATGCCGCCCGCAGCGGCAATCGCGGCAAGGCCTTTGCCGCCCTGAGTGCGCAGTTCGTGAAATAGTCGAACAGCATTGATTGTACCAGATGCACCGATTGGGTGACCACGGGCTAATGCGCCACCACCCAGATTGACACATGCGGGATCTAGGTTTGCGCCTTGTACACAAGCGATGGCTTGGGCGGCAAAGGCCTCCATTACTTCGGCGCACTTGATGTCATTTGTACGCAGGCCAGTGTTAGTTAGCGCCGCATTGATTGCGTTGATCGGCGCGATTCCCGGCAGTTCTGGGATGTCGCCTTTTGTAGCCCCTCCCAATATTGCGATGCCGTCACAACCCAGTTTGCGCAACATCTTTTCCGATGCAACCACGCTGAAGGCAGCACCGTCCGCTGCTACAGCCATATTGGCAGCTGTGATTGTGCCGTTCACCTGTTTGGCGCGTGAGGCTAAGGCTGGTGTCATCCTGCGGTTAAACGGATCGCGGGATTGGCCCTTAATAATAATCATCTCTGCAATGCTTGGTGCGTAGTTCAGGGCCTTCCTGTGGCTGTCGACAGCCCACGCGTCTTGTGCGTCTCTGCTGATGCCCAAAGATGTACTTAGGGTGTATGCGGCGACAGGCATGTCTGGATCGCGGTCTGGCCATGGAGTGAAGGAGGGGCGATCATAGGCTTCCGGATCGTTGCCATTTGCAAACGTCCGAAACCGCTGTGGCCTGCGGGAATAGCTCTCGACACCACCAGCAACCACAATATCCGCGGCACCACTTTCTATCAACGCTTTGGCAAGCAGTAGGGCATCTAGGCCACCAGCGCATTGGCGATCAATGCTTAGCCCTGCGATTCTCTCTGGAAGACCAGCAGCAAGGGAGACCAGCCGCGCAGGATTGCCGCCGCCGCCAATGGCGTTGGAAACGATGACTTCATCCACTTGGTCAGGCTCAACGCCCGCCTGGGCTAACACAGCGTGCAAAACAGGTGCGCCAAGCGCATCAATAGATAGGGTGTTGAACGCGCCTCCGCGCGGCACCACGGCACTGCGGCAGGCTGCGATGATGTGCGCGGTCATAGGGTGGCCCCTGTCAGCTCAGCGATGTGGCGCATGTCGGGTTTGCCGGAGGGGAGCTGGGGTAGGGGATCAAGAAAGACAACATCACGGGGAATGTGTAGCTTTTTTGCTTTGCAATGATCCAGAAACGCATTGCGGATTGAGGGGTTGATAGGTCCCTCTACCACCGCAATTATTTGGTGCCCCCTCATCTGGTCAGGGCGCACCAGTAAGACGCAGGGTGGGATGTGAGGGGCTGCGTTTACTTCAGCCTCAAGCTGATCGAGGTGTATGGTTTGATCAGCAATATTTACTGAGCGTCCAGCGCGCCCGCGCAAAAACAGGTTGCCCTGTTCATCCTGCATCCCTTGCTCGCCCACGGTGATCCATGCGCCGTCACATGAGGTGTGTTTGCCGTCGCCCTGCAGGTATCCGTCAAAGAGATAGGGGCTGTTGACCCAGATGGTGCCGTGACCGGTCTCGTCAGATTCGCGTATTTCTATTTGAACATCGGGATACGGTTTGCCGACAGAGGCGGCGGGCGTTGTTGTATCGCTGAGGGTGACAAAGCTGGTCTCGGCTGCTCCGTAAAATACGTGCAAGGCGGCGTTTGGGCAAAACGAAGTGATGTGTTCGCGGGTTGCCGCATTCAGTGGTCCACCGCCACAAAGGATAAGGCGTAAATCACAAAGTGAGGCATCAGGCCTAAGCAGCCTTAGTTGGCTAGGTGTGGCATACAAAACGGTGCAGCCGTGCAGGCGCATTTGTGCAACCTGTCCGGCGGGCGAGAGTGGCGACAGAACATGGGAATTCAAGCCCAAATGGAGCGCTTCGAGAACGCCGTATAGGGCCAAGGAATGGCTTAGTGCGCCAAGCACTGCGATGCTGTCGTCCGTTGAATACTGAAATTGGGCTGCGTTCGCATCAAAGCTGCGAATCCATGAGGCCTGACTGCGGGCGATGATCTTTGGCGTGCCGGATGTACCGCCTGTGAGTGTGGCAAATTGTGCGGCATCTAACGCTTCAAGGCATGGGTGGTCGTGGTCACTGATGCAAAATGGTGTTCCATTGTTCAATGCGCGACCTAACGATGACAGAGCGGTCACTACGGGCTTTGCTGGAATGTGGCGCGATACGATCCCCGTTTGAGGAACGACTTTTTCTGCGCCAGCATAGACGTGGGCATCTGAATGCCACAGGAATTGGGGCAGGGGCATGTTGCTGTCCTTAATGTGCCGTTGCGTCCTGCCATAACAAAGCCGCGCGGCGCTGGCTACAGGGCTGCGTATGGGGGTGTACTCCACATTTGCGCGGCTTATGCTGCGTCTGATTGATTTATTCTAAAGGAGCAACCCATGTCCGAGAACGCAGCCGAGATGATGCGCGCAGTAGAGATCACCAAACCGGGTGGTCCCGAAGTGCTGCAACTGACGCAGCGCCCTGTGCCCCAGCCCGGGCACGGCCAAGTGGTGATTAAAGTTGCTTGGGCAGGGGTGAATCGCCCTGACGCATTGCAACGTGCAGGCGCATACGCCCCGCCGCCAACAGCCAGTGATTTGCCTGGCCTAGAAGCATCAGGCGTGGTGAGCGCGATAGGTGAAGGCGTGTCAGGTTTCGCATTGGGTGATGAAGTGTGCGCACTATTGCCGGGTGGCGGTTACGCGGAATATGTGGCGACACCAGCAGCACATTGTTTGCCTGTCCCCAAGGGATTGAGCCTCAAAGAGGCGGCATGCCTACCCGAGACCTTTTTCACGGTGTGGTCCAATGTGTTTATGCGCGGCGGACTGAAAGCGGGTGAGCGGATTCTAATCCACGGTGGCTCTTCTGGAATCGGCACAACGGCTATCCAGCTGGCAAATGCTTTTGGCGCTCGGGTCTTCGTGACGGCAGGTAGTGCGGAAAAATGTGAGGCCTGTGTTAAACTTGGCGCTGAGCGGGCGATCAACTACCGCGAAGAGGACTTTGTTGAGGTTATGCAAGCCGAAGGTGGTGCTGATCTGATCCTTGATATGGTTGGCGGTGATTACATCGCGCGCAACCTCAAGGCGTTGGATTTTGATGGCCGTTTGATTCAGATCGCGTTCTTGGGCGGACCGAAGGCCGAGATAAATTTTGCGCCATTGATGATGCGCCGTCTGACGATGACAGGGTCTACTTTGCGCCCGCAGTCGGACTTGGCCAAGGCGCGCATTGCAACGGAATTGTGCGAAGCCGTCTGGCCACTGTTGGCGTCAGGCCGCGTTGCACCAGTGATGGATAGTGAATTTGTGTTCGAGGATGCCGCTGGTGCGCATAAGCGGATGGAAAGCAGCGGACACATCGGGAAAATTGTTCTCAAAGTTGGCGGCTAATTTTTCAATACCTTGGGCCGCTCGTTTGTTGGCCCAAGGCAATCCGGCCCTTTTAGCGAAGGGGCGTAAATAGTGCGTCTTTTAGCGTGCAATCCTTGATCACATCGCGGCCGCAGGGCACTGGCGTAAGATCGCGAGACAGACAAATCCGCGCTTCTTGGATATATCCCTGACGGCAGGTGATGGTGATTTCATCACGCGACAACAGAGGGTTATCTTTCACAAACGCCTCCTCCACAACAGAAGCGGGAAGTTTCACCGCGCGGTCTAGCTTGCGGAAAACCAGCGGCCGCGTGATGCTTTCGTAGGCCTGTCGCGATAGGGTGAAATAGTCGGACGCGCTTAAGTCGGTGCAGGTTCCATGCTTTTTCCACTGATGCCACGCAAGGCCACCTGTGCCCATAATATCTGCCATGTCATTTGTCATGCCGCGTGACGGTGGGCGTTTGGCAGTATGGCAATAGGAAGGATATCCACGATGGAACTGTGGCCAAAGGCCATGCATGATCCATCCATGATCTTCTGATGTATCACATTGAGGGGAGTTCTTTGCGTCACCCTCAATCGCGCACCAGTTGGCAGACCAACTTAAGGCTAAAACGTAATAGTCGAACTCCCCTGCGCGCTCGCCCTTGGCGAAAACAGGCGCAGAAGTAAGGGATAGCAGCAAGATCAGAAAAATGCGGCGCATCAGGGGTCTTTCCTTATGGACGGTCTTTATCTATATAAGCCACAAGTTCCCCCAAATTGGAAACGGTTCCGGACCTCCGGGACAGCCTCTTTCAGGCGACGGGGAAGGTGCGTTTAAAGGAGAGACACATGGGCAAACCGATTATGGCAAAAGCCACCGCCGTTTGGTTGGTGGATAACACAACAATAACCTTCAAGCAGATCGCGGATTTCGTTGGTATGCACGAGCTGGAAGTGCAGGGCATTGCAGATGGCGATGTGGCGACTGGCGTTAAAGGGTTTGACCCCGTCACTAACAACCAGCTGACACAAGAAGAGATCGACAAGGCGCAAGCCAACCCGATGCACAAGCTGGCACTTAAGTTCCTTGCAGCTGCCCAAGGCGAAGAAAAACGCCGTGGCCCGCGTTATACGCCGCTGTCCAAACGTCAGGATCGTCCTGCGTCAATCCTGTGGTTGGTCAAGTTCCACCCGGAATTGTCCGACGCCCAAGTGAGCAAGCTGGTTGGCACAACTAAGCCTACCATTCAGGCCATCCGCGAGCGCACGCACTGGAACATCTCAAACATTCAGCCGATCGATCCGGTTGCGTTGGGCTTATGTAAACAGTCCGAGTTGGACGCGATGGTGCAAAAAGCGGCAGCGAAGAAGGCCGCTGAAGGTGGTGTTATGTCTGATGACGAACGCCGCAAGCTGGTAAGCACCGAGCAAAGCTTGGGGATGGGCATCGAGCCGAAAACCCCATCCGCTATCGAAGGTCTGGAAACGTTTACATTGTCGACTGATGTGGTTGACGACGATGAAGACACCAGCAAAGACAGTGATTTTACGGATGCTGAGAGCTTCTTTAATTTGCCGGAAGGCAATGAAGATGAAGACGAAGATGCAAAGTAAAAGATCAAAGGGGCGATCGGGAAACTGATCTACAAACTATGATCTTGTATTAAGAAAGGGTGTCTGCTTGCGGGCACCCTTTTGCATTTCACGTTAGGGCCATCCGAAGGTGATGAGTTGCTTTTTTGGGGGGGCTGAGTGACGGGCCTTGGGAGCGTTACAACTGTTTGCGCGCGCGCATTGCAGCAGTGATCGTCCCATCATCAAGATAATCAAGCTCACCACCGATAGGAACACCTTGGGCCAGAGACGTCAGTTTGACCTGATGTTCGAGTTGGTCAGCGATGTAGTGGGCGGTTGTCTGGCCGTCGATAGTTGCGTTCAGCGCAAGGATCACCTCATTGATGGCCTCGCTTTTCACGCGGTCCAGCAGTCGTGGTATGCGCAGTTCTTGGGGGCCAATGGCATCCAACGCCGAGAGCGTCCCGCCAAGCACGTGATACCGTCCGTGAAAAACACCAGAGCGCTCCATAGCCCATAGGTCAGCAACATCCTCAACCACACATAGTTCGCCGTTGGCACGTTTTTCGCTTTCGCAAATGTCGCAAATATCAGAGGTGCCTACATTCCCGCAATTGAGGCATTCGCGCGCGGTCGCGGCGACTTGTTGCATCGTGTCAGCCAGCGGCGTTAACAATAACGCGCGTTTGCGGATCAGGTGCAGTACAGCGCGCCGCGCCGAGCGCGGGCCAAGCCCGGGCAGCTTTGCCATCAGCTCAATCAGAGCATCAATGTCTCGGGTGGAGTTCATTTGGTCACATCCGAGACATTTTGTTGGTTGGGGACAATTTCAATGGGTGGCGAAATTAGAAGGGCAGCTTCATGCCGGCAGGTAGACCCATACCTTCAGTAAGCTTGCCCATTTCTTCCGCCGCGCGCTCGCTTGCTTTGCCTTGGGCGTCTTTGATGGCGGCAAGGATCAGGTCTTCGACAACTTCTTTGTCGTCGCCGTTGAAAATCGATGGATCAATATCCAATCCCTTCAGTTCACCTTTGGCAGTGCAGGTTGCCTTAACAAGGCCAGCACCCGCTTCGCCAGTGACCATGACGTTGTGCATTTCTTCCTGCATCTCAGCCATCTTGCCCTGCATCTCTTGGGCCTTTTTCATCATTCCGGCCATATCGCCGAGACCGCCTAATCCTTTGAACATCAAATGTCTCCTTTTGTGGGTTTTCTACGCGGGCACAGCGCGGCGTAAAGTGTTATGATACATATCGCAGCAGACAGGCCAATGGACAAGTCTGCGCTCCCAATACAACCTTCTTGAAAGCCTTCCCATGTTGCGTCATCTGATCTCTGGTTAGTAGTGACGGGATGAATGCGGTCCATACCAAAGCTAATAAGCCACAGCTGATACGTGCTCTGCGATAGATGACGAAAACTGTTATGGCCAACAGAATGATCTGAGTGGGTTGTATAAAGAGGAATGCAACTTCTTGCGCCGCCGTTACTGGGATTCCGTTCCAGTTTGGGCGCTCTTTGTCGCAAACCTCAGCGAATATGACTGTAGGTGAAACCGATAATCCAAGTAAGGCGATCAAGCGCATTAGCTATCCTCAAACGGATCCCATTCGTCTTCGACCTCGGGCAGGGCCTCTTCTACAGCAGCGGCCGCAATATCTTGGGGGGTTCGAATTGCGGTGATCTTAGCGCGTGGAAATTGCGCCATCACAGCCTGCATCAATGGATGTTCTTCGGCCTCTTCGCGTAGGGCGTTGTCTTTTGCATCGCGTATCGAGGCGATGGTGGGCGCACCGCCTGAGTTTACGATGGTGACCGCCCAGCGGTTGCCTGTCCAAAGTTGCAGCTTTGCCCCAAGGCGCTGGGCTAAGTCGCGCGGTGCATTGTCTGTTGGGACAAATTCAATCCGCCCCGGCTGGTAGGCGGCAAGCTGCAGTGAGGTTTCTACTTCTACCAGCAGTTTGACATCGCGGTTGTGGCGGATCAGCTCAAGGACATGCTCAAACGTCGGATACAGCGCAAGTGCTGCTGAGGGTTCACTCGCCAATGCTGCGGCCTGTCCTGCACCGTTAGGATTTGTGGCCATGCGCGTTTGGGGTTGTTGAATTGCCTGTGCAGTGCCACTGCCATTGGGGGCGGGCGCATGGCCAGCCATTGGCGCGGCTCCGGCGCTGGGGGCAGGTGTGTTTTGCAATGTGCGCACCAGCTCATCCGGAGAAGGTAGGTCGGCAACGTGGGTCAGTCGGATAACGGCCATCTCGGCCGCCATCATCGCGTTTGGCGCGCTGGCCACTTCCTCCAACGCCTTGAGTAGCATTTGCCACAGGCGGGTCAGGACACGGATCGGGAGTGCGTCTGCCATGACACGGCCACGGTCACGCTCTTCTGGCGAAATAGTTGGATCTTCGGCGGCATCGGGTGTGATTTTTACGACGCTTATCCAGTGGGTGATCTCGGCCAGATCACGCAAAACAGCCATCGGGTCTGCGCCTTCGGCGTATTGCGATCCAATTTCAGTAAGCGCCCCAGCAGCATCACCGCGCAAGATCATTTCCAGCAGGTCCAGCACACGCGCGCGATCAGCAAGGCCCAGCATGGCACGGACCTGCAAGGCGGTTGTTTCGCCAGCGCCATGGCTAATGGCCTGATCCAGTAGCGAGGTGGCATCGCGTGCAGACCCTTCAGCAGCGCGGGTGATCAGCGCAAGCGCGTCATCTGCGATCTGTGCGGTTTCACCAGTGGCGATTTTGCGCAATAGCGCGATCATGACTTCTGGTTCGATGCGGCGTAGATCAAAGCGCTGACAGCGAGACAGGACTGTCACGGGAACTTTGCGAATCTCAGTGGTCGCAAAGATAAATTTCACATGCTCTGGCGGCTCTTCAAGTGTCTTGAGCAAGGCGTTGAACGCTCCTGTTGAGAGCATGTGCACTTCGTCAATGATATATACTTTGTAGCGGGCCGAGGCCGCGCGGTAGTGCACGCTATCGATGATTTCGCGGATGTTGGCGACACCAGTGTTGGATGCGGCATCCATCTCGATCACGTCAACATGGCGGCCTTCCATGATTGCAGTGCAGTGTTCGCATTCACCACAAGGTTCGGTTGTTGGGCCTGATGTGCCGTCAGCACCGATGCAGTTCATGCCTTTTGCAATGATACGAGCAGTTGTTGTTTTGCCCGTTCCGCGAATACCCGTCATGATGAAGGCCTGCGCAATGCGGTCCGCTTCGAACGCGTTTTTCAGCGTGCGCACCATTGCTTCTTGCCCGACAAGATCGGCAAAGGTCTCGGGGCGGTATTTGCGGGCAAGTACGCGGTAGGCTGTAGCGTCTGACATGAATATCCTGACGGTGGGATTCGGGTATGGCGTTAAAGTAGGGCTTGGCGGGCGTGGGGGCAACGGTGATGGGGCTCCTAGCGCAGTAGTTGACCCAGAATATTGCATATTTTGCATAGCGTGTTGGATGACCATGCCGAACGGAGCAATTGCGCAGGTATTATTCCCTCTAACGGTTAGTGTGCGGGTAAACTAACCTGCCATAGAGGAATCCGGTTCCTTTGATGACTGAACTTGAGCGGGACAGCTACGTTAAGGTCTCGCAACACTAAAGACTAAAGGGGAAGGCCATGCGGCTCAGAGGGATCAAACGCAGTAGTAATGTTGAAATGCGCGGCGGCAGCGGTGGGTCTCGGCGTGCCGGTGCAAAAGGCGGTCTGGGCGTTGCTGGCATTCTTGCTGTGCTCGCGATTGGATATTTCACGGGTATTGATGTTTCACCTCTGCTTCAGGACGGGGGTGGCCAACAAGAAAGCTCAACATCCAGCACAGCGGATGATGCTGCAGCCAACTTTAGCGCTCAAGTATTGACTACAACCGAAGCTGTTTGGGTTAACGTGTTTCGCGAACAGTTGAACCGCGAATATGTCCCGCCGAAACTCGTTATTTTTAGTGGTGTCACCCAAAGCCCGTGTGGTGGGGCAAGCGGCGCAACTGGCCCGTTCTATTGTCCTGCTGACAAAAAAGCCTATCTGGATACGCAGTTCTTTCAGGCACTTGACCAGCAGATGGGGGCAGGCGGTGACTTTGCCGCAGCCTATGTGATTGCCCACGAGGTTGCACACCATGTCCAAAACCAGCTGGAAATTTTACCCAAAGTG
Source organism: Sulfitobacter sp. (assembly GCA_033851935.1). Taxonomy (GTDB): domain Bacteria; phylum Pseudomonadota; class Alphaproteobacteria; order Rhodobacterales; family Rhodobacteraceae; genus Sulfitobacter. The sequence continues at coordinate 291,737 of JAWSVL010000019.1, forward strand.
AACGCGGCGCGGCAGCGTGCCTCAGAAACTGAGGCGAATGCACTTACGGTCCGTTTGGAGTTGATGGCGGATTGTTTGTCTGGGATTTGGGCGCGCAATGTCAAAGGGTTGATGGAACGCGGCGATCTGGAAGAAGCGCTTAATGCGGCGCGCAAGATTGGTGACGACCATCTGCAACGACAAGCGGGCCGTGTACCGCAACCGCATACATTTACCCATGGCACATCTGAACAGCGGGCGCGCTGGTTCGGACGCGGGTATGACAGCGGGGCAGTGGGTGAGTGCGATACCTTTGCAGCGGCACGCCTTTAGGGCGTTTCGTTTGCGGCATGCTATAAATGTCGGGCATAAGGTGAGAGATTGATAACGACCCAAGCGGGACCCGTTGTGGCTGCTGCCTTCCGGCTCTGACCAGGTTGGCGAGGCGCCTGCCCGCACCAACCTCTCGATGGTTGGTATAGGCAATCTGTTCCTCCGCTGCAAGACCAGAGAGTTTGATAGGATGCGATAAGCTTTCGTGGCGCGTTGTTAGTAATGTATCGGCGCAATTGTTGCGAATACACTCAATCTATTTTGACCTCTGGAGGGGCGTTGGCTGGTTCCGTTTATCGGCCTCCTTTGCGCGAATCGCCTTTGTGCAGTGACTATTGAACCGAGCAACAATTGCGTGATGGTGCAAAACCGACTGGCCCTTGATCCAGTCCTGTGGCAGCAAGAGCCTATAAATGTGGGCAGGTACCGAATTTCTAACCATATGAGACGCGAGCTGTTTGGCGATTTCGCTGTGCATTGGTTGAATTTGGTCGGAGTAATGCTTCGAATTTTAGGGACTAAGAGATGAAAAATGCAGAGCAGGTGACGTTTGGTGGTTCGGGTCTGGACCGTGCAGGAGAACTGCGTGGAAATCCTCAGGCATTGGCTGATGCTGCTGCCGATCCGGCTGCGCGTGCGATTGTATTTTGGAGGGGCAAGCCGCTGATCTCACCTGAACGGCCTTCTGGATTGATCCGTTTGGGTCTGGATCATGCAGCATTGCGTGATGCGGCTGAGGCGCCGATCCTGCTAGGACGCGAAGACGGCGCGCCGATCTTTGCCGTCGATTTGTCTGCATGGACACCAAACAACCTTGATGAAAGCAGCCTTGGCGGGTTTCTTGATCCATCTGAGCAACGTCACCCTGCTTTGCCTGAGTGGATGGTTTTTGCTGAGTTACGGCGCGTGATGACGTGGCTATCACCGCGTGACGCGGAGCTGGCGGCATCGGGTAAGGCAGTGTTTGGTTGGCATCAATCCCATCAGTTCTGCGCGCGCTGTGGTGAAAAAACACAACTGGCGCAGGGCGGCTGGCAGCGCAATTGCGCTGCCTGTGGGACATCGCATTTTCCGCGGACAGATCCCGTTGTTATTATGCTGATTACCCATGGAAATTCGGTTCTTGTCGGTCGCTCTCCGGGGTGGCCGCAGGGGATGTATTCCTTGTTGGCGGGCTTTGTTGAGCCTGGAGAGACACTTGAGGCGGCCGTTAGGCGTGAAGTGTTCGAGGAAGCTGGCGTGCAAGTTGGCGAGGTTGGATATCTGGCCAGCCAACCATGGCCTTTCCCCGCATCTTTGATGTTTGGTTGCTGGGGACACGCGACCAGCACGGACATCACGATCGATCCTGTTGAGATCGAAGATGCGCGGTGGATCACACGCGAAGAGATGATGGAAATTTCAAGTGGACACCATCCAGAAATATTGCCGACTCGTAAGGGTGCGATTGCACATTTCTTGATCGAACGTTGGTTAAGTGACACACTTGACTGATACAGAAGTTAACATTTTGTTAATTAATCTGAGGTCAGGCGGTTGACCGCTTCTTGGGTGGGGTTACATTGCGTCCAACCTCTAAAAGGGCCAAATAAAACATGAGGCAGCCATGAAATTTTCGACCAAAGAAGACATCGAGGCCCCGATAGACGCGGTATTTGAGATGTTGTGTGATTTCGAAACGTTTGAACGTGCGGCGATGCGCCGTGGTTCAGAGGTTCAGCGCACGGATACAAAATCGGTTCCTGGTGTTGGTATGGCGTGGAATGCAGTTTTTAATCTGCGTGGGAAACGGCGTCAGGTCGAGATCGAAATGATCTCATTTGATAAGCCCGATGAGATGGTCTTTGAATGTCGTTCACAAGGGTTGATGACCTTGTTGAACGTTGAGTTGGTTGCATTGTCCAAAAACCGCACACGGGTAATGATATCATTTGATATCAAGCCATTAAACCTGTCTGCACGCCTTTTGGTTCAATCTTTAAAGCTGGCAAAGACGTCGCTGACAAAGAAATATAAGCTGCGTGTCGCCGAGTTTGCCAAGTCGTTGGAAGAACGACACAAACGCGCCTGATTTATTTCCCTTTGATTTCCCAGCGACCGGGATGTGCTGGATAGACCCCTAAGATATCAAGCATGTTTGTGAAGTAATCCAACTCTTCCAGTGCACGTCTGACGGCTGGATCATCAGGATGCCCCTCAATGTCGGCGTAAAACTGGGTGGCTGTGAACGATCCGCCTACCATGTAGCTTTCCAGCTTTGTCATGTTCACGCCGTTTGTCGCAAAGCCACCCATGGCCTTGTACAACGCGGCAGGGATGTTGCGAACTTCAAAGACAAATGTCGTCATCATCTTTTCACCGCGGGGGGTGTGGTCGGCATCTGGTGCCATGAGTAAAAAGCGGGTTGTGTTGTGATCTAGGTCTTCGATTCCATCTGCCAATACGGTCAGGCCGTGAATATCTGCAGCGACAGAACTGGCAAGCACGCCTTCATGTGCTGGGCCACCTGCGGCGAGATCTTCGGCGGCGCCTGCACTATCTGCGGAGGGTTCGGATGTGATTCCATGTGCATCAAGATAGCTGCGGGCCTGTGGCAGTAGCACCAGATGCGCGCGCACATGTTTGATTTCATCCAGTGTTGTGCCCGGCCGTGCCATGAGCGCGATGCGAACACGTACAAAAGCTTCTTGGATGATATGCATACCGCTTTGCGGTAAAAGGCGGTGGATATCTGCGACGCGGCCATAGGTTGTGTTTTCGACTGGAAGCATCGCCAGATCAGCGTGCCCTTCGCGTACAGCGTCCAAAACGTCCTCAAACGTGGTGCAAGGCACAGGAATGCCGTCTGGACGCGCTTGCAGACATGCCTCGTGGCTATAGGCGCCAAGGGCACCTTGAAAGGCGATGCGGGGGGGCTTGTTCGAGGTCATCACATCGGTCCTTTGTAAAAACATGCATAGTTGGTCGATTGGTCGCGGTAAGTACATCTTGCTTGCAGCGAGGGAAAGCAATAGATAGCCCAACAAACAATAGAACAATTCAAAGCGATGGACTGAGCCATGGATACAATGACCCTTACAAAAGTTGCTGCTGGCGTGCTTGGCGCGTGGTTAGTACTGTTGCTTGCCAAATGGGGCGGCGAAGAAGTGTATCACGCCGCAGCTCATGGTGAAGCATCATACGTGATCGAAGTTGCAGGCGCTGAACCTGCAGACGCCGCACCTGAAGTACCGCTTGCAGAATTGCTTGCCGCTGCTTCTGCTGACAAGGGTGCCAAAGTTTTCCGCAAGTGTACGGCTTGCCACAAAGTAGAAGACGGCGCGAATGCAACTGGCCCGTACCTCTACGGTGTTGTTGGTCGTGATATTGATGCGGCGGCAGGTTACGCCGCATACTCAGGTTCACTTCTGACGAACGGCACTGTCTGGACACCAGAAAATTTGTTCGCGTTTCTTGAAAAGCCAAGCGCGTGGGCACCAGGTACAACAATGGGTTTTGCAGGTTTGAAAAAGCCCGAAGATCGCGCAAACCTTATTGCCTATCTCGACAGCCTTGATGACTAATCGCTGCCAAACCCTATGAGAAACTTGAAAAGGTCGCCAATCGGCGGCCTTTTTGCTGTTTATGTTCAGAATTCCGTTAGATCACAGACTTGCAACTTGTATCTTGGCGCGCTGCCTTTAGCCTAGTTTTTGTATATTTCGTTCGTCAGTTCCAAGGAGCCCTTCATGATGCCCACTACCACTGCTCGTGTTCAAAAACGCCGATTGCCGATGATGCAGTTTTGGACTGCTTTGGCGGTCACTGTTTCAGTTGCGGTTTGGGGGGCGGACCTGCGGGCAGAAGAGAAGGGGGAGATCATCACTAGTCACGGCTATTCGTTTTACGGCGATTTGACCTACCCGGCTGATTTTTCACATTTTGATTATGTGAATCCTGATGCTCCTAAAGGCGGTGAAATTGCCATTTCCACATTGGGTACGTTTGATTCAATGAACCCGTATTCACGTAAGGGGCGTGGTGGCGCGCTTAGCACTGTGATGTACGAGAGTTTGCTAGGTGAGGGGGTGGGCGGCGAGGCTGCCCCTGCTGACGTATATGCGGAATACTACTGTTTGTTATGCGAGAGCATTGAATATCCAAAGACTAAGGATTGGGTGATCTTCCACATGCGCCCCGAGGCGAGATTTTCGAACGGTGATCCGGTCACGGCCCATGATATTGCCTTCTCGCACAACTTGTTGCTGGATCAGGGTCTGAAATCTTATGCTGATGCAGTTCGCAAACGCATTCCCAAGGTCGAAGTGATCGATGACCTAACGGTCAAATTCTACTTTACCGAAGGCATCTCACGTCGTTCGTTGATTGATCAGGTTGGTTTTGTGCCTGCATGGTCCAAGAAGTGGTACGAAGAAACAGGTGCACGGTTGGATGAAAGCCGTTTGGAAACGTCCCCCGGTTCTGGGGCTTATATGATTGATGATGTGGATGTGAATCGTCGCATCAGCTATAAACGTAACCCTGATTATTGGGGCAAAGATCTGCCGTTCAACGTAGGGCGGAACAATTTCGATGAAATCCGTGTTGAGTATTTCGGTGATGAAAATTCAGCGTTTGAAGCGTTCAAATCGGGTGAATACACCTACCGAAATGAAGGGAATTCTAAGCAATGGGCGACGGCCTATAAATTCCCCAAGGTTGATGCCGGTCATATTGTAAAAGAAGAAATCGCAGACGGCTCACCTCCAACCCCATCGGGAATTGTATTTAATCTGGGTCGGGAGGTCCTGCAGGACAAGCGTGTGCGAGAAGCTGTTGCGCTGGCCTTTAATTTTGAATGGACCAACGAATCGCTCCAATATGGTTTGTTCAAACAACGGACCTCATTTTCTCAGGATACGCCGCGAATGGCTTTGGGCGTACCCGAAGGGGACGAGCTGGCTTTTTTGCAAGGCCTTGGTGATGTCGTTGCGCCAGAGTTGCTCTCCGTCGAGGTGCGTGTGCCGCATACCTCAGGTGCTTCGCGGTTGCTGGATCGCAAGAATGCACGCGCTGCGAACAAGCTTTTGGATGCTGCGGGTTGGACTGTCGGGGATGATGGTAAACGCCGTAATGCTTCGGGTGAGCCTTTGACGCTGACGTTCCTATTAAATTCGTCTGGGTCAGCAACGTTGTCGGCAGTTGTTGAGAATTTCACGTCCAATTTGAAAAGCTTCGGAATCGAAGCGGTGCTCGAAAAAGTAGATGCGTCGCAATACACCTCGCGTGAGCGGGATCGTGACTATGATATGATCTATGATCAGTACCCTGCCATCCTCGGTGTTGGGACAGGATTTAACCAGTTCTTTGGTTCAGAAGCTTCAAGTTATTCCTTGTTTAACCCGGCAGGGCTAGCGAGCCCGATGGTCGACGCTATTATTGAGCGCGCATTGGCGGCACAAACGTCTGAGGAAGAAGCCGCCGCTGTAAAAGCGCTGGACCGCGCGTTGCGTCATGAATTTATTATGATTCCGGTTTGGTATAATGATGTTCACTGGACCGCCTACTATGACCAATACGATCACCCTAAAGACCAACCCGCCTATGCGCTGGGCTATTTGGACTTCTGGTGGTACGACGCAGAAAAAGCAGCAAAATTGCGCGCGGCAGGCGTGCTGAGGTAAATCATGGGCGCCTATATTCTCCGACGGCTATTGTTGATCCCTGTGACGTTGTTTGGGATCATGCTGGTTAACTTTGCGCTGGTTCAATTTGTGCCCGGCGGTCCGGTTGAGCAGGCGATTGCCCGCATCCAAGGCGGTGGCGATGTGTTTGGCGGCTTTGCTGGCTCAGGGTCGGACGCGGATACTGTCGATCTGGGCGGTAGCGACAACTATGTCGGCGCACGGGGGCTTCCACCTGAATTCATCGAAGAGCTTGAGCGTGAATTCGGCTTTGATAAGCCGCCGGTTGAACGGTTCTTTCGGATGCTGGGCAACTACCTGATGTTTGATTTCGGGGAGAGCTATTTTCGATCGATCTCGGTGATTGATTTGATCAAGGAAAAGTTGCCTGTGTCGATTACCTTGGGCCTTTGGTCGACGTTGATTGCCTATATGATATCGATTCCGCTGGGGATTAAAAAGGCAGTGCGCGATGGCTCGCGGTTTGACACGTGGACCTCGGGGGCGATCATTGCCGCCTATGCGATCCCCGGATTTTTGTTTGCGATTTTGCTGTTGGTTCTGTTCGTGCCTGCAAACTGTTTCCGCATTCCCGGTATCGCTGAAATGTGGCCCGGCGGCGCAACCTATAACCCTACCTGCCATGAGCTGTTTCCGCTGCGGGGCTTGACCTCTGACAACTTTGAAGAGCTAAGCGCGTGGGGCAAGGTGAAGGATTACGTCTGGCACATCACGCTTCCTGTGCTGGCTTCGACCATTTCGGCATTTGCGACACTCACGCTGCTGACCAAAAACAGCTTTTTGGACGAGATCAAGAAACACTACGTTATGACCGCCCGCGCCAAGGGGCTGTCCGAACGTAAGGTGCTGTACGGTCACGTGTTCCGTAACGCGATGCTGATTGTGATTGCGGGTTTCCCTGCCGTTTTCATTGGGGTTTTCTTTGGTTCTAGCCTGATCATTGAGACAATCTTTTCGCTGGATGGTCTTGGGCGTTTGGGGTTTGAAGCCGCCGTTGCGCGCGATTACCCGATTGTGTTTGGCACGCTGTTTATCTTTGGTCTGATTGGCCTTGTTGTCGGAATTATCTCTGACTTGATGTATGTGCTGGTTGATCCACGCATTGATTTTGAGAAGAGGGAAGGCTGATGGCGTTGTCCCCACTCAACCAGCGCCGCTGGCGCAATTTCACACGCAACCGCCGTGCCTACTGGTCGCTGTGGATTTTTGCAGTGGTGTTCACGTTGTCGTTGTTCGCTGAGTTCTTGGCAAACGATAAGCCGATCCTCGTGAACTATCGCGGCGACTATTACACGCCGATATTCAATTTCTACCCCGAGACGGCTTTTGGAGGTGATTTCCAAACCGAAGCGGCCTACCGCGATCCAGAGGTGAAGTGCCTGATTGCGACTGGTGGGCTTGAAGATTGTTTTGATGATCCTGACGGTATTCTGGACGGCATTCATGATGGCGCTTACGGGGATGGAGTTGAGGGCTTCCAAAAGGGATGGTCCATCTGGCCACCTATCCCCTATAGCTATGACACTGCTGTTGATCGCTCTGGCGCGGCACCACTGCCGCCCAATGGAGAGAATCTGCTAGGCACCGATGGGACCAAACGTGATGTGCTGGCACGTGTTATCCACGGGTTCAGGTTGTCGATTGTGTTTACGTTGGTGGTTACCGGCCTCTCTACGATCATCGGCATCGCTGCTGGTGCTGTGCAGGGTTTTTTTGGTGGTTGGGTTGATTTAATCTTTCAGCGGGTCATCGAAATATGGACATCCACACCCTCGCTTTATGTGATCATCATCATGTTTGCGATACTGGGGCGAAGTTTCTGGCTGCTGGTTTTTTTGCTGGTGTTGTTCAGTTGGACCGCGCTTGTCGGGGTTGTGCGCGCCGAGTTCTTGCGTGCCCGTAATCTGGAATACGTGCGTGCAGCGCGCGCATTGGGCGTGGGGAATGTGACCATCATGTTCCGCCACATGCTGCCGAACGCAATGGTTGCCACGCTGACCATGCTGCCCTTTTTGATCACGGGCACCATCTCTTCGCTTGCGGTGCTCGACTTTCTTGGGTTTGGTTTGCCGTCCTCTGCGCCCTCGTTGGGTGAGTTGACATTGCAAGCCAAGCAAAACCTGCAGGCACCATGGCTTGCGTTCACGGCCTTCTTTACCTTTGCGATCATGTTGTCGCTGCTTGTGTTTATTTTTGAAGGGATCCGCGACGCGTTTGATCCTAGAAAGACGTTCTCCTGATGGCTCCGCTTCTGGATGTGAAAGATCTAACCGTGTCCTTCCGGCAGGATGGAAAACTGACGCCTGCGGTTAAAGGTATTTCATTTCATGTAGAGCGCGGCGAAACCGTTGCGCTGGTCGGCGAAAGTGGATCGGGTAAGTCTGTTTCTGCGCTCAGCACAGTTAGCCTTTTGGGTGAAACCGCGCATGTTGAAGGCTCGGTGACCTATGATGGTCAGCAGATGATCGGCGCAAATGATGCGCTTTTGCGCAAGGTACGCGGCAATGACATCAGCTTTATCTTTCAAGAACCGATGACCTCGCTGAACCCACTTCATACAATTGACAAGCAGCTTGCTGAATCGCTTGCCTTGCATCAGGGCCTGTCTGGCACTCCACTAAAGGAACGTATTCTTGAGCTGCTGGTGAAGGTGGGTATCAATGACGCCGAAAGCCGCCTTGGCTCTTATCCGCATCAGCTATCTGGCGGGCAACGTCAACGCGTGATGATCGCGATGGCACTGGCCAATAAGCCTGACGTGTTAATTGCGGATGAACCGACAACGGCGCTGGATGTGACCATTCAGGCGCAAATCCTTGATCTGCTGAAAGATCTGAAAGACAGCGAAGGGATGGGCCTATTGTTCATCACCCATGACTTGGGGGTGGTGCGTCGCATCGCGGATCGTGTTTGTGTGATGCAGCAGGGCGAGATTGTAGAGCAAGGTTTAACAGCGGAGATATTTGACAATCCCCAGCACCCCTATACGAAAAAACTGCTGGGCGCTGAACCAGCAGGTAGACCTGCGCCTGTGCAAGAGGGCGCGGAAGTTATTGCCGCGACTGATCAGTTGAAAATCTGGTTTCCAATCCAGCAAGGCCTGCTGCGCCGTACGGTCGGCCACGTGAAGGCCGTGAACAACGCGACCTTAAGCGTGCGGGCAGGTGAAACCATCGGGATTGTTGGCGAGAGCGGCTCTGGCAAGACTACGCTTGCGCTTGCGATGATGCGGTTAATCGCTTCTGAGGGTGGTATCAGCTTTGTGGGGAGCGACGTGCGCAAGTGGTCGACTAAAGAGCTACGCCATCTACGCAAAGACATGCAGATCGTATTCCAAGACCCTTTTGGCAGTCTGTCACCGCGCATGACATGCATGCAGATTATTGCCGAAGGTCTTACCATCCATAATGTTGACCCTGATCGTGATCAGCGCGAACTGGTTCGTGACGTGATGATCGAAGTGGGTCTCGACCCGGAAACGATGGACCGCTATCCGCATGAGTTCTCAGGTGGGCAGCGTCAGCGGATAGCAATTGCGCGTGCGATGGTATTGCGGCCCCGTCTTCTGGTTCTTGATGAACCGACGAGCGCCCTTGATATGACGGTACAGGTCCAAATCGTTGACCTGCTGCGCGAATTGCAGGTCAAGTATGGGCTCGCCTACCTGTTCATCAGTCATGATCTAAAGGTTGTGCGTGCGATGTCCCACCGCGTCATGGTGATGAAGCGTGGCGACGTGGTTGAGTACGGCGATGTTGATGCGTTGTATGACAACCCTCAAACGGAATACACCCGCAGCCTATTGCAGGCCGCGACCTAGATCACCGTCGCATAAGCCTGCGCCAAGCCTGACATAAATGCGGCTTGAACTTGTGGTGCCGTAAGTTCAACATCACCAAATCGAGCTGATTTCGCGCCGCAAGCACCGGCGATCACGGTCACATTGTATCCGAAGTCACGCGCAGCTCGCACGGTGGCGTCGATACACATCTGGCTCATTGCGCCAATGACCGTGAGATCGGTTATTCCGTGGCTCTGCAGGTGGCTCTGCAGGTGGCTATGCAAGCCGGTCTCATGAAAGCTGTTAGGGCGGTGCTTGAGAATAACGGTTTCATCGGAGAGTGGGGTCACGCAGGGGTGAATATCTGTACCAGCTGTGCCGGGGCGAAAGAATGGCGCGGTGTCTGACAATGCCTCATGACGGATATGGATAATATGGTCAGCGGCTTCTCTGGATTTAGCAAGAATGGAGGCAGCAGATTGGGCAACCTGATCCATTTCCTCAACAGGCCAGAGGCCACCAGCGAAATAGTCGTTTTGAATGTCTACCAGGATTAGGGCGTTTGTCATGTTCGATAACCTTACAGTTCTTTGGGGTCTATATTGCGAAATATCTTGCGTTTGAACCAGCGTTGCCGCTTGGTCTCTGACGCCGGTGGCATATCCTGTACGCGGACTTGACCAGTTCTTGTTGCAGTCATGAAGGTTTGCGCATAAATATTGATCATAACGATACTCCTTTTTTTGCTCCATACTTGAAGTTTGCGGACTGGGATGCGAGTCATGCTTTCTAATAATATGTAAGTCAGGATAACATATGGATTGGAGATCCCTTCCGCCACTTTCCGCTTTGCGCGCATTTTCAGCCTTTGCCGAGCAAGGTAATGTCGTTGATGCAGGCGATGCGTTGGGGGTGTCACATGCCGCGATCAGTCAACAATTGCGATTGCTCGAAACACATCTAAATTTGGGCTTGTTAGATCGCTCAGGTCGCGCGCTTAGGCTGACAGATGAAGGGGAGCAGTTAGCGCGCTCATTGCGCGGTGGCTTTGCGCTCATTGGGGAAGGCGTTGCCGCAGTGACGGGAGCGCGAGATGCGCGGCCTCTTCATATTTCTGTCACGCCGACCTTTGCAGCCTCATGGTTAATGCCGAGACTTGCTGGGTTTCGTGCGATGCACCCTGATATTGATTTGATGATCGATCCCACCACCGACGTGGTCACGCTCGGTCCTGATGGTATCGACATCGCCATTCGCTTTGGTCAGGGTGGCTGGAGCGGTTTGGAGTCTGCGCTATTGTGGGAAAGCACTTTGGTTGTTGTTGGTGCGCCTTCACTGATCGGTGAAACGGCTTATGCCGACCTAGAGGCATTGGCTCGATTGCCGTGGATGGAAGAACTGGGCACTTCCGAATCGACGAATTGGTTGCAAAAGCATGGCGTGAAGCAGCGCGCGGTGGGCGTAATTCGGGTGCCGGGTAATTTTCTCATTGATAGTGCGCGGGACGGGCAGGGGGTTGCCGCCACGGTGCGCCGATTTGTCGAGCGAGACATAGAAGCTGGCAGACTGCAGGTATTGCACGAAGAGCAACACAGTGGCAGCGGGTACCACATTGTAACGCGCACAGGCGTTATGCGCACGCCGCTAAAGGCGTTCGTAAGTTGGCTAAAACGTGAGGGGCGGACCCCTTAACCAGGCCCGATCATGAAGCAGCTAACATTGCGTGCCTTCAGTCGGCGACAGGCTAAATCGGCGGTCTCACGCGTCATGCCAAGGAAGTTGGCGTCAAAACCCTGTGGTTTACGAACAACCTTGCGAAGTGATCCGTCAAGCGTGGCCATTTCGGCAAGCGCTGTTTTGATTAGTACTTTTTCGGCGGCATAGCGGCTGCCGAAACGACCCACATTTACGCCCCAATGTCGCCCACCCGAAGTGGATACACGTGTCACGACCTCTTGCGGAGCAGGGGGCTTTTTGGCTTTTGGCTGGGCACCAATCACAACGAGCCCTTTTGGCCTCAGTGAAGGCCGAATTGAGGCAGTTGTTGCAACAGCTAGGACAACATTCTCTGGTTGGGTGGTAGCCGCTGCTGCGCGTGGTTCGGGTTTTGCCGTTGCTACAGGCGCAGTTGGCTCTTCAACAGCCTGTGCGACGGCCTCGGCGATGGCCGAACTCAATACGTCGCTGATGCCTGTGTCGCTTTGTGCTGATGCCACAACAACAGGTGCATTTGCCCCCGGCCGCAGTTTTGGTCGCGACGAGGTTTTCACAGCGCGGATCAAGCGTAAGGTTTTGCCTCGGGCACCGGCCGCAGGCTTTGCTTGCGGTTCTTTGGGCGTTGGTTTTGCTTCGGCAATGTAATCAGGCATCGCTGGCTTACGTACACGTGCACGAGAAGGTGCGCGGCGAAAGCCAAGATCCATTAGCTCTGCTACCTTTGCGTTTCGCGATGTAGTGGATTTGCCGCCAAAGACAGTCACAATCACGCGCTCGTTGCCGCGCTCTGCGGAAGCTGTGAGGTTGAAGCCAGCGGCGCGCGTATAGCCGGTTTTGATTCCGTCAGCGCCTTTGTATGCATTCAAGAAGCGTCTGTTGGTGTGGCTCACTTTGCGAACGCCAGCGTCTGCAGTGATGCGTGAAAACAGGTTGTAGTACTGGGGATAATCATACAACAGGTGACGGCCCATTGTTGTCATGTCATGGGCAGTTGATTGGTGGCCCGTTTCGGTCAGGCCGTGGGCGTTTTTGAACGTGGTTCGCGTCATGCCTAGTTGTTTGGCCGTACGGTTCATGCGGCGTGCAAATTTTGCCTCTGACCCTGAGATAGCTTCACCAATGGCGGTGGCGGCATCGTTTGCAGACTTCACGGCTGCGCCACGGATCAGGTAACGCAGTGCAATACGTTGGCCTGTCTTGAGGCCTAGTTTGCTGGGTGGCTCTGCTGATGCATTCTTAGAGATGCGAACTTTGGTATCCAGTGAGATTTCGCCGCGTTCGATCGCTTGGAATGCGATGTAAAGCGTCATCATCTTGGTTAGTGATGCTGGATGAAGGCGGGTATCGGCGTTGCGAGAATGCAGCACCTCGCCTGTGCGCGCATCAATAACATAAGCAGCATAAGGGGCTGCCATTGCACTCATCGGAACGAGAACAAGCAACCAAATAGCCGCCAAAACGAATAGCCCGTAACGGGCCGGCTGCATGCGCCGCACCTTCATGATAACCTGCCTAATTCTGCCTCTGACCCCCGATTTTTCGGGTGGCCTTATTATTTATTGACTAAAACGTAGCACGAAAAGATGCCTCTGATAACCCTTATTTTGCGCGGATTTACGCCATTTTCTGCAATGCAGCATAGCACATATGGGTGTGATTTGGGAGCGAACCACTAGACCCGCCAATGTGGCGGGAATGTGGCAGCATTGGGGCACGATTTGCCTCAATCTAAAGTGACGATTGGTTGTGGGACACACCATAACATGACCACTACGTAGTTTTCTTGTCCTCTCGACCCAGGTCAAATGACCACCGGTAACGAGATTTTCCAGTGGTTTCTTTTAATTTCAATGCCTTACTGATCTTTCAGCCGTTGGGAGCTGCGCCTCCCTCCTATCACTTTGGTGAGTCGTTGGTGATATTGACGTGCGCGGCTTCTTGTTCACTATACGTTCCGAGGCTCCGGAGCCTTTCATATCAAACTCATTGTCAGGCCTTTGGTCAGGCAACCGGCGTATGGCAAGGCTGTGTGCTGGGATCTGAAAGGAATCCCTATGTTGAAATCAACCATCCCCATCGCGAACATCCGCATCTTTGACGACGCCCCAACGGTGGTTGCGCTGGAGCGTAGGTTCTCCAGATTTTTGAGAGATCTGCGTGAGCAGCGAGAGAATGCACAGCAGACTGAGATCAGAGTCGACGGTAGATGATCGGAAGAGAGCCTGCCTCCTTTGCCCTTATCGGCTCACACCGAGGCTGGGGAGGTGCGGGACCCGTAAGATCATGGAGGCAAACCTAAGAGAGAAATGTGTCAATCCACTCATAGCCGTAGATGAGGTTGAAAAGGCGGGTGCAGTGAGCACCCAGAAAGGGCTGCGGTTCAGTTTGACGGATGGGCTCTTGCCTCTTTTGGAGCGGATGACGGCCTCGACGTGGCAGTGCCCCTAGGCAAAGCGATTGATGGAGGCTCCATTCAAAGTGTTGCGAATTTCTTCGGGCTGCATTTTTTGAAACTTTCGATGGCCATCTGATATGAGCGAATGGTCATTTCGCGGCCTTATGTTTGATTTTATCCAATAGTATCAATATATAACTGAAAGTGACCACGTAATGCTATGCCCTCAAAATTCATTCAAGCGTCAGGGAGATGTTATGGGGCTCACTGAAACCGACCTCGATGCCGAAAATGCAAGGTGCAGGGATCAAAGGGCGCAGCGCGGTTTCCAGTGCTTCCAAAAGAGCTTGCATGAAAGCATCGTCGCGGTGCGGTTTGTTGAGCAGCCGCAGCTTGAGCTGCACATGTGTATGGTGGGTTTGCTCCAACGGATAAGCGCGGCCTTTGCACTGGCCAGCGCCACCATCATGCGCGCTTATGACAGCCTCTATTGTCGCAAGAACTGTAGGGGCGTCTAAAGGGATTTGTGATGAATAGCATAGATCAGCTTGTGGCATGGATGTCTCCGGAGGTTATGGATTTGATCAGATCAGGCAGGTCGCCCAATGCAGTAATTTCGTAAAATTTCGGATGCTCTGGCGTAGCAGCGTGTTCAATCGGCCACGATAGACCATGAGGGGCATACACGCCCCAACCGCCCGCGTCGATCATTGGGACAACATCGGATGCCATAGAATTCCCAACCATAAGGCCCTGACTGGCACCAGTACCGTGTTGGGCAAAAATGCGGGAATAAGTTTCGGGTGTCTTGGCTGAGACAATCTCAATCCCGTTAAATAAATTCCTTAAGCCGGATTGGGCTAATTTGCGTTCTTGATCCAATAGATCGCCCTTGGTGATAACAAGGACCCTATAGTCCTTTCGCAGGGTTTGAACCGTTTGCGCGGCGTGAGGCAACAGATCAACTGAATGGCTCAGCATGTCGCGGCCAGCATCAAGGATTTGGGATATGACGGGTGCAGGGACACGACCATCGGTGACTTCAATGGCGGTCTCTATCATCGACAGCGTGAAGCCTTTGATGCCAAAGCCATAGTGCGGGATATTGCGCCGCTCTGCCGCCAGTAGCCGGTCCATTAGCGTGTCCCGTTCTGTATGTTCGGCCAGAAGCCCGGCAAAATAGTCTTGGGTGAGTTTAAAATAATGCTCGTTGTGCCAAAGTGTGTCGTCGGCATCAAATCCGATTGTCGTTATAATATCAGACATTGCGCCGCTGTTCCCTTTTCTGGCCCGCGCCTCTTTTCTAAACGGGGCTTCACGTTATATAGACAGGATAATATCCCGATGAAAATGCAACTACCGCAGGAGCAGTGATGCACCTAGATCCTATATCCATGGCAGGCCCGCAAGACGGTGATGAAACCGAGCTGCTGACCAAAGTGAAGCCAAAGACCAAGCGGCCACCACTGTACAAGGTGATGCTGCTCAATGACGATTTCACGCCAATGGAATTCGTAGTGCATGTTTTGGAACGGTTTTTTGGCCTCAACCACGCGCAAGCGTTTGAGATCATGTTGACAGTTCACAAAAAGGGACTGGCCGTGGTGGGCGTGTTCAGTCATGAGATTGCAGAGACAAAAGTGACGCAAGTCATGGATTTTGCACGCCGCAATCAGCACCCACTACAATGCACTATGGAAAAAGAAGAATAAGCGATGCTCGATTCGCGATTGCCGCTGGCCCTTGATGGCGGCGGACTTGTGTGGCCTGAAGAAGGCCCTATTGCCGTTTTTGCACCCTCACCGGATGCTGATCTCGATGGTATTCCTAAAGAACGTGCCAAAATCATTCATGATTTTTATCCCGCGCATGCCTCATGGGACACCCGTGGTTTTGATGTAGCTGTTGTAAGCGAAGATAGCTACGCGGCTGCAGTTGTTTGTTTGCCTCGCGCCAAAACCGAGGCGCGTGCAATGATTGCCGAGGCCTGCGCGCTGAGCAAAGGCGTTGTGGTGATTGACGGTCAGAAGACCGACGGCATTGAGGGTATCCTAAAAGCGATGAAAGCCCGCGTGAGCGTGTATGGTCCCGTGACAAAGGCTCATGGCAAATTGTTCTGGATCGATGCACCTGCCGCTGACTGCTTTGCCGATTGGGCTGCAGGGCCCCAGCGGGGCGATGGCGGGTTCTGGACTGCGCCGGGTGTCTTTTCTGCCGATGGCGTTGATTTGGCGTCGGCGCTACTTGCGGACGCATTGCCGGGGAAATTGGGCAAACAAGTCTGTGATCTCGGTGCAGGCTGGGGCTTTCTTTCGGCGCATATCCTGATGCGTGAAGGGGTCGAGGCGGTTCATCTGGTTGAGGCAAATCACATGGCGTTGGAATGTGCGCGCCGTAATGTTACGGACCCCCGTGCTGAGTTTCATTGGGCGGATGGCACCGATTGGGCACCAGCGTTCAAGTTGGACACCATTGTAATGAACCCACCTTTTCACGTTGGGCGCGCTGCAGAGCCGCAAATCGGGCAGGCCTTTGTGGCCTCAGCTGCGCGGTTGTTGGCCCCTCAAGGACATCTTTGGATGGTTGCGAATCGTCATTTGCCGTATGAAGCTGAACTGAAAACCCGTTTCATGCAGGTCGACGAAGTTGGCAGCGATGCGCGGTTCAAGCTATTTCATGCGTCGCGCCCTTTGCGTAAGCGTCGCTGACAGGGTTAAAGGACAGCACATGTCATTCTCTATTTCCGGCAAGACGGCGATTGTCACAGGAGCGGCCAACGGTATTGGGCTATCCATAGCGCGTGCATTTGCAGATAAGGGTGCCAATGTGATGTGCGCCGACATGGACGAGAAAAAGCTCAAGGCTGAGTTGGGTGAGGCGCGCGACGAGGGCAATATTCGGTTTTTTGCGGGTGACTTGCGCCAGCGGCTGACAATTGCGAATCTGGTCTCGGCCACAATAGATGCATTTGATCAGGTGGATATTCTGGTAAATGCTTCACGTCAGGTAATGCCCACGGATGCGCTTGATGTAGATGATACCTCTGTTGAGATATTGTTGGAACAGAACCTTATGACATCGCTGCGTTTGACCCAACAGGTGGCCAAACGAATGATGAAACAGGCCAAGGAGCAACCAGAAGGTCCAGTAGGTTCGATCATCAACCTTAGCTCAGTTGCAGCGCAGCATACCCATCCCGAACTCATGGGCTATTCGATTGCTACGGCTGCGCTGGACCAGATGACTCGCTCTATGGCGTTGGCTTTGGCTCCGCACCGCATTCGCGTGAATGCGGTTGCCTTCGGTTCGGTTATGTCCGCATCCCTCAAGGCGTCAGTGGCCGAAAACCGCGAATGGCGCGATGACATTCGCAGTCATACACCTTTGGGCCGCATCGCCGCTCCGTCTGAGCTGGTTGACGCAGTTCAATTCTTGGCCGCCGAAAGCTCAAGCTTTATGACGGGTGAGGTTATGGTCGTTGATGGAGGTCGTTCATTGCTGGACGCCGTCAGCGCGCCAGCGCATTGATCGGTGTTATCTGCACTGCTCAGACAACATATGGTTGCTTGGACAGCCTTGGATTAATTCGACAGAAAGCACGATCATGACAGCACCATTCGAGACTGAGAAGAACCGCGCCAGTGCATGGTTTAGCGCGCTGCGTGATGAAATAGTCTCCACGTTTGAAGGGCTTGAGGCGACACATGTTGATGGGCCACTCAGCGACATGAAGCCCGGCCAGTTCGAAGTGAGCAGTACAACACGCACATCCGATGACGGGTCCGATGCAGGGGGCGGCCTGATGAGCGTGATGCGTGGTGGGCGTGTATTTGAAAAGGTTGGCGTAAATACGTCGACTGTTTACGGCACTTTGGGTGATCGCGCGCAAAAGGCGATGGCGGCGCGTGGCGTGCCGGGCATGACGGATGATCCTCGATTTTGGGCCTCTGGTATCAGCCTTGTTGCGCATATGCAGAATCCGCACGCGCCTGCGGTTCACATGAATACCCGCATGTTCTGGACGCCGGGTGCGTGGTGGTTTGGAGGTGGCTCCGATCTGAACCCGTGTATTGAATATGATGAGGATACCGCGCATTTTCATGCAACCCAGCAGCAACACCTCGATCCACATGGAGCGGATATCTACCCCAAGCTGAAAAAGTGGGCGGATGAGTACTTCTATGTTCCTCACCGTAATCGGGCGCGCGGCGTTGGGGGCATTTTTATGGATGATCGCAACACTGGTGATTGGGAAGCCGATTTTGCTCTAACTCAAGACATAGGTCGCGCATTTCTTCCTGCATATGTTCCACTCGTAGAAAAGCGAAAGCCGCAGGTTTGGAACGACGCTGACAAGGACGCGCAGCTGATCCACCGCGGCCTCTATGCCGAGTATAATTTGGTTTATGACCGTGGAACAAAATTCGGTTTGGAGACAGGTCATGACGCCAATGCGGTCCTCATGAGCCTGCCGCCAATGGCGAAGTGGGTCTGACGCGCAAAATACCATGTTGTTAGGTGCTGTTTCTGTCTTGACGTAGGCGGGCGGCTATCATAGTTCACGGCGCACGGCGTTATAGCTCAGTTGGTTAGAGCGAACGACTCATAATCGTTAGGTCCCTGGTTCAAATCCAGGTAACGCCACCACTTTCCCCATGTTTGTTCTGGCTCGTTCGCATTTTTGCGTTGCAGCGTCATTTTTTTGCACAATAGGCAAAAGGCTTTGTTGATAGTTACATTTTCAACTGCTCTGTGTCTTTGACGGGGTAGACCAAAGTGAGGCTTCAAAAAAGAAGCCCTGAGCGATCTCGCGTGACAATACTGGATGAGACGCATAGCGTTTCGCGAAACGATACGCGCTGCACAGCAGTTTTGCTGATGATGTGGCGCTTCTAATGGGAGGAAGACCAATGAAATTCACACGTAAATCATTCCTAGGTATAGTAGGGGCCGCAGCGCTAGCCGCCGGTATGGGCACCGCACCCGCCATGGCGCAGGACGTTACGTTGCGCATGCACCAGTTCTTGCCAGCGCAGGCGAACGTGCCAAATCTGATCCTGTATCCATGGGCCGATCGCGTCGAAGCAGCCAGCGAAGGCCGGATCAAGATTGAGCGCTATGCGTCCATGCAGCTGGGTGGTTCCCCACCCGAATTGATGGACCAAGCGATTGATGGCGTTGCAGACATCGTCTGGACCGTTGTCGGTTATACCCCTGGTCGTTACCCAAGCACCGAAGTGTTTGAGCTTCCGTTTATGATGAACAATGCACGTGCGGCGTCTTCTGCGTATTGGCAGATGTTTGAAAAGAACATGAAAGACACCGAATTCAAGGATGTAAAAATTCTTGCGACATGGGTTCACGGCCCTGGCGTTATCCACGCAAACAAAGCCATTTCTACGCCTGCCGATATGGAAGGCCTCAAGATGCGCGGTGGCTCACGCCTTGCCAGTGTATTGCTGAGCAAGCTCGGTGCCACGCCTGTTGGCATGCCAGTGCCCGCCATCCCCGAAGCACTTAGCAAGGGGGTTGTCGACGGTACGACTATCCCGTGGGAAGTAACCGGCGCGCTGAAAGTTCCTGAACTGGTCAAGAACCACACGGAGTTTGAAGGCAATGCACTTTATACGCTCGGCTTTGTGTTGGCGATGAACAAGGATCGTTTCGACAGCCTTGATCCTGAGCTGCAGAAGGTCCTGGAAGATAACTCTGGCCTAGAGTTCTCAATCCTTGCTGGTGGGACAATGGCAGACGCCGATGGCCCTGCGCGTCAGGCTGCTGTTGATGCAGGCAACAACATCGTTACCGTATCTGGCGATGCAGTACAGACGTGGAAAGACGCGGCGCAGCCCGTTTATGACGACTGGACAGCAGACATGACAAGCAAAGGCATCGATGGTCAGGCCCTGATCGACGAAGCGCGCGCACTCATGAACGCTTACAGCGAGTAAAGTCAAAAAAACTACGTGCCGGATGTCTTTCCGGCGCGTAGTCGACTTTCGTACAAGGGTCAAACATGCATCGAATTATCCGAAACCTTGCGCACGCCACAGCTTTGACCGGCGGCTGTGTACTGATTGCTTTGGTCATCATGACTACGCTTTCAATAATTGGTCGCTCAGCAAATAAGTTCCTGCATGCTGATTTCTTCGAGACAAAGCTCACCGGTTTCTCGCAGTTCTTGCTTGATTTGGGTATCGGCGAGATAAACGGCAACTATGAGTTGCTCGAGGCTGGTGTCGCCTTTGCTATTTTCTCATTTTTGCCGATCTGTCAATTTTACGGCGCTCATGCGTCGGTAGATGTGTTCACGTCCGTTTTACCACAGCGGATCAATCGCTGGATCGTTGCCTTTTGGGAGGTGGTCCTGACGGCCGTGATCCTTCTGATTATCTGGCGTCTTTACGGCGGGCTTCAGCGTTATATGGGCAATGGTGAAACAACATTCTTTCTGCAATTCCCTGTTTGGTGGTCCTACGCGGTTAGTTTCGCCGCAGGCATCATCGCTTGTATTGTAGCAGTATATTGCGCGGCAGCGCGCGTTGCCGAGGCTGTAGGTGGTTTTGCCATTCTACCGTCCGAGCATGGGGAACACTAAGCAATGAGCAATCTTGAACTGGGCTTTTGGTCCTTTCCGATCCTTTTGGTGATGGTTTTCCTGCGCGCGCCCATCGGGTTGGCGATGCTGTTATGCGGTTTTGGCGGTTGGTTTCTGGCTATGGGAGGTAATCCGGCACCGCTGCTGGCCAAGCTGAAATCGGAAACCTACACAACATTTTCCAGCTATTCGCTGACCATCATTCCGCTGTTCTTGTTGATGGGCCAGTTTGCTACGCTGTCTGGCATGTCACAGGCCCTGTTTCGCGCCGCAGAGAGCTTCCTTGGCCACCGCCGTGGTGGCGTCGCGATGGCAGCTGTTGGCGCTTGTGCGGGCTTTGGAGCGATTTGTGGATCTTCGCTGGCGACAGCGGCAACAATGTCAAAAGTCGCCCTGCCAGAATTGAAACGCTATGGGTACTCGGGCGGGTTCTCAACAGCCACCTTGGCTGCCGGTGGCACGCTGGGTATTTTGATCCCGCCGTCCGTGATTTTGGTGATCTACGCGATCCTGACAGAGCAAAACATCGCAAAGCTGTTTTTGGCCGCTTTCATTCCCGGCATACTGGCGGCAATCGGTTATGTCCTGACCATTTCAGTCTACGTGCGTCTGCATCCTGATGCAGCCGGCACGCGCCCACCTGTACCCATGTCCGAACGGTTTGCTGCGCTGAGTAAGACATGGCCTGTTATGGCGATTTTCCTATTGGTTGTCGGTGGTATCTATCTTGGTTGGTTTACCCCAACCGAAGCTGCGGCTGTTGGTGCCGCGGGCACGGGGCTTGTGGCGCTGGTTTCTGGATCGCTTGGCTGGGGAATTCTAAAACAAAGTCTTGTTGGAACCGCCCGCACCACTGCAATGATCTTCTTTATCGTGCTTGGCGCTGGTTTTTATAATGGGTTTCTGGCGCTGTCTGGCGTGCCGCAGTTCATGGCCGATTGGGTTGTCACCCAAGGTCTCAGCCCATGGCTGGTGCTGTGTATCATACTTGTCTTTTACCTGATCTTCGGGTGCTTGATGGACAGCTTATCGATGATTTTGTTGACGGTTCCGATCTTTTTCCCTGTCATATCGGCAATGGATTTCGGAATGACTGCGGAGCACGTCGCGATCTGGTTTGGTATCTTGGTCCTGATTGTTGTAGAGGTCGGGTTGATCACGCCGCCTGTTGGGATGAATTTGTTTATCATCAACTCGATGGATCGGGAAACACCGATGACCGAAACTTATAAAGCGATAATGTACTTCATTGCTTCGGATATCGTTCGGGTCATTATCCTTGTCGCATTCCCATCTATCACGCTGTTCTTACTACGTTAACGCCGCGCAAGTGAGGTGCTGCGCGTGACTGCCGCCGCATTCGAAAATCTGGTATCCACAAAGAAAGGGCCGCGAAATACGCGGCCCTTTTGTCATTTTATTGAAAGGTGAAGCGCTTTAGCTCCACGCCATCCGCGCAGGATGGAATTCGAAGCTGATATGGTGGCCAGCACCTGTCAGGCCGTCTTTTGTGTGGTTGTAGAGTGAGCGCCAGTAAGGCTGAATTGTAACGCCCTCTGCCTGAATCATCGCCTGGCCTTTCATCATCAGAGCGCGGCGTTTTTCCACGTCTGCTGTGGCCAGTGCCTGGGTCAGGATCGCGTCGAATTCTGCGTTTGACCAACCAAACTCGTTCCATGCTTCGCCTGAGCGATAGGCCAAGGCCCAGATCTGAACGCCAAGTGGACGGTGGTTCCAGTTGGTTGAGGAGAAGGAGTACTTCGTCCAATCGTTCCAGAATGTGGAGCCGGGCAGGATTGTCCGCTTCACTTTGATACCAGCATCGCGCAGCTGGGCTGCTACGGCGTCAGTTGTATCTTTGCGCCATGCATCGTCGATTGAGAACAGCTCGTGCTCAAAGTCGGCCATACCTGCTTCTTCCATCAAGGCTTTGGCACCTGCTGGGTCTACCTTGCGCGCAGGTAGTTCGGCATATTCTGGGTGCATCGGACCAACATGGTGGTTTTCCGCAGGGATACCACGACCACCATAACCTAATTCAAGCAGAACGTTGTTATCAACAGCCATAGCAATGGCTTGACGGACACGAACATCTTCGTAGGGGCGCTTGCCGTCTACTTCAGCCAGCTGGTTCGGACGAACAACGATCGTCGCCGCTGTGGCGATCTCGTGCTCTACCCATCCGTCTAGGCCGGACATGATGTCGATAAATTCACCTTCCATGGAATAGAAGCCATCAACTTCTTCTGCTTCAGCAGCTGCAATCCATGCAGATGGGTCTGTGCCATAGTCGATGTATTCCAACCGGTCGATGTAGGGTCCACCAGTGAGCTCTGTTCCCCACCATGTGTGATCAGCGTTCTTGACCAGCACACCTTTTACGCCCACTTCGAGGGACTCTGGCAAGTAAGGGCCGGTACCAATCGGGTTGTCGATCATTGAGTCTGCACTGAACGAGCTGTGAACAATTGCTGCAGGATAGTCAGCCATACCAGCAATCAATGTGATGTCGGAGGCGGGCAGGTTCAGTTTGACAGTGTGGCTGTCAACAACTTCGATGACGCCTTCGCCGGCTTTACCGGAAGCTTCGTCGATCAACGTCGCAAAGCGACCCGCCATGGAGTTACCCTCAAGGGATTTGTCACACCAGCCAGCAATGTTGCGCGCAACATCATCAGCAGTAAAGTCTTCACCATTGTTCCACTTTACGCCTTTACGGACGTTCAATGTGTACTGTGTGGCGTCATCATTGATTTCCCAGCTTTCCAGTAGGGCAGGAGAGAACGTACCGTCGTTTTCATAGATGGCGAGATATTCGAGCCAGCCGCGTGAAAAGTTTGCGATTTGTGACCAGTCATACGTACGCGGGTCTTTCAGCGCGCGAACTTCCATCTGGATGCGGACAGTGCCACCCATCTTTTTGTCAGCATGCGACGCGGCCTGTGCAGGCGCTGCCATACCGATCATCGCGTATGCGGTTGCAGTAGTGGCACCAAATGCGCTGGCCATTGCAAGGAATTCGCGGCGATTAACCGGATCGGCTTTTGCCTGATCTGCGCTGTCCAAAATGGATTGCGGCAGCGGCTTGCCGGTGCGTGTTGTGAATGTCATCTATCTTCCTCTCTGTTGTACAAGTGGCGGCACATCGCGTGGTGTGCTGCCACGCAAGACCCGTTTGACGGGTCTGGTGACGGTAGGTTTTCCCTACTTTTGGTGCTTGGCGCATGGGCGCTTCGACACTGTAGCGAGATGATTGTTTGATACGGCTTATCCGTCAACCCCAAGAGAGGGGGAATGTGTGACCTTATAAAACCCGGGCACTCCGGTTTCGTCGGAAAAGGAGAGTGCTAGGCGATGGCAAGTACGGCCGAAAAGGCTCAAAAACGACATTTGTGCGGGTTCAGCGTCGCCTTGAGAATAGTGTTCCGTTCTTTGGCGATTTCCGGCTGGAGATGGTTTGCGTTGTGTTGTGGCCATTTAATTGTTGGCACGATGTAGCGATGTCGCTTTTTACCGCCAAAGAGGGGCATATTTAGAGATTCTGTGTACTTAGATTAATTTACATCGTCCGACACCCGGTCCATTTTACAAACAGGCTAACGGTTATCCATGCGCTCTAGAAGTCTGCGTCAACGCCGGGGAGTTTTAGAGCCTTAATCAAATCGCGTAGTTCTTGCCTGGCAGCGATGTTGGAGATGTTGAGTTGCTTGACGCCAATATCTTTGAGGTCCAGCAGTGTCAGGCCGCGTGGGAACAGTTCGCGAAAAATCACCCGCTCATTAAACCCGGGTGCGATCCGAAAGCCGATCCGCTTGCTAAGGTTTTGGACCGCGCGTTCCATTTTTTCTTTGTTGACCATCCGTTGTGCGCCCATCCGGTTGCGCACAACAACCCAGTCAATAGGTGGCAAGCCAGCTTGCGCACGCAGTTGCCGCGCATTCCATACCATTTCGGAATAAACTGACGGGCCAGTAATTTTGTCGCCCGAAGCATCGGTGTGGGCCAATAGATCAAAATCGATAAAGCTGTCATTTAGCGGCGTGATCAACGTATCGGCAAGGCTGTGCGCCACTTGGCTCAACCGTGTATGGGAGCCGGGGCAATCGATTAGGATAAAGTCATTGTTCGGTTCCAGCTCGGCCACTGCTGCTGATAGGCGGTGGTCATAGACGTTCTCGCCTGGTTTCAAACTGTCTGCGTCAACTTCAGGTAACTCGTGGCAGCGAGGGCTGGGCAGATCCAATCCAGAATCTTTGAGGAATGACTGACGATTTTCCGCATAACGACCAAATGTCCGCTGGCGCAGGTCAAGATCCAGCGCGCTGACTTGGTGGCCCATCCGGGCCAAGGCCGTAGCGACATGCATAGAAACCGTAGATTTCCCTGCACCGCCTTTTTCGTTTCCGACGACGATAATATGCGCCATGCCCGATACCTTTTTTTACGTTGCCTGCCTTAGCGCAGGGTACTGTTCATGACACTATATGTGGGGTTTGAGCCTTTGGAAAGCGTTGAACGCCCGACATTTGAAACGCAGGGGCTTCTATAGCGTATGGATTCAAAAGATGCCCAAGCTCAGTTGTTGTACAGCGGTCCCTGTATGATAGTTGAAATGGAATCCACATACGAAAAAAGGCGCACCCAATAGGCGCGCCTTTTAAACAGAACAAACGAGGTGGGTTTAGAAGCCCAGGCCTGCATACTTGTTTTTGAACTTTGACACGCGGCCACCAGTATCCAGCAGACGACCGGATGTACCGGTCCATGCTGGGTGTACTGAAGGATCAATATCAAGCGACAGTTGATCGCCTTCTTTGCCCCAAGTTGATTTCATTTCCAAGATCGTGCCGTCGGTCATTTTGACGTTGATCGTGTGGTATTCGGGATGTGTATCGGTTTTCATCTAACTTACCCCTTCGGTGCTTTGTAGTGTGCGTTCTCGACGATACGCGCGGATTTACCACGGCGTGTACGTAGATAGTACAGCTTGGCGCGACGTACACGGCCGCGGCGAACCACGGTGATGTTGTCGATGTTTGTGGAGTGCAGCGGGAATACACGCTCCACACCTTCGCCAAAAGAAATTTTGCGAACAGTGAATGCGCCGGCAATGCCTTTGCCGTGCTTGCGGCTGATGCAAACGCCTTCATAGTTTTGCACACGAGTACGCGTGCCTTCGGTGACTTTAAAGCCAACCCGGATCGTGTCGCCAGCGCGGAAATCAGGGATTTCCTTGGCGAGTTCGGCGATATGTTCCGCCTCGATTTGAGCAATCAGGTTCATCTGATGCGTCTCCTATGATGCTCGTGGTATGCCACGAAGTTTTTGATGTGATCCCAGAGCTTCGGTCTGTCTATCGGGTCTGCGCACAGCCCACCGGAGGTAACGATCTTCTTTGCTTGATATGCGCGCACAGCGCAAACACCCCGAGTCGCGATTTAGCGATTCTGAGTAGTTGCGCGTATAGGCCTGATGGGGGGGCGGATCAAGGGGGAGTTGTCTGTCGGGGTTTGATCCATGTCAAAACGAGGCAGCGGTCATGGGGTATGCTGGGGTCAAAGAATATGACGGGGAAAGAGGCTTGAATGACCGACGCACAAAACGACCAATCCAAAGTGACACGCAATGCCGAAATTGTTGGATTCGAGCAGGGTGAATATCCCTATAAAACCAAATTGTCCCGTCGGGCTTATGAGGTTGAAAAAGCCGCGCTGCAGGTCGAGCTGCTGAAGGTTCAGCATTGGATTCAAGAGACGGGGCAAAAATTTGTGTTGCTGTTTGAAGGGCGAGATGCTGCGGGTAAGGGCGGCACGATCAAGCGCTTCACAGAGCATCTCAATCCACGTGCTGTGCGGGTTGTTGCTCTCAATAAACCCACGGATGAAGAGCGCGGCCAATGGTATTTCCAGCGCTATGTAAAGCACCTGCCAACAAGTGGCGAAATGGTTCTTTATGACCGCTCGTGGTATAATCGTGCGGGCGTTGAGCGTGTGATGGATTTCTGTGAGCCTGCAGAATACCTCGAATTTATGCGTCAGACGCCTGAGTTCGAACGCATGCTGGCCCGCAGCGGTATTCGGCTTTTCAAATACTGGTTCTCGGTCACACGCGAAGAGCAAAAGCAGCGCTTTGCTTCACGGGAAACAGATCCGCTGAAGCGCTGGAAGTTGTCACCGATCGACCGTGCCAGCCTAGGTAAATGGGACGATTATACCGAAGCCAAAGAGGCAATGTTCTTCTATACAGACACCGCAGATGCGCCTTGGACAGTTATCCGCTCCAACGACAAAAAACGAGCACGCCTTACCTGTATGCGTCACTTCCTGTCTCAGTTGGATTATCCGGAAAAAGACCTCGAAGTGGCCAAAGCTCCTGATCCCAAAATATTTCATCAAGCCGAAGCCTTGTTGCAGCAAAGCCAACACATCTTGGCTTCATCCCTACATCCGAAACACCGTAAATCTTAAAGAGGAAGAGCATGTCCCATACCCCGCACGAACTTAACGAAGAATTCCCGCAGCTGTTAGAACAGATGGCTTCACTGCGCCAATCTGATGCGCATTTCGCTAAATTGGCAGACGCCTATCACACATTGAATAGGGCTGTTCATCGCGCTGAGACTGACGTTGAACCGACAAGCGATGAAAACATGCAAAAAATGCGCCGAGAGCGGATGGCATTAAAGGATGATATTGCAGCCTACCTGCGCGAAAACGCCTGAACTTTGGAGGCATCTCAAGACTTCGAGATGCCTCTGACGCTCTTTGAAAAGGCAAATGTCAAACGCTCTCTAGTAAAGTTTCATCCCCATCAGCACGATCTCGGAATACATATGGTCGATCTCGGCGGGTAGCAGGCTGGTACCCTTGTAAAACCGCGGCACTTCGATCTGTTCTGTTGCATCGGGTGTTGCGCCATTCACAAGACGGCTATCGATGCTAAATACGGCACCTGTTTCAGGCAACAGCGTGTCAGCAATCGCACGGCCATGCGCGGCCAACAATTCAGGTTGGCCGAGATAGACAACTTCATGCGTGACGTATTCATCGACCTTTTGTTTGACAGAAAGAACCAATGTGACCGGGCCGTCTGGTGTTTCGATCACCATTGGCTTTAGATTGAGACCGATATGATCTGCCAATATTAGGGCATCAACGGGATTTAAGTCAGCGTCTGCCAAAGGATCTAGGGTTTGGGATAGGGGGGCTGTGCCGTTTTGCTGCCAGACATGCCTCTGGGCATCCAGCACTTTGAACCCAATCCGGTCTACCAACGGCAATGCGGCTTTGGCACTGGTCAGGTTGGTCGATGTTACTTCAGGATCGGCCATGGCATGATGCATCAGTTTTTCACCAAGCCCCATGCCACGATGTGTTTTTAGGACATACCATGAGGTCAGGTTGCGATAACGTCGAGGGCCGCGCGGCGTGTGGCGCAGGCTGTCATTCATGCCCATCACACCAACCAATTGGTCACCGTCCCGTGCCGTCACAGCAAATTCACCGTTCTCGCCGCCCCAACGGTTTGCGAGCAGGCGTTTCCAGCCATCCGCACCCCATTTTGCACGCGGGAATGCAGCATGCATAAAGGCTTCAATCTCAGCGCGCTGATCTATCGTGGCAAAAGTAACATTCAACATGGTTTAGGTTTCCTTTTGCATCTCAGGGATGGTTACCCACATTCCGCGTGTGTGGGCGAACAGCTGGTCTGAAAAATTCCAGATATCATCACCAGTCTGTAGGTGATGAGTCACATAGCCGATGGGCCTTGTAGGGGCATTCATGCGGCGGTCTTTTAGGTGTTCCAGAAACATCGCAAGCATCTTGGTTTCGCCGCGAAAAACGCGGTCGTATTTCCAACGGATCGGATCTAGATGCGCGTCAATATGCGTGAGCCCTTTTACGGGTGCCGCATCGCCGCGCCCTTCATAGGCAGACAAAAAGTTATACCCCCATTCGGGCAGCAGTCTGCGTGTGGCATCTCCGATCCGGTTCCATGGCGGGACAAATGCGTTCAATAGTCGGGGCATTTCTGCAGTTTGCAGAATATCCCACCCTTGCTGAAGATCGTCTTTTTGCGAGGTGAGGTCGCGGGTATTGCCAACCTCTGATGCAGGCTGGCCCTTTGGTTCGTGGTTGATGTGGCGCAAGCCGTGCTGCAGGACATATGCGTGATCTGCGTCACGCAGACGCAGAGCCAGATCAGGTTGCAGCCCTTCAGGAATCACAGAAATATGCGCGGGAACGCTGTATGTTTGGGAAAGATGCAGAAGGCGCTTTAACGCAGGTGTGACGGCTTGGGCATCGTCATCGCGCCACCACAGTCGCGGGGTGATGCTTGCGGCGTCCCATTGTTCCAATTCGGTGTCTAGTGCGGCCCAATCAGTCATCGGTCTTCGCTTTATGGGCTGCCCACAGATCAGGGCGGCGTTCCCGAGTGAGTTTATGGGACATTTCACGCCGCCATTTTGCGATCTCGGCGTGGTTGCCTGACATCAGAACAGGAGGGATTTCGTGGCCCTTCCACTCAGCGGGTTTGGTGTACTGAGGGTGTTCTAACAACCCTGCAGAATGGCTTTCCTCAACTGTGCTATCGGCGTTGCCCAAAACGCCAGGCAATAGGCGTACAGTTGCGTCAATCATCGCTTGGGCTGCCAGTTCTCCGCCTGTCATCACAAAATCCCCAAGGGAGACCTCGGTTATGCCGTAGTGTTCGATAACGCGTTCATCCACGCCCTCAAAACGGCCGCACAGCATGGTCACGCCAGCGCAATCAGCCAAATCGCGGGCCATGGTTTGATCAAACCGCTGTCCACGTGGCGACATGTACAGGATCGGCCAACGGCCTTGCGCGCGCGATTGGATCGCTTCAATAGCTGGGCCAACAACGTCGGCACGCAGCACCATGCCCGCGCCGCCACCAGTGGGCGTATCATCAACATTGCGGTGTTTCGTCAGGCCATGCGTCCGCAGGTCATGAGCATGCAACTGCCAACGCCCCTCTTTAAGGGCGCGACCTGTTAGGCTGGCACCCAGCACGCCGGGGAACAGTTCGGGGAATAGGGTCAGGATATGGGCCTGCCAAACATGCGCATAATCGGGCACGTCGCGCATCAGTTCGCGCGGCTTTAGGCTGGGCATCATGCGTTGTTTCCCGTGTGAGCGGTTGGGCGGTGTCATGTTTGCGGTCCTTTACCCAGCAGCGCATCCTTTGCGGCATTGCGTGCTTTGGTGTCTGTATGGGTTCGATTGATCTCTAGCAAGGCGGCGAGGGTATCCTCACTCAGACGTGTGTTTTGTGGCGGTTGCGGCACAAGGGTGGCACGAATGTCTGCAGGAACTTCGCAAAGATCCAATACGGGGTCGGCTGGCCCAAGGGGTAGGTTTGCACAATCCTCAAGGGCATAGCTATGCACGGGTGCAGGGACACGTCGCGTCACATCCTGAACGATTTGTGCAAGGTTGGATGCTCCAGCATAGCGCTGTACGTAGTTCTCATAGTCCAACGTCATGCCGGATGATTTCACGTGTTCTGCCCAAGCAGAGCGATGCCAGCCATCCGCGCTGCGGGTGGCAAAGACAAAGTGGGCTGGTGTTTTGGGAAAGGCGACCTTTGCGCGCTCCCAGAACAGATACATCAACACCGGAGTTGCGTCATAATTAGCAAGCGCACCGCGTCCGGGCATATGGCCTGATAATTCTTCGGCGCTCATCAATAGCGTTCGGCGTGGCATGCCAGGCAAGTCTGCCAGCAGCCCATCAAAGCGGCGGCTTACCTTGTCCAGCGCATCAGCAGTGCCATGGGTAGAATATCCGCGCGTAGCATGCATCAGTTCCTGCATTTGACCTTTTAGACGGATAGCGAGGGCGGGCATCAGTGCTTTTCGGTTAGTGCGCAAAACGGCTTGAACGGTCGAGGTACCCGTTTTGTGAAACCCTGCGTGGATAACGATTTTACGCGGCATCGTTGACCTCTTTTAGGAGGGCGTGTTTGGCTTTACGAAGGTCCGCTTTCTCTAACTCCGAGCGATTGAGAGCCAGCAGCTGGGCTTTTATTTCGTCAGATGGTGCGGCATTATGAAGAACACTCGGTTTTAATGCTGTGCGGCGCTCAGGGCTTAGGTCCAATTGATCTAACACCGCTTCGGCAAGCCCCAAAGGGCGTTGGGCGTGTTCTTCAAGGGACGTTACGACAAGCGCATTATCGGAGATTTCGCGAGTGATTAGATCAAGGGCCTTACCGTGATCGGCTGAGGTCTTGAAGCGTTTTAAATAGTCATCTTCGTCCCAAACCATGCGGGACGCCTGAAGATGTTGTGCGTAGCAGCTGCGCAACCATGGTTCAGTGGCGCGGGTCGTGAAGAAAAACATCAACTCATCTTCAGGTGTCGCCGCCTTGAATGCTACGGACAGGGCACGCATCAAATGCGGCGCGGCACCGTATCCATGTAGCCCATGACGCCCAGGCATGTGACCACTTAGATCTTCTGAAGTTATGAAGATGGTGCTGGCATCCTCCTCTTGCAGTTTCTCAGCTAACAGCGCGGCCTCGTATTTAACCAATCCTAGATCATAATCTTCACGCGAACGGCTATAGGCGCGCGCGGATTCGCATAGGGCGGTCATGCCCGGGCGCAGCACCAAACGGACATCAGGTCGCAATGCTGCACGGTTTGCGCGCAGCGTTTGTTGTAGACTGGTTGTACCTGTCTTGTGAAATCCGGCGTGGATGATGATGCGCCGCACGCTCAGCCCTCAGTGGTTGCAGGCTTTGGCGTGGGTAGGATGCCATCGGGCGGGTCAGCGATAATTCTGCCAGCAGCAAGATCCACGGTGGGCACGGCGGCCAATGTGAAGGGCAGAAACGTGGTTGTCGAAGTCCCGCTAAGCTGCAACTCGAGTAGATCATCAGCACCGTGGTTTTGGACTGTTTTCACACGACCCAGTAATTCTCCACCGGTGTCATAGACGTCCAAGCCAATCAAATCGGCGTGGTAATATTCATCATCGGGCAATGAAGGAAGTTGATTGCGCGGGGCATATAGCTTGGTGGCGCGCATGACATCAGCATCTTCTTTTGTTGCGATCTCTGGCAGGCGAGCTGAATAGCCGTTTTTGATGGGTCGCAAGATGGCCAAGGCAAATTGGCGTTCGCCAGCTTCGTCCGTCAGCGGGCTATAGTTCTGAATGTCTTCGGGGATCGCACAAAAGCTTTTGACGCGCATCTCGCCCTTAACGCCATAGGAGCCCGAAATAACACCAACACAGATAAGATCGTCGTTCATTGAGATACCCCTGAATTTACACAAACTGAACCCGTCCATTGGCCATCGCCAGACGTGCATTCGGCCTTCATTAACATCGCTTTGCCTTGAAAACCAAGGTAAGCGCCAAGGCCAAGAACGATGGCGAATTTAAGTAGTCGGAACATTAACGATCCTCGATATGCAAGGATGCGGCGCGCGCCTCCCAGCCTTTTGTTTCAAGTTCTGGTGTTAGGGATACATCGCACGGCCAGCCAAGGCAAAGATAAGCGACAAGAGACCAACCTTCTGGTGCATCCAGATCACGGCATAGCTGTTCTGGATCCAGAACAGAAACCCACCCGATGCCTAGGCCCAGCGTGCGGGCATGTAGCCACATAAATGTGATCGCGCCCACAACGGAATAACGGCGCATCTCCGGCATGCTCGCCACGCCAAGGCCAGAGCCTTTGAGTGTGGCATCATCACAGAAAATCGCAAGGTGTTCAGGTGCTTCGCGCATACCGGATAGTTTGAGCGAAGCATAAAGCGATGCTTTATCTCCGTTGTATCCCTCAAGGGCACGTGCATTTGCTGTTTGGTAATTATCAAGCGCGGCTTTGCGCGCAGTTTCAGAACGGATGCGGATCACGCGCCAAGGTTCTGATAGCCCGACAGAAGGGGCCAAAGAAAGGGTGGAGAGGCACTCTTGAACAAGTGCCTCATCCACGGGATCAGTGCGAAACTGGCGCACGTCGCGGCGCCATCGCATCAGGTCGGTCAGCCCGGCACGGAAATCATCTGAAAACTCATGCATGCCGGGCCGTCCTTTTTACTCTTCTGCAGCTGCTTCTTCTGCTGGAGCGGCTGCTGCTTCTGCTGCGGCCGTTGCCTTGTCGGCTTTCTCTTGTGCACGGTCTTGCGCTTTTTTGCCTGGTGTACCCTTGTTCGGGTTGTTGCGCTCTGTCTTAGGACGTGCGCCTGCGGCTTCCAGCATGCGCTGGATACGGTCTGTTGGCTGTGCGCCTTGAGCCAACCAGTACTCAACGCGTTCCATGTTCATTTTAACACGGTCTTCGCTGTCTTTTGGCAGCAGTGGGGAGTATGTGCCCAGCTTTTCGATGAAACGGCCATCGCGTGGCATGCGGCTGTCTGCTGCAACGATACGATAAAATGGGCGCTTTTTGGAACCGCCGCGGGCGAGACGAATTTTCATAGCCATGGTGTGTAGTCCTTTAGGTGTTATCTTGGTGTTGTTTGTGGTGCTGAATGACTTCAGCGATGATGAAGTTGAGAAACTTCTTGGCGAATTCGGGGTCCAGATCGGCCCGAGTTGCCAAATCTTCTAGCCGCGCGATTTGGTCCGCTTCGCGGTTTGGATCGGACGGGGGAAGGTCGTGTTCGGCTTTGAGTTTCCCCACAGCCTGAGTGTGCTTGAACCGCTCACCCAATGTATAGACGAGGATCGCGTCAAGGCGGTCAATGCTTGCGCGGTGCTCTTTCAGAACTTGCGCAGCGATCTGTACAGGATCAGTCATAGTGCCCCCTTTGGATGGCGGTAAACGTGAACAGGCGCATCGAGGAATGTATCCTCACGCTCCAATACGGCACCCAAACGTTTCGCCAGGGCAGCGGACCGCGTATTGCTAGGCGCGATGTAGCTGATCACGCCGTCGTGGCCCAGATTTTGAGCCGCGTAGCTACGCGCTGCTTGTGCCGCTTCGAATGCAATACCGCGCCCTTCGGTACCTGCAAATACGGACCAACCCAATTCAGGTTCATGCCACCCCGGCGCAAAAATGATGCCGACTGAGCCGAGCATTTCATCGGTGTCTTTATCCGCGATATGCCACATGCCGTGACCTTTTAGGGCCCAGCTACCGATCGTGGATAGCATCATACGGTGCACATTGCGCTCGTCTTGTGGGCCGCCAACCATATGGCTTCGCTCGGTCTGGTAGAATCCGATCAACGCGGCAAGATCCTCCATCTTGGGCGCACGCAAACGCAAACGGGGGGGTTCAACCACCGGAATATGATCTGTCATACCGCTCATGCTCGCGCCTCGGGGGCGGGATGGCGGTAGAGATGCTCTGTACCCATGTTGACGTTTGTGTAAGTCCGCTCAAATTTAGCACCAAGGCGTTCGGCAAGGGCAATTGAACGTTCATTTCCGGGAACGATGTTGCTGGTAAGTGTCGTGAAACCCAACGCAGAATACGCATGCGCCCGCACAGCAGTGGCTGCCTCAAATGCGATGCCCTTACCTTCAAAGCCGTCAAATGCGATCCAGCCGATTTCAGGTTCCGGCCAGCCTTCAGGATTCCACAATCCGCAAATACCAGCGGCGGTATCGTCGCCCTTCAATGTGATTGTCCAAAAACCGTAGCCGCGCAGCTGCCAGTGCCCGATCGAGCTTGCAAACCAGCGCCATGCTTTATCCCGCGGCAATACGCCGCCAAACCCAACCGACCGGATGGGATCTGCATAGAATGCCGCAATCGCTTCGAAATCCGAAGCAACCGGACCGCGCAGGATCAAGCGGTCTGTTTCTATGATGGGTGCTGGTGTCATTTACTTTTTCTTACCAAAGCCAGACAAGCCTGCGGGTAGGCCCATGCCGCCGCCCATGCCGGGTAGTTTACCACCCATTTGCTTGGCGGCTGCTTCCAGTGCTTTGGGGTCCATGCCTTGGGCCATTGCCGCAGGGTCCATACCGCCCTTGCCCATCATCTGTTTCATGGCGGCTTTCATCATGCCGCCTTTACCTTTGCCCATCTTCTTCATCATGTCAGACATCTGGCGCTGCATTTTCATCAGCTTGTTGAGGTCTGATACTTGCATGCCCGCACCTTTGGCGATCCGCTTTTTACGGCTCGCCTGCAAAAGCGCGGGGTTGGCGCGTTCTTTCTTTGTCATGGAGTTGATGAGAGCGATTTGCTGTTTCAGGACTTTGTCGTCAAGACCGGCGTCTTCGACCTGTTTGGCCATTTTGCCCATGCCGGGCATCATACCCATCATGCCTTGCATGCCGCCCATTTTGATCATCTGCTCAAGCTGCATCTTGAGGTCGTTCATATTGAACTGACCCTTCGCCATGCGACGCATCATCTTTTCAGCTTGTTCGGCCTCGATGGTTTCCTGAGCTTTTTCAACCAGCGCAACGATGTCGCCCATGCCAAGAATACGGCCTGCGATGCGTTCAGGCTCGAATGTTTCGAGC
Source organism: Sulfitobacter sp. (assembly GCA_033851935.1). GTDB lineage: Bacteria > Pseudomonadota > Alphaproteobacteria > Rhodobacterales > Rhodobacteraceae > Sulfitobacter. The sequence continues at coordinate 326,688 of JAWSVL010000019.1, forward strand.
GCGTCCATCTTTTCGCCAAGGCCGACGTATTTGATCGGACGGCCTGTGACCGCACGCATGGATAGGGCTGCACCGCCGCGGCCATCTCCATCCATACGGGTCAGGACAACGCCAGAGATGCCGATACGCTCGTTAAAGTTCTCGGCGGTTTGAACAGCATCTTGGCCCGTCAGGCCATCGACAACCAGCAATGTTTCACGTGGCGTGACGACATCGCGCACGGCCTCAACCTGCGCCATCAATTCGTCGTCAATGGACAAGCGGCCCGCGGTGTCGAGCATGTAAACGTCATAGCCGCCAAGGGAGGCTTGGGTCTTTGTGCGCTTAGCAATCTGTACAGGGTTTTCGCCCTTAACGATCGGCAGGGTGTCTACGCCGATTTGTTGACCAAGGATCGCAAGCTGTTCCATCGCGGCAGGGCGGTTAACATCGAGGGATGCCATCAAGACGCGCTTGCCGTCTTTTTCTTTTAAACGTTTGGCCAGTTTTGCGGTCGTGGTGGTTTTACCACCGCCTTGTAGACCGACCATCAGGATCGGGGCAGGTGGGCTGTCGATTTTGAGATGACCCGGCTCACCTTCACCGCGCAGGGTGTCGATAAGGGCGTCATGTACAATTTTGACGACCTGTTGGCCCGGCGTGATAGATTTCGTGACGGCCTGACCCGTCGCCTTTTCCTGTACAGCATTCACAAAATCACGTGCGACAGGCAGGGAGACGTCAGCCTCTAGCAGGGCAACGCGTACTTCGCGCAGGGCCGTTTTTACATCTTCTTCTGAGAGCGCGCCTTGTTTGGTCAGGCGGTCAAAGACACCAGAGAGGCGTTCGCTGAGATTCTCAAACATGGGCAGGAGCCCCTTTTCGTCGGTTGCGGTATGGCTTCTATGTAGGAAGCCTCGCGTAAATGCACAAATGCCCCAGTGGGCGTAATACGCTGACTGGGGGCGATCCTGAACGAGTCAGGACCGGAAGGCTTTGCTTCCGGAGATTTGAGCTAGCATTTAGCGGTGAGGCAGGCAGCTGTCAACCGCCTGCCTCCTTTGTTATAGGGTCGCGATGGCTGCACGCGCATCTGCGATTGCCTGCTCACCTTGCGCCATGACGCGGTCGGCAGCGATGATTTGCACATCAGTGATGCCGATAAACCCCAGAACAAAACGTAGGTAATTGGAGGCGAAATCCATATCGCTCCCCGTCGGAGTTCCGCCCGTGGCGATTACAATGATTGCCCGTTTGCCTGTCAAAAGGCCTACGGGGCCGTTTTCAGTGTAATTGAAGGTGACTCCGCTGCGACAGATGTGATCAATCCAGGCCTTAAGTGTGGAAGGTATGGAGAAGTTGTAAAGCGGCGTTGAGATCACCAACGTGTCCGCATTTTGTACTTCAGAGATAAGGGCGTCTGAAAGAGCGAGGCGGGTCGATTGCTCGGCGGTGCGATCGGCTGCTGGCGTGAAGTTGGCCGCGATCCATGTGTTATCAATGGCAGGGAGCGATGCGTTTGTGTCACGCGTGGTAACGTCGCCCTGCAAATGGGCGGTGGTTTCGCGGCCCAGCATGGATGAGTTGGATGGGCCGGGATTCGCTGAAGAAGTAATGTGTAGGATGGGCATTGGCGTGATCCGTTTGATTGAAGGTAGTGTGAAGATATGGCTTTGCAAAAATACACGATAGATATAATACCGAACGAGTTATGTGTGAATTTGCACAGAGATGAGCTGAGGCAGGGCAATGGAGAATTGGGATGAGGTGCGCACTGCTTTTCAGGTGGCGCGCAAGGGCACCGTTAGCGGTGCAGCCGAAGTGCTAGGTGTGCATCATGCCACAGTGATCCGGCATATTGATTCGCTAGAGAACCGTTTGGGAATCAAATTGTTTCAGCGCCATGCACGGGGCTATACGGCTACCGAGGCGGGGCAGGATCTGTTACGCGTGGCGCAAGCCACCGAAGATCAATTCGGCCAATTGGTGAACCGCATCAAGGGGCGCGGCAATGACGTGTCTGGTGACTTGGTTGTGACCTCACTGATGTCCTTTGCGCCGCGTATCGCGCCGCTGCTTGTTGCGTTTCAGGAAAAGTACCCTGAAGTCATTGTGCGCTACCTCACCGGAGATCGGCTGTTTCGCCTAGAATATGGTGAGGCGCATGTAGCCATTCGCGCAGGTACAGCGCCAGAACAGCCCGATAACGTAGCCCAGCCATTGGCGGATCAACCTATGGGGTTGTACGCATCCAAAGCTTATGCCGTTGCGCACGGCGTTCCGAACGGACCAGAGGATTATGGCCAACACCGTTTTGTTGGCCATGAAGACGCAGAGAGCCGCGCGCCGTGTTTTACATGGATGTCAAAAGAGATCGCGCGCGACAACGTGGTGTTCCGCAGTGATGATGTGCAAGCACTGTCATTGGCCGTGAGCGGAGGGGCTGGGATTGGTTTTCTGACCCCACAGGATGCCGCCAGTATTCCTGATCTGGTAAGGGTCGCCGCACCGCGGCCTGAATGGTCTTCGCCTATATGGTTGGTGACGCATATGGATTTGCATAGAACCAGTAAGGTTCAAGCGCTTCTAAAGTTCCTTAAATCACACATGAAGGATAGTGACCTGTGATGGCTCCCCAGACGCAAGGCCACCTTGCTATGCTGCTTTTCTCGGCTCTTGTCGCAGGATCGTTTTCATTGGGCGGGATGGTTGCAAATGAAATTGCACCGCTTGCATTAAATGCCGTCCGGTTTGTGATTGCAGGTGTTGCAGTTGGGACTGTGGCGATGATGACAACTGGCATCCCGCGCAGTGCATTCGCAGCACCATGGCGGTATCTACTACTGGGTGGATTGTTTGCGATCTATTTTGTGCTGATGTTTGAGGGGCTCAAAACCTCATCACCAGTTAGCTCTGCGGCGGTGTTCACTCTGGTTCCTGCTATGGCAGGCGTGTTTGCGTGGTTCTTACTGCGCCAGCGTACAACATTGCGGATGGCAATCGCATTGGGGATTGGCGCGGCCGGCGCGCTTTGGGTGATTTTCCGTGCGGATATGGCGGCGCTGCTGGTGTTTGATATCGGACGTGGCGAGGTCATCTTTTTCTTCGGATGTATTGCCCATGCGGTCTATACTCCGCTGGTCCGACGGTTGAACCGAGGAGAAAGTGCCGTAGTATTTTCGTTCGGCACCTTGGTTGCGGGCGCGTTGTTATTGGCTGTGGTCGGGATGGGGGACATTCGTGCAACTGATTGGGCATCGCTGCGCCCGATGGTGTGGGTGACGATCTTTTATGTCTCGCTATGTGCGAGTGCGATCACATTTGTACTGGTCCAGTTCGCGACACTTCGACTGCCCTCGGCAAAGGTCATGGCGTATACCTATCTTGTTCCCAGTTGGGTCATCTGCTGGGAAGCGGCGCTGGGCAACAGTTTGCCGCCTGTCATGATCGCTGTGGGTATTGGGCTGACAATATTAGCGCTGCTTTTGCTGTTACGTGATGATGATGTGGTGACCGTGGGCGTCGCGGCTAAATAAATTTCGCATTTGCTGGAAGTCCGACTGGCGCGTAATGTCGTGCTCAGGAAAAAACGGCGGAGGGATTTTCCATGCGTAACATCATCTATCTTGTCATACTTATAGGGATTGTCGTTCTAATTTTGCGCGGGATGGGAGTGATTTAGAGGCCGATAGCTTAGTTTTTCAGATCAAAATCAGCCTGGCGTTTCCGGCAGTTCGGGAAGCTCCTGCTTGAGAAACCGTTCAAATGCATCAAGATTTACGGGTTCGAACTGACCAAACCCCTGCATCCAGACGGATGCAGTACGCATTGCGTCGGGTTCCAATTTGCACCATTTTACCCGTCCGCGTTTTTCCTGAGTGATTAGGCCGGCCATTGTCAAGACGCCGAGATGTTTGGAAATTGCTGCCAGCGAGACATCAAAGGGCTCCGCAACATCAGTCACGGCCATATCGTCCTCCAACAACATTGCGAGGATCGCGCGGCGCGTGGGGTCGGCCAATGCCGCAAATGTGGTGTCGAGCTTGGTTGCCATAGTTGTTGTACATATCCCGAGTGGGGCGAAGGGGAAAGCTATCAAAGTCTCGGATGATGTATATTGAAAAACGCGCGGTTATATCTGGGATCGATTGCGTCGTTTGGATCAATCCCTGCATCACGTGCAAGATGTTGGGAAAGTTCGGCAATATGGGGCCGCCGCGGCTTTTTCTTGCCGATACGTTTCAAAAGGCTAAAAAAACGCACAAATTTTGTGTTGGAGTTGCCCTCTTTCGAGGGGGTGAATAGCGGTTCTACTTGATATATAAACATAGCCTTTTGTCCCGTATCTCGACTAACTAAGCAAAGACCATTGCTTGACATTTAATGTGCAAAAAATGCACAAAACCTGAATGAGCCGTCGCCTCCCTCCGCTAAATGCTCTCCGTGCCTTTGAGGCTGCGGGCCGCCACGAAAGCTTTAGCCGTGCCGCGCAGGAGCTTTCTGTTAGCCATTCATCCATCAGCCGCCATGTGCGCGGTTTGGAGGATCGCCTTGGGGTTCAATTATTTCGAGATAATGCGCGCGGCATCAAGCTGTCTCCGGATGGTGCGGCCTATCTGGCACGGGTCGGTCCTGCGCTGGATGCAATTGCCGAAGCAACCGAAGGGTTAACGCAGGCTCCTGAAGGTGCTGTGACGCTCAATAGTGAGCCATTGTTTGCAACAAAATGGCTTATTCCTCGACTCGCAGAATTCCAAAACGAATTTCCAAACGTCGATTTGCGAATAGAAGCATCACGCTATTTGGCTGACGTTGCGCGCTACGAGGCTGACATCGCAATCCGTTTTATCCCACCGGGTGCAGCGTATCCCGGATCCGTTCTAATTAGCGATGCGATGTTGCGCCCTTATGCCTCGCCGCAGCTGGTGCCAGCCCCGATCAATGATCCGGTTGAGTTGCTGAAGTATCCTCTGATGCGGGATCGGACAAACGGAACGTGGAGTGAATGGTTTGCAAAGGCCGGCGGCGTTGTTGCCGGTGACGTTCCCGAAGAGGGATGGCGGATGTCATCCGTGCTGGCGGTAGAGGCGGCCATTGCGGGGCAGGGCGTTTTGTTGGTTTCAGAAGAGGTTGTCGCGAGCGAGGTCGCAGCGGGCAGGTTGGTTGCGGTTTCTGACGTAGGATTTCGCGAAGGGGGGTATCACATGCTCTTTGCGGATGGGGCGCTGCGCCGCAAGGCAGTGCGGGTTTTTCGCAATTGGTTGTTGGGGGAAACAGAGTGTTGGCGGACGGCTTCCTCTAAAGATCAACCAAATGGTTGAATAAGACGGATGGCCGAAAACCGAGCAAATTTTGTAAAACTAGCTGCGGTACTAACGTGCATATTTTGAAATATTGTTCAATTTCAGATAGATATTCTATTTTTTGCGATCGTTGACTCGGGCGACCGTGCGCAGTAGCTACCGTGCAAGACATCCCAGTGGGGCCAAACACATGAACGACCAAGATCGCAAAGCAGAAATGGCCGCGATCAAGGCGCGGATTGTAGAGGCCAAAGGCGCAGCAGCACCGGAACCACGCGCGGATGAGCACTACTCTCAGGCTCAGCAAGCCTGGCGAATGGTAATAGAGCTTGTTGCCGGTCTTGGAATCGGTTTCGGCATCGGATACGGGCTAGACTTGTTCTTTGGAACACTACCCATTTTCATGGTGCTGTTTGTCATGTTGGGCCTCGCGGCCGGAGTAAAGACGATGCTCCGATCTGCGCAGGAAATGCAGGACCAAAAGGTGGCCGAAGAGGCCGGAGAAGATTACGTCCCCAATCGGGGTGAGATTAAACCGTCCACTAAGGACGATGAGAGTGAAGGGGCCTAGACATGGCAACAGAAGCACACGGCGCAGAAGAAGGCGGTCTGGTCTTTCACCCGATGGATCAGTTCATCGTATCACCGCTTAGCGGCGATGGCCCGGTCCAATGGTTCACGTTCACAAATGCAGCGCTTTGGACTTGCTTGTCCGTTGTTGCGGTCTTCCTGCTCTTGGTTGTCGCTACTTCCAAACGCTCCGTGGTTCCAGGGCGTATGCAATCGGTTGCTGAGCTGGCGTATGGTTTTGTTTACAAAATGGTCGAAGATATCTGCGGCAAAGATGGCGTAAAATACTTCCCCTACATCATGACGCTGTTCATGTTTATCGTATGTGCCAACTTCCTTGGCTTGATTCCAACCGCATTCACACCGACTTCGCACTTTGCTGTGACTGTTGTGCTGGCATTCGCTGTGTTCATCGTTGTGACAGTTCTGGGTTTTGTCAAAAACGGCGCGGGCTTCCTGAGCTTGTTCTGGGTGGCTTCTGCGCCATTGGCACTGCGTCCGGTTTTGGCAATCATTGAGCTTATCTCCTACTTCGTGCGCCCTGTTAGCCACTCCATTCGTTTGGCTGGTAACGTTATGGCGGGCCACGCAGTTATCAAAGTTTTCGCGGGCTTTGCAGCACTGGTTGCTGTTTCACCCATCGCGATCCTCGGGATCACGGCGATGTACGGACTGGAGGTCCTCGTGGCCTTTATTCAGGCCTACGTCTTCACGATCCTGACATGCGTGTATCTCAAAGACGCGCTGCACCCACACCACTAACGACAGGTTCGGGATATCCCGAACCAATTAATACTACTCAACTTCCAATCGTAAGGAGAATTATTATGGAAGGCGAACTCGCACACATCGGCGCAGGCCTCGCAGCAATCGGTTCCGGCGCAGCCGCTATCGGTGTTGGTAACGTAGCTGGTAACTATCTGGCTGGCGCTCTGCGCAACCCATCTGCAGCTGCTTCACAGACTGCAACACTCTTCATCGGCATCGCATTCGCCGAAGCGCTCGGGATCTTTGCGTTCCTCGTAGCACTTCTGCTGATGTTCGCTGTTTAAGCGACTAACGTTTATTCCTTACGCATTGGGCGGTGCGGCACGCTGCACCGCCCTTTGGATTAGATGTTCTGACAGGAGGCCATGATGGCAACCGAAACTACACATGGTGATGGGTTGGCTGACGCAATCGGCGTTGCAGAGCATTCTGCTGCTGGTAATGCGGGCATGCCGCAACTGAATTTCGAGCATTGGGGCAACCAGATTTTCTGGCTGGTTCTTGCTTTGATCGCTATCTATCTGATCCTGTCACGCGTGGCTTTGCCTCGCATTGCGGCCGTCCTGGCCGAACGTCAGGGCACTATTACAAATGATATTGCAGCCGCCGAAGACCTCAACGCAAAAGCGATTGATGCCGAGGCTGCTTATGACAAAGCGTTAATTGATGCACGTGCAGAAGCACAGCGTATCGTTGCGGAAGCAAAAGCAGATATGCAAGCTGATTTGGACAAGGCAATCGCCGAAGCCGATGGCGAAATTGCAGCCAAATCTGCTGAATCTGAAAAGGCCATTTCTGAAATTCGTGCCGGTGCTGTTGATAGCGTCAAGAAGGTTGCGAAGGACACGGTCAAAGAAATCGTTTCAGCTATGGGTGGCACGGCCGACGCCAAAACCATCACTGCTGCTGTAACCTCACGGATGAAAGGATAACGTCATGCGTTTCACACTGACATCCGTCGCGGCGCTTTTGGGTGCGACACCTGCCTTTGCGGCATCAGGTCCATTCTTCTCGCTTGGCAATACAGACTTTGTTGTTTTGTTGGCCTTCTTGCTGTTCATCGCGGTGCTGTTTTATTTCAAGGTACCTTCCCTGCTGGGCGGTATGCTGGATAGCCGCGCTGATGGAATTAAAAACGAGATCGAAGAAGCACGCAAATTGCGCGAAGATGCGCAAACATTGTTGGCCTCCTACGAGCGCAAACAAAAAGAAGTTCAAGCCCAAGCTGACCGCATCGTTGCAGATGCAAAAGCCGAAGCAAAAGCTGCTGGCGAACAAGCTCGTGTTGATCTTGCAACGTCTGTGGAACGCCGTCTGGCCGCTGCAGAAGAGCAGATCGGCTCCGCGCAAGCCGCTGCTGTTAAAGAAGTACGTGACCAAGCCGTGTTGATTGCTGTTGCGGCATCCCGCGACATCATTGGCAAGCAGATGACTGCTGCAGACGGTAACAAGCTTATCGACGAAGGTATTGCCCAGGTTGGTGACAAGCTGCACTAAGCAAGCTGACAGCGAATAAATAGAAAGCCTCGATCAATTGATCGGGGCTTTTTTATGTTTGGAGCGAGTATTTTGGGCGATAGTTCATTCGATGTCTTTGCGAAAATAACCTGATGGCGGCTTTATGAATGTCTCGGTTTGTGCGAAGCAGTGATGAGCGTTACCCCTTTAACTCGTGATCCAACCTCTGACGAGCAACGTCCTCGTGGCGCTCAGCGCGTTGCTGATCCATCAGCGCGCGCTCTACGTAGTTAAGGTGGAACTCGACAGCTTCGCGCGCAGCTGTGGCATCGCGGGACATGAGGGCATCGTGAATAATACGATGCTGGTCCAGCAGCACTGTGCGTTTTGTCTGCTGCTTGAACATGACCTGTCGGTTGTAAAATACGCCGCCCCGCAGCAACTCGTACATTGAGCGCATCATATGGAGCATGACCACGTTATGGCTCGCTTCTATTATGGCCATATGGAATTGGGCGTCGAGGACCGCCTCATCCTCAGGATTTCCGGTTTCGTCTATGTGCTCCATTTTGGCGAAAATGGCGCTAATGACGGCAAGATCAGTATCGGATCCCAAACGCGCAGCCCGTTCCGCGGCAAGACCTTCCATGTCGCGCCGAAACGCAAGGTAGTCGATGGCGGCTTCATCATGGCGCGCAAACAGGGCGGTGAGGGCAGGAGAAAACGCTGACCCCAATACATCGGCAACAAATACACCAGCCCCAGGTTTAGCAGTAAGAAGCCCAGCCTCTTGGAGTTGGGCAATCGCGTCGCGCAGTGAAGGACGTGAAACGCCGAGGCGCTCAGCGAGTTCCCGTTCAGATGGCAGCCGCTTTCCGGGCTGGAGGATGCCACGAAGGATCAATTCCTCAACCTGTCGGACAACTGCAGTAGAGAGCTTTTCAGGGCTGACGGGACGAAATGGCATGAGATTTCCTTTGATTGGTCAATTTATATGACCAATCAAAGGAGCGAGCAAGTGGCGGTCGTGTTCCCGTATCTATTTCTTCGGACGTAGTAGAACTGTGGTTGCTGGATATTTGAACTGGTCTTTTTCGTCATCAATTCTGGCGGCGGTAACTGCACCCACAATAATCACCCCAAGGAGACCACCTGCGGAGGCGCCACTCATGCGTTGCTGGGTAGTGGCGTTGAACGCATTGACAGTGCTGGAACCACTTTGGTCTTCAGAAGCGCAACGGATGAAAAGCGCTGGTGAGTTCGGACCATAGTCTGGCACGATAATGTTTGCGGGAGTCACAAAGGATGCGGTGTAGACACCTGCATCTAAGGTGCAGGGTACACCCGAGAGTTCCTTGCGCTGGCCATCATCTGCAATGCCTGAAGATCGAACTGCAAAAGTTTCCTGGCCACGAAATTTGGGGACTGGATTGCCGCGGCGTCGTGGGCCAGCATAGACATCGAGCCCAACAGCGTTTGCCTTGTGTTTGGGAGTGATGGTGACAGGCGGTGAGGTGATCTCGGCAGGGGCGCAGGCCACCAAGAGAGATGTAGCGCAGATTATGAATTTGGTGAGTGGCCGCATTAAGAATCATCTTTCTCAAATTTCAATGAGGCACAATTTCACCCTATAGTAGTTATGGGAAGTGAACGGGTCATTTTGCGATTGGCCTGTGTTGAAGCTGCCACGCAATGACCTCATTATCGATGTTTTCGGACACTAGCGCCACTCTACTCGTTTAGCTGAAAGATTTTGGCGAGACATTAATGCTTTGTTAAGCATGAGTTCAGCCATAATAGTTTCATGAAATATTGTATTCTCATTGGCATCATGTTCGTCACTTCTTGCAACACTGCTGGACCACATTTTAGGGGTCTCCCGCCAACAACGGTGACAGTAGATGGTTCTACATTTGACGTGCGTGTGCGGGATGAGCTGGCTGAGGCTATTCGGACCAATTCGGAATACGCTCCTCGTTTCGGACCTATTCGGGAACGGGCGAGCCGTGCAATGGCGATGGTCAGTGGTTGTGAGGTACTTGAAGTCCGTGGTGACCAATCACAAGCGACAGGTATCTTACGTTGTGGTAAAGGAGATAAGCGGTCAAAGCCTGTGATCCCGGTTGCGTTAGAATGTGTGCCCATACGCGGAACCGAGCTGACGCAGTTGGGGGGAACTTCGGTCGAGATTGACTGCGAACCTGTACTTTAGCAACACTAACTTGTGGATAACTCTTCAAACGCAACTGTAGCTTGTGGAGGGCTGTTGACAGCAGCTCAGCTTCCCCGCAACCCTAGCCATCGATCCGGAATCATCCCACAGGCGGCATATGCGTTTTTCGAAACTCAGGCTAACAGGCTTCAAAAGCTTTGTTGACCCCACTGATTTGATCATCGCAGATGGTCTGACAGGTGTTGTCGGACCCAACGGCTGTGGCAAATCGAACCTGCTGGAAGCACTGCGTTGGGTGATGGGCGAAAACCGTCCAACCGCGATGCGTGGCGGCGGGATGGAGGATGTGATCTTTGCGGGTGCGGCGACACGGCCCGCACGCAACTTTGCCGAAGTATCCCTGCAAATTGATAACAGCGAGCGTCTCGCGCCAGCGGGATTTAATGACAATGATAGTTTAGATATTGTTCGACGTATTACCCGCGACGTTGGGAGCGCCTATAAAGCGGCTGGAAAAGATGTTCGTGCGCGTGATGTGCAGATGCTGTTTGCGGATGCCTCTACTGGGTCCCATTCGCCGGCTTTGGTACGTCAGGGCCAGATCAGCGAACTGATCAATGCGAAACCCAAGAACCGCCGCCGCATTCTGGAAGAAGCAGCCGGCATTTCGGGGTTATACGCGCGCCGCCATGAAGCAGAGCTGAAGTTAAACGGTGCTGAGACCAACCTTGCTCGTGTTGACGATGTGGTTGAACAGCTTGCAGCCCAACTTGCTCAGCTGGCGCGTCAAGCACGGCAAGCGGCGCGCTACCGTGAGATCGGCGATCAGCTTCGCCGGACTGAGGGCACGTTATTGTACCGTCGGTGGCGTGAAGCTGATGATGCGCGGGCGCGTGCAGAAGAGGAGTTGCGCAGCAGACTAACGTCGGCAGCTCAGGCTGAAGGCCTTGGGCGCGCTTGTGCAAAAGCACGCCAAGACGCTGAGGAGGCTTTGCCTGCTTTGCGTGAAGAAGATGCGATTGCAGCGGCAGTGGTTCAGCGACTTGTCGTTCAGCGCGATACGCTGAGCGATCAAGAAAGTCGCGCCACAGCATTGATCGAAACCCTTCAAGGGCGCATCACGCAATTGGCCCGTGATATTGATCGCGAAAGCGGTCTGAACCGTGATGCTGGTGAAACAATCGAACGACTGGAGTGGGAAGCGCGGGAGCTTTCTAAAGCGGGCGAAGGGCATGAAGACACTCTCGAGGCTGCATTAGAGGTCGCCAGCGAAGCCGCTGCTATTTTGCAAGCGCGCGAGGGTGATCTAAGCCAACAAACCGAGGATGTAGCACGCCTTGCTGCGCGCTATGGCTCGGCTGAACGCCTCCTAGAGGACAATCGGAAAACTCAGATTAAATCTGAAGCCGAAGCGGTTCGGGCCCGAGAAGCGGTACAAGCAAGTGAGGTCGCTATGGCTAAAACTGCAGGTGACTTCGAGATGGCCTCATCTGCTGAGGTTGCAGCGGTAGCGGCGGCAGAAGCAGCTGATGAAGCCCTGAATGACGCAGAAGAAGCCCGTGCAGAGACGCTATCACGTGAGGGAGACGCGCGCGGCGAACGTTCTGAGGCCGAAGGCGAGATGAACGCTCTGCGGGCTGAAACAACGGCATTGGCGAAACTGGTTGAACGCGACACAGCAGAAGGTGGTCAAATTCTAGATCGCCTTCAGGTCGAGCATGGGTTTGAAAAGGCGCTAGGTGCAGCGTTGGCTGACGATCTGCGTGCGCCCGAAGTTGAGGCCGATGGGCCATCTGGGTGGTCAACACTTAGCGCATATTCGGATGTGCAGAAATTGCCGGCAGGTGTAACGCCACTGACAAACCATGTGTCCTGTCCAGATGTATTGGATCGGCGTATGGGGCAGATCGGACTAGTTGATGTGGATGATGGTCCGCGTTTGCAACCGGCGCTAAAACCGGGGCAGCGGCTTGTGTCACTTGAAGGAGATTTGTGGCGTTGGGACGGGTTTCGGGCCTGGGCCGAGGATGCTCCGTCAGCAGCGGCGCTAAGGCTGCAGCAACTCAATCGGCTAGAGGTCTTGAAGCAAGCGCTTGAGCAGGCAAGCCACCGTGCTGAAGGCGCGCGCGCTGCTCATGAAAGTTTGACGGTCCTGCTGGGCGCTCAAACCGAGGCAGACAAACGTGCGCGTGAAGCCCGACGTGACGCAGACAGAATGGTTGCAGATGCGGGCCGTGCGCTAAGCCGTGTCGAAGCGGATCGGAACCTTGCAGTTGGTCGTCTAGAAAGCCTGGGCCTTGCAGTGACACGGCACGAAGAAGAGGCAATGGGCGCGCGAGCCCGTGTGCTGGAGGCTGAGCATGCACTCGCTGATCTTGGTGATCTAGGCGAAGCACGTGCGGCTGTTGATGATATCCGCATGACAGTAGAAGCGGCACGTATGACAATGATGTCGCGCCGTTCCGGCCATGACGAATTGCGCCGTGAAGGCGAGGCTCGTCTGAAACGCGGACAGGAAGTTACCAAAGAACTCAGCGGGTGGCGCAACCGTTTGGAAACGGCTGAAAAACACAGCGTAGATCTGGTTGAACGCAAGCAGTTGTCCGAAGCGGAGCTGATGGAAGCAAGCGCAGCCCCCGCCGAGATCGCAGCAAAACGAGATGAGCTAAGTACAGAGATCACACGCTCGGAAATGCGGCGGGAAGGTGCCATTGAGAAGCTATCCGGTGCGGAGACGACGCTACGGGACGCCACACTGGCCGAGCGCGAGGCCGAGCGCACTGCCTCAGAAGCCCGCGAAGCACGTGCGCGATCTGAAGCTCGCAGCGATGCGGCAAAAGAAACGGCCAACACAGCAGCTGAACGGATAGCGGAAGACCAACAATTAACACCTAATCAATTACTGACGCAGTTAGACGTGAACCCCGATCAAATGCCGGATGCTGAAGTGTTGGAGGCGGATGTGAATCGTCTAAAGCGTCAGCGAGACGCGTTAGGCGCCGTGAATTTGCGCGCCGAAGAAGACGCTAAAGAAGTTCAAGAAGAACATGACGTGCTGGTCAATGAGAAGCAGGATCTCGAAGAGGCGATCAAGACGCTTCGTTCGGGGATCGCGGGCCTCAACCGTGAAGGTCGCGAACGTTTGTTGACCGCATTTGAGCAAGTGAATTCAAATTTTTCATTGTTGTTTACGCATCTTTTTGGCGGCGGTGAGGCCAGTTTGGTTATGGTAGAATCCGATGATCCGCTAGAAGCGGGCCTGGAGATCATGTGCCAACCGCCGGGCAAAAAGCTAAGCACGCTGAGCCTGCTGTCAGGTGGTGAACAAACGCTTACGGCGATGGCACTGATCTTTGCGGTATTCCTCGCCAATCCGGCTCCGATCTGTGTGCTGGACGAAGTCGACGCCCCGCTGGATGATGCCAACGTAACGCGGTTTTGTGATCTGTTGGATGAGATGTGTCGCCAGACTGACACGCGTTTTCTTATCATCACACACCATGCTGTGACGATGGCGCGCATGGATCGTCTATTCGGCGTGACTATGGCTGAGCAGGGTGTGAGCCAACTTGTGTCAGTTGATCTGAAGAAGGCCGAAACACTTGTCGCGTAAACGTGCGTGGTCTGTGTGCTAGACACCGCTTAGGCTGTAGGCATGAAACTCATTGTCGCTCTCATGCTTTTCCCGTCGTTCCTATGGGCTGACACTTTCAAGCACCTTACAAGTGATACCGCACTGAGCAGGGCCGAAGTCATTGGCCTTACCTCTCATGCGGTATTGGAGTTCTTTGAGGGTGGGCAGTCACGCTATTCCGTTGGTGGTTCGTACAGCTACACATACCAAGGTGGAGGCACGGCGTTTGGCCGCTTTGCGGTCGAGCAAGACGGAATGGTCTGCATCACCTACAGAAATGGGCGCGACCGCTGCGACCGATTTGTGCGCAGCCATGGTCGACTGGTTATGCTGACCCAAGATGGCCAGCGATTTGCCATCAGGCCTTAGGCGCTACCTGCTCAACAGGGCCACCTAATTTTTCCCACGTGCTAAAGCCATCTTTGATGTGCGCAGCATCAAATCCCATATCTTGCAATGTCGCGACGGAAATTGCCGAACGCCAACCAGATGCGCAGTGAAAAACGAACTTTTTATCCTGCGCAAAGATGTCTTTGAAATACGGGCTGTCTGGGTCGATCCAAAATTCCAGCATGCCGCGCGGGCAATGGAAGCTACCTGGGATGAAACCGCTGCGTTCGCGTTCACGTGGGTCACGTAGATCAACGATTTGGACTTTCGGATCGTTCACCATCGTGATGGCATCAGCTGTTTCGATTTCTTCGATGCGGTCGCGGGCATTCGCAACCATTTGTGCGGCGGTGATTTTCAGGCTCATGGTGCTTTTTTTCCTTCGAGTTTGGACAGGAGTGCGGGGGTTGGCCAAGCATCTGCTGGCAACTCGAGACGCGCTTGTTCTTTTTGCACAGCTGTTCGGGTGTTTGCACCCAAGATACCGTCAATTTTTCCGACGTTGTAACCGCGTTCTTGAAGCGCGCGCTGCAGGCGTTTCATCTGGCTACCGCTGAGGCCATTTTCGGGGTTACCAGCGTTATAGACCTGCGCGCCGTTCAGGCGGGTCGCGAAATAGGCAGCGGTTAGAACGTAAGTAAAACTTTGATTCCACTCAAAGTAGACATCAAAATTTGGATAGGTGAGGAATGCTGGGCCGCGGCGTCCTTGGGGCAGGATAAGAGAAGCGGACAGGTTGTTAGAGAGTTGCCCATCGCGGGGCTTGATCCCAAGCTTCGCCCATTCTGAGGCGCGCTTTTTGGTGCCAAGCCCGCTGAGTGACCAGTCAAAATTTTGCGGCACAATGACTTCGTCAATCCATGGCTCACCCTTGCGCCAACCAAGGGACTTGAGCATTTTGCCGCCCGACATCAACGCATCAGGGGCTGAGGTTTTTAGGGACACGCGGCCATCTCCATCGCCGTCTGTGCCGTTTTCAAGAATGTCATGGGGCAGCATCTGTACCATGCCGATCTCGCCTGCCCATGCACCTGTGGTTTTGGCGGGGTCAAATTCGCCGCGTTTAAACAACTCCATGGCAGCAAAAATTTGTGGGCGGAACAGCTCGGGACGACGACAATCATGAGCAAGGGTTACGAGTGCATTGGCTGTGTTGAAGTTCCCTTGGATCGCGCCAAAGTCAGTTTCGAAGGCCCAAAAGGCAAGTAGCACGCCGCGGTCGATGCCGTAGTTTTGCTCAATTCGGTTGAATGTCTTGTTGTAGCGTTTGCCGTTGCTGCGGCCGCGTTTGATGCGGTCATTTGATATCAAACGGCGGGAGAAATCGACGAAAGGGCGTTGGAATACCCCTTGGGATTGGTCTGCACGCAAAACTGCAGGATCTGCACGCACGGAGTGTAAGAACCGCTCAGCAGTCGCTTTTTCGATGCCGTGACTAGGGGCTTCAGCCTTAAGGCCATTTAGAAAGGTGTTGAAGTTTCCGCCACAAGCCGCATGAGCAATTGAGGGAAGGGTTGTTGCGGTCAAAAGGGCCGCAAATATAGTGAAACGCATAAAAAAACCTTTGATGTTAAATTCTTAAAAAAGAGCCAGCAAAAACGTTAGCCCTAGCATCATACCCCATGCCTGCCAAAGCATGCGAACGGATGCATCAATCTCTTTGGGTCCGATAATACGAGCACCTGCGCCGCCCACCCAAGGGAATTTTTGCATTTTTCCATCATAAGCGCGCGGTCCAGCCAATGCGACGCCGATGGCACGGGCCATTGCTGCTTCGGGCCAGCCAGCGTTGGGGGAACGATGCTGAGCAGCATCTTTTGCTATTTCGCGCAGGGCGAGGATAACACGTGCAGGAACAGCGATCAGGAGGCACGTGAGGCGTGCCGGAATAAAGTTAATCGCATCGTCCATATAGGCTGCGGCCTTACCGAAATGTTCGTATTTTGGCGTTCGGTATCCGATCATACTGTCTGCTGTGTTTACTATTTTATAGATCATTAGGCCGGGCAATCCTGCGACGAGAAACCAGAATGCGGGCGCTATAACACCGTCAGAAAGGTTTTCGGCGGCGCTTTCGATGGCGGAACGCGCGACAGCGGATTGGTCCATTGCGGCGGTGTCGCGGCTGACAATCATAGAAACCGCGCGGCGGCCGTCGCCCAGTGAAACACGCAATCCATCTGCCACAGCGACAACATGTTGTACCAAAGACCGCTGTGCCAAAAGGATTGCTACGATCAAAATCTGCGTAACACCACCGGACCAGCTCAGTCCCCAACCAATCAGGCCAGCACCGATCATCAGCAACAACAACGCGACTATACCGGCCACAATGCCCCCATGTGCGGGATTAATATTGCGGTCAAGGAACCCAACTGCACGTCCCATCAGCACTGCGGGATGGGGGAGTCGTGTCCAAAGCCACCGTGGCTCTCCGACAATGGCGTCCAGTATCATGGCAAGAATAAGGATTATCGGTGCGCTCATGCCAATGCGGCTTCAATGCGGGGCCATTGATCAGGAGCGGGTAAACCAAGACGAAGCCAGCGCGGATTATAGGGGAAGACGCGGCTCCAGATGTGATGCTTCGCGAGGCGGGTTTGCCACGCGGTGGCATCGGCCATGTCATAGAGTCGGAACAAAGATGTTCCTCCTACTAATGTGGCCCCGGCAGCTACCATGTTGGTGTCCAACTTTGCTGCGTCTGCGGTTAGACGTTGGCGGGTTAGTTCTGCCCAGTCTTGATCGCGCAGGGCCTTTGCTCCAATTTCTAATGCGGGTCCAGCAACAGGCCACGGGCCTAGCATTTGTTGTAACTGCGCTATCAGTTCAGGATCTCCGATCGCGAATCCAAGGCGTAATCCGGCTAGGCCCCAAAACTTGCCAAAACTCTTTAGGATAAGCGTGCGGCTTTGGCTGGCTTCAGCAATCAGTGAAGCGGCGGGAATAATATCGCAAAAGCTTTCGTCGATGATACGCAAGGGCGCGTGCAGGTCTGTACCTGTGAATACGCGGCCATCCGGATTGTTGGGATGAACGATTACCTGCGCGTCAGCGTCGGCCAACTGCGCAGTGGAGGTCCACCCAGTCGCTGCAAATGCCGCGGCATGCTCGTTGTAGGTTGGGGCCGAGATATGCACCTGACCTTGGGGGCGTAGACGCGGAATCATAGCAATAGGCGCCGAAGCGCCCGGCGTTGCGAGAATGGCAACCCCATCGGGGACCTGCCAAAAATCGCGGGCTGCATTCGTTAGGGCGGATTGCGCTGCATGGTCGGGCAGGGCAGTCCATGCGTCCTGAAAAAATTCGCCAACGGGATAGGAAACCGGATTTATTCCAGTGGATAGGTCAATCCAATCGCCGCGTTTTCCGCCGAATTTTTGAACAGCTGCATCCAGCCCGCCGCCATGGTCTTGTTTTTTAGGTGCCAATTGGTGTATTCTACTTTCAGATGGTTGGCTGGTTTCAGCCAGTTTTCCCCGTTCGACAAAGCGGAGTTTGGCTTAACTATCAAGAGGTGGTTATGTTGAATGAGTAAAAGTGCCCCTCACACGTGTCTTTCGCACAGTTCTAATAGCCTGTCAGTGATCTAGGAGGTCTTTTAATGACTGATACAATGCCAAAGGCGACACGTGTCCTCATTGTGGAGAGCGTTTCGGAGCTTGCCACTGTGTGGCGGAGCCATTTGGTGCGGCAGGGTATGAAGGTTACTGATGCTACGGATCAAGATTCGGCTATCGAACATTTGTCGCAGAATGATACTGATATCATCATTCTGGATTTGGTGATTGATGATGGGTCGGCGTTGGCGATTGCAGACTATGCAAACTACCGACAGCCGAACGCGCGCGTGATCTTTGTCACGAACACCAGCTTCTTTTCTGATGGATCAATTTTCGCTCATTCAGCCAACGCGCGCGCCTTTGTACAAAGCAATACGCCGCCAGAGGATCTGGCGGCGATGGTTGAGCATTACGGCGCTGAACGCCGGGTTGGCTAGTCCCGCCCATGTGGCGCATGCCAGTCGATCACAGGATTGATGGGTATGATCCGGTTTGGGTTTATGGTCTCGTGGCTATAGTGATAATGCCGCACAATATGATCAAAGTTGACTGTTTCTGCGACACCTTGCCATTGATATAATTCGCGGGTGTAGGCCCACAAATTTGGGTAGTCGATAATCCTGCTTCGGTTACATTTAAAGTGCTGGTGGTAAACAAGATCAAAGCGGACCAATGTTGTAAATAGCCGCCAATCGGCTTCGGTGATCCGATCACCTGTCAGATAGCGGTTTTCCGACAAGATTTCCTCGATCCAGTCCAGAGTATCAAAAAGGGGATGAACCGCCGCGTCATAAGCTTCTTGTGTTGTAGCAAAGCCGGATTTGTAGACACCGTTATTGAGGGTGTCATAAATGCGGACATTCACATCTTCGATCGCAACTCGTGAATCATCTGGCCAGTAATCATCGCTGTTTCCGGTGATGTGATTGAAGGCCGTATTCATCATGCGAATAATTTCAGACGATTCGTTTGAAACAATGATTTCGCGTTGTTTGTCCCATAATATGGGAACAGTGACGCGACCTGTAAAATCAGGCACTGCACGTATGTAGATGTCGCGCGCAAAAGGCAGACCAAACAATTGATCGCCCGTAGCGCCGTTAAAACCAGTTTGAAATGACCAGCCGTCTCCCAGCATATCAGGATGCACAACTGACACGTCAATAAGTGGCTCAAGGTTTTTGAGAGTGCGAAAAATCAAGGCGCGGTGTGCCCATGGGCAGGCATGGCTGATATAGAGGTGGTAACGTCCAGCCTCGGCTTTAAAACCTGTATCGCCGCTGGGGCCTGCGCTCCCGTCTGCCGTGATCCAATTGCGAAAATTCGCTTCTTGTCGCTTGAATGCACCGCCGTTGTCTTTGGTGTCATACCAGTTGTCGTGCCATTTTCCGTCGATCAACAGTCCCATTGGTCATCCTCCTTAATTAGTAACATGGATGTAACCTGTACCCGTTAAAATGCGAACCTGTACCGCCGCGCAGTGGGGGTGCAAAAATGCACAACGAGAAATATAGTTACAAAAATTGGTTGTCCTTGGGAATAAATGAAATAACCTTGGATAACAGTATCAGGAGAGAATCATGGACATATTTTTGCCAGAAGGTTTCGAGGCGGGCCGTGCGAGAGCGCCAATGAGCCGTCCAGCGAGCGCGCGCAAATTGTCCGTTGAAGCGGGCGGCGTTCAGTATCCCGTCCTTCGTCGCTGGGCTACTGGCTTTGCTGCGGCGTCCGGTGTTGCACCCGTTTTAAAGGGAGTCGTAAGTTTGTATGATGGATCTGAGTATTTGCACAAATGCCTGATTACGGGGCATGAAGCGGCTGATGGTCAGCAGGTCTATTCCTTTAAACGCGCTGCCGAAGTTGACTATGCTGCGCAAGTTGACGTTGAGCAGTCTTTTCAAGAGGATCAGCCAAACGGCTGATCAAGCTTCTATAGTTTGGTTGTAAGGGTGCCCGTTTAAAGGCACCCTTTGTTCGTTATTGAAGGTCTTTAAAGGCTTCGGCCAGCCGCGTGCAGGCTTCTTGCACACGGGCGCGCGGGGTAGCGATGTTGAAGCGAAGGTAGCTATCGCCACCGGTGCCAAAGGATGGCCCGTGATTCGCCGCGATCCCTGCTCCTTGTTCAACGCGTTTGGTGAACTCTTCACGGGTCATACCAGTGCCGTCAAAATCAACCCATGCAAGATAGGTTGCCTGCAAGGGCATGGATTGCAAGCCAGGGATTGCGTTGATCGCTTCGTCAAACAGGCGGCGATTGCCATCCAGATATGCGACTAACTCATCGACCCATGCGGCCCCTTCAGGGGAATAGGCGGCCGTCGCCATGAATAGGCCAAAGCTGTTGGGCGATACGCCAAGCGCTGCCATCCGCGCTGCGAACTTCGCCCGCAGATCTGGATCAGCAATGATGACGTTGCCAGAGTGGCTACCAGCGATGTTGAAGGTCTTTGTTGTGGCAGTCATCATGACCAGGCGATCTTCGATCCCGTCGATCAGTGTCATGGCAGTGTGCTTGTGGCCGGGCATCACCAGATCATGGTGGATTTCGTCCGAGACCAGGACCAGATCGTGACGTTTGGCAAACGCGGCAACTTGCTCCAGCTCTTCACGCGTCCAGACGCAGCCACCCGGATTGTGCGGAGAGCACAGGATAATCATTTTCTCATTACCGGTCATCTGTGCGTCATAAGCATCAAAATCCATGCGGTAGCGGCCATTTTCGGGCACCATCTCGCATTCAACGACCTTACGGTCAGACGCATTAATCACTTTGGCAAATGCATGATAGACGGGCGTAAACAGCACAACGCCTTCGCCGGGCTTGGTAAAGGCATCTACGCACATCGCGGTACCGTTGACCAAACCGTGTGTGGTAAAGATATGCGCAGGATCAAGGTCCCAGCCATGGCGCTCTTTCATCCACCACTGGATGGCAGCGCGGTATTTGCTTTCGTCGCCGAAATAACCATAAACGCCATGATCAACCATCGCTTTGACGGCGTTAGTGACGACAGGCGCAGTGGCAAAGTCCATATCAGCCACCCACATTGAGATGCCTGTATCAGCAGCGACTCCGTAAATCTGTTCCATTCCGTCCCATTTGATACAGTGGGTACCGCGCCGCTCAATCGGGGTGTCAAAGCTCATCTGATTTCTCCTAATGTATTTGATTGGAAAGTAACGGTGCGAGACTTATGTGCAAGCCCTGCTTGCGGCAACAGGGGGCATGCCCTACATGACCATGCATGAAACGCCCAATTCTATATCACCCCGACCCGCGCCTGAAAAAAACCTGTGCTGCTGTTGCTGATCTGACCGATGATCTGCGCAAGCTGGCGGATGACATGCTGGCAACGATGTATGATGCACCCGGTGTAGGGCTTGCTGCCCCTCAGGTTGGCGTTTTGACGCGATTGGTTGTACTTGATTGCGTAAAAGAAGAAGGCGAAAAACCGCGCCCGCTGATCATGTTTAATCCACAGATCGTAAGTGCTTCTGAAGAACTGAATACCTATGAAGAAGGCTGCTTAAGCATTCCCGAGCAATTCGCCGATGTGACACGTCCAGCCGAAGTAGAAGTGTCTTGGATCGACCGTGACGGGAACGAGCAACAAGAGACAATGGATGGTCTTTGGGCCACCTGTGTCCAGCACGAGATCGATCACCTTGAAGGTAAGCTGTTCATTGACCATATCAAACCGCTTAGGCGGCAAATGATCACGCGCAAAATGATCAAATTCAAACGCGAATTAGCGCGAGGATGAGTGTACTGCCCATCCTGCTGTGGCCTGATCCAAAGCTGATGGAAACTTGTGCGCCGATTGAGGAAATCACACCAGAGATCAAAAAGCTTGCGGCGGATATGCTGGAAACGATGTACGCCGCCCCTGGACGGGGCCTTGCAGGACCACAAGTGGGCGCGATGTTACGGATATTTGTCATGGATACGGGCTGGAAAGAGGGCAAGCCCGATCCGCTGGTTTGTATTAATCCGATGTTCCAAGAGATTGGCGAAGAACGCGCAACCAATACCGAAGGGTGCCTAAGCATCCCTGGCGTAAACGCCGAAATTTCGCGGCCATCTCAGGTCCAGATGGTTTGGACTGGCCTGAACGGCGGGCGGTATGTCCAAAGCTTTAGCGGTTTTGCCGCAGCCTGCGCCCAACATGAATTAGATCATCTGGACGGCGTAGTTACATTTGATCACCTAGATGCCGGCACCCGCGCGGTGTTGGAAGCGGAGTATGCAGCATGACGGTTCGACCCATTTTGACATGGCCTGACAAGCGCCTGCGCACAGGCTGTGCAGACGTTCCAGAAGTGAACGATGAAATCCGTGCGATTTGGCAGGATATGATTGATACAATGGATGCAATGCCCGGTGTTGGCCTTGGCGCGCCGCAAATCGGTGTGTTGTTGCGTCTTGCCGTCGTGGATACGTCAGAGGCGCGCAATACCCGTATTCGGCTGGCCAATCCGGAAGTGATTGATGCGTCCGCGATCATGAATGAACATGAAGAAGCCTCGCCCTGTTTGTCTGGTGTTTCAGCAAAGGTAAGTCGCCCCCGCGGCGTGCGTGTCCGGTTTATGGATGAACATGGCGAAATTGTTGAGCGCGACTTTGTCGGGCTGGACGCAACCAGTGTGCAGCACCAGATCGATCACCTTGCGGGCAAGTTGTATGTTGATCGCTTGAGTAAGATGAAGCGTGACATGCTGTTGCGCCGTGCGCGCAAGATGAAAGTCTAAGACCATGCGGATCGTTTTCATGGGCACGCCGGATTTTTCGGTTTCTGTTTTGGATGCGTTGGTTGATGCGGGGCATGATATTGTTGCGGTTTACTCGCAGCCGCCGCGCCCAGCGGGTCGCGGGAAAAAAGACCGTCCCAGCCCGGTGCATGCCCGTGCGGACGCTTTTGGTATTGAGGTGCGCACGCCAACTTCCTTGAAAACAGCAGAGGCGCAGGCGGACTTTTCGGCACTGAATGCCGACGTGGCCGTTGTTGTTGCCTATGGGCTAATACTCCCCCAAGTGATCTTGGACGCACCTGCATCTGGCTGTCTGAATATTCATGCAAGTCTGCTGCCACGTTGGCGTGGTGCGGCACCTATCCACCGCGCGATTATGGCGGGGGATGCGCAAACGGGCGTGTGCATTATGCAGATGGAAGCGGGCCTTGATACAGGACCTGTTTTGCTGCGTGAAGCGCTGGACATTGGCGCGGAAGAGACGACAGCACAGCTGCATGACCGCCTTAGCGACATGGGCGCACGTCTGATTGTTGATACGCTAGACCAATTGAACGCGCTCACAGCAGAGGTTCAGCCAGAAGCAGGTGTGACCTATGCCGCCAAGATAGACAAAGCCGAAGCCCGTATCGATTGGAGCCTGCCTGCTGATCAGGTGGATCGCCAAATTCGGGGTCTTTCCCCATTCCCTGGTGCGTGGTTCGAGTATGAAGGTGCTCGGGTTAAGGTGCTGGGCTCGCGGGTGGGTGATGGTGCTGGTGCCGCTGGGGCAGTGTTGACTGACATGTTGAATGTCGCCTGCGGTGAAGGTGCCGTTGCGCTGACCCGCTTGCAAAAAGCAGGCAAAGGCGCGCAGGATGTGGACGTGTTCCAACGCGGTGTTCAGATCGCAACTGGAACTAACTTAAGCAAAGGATAGCCCTATGTTTCCTACGATGATTGGCACAGTTGTGATCGCGGGGATCGTTGGCTACCTGGCCGAGAGAACCGAGTTTACTCACAACGGTATTTTACAATCCATCATCATCTGCATCGGTGGCGCGTTTGTGTTCTATTTTGTGAGTTTAATGTTCGGAATCGGTTTTGGCTCTGCAGGGGTGAACGCCATTTTGTCGTCCATAGGAGCACTGATCATCGTGCCGTTCCACTGGCGCAAATAGAGACTTAGCTTACGTTTTAGGTGGGGCACTTTTATAAACTGGCAGGTGCCAGCCAAAAAAGATTGAGCCTGCGCGCAGAACCCACGTCATCCCAGCCCCCAAAATAAGGGGGTAGGGAATGTCGGGCAGATACATCTGTAAAAGAACTACGGTGAAGGCCCCTGCAAACGCGGCTGTGACATAGAGCTCACCTTGTTTAAGGACAACAGGCACATCACCAACCACCACATCGCGCATCAACCCGCCCATGCAGCCGCTCACAATGCCCATCAAGACAACAATTGCCGGGCTTTGGTCCAAGCTTATTGCGACACCAACACCTGCGGGCACTGCGACGGCTAGGGCCAGGCTATCAAGCCAAATGATCGCGCGCAGACGGCTTTCCAGTAAATGGGCGCTAAAGAACGTGACGACAGCGGCGAGAGCAGCGGCACCCAAATAGGTTGGTTCAGCGATCCAGAAGATTGGATTTCGGTCGAGCAAAAGATCGCGGATAGTGCCGCCGCCTACCGCCGTAAGGCATGCGATAAATGCAAAACCGACAAGGTCAAGCTGAGCGCGGCTGGCCACCAGCGCACCAGTAATCGCAAAGACGATAACAGAAGCATAGTCGAGGAAACTGATCAAACTCATAGGTTTGCTACAATCCAACGAAAGGCCGCATTGGATGGTAACGCTTCGAAATTAGCCCAGTTTGCAGTAATTGTGATGCCATCAGGTCGCAGGTGTTTCCATTGGTCTCGCACTGGTGGGGCAATACGGCAGAGTACAAAATGGACGGCGCAGGCTTTTGCTATTTCGGTGGACATGCCAATGGTAACGGCGCTGCGGGTCTCAAGTCCTAAAGTCTCGAAAAGGTGTCGTGCGGCGGCTGGTGCTGCATCGTTCTGGAATTCGATCATTGGGGGAAGTGTTTGGTCTATTGCTAATGCAAGGCGCAAGGGGGTGCCGTCAGGGTGGAGTGCTACAGGGCAGGCGATTTGCTTCATTTTGGCTTAAACGGGGCCATGCCTGCACGGGCAAGTGCATCCGCTCGCTCGTTTTCCGGATGGCCAGCGTGGCCTTTGACCCATTCCCATGTGACGCGGTGGCGGGCGTTGGCCTCATCAAGGCGCTGCCAAAGCTCGACGTTTTTCACAGGCTTTTTCGCTGCGTTCTTCCAGCCGTTTTTCTTCCAGCCAAAAATCCAACCTGTGATACCGTTCTTCACATAGTTGCTGTCGGTGACGATGGTGATCTCGGTGTCCCGTTCAAGCGCTTCAAGGGCGTGGATCGCTGCCAACAGCTCCATACGGTTGTTGGTTGTGTTTGCCTCGCCGCCTTTAAGCTCACGTTCCTTGACGACTTTGCCGCCGTCCATTGCCTGCATCAAAGCACCCCAGCCACCGGGGCCGGGATTGCCTGAACAGGCGCCATCTGTATATGCGAATAATTTAGCCATCTGCGGCGAGTGCTATCCAATCAGCATAGGTGCCGTCTAGCCCCTTATCGCGTCCCGTGACCGAATTCGTCACGGTAAAGCCAGCACCACCGAGCAAACCGCGCAATTCAGGCTCGGATACGTAGGTGTATCTGCGGCCGATGGTATCCCTTTTGGTATCGTCGCCCAGTTTCATTGCGATGTGAAACCGGCCGCCTGTGCGAAGAGCCATGTGCAAAGACTTCAGGATGCGCGGTAGGGTATCACGTTCCGCATGCAGGAGACTGAAGTTAGCCCAGATGCCATCATAGATGTCGGTGCCAGCTATTTCGTCAAAGGTTTTCACTTCGGCGCGCACGCCCTGTTCTTGGGCGGCAAGGGCTATCATTTCAGGCACTGCGTCAACGGCATGAACCTCTAATCCAGCCTTGGCCATGATGGCTGCGCTAATGCCGGGGCCACAACCTAGATCAAGCGCGCTTCCTCCGCTGGGTAGTGCGGCGATGAAAGTAGCCAAAACCGGATCGCGCGCGGCGGGTCCGTTTGTGATATTGGCATATTCTTCTGTTTTGGCCGCATAGATTGCGAGTGTTTCTGGATCGCTCATGTGTGTGCTCCTATGCTGAGGCAGATAATAACAATTAGGGGTAGTGGGATTCGGAAACGTAACCACCAAGGGGGAGTGAGATTTTGACGGAAGAAAAAGATGTCCAACAATGCTAGGCCTCCATAGCTCCACATGAGATTAATGAGTGCTGTTTGGTGTGTGTCACCCATATCAGAATAAAATCCACCTGAACTGATTAGGGCACCTGCAACAAAAGGGAGTAGCCCTAAACTCCCCAAAAATAATACTATACGGGGGATGCCAAACATTAGGCCCGCTCTAGCGCGAGGCGGCCTGCAAGGGCAGCGAAAATTGCTGCAAAGGAACGGTTTAGCCATTTCATCACGCGCTTAGATCCGAGCAACCTGCGGCGCGCGGCAGAGGCAAAGACACCATAAAGCACAAACACTGCAAAGGTCATGATCATAAATACCGTTCCCAGTAGGGCCATCTCAGCTGTCGCTGATCCGGCATTGCCTGAAAGAAAAGGAGGTAGTAGCGCCAAGAAGAATATAGATAGCTTTGGATTTAGGATGTTGATGAGAGCACCACGTCGTGCGATCTGCCAGCCGCTGTCATGGTCGTTGGTAGCGCTCACGCTTAACGCGCCGCCTTCTTTGAGGCTTTGCCACGCAAGATAGAGCAGGTAGGCAACGCCCGCCCATTTCACGGCAGAAAACAACAGGGCTGAGGTGTGCAAAACCGCAGCCAGCCCCAATGTCGCAGCAGCGAGGTGGGGTAGGATGCCAAACGTACATCCAAATGCGGCCCATAGCGCCGCGCGACGTCCTTGGCCCAAGCCCAGTGCAAGCGTGTATATAACACCTGTGCCCGGTGCCAGTACAACGACAAGAGCGGTGAGCATAAATTGAAGCGAAATCATGTTAGCATCCTATCTCAGTGTATAGGTGCATAACGTAACGGCTTTTTCCCAGAGGGGAATAGAATTAGTGTAGTCGTTGGGTGCCTGGAGGACTTCAGGCAGGTACGCGCAGGACGCGGGGCACTTTAAACTCTACGTTTTCAATCGCGGTCTCAACTAACTCTTCGGTGACGTCATAGCGGGATTTGAAGGCATCGATGACCTCATTGATCAACACTTCGGGCGCTGATGCGCCTGCAGTGATGCCAATGCTAGTGATTCCGTCTAGCGCACGCCAATCGATGTCTTTTGCGCGTTGCACCAGCTGGGCATAGGCACAGCCTGCGCGTGAGCCGACTTCGACCAATCGTTTGGAATTTGATGAATTGGGTGCGCCTACAACCAGCATCGCATCACATTTTGGTGCGATGGCTTTGACTGCTTCTTGACGGTTTGTGGTCGCGTAACAGATGTCTTCTTTGTGAGGGCCTACGATCGCAGGAAAACGCACATGCAGCGCGGTCACAATATCGGCAGTGTCATCGACGCTAAGTGTGGTCTGTGTGACGTAGGCGAGTTTGGATGGGTCGCGTACATCTACATAGGCGACATCTTCTGGTGTTTCGACCAGCAATACTTCGCCATCGGGGAGCTGGCCCATGGTGCCAATAGTTTCTGGGTGGCCTTCGTGGCCGATCATGATCATTTGCAGACCTGCGTCCGCGTGGCGCTGGGCCTCGATGTGGACCTTGCTGACAAGGGGGCACGTCGCGTCCACGTAAACCATGTTTCTGGCTTGCGCTGCATTGGGGACAGATTTGGGCACGCCGTGGGCCGAAAAAATCACCGGCCGATCATCGGGACATTCGGACAGTTCTTCGACAAACACTGCGCCTTTGGCGCGCAGCCCATCCACAACAAATTTATTGTGAACAATTTCGTGACGCACATAAACTGGCGCACCCCATTTTGTGATCGCCATTTCGACGATCTTGATCGCGCGGTCTACGCCCGCGCAAAAACCGCGCGGCGCGGCAAGATATAGGGTTAGGGTCGGCTTGGTCATCTGGAACTCCGTATTGGATTACAGAGGTAATTGCGCCAAGCGGCTAGGTCCAGTCACCATTTGCCGCAGGTGTGCTTAATCGGCAGGGGTGATTGGATCACGAGGGGGGCGACCAACAACATCACGTAGATCGTCCAGCTCGATAAAGTTATCGGCCTGACGGCGTAATTCATCAGATATCATTGGGGGTTGGCTTCGAATTGTCGACACAACAGAAACACGCACGCCTTGGCGCTGCAGAGATTCGACCAGCGGGCGGAAGTCGCCATCGCCTGAGAAGATCACGATATGGTCAACGTGCGGGGCCAGCTCCATCGCATCGACGGCCAGCTCAATGTCCATGTTGCCCTTAACCTTACGGCGGCCCATGCTGTCGGTGTATTCTTTGGCGGGTTTTGTAACCATGGAAAAGCCGTTGTAGTTCAGCCAATCAACAAGTGGACGGATTGGCGAATACTCATCGTTTTCCAAAAGAGCGGTATAGTAGAATGCCCGCAATAATTTCCCACGACGCATAAATTCTGATCGCAGAAGTTTGTAATCGATGTCAAATCCCAATGTCTTCGCGGCTGCGTAGAGGTTGGACCCATCGATAAACAGCGCCAAGCGCTCATCTTTATAAAACATATTGCTTCCTCGGAAATACGTGCTGCTTGCAGCGGGAGAAAATTTTAATCAAATAGTGTTCAGGTCTGCTTTCGGGGCGACCTGAGTGTTTACACCGTTCTATGTAATGAGATTTGCAGATGTCTCAAGGGATTGTCATGGGGAAAAAGGATGCGAAACCTATCCGAAAGGATAGGGAGTGCTTGGTGGCGCTTGGTTCTAACCTGAATTTTGCGGGCGAAAGCCCTGCCGCAGTGCTGGATGCTGCGATCGCTGCGTTAAAGTCGCGAGGTTTTGCGATTCGCGCGTGCAGCAGATACTTTGATACGCCTGCCTTCCCAGCAGGTGCAGGACCCAATTTTGTGAATGCGGTTATTGCGTTTGATACTGCTTTGCCTGCAACAAAAATCTTGACCCATTTGCATGAGGTCGAAGCTGAAATGGGGCGAAATCGTGCAGTGCGGTGGGGCGCGCGTACATTGGACTTGGATATTATCGCTGTGGGCTCGCATGTGCTACCGGATTTGCAAACTTACCAATATTGGTGTGAATTGCCGCTTGAAGACCAGAAAAACACCGCACCACAGCAACTTATATTACCACATCCTCGTTTGGCAGAGCGGGCATTTGTACTGGTGCCGCTGATAGATGTCGCCCCGGACTGGTGTCACCCCGTTTCCAAAGAGACAGTGCGGCAGATGCATGACGCATTGTCCGACGCTCAGCGGGATGAGGTGAAAGTACTGTAATACGTGCTTGTAAATCAGGGCGAAGGAGCCTAGTTACCCTTTTCTAGCTGATATTTTTATTGGAGCGTCCAATGGCCCGCGTTACAGTCGAAGATTGTGTTGATAAAGTACCGAACCGGTTTGAGTTGGTTATGCTTGCTGCGCACCGCGCACGCGAGATTTCTGCAGGTTCTTCAGTAACCGTTGATCGCGACAACGATAAAAATCCTGTCGTATCTCTGCGCGAAATCGCTGACGAGACACAATCCGCTGATGATCTGCGTGAGCGTCTGATCGAAAGCAATCAAAGCCAGATCGAAGTGGATGAGCCCGAAGAAGACGCAATGGCGATTCTTATGGGGGCGGAGCAGGACAAGCCAGAAGAAGATAGCATGTCCGAAGAAATGCTTTTGCGGCAGCTTATGGCGGCGCAAGGGCAGGGGTGATCGCGGTAGGAATACCTCCCCTGCTTGATGAGGGCTGAGGCAGATAATGACAACGACTGCCGATGACCTCGTCACATTGGTTCGCGGGTTTAACCCCAAAACAAACGAAGCGCTGATCCGCGCGGCTTTCGCCTATGGTGAAAGAATGCACGAGGGTCAGTTTCGCCACTCTGGTGAACCCTATTTTACGCACCCTGTTTCTGTTGCCGCTATTCTGGCGGAACAGCAGTTGGATGATGCGACCATCATTACCGCGTTGTTGCATGACACTATCGAGGATACGCCTGCGACCTATAGTGAAGTGCAGGAGCTGTTCGGCGTTGAAGTTGCCGAGTTGGTTGACGGCGTAACCAAGCTGACCAACCTTCAGCTGACGTCTTCAGAAACAAAGCAAGCCGAGAATTTTCGTAAGCTTTTCATGGCGATGGCCAAGGATTTGCGGGTAATTTTGGTCAAACTCTCTGACCGCTTGCACAATATGCGCACGATCAAGGCGATGCGCCCTGAAAAGCAGTCGCAAAAAGCACGTGAAACCATGGATATCTTTGCGCCACTTGCGGGCCGGATGGGTATGCAATGGATGCGCGAAGAGCTGGAAGATTTGGCATTTCGCGTCCTAAATGCCGAAGCGCGCCAATCGATTATCCGTCGCTTTATCATGCTGCAAAAAGAGACAGGTGATGTGATCGAACGGATCACTACCGATATGCGTAAAGAACTGGGAGATGCGGGCGTTGAGGCCGAAGTGTTTGGTCGCGCGAAGAAACCCTATTCAATTTGGCGCAAGATGGAGGAGAAAGAGCAATCTTTTTCGCGGCTGTCTGATATTTACGGATTTCGGGTCATCACCGCTAGTGAAGCGGATTGCTATAGCGCGCTAGGCGCGATCCATCAACGTTGGAGTGCGGTGCCGGGGCGGTTCAAGGACTACATTAGTCAGCCAAAGACCAACGGGTATCGTTCGATCCACACCACTGTGTCGGGGCGTGACGGCAAACGGGTGGAGGTGCAAATTCGCACCCGCCAGATGCATGACGTTGCTGAGACGGGAGTTGCTGCGCACTGGTCGTACCGTGATGGTGTGCGTTCGCGAAATCCCTTTGCCGTTGATCCGGCAAAGTGGATTGCCCAACTCACAGAGCAATTTGACGGTGAAGATGATCACGAATCGTTCCTCGAGGCAGTGAAGCTGGAAATGTACGCCGATAAGGTGTTCTGCTTTACGCCCAAAGGCGAAGTTATCAAGCTGCCCAGAGGTGCGACACCGATCGATTTTGCATTTGCGATCCACACGCGAATCGGGTCGGCTTGTGTGGGAGCAAAGATTGATGGCATCCGTGTGCCTTTGTGGACGCGGGTCAAGAATGGCCAATCGATCGAGATCATTACCGCCGAAGGTCAAACGCCGCAGGTGACTTGGCTGGATATTGCGACCACGGGCAAAGCCAAAACTGCTATTCGGCGGTCACTACGCGAAGTTGACCGGGAAAGATTTGCCAAACTAGGTCGTGAACTTGCGCGTTCCGCGTTTGAGCATGTTGGTAAGAAAGTAACGGATAAAGTGCTTTCCACCGCGGCGCGTGCGTTGCGTGTGGATAGTGCAGATGACTTGCTGGTGCAGCTAGGCAGTGCTGAAAGAACCGGCCGTGAGGTTGTTAGTGCAGTCTATCCTGAACTTGGGAAAGTTACTGGTGACGAGGTTGATCGCCGTCGTGCCGTTATCGGCCTAGAGCCCGGACAATCTTTTGACCGAGCACCTTGTTGTGAGCCATTGCCGGGCGAACGTATTGTGGGGATCACGGTTCGCGGCAAAGGCGTGACCTTGCATGCGATCGATTGTGATCGTCTTAGTGAATATGAAGAGCAGCCGGAGCGGTGGCTTGATTTGCGGTGGCACGACGGGAGCCACCCTGCTGAATACGGCGCTACGATAGATTTGACTGTCGCGAATGATCGCGGTGTCCTTGGGCGTATTTGTTCGTTGATTGGCGAGGCAGGTGCCAACATTGCGGACCTGAATTTCGTTGAGCGTAAACCCGACTATTTCCGGCTGTTTGTGCACGCCGAATTGCGGGATGCGGCGCAGCTCCATTCCTTGATGCTAACCCTTGAAGCAGAAAGCGATGTGGCCGCGCTTAGCAGATACAGAAATACGGACCCTGTAGCTGATGGGAAGTCGGCGTCGGGGAAAAGGTCGTGATCTTCAAACGCAGAGATCCGAAACCGTTCTTTCGTTCTGTTGCGGAATTTTTGTGGCCCCGTGGTGGTTGGGCGCGTGCATTCCACTACGTTAAACACCGCATGCGGCGATTGCCAGATAGTCCCGAACGCATCGCGCGTGGCATTTGGGCGGGCGTCTTTATCACTTTTTCGCCGCTATTCGGGCTGCACTTTTTCTTTGCGGTGTTCTTGGCAAAGCTGATGAAAGGCAACATCCTTGCGTCATTAATGGCGACTTTTGTAGGCAATCCGCTAACATTTGTTTTCATCGCGCTTTCGTCCCTTAAGTCAGGTCACTGGATTTTAGGGACTGAGCTAGAGCAAGGTGAACTGAGAGCGTTGAGCCGTAAGTTTTCGGATGCGGGTAGTGATCTGTGGCACAATGTGATGTCGATCTTCACCCCTGAAAAAATGGATTGGTCGGGCCTCGCGATATTCTCGCGCGATGTTTTTTACCCCTATTTGATTGGCGGCATTTTGCCCGGTATTATCTTTGCAACGCTAAGCTACTATTTAGCTGTACCGCTACTGCATGCGTACCAAAGACGGCGCAGAGGCGCGATCAAAGCAAAGTTTGAAGTATTGAAAGCAAAGACAGCCGCGAAAGCGGAAGAGAAAAAACTAGCGGCGAAAGAAAAGAAGGAACAAGCAAATGGCTGAGCTGGAAAAACTTCGTTTAGGCATAAATATCGATCATGTCGCGACGGTGCGTAATGCACGTGGTGGCGATACGCCTGATCCGCTACGTGCTGCCCGCATTGCGCAAGATGCTGGGGCTGATGGTATCACGGCGCATTTGCGCGAAGACCGTCGACATATCTCGGATGCTGACATCGAAGGTCTGATGGATATGCTGACCGTGCCTCTTAATTTTGAGATGGCAGCCACGGATGAAATGCAGAAAATCGCACTGCGTCACAAACCCCACGCCGTGTGCATCGTTCCTGAAAAACGCGAAGAACGCACAACTGAGGGCGGTCTAGAAGTTGCGCGTGAGGAAAATCGTCTCGCTCACTTCATCGCTCCCCTGCGTGAGGCAGGCAGCCGAGTTTCGATTTTTATCGCAGCAGAGCTAGCCCAGATCGAGGCGGCGAATCGTATTGGTGCCGAAGTAGTAGAGCTGCATTCTGGCGCTTACTGTGACGCCTATCACGAGGGCCGTTTTGAGCAGGCAGAGCTGGAATTGGGTAAGCTACGGGAGATGGCCAGCTTTGGTCACTCGCTGGGGTTGGAGATGCATGTGGGTCATGGCTTGACATATGACACAGTTTCTCCAGTTGCTGCATTTCCCGAAGTGCGTGAGCTAAACATCGGGCATTTCCTGATTGGTGAGGCAATATTTTTGGGGCTTGCCCCTGCGATGGCAGAAATGCGTCGTTTGATGGATGAAGCCAGAGAAAACCTTTCTTGAAAAGCACTCAGGGTGGTGGGGGCGGTTCACTCAGTAATGATGGAAGTTAACGCGTGATTTTAGGTATCGGAACAGACCTCGCCAATATAGAGCGGATTCAGGGCACGCTTGATCGTTTCGGTGACCGTTTCCGCAACCGTGTTTTCACAGATGTTGAGCAAGCTAAGGCAGAGCGTCGTAAAGATGTTGTTGGCACCTACGCAAAGCGTTGGGCCGCGAAAGAGGCATGCTCAAAGGCATTGGGGACGGGCCTGCGCATGGGCATCAGTTGGCGCGATATGGCGGTCAGTAATCTCAAGACGGGCCAGCCAGTGATGGAAGTAACCGGATGGGCAGCAAAACGCCTATCCGCCATGACACCGGACGGCCATGAGGCCATCATCCATGTTACATTGACCGATGATCATCCTTGGGCGCAGGCGTTTGTGGTGATCGAAGCGCGCCCGCTACCGTAACCCATAGGATGCGCACCTTGACACTGCGCGCCGCCCTGCGCATGTAACCCAGATAAAAACATTAGGAGCGCCGCATGGCCAAGACGGAAAAAACGGGCAATGCCGTTGTCGAGACGATCAAAACGGTTGTCTACGCGCTGCTCATCGCAGGTGTGTTCCGGACAATGTTTTTTCAGCCGTTCTGGATTCCGTCTGGCTCGATGAAGCAGACGCTGCTGATCGGCGATTTCCTCTTTGTGAATAAGATGGCTTATGGATATTCCTACGCCTCTTGCCCCAGTGTTATTGTGCCACGATTTGGCATTAATCTGGACGCCGAAAGGCTATGTGGCTTTTTTGACGGAGACAACAAACGCCTGTTTGGTGGCGAGCCAGAGCGCGGGGACGTTGTGGTTTTTCGTCACCCAACATCGGGTCGTGATTATATCAAACGTTTGATTGGTTTGCCGGGTGACAAGGTTCAAGTAACGGGTGGGGTTATCCAGATCAACGGTGAGGCCATTCCACAAAAGCCGGACGGGCAATTTGAGGAATTGATGGAGCTTCAGGGCCCACAAGGTCTGCGCCCACGTTGCGCCAACGGCGCTGTTGGGCAGGGTGGCATCTGTATCAAAGAACGTGCCATCGAAACCATGCCGAATGGCAAAAGTTATGAAGTCCTCAATATCGGGCCGCAGGCGTCTGATCGCACAGGTGTCTATTCGGTGCCTGAAGGGCATTACTTCTTTATGGGTGACAATCGCGACAACTCAGCTGATAGCCGTTTGGCGCAAGCAGCGGGTGGTGTGGGTTTCGTTCCATATGAAAACCTGATCGGCCGTGCCGACCGCATTGTGTTTAGCTCCGGTGGACGTTCGATGTTGTTTTTCTGGACATGGCGCAGTGACCGATTTTTCAAAGGAATCAAGTGAAGCTTTCGGCAGAACTCAAAGCGTTTGAGCAGCGTCTGGGCTATCAATTCCAGACACCCAAACTGTTAAGTGAGGCGGTGACGCATGCGTCGATGTCCTCACCTAACCGCGACGATAACCAGCGGCTAGAGTTTCTGGGCGACCGCGTGCTTGGGCTTGTTATGGCTGAGGCGTTGTTGAATTTGGACACTCAGGCATCTGAGGGGCAACTGGCCCCGCGGTTTAATGCATTGGTGCGCAAAGAAGCCTGTGCAGACGTGGCACGTGAAATCGACATTGGGGCTGTGTTGCGCCTTGGGCGATCCGAAATGCTATCTGGTGGCCGCCGCAAACAAGCCCTGTTGGGGGACGCAATGGAAGCTGTGATCGCGGCGGTCTACACTGATGGCGGATTTGATCCTGCGCGGGAGCTGATCCTGCGCCTCTGGGGTACACGCACAACTTCTGTTAAAGAAGATGCACGAGACGCGAAAACATCGCTGCAAGAATGGGCGCAGGCCCGCGGACTAGAGCCGCCAGCCTATGTGCTGACCAAACGGAGTGGGCCGGATCACGCCCCCATATTTACAATCGCCGCACGCCTGTCCACAGGACAGACCG
Source organism: Sulfitobacter sp. (assembly GCA_033851935.1). Taxonomy (GTDB): domain Bacteria; phylum Pseudomonadota; class Alphaproteobacteria; order Rhodobacterales; family Rhodobacteraceae; genus Sulfitobacter. Next base: position 361,767 of record JAWSVL010000019.1, read on the forward strand.
CTAGTGCGACAGCAGGTGCGAAACGCGCCGCAGAACAAGATGCCGCAGCCTCGCTGCTGGGCCAATTGGAGCAAGAGACATGAACACAACACCGACACGCGCGGGGTTTGTTGCCCTAATTGGAGAGCCTAACGCAGGCAAGTCTACACTGCTGAACCGGACGGTTGGGGCGAAGGTCTCGATAGTGACGCATAAGGTCCAGACTACGCGCGCCCGTATTCGCGGTGTCGCCATTCAGGATCAAAGCCAGGTCGTGTTTGTTGATACGCCGGGCCTGTTTGAGCCTCGTCGTCGTTTGGATCGCGCGATGGTTGCCGCCGCGTGGGGCGGTGCCGCGGATGCGGATGTTGTTGTATTGTTGGTCGAAGCACAGCGTGGTGTGACCGAGGGCGTTGAGCGTATCCTTGAGCGATTGAATGAAATTGGTGAGGGCGCACGTGTCGCGCTGGCGATCAACAAAATTGACCGTGTCGAAGCGCCAGTGTTGCTGGGCCTCAGCCAGAAATTGAATGACGCTTACCCTTTCATTGAGACATTTATGATCTCTGCGGAAAAAGGGCATGGCGTTGAGATGCTCAAAACGTGGCTTGCGGGCGAAGTTCCTGAAGGCCCGTGGCTATATCCAGAGGATCAGATTGCTGATTTGCCAATGCGCATGATCGCGGCCGAGATGACCCGCGAGAAGCTGACACTGCGCCTGCATCAGGAATTGCCCTATCAGATGACGGTTGAGACCGAAAATTGGGAAGAGCGTAAAGATGGCTCTGCCAAGATCGACCAGCTGATCTATGTAGTGCGCGATGGTCACAAAGGTATCGTACTTGGCAATAAAGGTGAGACAATCAAAGCTGTTGGCAAAGCTGCGCGTGAAGAATTGGAAGAGTTTCTGGGACGCAAGATCCACCTGTTTTTACAGGTGAAAGTACGTCCAAACTGGTTGGAAGAATCCGAACGCTATTCTGAAATGGGACTGGAGTTTAAGGACGGCAACCAGTGATGAATGGCGTCTTTGGCAATGATCGGTTTTTCTTTTGCCTCGTCTAACTGCGCGGTTCTGGGTGGATGCTTATCTGGCCCGGCTGCGGATGTATGATATTCCCGCCTTTGTGGTCGCACATGGCGATGACACAGGCGGAGCGGTGCTGGTGAAGCTCGCTACGCTTGATGGTAATGCGGTACTCTTTCAACGCTCGTTTGATTTAATGAGCGGTAATCGGGTCTGGGTTGAGTTGGCCAAAGGTGCTGAACCAGACGTTGATGAGGCCGCCGGCAAGCAACGTACATTTGATCCCGACCTTTGGGTGATCGAGGTGGAGGACCGCCAAGGTCGCCACCTGCTAGATCAAGAAGGTCTGGCCTGATGGAATGGCGCGATCAGGGAATACTGCTGAGTTCGCGCCGCCACGGGGAAACCTCGGCCATCATTGAGGTGTTCACGCCCAACCAAGGACGCCATGCAGGAATTGTGAGGGGCGGAACCAGCCGCAAAATTGCCCCTATCCTGCAACCCGGAGCACAGTTGGATCTGACATGGCGCGCAAGGCTGCAAGACCACATTGGTTCATTTGTCGTTGAACCTGTACGAAGTCGTGCTGCAATTGCCATGGGCGGGCGGTTGGCTTTGGCTGGTCTGAACGCGGTTACGTCATTGATCCGTTTTAGCCTTCCCGAGCGAGAGGCACACCTAACGCTCTATTCGCGTACCGAATCACTGTTGGACCTGTTGGGGCAAGATGAAATCTGGCCTTTGGCGTATCTCCAGTGGGAGCTTAGCCTGCTGACGGAACTTGGATACGGCCTTGATCTGAGCGAATGCGCCGTGACTGGTGTGACGGATGAATTGGTTTACGTCTCGCCAAAATCTGGGCGTGCGGTCTCTCGTGAGGGGGCGGGGGAATGGGCTGACAGGCTGCTGCCTTTGCCAAATGTACTGCGGGGTATTGGTGCTGCAGATGATGCAGAAATCTTGTTGGGTTTCAGGACAACTGGTTATTTTCTCGAAATGCGATTGGCGGCTGATCTAGGATCAAAGCCGTTGCCAGAAGCCCGCGCGCGCTACGTTGAGGCGTTCAATCGGTCCCTTTGAATACCATTTCAAGCCCGTCCGTATCTGACAGGATCAACGTATTGCCTGCAACTTCGGATAGGGTTGCGGCCTCAAGCGCGGCCAGGAAAGTGGTTTCCGCTGCCAAGTTGGGACAGGCCATACGTGTGCTGCCTATGGGGCCAGCATCAAACCACGGGTAGGGCGCCTTCATCGCGCCGAAGTAGCGGTTGCACGGCCCTTGCCCCGCGATTTCACCCTCTTTGGGGAACGTGAGCGTTGCGTTGGCGGGAAACGGTGCGCCATTCAGTTCCTTGAGTGTCCAGATTTGATCGGCCCCGCCATAGGCGCGGACGGTTTCATCGTCGCGGCAGGCGGTAAGCGAGGCCAATAGCAAAGCACATGTGATCAATATCTTCATGCGAGCGCCACAATCGTATCGACCAACGCATCAAAGGCAGCAGTGGAATCTGTTTCCGCCTGTAAGTGTGGCAGGCCAATCAATGTGGCAAGTATGGCGTGACCAAACGCAGGGTTGCGCAGGCCGAATTGGCGTAACAAATGCTCGAGGAATTTCGAGCGTTCGTTGTCTACCTCTGAGAGGCTGGCGGCGACGATGCTGTCACTCTGACCCCAGACGCGTAGGGCTGCCTCGCTAGGGTTATTCAGAATGCTGTAGCCGAATACGCGCAGTCGTGTGTCTGCTGGGCCGCTTTCCTCCAACTGCTCGACTACGCTGGCTAAGGCCTGTGCATGCCAGTGACGTAACAGTGCCGCGTGATAGGCGGGGACATCCTTAAAGTGCCAATAGAAGGACCCTTTGGTCGTTCCTAACTGTCGTGCCAATGGTTCGGCGGCTAAAGCGTGTGGGCCCTGCGCCGCAAGCGCTGCAAATCCTGCATCGATCCATTTTTCGGGGGATAGTCGGGTGCTGCTCATACCACTAGGGGTAAGCATAGGCGGGGCGCGCCGCAAGGGCATGCCCCGATTGTATCGGCAAAGTTTAGCCCAGAATACGGCGCGCGATCACTTGTGCCTGAATTTCCGCCGCACCTTCAAAGATATTGAGGATACGTGCGTCACACAAAACACGGCTGATCTTGTATTCGAGCGCAAAACCATTGCCGCCGTGGATCTGCAGGCCATTGTCCGCAGCTGCCCAAGCAACCCGCGCGCCAAGCAGTTTGGCCATGCCAGCCTCAACGTCACAACGGCGGCCCTCGTCTTTCTCGAACGCCGAAAAATACGTGAGCTGACGTGCTACCATGATTTCAACTGCCATCATCGCCAACTTACTGGACACACGAGGGAAGTTGATTAGGGATTTGCCGAACTGTTTGCGGTCAATTGCGTATTGCATTGAGATATCTAGCGCTGATTGGGCCACGCCGATGGCGCGGGCAGCGGTCTGGATTCGCGCACTCTCGAAGGTTTCCATCAGCTGTTTAAAGCCCTTGCCTTCTTCACCGCCTAGCAGGTTCTCGGCATTGATATCAAAGCCGTCAAACGCAAGTTCGTACTCTTTCATGCCACGATATCCGAGAACTTCGATCTCGCCGCCGGTCATCCCTGCTGTGGGGAAGGGGTCTTCCTCGCTGCCCGGGGTCTTTTCGGCGAGGAACATCGACAGGCCTTTGTAGTTGTCTGTCGATGGATCAGTCCGCGCAAGCAGGGTCATTACATGGGTGCGCGCAGCATGCGTGATCCATGTTTTGTTGCCTGTGACTTTGTAGGTTTCGCCCTCTTTTACTGCGCGTGTGCGCAGGCTGCCAAGGTCGGAGCCTGTGTTAGGTTCCGTGAATACGGCAGTCGGCAGGGTTTCCGCGGACGCAATCCGTGGAAGCCATTTCTGTTTCTGCTCATCGGTGCCGCCAGCAATGATCAACTCAGCCGCGATCTCTGAGCGGGTGCCAAGGGAACCAACACCAATATAGCCGCGTGAGAGTTCTTCGGAAACAACGCACATGGATGCCTTTGATAGGCCAAAACCGCCATATTCTTCTGGGATGGTCAGGCCGAACACACCCATTTCTGCCAACTCGTTGATGATCTCAATCGGGATCAGCTCGTCTTTGAGGTGCCATTCATGAGCAAAGGGTTCTACCTTTTCTACTGCGTAACGCCGGAATTGATCGCGGATCATTTCCAATTCTTCATCAAGGCCTGTCGCGCCAACAGTGACATTGGCAGAGTGCTCTTGCATCAACTCTACAAGACGGCTGCGGGCATTCTGCGTGTTCCCACCTTGAGTAAGTGCCATAACCGCTGGGTTCATGAGGTCACTCTGGTCTTCTTGGTTTAATCCTAGATCTTGGAGGCGAACGATTTCACCTTGGTTCATCTGGATACCGCCATAGATCTGCCAGAGGTATTCTCCAAAAGCGATCTGATGAATTAGCGCTTCGGTTTCGCCGAATTTGCCTTCAGCGCTCATCCGTTCAGCCCAAGCCTGCATCTGGCGCAGGGCCTGAGCGTATGTCGCTAGCCATGCCAAACCATGTGCCGCGGTCTGGTTTTGTTCAACCAGTGCGTTTGATACGCGGCTGCCTTCACTAACCAGTGTTCGAACTGTATGGGTTGCGCGTACAAGGACCGCCTCAACTGGGGCCACTGCCTGAGCTGTCAGTGCAAGAAGATCATCAAGAAGAGCCGAAGGCCCTGTATTCTGTTGTCCATCATGTGGCATCGATAAAAATCCTATTTTACTTAGCGCTCGACATAATCACTTTGCAGGTGCAGCGCAATAAACATACGTTTGAATGCGGCAATTTGGTTGAAAATTTCGCGTCAGAATTTCCGTGCGTCGCGCTTCCTGTTTGTTATGTAGGGCTATGGAAACTTTTTTCCCACTTTTGACTCCGGCTGAGCTTGGGCTTGCTGTGTTGGTTGCGATTCTTGCCGGCTTTGTCAAAGGCGTGGTGGGATTCGCGATGCCTTTGGTCTTCATTTCAGGGCTGACAATGTTCATGTCGCCCGAGCTTGCGCTGGCCGGGCTCATCGCGCCGACGCTTGCTACAAATGCGTTTCAGGCGCTACGGCAAGGCGTGCCAGCGGCTGTTAGATCTACGGTGGAGTTTAAGGTGTTTTTGGGTGTTGGTGGCGTCGCGCTATTGGCAAGCGCTCAACTTGTACGCGAAGTTCCTGTGCGAACAATGATGGCGATCATTGGCGTACCAGTAACTTTCTTTGCAGTGCTTCAATTAAGCGGGTACCAAATTAAGTTGGCGCGCCGAAGCGCGGCAATAGAAACCATTGCTGGCGCATTCGCTGGGGTATTGGGTGGCATGTCAGGGATTTGGGGGCCGCCGACTGTTGCCTACCTAACTGCCCTAAATACACCGAAGCATGATCAAATGCGCGTGCAAGGCGTGATTTATGGTTTGGGTGCCGTTGCCTTACTGGTTGCCCATACTGGCTCTGGCGTCTTGCGAGCAGAGACAATCGGATTTTCAGTAGCCATGGTCCCTACAGCACTCATCGGGGTTCGTATGGGCATGTCGGTGATGAACCGTATTGATCAGGCCGCGTTTCGCCGCGCCACACTATTTGTGCTGTGTGTGGCAGGGCTTAACTTAATGCGGCGTGCTTGGTTTGGTTGATCAGCCTTGACGTGCAACAGTCATGCCAGAGATATCTTCGATAAATGTCACTATACGAGATTTGACAGTTTCATCTTTAATAGCGGCAAGAGCGCTGACGATTTCCATGCCTGAGTCACGGAGTTTTTCGTTGCTGTTTGCTGCATCATACAAGCCATCAAAGAAGTAAGCAGGTGAGACATCGAATATTTGTGCTAGCTCAAATAAGCGGCTAGCGGCAATTCTGTTTGATCCGATTTCATATTTTTGAATTTGTTGGAACGAAAGCCCCAACCGCTGCGCGACATCCGTTTGGGAATACCGCCGCGTGGTGCGGATCTGTTTAAGTTTGCGACCAACATGTACGTCAACTGGGTGTGCCATATTCATATACCTTAAGTTGTAGTTGTTATCTTTCTCCAAAAAAACGGCCAACCGATCAATTGGATAGATTTAGATTCTTTTGAACAATCTATAGTTGCAGTGTGATGATTGATGTTACCGTGATGGGTGATTTATGTTGCATTGATGGATGATTTATATACTACAGGCGTCGTGACCGAAAAAAGATTCACCCCTACTCAGGAAGATCTGCGGCAAAATTCGCCCGGACTTTTATATGAGATGATGCGCTCGTTCGCAGGTTTGGCCAATACGCTGAACTTGAGCGTGGCTGTTGAGCAGCTTGGTAGTACCCGCCAAACCGTTCGTCGGCATATCGGCCAACTAGAAGAGGCTATGGGGTTCAAGCTGTTTGAGATTGAAGATCGGCGTTATGTTTTAACCGAACGGGGTGCGCGTGCATTAGCGCCAGCTGAGGTGTTTCTGGATCAGGGTGCGGTTTGGTTTAGCGGCCAGTTCGAACACGTCGCTGGAATGCTCAAGTTTTCTTACGAAAGCGGGACGGGTTGGATTTATCACCAGCAGCAACAGCCAATCAGCATGATATGGAATTGCGAGTCAAAGCTGCTGAAAGCCGGGTTAAAAGCGTGGACGATGTCGGAAGGTCAGTTGGAAAGCGAGCACATGGCCAAAGTTCGCCCTCATATCGTGGCATACCGCGAGAATATGGAGGGTTGGATTTGTGTCGAAGTTGGCGAAGGATCTTTCTACGCCAATTGGTTTGGTTGGGCTCAGGCACGAAGTAGTGTTGGGCGGGCGCTGGGCCAGTTCCCTGGTGGTGATGCTGTTGCCAGTCTTGCTGATGCACCGTTTCAGGACATTCGCGTAGGTGGCGGTATCAGGGTTGATCAAGTCATGACCAAACTGCCGCTCGGCGGAGGCGATGGCCCGATGCGCTTGATCGTGTTTGATCGTCTATTGATGAGTGTTCAGTTGCCCGACGGATCGCCGATAATTGTTTCCGTTGTCGACCGTGCCCAGCAGATACGGATTTCAGGAATGGGTTCAGAGCTTCTGGATACCATGCCAGAGGAGGCTAGGATTGATTTTATAGAGTAATGCAAAATTTGAAGTTGTTTGTTGCGTAATTCGCTACAGTGGTCCTGTAGCGATAGCAAAAGGCGATTCTAGATGACTCTTGTAACAATTCAATCAAGTGATCGATTTGTGGCTAACAGCACAGAAATCTTTCAGCAATATGGCGTTAAAATGGAGGTCGGGTACGATTTTGACGCGTACCGTGACATTCTGAAATTTGCGAGACCGGACCAAGAATTGGGCGCGCCCTTTGACCCTGATGTCCACGAAATGACACCTCAAAATGCTCTTTGGATGATCGGCCGTGATGCCACTGGTGAAATTGTTCACACGCAGGCGCTTCGGATGCTGGACATGAGCGGACAGACGGTTGCCGAGTATTTTACACGCAGATTCCGTGAATTTCCTCCTTCAGCACCCGGTCTTGATTTGCGTCGGTCCAGATTTCGCGCGGGCCCTCAGGCCAAACGCATGCGCGGCACGGTTTGTTACAATGGCGAGTTCTGGATCAAGCCGGGCGATGCGACGCTGCGGGGGCAGGGGCTTTCGTGTGTTTTGGGTCGCTACGCATTTTTCCAAGCGATGCAGCACTGGGACCCTGACCACATGGTCGGTTTCATGGCAAAGCCAGTTGCCTGCAAAGGCTTCCCTCAGCGGCTAGGTTGGATGCACACGCAGCCCGGCGCGTTGAGGTGGTTCTTTAAGGGGAGTGATACGCCAGTCGAAGGATTTATGACTTTTATGGAGCGGGATGATTTGCACTACGTGCTGGAGCTTCCTCTGAACGACTTGATTGCAATGGCAGCCTAGTTCAGTAAAAATCTATTCAAATATAAAAGAAATAGGCCGCTACAAAAATGCAGCGGCCTATTAAGTGTAGTGAATGTAAGAACGCCTTAGCGGATAACCGCGGCTTTCACTTCATCGTCGATGTGAGGCATGTACTGCTCGAAGTTCTCTGCGAACATTGCGACCAGTTTGCTCACCTGACGGTCGTATGCTTCTGCATCGTCCCATGTGCGGCGCGGATCAAGCAGGATGTCAGCAACACCCGCTACAGATACCGGCACGTCAAAGCCGAAATTCTCATCGACGCGGAAGTTGCCCGCAGCCAGTGAACCATCAAGCGCCGCTGTCAGCAGTGAGCGGGTGGCGCGGATAGGCATGCGTGAACCTGTACCATGGGCACCTCCAGTCCAACCTGTGTTTACCAACCAGCAGGTTGCGCCGTGCTGCGCGATTTTCTCACGCAGTAGATTGCCGTATTCCTCTGGGCGACGCGGCATGAACGGCGCACCAAAGCAGGTGGAAAACGTTGGTTCAGGCTCGGTAACGCCACGTTCTGTGCCAGCTACTTTTGAGGTAAAGCCGGACAAGAAGTGATACATCGCCTGCGCAGGTGTCAGGCGGGCGATGGGGGGCAGGGTGCCAAAAGCATCGCAAGTCAGCATGATGATGTTCTTGGGGTGTCCGCCTACGGCCTTTTTGGATGCATTTGAGATATAGTGCAGCGGATAGGCGCAACGCATGTTCGCTGTGAGGCTGTCATCATCAAAATCCAAATCTTTGGTTTCTTCGTCGTAGATCATGTTTTCGATGACGGTGCCGAACTTCTCGGTTGTCGCGTAGATTTCTGGTTCAGCTTCAGCGCTCAGATTGATTGTTTTTGCATAGCAACCGCCTTCAAAGTTGAAGGTGCCTGTATCAGACCAGCCGTGTTCATCGTCGCCAATCAGCGTGCGAGATGGGTCGGCAGAGAGGGTCGTCTTACCCGTGCCAGATAGGCCAAAGAAGATCGCGGTATCCACTGGGTTTCCGATGGCGTGGTTTGCCGAGCAATGCATCGGCATCACGCCTTTTTCTGGCAACAAGTAGTTGAGCAGCGAGAAAACAGATTTTTTGTTTTCGCCGGCGTACTCAGTGCCGCCAATCAGGATCAATTTGCGATCAAAGTTCATCGCGATCACCGTTTCGGAACGACAGCTGTGTTTCTTGGGATCTGCTTGGAAGCTTGGGCAGTTGATGACTGTGAAATCTGCCAGATAGTCGTCCAGCTGGTCACGGTCGGGACGGCGCATCATGTTGCGGATGAACAACCCATGCCACGCAAGCTCGGTTACAAAGCGGACGTTGATGGCATGCTTGGGGTCAGCACCACCGACGAGGTCTTGAACAAAGTAGTCGCGACCTTCCATGTGTGAGAGCATATCTGTGTAGAGAGCATCAAAGCCTGCCTCTGACATTTCGGCGTTATTTTCCCACCAGATGGTGTCTTTGACACTGTCGCTCATTACGACATGTTTGTCTTTTGGCGACCGTCCAGTGAATTTCCCAGTCGTGACAAGGAATGCGCCGCCTTTACCAAGGGAACCCTCTTCGCGTTTGAGGGCGGTCTCGATTAATGCTGGCTCCATCTGGTTGTAATAGACATTGCCTAGCCCTTTGATCCCTTGATCGTCGAGGCTGAAGTTCGGGTTGACCCGTCCGGTTTGCATGCAATGTCTCCTTTGGAAACTGCGCGAAAGCGCAGCGTATTGGGGAATGCCCGGGACCAAAAGCGCACGGGCGTATGTGGAATATCGGCCTCTTAGCACGATGATTTACGCAATGAACAGGCGCGTTTGAACAGTTAGCGCCACCACAATACCAAATGCCGCAGGCGTACCCCTTATGGCGCAATCTAGCCTGTCTTACTGGCCAAAGGTGCGCGGGAATTGTGGGTATTTTCGCCAAATGCGAGCGAATGTGAGGCAATTTAGCCATTCCGAAACAAATTATGGCTGAAATAAGGCCATCAGATAGGCCGATTCGCAGTTTTGGGATTGATTCGATGGCGTAAGGAGTGATCAATGTACCAAAAAATAAGAATTAATTGAGCAGCACAAGGAAACAGGCAATGTCAAAAATTGCATTGGTGGACGACGACAGGAATATCCTGACGTCCGTCTCAATGACTCTCGAAGCCGAAGGTTTCGAGGTGGAAACATATAATGATGGTCAGGCCGCGTTAGACGCTTTTAACAAGCGTATGCCGGATATGGCCGTTTTGGATATCAAGATGCCTCGGATGGATGGCATGGATCTCCTGCAGAGGCTTCGTCAAAAAAGCGCGATGCCAGTGATCTTTCTGACGTCCAAAGATGATGAGATCGACGAAGTGCTTGGTTTGCGTATGGGCGCGGACGATTACGTCAAAAAACCGTTCTCCCAGCGTTTGTTAGTAGAACGCATTCGTGCGCTTTTGCGCCGTCAGGATGCTGTCGCAACTGATGAAGTTGGCGAGACGGAAGAAACCAAAGTGATGGACCGTGGTGATCTGCGGATGGATCCTCTGCGTCACGCGGTGAGCTGGAAGGGCAAGGACGTGTCGTTGACCGTCACAGAATTCTTGCTGCTTCAGGCGCTGGCCCAACGCCCTGGTTTTGTGAAGTCTCGGGATCAGTTGATGGACGTTGCTTATGACGACCAAGTATATGTTGATGACCGTACGATCGACAGCCACATTAAGCGGCTGCGTAAAAAGATGCGTACGGCAGATGATGAATTCTCGGCGATTGAGACACTCTACGGTATCGGTTACAGATATAACGAAGAGTAATTCGACCGAATGGCGATAGCCGAAAGGGACTTTGTGCGCGATTTTACCCCCGCAAAAAGCGATGGTGATGTTGTTCTTGGCGACGATTGGGTCGCCCCGGGCAGTGCTGCACCAAATGAGATCAGGGCTCGCCGTGAAAGGCGTGGCCTGTTTTCTCTGCGTGCTTCGCCGCTGACGCGCAAGATCATCACATTCAACCTGATTGCGTTGAATGTGTTGGTTGCGGGTATCCTTTATTTGAATTCCTCACGTGAAAGCCTTGCTGTGCAACGCGCGGCGTCTCTTGTTTCTGAGGCGGAACTGATTGCAGATGTGATTGAAGCGCAATTGCCAGATGGGCAAGTGGTTGACCTATCCGCGGGTGAGGGCGTGGATATCGATAAGACATTGTCAGGCCTCGATTTGCGTAGTGGCATTCAGGTCTATGTTTTTGATATGAATGGCGGTTTGATCTCACAATTTGAGGGGGCGAGCGACGCGCTTTCTGGCGGCACCGAGAGTAAGACAATTATTACGGATGGTCTAAACTGGTTGTGGCAAGCTGTAGCGTCTCCATTCCACTCTGCCGGTAACGAATTGACGATAGAGGAACGCCTCAAGCCTGTTATCGAAGCGGCATTGGTTAGCGGAGCGCAAATCAAGGAAGAGCGTGACGAAGTTGGCGCAACATTGCTTGCAGTAGCAACGCCTATCGAACAGAGCCGAACAGCGGTCGGTGCGGTGGCAATTGCCAGCGCGAGTGGAGAAATAGACCGCTTGGTTCGCGGCGAACGCGAACGTGTTTTGCAGATGTTTATTATCGCGACTCTTGTGTCCATTGGTCTCAGTCTTGTTCTGGCTTCTACGATCGCGAACCCGTTGTCCGACCTCGCCGCGGCTGCCGAATTGGGCCGTGACAAAGATGCACGCAAGATGAACCCAGGTCGTATTCGGATTCCAGATTTGACAGCACGACCAGATGAAATTGGGCGCTTGTCAGGGGCGCTACGCGGTATGATATCTGCACTCTACAACCGTATTGACGGGAATGAGCAGTTCGCAGCTGACGTAGCTCACGAGATTAAAAACCCACTTGCGTCTTTGCGCTCGGCTGTTGGCACGCTCCGTATGATCAAGCGGGACGATCAACGCGTAAAATTGCTAGATGTTATCGAGCATGACGTGCGCCGCTTGGACCGTTTGGTGAGCGATATTTCAAATGCATCCCGCTTGGATAGTGAACTGGTCAAAGAAGAAGAAGAGCCATTCAATCTGATGAAAATGCTGGGCAACTTGGGCCAGTATTTGGGTGAAGATGCTAAGAGTAACGGAATCGATTTCATTGTGGATTTGCCTCAAGATCCAATCGTTGTTCAAGGTTTGGAAGCACGCCTGGCACAGGTTTTCGTCAACTTGATCACCAACGCTATTTCGTTTTGCGAAGACGGCGATGCCATTCGTGTTTGGGCACGTAAGCGAGAAAATCGCGTGTTGATCGTTGTCGAAGACACGGGCCCAGGCATTCCTGATCAAGCTTTGTCTAAGATTTTCAAACGCTTTTATTCGCAGCGCCCGGATGAGCATTTTGGTAATAACTCGGGTCTTGGCCTTGCGATTTCCAAGCAAATTGTCGAAGCGCATGGCGGCGTTATCTGGGCGGAAAATATTCGCCCAACCGAAGCAGACATAACATCTGACCCGCTTGGTGCTCGCTTTGTCGTTGGTTTGCCGATCTGACCCGTGGATAATTTGGACCTGATCCTTCACGCGACTTGTGTTGCAATTGAGGGAAAAGGAATTTTGATTTCGGGGCAATCGGGTAGCGGGAAGTCGTCTCTGGCGCTTGAATTGATGGCACTTGGCGCTGATCTGATATCGGATGACCGGACTGTGATAGTGAATGCTGGTGGGATGCTAATAGCGTCCCCGCCTTCGTCCATCGCCGGACTCATCGAGGCAAGATGTGTTGGTATTCTGGCTGTTCAATATGTAAAGTCGACCTCTGTGTTCTTGTCGGTCGATATGTCGAGTGTCGAAACTGATCGCTTGCCTGAACCACATAGTATGACTGTGCTGGACATACCGGTACCATGTCTGCACAAGGTTAATGCACCCTATTTCCCGGCCGCAATACTTGCCTTTGTGCGCGGCCTCAACGTTGAGACGTAATGATTGCACCTGATCCGACACTTCGCCGCATAGTATTTGTCACTGGGCCTTCTGGCGCGGGACGCTCCTCAGCGTTGAATGTGCTAGAGGATGCCGGCTTTGAAGTGATCGATAATTTGCCAATGCGGTTGATACCAGTTCTCTTCGAAGAGCCTGATCAGACCCGTCCGCTGGCCCTTGGAATTGATGCGCGGAACCGCGACTTTTCAACAAACTCGGTGATCGATTGGCTCGGTCGGCTATCAACTCGACCTGGTGTCGTTGCAGAGTTGTTGTTTTTGGATTGTAGCACTGATGTGTTGCTTCACCGGTTTTCCGAAACCCGTCGGCGTCATCCGATGGCACCAGTCGATCGCCCTGCTGACGGGGTTCAGGCCGAACTAGAACTCCTTGGCCCATTACGCGCCCGTGCGGACGTTCTGATCGATACGTCAGGTCTAAATGTTCATGAACTTCGCGCCGAGGTAGAGCATTGGTTTGCGCCGGGTGGAAAACGGCACTTGTCTGTGACGGTGCAGTCGTTTTCCTACAAGCGCGGTTTGCCGCGTTCTGTGGATATGGTCTATGATTGCCGTTTTTTGAAGAACCCCTATTGGGAACCATCCCTGCGATCCTTCAATGGCACAGATGTCCAAGTTGCGAAATATGTAGCTACCGATCCACGTTATGCGGAGTTTTCGCAAAAAGTTCTGGATATGAGCTTGTTGATCTTGCCTGCCTGTCAAGAGGAAGGCAAAAGCCACTTCTCTATCGCCTTTGGGTGCACTGGAGGGCAGCATCGGTCAGTGACCCTAGCGGAAAGCCATGCATTGCAGCTTGCAGATGCGGGCTGGCAGGTGTCAATTAGACATCGAGAAATTAACGCACGCCAACAACAAGGGGCGCAACAGACGTGATTGGAATTGTGATCGTGGCACATGGCGGATTGGCGCGGGAATATCTTGCTGCTATTGAGCATGTTGTTGGATCGCAAAATGGCGTGCAGGCGATCGAGATACGTGCAGACCACGACCGCGCCGCTAAACAATCCGAAATTTGCGAAGCGGCCGATGCGGTGGATACAGGCAATGGTGTCGTTGTCGTTACGGATCTTTTTGGTGGATCACCATCAAATCTAAGCCTTTTGGCCTGTCAGCCAGCGGGCCGCCGGATCGTATACGGCGCTAACCTGCCAATGCTCATTAAACTTGCCAAAAGCCGCGATAAGACAGTGCCTGATGCTGTCCGTGCCGCGCTTGAAGCAGGTAAGAAATATATAGACGCCCAAAACGTCAGTACAGAATAGCAAGGCTATCCAATGTCTCAGATCACCCTGGAAATTGTAAATGAAAAAGGCCTTCACGCGCGTGCGTCGGCGAAACTTGTTGAAGTTGTCGAAGGATTTGATGCCAGTGCTGAAGTGACAAAGGACGGCATGAATGCGTCAGGTGATAGTATTATGGGGCTTTTGATGTTGGCAGCAGCAAAAGGAAGCTTTATTGACGTTGAAACGTTTGGCGTGGACGCGGATGCATTGGCAGCCGCTTTGACTGCGCTGGTCGCTGATAAGTTTGGTGAGGGTATGTAATGCAACCGCCAAACAAGAAGTTTGAACGAGGTTGCCTCAATGACTGAAGAAACCCAGTCTATTGGTTCTCAGGACCATACCGAAACGGTGAGCTTTCACAAATACGATCGCCGCAGCTTGTCTTATGCCTCTACGTTTGAAGATCCGTGGAAGTCGCGTATGATCTCTGTGATGGAGATTTTGACAGGTAAGCTCCAAGTTTTGCGTATGATCAAGAAGTTTGAACAACGCGGCACACCAAGCGGGCAGGGCTTTTGGCGCGCCGCGCTGGATACAATGGGGATCGAACGGACAACTCCGCAGGAACAGCTAGATTTAATTCCCAAAGAAGGTCCAGTGATTGTTGTCGCAAACCATCCGCACGGGATGGTTGATGGTATGATCTTTGCGGATTTGATAGGCCGAGTCCGCCCTGATTACCGTATTCTCACACGTTCATTGTTGACCTCTCTGGATGAGGTCGCAGGGAGTTATATGATCCCTGTACCCTTTCCTCATGATCCTGATGCGCAACGCAAAGGCGTTGAAATGCGAGCGAATGCGATGAAACACCTCAAGGAAGGCGGCGTTGTTGCGTTGTTCCCTTCCGGTGTCGTCGCGACCTCCGAGACGTGGTGGGGGCCAGCGGTTGAGGCTGAATGGAACGTGTTCACTGCCAAGATGATCCGGCGTTCAGGAGCGCAAGTTGTGCCGATGAAATTCCCGGGTCAGAACAGCCGTGCATATCAAATTGCTAATCAAGTCTCGCCGATGATGCGGCAAGGTTTGTTGCTGCATGAGATTGTTCACAGCTGCAACAAACCCCAGAAACCTGTGGTTGGTGCGCCTATCCCCCAATCAGAAATAGACGCACGTGCCGATGATCCGCGTGGCTTTATGGAGTGGTTGCGGGCACATACACTGGCCTTAGAAGACTAGGCACCTTAGCGGGTAGGGATAGGGACTTCGCCGCGGTAATCATAAAACCCACGCTTGGTTTTGCGGCCTAACCAGCCTGCTTCAACGTATTTTGTGAGCAGAGGGCAGGGACGGTATTTTGTGTCCGCCAGGCCATCGTGCAGCACATTCATAATCGCCAGACATGTGTCCAGACCAATGAAATCGGCCAATTCCAGCGGACCCATCGGATGGTTCGCCCCCAACCGCATTGAGCTATCAATGGATTGAACGTTTCCGACGCCTTCATAAAGGGTATAAACTGCCTCGTTGATCATAGGCATCAGGATGCGGTTAACGATAAACGCTGGGAAATCTTCTGCGGATGCAGCGGTTTTGTTGAGACGATCGACAACTTCTTTACATGCAGTAAAGGTTTCTTCATCCGTTGCGATGCCTCTGATCAATTCGACCAACTGCATGACGGGAACTGGGTTCATAAAGTGAAAACCCATGAATTTTTCGGGCCTGTCAGTGCGGCTTGCCAAACGCGTGATCGAGATCGACGAAGTATTCGATGTTAGAATCGTGTCAGGCTTTAGATGCGGTAACAGCTCGTCAAAGATGGCTTGTTTGACGAGTTCACGTTCTGTTGCGGCTTCAATAATCAAATCGCAAGAACCCAATTCAGTCAACGTCTTGGTGGTGGCGATCCGCGCAAGAGCGGCTTCCATTTCGCCCTCAGCGATTTTACCACGGCCAACTTGGCGAGACATGTTTGCTCGCATGACCTCCATTGCTTTATCCAAGGCGTCTTCACTGATGTCATTGAGCATCACGTCAAATCCAGCCAGTGACATTACATGCGCAATGCCGTTGCCCATTTGTCCTGCACCAACGATGCCAATTTTCTGGATTTGCATGGGCTTCATTCCTTTGCTGAGATTGCTGCAGCTTACGGCGGAGTGTGACGTGCCTGCAAGGGTAGTAACTTAGGAAAAAGCGATGCGAATTGTGTCTTTAAACGAATCGTAACATCCGGCGTCGATAGTCTCCTTGGGTGAGAAAAAAGGTGGGCGTTATGACCTATGATTTACAAGGGCTGGGGGCCCTTGATTATTTGCCGTACCGACATGGTGCGTCTAGATTAGTTTTCCGTGGACCAAGGCGTGACTTGGGGGCGCCATATGTGGCCTTCCTGGGGGGGACGCAGACATTTGGTAAATTTATTGAGCAACCCTATCCATTGAAGGTTGAGCATTTGACTGGTGTTGCGTCGATAAATCTTGGTCAAATCAATGCTGGCTTGGATGTTTTTGCAAATGAAACTGTTTTGCACGAGATTTCGCGCAACGCCCGTGTGACTGTTTTGGAGGTCTTGGGTGCGGCGCATTTAGGGAATCCGTTTTACGCTGTGCATCCGCGTCGCAACGATCGGTTTCTTCGCGCGTCTAAATCTCTGAAAGAACTGTTTCCAGAGGTGGATTTTACCCAATTCAATTTCACGCAACACATGCTTCAACATCTTTGGCAGTTAGATGCCGAGCGGTTTGGCTTTGTTAAACGCATGCTGCAACGGGTTTGGGTGCGTAGGATGCGTCAGCTTTCCAAAAAACTGGGCACTAATGTTGTTCTATTGAAGTTAGATGTGCACGAGACAGGTAATGATTGGCCGGATCACATGTTAAAAGGGCCAGCGTTTGTCACAGATAAGATGCTTGATCGGTTGGGGCCTCTGGTCAAGGCGACTGTGTTAGTCCCGTCACCCGTTGTGAGCAGGAAACGGGAAGTGCAGGGAATGGTCTTCAATTTATTTCAGGAAAAAGCGGCGCTTGCGCTACAAGGACCGGAGTACCACTCGGCGGTTGCTCATGCGCTTAGGCCTGTTCTAGATCGGTTGATGTAAAAATCAAAAAGGCCCGCCTAACAAGGCGAGCCTTTTCAAATTCAAAACATATTTAGGTTTAGAGTTTTTCGATCAAATCAGGCACGGCCTCAAAGAGGTCTGCAACAAGGCCAAAGTCGGCAACCTGAAAGATAGGCGCTTCTTCGTCTTTGTTGATCGCAACGATGATCTTGCTGTCTTTCATACCGGCAAGGTGCTGAATCGCACCAGAGATACCGACGGCAACATACAGGTCTGGTGCCACAACTTTACCTGTCTGGCCAACCTGCCAGTCGTTAGGTGCATAGCCCGAGTCTACGGCAGCGCGTGATGCGCCTACAGCCGCGCCAAGCTTGTCAGCCAGCTTTTCGATCAAAGCAAAGTCATCTTCAGAACCAACGCCGCGGCCACCGGAAACAACAACACCAGCTGAGGTGAGTTCTGGACGGTCGCTTGCGGCAACTTTGTCCTCAATCCATTCGGAAAGGCCGGGGTTTGCAGCTGCGGACACTGTTTCCACAGACGCGGAACCGCCTTCGCCTGCTGCGTCAAAGGTAGATGTACGGAAGGTTACAACCTTTTTTGCATCCAATGACTTAACAGTCTGAACAGCGTTACCAGCATAGATAGGACGTTCAAATGTGTCAGCATCTACAACGCCGGAAGCGTCAGAGATAATCATCACATCCAAAAGTGCCGCTACACGTGGCATTACGTTTTTGGCGTCTGTCGTGGCTGGCGCTACGATGTGATCGTAGTCACCCGCAAGAGAAACCAGCAGCGCTGCTGTGGCTTCAGCGAGACGGTGACCAAGGGAGGCGTCTTCGGCAACCAGTACTTTGGAAACACCCTCAATTTTTGACGCAGCTTCGCCGGCTGCAGCGGCGGAACCGCCTGCGGCCAGTACAGTCACATCACCTAGCTGTTTGGCGGCTGTCACGGCTTTTGCCGTTGCGTCCATTGCCAGTTCGCCATCATTTACTTCTGCAAGGAGTAGAACAGCCATTACACAGCCCCCGCTTCTTTGAGTTTCGCTACCAGTTCGTCAACCGAAGCAACCTTGATACCTGCAGCACGTGCTGCAGGTTCTACGGTTTTTACGATTTCCAGACGGTTTGATACATCTACGCCATAATCAGCCGGTGTCTTTTCATCCAACGGCTTTTTCTTGGCCTTCATGATGTTAGGCAAGGAGGCATAGCGCGGTTCGTTCAGGCGCAAATCAACGGTGACAACTGTTGGCATGTTGATTTTGATCGTTTGCAGACCACCGTCAACTTCGCGTGTTACCACGGCTTTGTCGTCTTCAATTGCGACTTCGGACGCGAATGTACCTTGGGACCAGCCCAAAAGTGCGGACAACATCTGGCCAGTGGCGTTCATGTCGTTGTCGATGGCTTGTTTGCCACAAAGAACAAGACCCGGCTGCTCTTCGTCGACGATCCCTTTCAGGATCTTGGCAACGGCAAGAGGCTCGATGTCTTGGTGAACATCGTCAGATGCAATCACAAGGATTGCGCGGTCAGCGCCCATGGCTAATGCTGTGCGCAGTGTTTCCTGCGCCTGTTTCACGCCAACGGATACGGCAATAATCTCGTCCGCTTGGCCCGCTTCTTTTAGACGGATGGCCTGTTCGACTGAAATCTCGTCGAATGGGTTCATGGACATTTTGACGTTGGCAAGATCGACCCCGGAACCGTCCGCTTTTACGCGCACTTTCACGTTATAGTCGATCACGCGTTTGACAGGTACAAGCACCTTCATGAGCGAATATCTCCTTGGTTGCGACTCAGGCCCAGTGGGGCCCAGTCAATAATTCTGAGGAATGTGTAGCGAAGCGCGTCGGGTCAAAACAGCGTAAAATCGCCGCATGGGGTATGATGCACGTCACGTTACATAGTTTTAGGGGTAAATAGGGAAAGAATGTTGCGTGGCTGTTTCAAAGAACAGGCAATTTTTGGGCCGATTTTAGCGGTTTGCACCGGGAACCCAGAGGACATCATCCTTGCCGCCGTTGTTGGCAAATCGGGCTGCAACAAAAAACCAGTCGCTAAGGCGGTTAAGATAGCGGATGGCGGAGTCATTGACCGTTTCTTGGGTCGCCAGTTCCGTTGCTAGGCGCTCTGCGCGACGGGCTACTGTGCGGCATACATGCAAATGTGCGGCCAACTGCGCGCCACCCGGCAAGATAAAGCTGCGAAGAGGTTCAAGTTCTGCGTTCATCAGATCGATCTCTGCCTCGAGGCGGTCAACTTGGGTGCCCAACATACGCAGGGGAGGGTATTCCGACTCCGCGTCCTTCTCCATGTCAGGGCGGCAGAGGTCAGCGCCGAGATCAAAAAGATCGTTTTGAATGCGCGACAGCGCGGCGTCGGTTTCTGTTTCAGCGTGGAGGCGTGCAATGCCAACAAAACAATTCAATTCATCAGATGTGCCGTAGGCTTCGACCCGTACGTCGTGCTTGGCCACACGGGTGCCATTGCCTAGGGCGGTATCACCCTTGTCGCCAGTGCGTGTGTAAATCTTGTTTAGAACTACCATTCAGCTCACCCTTTGAAGAAATAGACGTATATCACGATAAGTATGACAGCGATGAATTGCGCGATAATGCGCCACCGCATCAACTTGTTAGAGTTGGCTTTGTTAAATGCGCCGCCGCCTGCAAAACCGCCAAGCCCCATGACCAAGACAATAACAACTGCAATGACAGCAATAACAACTAGGATGAAAAATGGATCGGACATAGGCTGTTCCCTTCGATGGCTGTTAAGCGATGTAGTGGGCTTGGATGCGCCAGCAACCCCTCAACGGGATAAAACGCGGTCCAGCATGCGTGTTGGTAGTATACGTCGCATAAATCCAGCTAGATAAGTAGGCGTTGTGACATAGTAGCGCGGGCGCGGGCGTTTGGCTTCGACAGCATGGATTAGCTTTTTCACCACAGCTTGCGGCGGCAATTCAAACTTTTCGGGTCCGTTTTCGCCGTAAAGGCGCTGTGCCAGCTCGGTTTCGTATTGATCCGCGCGCGCTGAATTCTCCCAATCTATCCACCGCTCGAAATGAGGGATCGCATTGGCCCGAAATTTTGAGGTTACTGGACCGGGTTCGATCAGTATTGGATGTACACCAGTGCCATGCATCTCGAGGCGGAGAGTATCGGTAAGCCCCTCAAGGGCGAACTTGGTCGCGTTATACGCCCCGCGCCATGGCATTGCGACAAGTCCAAGAACGGACGAGCATTGTACTATGCGCCCGTGCCCCTGCGCGCGCATCACTGGAATGATTGCACGAGTTAATGTGTGCCAGCCAAAAAAGTTGGCCTCAAATATTTCACGCAATGCTTCTGTTGGCAGGTCTTCGACGGCACCGGGCGTAGCGTGTGCCCCGTTGTTAAATACAGCGTCCAACGTGCCACCTGTATCTTCTAATATGTCGGCCAGCGCGATGATGATGCTGTCCGGATCAGTATAATCGATACGAGGACTGTCAAAGCCTTCGTCCCGCATCCGCGCGCAATCAAGCTCTTGTCGGCAAGCGGCATAGACATGCCAGCCGCGTTCACGCAGTCCATAGGCCGCAGCATAACCGATGCCCGAAGAGCAACCGGTGATCAAAATGGTTCGTTTGGTCATGAAAAAGGCCCCGTCGATGAACGAGGCCTGAAATGCGCTGTTTTGTATGGTTTGGCAATTGCCCTTGGTTCGATCAGCCAGAAGTGAGCAAGAAATCGGCCATCCAACCTGCTTCGCCACCATCAAGGGGTTGCATACGGACCCATCCGTCGCCGTTGTCTTCAAGAATTCTGACGGTTTCACCGCGTGTGAGTTTGCTAACGATTCCGTAATTTGTAGATGGCCCGCCGCGCACATTGACGCGGTTGCCAGAAACAGTGCGAATATCGCCGTCTGAAATTGCCGCAGCCGCAGTGCCTGTGGTGTCTGTTGTCGCGATCAGGCTAGGCAAAATAATTTGCGGGGTCTCAGCACTATCGATGATCGTCGCCGTAGTGGTTGCTACGGCTTGTTCAGCCGCTTCGGTCACGTTGGTGAGGTTCAGTGAAACGCGCGTTACATCCGGCGTGCTGTCGATCTTTGTGATCGCTGTTGTGGTCACCGTTTGTGGTGCCTCGACTGATTTTTGTGCAGGAGCGGCAACTACAATTTCTTCGGCTTCAGGTGCTTGCGCGGCTATCCGTGCGCTGGCTGGCTGGAATTCGGAGCCGCCACTGAGTTCATAAAATGCGAAGGCTAAAAACCCAAAGGTCAAAAGAATAAAGGTTTTCATGGTGTCGGCTCCAGCAGATTCTTTAGAAACCAAGATTCTGGCTTCCCCCAACTGATACCTACCAAAGATTACGATTCATTTTGAGGGGGAAAATTAAGAAAGTTGGCACGTCACAGGAATGACACGCTCCCCATGTGAGGTGGCGTTTTTGTCAAAGCAGACGCTTGTCGCCCCGTTGCCACACAGCTACACATCAAGCATGTCAGATACCGATAATCCCACTCCGCCCCGTTTCGACGAAACATCCGAACCACTTCGCCGTGCGTTGGGTGACCGCTATCTGACGTATGCGCTGAGTACGATCATGCACCGCGCCTTGCCTGATGCGCGGGATGGGTTGAAGCCGGTTCATCGCCGCATTTTGTACGCGATGAGCCGCCTGCGGTTGAACTCAACAGGTGGTTTTCTAAAGTCTGCCAAGATCAGCGGCGATACCATGGGTGATTTTCACCCGCACGGTGATGCGGCGATTTATGATGCGATGGCACGCCTGGCGCAGGACTTTAATGTCCGCTACCCGTTGGTTGACGGGCAGGGTAACTTTGGCAACATCGACGGTGATAACCCCGCTGCCAGCCGATATACCGAAGCCCGCATGACAGCAGTTGCTGAGGCGATGTTGGAGGGTCTTAGTGAAAATGTCGTGGATTTCCGCGACAACTATGACGGACGTCTTACAGAGCCCTCAGTTCTTCCTGCACAATTCCCCAATCTTCTGGCCAATGGCTCCAGCGGGATTGCTGTGGGGATGGCCACAAATATTCCGCCACACAACATTTCGGAACTGTGTGACGCCTGTATCCATTTGATCAAAGTGCCAGATGCGCGCGATGACACGTTGTTGAAGTATGTTCCCGGGCCAGACTTCCCCACTGGTGGTGTGATCGTTGAACCACCTGAGAATATCGCTACTGCTTATCGTACGGGCAAAGGCGGGTTCCGCCTGCGTGCCCGTTGGGAGGTCGAGGACCTTGGCCGTGGCCAGTGGCAAATTGTCGTCACCGAGATCCCCTATCAGGTGCAAAAATCCAAGCTGATTGAAAAGATCGCCGAGGCGATCCAGATCAAGAAGATACCAATCCTTGCGGATGTGCGCGACGAAAGCGCCGAAGATGTTCGCATGGTACTTGAGCCGCGCTCTAAGAATGTGGACCCCGAAGTTCTGATGGGGATGATGTTCCGGTCCTCCGATCTTGAGGTTCGGTTCTCGCTCAACATGAACGTGTTGATTGATGGCGTGACGCCAAAGGTTTGCTCGATGAAGGAAGTGCTGCGCGCATTCCTTGATCACCGTCGTGAAGTTCTTGAGCGCCGTTCGATTCATCGGATGGAAAAGATCGACCATCGTCTGGAGGTTTTGGAAGGCTTTATTGTCGCGTTCCTGAACCTTGATCGCGTGATCGACATTATCCGGTACGATGATGAACCTAAGGCAGCACTGATGCGCGAAGACTGGGGTAAGACCCACGTGCGTGCGATGGACGAGAAGGACTATGTTTCACCTCTGCCCGGGGATGGAGAGCTATCTGAGGTTCAAGCCGAAGCAATCCTGAATATGCGTCTACGCAGCTTGCGCCGTTTGGAAGAACTCGAGCTGATGCGCGAGCAATCGGAGCTGATGGAAGAACGCGCTGGCCTTGAGGACTTGTTGGAAAACGAGCATTTGCAATGGGACAGCATAACCGATCAATTGCGTGAGACGAAAAAGCAGTTCGGCAAACAATATGACGGCGGCGCACGGCGCAGCACTTTCGCCGAAGCAGGCGAGTTTGAGGACGTGCCAATCGAGGCGATGATCGACCGTGAACCAATCACGGTTGTCTGCTCTGAAATGGGTTGGATTCGTGCGATGACAGGCCATATCGACTTGACGCGTGAGCTCAAGTTTAAGGACGGGGATGGCGCGCGCTTTACCTTCCATGCTGAAACAACGGATCGTTTGTTGGCGTTTGGCAGTAACGGGCGTTTCTACACCATTTCTGCAGCCAACCTCCCAGGTGGGCGCGGTATGGGTGAACCTCTGCGCTTGATTGTTGATTTGCCAAACGAAGTGCAACTTGTTGATCTGTTTATTCACCGCCCCGATGGTAAGTTGCTTGTCGCGTCATCTGCGGGTGATGGGTTTGTCGTGCCTGAAGCTGATGTGGTTGCCCAGACGCGTTCCGGCAAGCAGGTGCTGAATGTTCGCGGTGACGTACACGCGTTGATTTGTAAGCCGATCACTGGCGATAGCGTTGCCGCCGTTGGTGAAAACCGTAAAGTACTGGTGTTTGACATCGAAGAGCTTCCTGAAATGGGCCGTGGCAAAGGCGTGCGTATGCAAAAGTACAAAGATGGCGGTCTATCAGATGCCGCCACCTTTACCCGCGCTGACGGCCTAAGTTGGCTTGACCCTGCGGGCCGCACACGGACTGAAATGGATTTAGGCGAATGGACTGGCAAACGCGCAAGCGCTGGCCGTATGGCACCCCGAGGCTTCCCGCGTGACAATAAATTTAACTGATGGTGCGCCACCACCTGTACCTGCGCACGGGATGGAAGTGTGGTTTGTCGGCAATCGTTCGGCTCTATTTTGGTTGGCGCTAAAGACCGGCTTCTGGACCGTTTTGACCCTTGGGTTTTATCGTTTCTGGATGAAGACACGGCTGCGCCGCTGGTATTGGTCTGCGATACGACCGGGTGGGCATCCGTTGGAATATGTCGGTGATCCATTGGAGAAGCTGTTAGGGTTCTTCATCGCGGTTGTGATCCTGACATTCTACATCGGCATTGTGAATTTACTGTTGATGTTCGTTAGTTTTTCCTTCTTCCAAAACTCGTTTGTTGGATATTTCGCCAGCTTTATTGGCGTGATTCCAGTTTGGTTTTATGCGCAATATCGTGCGCGGCGTTATGTGCTAGGGCGCACGCGTTGGCGCGGGGTGCGGTTTGGTTTGGAAAAAGGCGCGTGGGGGTATGCTTGGCGTGCTTTGGTGCATTGGCTGATTACGATCTGTACTGTTGGCCTGTTGTGGCCCCGTATGACGTTTTGGCTTGAGAAATATAAGACCGATCGCACGTACTTTGGCTCTGCTAAGATGGTGCAAAGCGGTCGCTGGCCGATGCTTTACCGCGCGGCGTGGCCGTTTATCGTAGCAATCGTGTGTTCCACGGTGTTGATCGTATCCCTAGTCTGGCAGGATCCGATTTTCCCGACATGGACCGGGTCGTGGGGCGATTTTTTCGACGTCATCGATGTGGCAATCGATAGCGAATCCTTTGATCTAGGGGGGGAGCATATGATCCGCCTTCTCTTGCTTATTCCTGCATTTCTTGGTCTGATTTATGGTGCGGTGCATTACCGATTTGCGAGTAAGCGGATATTGGCAAACCACAAGCACGCTGTCGGCGTGCAGATGCGGTCAAAGCTCAACAGTTTGCGTGTCTCGATGATCTATGTGCTGGGCACGACAATTGCCTATTTCATCCTTATCCTAGGTGTTGTCGCGATTGCCCTTCTTGCGTTTGTTCTAATTGGACCGACTACATTTGTTGAGGCGCAATTAGGAACAAGCGATCCATTAGGAAATTGGCCGCGCTGGGTGTCTCTGGGTGTTTTGGGGGCGTTGTATCTGTCCGTCTTTCTGTTCTGGGGTGTCTTGCACAATGCTTTTGTCACCTTTCCGTTGATGCGCCACATGGCCATTACGCTTCGCTTGGAAAACACTGCTGGCTTGTCGCAGGTCAGCCAGCGCGCACGTGATGAATTTGCCGAGGCAGAAGGTTTTGCCGAAGCACTTGATCTAGGGGCTGCGATATGACCTTGCCACCAGATGTTCCGCACCGACAACCCGCTTCCGCTGGGCGTATCTTCAATGGGCTTCACAGTGCCTATTTTGATGGTGACGCGCCGATGCCGAAGGATGTGACCTTGATGGTAGAGGAGCGGGAGCGCGTGTTGGAGATTGGTCTTCCAGCAAGCGTGTCTGCAGGTGTGCGTTGGCCCCTAGATGAAATTCGTGTGCTTGATGATATTTCAGGGCAGGAGGGCGTTATCCTGCGGTGGACTGGTGACCCCCTAGCTAGACTATATCTTCGTGACCCCGATGTGATGCGCTACATGCCTCACCTTAGCCGTCGTTCGCCCCAGAAAGGTCGCGGGCGATTGGCTGCTTGGGCTTTCGCTGCTGTGGCTGCCGTTGCCTTTCAGGTTGGCGTTTTAGTTCCGCTGCTTGCAAATCAGTTGGCGACATTTGTACCGCCAGCAGGTGAGCGGGCATTGGGAGAGGCAACATTTGCCCAAATTCGTCAGGCTTTGGCTGGATCGGGCCTGCCACCTTTGCCCATTTGTGAGAATGAAAAGGGCGTAGCAGCATTAGAGAAGATGCTTGTTGGTTTGGGCGTTGAAAGGGGCACAGATGATGCCATCAAGGCCTTTGTTCTGGACCATGAGATGGTGAACGCTTTTGCTCTCCCCGGCGGTTATGTGGTGTTGTTCCGTGGTATGATTGATGCGGCGCGAAGCCCAAATGAGATTGCTGCCGTTATGGCGCATGAGGTTGGCCACGTGGTGAACCGCGACCCAACGCGCCACGCCTTGCGATCCGCCGGATCAATCGGGATTCTGGGGCTTTTGTTTGGCGATTTCGCAGGTGGAGCAGCCGTTCTGTTTTTGACCGAAAAGTTGATCAGCGCAAACTATGCACAAAAAGCTGAAGCTGGTGCAGATGAATACGCGTATGTGGCGTTGGAAGGTGCGGTTGTTTCTCCGGCAGCGCTGGGCGATATGTTTCAACGGTTGCGTGATAAGTATGGGGACACTGACGGGATTGTGTCTCATTTTGTGAGCCACCCGTCTTTGTCCAGCCGTATTGAGCGTTCTCGCCTAGCTGCCCGACCCAATTTTGCATACGGAGAAATTCTTAAAGATCCCGATTGGATTGGCTTGAGAAACATCTGTAGCTAAATACGGTCGCGTTGGTTGGAAAGGGTGATTTGCCAGCGCATTGCGGCCTGAGTGCGGTTGCGGTATCGCAATGGTTAAGATCAGGGGAGGGTACTTAGTGTCTCAATTTAGAATGGTGCGGATTGTCTGCGCGTTGTTAGTGGCGGTTGTTGTTGCTGGCTGTAATGGTGCTGCTGATCTGAGCGAACCAGCTGTGCCGCTTGGCGACTTCAACCTTCAACATAACATCGTAGTTGCTCCAAAGGTTCAAAAGATTCCTCTTGGCCGGACGCTAGATACGGATGTGATGACGGAATTGCTGAAGGAGGCCGTGTCGGAACGGTTTGACCGCTATGATGGTGATCGGCTCTATCATTTCGGCATCTCTATCGAGAGCTATTTCTTAGCGCCTCCAGGGGTGCCAATCGTTGCAGCACCTAAATCGGCAATGATCATTCGTATCACTGTGTGGGATGATGCCCAGAACAAAAAACTGACCCCTAAGGCGCATCAGATCACAGTTATCGAATCGTTTGATCAGGGGCCGCTTGTTGGGTCGGGCTACACCAAATCGGCGAAGGAACAGTTCAAAAACCTCAGTCAGAATGCCGTCAAACAGATTGAGAACTTCCTCGTAAAGAAAAATGCGGAAGAGGGCTGGTTTAATGAGGGCGTTATAACGGCCGCCGCAAGTGAAGCGGATGCAGACAAGGCTCCCCAGGAATAAGCGTGGGGTAATCCTGCAGTATCAGGCATGAAACAGGTACCTCGGATCAAGACTCACTTGATTTTACTCTTCAGACCAAATATGTGGCGCGCCATACGCAATACAGGTCCGTTTTGGGCCATGTGATTTTTGGAAGGGCGCCACCATGGCAAAGGAAAAGTTTGCACGTAACAAACCGCACGTCAACATCGGCACAATTGGCCACGTTGACCACGGTAAGACGACACTGACAGCAGCGATCACCAAG
>JAWSVL010000049.1:0-2602 GCA_033851935.1 Sulfitobacter sp.
GCCACACGTTTGGCCGAAATTGAGGTTGATCTGGCCGCTATGCGGACGACGAATTTGCGTGTCACTCAGGCTGCAAATGACGGAGCGCCTCCTGGACCTGAAACTTCCATGTTGAAGATCAAAGGCACAGAATTGCGCCAGCAGATCAACGACCTTGCTCGCCGTGCGCTTGGCCCCTACGCCATGCCGTTCGTGTCTGAAGCTTTGGATGCAGGCTTTAACGAAGAGCCTATTGGTCCAGATTATGCCGGTGGCATCTCTGCCGATTACTTTAACAACCGCAAGACAACAATCTTCGGTGGCTCAAATGAAATTCAGCGCAATATCATTTCCAAAATGATGATGGGACTCTAAGAACATGGACTTCAATCTTACAGACGACCGGCGCATGCTATCCGATATGGCATCGCGCTTTGTGCGTGAACAATACCCGATCGAAAAACGCCACGAAATTGCGGCATCTGATTCCGGTTATTCCGCTGAGATGTGGACACAAATGGCTGAGCTTGGCCTCATCGGCGCTCTTTTCTCGGAAGACGTTGGTGGCTTTGGCGGAGCAGGTTTCGACATCGCCGTCGTATTCGAAGAACTTGGACGCGGCCTTGTGGTCGAACCTTTCCTTGCCAACCTATTGGGCGGCACAGCTCTCATCGGCACCAACCATCAGTCCTTGATCGAAGAGGTCATCGGCGGCGGAACCACATTGGCTTTGGCGCATGGTGAACCAGCAAGCCGTTACAGCTTGGCGCATGTGGAAACCACAGCCACCAAGTCCGGTGACGGATGGGTATTGAATGGCAACAAAGCACTCGTATTGAGCGGCGACAGCGCCGACAAATTAATCGTGTCTGCACGCACATCAGGTGATGCTACTGACGCTGAAGGCATTTCCCTCTTCTTGGTAGACGCTGCCACAACCGTAGTTCGCGGCTACCCAACCATTGATGGATACCGCGCCGCAGAGATCGCATTGAAAGACGTGTCGGTTTCGACAGATGCTTTGATTGGCGATGAGGGCAAAGGACTGGCGCTTGTCGAAAAAGCCGTCGCCTCTGGCTTGTTGGCATTGGGCGCAGAAGCGCTTGGGGCTATCGAAGTCGCAATCGATCTGACACTTGAATATCTAAAGACCCGCAAACAATTTGGCGTGGTTATCGGCAAGTTTCAGGCGCTGCAACACCGCATGGCAAACATGATGGTAGAACGTGAGCAAATTCGTTCCGCCGTCATCAATGCGGCAGGACATTTGGCATCAGACGAACGGGATTGGCACGCCTCAGCGTTGAAAAACCTCGTTGGCCGTTCTGGTCGCATGATCGCAGAAGAAAGCATCCAAATGCATGGCGGCATCGCTATGACATGGGAATATGCTGCCGGTCATTTTGCCAAACGCATTGTGATGATCGACCACCTGTTTGGTGATGTGGACCACCATCTTGAGTTGATCGCCAAAATGCAAAAACCAGCTGCTTGATCGATCAATATCGTGAGTGAACCAGAAAAAATTGTGCGCGGAGATTCTGGCGCACAACAAATGATCGGCTATGAAGTGCACATCTTTGCAGATCGCGCAGAAGCGCATCTGAATATTGAAGATAAACACCTGAATCGACGCGGATATCTGCATGGTGGGATCACAGCGCTGCTGATTGATTCCTCCTGCGGATACGCTTCCAGCCGTGCTCTAAGCGACGATGTGAGCCAACCCGTGGTGTCGTTGAATATCGAAGTCGCTTATTTAGCCCCAGGCGAAGGGAAGTCGTTAAAGGCCGTGGCGCGAGCGCGTAAAGTTGGCCGCAGCATTGTTTTTTGTAACGTTGAAATCACACGGGATGACGGCACGCTTATTGCTACTGGAAATGGTGTATTTAAAGCGGTAAAAGGTCGATTAGAAAAGTAATTAATACCAAATATCGGACTGCTTTAAACAATAGCAGCCAAGAACCAGCGGCAGAGATTTGTGCGATCTGTCCTATAAGGAGTTGGCAATGAGTGAAGATTTAGAACCCCGCGAAGCCATGGAATTTGATGTGGTCATCGTTGGCGGCGGCCCTGCTGGTCTGGCTTCGGCTATCCGATTGAAGCAGTTGGATGAAAACATCAATGTTGTGGTGCTGGAAAAAGGCGCTGAAATCGGCGCTCACATTCTTTCTGGCGCAGTGATGGACCCCATTGCGGTTGACCGGTTGATCCCCGATTGGCGCAAAGAGGAAAACCATCCCTTCAAAGTGCCTGTGAAAAAAGACAAATTCTATATCTTGGGTGAAGGTGGCAAACTGCCCTTGCCCGTTTTTGCCATGCCTAAACTAATGAGCAATCACGGCAATTATATTGTCTCCTTGGGCAATGTTTGTCGCTGGTTGGCTGAGAAAGCCGAAGCCTTAGGCGTCGAAATTTTCCCCGGATTTGCTGCCAGCGAATTGGTTCTTAACGACGACGGAAAAGTCATCGGCGTTGCGACTGGTGACATGGGCATTCAAGCTGATGGCACACCCGGTCCAAACTTTGAACGTGGCGTAGAACTTCACGGCAAATATGTTTTGATCGGTGAAGGAGCGCGTGGCTCTCTTGCAAAAGAACTTATCAGCAAATTTGGATTGGA
>JAWSVL010000050.1:0-433 GCA_033851935.1 Sulfitobacter sp.
GCAACGCCTTGCCCAGCATTGAAGCGCATTGGGCGTCCGTGTAGCTGTCGCCCCGTTTTACGCCGCGCGTCTCGCCATAACACACTGTCCAGACAGGGGGGCTGGCAATGGTGTCGAGATAGGCCGTGTTGCGCTTTCCCTCCCACTTGCCGACCAGGGGCGTTGCCACGTCAAGAAACTCAGCTTCACTAGGTAAGCCACCGATCACAACCTCAGGCGCAACCGGCTGCACCTTTGACATTGCAGTGCCTGGATCTGGCAACCCCAAAGCCAACAGTAAAGCGAGAACACCAACGATTGCAGGACTGCGCGCCATGCCTTGATCGATGTACCGTGACACCTCTACGCAAACGTAAAGGACAAGACCCAAAACCCACCAGATCATAGGATTTGTGTCGATCTCAAAAAAGTAAAACAGAACTTCGGGCATCAA
>JAWSVL010000051.1:0-12920 GCA_033851935.1 Sulfitobacter sp.
CGATAGAGATGAGCATAGGAATGGGCCATCATCTCATTGGCTTTTTTGGTCGCCGCATAGAGGCTCAAGGGATGCTCGGTAGACTGATTGGTGGCGTAAGGTTGCGTGGTGTTAGCGCCATAAACCGAACTGGACGAAGCAAATATCAAATGGGGTGTTTTCGCCTGCCGACACGCTTCCAATATATTGAGAAAACCAATGAGGTTTGTGTCCCCATATGCATGTGGATTTTCCAGCGAATAGCGCACACCGGCCTGGGCGGCCAAGTGGATCACACGGTCGAATTCATGTTGAGAGAACAGAGTTTCGACAGCCTGCCGATCACCCACATCCAATTCGCAAAACTCAAAACCCTTGTCTCCAACAACTTGTTCGAGGCGCGCTTTTTTTAACGAGGGGTCATAATAATCATTGATGTTGTCTGCACCGACAACTTCGTGCCCGTGCTCAATCAAAGAGGCGGACACATGGGAGCCAATAAAGCCTGCGGCACCAGTTACCAAAATTTTCACAACCAAACTCCCGCAATGCGTTTCGCCCTATGTAGGGATTATAACGTCGCGGGAAAAGTCGTTTTTATCGCAAAAATTCTCTGGGCATTTATCCTGGGAAATCTGCCGGATTATTATAGGTGATTGTACTGGAGATTTTGCCATCTTCTAATGTAAATATATCACACATTGAGATATCTGTCTGAACAGGTTCTGTCATGTGATAGGTGATCAGATTGACCACATCATTGCCGCTAACAATTATCTTATCGCTTTCAACCCAACCTCCAAATGCACCCACCATGCTGATAAACTGATCCGGTGTTTCAAAACTTGCTGCCGGGCTTTTAAAGGTAAAATCGCTGGTCAGAATCGACCGTAGCAACGCAGCATTCTGCAATGTTAGAGCTGTATAAAACTGTCGCACTGCCTCTGGGGCGGACGGAATAGCTTCGTCGTAATAGGATTTTGGGTCAGATGGAATTTTGCTCATCTTATGTTTCTTTCTCTTCACCATTTCGGTAAATCCAGCCCAACGCTGCACCCGTCAACGTGAACTGAATGAGCTGAAAAACTGTGTGGTAAGCGAGGAACATCCAAATTGGTTCAATGGAAAATTTCGCAGCAGTGGCAAATCCCATGGCGGTATAGGTCATAATTCCAATAATCAGATTGAATTTTATGCCGCGCATTATTGACCGATCGTCACCTCTGTAAAAAGGAAACAGATATCCAATCACTAGGCCCTGCATGATGATCGCGGCCATACCAAGTGGGATAATCGGATCACCACGGGTCATGGCTCCCCATGAAACATAGAGTTCATGAAACCAGACGATATGCCATAGCAACGCCCAGATCATGGTTATGATGAAATAGGCGACGAGGAATAGAGCAAGCTTTTTCATACATAACCTTGGTTTGTAATGCCGATGTGAAATCGAGCTTTACGCTCGTCGGCTATCAATTCTATAATACAATCGTTATCAATATTAATTTTATCATGCAAGTGTTATATGGTCACCAAAACAGAACATAAGTCGCGCACAGGATGCCCCATCGCATGCTCGTTGGATGTGTTGGGTGACCATTGGACATTGATAATCGTGCGGAACCTAATGTTTCACGGTTGCCATGAGTACAAAGATATGCTGCGGGCTGAGGAGCAAATCTCCTCCAGCATTTTGTCCGACCGGCTCAAAAAATTGGAGGAGAACGGCCTGATCGCCTCATGCCCTCATCCAGACAGTCAGCGTCGCAAACTCTATTATCTCACAGATACCGGAAAAGACTTGATCCATCTCATGCAGGCCTTGTTGGCATGGTCCATCACACATTTGGCTGAACATTTGGATGTACCTGAAATGGAGGCCGACATGGTGATGAACCATCCCAAAGAATTTATTTCCGGCACACTGGAGCGATTGGAACAATGGGAAAGTGAACACCTGACTAGCTAACACTAGAAGGCATCTGAATTCGCAAGCTTCACCATTTTGCATTAATTACAAATGCGGCCATAATCACTTGGGCTCGCACGAACCTTTGAGAGTTTCGATGGATGTTTCCAAATACCTGCTAGAAATTTCACCCGACCCTTGGGCGATCTTGCCGATGGATCGCTGGAAAGCTGCCGTTAGCATTCGTGACTTTATGCTTGGATCAGGACGGTTGAACCCAGACCCATCGGAGACCCTCGAGAACCTGTCTGAGCAGTTTTTGCGAGCCGATATCCCTTTAGAGAGATGTGTGACAATCGTGCGAATATTGCATGCGGAGAGCACGGCCAGCGTTCGCATGTGGGAGCGCGGGAAAGGAACACGAGAATTCGTTTACCCACACAGTGCCAATGATAGCGGAGTCTATTCAACGTCACCGTCGGCGTTGGCCCATCGCCACAAGTGTTGGGTTTCATTTAATCCTCAAGAGCTGGATGATAATGAATTCGGGATCGTGCCTGAACTTAAAGAAGCCGGAGTGACCCATTATATCTGCGCTCCAGTATTTCTGGTCAACGACATGCAAAATGTATTCACCTTTGCAACAACCGCAGACGGCGGATTTAGCCCATCAGATGTGGCTTTTCTGCAAGCGACTTTTCCAGCGATTGCGGCTTGTCAGGAAATTCTTGTTGTTCACCGTATGCTCAAAGAGGTTACACGAATGTATGTGGGGGAAGAGCCACACAAACGTATTCTCGCCGGAGATGCTCATCGCGGAAGTGTCACGCATATAAAATCGGCGATTTTGTTCGCTGACATGCGCGATTTCACATCCATCACCGCAGAAATGACTGCTGAGGGAGCCACATCCCTCTTAAATGATTATTACGATTGCATTGTACCAGCGATAGAAAATCACAATGGTGAAGTTCTAAAATTCATCGGTGATGGCATATTGGCAATTTTCAGAACTGACGATGACGACGCGGCGGCTTGCGCCAGTTCCATCAACGCTGCAATGGCAGCACTGAAATCAGTCAAAGAACGAACCAAATCTGGATCGCCCTCCTTCGAAGTTGGAATTGCATTGCATTTTGGCGAAGTTGCGTATGGCAATGTGGGATCTGGCCTCAGGTTGGATTACACGGTGATTGGAAAAGACGTGAATTTGGCTGCGCGGGTGGCTGGACTATGCAGCACACTTAATCAGCATCTGCTGCTTTCCCAATCGCTGCAAAAAGTTCTGCCCGAACAAGACTTCGTGGAATGTGGTTTTCATTCGTTGAAGGGCTTTGCTGACAAACAACTTATCTATTCCCTGCCCGCATAAATATGTGATGCATTAGCCTGAGCGGCGATAATTTTTACCCAAACGAACTTTTGGTATAAAAATGCGCATAAATTTAGTTTTGTGCTTTGTATCACACCAATTTTCAGATTTTCCGACTAGAAACTTCTCATCCAACATAACACCAAGCATATTTGATTGGGACATTTACGATGCGGTGTTATTTCTAAGGATTGAAGTTTGTTCTAGCCGTATGACGCTTCCCCGCCAGTCACTCTGGCGGGGACCAGCCCACGGCCAGTTTGCCATCCCCGACTTCACGTTGCCCTCGACTTCGCCTATCGTCTCTAAAATTTCCAGTTCAGAGCTTTAGATGCACAATTACACCCTGACCCTAAACGCCGGTTCTTCATCGGTGAAATTTGCGCTGTTTGAGCAGGCGAAATGCCCTCGCCTTTTCCTGCGCGGCAAGATTGACGGCATTGGCAATGCACCCAAACTGCAAATCAAAAATGCCACAGGCAACATACTGGTTGCTGTGGAATTACAGACAAACTCACTCCAAACACCAGCAGATGCTCTTCCATTGGTCGTGCAAAAGATCGAAGAGTTGGCTCCGGGAAAGTCCATAACATCAGTTGGCCACCGCATCGTGCATGGTGGCGTTGCACATAATGGCCCTGTGGTACTCACGCCAAAGATTATTGAGGCGTTGACGAAACTCACGCCCTTCGCACCATTGCATCAACCTCACAACCTTTCCGGCATCGCTGCCAGCCAAAAAGCGTTTCCAAACGCCATTCAGGTTGGTTGCTTTGACACAGCATTTCACCGTTCCCACCCTTGGGTAAATGACACCTTTGCCCTGCCGCGAGCGCTTTATGATGAAGGCGTGCGGCGCTTTGGTTTTCATGGCCTGTCTTACGAATATATAGTTTCGCATCTAAACGACAACGCACCGCACCATGCGAAGGGTGCCGTCATCGTTGCCCATCTGGGAAATGGCGCATCCATGTGTGCCCTGCGCGGCGGGCAATCGGTTGGATCGAGTATGGGGTTTTCCGCGCTTGATGGCCTGCCGATGGGAACGCGCTGCGGTCAGTTGGACCCTGGTGTCATGCTTTATCTAATGGACCAAAAGGGCATGAGCGCCAAAGAAATTGAACACATGCTTTATCGCGAAAGCGGATTGAAAGGTCTGTCGGGAATATCAAACGATATGCGCGTATTATTAGCGTCAGATGCACGGGAAGCGAAACAGGCGATAGATTATTTCGTCTTTCGCATTCGCCGTGAAATTGGCGCCATGGCAGCAGTATTAGGTGGGTTAGATGGTCTGGTCTTTACTGGCGGTATTGGAGAAAATGCTGATATCATTCGTGAGCGCATTTGCGACGACATGGACTGGATCGGCATTGAATTGGACGAAGACCGAAACCGAAAAAACGAAGTGGTGGTATCCAGTGATCGCAGCCGCGCACGGGTTTTTGTTATCCCGACAAATGAAGAGTTGATGATTGCACGGCATGTAATAGCGCTGACCTAGATCAGCGCCAATGTTATGAAATTACGGTTTGATGAAAACCTTGCCGTTCAATTTCGCTAATTCCTCTGGCAAACGATCTACCGCCTCAGCCAATGGAATAATTGCTGTCACATCGGTTTTCCATTCGCCCGAGGCAAAACGTTTTTGCGCGCTTTGAATGGCGGCCATTTTGTCGGCCAATGGCTTTTCGGTCATCCAGCGCGTGAGCCAAAAACCTTCAATTTGTTTCATCATAAAGATCATCTGCCCCGGCTCCATCAGCGTCGGTAGCTCGTCATCCAATTTGCCATAAATTACCCAACGGCTCTTGCGGCCCATTGTATTGAAGACCAGTGCCGAGGTTGGATTGGCCACAGCATCAAGGAATATACGGGGTTTTTCAGCCTTCAATATGGCAGCCAATTCGGCAGCAAAATCTGGCGCTTCCGTGTTTAGCACATGGGCAGCACCTATGGCTTTCAACGGCTCAATCTGTTCATCGCGGCGCACCAGCGCAATGGGGCGATAGCCCTCATCGGCGGCGGCAGTTATCATCAGTTTGCACAATTGGCTGGCGCCAGCGGAAACGATGAAAGCTTTTTCACCGTCCTCTTTGACGATATCAAACATGGCAAGTGCGGTTAGCGGATTGACGATCATGGCCGCGCCATCTTCGTCGCGCACACCGTCGATTAAGGGGATACACGTGGCGGCGGTGGCAATGGCCTGTTCGCTCCACGAACCTTGGCCATCGGGCGCGGCAACAAATGCTACACGCAACCCGACCAGACCATCGGCAACGTTTCCACCGCCAGATTCCACAACTTCACCAACGCCTTCAAATCCGGCAGCTTGGCCAGCAACCCGACTTTGACCATAGAGGCCCTGAATGAACATCTCATCCGACGGGTTGACTGAAGCCAACGCCACTTTGACCCTAACCTGCCCTTCTTTCGGTTTTGGTTGTTCTAAATCAACATATTCCACGTGAGGGTTCATGTCAGTTAGAACAATTGAGTCCGGGCGGGAGGTGGCATAGCCACCCTCTTTTAAAATCAATGCTTTCATGGCGTCGGCTAGTCTCGCTTTGTTTGGTTTAACTTAGTTTTTGCTGTGTGTATTGTTTCAATTCAACACGAGCCACCTGACGACGGTGAACCGCATCAGGACCATCGGCCAAACGAAGTGTACGCAAATGCATCCACTGACGTGCCAAAGGCGTATCTTGGGAAACACCGGCCGCACCAAACATTTGCACCGCATCATCCGTAACACGCAAAGCCATAAGTGGCGCAATCACCTTGATTTTGGAAATCCACGGAGCTGCAGCACGCGCATCCCCTTGGTCCATCATCCATGCAGCCTTGAGGCACATCAAACGGGCTTGTTCGATGTCCATACGCGCATTGGCGATAATGTCATAGTTTGCACCCAGTTGAGCTAGAGGTTTACCAAAAGCTTCACGTTGCATCGAGCGTTTGCACATCAACTCAAGGGCTTTTTCAGCCTGACCAATTGCACGCATGCAATGGTGAATTCGGCCAGGGCCAAGCCGACCTTGTGAGATTTCAAAGCCGCGACCTTCGCCGAGCAGCAGGTTCTCAACCGGAATACGTACATTGGTGAAACGAATGTGCATGTGGCCGTGGGGAGCATCATCCATGGAATACACTTCCATAGGACGAAGAACCTCGATGCCATCGGCTTCGGCAGGCACAACCACCATGGAATGTTGTTTGTGCTTCGGATCACCTTCACCGCCGGTTTTCACCATCGTGATGTAAACTTTACAACGAGGATCACCAGCACCCGATGACCACCATTTTTCACCATTGAGAACATATTCATCGCCCTCTTTGACACAAGACATCTCGATATTTGTCGCATCAGATGAAGCAACATCCGGCTCAGTCATCAAATAGGCCGAGCGAATTTGCCCCTCCAGCAATGGAGTAAGCCATTCACTTTTGTGATTTTCAGTGCCGTAACGCTCCAACACTTCCATGTTGCCAGTATCAGGTGCGGCACAGTTAAAGACTTCTGCACCCAAATGAGCTTTGCCCATTTCCTCTGCAAGATAGGCATACTCAACAGTGGTCAATCCATAGCCACGGTCAGAGTCTGTTAGCCAGAAATTCCACAGGCCACGCTTGCGGGCTTCCGCTTTCAAGCCTTCCAGGATTTCAGTCTGACGCTCAGTATATTCCCAACGGCTGCCCGTATCGACTTCTTTGAGATATTCTTCTTCCAGCGGCAAAATTTCATTTTGCACCATGTCAGAGATTTTTTCTTTCAGTTCAGCAACACGCTGAGACATTCCAAGATCCATAACCGCTTCAGCCATTATTCTTTTCCTATTTCTGTTTTCTCTAGTCTTATTAAATCTTCATGCGGCATTTCTGCCCCTATTCCTCGCAAGGCGAACGCCACCAGATCGCACGTAATCGCCATGCGCTCATGTTCAGAATCTTTCTCACGTGGAGTATACCAGTTCACGGTGCTGTTGAGCACCGCCAGATAGCTTTTTGAAGCTAAGGATGAATCCGCGATATCCAAATTCAATTCATCTCCCGTTGCTTCAATAGCCTCACGAAAAACTGCCTCATAGGCGTTTCTGTTGTCGATCAATTCTTCCAGCGTCTCGCGTTGGGCTGCTGTGGTCGCACCCTGCTGATGCATCAACACACCTTGCATCAAAACCCGCTGAAAGGCTTGCTCCTCCATCAAAACGATAGAGTGGGCAATACTCATCTTAGTCAGGCGCACAAGCGCAGTGCCAGTTCCTTCGGCATAAGGGTGGACCGCTGCAAAGTTGAGTTCCATACCCCGGCGATAAACTTCAAAGAACAAATCTGTTTTCGAACGAAAATGATGGTAGATCATGCCTTTTGTGGCGCTCAACCTGCGGGCCACATCATCAATGGAAGTGGCCGCAAAACCCTGATCTTCAAAACAATCTGCCGCGGCTGATAAAATCTCGCGCTGAGCATCCGTTACCGCCGAACCATCGGGCAGACAATGTGGCTGAATTTTCAGCTTTTTGGGACTTGCAGCAGAGTTCATTCCAGCTTCTATCACCACAATCGAGATGTTAAGGGTGACAACCTCAATTCAAAAAAACAGTTTGAAAATTGATTGTCTGTGTGTATTACGAAAACATACTACTCGGTATGTTGTCAATCAGGAAGAGCTAGAATAGAGTTTTCCCAACATCAATGAGGCTCGGATCACATGAGTTTTTTAGAATCAATTTTTGGACTTGAAGGCAAGACCGCAGTTGTTACCGGCGGCGCGTCAGGCATTGGCCGCATGATGGCACAGGCTCTTGTGCAAGCTGGCGCTCACGTATTGATTTGTTCGCGCAAAGGATATGCTTGCGAAGCC
The DNA here is from genome assembly GCA_033851935.1 of Sulfitobacter sp. GTDB lineage: Bacteria > Pseudomonadota > Alphaproteobacteria > Rhodobacterales > Rhodobacteraceae > Sulfitobacter. The sequence goes on from JAWSVL010000051.1 coordinate 8,131, forward strand.
GTTGCTGCGGAACTCAATGCGCTTGGCGCACTTGGTTCTGCTGAAGGCTTTGAAGCTGATCTATCCAGTGAAGAGGGCATTAAAGCCGCATCCGCTGATATCATGAAGCGTACGGATAAACTGCATATTCTGGCGAATAATGCCGGCGCATCATGGGGCGCCGCGTATGAAGAATTTCCTCGCGCCGGTTGGGACAAGATCATGAATCTCAACGTGACTGCTATATTCGAGCTGACACGCGATCTTACGCCGTTACTGGAAAAAACTGCCACAGATGATGACCCTGCCCGTGTTATCAATGTTGCATCCGTGATGGGCATCGTTCCGATGGCCGCAGGAGCTTATTCCTATTCGGTGTCGAAAGCTGCGGTTATCCACCTAACTCAGATTTTGGCCAATGAATTCACGAGCAAGCGCATCACGGTAAACGCCTTGGCTCCTGGACCTTTCCCCAGCAAGATGACTGCTTTTGCAACGGCTTCCGATGAAGGCGCGAAGGCCACAGCCGAATGGAACCCAATGGGACGTATGGGCCGCCCCGAAGATGTAGCGGGTATTATGCTCTATCTTTGTGGTTATGGTGGCAGTTACACAACAGGCGAGACGATCCGCATTGACGGTGGTTATATTGTTAACACTGGGAATGATGATATTTTCCCAGAAGTGGAGTAATTTATGAGCGACAAAAAACAAATCACGATGGAAGAACTAAAAGCGCAGGTAGATGGCGAAGAACGTCATTCGCGCTGGTTCGAAATCGATCAGGCTCGCATCGACGCATTTGCCGATGTGACCGAAGATTGGCAATTCATTCATGTGGACCCTGAGCGCGCAAAAGCTGAAACACCGTTTGGTGGCTCTATTGCCCACGGCTTTCTATCTTTGTCCCTATTGTCGGCCATGAGCTACGAATGCGAGTCCACCCCACAAGGCACTGTGATGGGGATCAATTATGGATTTAATAAAGTTCGCTTCACCAATACAGTGAAAGAAGGCAGCAAAATTCGTGCTAAATTTACAACCGTAAACATTGACCAAAAATCTCCTACTCAACTGTTGATTACGAAGAAAATTGAAGTCGAAATTGAAGGTGAGAAGCGCCCTGCCCTTGTGGCGGAATGGCTCGGTCTTACTATCCTCGGTGAAAAAGAAGGTTCCTAATATGACTATTCGTTTCGACAATCAGGTTGTCATCGTTACCGGTTCCGGCAATGGCCTTGGCAAAAGTCACGCACTACAACTGGCCAGCCTTGGCGCAAAAGTTGTGATTAATGATTTTGGTGGCGCGCGCGATGGCACAGGCGGATCATCCGCTGCGGCCGACGCCGTTGTGGCCGAAATCGAAGCCGCTGGCGGAGAAGCCATTGCCAATGGTGCCAATGTTGCAGACCGTGAACAAGTTGACGCCATGGTCAAACAGACAATGGACAAATGGGGCCGTATCGACGTTCTCATTAACAATGCGGGCATCCTGCGCGATAAATCCTTTGGCAAAATGACTGGTGAAGAATGGGACGCGGTCGTCGCAGTTCATCTGACTGGTTCTGCCAATTGCTCGTTGGCAGTATGGAACATCATGAAGGCCCAAAATTACGGCCGCATCGTCATGACCACATCCACATCAGGCATTTATGGCAATTTTGGTCAGGCCAATTATGGTGCAGCCAAAACAGGTGTTTGGGGATTGATGAACACGCTTCACATTGAAGGTGCAAAAAACAACATTCATACCAATTGCATTTCACCGACTGCTGCCACGCGCATGACGGACGATGTGATTCCAGAAGAAACTTTGGAAATGCTCGATCCCAAATGGGTAACACCGGCTGTGGTGTTTTTAGCGTCTACCGAAGCTTCCAGCCGCAACATTTTGTTGGCCGGTGGCGGTGGATATTCCGTTGCTAAGCTAATCGAAGCGGAAGGCATCTTCTTACCTGAAGAAGATCGCACCGCAGACGCTATTGCCAAGAACTGGGATCAAATCGTCGACATGAGCCAATCACGCGAAATGTTGACCGGTGGCGAACACGTTATGAAAATGGTCCAAAAGGCCATGGCGGCAAAGGCCTAAGCAATGCAAAGCACGAGCACATTGGACGAAGCTGCCCTGATCCCTTGGCTGGAAGAGCATGTGCCGGGATTTTCCGGTTTCAAATCTGCCAGCAAATTTGGCGACGGTCAGTCCAACCCTACATTTAAGATCGAGGCCTCATCGGGGAACTATGTGCTACGCGCAAAGCCGCCCGGAGAGTTGCTGAAATCTGCCCATGCGGTTGATCGCGAATATCGCGTGATGAAAGCCTTGGGTGAAACCGATGTGCCCGTGCCCAAAATGCTGGCTCTGACAGGCGACGGAGAAGATTCACCAATTGGTCGAATGTTTTTCGTCATGGAATACAAAGAGGGTCGGATTTTTTGGGACCCTGCTTTGGAAGAGTTTGGCGATGATAACGCCGCCCGTTCCCGTATTTACGATTCAATGAATGACACATTAGCCAAGCTGCACAATGTGGACCCGATGGCCGTTGGCTTGGAAACTTTTGGCAAGCCGGGCAATTATTTTGCACGTCAGACCGACCGTTGGGCCAAGCAATATCGCGCTTCTGAAGTTGAACATAATCAAGATGTGCATGATACGATCGCTTGGCTGGAAGAAAACATGCCGGAAGATGATGGCAAGACCTCCATCGTCCATGGCGACTATCGCCTCGATAATATGATCTTTGCACCTGACCGTGAAGAAGTCATCGCGGTTTTAGATTGGGAACTTTCCACATTGGGGCATCCTCTGGCGGATTTAGCTTATCAATGTATGCAATGGCGCCTGCCATATAGAGGTGGAATGCGCGGATTGGGCGGCGAAGACCTTCCCGCGATTGGTCTACCAACCGAAGAAGAATATGTGGCCAAATATTGCGAACGCCGCGGCGTGAATTCAATTCCAAACTGGTCTTTTTATGTCACGTTTTCGTTCTTCAAACTGACTGGCATCTTGCAAGGCGTTTATAAGCGTTCTCTGGATGGCAACGCTTCCAATCCTGAACGCGCCAAACAAATGTCAGCCGCTATCCCCATATTGGCGCAAGCGGCAATCGCAGAAATTAAGAAGGCAGGCTGAATTATGAGTGATAAAAAATTTGATGGAATGACGGTTCTGATCACTGGTGGTGCTGGTGGATTTGGCCGCTCGGTTAGCCGATTGTTTGGATCGCAAGGCGCAAACCTCGTGCTATCTGATTTCAACGCTGAAGGTTTGAAGCAACTTGCTGGCGAGTTAAAAGCCGAAGGCATAAGTGCCGTCACTTTGGCTGGCACGGTTGCCGAAGAAAATCACTGCAAAGACACCGTCAAACTGGCCATGGACACTTACGGACGTCTCGATATCGCAATCAACAATGCGGGCATCGGGCACACTCCCGCCAGAACTGCGGACATTGATTCCAAAGAGGCCCAAGACGTCATGCAGGTTGACGTGATGGGCGTGTTTTTTGGAATGAAACACCAGATTCCGATTATGGAAGCAGCCAATAAAGAAACCGGCAAAATCAGCAGCATCCTCAACATTGCGTCGCTGGCTGGAATTGGCGGCGCTCCAATGGTTGGCATTTACTCCGCTGCTAAACACGCTGTGGTTGGCCTGACAAAAACAGCGGCGCTAGAATATGCCCGTCGCGGCATTCGCGTGAATGCGCTTTGCCCTGCATTTGCCCGCACACCGATGGTTGAAGACGGACTGTTGGCTGGAGGCGGTGGCGGTAAAGACGCCGAAGACTATTTGACCCGTGGCATCCCCATGCGCCGTTTGGCGGAAGCTGCAGAAATTACGCAAGCCATGACCTGGATTTGCGATCCCAATAACTCATTCATGACTGGTCAAGCTATCGCTATCGATGGCGGCACCAGCGCAATGTAAAGGAAGACCCAAGTGGATCTTAATTACACCAACGAAGAACTGGCTTTCCAGCAGGAAATCCGTTCTTTCCTAGAAACCAAACTTCCAAAAAGAATTAGCGACCTCGTGCGCCACAACCGCCGCATGACCAAAGCAGATTACGAAGAATGGCAAGGCATCATGTATGAAGCCGGCTACTACCACGCCCATTGGCCAAAGGAATATGGTGGCAAAGCATGGAATGCGATTGAGCGTTCGATCTTTGACGAAGAATTATGCGCGGCCCACGGACCACGCACAATTCCATTTGGCCCGCACATGCTGGCACCTGTATTGATGGCCTTTGGTTCGCAAGAACAAAAAGACTATTATCTGCCGCGTATCGCCGACGGCACAGACTGGTGGTGTCAGGGTTATTCTGAGCCGGGCGCCGGATCAGATTTGGCTTCATTGAAGATGGCAGCGGTTCGCGAAGGCGACCACTACATTTTGAATGGCCAGAAAACATGGACCACACTTGGGCAACATGCCGATAAAATCTTTTGTCTCGTTCGCACATCCAACGAAGGCAAACGTCAGGAAGGTATTTCCTTTATTCTGGTCGACATGAATTTGCCGGGAATTGAAGTACGCCCAATCATTTTGCTAGAAGGCTCCCACGAGGTGAACGAAGTTTGGTTCACTGACGTGAAAGTTCCTGCCGAAAACCTTGTTGGCGAAGAGAACAAGGGCTGGACCTACGCCAAATATTTGCTCGTGCATGAACGCTCCGGCATTGCCGGTGTCGGTATGGCTATGGCCAGCATCGATCATTTGAAAGTCATTGCCAACGACCAGATCAAAGACGGCAAACCGTTAATTGAAGACCCGATGTTCGCCACACGTTTGGCCGAAATTG
>JAWSVL010000052.1:0-127 GCA_033851935.1 Sulfitobacter sp.
ATAGATGCGTCTTTGATTTCTGAGATGAAGGACATGGCGGAAGAGAGCCGACGCGTGAAGCGCATGTATGCTGAGATGAGCATGCGGAATGATCTTCTGAAGGAGGCTTTTGGAAAAAAGCGTTGAG
>JAWSVL010000052.1:249-411 GCA_033851935.1 Sulfitobacter sp.
TTTCTGTATCTGCGCAACGTGCAGGGTTACGGCTGGAACCACAAACGCGTCTACCGGATCTACTGCGATCTGGAGCTGAACCTGCGGATCAAGCCCAAGAAACGCCTAAAACGGGACAAACCAGAACCACTGGCCGCGCCTGAGCGGCCCAATGAGACCTGG
>JAWSVL010000020.1:0-29458 GCA_033851935.1 Sulfitobacter sp.
AGCCTCTCACGACCCACCATTTATTCCCTTATATTTATAGTGATTTCCCACACTGGGGGATCACTATTTTGTTCCGGTTCCCAATCTAGGAAGTCTGGTTCCCAAAAGTGGGCAAAAGCATGATCGTTTCTGCGTTTGTGTGTTCCGTGATTGCGCGCCTTGCATAGTGCTCTGACATCCGCTTTGACAGGTGACCGAGCATTGATTGGACGCGTTCGATCCCGCCGTACAGATCGGGGCTTTTTGCGACGGCACTCGCGATCATTGTTGCATTGGTGGTGCGAAAGCCGTGAAAGGTCAGGTTGGGTTCTACGTTGTGTAGTTCGAGGCGTTCCAGTTCCTTTGACCAGGTAGCACCAAAGCCACTCTTCCAAGGTGTCCCGCGTGACGTCTTTAGGACTGGTACCTGAGGGTCGATACGGCCTTCTTGGCGCATTAGTTCGTTGTGGGTGTCGATCATCGCAAGGATGACTGGGTGCAGAGGGACCGGTACAGGTGTTTTTGTTTTGCCCTGCTTTACTGTCCATACCCCGTCTGAAATTTGGGAGGGGCGTAGCTGTGTTAGGCAATCCCCGCGTCGTTGTCCGGTGTAGATTGCCACAAGTGCAGCTTGCACTACGTGTGAGCGCCCTTGAGTGAATAGCTTCTCCAAGGCCCATTCAGGCCAAGGTTCGTATCCGCCATCACTTTCAACTCGTTCGATTCGAGCGCACGGGTTTGTGTCACAAAACCCGCGAGTACGGCCCCAGGAGAAGATCGCGGACATGTCGTCCATCCTGCGGTTGGCTGTTGGTGGGCGTGCGGCAAGTTTGTCGTATAGTGCTTGCATGTGTAGGGGGCGAATGTCGGCGGGCGTGAACGCCCCAAATGTCTCCAAGAGTAGATTGCATGCCAAGTCGCGCAGCGCCTTACTGTCTTTTGACAGTTTGATGTACTTTGGATGCGCCTTGTGGCGGTTGATAAGTGTTTTGAACCCGTATGGATCGGAGAGATCGAGAGGCGCGTTCCCAAAGCATTCTGCATGTGCGCTGTCATACCTTGCACGGTAATCCGTATCAAAGGGATGGGGTAGCGGCTTGCGAAATTCGGTTTTGTCCAATCGCACGACACGAAAATAGAAGTGCTCGCGCCCTCTGCTCAATTTACGTTGAACGTACTTTTCAAGGTGAATATCAGCGGCCACTGATTGCTCGCAAAATTGGGTCTTGTTCGGTTTCTGATTGTGTTCCCGTTCCGCTCATAGCGTCCTCAACCTCTGACCATTTCCACCGCGTCAGGCTGCCTTTTTTGTAAGGCTGCGGCAATAGTCCCTTATTTGTGTAATCGGTGACCGTGCTGACCGAGCAGTCAAGCTGCTGGGCTACGGTCTTTACTGAGCAAAATTCAGGTAGTGTGGTCATGTTGGCACCTCGTTCCATTCGCGGCCTTCGAGCATGCGCCCGGCTGCTTTCTTGCCGATGCGGTGCATGGACATAGGGTCGGCTCCTGCGAATGCGCCAATTGGAGCCTTTGGGAATTGGCCTTTTTCACCCAATCCATATTCGGTTCCGTCACTGTCCATACAGATGGCATCATAGCGCCTGCGGGTGCTGGCATCGGGGCGTTGTTCTGGTGGCTTATTGTACAAAGCAGGGCCGCTAAGTTCATCGTATTCGGAATAGGGTTGCCATTCGCCCCACTGCTTAAAAAAGAAGGCTGTACCTGCGGTTTGGCATTGGTCGCGCAGTGATTTCGCCCACTTGGAGTGCATGGGTCGTGCTTTCGTGCCGCTTTCACCACCGCAGATGACCCAGTCAAGCTTGGGGTTGTTGGGTCTTCGATTGTAGCCTGCGTCTGTGCTGTCCACGGCTTCGCCAGTTAGGGAGTCATATGTGCTACCAACAACGCGACCAGATCCACGAGGACCAACGCGCAACAGGCTAAGGCTGATTGGCCCGAGCATTGGCTCAGCGCTGACGAAGCGGACAGCGGCGGGGGTGCTGAGCAGATCGGGGATGCGCTCATCCGCGCGGGTCTGATCCTCGGCGCTGACGCCAAGCCAGACGTTGGGTAGGGGCCACCAATCATCGCGCGATTTTGGCCTTTTCCATGGAATGCCGTGCTGTTCGCATGTTTCTTGGACAGTCGGTACATCGTGGTCGCGACGCGTTTCAATCATCGCTATTGCCAGACGATCAAAAGCGTTCGAAATATACTCCCGCATCCGCTTGCTGCGCTTTGTCAGCACCTGAAATGTGTGCTGTGGGCATAGGGCCATGACGGCGAACACTTGGTCGATCCATTCGTCTGGCACGTCCTCATGAAACAGATCTCCCATGGAATTCACGAAGTACATGGTTGGCTTTTTACGTTTCAAAGGTTCCAGTAGGGCGTTTTCAGCCAGAGCGACCTTCCCCGTCCATACGGGGCCGGCGCGACTGGATTGTGTTGTACCGTTGTACTGCGGGGCGCTGCCCATGAGTTCTAACCGCGCAGCCATTTTCATCGCGTAGCAATTTGTGCAGCCTGGGGAAATGATGCTGCAGCCAACGACGGGGTTCCACGTGCGATCTGTCCATTCAATCTTTGACATCAGTTGGTTCTGCCTTTTGATCCAGCGTTCACAGTAGCCAGCGCGTCGACCATCATGTTGTGGCTGTGTTGTAACCTCTCCTGGAGTTCCAAAAGAGGAAGTCCGGTGTTCGACCAGTGCATTGCCGCCGCATCGATTAAGAGCGCAGCCGCGTCGGCTGGTGAAGGCGCTAGCGTGCTTGCTAGTGCGGTAAGTTCAACAATGGATTTTGGGATATCCATCACGCATCCTCCCGCAGCACTACAGGCACCCAAGCATCTATCGCTGCGATCTGAGCGCGGGTCAGGACAAGGGCCTCTTGAAAGGATGTATCGTTGAATAGGGCTTCCAGCTCTTTGGCCTTCTCGCCTTTCTTGAGCTTCTGGAACCGCGCCATTTCGGCGTCACCTTCATCGTCCTTAATGACCAGTTCGCGCCATGTGCTATCCATTGTGGGTACACTGCAGGCTTTAAAGTGATTGTCGGCTGTTGGTGTCCAGACATCGCGCGGGCTGACGTCCAGCGCTTCCATAAGGGCAAGGTTGATCGGGCTCCCCCAAGGTTGGTTGAGCGTTCGGGCCAGCGCCAGTGCCAGCGTTTTGTTGCGGTGCGCTTTGCCTAGTTTCTTGAATTCTGTGAAAGCCTCAAAAGGAGGGGATTTCAGCGGTTCAACGCCACCCTCTGACAGGCGCTTATCAATGTGAACCTCATCCGTGCAGCTGGGCGTGTTGGGTTGTTCCTTGTCGGATACGTTAAACGGGCCGCTCCATGTTGAAATGTCGTGGCTGAGCTGGAAGGCGAACAGATCAAGGGCGAGATCGGTCTTGTCGATCATCTTTTTTTGGAGCGCCAGTAGCTGAATGCGACGCAGATCGTCCAAACCGCCTTGGGTGATTGGTGGCTTGCTGGGAACCTGCGTTGCAGTGCCGTCCGCTGAGCTGGTGGCGTTGCCGTTGGCCGCGCGGGGCAGGTAAGGGCCTTCGATGGTGAGGGCCTTGTTGCTGTTGACGTAAATAAAAGCTGTGCCGGCCTCGATGTCCTCATCGCGAAAGCTGCCCATCGCGCGATCCTCAAGAATGCTCATGCGCTCGTGTTCCGCATCAGTCAGCTCTTCTTCACCTGAGCGCGCTTCTAGCGTGTGCAGCTCATCTGCATCGCCTTCGGGTAATTCGAACGGGACGCGATCGGGGCGGGTCATGTTTTGGGTGTGGGTGTAATCGACATAGGATCCTAGGATTGGGATTGTTTTTGCATATCCGTGTTCTGCGGTTGCGCGTTCGGCGGCTGTGGTGAGCTTTTCCTTGAACAGCTTGTCTAGAAGGGCTTCATCTTCAAAGATCATTTGCTCCGTGAACAGGTCCATCTCAATACCGCCACCTTCTGCGACGTAGAGCGCGCTTCCTACATAGACGGCGCGGCGGTCTGTGCCGCTGATGCGTGCCCCGAGAATTTCCTGCTTGAGCCAAGTGGGGTGGATGCGGCCTCGTTCTATGGCCTCTAACATGTTGCTGTGCTGTTCCGGTGTGGTGCAGAGGGTCAAGGCGGATGCTGCCTCTAGCGTGATCTTGTCTTCGCGCAGGGCCATGAGTGTGGCGTGTGGGAGGTTCGCCAGTTTCAGGCGGCGCTTGACGTGAAGGACAGTGCAGCCGAATGCCCGGGCGATTGCTTTGGGCTCCTGATTGTCTGCGCGCATGGCGGCGTAAGCGCGGATCTCGTCGGCGGGATGCAGGGGGCGCTGTGTTGCTGCCTCTGCACCCGCCCAACTGCGCGCAAGTATGGCGTCGGCTGTCGTGATGACGGGGATCTCTGAAAAGTCGATCACCATACCGCTTTCAAATTCGGACGGGTTCAGCTGGATGTATTGAAGCGCTGCAAGCCTGCGTCCGCCAGCAACAATGCCCGTGCCAGTTTGATCCGGATCGAGGTAGCCGCTTAGGTTCTGCAATAGGCCAACTGTGGAAATGGACTGCGCTAGGTCGATGATGTCGGCCTGATCGTGCGATTGTCGCGGGTTCATGCTGTGCTGATATAGGGTATCCAGCGGTGCTGTGGTGGCTGGTTCTGCGATGTTGGCGTGCGCGTTCATACTGAGGCTTCCTTGTCGAGTTCGAGAAAGTGGGCGGGCGCAACATCAAGCGCCTGCGCGATTTGGACCAAACGGGACGCTGCAACGCGGTTTGTGCCAATTTCGTATTTCTGGATTTGTTGAAATGAGATCGCGCATTTTTTTGCGATATCTGTCTGGGATAGGTTCAGGGCGATACGGCGGTTTTTGATGCGTTCACCGACCTGGCAGTCAATCCGTTTGAGTTGGGCTGGCGTCATTCCATCGGTCCTTTCTAAATTGATCTGAGGGTGCGCCCTTGGGGTGCCATCGTGTGAGGTATGCCGTGGGCAAGGGGCGAGGTACTGGCGTGCAGGGATATTTCACCGATGCACGCGACCTCGCCTGTAATGTCGTGTTCTGCGAAAAGCTGGATTGCGACCGCGCGGATAATGTCAGTTAGCGGTGTTGTCTCGGGGATCTGCACATCCAAAGGGGTGACTGTGCCGTCGCTCATCAGCAGCTTGACGTGCAGCTGCATTAATTGAGCGGGCAGGTGGCGCGGCTGTCGCCATCCAAAGAGGGTTGCAAGATGTTGTTTCATGCTGCGTCACCGCCTTGCGGGGTTATCGTGTGGCTGATGGGGTGTGCGTGATTTTTTTTGCGCTGCTTGATCGGGATTTGGCGGGGCGGGCAGCGGATATCGATCTTATCAAGCGCTGTTTCGATCTGCTTGCGCGTGTCCACGATGGTTTTGGCGCTAATCGGTGCGCGGTGGGTGTCGAGCAGGATGTAGGCCATACTGTCGAGATCGGAGGCATGGCCTCGCGCTGCTTTCATCGCGGCCCATGCAGCGGCGCGGATGGCGGGTTGTTCCGCGAAGGTGTTGGGGTTGCAAACTACGTAACGTGCAGGTTGTGTAACGGTGTCGCTAATGCTTGGGATGTTCGAAGTCATTTTTTGATGTATCCAATAGCTGTTCACTACTGAATTAATCCACATAAAATGGAAAATCAAATGAATAATCCATTTAATATGAATTACCGACGCACTGAATGTCTCCCATTTCGACTTAAGTTAAAATTGCGTTAAATTTATGAGGGCTTTATGCAGACGTTGAGATTAAGTAAAATGGCTATGGTTTGCCTGCAGGGGTTAGGTGGGCTTGGCTATGAAGTTGAGGCTTTTGCGGACTTTGCCGCCCTTGATGCATTCTTAGCTGATCTCGGGAAGTTAACGATTACCCCCAAAATGAGCCCACTTCATAATGATTTTACTTTGGGAAATTGCTGCTGGTTTGTATTGCTAAAGGACGGGGAATGCGGCGCGGTATGTGGGGCATTGTTCCAAGATCTGGGGTCTGAGTCTCTTTCCGGGTTCCTTGAGCGGTCAACTAATCGCCAATACGGCACTGTGGAAGTGCCGATGGTTGTTTCCGATGTGGCTGGCGCGGAGGTTCTGAAAATTGATCGCCGCACTGCATATTTAGGGGAGCTATTTGTTCCAGATGGTATGAGGGGTAACCGACGGGTGCTCCGTCATTTTATGTTGTTGGTGCAAGCGTTGATAGCGTTGGAGTGGGGGGTGGATCACATTTATGCGCTATTTCGTAAGCGGGATTTACTTGCAAAGATGCCCTATCTGTACGGTTTCACCGACCATGTTCCTGCGGTCATGACATGGTGTGTCGAAGTTGAGGGTAGAAGTAGTGACGAAAGCCTAGCGAGTATTTCGATGCCGCGCTTGTTGCACCATGCGGATATAATCACAAATTCAAAAGACTGGCTCGGAATAGTTTAATACAAGTTTTTTCCCTTTTTTATCGGTCAGTTGGATGTAAGCGCGCAGGTACTCAAAATCGACATCTACACCTTGATCTGGCACGCTGACTTTTATTTTCTCAACGGTAATAATGGGCCTGCCGTTTTCAAGCTTTGATTGGTCAAAGATTAGTTGCGACATGAGTGCTTTCGGCATGGCGCGCATGAGATTGTTTAGATGGTCTGAGCTAGATGCAAACAGTGTTTGGCTTGCTAGGCTTTTGTGTCCTACATGGGTTGCTGTCGGGAGGGTGTCAGACTCACGGGGCTTTTCATACAGGGTCGAAAAATCTAGCATTTTGTCGAAATCTTCAAGCCTGCCGTTGTTCCTAAGGGCCCAGCCAACGATTTCTTTAACACCGGGTCGGCGGCCTATCTCGCACAACTTCTCACGAGCGCGTTGTTTGGCCGCCGTGAGTAGTGCTGAGGCTTGATCTTCAACAAATGCTCTATCGTCTTCTTCGCTAAGGAATTGGTATCGGTTGGCTATTCCCAGCAGGTCATTCGGCGTGGTTTCTAAAGCCTCAGCGATCCGTACTAACATTGATCCTGATGGGTCATTCTCATTGGCGAGCATATTGGAAAAATAGGCAGCGGGTTTCCCTACCTGTTTTGAAACTTGACTCATTGATAGGCCAAGTAGTTTTGCTCGGCGTTCCAATCTTTTATGAAATTCGGTCATTCAGTTTCCCTTGGAGTGTCACTTATACATGATAACTCGTCATGTATATTGACGCAACGAGGAAAATCCAATGTAAATGGATACACCTATAGGTAAATTAATACACCTATAGATTGTTTAGGGGAGCTGGAGATTGCGGTGCGTGGATCAGTAGGGCGAAGTTTTGCAAGGGTAGCGGTCTTTGTTGGTCTTGATCTTAACTGGATTTTTGATCCCAAGCATTGTGCGCTACTGGTAGCGCGGCGAATACTCGTTCGAGTACGTCGGTCGGTAACTGGGAAAAATCACCATTCATCATGAAGTTAAAGTCTATTCTGTGCCCCCTGAATAGGTAGCGCATGACTTCTCTGTTGGGGAACTGCCGGCCTTTCTCCATGTTGTTGTAAGACGTGATGCCGACGCCACACGCTTCTGCAAATGCTTTTTGATTTGCCGCCCCAGTTGCGTGCCTCGCTGCGATTAATCTAATCGCGCAGGCCTCAACGCCCATGTCACCTTTGCGGGTGAGGATCTCTTTTTCATCAATGCTCATGGGGAGATTATCGCATAATATCCATTTAATATGAATACGTTGCTAAATGGATATTGTAAATCCATTTAATGTGGATTATTGATGCGCCATGAGCTATGTTGATTTGATCATCGAAAGGGTTGGGACTAAGCGGCTTTGCGAATGCTTGGGCGTTGGGTTGACGACAATAAGCAATGCTAAGCGAGCGCAGGCTTTCCCTGCGCGATGGTTCCTGGTTGTTCGAGAACTAGCAGTGGAACTGGGTGTCGATATTGAGGGTCGTGAATTTCTCGACAGTTTCACTTTCATTGAAACCGAAGAGGCAAATTAGCAAGTGGTGGGTGATTTAGTAATCCTGCACCAGAAGGTGACAACATGATGCTTTCCTTCATCCTATTGGATCAACGACGCGCAACATCGGCCGTGCGCCGTCTTGGAAACTTATCCAGAAAGGACGGGGCATGATCGACGTTCAATCGCCCTCCGCCAGATCGCCCTCCGCTAGATCGGTGATGGCTGACCATGCGCCCATAGGTATTTTTCCGTCGGCTGCACTTTTCATCGCAGCTGTCATTAATAGATCGAAAGGCTCTGGATCAATATCCCTTGATTCCTGCACTAGAATTCGAACAACGGCTTCTAATGCTGCTAAGCGCACTTCGGTATCGTCTGTCATCACAAGTTCCTTTTGTGTTGGTGGATGCGCGCGGCGGGTGGGGAAACACCTGCTGCGCAACATTATTCTGCCACGTTTCCCTTTTGACGAGCAAGGGGTGCAGAAATGAGCAATCTGTGCGCGCCCGCGTTCTTACTAGCTGACGCGCCCGCAGTGGGGGCGGCAACATGAAAATTCAAATGCAACATCAGGAAGGGGCGGCGGTTTTCACCGCTCCGCTGGCGCGCGTAGGTGTTCCTCTGCGCTGTCGCCGACTGATGTGCTGTGTGTGCATCCTTTCTGGGGGTGAGGTTGCGCACACGGAGGGCGGCGTTTTGTGCGGACAGCGCGCCGCCCTTCAACCAGATTTCCACGGCCTTTCTTCCTCCCAAGGTGATGATCGTGGAAATGTAGGCCTTGCGTGGCGTGTTCGTCGCGCGGGCATCCTCCCTGTCAACTTGCCGCGCGTTCCTGCTCGGGCGCGCGGCGTTTTTTCGGGAGGCGGATCTAGGCAGGTGGCAGCGTGTTAGGTCAGGTGGTCACTATTGGCGATTGCGTCCTGTATCATGGCGATGCGCTGGAAATCCTCCCCGAGTTGCGCGGTTGCGCTGATCTGATCGTGAGTGACCCGCCTTACAAACTAACGTCGGGCGGTACCGGATCGGGCGCCATGGGCGGCAAGTTTGATGATGAGATTTATGACAACACCGGATTGTTGATGGATGTTGTTAAATGGGCTGAGATTGGCGGGCCGTTCTACCGCGCACTAAAGTCAAACGGCGATTGCTACATCATGTGCGAGGATAAGAACCTGTTCGCGGCGCATGGCGGTTTTCTGGGGGCGGGGTTCCGTTTTCACAGTCTACTGACGTGGGATAAAATAAGCCCGTCACGCACCCGCTATTACATGAAGGATAGTGAGTTCACGCTTACTCTGCATAAGCGCGAGGATGAGGCCGTATTTACGCTTTTTCTTTGGAAGGGTGGTGCGCGCGATATCAATAGTGGTGGTGATACGCGGGTGACTTCAATGCACAGACCTAAGGGTGCTGCTCACCCGACACAAAAGCCCGTCGAGCTGATGGCGATGTATATCCGCAATTCCTCAGAACCAAATCAGTGCGTTCTCGATCCCTTCATGGGGTCGGGCACAACATTGGTGGCTGCTGTCCAGGAGGGGCGCGGCGCGATCGGGATTGAGAAGGATTTGACGCATTTCGAGGCTGCATGTCTGCGTGTGCAGGCAGCGGTTGATGCAAAAGAGGAGGGGCAGGCGTGAAGCACAACAACAAGAAATTCGTTGCGGCTTTAAAGAAGTTACCACCGCCTATTAGTTGCTTCTCCGATGGCGCAGCTTGTCCATGGTGTGGTGATCTTCAGAAGACGGTAACATTCGGTGAAAACGTGTGCGCGCTCTGCTCAAAACCTTTCTGTTTTGGATATCCCGACTGGCATCCAGGCGACGACCCCTTGTCACACGTTCCCTTCCCTTGGCGTGAGTTTGATGCCGTTGGGCAGAACCCTGATGCTCTACCTAATTGGAAGCCGAATGCACTTCTCAAGGACCTTTACTACGACATCCGAGTTCGCGAGGCGGGTGGTGAAGATAAGTTGCGGAGTGCGGAGGCAGAGAAGCGCCGCGCGCAATTCTACATAGTCACTAAGGAGGGCGGTCATGGGCAGAGTTGATTGGGAAAGATGGCGGAGTGAAAACCCAGCACCCAAAGAATGGGTGCGACGTCCATGCCCTCAGTGCGGTGCTGCTACAGTCAAACAAGCTGAAACAATGTGCAAGCCAACCAGTCTACCAAGCGGGGACTATGAATGCGGTACGCCTGACGAAGCCCCCACCTTCTTTGGGTATATTCACAACCGTTCCGACGAATGGTTGGCGCACAACGGCGAGTTTTGGGGGGCCGTAGCATACGATGAAGGCCTTACCGATCAGAAATCGCCTGCAGTCAAAGATAGGGGGAGCGAGTGATGTTCAGTGGCGACCGTATCGTTGGGCTAAATATTCCCAACAATCCGATTGAGAGGTCCGTTGAAAGCTGTGCGGCGATTGCAGACGCTTGGGCCGAATTTGATAGCTCGAGGGATGGAAGGTCCGCCGCTATAAATATCGCTGCCCTTCTCCGGTCGATGAATGGTGAGCCGATAGATCGGAGACTAAAGGCGCATGGCATCAAAACGCTACAGATCAACAAAATGGAGGGTTAGCATGGAAAATCTAGCGCCAGTCGGCGGTATGAGCTTCGTCGACTCAGATGAGGACATAGCGGCCTCACGTGAAATATCCTTAGCGGTGATTGATCATGTTGCCGCGGCAAAAACGCCTGGTATCGCTATTCATGCGCTCATGATGGTGTTGACCTACTATCTGGCCTGTTCTGTGGATCAAGGCTGGATTTTGGAGAGTGAGACAGACGCTGTTTTGGATGATTTTCAAGGGGCTGCAAAGCAGAAGCTGGCGTACGAGCGGAACAAGGCGGTTCACTGATGGTTACTTACAACGTTTATGAAAACCTAGCGCGCGCTGTGATCTTTGGTGAAAAAGCGTCTGTTCTCAAACCGCATCAAAAGCGCAAACATGCCGCTGAGGGTGACCTTCTGCACATCGATTGCGGCAATGTTCCGCCGCATTATGCCAGGTCTGAGGGTTACCACCGCCTGATGGTTGTACGGTGTTGTTTGTCGGTCCCAGTGACCATCACAGAGCACGGTTTTTTGCGCGACGGCGTGCCAGACACGCATGGGTATCGTTTGGAATTGATGGCGCAGGCAGAGGGCTTTGATCAATTCGCCGCGCTGCAATCACATTACGACAGAATGGATGGGTTGCCATGGCAAGGGCAGTTGCTGCGCTGGAAGCCTGCGGAAGCGGTGTTTCGGGCGCAATGGCCGTTGCTTGAAAAGGTTAGGGTAGCTGAAGGCAATGGGGAAGTTGCGTCATGAGGTTCTCTGGATCGGAACATGTGACGGATGGCGGCGTTCCAAGGTTGGTTGATACAGGCGGTCTGGAAGTCTACCCGATCGCGTCAACCGAGCGGCTTGATTCACATTATTTCGTTCAGTTCAATCACGCTCGATACGAGCGGAGCAACTTTCGCAAGCAGGCCTATCGCGATCCTGAGGTAGGCTTTTTCGGGCTGGAGCTGTTCTGGAAAGCCCATGGTGAGACGCCTTTAGGTACGCTGCCCGCTGATGATGACAGTCTCGCGTTCTTGTTGGGGGTGCCGCTGGAAAAGTGGATTTCATTGAAGCAGCGCACGTTCAGCCCGCTGTACAATTGGCACTCGGTGCAATGTGACAGCGGCGAAATCCGCTTGGCGCATCCAGTTGTTCTGGAAGTCATGACAGCCGCATTGCGCGGGCACCAAGAGTACAAGGCCAGCAATGAAAGCAAAGCTGTATATGCGCGCCGCAGTCGGCTGATCGGTGTGCTGCGGGAGTGTGGGTGCGGTGCGGATCTCTGCAAGGATGAATATGCAGTGGGCTGGTTGGATGATTGGTTACAGGAGCATCACACCGGACAACGGCGCATGCCTCAGTTTCGACATTCGATCGAGCGAGCGCTCAAAGCTGCGGCTGCGGCGAATGTTTTGGGGCGTTCTCGTTCCAGTCCCTGAAATCATTGAATAATTTCGGCAACCTGTGGGTGGAACAGAATGAAACAGTTCGGAACAGTTCGGAACAGAATGGAACTGTTCCAGACATAAGAGAGGAAATGAAATGAGAGAATAGAAAAGGAGAGTGCGGTGCGCTCAGACTTGGACGGTTTGGTTTGTGGATAAGTTAGAATTGCTGAGAAAAGGGGAAGTGATAATGGATGCAGTGGCGCAAAAAGCGGGTGAGCAACAGGTGCGGGAGTTGTTGATTGAACCGTTGGAGCGGTTGGGATTGGTGAAGCCCTCACTTTTGAACAAGATCAAGTTTGACGAAATGAAAACCGAGATTTGCCAGCGCTTGGCCTACATGAATGCGCTAAGCCTTGGCGGGCTTTGCGAAGAGTTGGCCGGCTGCGGTGGGGGGCCCCAACGGGATCGGTTCCCTTTGGCTACGGTTGTGCTGCCCTTGGCCATGAAGCACCAGCCGCCCGTCGGTGATGCATCGCCATTGATGCGGGCTGTGTTTGCGCATTCGGTTGGCGAGGCGGCGCTGAGTGGCGGCTATGCGCCCGAGCTGATGAAGTGGCTGCGTGATAATCGCAAGTTCCCTGGCGGGTACGTGTTGGGGCAGATCAGCGAAATGGGGCGAAGTGCCGCTCGCCGTGCGGAGGGGATTAGAGCCAGCCGTGATGCGGGCCGAGAATTGAGTGATGTTGATGCGACTTGGTTGGAGCGCCGGACCACTGCGGAGAAGCGGTGCGAAGACGCGCGTGAGTTGGGTCTGACTGAAAAGGCAAAGGTATGATGGTGGAGCGACGTATGGTTTTGGCTGCGCCGCGCAGTTGTGCGAAAGCACCTGATACGTCGGGCCGTGTGCGGCAAGAAATCAGCATCCAGCGATTGCTAGAGTGGGCGTTTGCGGATGAATGTGCATCGGTTGATTTCGAGGATGCAGGCACGTTGGCACAGGGCTATGGGCACATCGGCAATGCACATAGGATGTTGCAGCGGGGTGAGTTGGGTTGCCGGATTGATGGTGGTGGACGTTCTGAACCACATCCTGACGCTGATTTGGTCGCTGCTGCGGTTGCCGTGCTGCCGGAGGGCTGCGGTGGGCGGTCAATGGCGGTGCAGATTGCAGAGCTGTCGCGACATCGCAGAGTGCCTGATTTGTTAGAGGGAGTGGTTCTGGATCTCGGTGACGTGGACCCGTGCAAACTTTCGGGTGTGATTGGGTGTAGGCCCGCTGCGTTCACTCAAAATCAACATGGGCGCAAGGCCGCTGAGATATCCTTGGGGATTGATATTGATGTGTCTGGTCGCAAGGTGAGGCGGGCAGATGTTCGGTCCTGTCCGGTGCGATATTCTGTGTTGCACCCGGGCATTGCGCGGGCTCGCCGGAACTATTTACAGTGGCGTCTAGCCCTTTTGGAATTACGCCAAACGTTTGTTTGTTTTAACAATTTATCGCGCTGGAAGTTGACGCCGATGCTTCCACAGCGCACGCCTTGGTTAGAAAGTGTTTGACGAATAAAGCTGCCCCCCCTAGACAGGGTGCCAACACCACATCAGCGCCCGCCAAGGTTTATCCTCGGCGGGCGCTTTGCGTTTGGAGTATCATCATGGACATTGGATCAATCGAAGGTGCGACACGTATCTGCGGCAAGAGCCAAGGGTTTCTTGGTCTGCCTGTGCGGGACGGAGTGAGGGTTTGCGGTGTGGTTGGTGGAGAGGTTCCTGTAATGACTACTGCATGGTTCCCGAATGCAGAAGAGTTGGCCGCGCTGAATGCAGGCGCAGCTATCCATGTCCAGATTGATGGAACGATTCCGTCGCCAATGATGTTGGCGATGGGCCCTGTTCCGAAATAGATGGGCCGATTGAAGTCAGCGCCGTCACGACTAAAGGCAGCGCCCTCGCGGATCGGTGTGAACGGGGTTGCGGGGCTGACCAGAGACCAGAAGCGTGTGCGAGAGAAGCCTTGGCGAAAGTGGTACAACACCAAACGCTGGCTGGATATGCGGCAGGCGCGTTTAAAGCTAAGCCAGTGGCGATGCGAACAGACAGGTGTGTTGCTCATTGGTCGGGTGCATGCGCCCAACTCAGCAGTGCTTGACCACATAATCCCGCACCGTGGTGACCCAGACTTGTTCTGGGACAGGGACAACGTGCAGATCGTCGCTAAGGCGTGGCACGATAAAGAGAAACAAAAATTGGAGCATGCAGGCTTAGCGTAGGGGGGGTGGGTCGAAAGTCCAGAACCTCACAAACGCCGGACCCGCATTGATAACACTCGGAGATTTTTTTTCGTGAGCAGTGAAAATCAGAAGGTGATGACCCTCTTTGGCGAGGAGGTCTATTTGACACCACGCAAGAAGGGCCGCCCGCCATTCGAGTGGACGTCTGAAAACTCCAATAAAGTCAGTATGTTGCTTGCATTGGGGTGGGTGAACGATCGCATTGCAGCGGTTGTGATCGATCCACGCACGGGCAAACATATTAGTTTGCCTACTCTGAAGCGGCATTTTAGAGCCGAGCTGTCTGTGCGCGAGACCGCGCGGGATCGGCTGAATGCGGCTCGTATGATGCAGACATTTAGAGAGGCCGACAAAGGCAATGTTGGTGCGCAGAGATTATTTGACCAGATGGTTGCCAGAAATGATTTGATGCAGGCCGACGCCAGAATGCGTTCCTCTGATCCGAAAGCATTGGCCCGTGAAACCAGCGCCGAAAAACTCGGCAAGAAACAGACGTCACAACAAGTGGCTGATAAATTGGCAGACGGCGGCGGTGCTTGGGGTGATGATCTCAAGCCGGGTGCGCCTCACTAATGCCGCTTGATCGGGGCGATTGGTCAACAGCAGTACCTGATTGGGAAGATCGGATACTGGAAGGCAGATCGCTGATCCCCGATCTGCCACTGTTTGAGCCATCGGCAGAAAAGGCACTGCGGATCTTTGATCGGCTTCGCGTTCCCGACTTACCTGGTACGCCACTGCGCAAGGATATCAGTCCGCCATGGGTTCGTGAGTACATCGCGACTATCTTTGGTTGCTATAATCCAGCGACCAGGCGGCGGATGATTCAAGAGTTTTTCTTGATGATCCCGAAGAAGAATACAAAGTCCGACCTCGCTGCGACGATCATCTTGATCGCCGCGATTATGAATGATCGTCCAAAAGCAGAACTGGTCCTGATCGCGCCGTCACACAACGTGGCCGAAATCGCATTCGAGCAGATCGCGGGGATGATCGCTTTGGATCGTGAGCTTGGAGGTCCAGACGGGTTGGGCAAAGAGGGTGGCGTCTTTTTGGTGACAATCCACAAGAAAAAGATCACGCACAAAACGACGAAAGCAACGATCGAGATTGAATCGGCTGACGGTGACATCGTTACGGGATCAAAAGCGGCTTATGTTTTAGTCGACGAAACGCACGAACTGGCAGCCAAGGCCAAGGCAGGCAAAGTTCTGTTGGAGCTTCGCGGGGGATTGGCATCGCGTCCTGAGGGTTTTTTCCTGCAGATCACGACCCAATCTAAGATTGAGCCACAAGGGCAGTTCAAGAAGGAGCTGCAAGAGGCGAGGGCGGTACGAGACGGAACGGTGAAGTCACCGATGCTGGCAGTGATCTATGAATTTCCTCCGAAGATGCAAAAAAGCCAGAAGTGGATGGACGAAAGCACCTGGGGGATGGTCAATCCAAACCTGAACGTCTCGGTTGATCTGGCTTTCCTGCAGAAGGAATTCGACAAAGCGAAGCGCGCAGGTGCTGAAGATGTTGCGATGTTCGCGTCCCAGCACTTGAATATTGAGGTGGGCCTCGGGCTTCACAGTGAGCGTTGGGTTGCGGCTGACTATTGGACCCGATGTGGTGAAGAAAGCCTCACATTGGAAGGGCTGATTGACCGCTGCGAAGTGGCTGTTGTCGGTGGTGATATCGGTGGCGCTGATGACCTGTTGGGGTTTGGGGTCATTGGGCGAGAAAAAGAAACGCGCCATTGGCTGCATTGGGCACATGCTTGGTGCACCGAAGACGCGTTGGAGCGCCGGAAAGAGATCGCACCGAAACTATTAGATCTCGCCAATGCGGGTGATTTGACCATCGACAATGACATCGATGCGCATGTGGCAGGCGTTGCCGATCGCATTGACCAGCTGTTGAGCGCGGGGTTGTTGCCCGCTGAAGGCGCAATCGGTCTGGACCCATATGGAACGGCTGCCTTGCTCGATGAGTTGGCCGAGCGGGGGTATTCTGACGAAATGTTTTATGCCGTCGGTCAAGGCTTCAAGCTGAATGGTGCAATTAAGACGCTAGAGCGTCGAACATATCAGCGGACCATCCGCCACGGCAATCAGCCTTTGATGACCTGGTGCATGGGCAACGCGAAAGCGGAAGCAAGAGGAAATAACATTATGATCACAAAGGCAAAGGCAGGGACGGCCAAAATTGATCCGTTGATGGCAATGTTTAACGCGACGATCCTGATGGATATGAACCCAGAGGCTTTCAAGAAAGCTGATATCTCCGCATTCCTATCTAACCCTGTGATGGTCGCATGATTGGAAAAATAATTTCCGGTGCGATTAAAGGCGCACGCGCTTCGTGGTCAACTGGAACAACTGAGTGGCAGCCCGGCTTTGGTGGCTCTGCGTCAATCAGCTTGAAGTCGAAAGCAGGCCCAACCGTCACTCCCTCATCTGTCATGCAGCTGTCTGCGGCTTATGCTTGCACCGCGCGGACCAGCCAGTTGATCGGTTCTTTGCCTTCAGGGTTATTTGAAAAGGGATCAAACGACAGCCGTGACCGTATCGATACTGAGCTGGCGTCCATCCTGACTATCAGCCCGAATAGTGAACAGACGGCGGCAGAGTTTTGGGAGGGTTTTGCCGCACAGATATGTCTCAAAGGGAATGCTATTGCTGAACGGCTCTTTGTTGGAGATCGTCTCGTCGGGCTAAAGCCATTGCCGAGCGGCACAGTAGCGCGGAACAGAGCTGGCGAATTAGAGTTTTCATATGTTGATCGGGGGCGTTCCTACAAACTACCTCGCCAAAAGATCTTTCATGTTCCAGGCTTTGGCATTGGTGACGGCATTGGCTTATCTCCTGTGCGATATGGCGTTCAAAGCCTTGGAGCCGCTTTGGCTGCCGACGAAGTCGCGGCTTCGATCTTTTCCAATGGCATGTCGCCTGGTGGGTTGTTGGAATCTGATCAGACCTTAACACCAGAACAG
Organism: Sulfitobacter sp.; assembly: GCA_033851935.1. Taxonomy (GTDB): domain Bacteria; phylum Pseudomonadota; class Alphaproteobacteria; order Rhodobacterales; family Rhodobacteraceae; genus Sulfitobacter. The sequence goes on from JAWSVL010000020.1 coordinate 17,107, forward strand.
CGGGCTCAGCTGAATACTTTGCTGGAAACTTTTGTCGGATCGTCTCGCGCAGGCAAAACGCTGATTATGGAGGCGGGCTTAAAGTACAAGCAGCTGACGCTGAATCCGGAAGACGCCCAGCTACTGGAAACCCGACGCTTCAGTATTGAGGACATCTGCCGTTGGTTCGGAACGCCGCCAATCATTATTGGGCACGCAGCTGAAGGCCAGACCATGTGGGGTACAGGAGTTGAGGCCATCATGCTGTCTTGGCTGACCACGGGCATAAATCCGATCCTGCGCAAGATCGAGGCGCGTGTGCGCAAGGATCTAGTGAGCCCATCGGCCCGACGTCGGACGTATTTTGAATTCAACCGGGAGGCGATGCTCCAAATGGATAGCGGGGCCAAGGGCGAATTCCTGTCGAAGATGGCGTCTAGCGCAACGCTGACTGCAAACGAGCGACGCGCCATGCTGAACAAGCCGAGGTCCGATGACCCGAACGCTGACAAGCTGTTGGCGCAAGGCGCGATGGTAACTCTTTCAAATCTTGGAGGTCAGAACGAATGAGCAAGCGAAACATGCCAATGGCAGAGCTTGGCGCTAAACCCGGTGTCCGTTCGGACATCAGCCAACAGGCTCTCGCACGGTGGACGCCTGAATTACGGGCTGAAAGCACAGACGCGGCTACAATCTCAATCCTTGACGTCATCGGCCAAGATTTTTGGGGCGATGGGGTGACGGCTAAACGTGTTGCCGGCGCGCTCCGTGCGATCGGGAGTAAGCCAGTCACAGTGACGATTAATTCGCCTGGTGGCGATGTGTTTGAAGGGCTGGCAATCTATAACCAGCTACGCGAACACCCCGCTGAGGTCACCGTCAAAGTGATCGGCCTCGCGGCAAGCGCTGCATCTTTCATTGCCATGGCTGGTGATAAAATCGAGATCGCCAAATCTGGTTTCTTTATGATCCACAATTCGTGGGTGGTCGCGATGGGTGACCGCAATGCGTTGCGCGATGTTGCAGACTGGTTGGAGCCCTTCGATTCATCGATGGCCGAAATTTACGCGGATCGGAGCGGCCAGTCCGTCACTGAGCTGACTTCCATGATGGACAAGGAAACTTGGATCGGCGGCAAGGCTGCTGTCGACATGGGGTTTGCTGATGATTTTTTGCCGCGCGACCAAGTCGGAATGGATGCGGGTGGCGGTGAGCCCGATGCGCTGCGCGCGGAACGCATGTTTGACGTTATGGCGTCGCGTGCTGGCGTTACGAAATCTGCTGGTCGGGATCTTCTCGCCAGCCTGAAAGGGGGCAAGTCTGGCGCTGCCCCAACCGGCATGTCTGGCGCTGCCGAAATCGAGGCGGGGGTTGCTGACCTCCTGGCCCAAACCAAATCTCTAATGGAGTAATCCGATGACGAAACTTATGAAGATGGGTGGCCTTTCAATGGTCGCGTTGATGGCGCACGCCGAGAATCTCCCTACGGGAGTGTTGCACGCGCCACGTGCCGATGCGGGTGGCGTAGCTGCCCAGCTTTTGGAGGTAGGCAATAGTATCAAGGCGTTGCGCGAAGACGTTTTGCCAAAAGCTGAAGAAGCCCTGAAGGCTGCCAACAAAGGTACTGAATTGAGTGCTGAACTGAAGGCGTCCATTGACGAGGCAATGAGCAAGTTCAATGTGGCCACTGGCGAGCAAAAGAAATTGGAAGGCAAGCTGGAAGCGCTTGAAACATCTAACCTCGACCTTGCTCAAGCCGTTGCCGGTGCTGGAAATGGCGCGTCTGACCGAGTGTCTGCCGGACGTGAAATGTCGGAAAGTGAAGGATTTAAGGCATTTGTCTCAGCTGGTGCGCAGGGCGAGTTTAAGTATGAACCCAAGGCCGCCATCACATCGATCGACGGTTCTGGCGGTGGTCTGATCTGGTCCGAGCGTGATACAGCGCCCGTCAACATTCCGCGTCGTCAGCTTCTGATCCGTAGCCTGTTGAATGTTATTCCCGTGGCCTCGAATGCGGTCGATTATTCGAAGCAAGTTTTGCGCACCAATGCGGCAGCTGCAACGGCGGAAGGCGCGGCACTTCCAGAGTCGACCTATGGCTGGGAACCTGCGCAGGCCAGCGTCAAGAAAATTGGCCACCATGTCAACGTCAGTGAAGAGGCCGTCGCCGATGGGCCGCAATTGGCGGGCGAAATTGATGGTGAGCTATCTTATGGTACCGACCTTGCAGAAGAAGCGCAGATTTTGGCGGGCAACGGCGTTGGCAGCAACCTGTCGGGCCTTTTGACTGAGGCAACAGCCTTTTCTGCGGCTGCTGGCCTGCCAAACACCGACCGTATTGAGCGGCTTCGTCTTGCGATGTTGCAGGTTGTTCTTGCTGATTACGCTGCTGATACCATCGTATTGAACCCGACGGATTGGGCGGGGATCGAAATGATGCGTGAAACTCCTGGCGGCGCGTTCTTGTTTGGTGTTCCTGGCACGGCCGCAGCGCCGTCGCTCTGGCGTCTTCCGGTTGTCGAGAGCAATTCGATGACTGCAGGCGAATGGCTTGTTGGCGCATTGTATATGTCGGCCAAGCTTTACGACCGACAGCAGAACGAGATCCTGCTGTCAACGCAGCATGACGATAACTTCATCACGGGCATGGTGACGGTCAAGTCGACCAAGCGAGTTGCGCTGGCTGTGACACGCGCCTCCGGCCTAGTCACAGGTGATTTCACCTTCGCGTAAGGTCGGATCGCACATCGTTCGGGTCAGGTGGTGACGCTTGACCCGTTCAGGTCCATTCATCGAAAAGGGATAGTAATGTTTATCAAGGTTAATCGAACACAGGTTGGAACTTCTGGCACGTATCGCGCTGGCGTCGTCTACAAGATCGACGAACAAGATCCGATGCAGTCGCGTGAAGCAAAAGCCATGGTTAAGTCGGGTTTTGCGGTTGTCACGACCAAGAAAGAATTCGACGCGCTGAAATCGGCGGCCAGTAAGGCCCCTTCCGGTGGGGCTACCAAAGGCAAGGGTTCGGTTAAGAATGAGCCTGCGAGCGACACGACCAAAGGTGAAGGCGCGAGCACAAAAGAGCCTGTCAATGACGCGGCTAAAGGTGAGGGCGCGGCCAAGAGCGACGGAAACGACACCGAGCAGAACGGCGGGTAGGCATGGCCAGCTTGGTAGATTTGAATGATGTGAAAGATCAACTCTCGATCGAGCGTAATACCGGTGACTTTGACGATCTTCTGGGCCGCTATCTAGCTGCTGCAAAATCCAAAGTGATCGCGCATGTTCGTCGTGATCTGGATGCCGAATTTTCAGACGGTTGGCCGGATCACGCAGATCAAGCGGTTCGGATGCTTGTGGCGCATTGGTTTGACGTGCGCGAAACGGCGTCAACGGGTGGGGCGGTAAGTGAGGTTCCATTTGGTTTCTTGAGCCTGCTGGAAAACTTGAGAGACCTGTCGTGATGCGAGCGGGTTCTCTTGACCGGAGTATTCAGTTCCAAAGATTCACCATGGAAGATGACGGGTTGGCATCAGTCAAGAATTGGGCTGACCATGGCACTCCCGTTTTGGCTTCTAAGGTAGATCTAAAGGATTGGGAATTACTTCGCGCGGATGGTGTCTCTGCCTCTCTAACTTCAAGGTTTGGAGTTCGTTCTACCGTATTTACACGGGATCTAACGCCCAAAGATGCGGTGAAATATCGAGGTGTTAGCTATCAGATATTTGGCATCAAGGAATTGGGTCGGAATGACTTCTTGGAGATCACGGTGGGGGCAGAGGTAAGTAATGGCAGCGAACAAGATTGAAGGTTTTGCGGAGTTGGAAGCTGCACTTGATCAGCTGTCAAAAGCAGCTGGCAAGGGAGTGCTACGACGCTCGCTAATCAAATCGGCTGAGCCTATGGCTGCCATGGCTAGAGCGTTGGCTCCAGACGATGCATCTTCGTCCGGGTTCGATCTGAAGAAGTCGATCAAGGTTGGCACACGTTTAAGCCGTGGTGAAAAAAAGGCGCATCGAAAGATGTTCCGAAACGACAAAGCATCCGTAGAAGTCTTTATGGGCGCGGGTCCGCTGCCGCAGGCCATTTTTACCGAGTTTGGGACATCACCGTTTATCAACAAGGGCATATTTGCGGGCACACATAACCCTGGCATTCGGCCTAAGCCATACATGCGCCCTGCGTGGGAGCAAGGCAAGCGGGAGATGTTGGCTCGTTTGTCAGACGAATTGTGGGTCGAGCTGAGCAAAAGTATTCAGCGTGCCGATCGTAAGGCAGCAGGATTGGCGAGAGGGTAACGTATGGAAGAAGAACTCCGTAACCTGATATTTAACACAGAAGCTGTCGCTGACATTGTTGGACGGCGGGTGGAGTGGATTGAGCACCCTCAAGGGTCAGGTTACCCTGCCATCGTCTTGAATGTGGTGTCAGGTTTTGAGGGCATCCATATGAATGGCAAGGGACCCTTCGAAGGACGTGTGCAGGTGGATTGCTACGGCATGACGTACACCGCCGCTAAATCAGCTTCACGATCTGTAATTGAAGCGTTGAACGGATATCGCGGCGACGGTTTTCTTTTCATTTCGAACACATCGACCAGAGATAGCCGCGAAGGCGGCTCTAACGAGGCCGACCGTCCATTCCGGACAGGCTTAGATTTTAACATTACATGGAGGCCAACCTAATGGCGGAAAAAGACTTTGCAGGCGATATCGCCTATAATTGGGAGTTATGGGTTGGGCGTGAGCCAGTGGCGGGCGGAGGCAATCATGTTTTTGTTCAGATTTTTGGTTTTGAAAACCTGCCGTTCCCTGATCAGGTGCCTGAGGATCAGGACGTAACACACATGCAATCTCCTGGCCGTACGCAGGAAGCCACGCCAGGACTGTTACCCGCAGTAGACTTTTCTCAGGAGAAGCAGTTTTGGGCCGAAGATGATGGCGATATTCTTTTAGGGCAGTTGGAGGATCTAACCGCTGCGGGTGAGAAAGAATATGTTCTGTTTGAGTTCAACCTTAATCCCGCAGGAACTTCCCGCCGCCGTACTTACCGAGGTTACGTGAAGAACTACACACCGACAGGCTCGGTGGGTCAAAAGGTCATGGCTAATCTATCTATAAAACTTCTTGACCGACAGGCGGCAAACGCGCGGGTTATTGCATCATGAGTGATATTCGCGGAATTTTGAAGCTCAATGCGGGCGGCAAAGAGTACAAGCTGTTTGTCGGCATGAGTGTGCTTGCTGATCTGCAAAGCCAACATGGGCAAAATGTTCTGGAAAAGATGGACCCGCCTGAGGGTGCTTCAGATGATTGGATGCCAGATCTGAATATCGCGGGTGATCTCATATTAGGCGCACTTGAACGTTTCCACAGCGATGTGGCAGACCGTTGGCTTGTTGATGATATCATTTTGGAAAATGCAGATGCATTGCCGCGATTGATGGGTACAAGCCTTCCAGACCCGACGCCGCCACTCAAGCTGGATGAGCAACAACCCAAGCGGGGAAAGCCGAAGAGCCGGACGAAGGCAACGGCTTAGATCTTGCGGGCCTTCTTAAAAACTACATCGCGGCGGGCTTCGATCCGGCGCGGTTTTGGGATATTACGCCGCGCCTGTATTTCATCGAAATGGATGGTGCGGCCATGCGCATGGAAGAGCGGCGCGCAGAGGTTTGGTATTCAGCAATGTTGCCGCGCATGAAAAAACCACCTGAATTCCATGATTTTGTTTCGGGCAAAAAAGACAAGCGATCCGAGATTATCCAATGCATCGACGCATGGGATAAAATCGACATGGCGCTTGCGGAGAGCAATTAATGTCAAGTGTAATTGGTGCGCTTCGGGTCAATCTTGGTCTGGATAGCGCAAAGTTTGAAAGTGGCGCACGGCGGGTAAAATCACCCGTTGCCGTCATGAAAAAGCAGTTCATAGCCGTTGCGGCAGCGGCGGCTGCAGTTGGCGGTGCCATCGCGACTATGGCCCTTAAAGGGGCTAAGGATATCGATGTCGCAGCAAAGTCGGCGCGGCGTCTTGGTACGTCCGTTGGTGGGTTTCGTGCGCTTCAGTTGGCTGCGGGAGAAGCTGGCGTTAGCGTGTCTGCTTTGGCCAATGACGTGCAGACAATGGATCGTGAGATTGCTCGTGGTAGTAAAAACGCCAAGTCCGCTTTGGATAAGTTGGGCTTGTCAGCAAAAGATCTGGAAAGCCTGGAAGCGGATCAAAAGGTTGCCTTGATAGCGGATCGAGTGAAGTCGCTGGGGCTGAATTCAGGCGAGGCATCCGTTCTCTTACAGGACTTGGGTGTCCGAAACCGAGAAATGGTCTTGGCGGTGCTGTCCGGTGGTGATGCTTTCAGGCGGGCGCGCGCTGACATTGAAGAATATGGGCTTGCAATCAGCCGCACGGATTCAGAGGCGATCGAGCAAGCAAACGACAGGATCGGTCGGCTTGGCCTTATTGGTCAATATGCGGGTCAACAACTCGCTATCGCGCTTGTCCCAAGGATGGGCGAACTTGCCCAAGCAATGACCGATAGCTTACGCGAAGGCGGGTTGCTGCGCGTTGTGATTGATGGTCTAGCCAATAACCTTGAGCGTGTTGGTACCTACATCGCAGTAGCGGTGGCAGGCTTTGGTGTGCGGTATGTTGGCGCGCTGGCACTTGCGAGGCTTGCTACATTTAGTTTTGCAGGTTCGCTGGCATTTTTGCGCGGGGCGATTATTCGCACGGGCATCGGCGCGTTGATCGTCGGGGCTGGGGAGTTGGTTTTCCAATTCACTAGATTGATGAAAGGTGCAGGCGGCTTCGGTGCGGCCATGGGATTGCTTGGCGATGTTGCCGCGGCGGTTTGGCAGGGCTTTATAGGTTCTGCGGCGGCGATTCCACCTGCGTTGAACGGGGTCTGGGCACGGATGAAAGCCGGATTTTTATTTGCGCTTTCCGGTATGGCGACAAGCTTCCATGATTTCGTTTGGAAAATCGCAAATGGAATGAACGGCGTTCAAGGGTTCGAAGCTATGGGCGCATCGCTGATGGGATTGGCTGATAGTGCCAGCGAAGCTTCTGGATCACTGTACAGGGCGGGCCATAAAGCCCAGTCCGCAGCGTCTGGATCGTTCTCAAAAGCTGCTGGCACTATAGCAACAGCGTTTGGACCTGCGCGTGATGCTGTCGAAGCATTGAAGAGCGCGGTAGCCGCTACATCAGATGAGGTGGTAGGCGCGGCTAATTCTGTAAGCGATCTTGATGATGCGCTGGAAGACGCAGGCGATGGTGGCAAGGCTGGGGGTAAGGGTGCCAAAGCTATTGAAGAGTTATCTGACAAAGCCAAGGCTCTGAAGGAGCAAATGGACGAGGTAAAGGGAACGTTCAAAAGCGCATTCACCGGCATTGTGACGGGCGCAAAGAGTGTTAAGGAGGCGATTAAAGGCATTTTGAGTAAGTTTGCTGATATGCTCGCTAGCAGTGCTTTTGACGCGATATGGTCGGGCTTAGGTGGTGGTGGAAAGACGAGCGGCGGCGGGTTTCTGAGTGGCATTTTGGGTAGCATTTTCCCAAGTGCCAAGGGTAACGTGTTTTCGAATGGGTCGGCAATCAAAGCATTTGCAAAAGGCGGCGTTGTTAACGGCCCCACTCTGTTTCCCATGAGTGGGGCTCAAACGGGTCTTATGGGAGAGGCTGGGCCGGAGGCAATTGTCCCTTTGTCACGGGGTGCGAATGGCAAGCTAGGCATTGAATCGAAAGGTGGTGGTCGGGTTGAGATCATCGTTCGTAATGAGCCTGGTGTGGTCGTTGAAATTGCCCGAAACGAAGCTGGCGCAATTTTCCGTCAATCAGCCTCCGAAATTGTAGGTCAATCAGTCGGCGCGGCGCAAAATTCGTTCCGAAAAAGCAAAAGTGGGTGGTCACCATGACCGATGTTATCGCGTGGCCTCCTTTCGGGATTACAGGCTGGGCGCTGGATGAGGTTTACCCTCAGTCGCGCTCTGTTGGGACTATTGAGGGCCGCCCGCGAACATCAGCGGCGAAGCGTGGGCGTCGTGTGGCAACCGCGATCATATCGGGCATTGGTCCTGATTTGGCGGGTGCTGGATATGTCCGGATGCTTAACCGCCAATGGGCGGGCAGGCCGAAACTTGTGCGGGTTGATTGCCTTTCGTCACTCTGGTTTCTGTCCAAAGGCAGTCTGGATCTGCAAAACAAGATTATTGACAGCATGGCTGATGGCGTTGAGGTTCTTTGGACTGCTGATGGCGCGGGCGTGATTATGGGCGATGGCAGATTTCCTACATCAGGCGTGCCTGTAACCGATGGCGGGTGGCATGGCTTGACAGTAACGGGCTTGCCGCCTTCGCGCCTGGTGGCGCGGCCTTCGGAACTTATCAGCATCACAGATATCAACGGTACCATGGAAAGCGGTTACATTTTGGCGGCCGTTAAATCCGATGCCAATCGCGCAGCGGTTATTCGTACGGATCGGTCAGAGGCGTTCACGCTGTCGGGGGGCTTGGTAAGTATTGGTCATAGCGAAAGCATCGTGTTTGAGGCCGTAGATGTGCCGCGCGCGGTTCAAGGTTTGAGCGGCGATTTCAGCTACAGATGGGATTTTGAAGAGGCATTTGAGGATGAATACTCTGATGGCTGGACTGAGGTGAACCCGTGGGGTTAACGCGTGGTGGATCGGCGGGATTGATTTCTGACCTAAGAGGGCATTTTTGCCCTGTACTGCTGACTTTTGCGGATTGGCACGATGGGGAGGTTCGCCTTCATACAGGGGCAGGTGATCTGACGTGGGGTGGTGAAACATGGATGGGTGCGGGCAATCTGGTGCAGTTTCAGGCACCGGTTGAAGACGGAGGGCTGGCGACTTCTGAAGCATCGGTGAATGTCGCTGCGACCGTCGAGGATATGTTGGCGGAGCGCGGCAAGATTATTCGCAATCGGACGATCATCGTTTACTTTGCGACAACAACCACACCAGCGGGAAATGAACTTAAGACGGAACCTGTTGAGTGGTTTGAAGGGTACTTTGATAGTCGCACAGGCTCGCTTTTGAGATCCGATGGAACCCTTGGGCATGATATGGTTTTGGGCCTTGGCGTGGGCCCGTCTGCGCGCACTTCGGCGTCAATTACTCACAACTATGAGGCTCAGCTGGCGGAATTCCCTGGCGACACGGCGGGACGGCATGTCCAGACGGCTAACCGCCTGAAATACAATCCGCAGACGTGGCCGGAATAGCGGAGCGGGCTGCATTCGCTGCAGCCATTGATCACATGCGTGCGCCGTTTGCGTGGGGGCTGCGTAGGGATTGCACTGTGGCGTGCCGTGCGTTTGCATCACTTCACGGTAAAGATCCGTTAGACGGATGCACAGATAACTACAGGACAGCGTTGGGCGCTGCGCGAATACTTAGGCGCGCGGGCGGCTATCTTGAATGGTGTGCATTCACGTTTGACTTACCTCAAACAACAACACCGCAGGCGGGCGATTTGGCCCTCATTGTGAGCGCGGACAGGTTCGGCGCAGCCTTGGCTATATGCGTCAAATCGAACGAATACGCCAGTAAAACGGAGAGTGGAATGATTATCACGCAGGCGGATATTTTGGGGGCGTGGTCATGGCTTTCTTAGCGCCACTAATTGCAGCCGCTGGGACATCTCTTACCGTGGGCATAGCGAGTGGCCTTTCTGCAATTGGCTTTGGTGGGTCAGCAGCATGGAGTCTGGCAACCGGCCTCCTGAAGGTTGGTGGTTCGGTGCTTCTGAATAGCGCTCTTACTGCGGTGTTCGGCAAAACAGTATCCGCTCAAAATGTTGCCGCAGAGTTGGCACAACAGACAACAGCGCCAGCAGATCGGTCCGTTTATGGTGTATGGCGTGCGACCGGCACTCCGGCTGGGGTTCCGGTTAAGGGAAACTACATTTATGGCGCTTGGATACTCAATTCGCGTGTATCGGACCTGCCCAGCTTCACCCTGTTCTTAGACAAGCGTGAGGTTCTGCTGTCTGGGGATGCTTATGACCTTTCCGGCGCGGGTGCGATCCCAACAGAAGATCCTTTTGAGGGTTATCTGAATGTCTGGATTAGCCGTGGGAACCACACCGCGCCACCGGAAGCGTTTACTACTGAAGCGCCCTTTGTCGAAGGGACAGGAGAGCATCTATGGAAAGTCTCAGACGCATGGCAGGGTCGGACTGTTATTTGGCTAAAGATTAAAGCGGGTAGCAATAGGTCGGAGCGATGGCCATCTACGCCGCCGTTGGTTGAGGTTGAGGGGCGATGGTCGCTCATTTGTGATCCGCGTAATGTGCTGCATGATCAAGATGATCCGAACACGTGGGAATTTTCGGAAAACCACGCGCTTTGCGTCCGCGATGCGCTCATGCAAAATCCAATCCGTCGGTATCGCGCGGGGCAAATTCATGACTCCTTTAATCAGAACGGGCCAGATGCATGCGATGAGGTAGTGGCGCTTAAATCGGGTGGCAGCGAGGCACGTTATGTTTGCGCTGGTACGGTCGTTTGGTCAGAGGGAGAAATTGAAGATCAGTTAAATCCGATGATGATTAGCGGTGCGGCTGACTTTATTCGAGTGGGTGGAAAACTGGGCTATGCTGCGGGGGTCTATCGCGCGCCTGAGGAAGCGTTGACCTATTTTCTTGGCTCAGGGTTTGATTTTCCCGACATGGTTCCTGGGTCAGAATTGGTTAACCGTCTTCGTGTGACCTACCCTTCATCTGGGAGGGGATATGAGACAGCGGAACTGACGATGTGGGATATTCCCGGTGCTCTTGCAGCTGACGGCGGCGTGCCTGCTGTCAAAACCATGGATCTCCCGTTTTGCTCGTCCGCAACTCAGGGAATGCGAGTGCGTAATATAACGGGTCTGCGATTACGTAGACAGGAACGCATTCAGGGTGGCACGTTACCGCCAGAGGCGTTCAATCTGATTGGAGGGTCAACAGCTACGATTGCATTGCCTGGGCCATATGGTGCGCTTGATGGCATCTATGAGGTTGAGACGATTCATCCAGGTTTGTCTCCTTTGGGTGAAGACGGCGAAGTTGCAATGCGCTTGCCTGCATCTTTGGTAAAGCACAGCGCCGATATTTACGCTTGGACGCCCGAAACGGATGAGGAGGATGTCCATAACGAGGAATTTGTGAGCGCGACAACCGGCGTCGGATTACCTGGTCCTTTGAGTGTCCAAAGCGGCGGCGACATAGACCTCAATACCGGTGGAGCTCTTATCCCTCGGTTCCTATTTCTATTTGATCCTTCAACAAGTGATTCAGTGAATTCCTACGAGTGGAGCTGGCGTCTCGCGGGTGGTGACTATCAGACGGGGGGATATGTTCCGAGTGATACTCGGAACGGTGATGACCAGGCGTTTTTCTATCTCAACGTGGCGGGTATAGGAGAGGGGCACGATGTACGGGTGCGCGCGATCTCAACCTCTGGGCCTGGCGATTGGGTCGAGCTTACAGGTGCGATCTACTCCATAGCGCTTTCCGATGTAACGGCTGATGCCGAACCAGGGCGCGTTGTCTTCGCAGGGACAGCTCCTTCCAATCCGTTGTTTTTTGGTCTGCGTGGATATCGCGGAGAAGTGGGTGCGGGATTCGATGCAGCGGTAAAGCTGGCACAAGTTATTCCTGCCGACGCTGGCGAGATCTTTGATGTTGTCGTTGGCGATGAGGGTGCGATCAATATTTTGTCTAACGGCGATTTCGTAGACGGCACGGGTTGGACCAATATCGGCAATTGGGAGATATCCGGCGGTGTAGCGTCTCATACCGTCGCGGCGGCAAGTAGCTTTTTAACGCAGGCGGTTTCCGGTGTTGAAAGCGGTACGTCTATTAGGTTCACTGTGACGCTCAGCGGAACAACGCAGGGGTTTTTCGGGGCTAGGGCCGTAGGTGACAGCGTTGAGCAAAGCCTGACGACAGATAACGGTGTGTTTAGCACCTTCGTCCTAACACCCGAAAATATGACATCAGTAACGTTTGTTGCTGGATTAACTTTTGACGGCACGATCGATGACGTTTCCGCTGTGGTCAGTACGCCAGATACGATTCCACTAGGGCAGGCTGATTACTGGCTGGTTCCGGTAACAGTCTCGGGTGCCGAAGGCGCTCCGTTTGGGCCGTTTACACTACAAATTCCATAAAATTGACGAGGTAACACCATGCCAGCAGCGCCGACGATATCGATCTCTTTCACGGGGATCGATCCAAAAAGCACGACCATTGCGCAGATTGAGGAAGCCGTAAATCTGGGCTTACTAGAGCTCTATAATGTCAAACCTAACACGTCAGACATGACCACCGCGCTCGCAACGAAGGCTGATGATGCCGCAACGACTGCTG
>JAWSVL010000021.1:0-23956 GCA_033851935.1 Sulfitobacter sp.
ATTCCCTGACCCAAAGAAAAAGTATCCGGTTTCCCTGCCGAATGGCCGTACACATCAAGGCACAGTCTTTCTGTCTGCAGCAGTTGACCACCCTCGCATCGAAGTTGGCAAATACACGTATGCCAGCGCGCATGAGGCACCAGATGACTGGGCGGCCAGACTTGCACCTTATCTATATGAGTTTAGTCCCGAGAAGCTTGTTATTGGCAAATTTTGCCAGATCGCTGATGGGGTGAGGTTTATAACCGCCTCTGCCAATCATAGGTATGACGGAATATCTACCTTTCCATTTGCGATTTTTGGCTCCAGCTCAAGGGAGGAACGCCCATCCATGCCCGAAGCAGGGCCCGATACCCTGATTGGCAATGACGTTTGGATAGGGCAAGGAGTGCGCATCCTTCCGGGGGCCCAAATAGGGGATGGTGTTATCATCGGAGCGGGCGCTGTGGTGGCTGGGCAGGTGCCTCCGTACACAATTGTGGCTGGTAATCCGGCAGGGGTCGTCCGTCGCCGATTTGGGGCCGCACAAATTGAAGCTCTGGAAATGCTTAAGTGGTGGGATTGGCCCATCGACCTGATTTTGGAAAATGAAGCGCTGATTTGTGGTGGCGATGTCGAGGCCCTTACAGCTGTGGTTCAAGAATCGTCTTGATCTGATCACTTCTGATTTCGTTTCTTAAGGGAGTGCGACCAAGTTTCTGGCAAGTGTGTGCCGTTTTCGGCATTGTCTCCTCCAAAAAGGGTGGGCTTTGATACACTGAAAGCGATTTTCCTTCTCGATGGGTCTGATCGCTCTTGATCCTTAGCGCAATCCAGATTACCCACGGCCTCGGCATAGGGGTTTAGCTCAGTTGGTAGAGCATCGGTCTCCAAAACCGAGGGTCGTGGGTTCGAGTCCCTCAGCCCCTGCCAATTCACTTAAGTGACATTAGGAAAACCGCCCGCAGGTTTGGCTGGCTGCATCTTCCTTTTTGTTTCCAGATGGTATGATGCGACGGATCTGATCCGCATTTGAGATGCTCCGAAATTGTAATTCACTTCATCACTTGCGAAGCCATAGAGTTCTCTTTCAGGAGGACTTCCCGAAAAGTTGCCTTGAGAATTGACGCAGAACCTTGATTTGTTTTTAGCAGATTAGAGAAAACCTGTATCTCAAGCGTCAAATTGAGGGTGGGGGCGTAACGTCAACGGCAAACAGGCGCAGAAGTTCTGTGGAAATGGGGTTCGTTTAGAGAAATTTGAATAATTATGGGAAAGCGGCAAATACTGCGCTTCATGCTAAATTGCTGAAGTTGTTAATCGATCTGGCGTTTGTATGAGGGGCGGAAAACGATTCAAATTGGGCTTATGTACTTGCGGATAGATTGTTATTCCCGAAATTAGGACTTCGATTGTTTCCGTGGGCTTTGACTTTGTGTGTGTTTTTGGATGCCCGGGTCAGGTTGGGTCGCGTGTGAAGACAATGACAATTTTCTACCATAAAGGGATCATTGAACCGCCATATAGACCTGAGAAAGAGGTGTCCTCGCTCCCTAGTGCAATTGGTACGGATAGATGACAGCAACCCAAAGTATTTCGCCGAACGACACAGACACCTCTGAAGCCGAGCTCGACGCAGACTCGCTTAGCGCGATCCGTTCTATCCTCACCGAGGAAGAGAGGCCGATTTCGCGTAAGAGAGTCCAACGCTCCGAACGGGCAAATGCCGAGGCAGCGCCCGAGGAGGCACCTGTTTTTCGCAAGTCAGATGCATTTCCTCTGTTGGAAAGTGCCGAAGCTGATGAAGATGCTGGCATGGCCGTGACAAAGTCCGGGCGCGGTTTTTCGTTTCGTCGCAAAACCGCAGAACCTAAGCGTACTAAGCCCAAATCCGCCGCGTCAGCTCGACGGGCGAGCAAAGCGGCAGGTGAGGGAAATGGGTTGATGGATCGTATCCGCGCCTATCGCCCAACTGTCGCTCACATAGTTTTGACCTGTCTGGCGCTGTTTGTGTTGATGCGTCCATGGTTGGTTGTTGGCTTGTTGATCCTGTCAGTTATCGTTTTGATCGGGGTGTTTCTGATCACTGGATACGATGGCTTCTGGCAGGGCGTGGTGAAGATAAGCCGTTGGTATGCCAGCCGTAGACCGTCACGTGCGGCAGCAATTCATGCGCGTCTGGACAGGTTCGCAGTGCGTTGGGATTCAATTTTAGATCGCTTTCCTGAAGGTACTGTGGATGCTTTGTATTTGCCCGACTTTGGGGATTTGGCACAGGCCGACGCGCGGCACGGCGAAGCGTTGGACCGTCGATTGGCAGGGTTGAATGAAAAGGGTGCCTAAGCGTGATCTAATTGCAGTCTTGAAACACTGCGCGGCAGCGGCTAGATGCATCTAACACGACAATTCAGGATGTGATCCATGGCCACTACCAACCCACTTCAGTTTATTCAGCAAGTCCGCGCCGAAGTGGCAAAGGTCGTCTGGCCTACGCGTCGCGAAGTGATGCTTACCACTGTTATGGTATTTATCCTCGCGGCTCTTACGGCTGTGTTCTTTGCGCTTGTTGATATCGTGATCCGTGGTGGGCTGCAGTACGTGCTCAACATGTTTGGCTGAAGCCAGTTCAAAGCACGAATCAGGCAGTTTTGCTTGCAAATTTCTTCGCAAACACTTGAATCCTTATGGCGTGTGGTCTAGTCCGCAAGCCTGTCCCTTGGCATAGTGTGCGTTGATTCGAGTCGCGCAGTGACTTTGATCAGGGAGAGCGGGGCGTAGGCTCTGCAATAATTTTTGAATTCGTAAGCGCACAGGCGCTCAGGACAAGGACGAAAAGATCAAATGGCAAAACGGTGGTATTCGGTCAGTGTCCTTTCCAACTTTGAGAAAAAGATAGCCGAGCAAATCCGCACAACTGTTGCGGAACTTGATATCGAAGACCAAATCGATGAAGTGCTGGTACCTACGGAAGAGGTGATCGAAATTCGTCGCGGTAAGAAGGTCACGACCGAGCGTCGCTTTATGCCTGGTTATGTTCTGGTCCACATGGAAATGTCCGATCGTGGCTATCACCTGATCAACTCGATCAACCGCGTCACAGGTTTCTTGGGTCCACAGGGCCGTCCGATGCCAATGCGCGATGCCGAAGTGACAGCGATCCTTGGCCGCGTGCAAGAAGGCGAAGAAGCACCTCGTACGCTTATCCACTTTGAGATCGGTGAGCGCGTTAAAGTTGCTGATGGTCCGTTTGAAGACTTCGACGGCATGGTTGAACAAGTTGACGAAGATAACCAGAAGCTCAAAGTAATGGTGTCGATCTTTGGTCGTGAAACGCCAGTTGAACTCGATTTCACTCAGGTGAATAAGCAAGTTTAATCAGGCATTGACTGACAATAGGATTTCTTGACGTCGTAGCCATAGCTGCGGCGTCTTCTGCGTTTGGAGCGGCTGCTGCATATTGTGAGGCGGCTTCGAGGTTATTTTGGCGTAATCAGGAGGTGTGTCGCTTGCTTCTCAGGAGGAGCGCTTTACCAAGTGTAATTCGACACACGGCAATAAAAGACATGCTACCGATGGCCAGCGGAACCAAAAAAATGGGACTTGGACCATGGCTCATTTGAGAAACTGAAACCGCATAAATGACCAACGCAACAAAGCCGGAAACAACCGTTGCGAGTAGCCAAAATATCGATCTTTGTTCTGAGGGCCGTCTTAGTGCCTGTGACAATATATCCAAGTACACCCATGTGATTGCGGTATATAGAAACGGACCAATCGCCACCCAAAAGTCCAGCATGCTGGAACTTTCGCTTCCCAGTAAGAGTATCCCGAAAAAACCAGACAATAATAGAGCAATGACAGACAACGAGAGGTTGCTCCAGTAGGCAATGACGAGATAAGGGCTCGGTGATACAGGTTGTTTGGAGCTCATTTGGGTGCTTTCAGTGCTGTTTTTGGTGACCTCTCTTATACCCAGAAACGGGGCACTTTTGGGGCGAAATTCCGGTGTCCAGAACAACAGCGGTTTTTACATTACGAATAGCGACCGTTTTGCAAATCTCGAACGGGGTCTCAACCACCGCGAAGATACCATTTGCTCTTACGCACAAACTGTCTTAACAGGCGGGCTCTTGCGTCACGTGGCATTGCCTCGCGGCGAATCGTTTGTGGGAGGCGAGGTGCGCGCGCGCATCAGACCAGACCACGCTAGAAAATGGGCCTCAACGCGTTGGGGTCTTGTAGGGCAGGGGAAACCTTGCCGATGACAAAGGAGAAGGCCAATGGCCAAGAAACTCGTCGGTACGATGAAGTTGCAAGTTAAAGCGGGTCAAGCAAACCCATCCCCACCTGTGGGTCCAGCGCTGGGTCAGCGCGGCATTAACATCATGGAATTCTGTAAAGCGTTCAACGCCAAAACAGCAGACCTGGAGCCGGGCGCACCTTGCCCAACCGTGATCAGCTACTATCAGGATAAGTCCTTCACAATGGACATCAAGACGCCACCAGCGTCCTACTACCTGAAAAAAGCGGCAAAAGTGACATCTGGCGCGAAAACGCCGTCACGTGAAATCGTTGGCAGTATCACTGGTAAGCAGTTGCGCGAGATTGCAGAAGCCAAAATGGTCGATCTGTCCGCAAACGACGTGGAGCAGGCAATGAAAATCATTATGGGCTCCGCACGGTCCATGGGCATCGAGGTTAAGTAAGATGGCTAAATTTGGAAAACGCACCCGCTCCGCACGCGAAGCATTCGCTGGCAAAGAGAACCTCACTGTTGAAGAAGCAGTCGCGCTGATCAAAGGCAACTCGAACACCAAGTTCGACGAGACCATCGACATCGCGCTGAATCTTGGTATTGATCCACGTCACGCAGACCAAATGGTTCGCGGCGTTATTGGCTTGCCAAACGGCACAGGCAAAGACGTTCGTGTTGCAGTATTTGCACGCGGCCCAAAAGCCGAAGAAGCGACAGCAGCTGGCGCTGACGTTGTTGGCGCAGAAGATCTGATGGAAATCGTTCAGGGCGGCAAGATCGACTTTGATCGTTGCATCGCGACACCTGACATGATGCCTGTTGTTGGTCGTCTGGGTAAAGTTCTTGGCCCACGTAACCTGATGCCAAACCCAAAAGTTGGTACAGTGACAATGGATGTTGCGGCAGCTGTTAAGGCGGCCAAAGGCGGCGAAGTACAGTTCAAGGCTGAAAAGGGCGGTGTCGTCCATGCAGGCGTTGGCAAAGTATCCTTCGACGAAGCCAAACTGGTTGAAAACATCCGTGCCTTTGTTGGCGCAGTTGCAAAAGCCCGTCCTGCTGGTGCCAAAGGTGCCTACATGATGAAGATCGCTCTGAGCTCCACAATGGGCCCATGTGTGACTGTTTCTGTGGACAACGCTGTTACTGAGTAAGCAGACTGTTCTTTGAGATACGAAGGGCGTCCTTAAGGGACGCCCTTTTTTCGTTTTTGCCTGAATACGTATGTACCTGCATGTGAGGGTTTTTTTATTGTTTCAGGGCGGTTTGTGGTCATTCACCAACTCTCGATGAATGACCACACTAATGATGTTGATATCGACGAATTTAGGTTTGTTCGCTTGGTGCTTTCGGTGTCGCCGCTCGAATTACAGCGACCATGACAATCCCATAAAGGACGTGTCCGACCAAGGCGACCCAAGTGATACCTGTGAAGTTTAAGAAGAATGGTAAGCCCGCAATGGCAGTGACGCCACCGATGGCAAAAACCCACAATCCGAAGCCATAAGCCGTCGCAGGAGCAAACCACCCCAATTTAGATCCAAAAACACGCGCCCAGATTGGTGAGAAAATGTAGAACCAACCAATTGGGTATCCGATCAATCCGACGAGATAAAAGTGGAAGAAATAGCCTGCGAAGTCACCGTTCGGAAGTCCGAACTTTCCGAGCAGGGCTTTGGCAAGGCCGTGGGGGGATAGGTTTGCAAAACCAAGTGCAGGACTAATAACCTGACCCCAAAGATCGAAGGCATTTGTTGCCATGAAGCCAGCGATAAACATTAGTCCAATGGTAGGGATGGATAGCTTCGGGATTACGTCAGTTACCTGACCAGTATCGCCATTATACATTGTCGGTGTCCTTCTGTTTCTGTTGTCCGGTTGTGTGCTGTAGAGGCCAATAAGAAGTTGGCGCATTTGATGACTATGCGCGCCGTACATGGATTACCCTCCCAAACCAATCCAAATCACGAAGTGTTGTAGGTAGCACAGTTCTCACATCGTTTGATGTGTTGCTTGTTATCATCCTGTCTTTGAAGGTACCGTATGTGATCTTCATGCGCAGCGTTGTGAGCTTGAGATGCCTTGGGCGAATAATTGCTACTAATTCGAACTAAGGATCATTAGGTGAGGTATTATGCGTCCCTCCCCTGGAGGCTCTAGTGGGGCTTCCAGATGATTGTGGGGCTGGATGCTTTTTTGCTGTTGGCATTCCCCCGTATTCAGACTAATTCAACCCTTGCATCTTAGCGCACGATTCGTCGTGCGCTTTTTGCGCTTCGTCCGAGATGGCGGGTGGGCTGGGAATTCAGTCCATAATTCCTGCCTGAGATGGGGAATGACTATGACTTTTCGTGAGCATCGCTCTCGGACGGTCTTGGGAAGGACCCGTAAGGACCCGACGTCGAACATTCGTTCGGCAAAACGAGCCCGGAGGGTAACACCTCCGATAACTTTGGAGAGAAACTGTGGATAGAGCACAAAAAGAACAGCTGGTCGATGAGCTCGGCCAGATCTTTGAAAGCTCTGGCGTTGTAGTGGTTAGCCACTACGTCGGTCTGACAGTTGCTGAAATGCAGGATCTACGTGCGCGGGCAACCGCTGCGGGTGGATCTGTGCGTGTTGCCAAAAACAGGCTCGCCAAGATCGCCCTTGAGGGCAAGCCATGTGCAAGCATTGCTGACCTTCTGACGGGTATGACCGTTCTGACCTATTCTGAGGATCCTGTAGCTGCGGCTAAGGTTGCTCAGGAATTCGCCAAAGAGAATGACAAACTTGTCATCCTCGGTGGTGCAATGGGTGAGAATGCGTTGGACGTCGCCGGTGTCGAAGCCGTGTCCAAAATGCCTTCGCGTGACGAGCTTATCGCCACAATCGCGGGCATGTTGGGCGCACCAGCATCGAACATCGCCGGGGCCATTGGCGCACCTGCAAGCAATATCGCATCCATCTTGTCAACAATCGAAGACAAGGCTGCGTAAGCGACAATATCGTCAAATCGGCGTGTTAGTTGATACTACACGTTGGAACACACATATCGTTAACGGAAAGAGCTAAAACATGGCTGATCTGAAAAAACTAGCAGAAGACATCGTTGGTCTTACACTGCTTGAAGCACAAGAACTGAAAACAATCCTCAAAGATGAGTACGACATCGAGCCTGCAGCCGGTGGCGCAGTCATGATGGCGGGCCCTGCAGACGGCGCTGGTGCCGCTGAGGAAAAAACTGAATTCGACGTTGTTCTGAAGAACGCCGGCGCATCCAAAATCAACGTGATCAAAGAAGTTCGCGGCATCACAGGTCTTGGCCTGAAAGAAGCCAAAGACCTCGTTGAAGCTGGCGGCAAAATCAAAGAAGGCGTCGACAAAGCCGAAGCCGAAGACGTGAAAGCCAAGCTGGAAGCAGCTGGCGCAGAAGTCGAACTGGCCTAAGTTGTCTCAAGCAGGAAGTTACTTCCTGCTGTAAATACTGGCTGGATGGGGTGTGAACCTTGTCCAGCCAAACCTGTCTTGAAAGGCGCTTTAATCATCAAGCGTCTTTCTGGATAGGTCCATTGGTCGGAAGGGGTGCGGTGGGACGCGCTCCAGCATAGACCGGACTTAGCCGCTCTTATGGGTGTGCATCGCGGCCCCGGCGATGGCGCATTCGGCAAGAGACACGAAAGGTGACACGACACATGGCACAATCCTTCCTTGGCCAGAAGCGTTTACGTAAATACTACGGCAAAATCCGCGAAGTGCTGGAAATGCCGAACCTCATTGAGGTTCAAAAATCTTCATATGATCTGTTCCTGAATTCCGGCGATGCAGAAACGCCCACCGATGGTGACGGCATTCAGGGCGTGTTCCAATCGGTATTCCCGATTAAGGACTTTAACGAAACTTCCATTTTGGAATACGTTAAGTACGAGCTGGAAAAACCGAAGTACGACGTTGAAGAGTGCCAGCAGCGTGACATGACTTACTCCGCGCCACTTAAGGTTACTCTCCGTCTTATCGTGTTTGATATCGATGAAGATACAGGTGCGAAATCTGTAAAAGATATTAAAGAACAAGACGTGTTCATGGGCGATATGCCTTTGATGACGCCGAACGGTACGTTCGTCGTGAACGGCACCGAGCGCGTTATCGTGAGCCAGATGCACCGTTCACCGGGTGTTTTCTTTGACCATGACAAGGGCAAGACCCACTCGTCTGGTAAGCTCTTGTTCGCCTGCCGTATTATCCCATATCGCGGTTCGTGGTTGGATTTTGAGTTTGACGCAAAGGACATCGTGTTCGCACGTATTGACCGTCGTCGTAAGTTGCCTGTCACTACATTGCTGTATTCTCTTGGTCTTGACCAAGAAGCGATCATGGATGCGTATTACAATACGGTCACGTATCGTCTTGATGTTGGTAAAGGCTGGATTGCGCCATTCTTCCCAGAACGTGTTCGCGGCACACGCCCAACTTATGACATCGTAGATGCGGCCAGCGGCGAAATCTTGTTTGAAGCGGGCAAGAAAATCACGCCACGGGCTGTGAAAAAGCTTATCGACGAGGGCAACGTCACCGAACTGTTGCTGCCATTCAATCACATCGAAGGCACGTTTGTCTCCAAAGACATCATCAACGAAGAAACTGGCGCGATCTACGTCGAAGCCGGTGACGAGATGACACTGGAGTTTGACAAAGATGGTACGCTCATTGGCGGTACAGCCAAAGAGCTAGTTGATGCAGGCATCACCGAGATCCCACTCTTGGACATCGATAACGTCAATGTTGGCCCATACATGCGCAACACGATGGCGGCAGATAAGAACATGAACCGCGATACCGCGCTCATGGACATCTACCGCGTTATGCGTCCGGGCGAGCCACCCACAGTTGAAGCTGCGTCAAACTTGTTTGACACGCTGTTCTTTGATGGCGAACGTTATGACTTGTCTGCTGTTGGTCGTGTGAAAATGAACATGCGTCTGGCCCTCGACAAAGAAGACACTCAGCGTACGCTGGATCGCGCTGATATCGTGTCGTGCATCAAAGCGCTGGTTGACCTGCGCGATGGCCGCGGCGATATCGACGACATTGACCACCTCGGCAACCGTCGTGTGCGTTCTGTCGGCGAATTGATGGAAAACCAATACCGCGTTGGTCTGCTCCGCATGGAGCGCGCGATCAAAGAGCGTATGTCTTCCGTCGAAATCGACACAGTCATGCCACAAGACCTGATCAACGCAAAGCCAGCTGCTGCTGCTGTACGTGAATTCTTCGGCTCTTCGCAGCTGTCACAATTTATGGACCAAACTAACCCGTTGTCAGAAGTCACGCACAAGCGTCGCCTTTCAGCGCTTGGACCTGGTGGATTGACGCGCGAACGTGCCGGTTTTGAAGTACGTGACGTTCACCCAACGCACTACGGTCGGATGTGTCCGATTGAAACACCTGAAGGTCCGAACATTGGTCTAATCAACAGCCTTGCAACATTCGCACGCGTGAACAAATACGGCTTTATCGAAACACCATACCGCAAGGTAACAGACGGTGTTGTTTCCGATGAAGTTCAGTACATGTCGGCGACTGAAGAAATGCGTCACACTGTGGCACAGGCCAACGCAAACCTTGATGAGAACATGAAGTTCGTGAACGATCTGGTTTCCACACGGAAATCTGGTGACTACACGCTTTCGCCTTCTATGAACGTTGATCTGATTGACGTTTCACCAAAGCAGTTGGTCTCCGTTGCGGCCTCGCTGATCCCATTCCTTGAAAATGACGATGCGAACAGAGCCTTGATGGGCTCGAACATGCAACGTCAGGCCGTGCCTTTGCTTCAAGCTGAAGCACCGCTTGTTGGGACAGGTATTGAAGAAGTTGTAGCACGCGATTCCGGTGCGGCGTATATGGCAAAGCGCGCAGGCGTTATTGACCAAGTAGACGCCACACGTATCGTTATTCGTGCCACTGCTGACCTTGAGTTGGGCGATGCAGGGGTAGACATCTACCGCATGCGCAAGTTCCAGCGTTCAAACCAGAACACCTGCATCAACCAGCGTCCGCTGGTGAAGGTTGGCGATCGGGTTACAAAAGGTCAGGTCATCGCAGATGGTCCGTCCACTGACATGGGTGAACTTGCTCTTGGTAAGAACGTGATCGTCGCGTTTATGCCCTGGAACGGGTACAACTATGAGGACTCCATCCTGATCTCCGAACGCGTTTCGCGTGATGACGTATTTACCTCGATCCACATTGAGGAATTCGAAGTCGCCGCACGTGATACTAAGCTTGGTCCAGAGGAAATCACGCGCGATATTCCAAACGTTGGTGAAGAAGCGCTGCGCAATCTTGATGAAGCGGGTATCGTCTACATTGGTGCGGATGTTGAGCCTGGTGACATTCTGGTTGGTAAGATCACACCAAAAGGCGAAAGCCCGATGACGCCGGAGGAGAAACTCCTGCGCGCCATCTTTGGTGAGAAAGCATCCGACGTTCGCGATACATCGTTGCGCGTAAAGCCGGGTGATTTTGGTACAGTTGTAGAAGTACGCGTCTTTAACCGCCACGGCGTGGAAAAAGACGAACGTGCCCTGCAGATCGAACGTGAAGAAGTAGAACGTCTTGCACGTGACCGCGACGATGAGATGGCGATCCTTGATCGCAACATCTTCGCGCGTTTGCGTGAAATGATCCTTGGCAAAGTGGCTGTAAAAGGCCCGAAAGGCGTACGCCCGAATAGCCAGATCACGGAAGAGACATTGGATGCCGTTCTGACACGTGGTCAGTGGTGGCAGATCGCCCTCGAAGACGAGGATGATGCCAAGATCGTTGAAGCCCTGAATGAGCAGTACGAGATCCAGAAACGGACCTTGGATGCGCGCTTTGAGGACAAAGTCGAGAAAGTACGCCGTGGCGATGATCTGCCGCCCGGCGTGATGAAGATGGTCAAAGTATTCGTCGCGGTGAAGCGTAAGCTTCAGCCCGGTGATAAAATGGCCGGTCGTCACGGGAACAAGGGTGTTATTTCCAAAGTTGTACCAATGGAGGACATGCCGTTCCTCGAAGATGGTACACCGGTTGATTTCTGTCTGAACCCACTTGGCGTTCCATCACGTATGAACGTTGGTCAGATCCTTGAAACACACATGGGTTGGGCCGCACGCGGTCTGGGCATTAATGTTGACGAGGCACTGCAGGAATATAAGCGTTCAGGCGATATGACACCTGTTCGTGAAGCAATGCAGCTGGCCTACGGTGATGACGTCTACGAAGAAGGCCTTGTTGGTCTGGACGAGGAAGACCTTTTGGAAGTGGCAGGCAATGTCCGTCGCGGTGTTCCAATTGCGACACCTGTCTTTGACGGCGCAAAAGAAGCCGATGTGAACGATAGCCTTGCACGTGCGGGCTTTGACACATCCGGTCAGTCAGTTCTGTTTGACGGTCGTACCGGAGAACAGTTTAGCCGTAAGGTGACTGTTGGCGTGAAGTATCTGCTGAAACTGCACCACCTTGTGGATGACAAAATCCACGCGCGCTCTACTGGTCCATACTCGCTGGTTACCCAGCAGCCATTGGGCGGTAAAGCACAGTTCGGTGGTCAGCGCTTTGGTGAGATGGAGGTCTGGGCACTTGAAGCTTATGGCGCTGCATACACCCTGCAGGAAATGCTGACCGTGAAATCGGATGACGTTGCAGGCCGTACGAAGGTTTACGAAAGCATCGTCAAAGGTGAGGACAACTTCGAGGCTGGTATTCCAGAATCGTTCAACGTTCTTGTCAAAGAAGTCCGTGGCCTCGGCCTGAACATGGAACTCCTGGATGCGGAGGAAGAAGAGTAGGGCATAGCCGGAATTAAATATTCCAGACCGCCTTTCAACTGAGGGGCGGTCCCCCTCTCTCCATCGCTTTCGAGAATAAATCTAAGGATTGAAAATGAACCAGGAACTGACAAACAACCCGTTTAACCCCGTCGCGCCTACCAAGACGTTTGACGAGATCAAGGTATCTCTGGCCTCGCCAGAGCGTATCCTGTCGTGGTCTTTCGGTGAGATCAAGAAACCCGAAACCATCAACTACCGTACGTTCAAGCCAGAGCGTGACGGCCTGTTCTGCGCGCGTATCTTTGGCCCAATCAAAGACTACGAATGTTTGTGTGGTAAATATAAGCGCATGAAATATCGCGGCGTTGTCTGCGAAAAATGTGGTGTTGAAGTTACGCTTCAAAAAGTACGTCGTGAGCGTATGGGCCACATCGAGCTGGCATCTCCAGTTGCGCACATCTGGTTCCTGAAATCCCTGCCATCCCGCATCGGTCTGATGCTGGACATGACATTGCGCGATCTGGAACGTGTTCTGTACTTTGAGAACTACGTTGTAATCGAGCCGGGCCTGACGGACCTCACCTACGGTCAAATGCTGACCGAAGAAGAGTACATGGATGCCCAAGACGCCTACGGCATGGACGCATTCACCGCCAACATCGGTGCTGAAGCGATCCGCGAAATGCTGGCAGCAATTGACCTCGAAGCAGAAGCCGACCAGCTGCGCGAAGAGCTCAAAGAAGCCACAGGCGAATTGAAACCAAAGAAGATCATCAAGCGTTTGAAGGTCGTCGAGAGCTTTCTTGAGTCCGGTAACCGTCCTGAATGGATGATCCTGACCGTGATCCCTGTGATCCCACCAGAGCTGCGCCCGCTGGTGCCGCTGGACGGTGGTCGTTTTGCGACCTCAGATTTGAACGACCTTTACCGCCGTGTGATCAACCGTAACAACCGCCTCAAGCGTCTGATTGAGCTGCGTGCGCCCGACATCATCGTGCGCAACGAAAAGCGGATGTTGCAGGAATCTGTGGATGCGTTGTTCGACAACGGCCGTCGTGGCCGCGTGATCACTGGCGCCAACAAGCGTCCGTTGAAATCACTGTCAGACATGCTGAAAGGTAAGCAGGGTCGCTTCCGTCAGAACCTTTTGGGTAAACGCGTCGACTTCTCCGGCCGTTCCGTCATTGTGACGGGTCCAGAGCTGAAACTGCACCAGTGTGGCTTGCCCAAGAAGATGGCGCTCGAACTGTTCAAACCGTTCATCTACAGCCGTCTTGAGGCCAAAGGTCTGTCTTCCACTGTGAAGCAGGCCAAGAAGCTGGTTGAAAAAGAGCGTCCAGAAGTCTGGGACATCCTCGACGAGGTTATCCGGGAACACCCTGTCATGCTGAACCGTGCGCCTACATTGCACCGTCTTGGCATTCAGGCGTTCGAACCAGTTCTGATTGAAGGTAAAGCCATCCAGCTGCACCCGCTTGTTTGTTCTGCGTTTAACGCTGACTTTGACGGTGACCAAATGGCTGTTCACGTACCGCTCTCGCTGGAAGCTCAGCTTGAAGCACGTGTTTTGATGATGTCCACTAACAACGTTCTGTCGCCTGCAAACGGCGCACCGATCATTGTTCCATCGCAGGATATGATCTTGGGTCTCTATTATGTGACCTTGGCGCGTGATGGCATGGTTGGTGAAGGCAAAGTCTTTGGTAACGTGAATGAAGTTCAGCACGCGTTGGACGCCGGCGAAGTGCATCTGCACGCCAAAATCAAATCACGCATCAAACAGATCGACAATGAAGGTAACGAAGTGCTTGTGCGCTTTGACACTACTCCTGGTCGTGTGCTCCTTGGTGCGCTGTTGCCTCTGAATGCAAAAGCTCCGTTTGACCTAGTCAACCGTCTGCTGCGTAAGAAGGAAGTTCAGCAGGTCATTGATACGGTTTACCGTTATTGTGGCCAAAAAGAATCCGTTATCTTCTGTGACCAGATCATGACAATGGGTTTCCGCGAAGCGTTCAAGGCAGGCATCTCGTTTGGTAAAGACGACATGTTGATCCCTGACAGCAAATGGCCACTGGTTGAAGACACACGTGATCAGGTTAAAGATTTTGAACAACAGTACATGGATGGCCTGATTACTCAGGGTGAAAAGTACAACAAAGTTGTTGATGCATGGTCAAAGTGTAACGACAAAGTCACCGACGCGATGATGGGTGCGATTTCCGACACTACATATGCTGAGAATGGTTCCGAGAATGAACCGAACTCGGTTTATATGATGGCTCACTCCGGTGCGCGTGGTTCTGTTACGCAGATGAAACAGCTTGGCGGGATGCGTGGTCTGATGGCCAAGCCGAACGGCGACATCATTGAGACACCAATCATCTCGAACTTTAAAGAGGGCCTGACCGTTCTTGAGTACTTCAACTCAACGCACGGTGCGCGGAAAGGTCTGTCGGATACGGCTCTAAAAACAGCTAACTCTGGTTACCTGACGCGTCGTCTGGTTGATGTGGCACAGGACTGTATCGTGCGTCAGCATGATTGCGGGACTGATGTAGCGATTACTGCGACTGCAGCGGTGAATGACGGTGAAGTTGTTTCCTCACTGGCTGAGCGCCTGTTGGGCCGCGTCGTGGCCGAAGACATCATGCGTCCAGGTACCGACGAAGTCTTGGTGGCCGATGGCACAATCATTGATGAACGTCTTGCCGACATCATCGATGAAGCAGCCGTTGCTTCTGCACGCATCCGCTCGCCGCTTACATGTGAAGCCGAAGAGGGTGTTTGCGCCCAGTGTTATGGTCGTGACCTTGCTCGCGGTACTTTGGTGAACCAAGGCGAAGCGGTGGGTATCATCGCAGCGCAGTCCATTGGTGAACCTGGTACACAGCTGACCATGCGGACATTCCACATTGGTGGAGTTGCGCAGGGTGGCCAGCAATCTTTCCAGGAAGCTGGTCAGGAAGGTAAGATCCAATTCGAAAACACCATGACGCTGCAAAACTCTGCAGACGAAACCATGGTTATGGGTCGTAACATGAAGCTGCTTATCATCGACGAAAACGGTGACGAGCGTGCGAGCCACAAGGTGGGTTACGGTACCAAACTGTTTGTCAAAGAGGGCCAAGACGTGGCGCGCGGCGACAAGTTGTACGAATGGGATCCCTACACACTGCCAATCATCGCCGAAGCAGCTGGTACTGCCAAGCACGTCGATCTTATCTCTGGCATCTCCGTCAAAGACGAGACCGATGACGCGACAGGCATGACGCAAAAGATCGTTATCGATTGGCGTTCTGCTGCAAAAGGCAATGAGCTTAAGCCTGAGATCATTCTGCACGACAAGGACGGAGAACCACTGCGTAACAGCGCTGGTAACCCGATCACTTATCCAATGTCTGTGGATGCGGTTATGTCCATCGAAGACGGTAGCGAAGTTGCTGCTGGTGACGTTCTTGCGCGCATCCCGCGCGAAGGCGCCAAAACCAAGGACATTACTGGTGGTCTGCCACGTGTTGCGGAACTCTTTGAGGCACGTCGCCCCAAGGATCACGCGATCATCGCAGAGATCGACGGTTATGTGCGTTACGGCAAAGACTATAAGAACAAGCGCCGCATCGCGATCGAGAGCTCGGAAGATCCGGACTACAAAGTCGAATACATGGTGCCTAAGGGCAAGCACATCCCAGTGGCCGAAGGCGACTTCGTTCAAAAGGGCGATTACATCATGGACGGCAACCCTGCGCCGCATGACATTCTCGCTATTATGGGTGTTGAAGCGCTTGCGGATTACATGATCGACGAAGTTCAGGACGTGTATCGTCTGCAAGGTGTGAAGATCAACGATAAGCACATCGAAGTCATTGTGCGTCAGATGCTGCAAAAGTGGGAGATCCAAGAAAGCGGAGACACCACGCTGCTGAAAGGCGAGCACGTAGACAAGCTCGAGTTCGACCAAGCCAACGAGAAGGCAATCTCTAAAGGTGGTCGTTTGGCTAAAGGCGAACCCATCCTATTGGGTATTACCAAGGCGTCGCTGCAAACGCGTAGCTTTATCTCGGCGGCATCTTTCCAGGAAACCACTCGTGTTCTGACTGAGGCATCTGTCCAAGGTAAGCGCGATAAACTGGTTGGTCTCAAAGAGAACGTTATCGTTGGTCGTTTGATCCCGGCCGGTACTGGCGGGGCAACTCAGCAGATGCGCCGTGTTGCAGCTGATCGCGACAATGTCGTGGTCGAAGCGCGCCGTATCGAGGCAGAAGAGGCAGCACGTCTTGCTGCTCCTACACAGCCTGTTGACGATGTTGTCGGTGGGGATGTGTTCTCCTCCGTGCCAAGCTTTGATGAGGAAAGCCGCGATTGATATCGCACTGTTGATTAAGAACTAAAAAATCCCCCGTAGCCATCTGGTTGCGGGGGATTTTTCTTGCGCGGTGATGCCTGTAGCGGATTGTTCTAATGCCGTTGATCATCCAAGGTTCAGATCAGATCATTAGGAAATGTGAATGTCCCCAAATACCAAAGGCGCAATGTTGATGATGGCTTCTATGGGGGCCTTCGTCATAAATGACATGTTCCTTAAGCTGACCAATGGGGCGATCCCACTGTTTCAGCTGATATTTATGCGCGGCATCCTTGCGACGGTGTTCGTCTATATCGTTGCGCGTAGTCTTGGGGCATTGAGTGGCCATATTTCGCGGCACGATAAGCAAGTGATTGTGTTACGTGGTTTAACCGAGATCGTTACGTCATATTTTTTCCTGAATGCACTGTTCAATATGCCTCTGGGAAACCTCAATGCGATCATGCAGGTGGTGCCGCTGGTGGTGACGTTGGGCTCAGTGTTAGTTTACCGCGAAGCAGTCGGGTGGCGACGTCTGCTCGCGATTTTGTTCGGCTTGGGAGGTGTAATGCTAATCATTCGCCCTGGCGCGGATGGTTTCAATGTTTGGTCTCTTTACGCGCTTGCTGCAGTTCTAAGTGTGACGGTCCGTGACCTTGTTACACGGCGTTTGTCGCCTGATGTGCCGGGGATGGCAGTGACCCTTGGCACCACGGTTGCTGTTATGATAGCGGCAGGGCTGGCCTCTATGACCCAAGATTGGGTCCCGATTACCGCGCCAGCAGCCAGCTACATAGTAGGTTCAGCGATGTTTGTTATCACAGGGTACTTTTTCAGCATTCAAGTTATGCGCAGCGGCGATGTCTCGTTTATTGCGCCGTTCAGGTACACGGGTTTGATAGGTGCAATGATCATAGGTTTTCTGGTTTTTGGAGAGGTTCCCACAGCACTCACGCTTATCGGCGCAGCAATTGTTATCGGTACGGGCATGTTCACATTTTACCGCGAACGAAAGCTAGTAGGGGCGTGAAAAGACCTGCCTAACATGATCATTGTCGATGCCGAAGGTTTCGCGAATGTGGGCGGCTTCGACGTCGCTGATGGCCTTGTAGTCAAAAGTGTTCTTTTTACCCTTTAGTCGGCTGTCGTTAAAATCGTTGTGCCCGCGCATCATCATATCTTCGCCGGTAAAGGTCATCGTGGGCATTGCCTTCCACAGGTTCTGATGACCGTGACTCATGATGGTCTCCGAGTTGCCTGCCTCCACAACCATCCCAAGGGCGATCGCGGAATAAGGGTAGCGATAAGGCCACAGCTTTACGCCTTCAACTCCCGCGGTAAAAACGTACCCTTGATTGTAGTCGATCGCGATGCTGCCGTGACGGGACCTAATGCCGCGTAAGTCAATCGCAGTCTGTTTCAGTTTTTCAACAAAGCTCAACGCCATTGCGTCGTCGTCGTCCAATCGGAACTGCAAACAAGGCTCTTCAGGTTCCCCGCGCCAATGGTTGATAGCCCTTGTCATGATCATCCTGTGAGGGCGGGGCGGGTATTGCTTGATCTGACATTGCGGGATGTCAGCCGTCAATTCTGTCAGCCGTCGTAGATATTTCGCTGGAAACCATTTTCCTGTGATGATCAGAAATGAAAAGTCTGGGTCGGTTTGATTGGCAATGCAGGGCAGGGTAATTGCTTCGAACAGTCGAAACCGCTCTTCCATCCGCTGGGGGTCATAAAGGTAGGCCGCCAACTTTGCCGCATCCTCGTGGGCAACCTTGAAACCACCGTGCCCCGCATAGGAAAACCGACAAATCCCGACCGTTCGCATGTTATTGCTTTGAAAAAACGCGGCTGACGCGATCAATGTCGATGGCAAAGCGTTCCTTGAACATCTTGGCCTGCTCGAAATCGATTGGTTTGACAGGCACCTTTTTGACTGGTTTTTGGCGGCTGTCATTTGAGGCGTTGTGGCTCCGTACAAACATTTGAGGATCAGCGTAACTGACGACAGGCATAAACCGCGAAATCTTTTCGTGCGCGAAGTTCATAATCGTAAGGGGACAGTTGCCGCGGATCTGCATGCCCATGGCGGCGGGATAGAGTTGTCGGAAAATATCCGTAGATGCGATGCCGTTTTGGCCAAACTCGGCAACTATCCCTTTGTTCCAGTCAAAGTTAACGGCCTTGTGCTGTTCAGTCAGGGCTTGGGCGTCGCAAGATGCAACGCGTAAACGCTCAATGAAGTCCACTGCAAAGGCATCGTCGTCGTCATGGCGGAACTGCAAGCAAGGCAGCGACGGGTCTTTGCGTGCCTTGTTGAAAATTTCTTTCATCACTTCACGCTGAGGGCGCGGTGGTTCTGCAATAATCTGAACCTGTGGGATATCTGCAGTGATGTCATGTAGGCGATCGGAGTGTTCTTTGGGGAATTGATCGCCAACAACGATGATTAACTCGAAATTTTCGTCAGTCTGCGCCTTGATGCAGGGAAGGGCCACTGTCTCCATTAGCCTGAAACGTTCTTCTAACCGTGCCGTCCCGTAAAGGTATGCAATACGGTCTTCGATCGTCTCGTGTTCAACCTGAAATCCACCAATTGCTGGATAGGAAAATCGGCAAAGGCCAATCACTTGGAGCGTCACTAGAGTTCTCCCACGCTTTTTTGGCATTATGCGGCTGCAGGTGATTGTTTTGCAAGAGGCGGTTCCAAGAAGAGAGCGAAGGTGAGTCAGGTTGACACGATGGTCGACTCTCCGTATACGCCCGTTATCTCGCTAATGGGGGTCGCCCCTGCCGCGCATATCATAACGCATGTGGTCAAGATCCAGGCCGCCTTAATTGGCCCGATCCTCTGTAGCATAGCCGCCTCGCTTACCTCGGTACGGAAGCGTTGCGGCCTTACTGCTTTGCACCATTTGCTCCAGCCACGCCGCGTGGACGTACGCGGCATACTATTCACCGCACTGAGGTTTGCCCTCGGTGCATTCAAGATCGCAACACGGGGATAAAACCGGAATGCCAACAATTCAGCAGCTGATCCGCAAACCGCGCCAGCCGAAACGCAAAACATCGAAATCCATGCACCTGCAGGAATGCCCGCAGAAGCGCGGCGTTTGTACACGCGTTTATACAACCACACCTAAGAAACCTAACTCCGCGATGCGGAAAGTTGCGAAGGTTCGCCTGACCAACGGTTTCGAAGTAATTTCCTACATCGGCGGCGAAAGCCACAACCTTCAAGAGCACTCCGTGGTTCTGATCCGTGGCGGCCGCGTAAAGGATCTTCCAGGTGTTCGTTACCACGTCGTACGCGGTGTTCTCGATACGCAGGGTGTTAAAGACCGGAAACAACGCCGCTCCAAATACGGTGCCAAGCGTCCGAAGTAATTTCGCCTTTGGCCGGGTGGCTGACACCCGGCTGTTACAATCTGACACTATGCATCGCTTTGCGCTGCACCCCGCCAAGAGGAAGACAATAAGATGTCACGCCGCCACGCCGCTGAAAAACGCGAAGTACTACCAGACGCCAAGTATGGCGATCTGATCCTGACGAAATTCATGAACAACCTGATGATCGATGGCAAAAAAGCCGTTGCTGAGCGGATTGTTTACAACGCATTTGACCGTGTTGAATCCAAGATCAAGCGCGCGCCAGTGGAAGTGTTCCATGAAGCGCTCGAAAACATCCAGCCATCCGTCGAAGTGCGTTCGCGCCGCGTTGGTGGTGCAACCTATCAGGTTCCAGTTGAGGTGCGCCCAGAGCGCCGTCAGGCACTGGCTATCCGTTGGTTGATCAAAGCAGCACGTTCGCGCAACGAAAACACCATGGAAGAGCGCCTTGCGGGCGAACTGATGGACGCCGTTCAGTCCCGTGGTACAGCCGTTAAAAAGCGTGAAGACACGCATAAAATGGCCGACGCGAACAAAGCATTCAGCCACTACCGCTGGTAACATTTTAAGATCGGGGCCCGGATCCGCTGGGCCCCAATTTTCCAAAAGGGCTTTTCCCCTTTTTCAAAGCACACTCCTGAGGAAGCTTTCAAATGGCACGCGACTATCCCCTCGAACTGTATCGCAACTTTGGTATCATCGCGCACATCGATGCCGGTAAAACCACATGTTCCGAACGTATCCTGTACTATACTGGTAAAGAGCATAACATTGGCGAAGTGCACGACGGCGCTGCAACGATGGACTGGATGGAGCAGGAGCAGGAACGGGGTATTACTATTACTTCCGCTGCGACGACGACATTCTGGGAACGTACAGAAGACGGCTTAGCACCAGATTCTCCCAAGCACCGCATGAACATCATCGACACTCCGGGTCACGTTGACTTCACAATTGAAGTTGAGCGTTCCTTGGCCGTCCTCGATGGTGCGGTAACTGTTCTTGACGCCAACGCTGGTGTTGAACCGCAGACCGAAACTGTTTGGCGTCAGGCTGACCGTTATAAAGTTCCTCGTATCGTGTTCGTTAACAAAATGGACAAGATCGGCGCTGATTTCTATAACTGCGTTAGCATGATTGCAGACCGCACAGGTGCGGTTCCTGCTCCTATTCAAATTCCAATCGGTTCTGAAACCGAGCTGGAAGGCATGGTTGACCTCGTCACCATGGTAGAATGGGTTTGGGAAGGTGAAGACCTCGGCGCGACTTGGGTCAAAAAGCCAATCCGCGACAGCCTTAAAGAGACAGCCGACAAGTGGCGCGCACACCTCATCGAAAATGCGGTTGAGATGGATGATGAAGCCATGGAGAACTATCTGATGGACGGCGCTGAGCCTGATGTCGATACACTCCGCACGCTGATCCGTAAGGGTACTCTGGCGATTAAATTCATCCCCGTACTTTGCGGTTCCGCGTTCAAAAATAAAGGCGTACAGCCTCTGCTCAACGCTGTAATCGACTATCTTCCCAGCCCGCTGGATGTTGTAGATTACATGGGCTTTAAACCGGGCGACGAAGAAGAAACACGTGACATCGCACGCCGTGCAGATGATGATATGGCGTTTTCTGGCCTAGCTTTCAAAATCATGAACGACCCCTTCGTAGGCTCGCTCACGTTCACACGTATTTACTCCGGTGTTCTGAACAAGGGCGACACGCTCTTGAACTCGACAAAGGGTCGTAAAGAACGCGTTGGCCGTATGATGATGATGCATGCCATTGACCGTGAGGAAATCACCGAAGCATTTGCGGGTGATATTATCGCGCTTGCTGGTCTGAAAGACACCACAACAGGTGACACGCTTTGCGCCGTCAACGATCCTGTGGTTCTAGAAACCATGACTTTCCCAACTCCGGTTATCGAAATCGCGGTTGAGCCTAAGACCAAGGCCGACCAAGAGAAGATGTC
The DNA here is from genome assembly GCA_033851935.1 of Sulfitobacter sp. Classification (GTDB taxonomy): domain Bacteria; phylum Pseudomonadota; class Alphaproteobacteria; order Rhodobacterales; family Rhodobacteraceae; genus Sulfitobacter. Next base: position 21,729 of record JAWSVL010000021.1, read on the forward strand.
CACGGGTCTGGCTCGTCTGGCTGCTGAGGATCCATCCTTCACCGTTGAGACTGACATCGAATCCGGTCAAACCATCATGAAGGGCATGGGTGAACTTCACCTCGATATCCTTGTCGACCGTCTCAAGCGTGAATTCAAAGTTGAAGCCAACATTGGTGCGCCTCAGGTTGCATACCGTGAGACAATCTCACGTGAAGCTGAAATCACTTACACTCACAAGAAACAGTCCGGCGGTTCCGGTCAGTTTGCTGAAGTGAAAATGATCCTGATGCCAACCGAGCCGGGCGAAGGTTACTCCTTTGAAAGCCGTATCGTTGGTGGTGCTGTTCCTAAGGAATACATCCCTGGCGTCGAAAAAGGCATCAAGTCTGTTCTCGACTCCGGTCCTCTGGCTGGCTTCCCAGTGATCGACTTCAAAGTTGCGTTGATCGACGGTAAGTTCCATGATGTTGACTCCTCCGTTCTTGCGTTTGAAATCGCTGCTCGTATGGGCATGCGCGAAGGCATGAAAAAGGCGGGCGCCAAGATGCTTGAGCCAATCATGAAGGTCGAAGTGATCACACCTGAAGAATACACAGGTAGCATCATTGGTGATCTGACATCACGTCGTGGTCAGGTACAGGGGCAGGACACTCGCGGTAACGCGATTGCCATCGACTGTTTCGTGCCACTTGCGAACATGTTCGGCTACATCAACACGCTGCGTTCCATGTCCTCTGGTCGTGCGAACTTCTCGATGCAGTTCGACCACTACGAGGGTGTTCCACAGAGCATCTCCGACGAGATCCAAGCCAAATTTGCATAACTCGGTAGGTGCGCGGGTTTTCCGCGCACCTGTCCAATAAACATTGAACATTAAGGAGCCAACACCATGGCAAAGGAAAAGTTTGAACGTAACAAACCGCACGTCAACATCGGCACAATTGGCCACGTTGACCACGGTAAGACGACACTGACAGCAGCGATCACCAAGTATTTTGGTGACTTCAAAGCGTATGATCAGATTGATGGCGCACCCGAAGAAAAAGCACGTGGTATTACGATTTCCACAGCGCACGTTGAGTATGAGACGGAAGCCCGTCACTACGCTCACGTTGACTGCCCAGGCCACGCTGACTATGTGAAAAACATGATCACCGGTGCGGCGCAAATGGACGGCGCGATTTTGGTTGTGAACGCAGCAGACGGCCCAATGCCACAGACGCGCGAGCACATCCTGCTTGGCCGTCAGGTTGGCATCCCGTACATGGTTGTTTACATGAACAAAGTTGATCAGGTTGACGACGAAGAGTTGCTCGAGCTGGTTGAAATGGAAATCCGTGAGCTGTTGTCCTCGTATGAGTACCCTGGCGACGATATCCCGATCATTCCTGGTTCTGCACTTGCAGCCATGGAAGGCCGCGACGAAGCGATCGGCGAAGAATCCATCAAAAAATTGATGGCAGCTGTTGATGAGTACATCCCAACACCAGCACGTGCGATCGACCAGCCGTTCCTGATGCCAGTTGAGGACGTGTTCTCGATTTCTGGTCGTGGTACCGTTGTGACCGGCCGTGTTGAGCGTGGCGTGATCAACGTTGGCGACAGCATTGAAATCGTTGGTATCCGCGACACCAAAACAACGACCTGCACAGGCGTTGAAATGTTCCGCAAGTTGCTGGACCGTGGTGAAGCAGGCGACAACATCGGCGCATTGTTGCGTGGCGTTGACCGTGAAGGTGTTGAGCGTGGCCAGGTGCTTTGTGCGCCTAAGTCAGTTAACCCACACACGAAGTTCGAAGCCGAAGCATACATCCTCACCAAAGAGGAAGGTGGCCGTCACACGCCATTCTTCGCGAACTACCGTCCACAGTTCTACTTCCGTACAACTGACGTGACTGGCACAGTTCAGCTGCCCGAAGGCACAGAAATGGTTATGCCTGGTGACAACCTGAAGTTCGACGTTGAACTGATCGCACCGATCGCCATGGAGCAGGGCCTGCGCTTTGCGATCCGTGAAGGTGGTCGTACGGTTGGTGCTGGCGTAGTATCGAAAATCACTGAGTAATCAGGTGCGGCGGGCATAAGCCCGCCAAACATCTCAGAACAAAGGGCCGCTCAGCAATGAGCGGCCCTTTGTGGTTGCGACAGGGGGCTTGGTTTTTTACCAATCTGAAGGCAAACCTGATCGTAAGAAAGGACATCTTATGCCTAGCGCACAGAGTTTATTCCCTGACCCAAAGAAAAAG
>JAWSVL010000022.1:0-220186 GCA_033851935.1 Sulfitobacter sp.
CTCCAGATCGCAGTAGATCCTCATGATCTGTGCGTCGCTATATCGTCCGTTCTCCATTCAAAATCTCCTCAGATATCTTCCGAGAAAATTCTACTTTTGAACACCACTAATTTTTGGGCGGGTTACCAAACCATTTGAAAGGAGTGGCATCGCGACCCGCGCCAATTATTGGGCACTGCTTGTCAGATTTATTATTGCCGTAATCTGCTTTGGCGTCGTGCTGCCATCAGATGCGCCTATTTTTGGTGTGATTTGGCTGGCTATGGCTGTTCTACAAGTGCTTATGGTCTCTTTTGCCGTGCGCCGTCTTCATGGTTTTGGCAAATACTGGTGACGGTTCCTGGATCTTTTGTCGATTTCCTGATCACTTCTGGTCACTTGCGAGACTACCTAACTTCTGAGAGTTCATGATGCCTGTATCCTTTTTTTGGACATCACAAACTGCCAGATAGGAGCTGATCAGGCGTTATTTTTGGGGTTAGATGCAACGCTTACGTAGGAAGCGATCTAAATGTTTTTAAAGCTGAGCTGATTTGGCAGTGGTCATTGAAGACTTAGCGCGCGGCTGTGATGGCACCTTTTCAACTTTGGGTAGGGGGTACTGGGTGCGGTGCCTCCACGGTCACATGAAAAGAAAACCTTGCTATTTTCGAACAGCCGCAGGCCGTCACAAACCACATTGCTAGAGAGGCCTAAATGGCCGGGACTATTTTAGGTTGTATGGGAGACTGCAACCTAGGTATGTAAGCGGCCAAGCGTTTGACGCAGGGCAATCTTTTCGTTGTTTTTAAGGGGTTCTTCCCGCATAGTTGGCGCACAGTTCTGGCTGGGGGATTTAATCCTGCCGCAACAAGTACCTGATCAAACGTGCTAATACGTGCGGTTGCGGGTTTATTCCAAAACTGGCTCAATCTTTGATTGCTGGTTAAAAGCATATCAAGGTTTACTTCATGGCCACTGTTACTGGAACCACCGCATCCGAATATCTTGTCGGCTCAAACGATGCAGACACCATCACAGGCGGCGGTGGGAATGACACGATTGTTGCATACGGGGGCAACGACAACATCACAGCCGGGACTGGCGATGATATTATCCTTTCCGGCACTGGCTCGGACACGGTAACTGACTTTGGAGGTAATGATACCTTCTACATCTACGACAGCGGCTACATCCTTAACAATCTGGGCAGCGGCATTGACGAAGTGCGCACAGACCAGATCTCGCTTAACCTTGCGGGGGCTCAATACTCCGGAACAGGCTCTGAGGATGCGATTGAGAACCTCGTATTGCTGCCCGGGGCCCTTAGCGGGTTTGGTAATTCTCTAAATAACGTGATTACCGGAAACAGCGCTAACAACTACATCACGGGCGCGTTGGGCAACGATACCCTGCACGGGTTGGGGGGCGATGATACGCTTGACGGTGGTGGCGGCAACGATGTGATGATCGGCGGGACGGGCGCCGATTCATACTATGTCGATGCCATCGGTGATATGATCGAGGAAACCGGTGCAGATATTGATACCGTGTTTTCGACTGCGACTTCTTTTAGCATCGCAACTGGCGTTACGGGTAATGTTGAAAACCTGACTTTGCAAGCTACTGCTGTTGAAGGGTATGGCAACAACCTGAATAATTTGCTGTCGGGCACCGCTTTTGCAAACCTACTGGAGGGGGGCGCTGGCAATGATACAATCTACGGCTACGGCGGTACTGACACGTTGCGCGGCAATGCCGGCGACGATTATATCCTCGGCGGCTCGGCACGGGACTCTATCGAGGGTGGCAGTGACAACGACTCTCTTTTTGGTGGTAGTGAAGATGACACATTATTCGGGGGGGACGGTAACGATTCCCTGAACGGTGGCGATCACGACGACAGTGTTGATGGCGGTGCCGGTAACGATACAATCACGTCTTCGTTTGGGCAAAACACGCTGCGGGGTGGTTTGGGCAATGATAGCATCAGAACCTACGGCGCGCTAGATCAGGTCGTCTATGGCGACGAGGATAACGACACCATCTATACGGCCTCGGGCGATGACACCATTCTGGGTGGCAGTGGCGATGATTCCATCGACGCAAGTGTGGGCAATAACTATATCCTTGGTGGCACGGGGAACGACTATATTCGGGTGCAGTCTGGCAATGACACGCTGGATGGCGGCAATGGTGACGATACAATCCTTGCGGTTGGTGGTGACAATACTGTTTTCGGGGGCACAGGAAATGACAGCATACGCCTGGGCAATGGCAACGACAGCGTTGATGCAGGTGAAGGCAATGACACCATATGGGTCTACGACGGCACTAATTTCGTCAATGCAGGCAACGGTGACAACCAGATCATTACTGGCGTGGACAATGACACCGTAATCGCGGGCAGTGGCAACGACGCCATCACCGTGGGCAATGGCGACAACATGGTTACGGCTGGCGCTGGTAACGACAGCATCACCGCGACAGATGGTGACGATACGCTGGATGGCGGTGAGGGCGCCGACATGATGAATGGCGGTTTTGGCAGCAATATATTTATCGTGGATAACTTGGGCGATAGCGTCATCGCGTACGGCAGTCAGCGCCAAGAGATCCATGCGTCAATTTCATTCAGCTTGGATGTATCACCTTACAACGGAACCTTGCGACCGCTTAGCGTTCTTACACTGACTGGTAGTGCTGTAAACGCTATTGGTAACGTTCATGACAACGAACTCACTGGTACCTCTGGTGCTAATTTCATTGATGGTTTGGAGGGCGATGACCTTATCGTGGGCGGCGGCGGAAACGATACGCTTGATGGTGGTGAAGGCGCGGATACGCTGGACGGCAGCGGCAACGGCAACGTCGTGTTCATCGTGGATAATACATTAGATGTGATCCTGAACAGCGGGCAGGGCGTTGACGAGGTGCGCAGTACTGTCAGCTATAGTCTCAACCAAGGTGGATTGGGCGCCGTTGGAACCTTTGCCGGTGGCGTAGAAAACCTGACGTTGCTGGGTACTGCAACCGGGGGCACGGGCAATGTTCTGAGCAATGACATCACGGGCAATGAGTTAGACAACAATCTAACTGGCAACGGCGGCCAGGATCATTTGATCGGGAATGATGGCAACGACGGGTTAAATGGCGGGTCGGGTAACGATACGCTGGAGGGTGGCGAGGGTAACGATACGCTTTCAGGTGGCGAAGGTGCCGACAGTTTGGACGGCGGTAACGGCAACGACGTTTATGGCGTGGATAGCACATCCGACCAGATCACTGATTCAGGCGGTGCGCTGGATGTCGTGTATTCGTCAGTTGACTATACATTGGGTGCGGGGCTTGAAGATCTGTACCTCAGCAGCGGCAGCGATGCGGATGGAACAGGCAACACCCTGAACAACAAGATTTCTGGTACGCTGACGGCCAACCTTTTGACTGGTTTGGGAGGTGACGATACCCTCATAGGTTCCAACGGGGACGACACCCTTTTAGGGGGGGACGGTAATGATGCGCTGTCCGGTGGCAATGACGATGACAGTCTCAATGGCGGTACGGGCCAAGACACGATCAACGGCGGCTCGGGCGAAGATACGCTGGTTATCGGCGCAGGTGGCGGCGAATTCTATGGCGACAGCGACGACGATCAATTCAATATCAGCAACGGTTTTAACGGCGGCTTGATTGATGGCAGTTCAGGTGACGATTACCTGCGTGTAGACGCCCTTACGGGAGTGACTGGTTTGGTCGTTACGTTGGGTGATGACACAACTGATGGGTCTATCACTTATGCTGGGATGGCTGGCACATCGATTGTGCGCAACATCGAACGCGCGTTTGTCTTTCAAGATGGCGCTACGTTAAACGGTTCGGGCGCGAATGACGATTTGCGAAGCTCTGGGTTTGGCCAAGTTTTGGCGGGGCGTGACGGCGATGATACGCTTGACGGCGCTGCAGGTGACGACACGATATATGGCGGCAACGGCAATGATAGTATTCACGGGGGCGCGGATAATGATCGCTTGGACGGCGGTGCCGGGGACGATTCAATTTACGGCGATGCAGGCAACGACACGCTGTTAGGGCTTGGCGGCAACGACTTGTTGGTTGGATCCGGTTATCTTGATGGCGGCACGGGCATCGACACGATGGTTAGCGTGACGGGGTCCGACATCTTTGTTGTTGATAGCGATGATGATGTGATCAACAATGCCGGCACTGGTACAGACAGGATCAGATCTAGTCTTTTCAGCACCGAGCTGGACGGCTCGCATGGGCCTGATGCGATTGAAAATTTGACGCTGATTGGGACTGCATCCATCGGCACAGGTAACGCGTTGAACAATGATATTGATGGCAATGCGCAGAGCAATGTCCTGTATGGTGAAGCAGGTAACGACACCATTTTTGGTGGCGATGGTAATGACTCCATTTACGGTGGTGACGGCGATGATCTGCTTGCGGGCCAAAATGGCAATGACATCTTTTATGATGGTGATGGCAATGATCTTGCCTTCGGTGGTGAAGGTAATGACGTGTTCATTGTCGGAGCGGGTCAAAATGGATTGTCAGGGGAGAACGGCAATGATTCCTTTTCTATTCAGGTCGGGCCGGGATCCATTTCGGGAACAAACTTGGCTGGTGGCGGCGGGAATGACACGGTGTTGTTTTCACTTGCTGCGGACGTAAATTTCTCCCTGACATCGGGTACTTTTGAAACCTACGTCGTGTCTGCCGGCAGTGTGTCGTATGAGAGTGGCACTCTGACAACCAGCAACGTTGAGGCAGTTACGGGCGGCACGGGTGACGACACCCTGACTGGTGATGCTGGTGCAAACCTGTTGTCTGGATCATCGGGCGATGATGTTCTGACTGGCCTGACTGGGGCCGATACGTTGGTCGGCGGCACAGGCAACGATACCTATGTGTTCGGATTGACGCGCGACACCATTGTTGAACTGGCTGGCGAGGGGACCGACACGCTCATCACCTCCGTTGGGTTTAACATGTTCGCGCTTGCCGTGAATGTAGAGAACCTGACCCTGACCGGCGCTGCGCAGTTTGGTGGCGGTAATGCATTGGATAATGTCATCACGGGCGTTGATGCAGAGGGCAATACGCTGCTTGGTTACGGGGGTAATGATCTACTGATCGGTGGCGATGATGTATTGGGTGACTATCTGATCGGTGGCCTTGGTGCGGATACGATGAGAGGCGGAATAGGTAACGACTCGTATTACGTCAACGAAGTAGGGGACGTGGTGGAGGAGCTCGATGAATTTGGTCTCGACGGTGTCTTCAGTTCAATCGATTATATCTTGGGCGATAACGTTGAATACCTAACCTTGACTGGCACTGCAGCCATCCAACGCGGTACGGGCAATGCAGAAAATAACATCATCACCGGGCGCGACAGGGCTAGTGTGACTGATTATCTGCTGGGTGGTGCAGGGCAGGACACACTTGAAGGCTTGGCAGGGGATGACTTGCTGATTGGCGACGCTGGTTTTGACCAATTGTTTGGCGGTGACGGCAGTGACACTCTTTGGGGTGGTGGCGATACCGACACCTTGAACGGGGGCGCGGGTGACGACTTTTTCCAGCATACATTTGGGCTGAACAACCGCATCTTCGGGGGCGACGGAATTGATAGCTATTCAAATAGCTATAACAGCACGCTCCTGGGTGATCTAGTTATCGATCTGGAGTCTGGTTTCTATGCTGGCAGCCTAGAACTTGCGACCTTTGACAGCGTTGAAAACTTGTTTGGCAATCTTGCGAACGAAACCATTCGTGGCTCGGCCAGTGATAACCGTCTAATTGGGGCGAGCGGCGACGATATGTTGGTGGGGCGCGCTGGTAATGACCTACTGGAGGCTGGCGGCGGCAACGACGAAGTATATGGCGGTGATGGCGACGACACGGTAGATGGCGGAAACGGCGATGACTCCCTGACCGGCGATCTGGGCGATGACCTGATCATAGGTGGGGCCGGCAACGACGTGCTATTCCTCTCTTTCCAAAGTGGGAATGTAGCTGTGCGTTCTGAAGGGGCAAACTTGGTCCTTACTTCGTCAGAGGGGGAGGATACGATTGATGCTTCTGTCGAAAACTTCAGATTCAACGATGTGACTCTGAGCTTTACGCAGGTGCTCGCATTAAGGGCCACGAATGCGACAAACAATGCAGATCTTCTGATTGGTAGTACTGCCGATGAGCAAATTTATGGTCTGGGTGGCAATGACACGATCTATCTAGGATATGGAGCAGACCTTGGTGCAGGGGGGGTGGGCAACGACATAATAAACGGTGGCGCAGGGGCCAACACTATCTACGGCGGCACTGGCGACGACACGGTAAATGGTGGCATTGATGCGGATACGATCTACGGCGGTGGCGTGGGAACAAACCGGCTGCTTGGCAACAACGGTGATGATTCAATCTTTGCCGGTGTGGGCGGTGACCATATTGAAGGCGGCGCAGGCAATGACACCATAACGGGCGGCTCTGGAGCGGATAGCATCTATGGCGGCATTGGCAACAACAGTGTTGTTGCAGGCGATGGCAATGACTTTGTGCGTGTGCTTGAAGGTGACGACACCGTCTACGGGGGAGCTGGGGGCGATAACCTTGGCGCAGGTGCTGGTAATGATCTGATGGTCGGTGGTGATGGCAACAACACCTTGTACGGCGGATTGGGTGAGGACACGATGCTGGGTGGCAAAGACCAAGACACGATCGTCTCCGGTATCGGCAATGACTTCATTGGTGGTGGTGCAGGAAACGACCGGATCTTCGCGAGCCTTGGTGACGACACGGTCTATGCAGGTTTAGGCGATGATTATGTCAGCGGCGGAACGGGCAATGACGTTGTTTATGGATCAGCCGGAGCGAACCAAATCTTTTTGGAAGAAGGCGATGATCAGTTTTACGCTGGTGTCGGCAAAGATGAAGTGACTGGTGGACCGGGTGCTGATGTGTTTATTTTCAAGACAGCTGCCCAAATTGGCGTTGGCGCAGGGCGCGATGTGATCAAAGACTTTAGCTCGGATGACCTGATCGACCTGTCTGCCTTGAACACCCAGTTCAACGGCTCTGCAGGCTTCTTGGCGGGCGGTGCTTCGTCGTTCTATTACTTCGCAACTGGTGGTTTGCTCATTGGCGACACCGATGGCAACGGCACCGTTGATTGGGTGTTGGAGCTCAGTGGTGCGCCGACAATCACGGCGTCTGACTTCATTCTCTGATGTGTGACTGCCATAGTTGCTAAGAGATCGCGCGGTTGTGAATCAATCGCGCGTTTTAATTTCAAAACCAAAGCTTTGAAGCAAAGTATTGTGACCAAGCACCTGATATGAAAACTGGTGCGGATCACGCAATAGCACAGGCCAACTGGACCTGTCGCGGTTTGATGCCGCTCCTTTGATAGCATTTATTGCAACGAAGGAGATGATCTATGGGATTGAAACGGACGGACGAGTTTCGCCAAGATGTGGTGCGTATAGGACTAACCAGTGGGGGCTTACACGCAAGTAGGTAGTTGATGATCTGGGTGTGGGCATGTCGACGCTGAACAAGTAGATCACAGCGCACCGAGACACTGACGTGGTTTCTTTCGAAAGAGGATTTGGGCCTAGCTCGAGAAAATGACTGGCTTCGGCGCGAGATACTACTACCTGACACCACATGGCTGCATCATGTGAGAGGGAGTATTCTCAAGGAGGAAAGGGAAGTCCTAAAAAGGCCACGGTGTTCTTCGCGAGCCAAAAGCCGTGAGGTTTAAGTTCATGGAGGAGCATCAGTCTACGTTTTCCATTGACCGGATGTGCTATGTCATGGATGTCAATCCACACGGCTTGCGTGCTTTCCGCACCCGCCCTGTCAGCTGTAGGCAGTGATTTGATCTGATGCCTTTGGCGCATATCAAAGAACAGCCACGTCTCAGTCTGGGCAACTACGACAGGCCACGGATGACGGAAGAGCTGAAAGAGTTCGGCCTGAATGTGGGTCACCGCCGGATCGGTCGTCTGATGCGCCAGAACGGTATATCAGCGGTCCGAACCCGCAAACACAAGGTGACGACAGACAGTAATCACAAGTTCAATATTGCGCCGAACCTGTTGGATCGCGATTTTACAGCTGATCAACCAAACCAGAAATTGGCAGGTGACATCACATATATATGGACGCCCGAAGGCTGGTTGTATCTTGCGGTGATCCTCGACCTGCACTTTCGGCGCGTGATCGGCTGGGCGGTCAGTAACCGGATGAAGCGCGACTTGGCGATCCGAGTTTTGAGCATGGCCATCGCATTCCGAGCGCCACCAACGGGCTGTATCCATCACACTGACCGTAGCAGTCAGTATTGTTCGCATGATTATCAGAAGATCCTGCGCCAGCACGGGTTCAAGGCGGCAATGAGCGGTAAGGGCAATTATTACGATAATGCCGCCGTTGAGACGTTCTTCAAAACCATCAAGGCGAGTTTATCTGGCGAGACACGTGGAATACCCGTAGCCAGGCTGAGATGGTGATCAACGGCTTTTACAATCCGCGACGCCGTCCACTCAGCATAGGGCTGGAAAAACCCTGTCGCGTTCGAACGGAAGCGGCTTAAACGAGCACTTGGAGCGGCACGAAAGCGCGACAGGTTCACATCAGGTTTCGGATACCTCAGACAGGTCAGGATGTGATCGTTTCCATTACCACGTCCCTTAACTGTAAAGGCATGAACAACGGCGCTCTATGGTCCGTTGATTGTTAAGCGACCCAAGCTTCATAAAACAACGCAGATCTCAGCAAGGTAACGTTACTTCACTAAGACGAGTTTGCAGTCATTCATGGACCGAAATGAAAATAGTTACCTCATTTGGCAATTAGTTTCAGAATGGCCTTGCCGTCTCCCGTAGCTTCTCTTATAGCACCCTTATTGGCGCGGGATGGAGCAGCCCGGTAGCTCGTCAGGCTCATAACCTGAAGGTCGTAGGTTCAAATCCTACTCCCGCAACCAACAACAATTCGCCAATACTTTCAGAACCTTCCCTTATAGGGGAGGCTTTGGTGTTTATAGGTCTGCTGTTCATTGTACAGTGGTGCCTCAGTGCAAGATATTCAAATTTGATGATCGATCCTAAAGCGTTTGTTCCGCTTGGTCAGAGTGGCCGCGCGATTTGGTGTTGTTACGAGATGTGAGCCCATCAGGCATCTTACCTTCCAAAGTATCAGCAACTGATAAGGTTCTAGGAAGTTTCTATTAAAGATATCTCGCAACCACGTAGTGCTGAAAAGTTTTTACAAGCTCTTGGACATGAGGGGCCCGTTCACCTTTGGCCGAAAGCAATTGCGAACCAAGTAAACGAGGAAATACAGCCTGTGTTGAGGGAACAAGTGCAACTGGCTAAGGATCAGTTGATTTTTGACTCCCAGTGTATCGCCCAAGTTTCCCTCGCGAGGGCGCGATCTCGCGATACTAATCTTGTTAGTCTAAGTTGCTTTCATCTTCGGATCAAAGATCCTTTCGAGATTGCTTGCGGTTATCGTGACGCGTTGTTTTGCATCAAAAAGTGTTAACTAATAGACAACTGATCTCAGGTGCTGAAACCACTGCGCTTGGCCAACCGGCAACAATTGCGCATAATGTTTGTTTGCTTTGCTGTGGATGTGACGGTTTGCAAGATTTTTGTATGCATCACATCTACTCGAAGAGAACTTTCCCTATACGTGTAAAGAAACCTCCAGTATATTTACATGCGTAAAGTAATGTTGACGTGCGTTGCTGGATGTTTGTGCTAGTGCTTATTTCCATAGGGAGAGATTAATCATGACCAAGCCACGTATTAACACCATGGAAGAGTTGTCCGTAGCTATCGGTGTTTCCCGCCCGACGTTGTCTCGGTACTTTCAGGATCCGACGCGGGTAAAGGAAAAGACAGTCAAGCGTATCGAGGCGGGGCTGGCGCAGGTCGAATACATACCAAACTTTTTTGCGACAAGGCTGAACCGCAAGTCTACAGGCATCATTGGTGTGATCATTCCCTACCTAAATGACCTATTTTTTACAAAGCTTCTGGAATCAGTAGAAGTGGCTGCGATGGACGCAGGACTAACCGTTATCACACAGTGCTCGCATTCTGATCCGGCAATTGAGGCGCGCGCGGCTGAAACGTTTATGTCGATGAATGTTGACGGAGCCCTGGTTGCCCCACTTGGGGATCATAGTGATCAGGCGGTGCATCAGCGGCTGAAGTCCCGATTGCCTTTTGTTCTGATGGATTCCCGACCAACGACGATGCCAGATGTTGATTTTGTGGGAACAAACCATGCGCAAAGCACTGGTCTAATTACTGAATATCTATGTCGAGTAGGTGAGCCGCCTGCGTTCCTTGCTATGCCTAGGGTAAATTTTAACGCTCTGGAAAGAGAAGCTGCCTACATTTCTCAGATGAAAATGTTGGGATTTGAACCCGAAGTATTGGGTGCAGAACAAATTAGCGAAGGCGCACATTTTGAGGAACACGGCGAGGCCATCATGGACACCGAGTTTGCGCGCGGAAAATTCACTGATCGATCGATTCTATGTGTAAACGACCGTGTTGCCATAGGTGCAATTCGCGCCGCAGCGCGGCATGGATTGACCCCCGGACGTGCTGCCAAAGGCGGCCTACGGATTGCTGGGCATGATGACTATCCGCTTTGTCCCTATTTGAATCCATCATTGACGACGGTCGCGCAGAACACGGATGCAATTGGAAAAAAAGCAGTTTCTCGTATTTTGGAGATCATCCGCGGGGATGTGAATGAGGGTGCTCCGCAGATCACCCTTTTTGATGGCAGTCTCAAACTACGTGAATCAGCCTGATTTGTGAAAATGCCGCAGTGCCGCAAAATTGGGGCAAAAAACTGGGTTGACACAAAACAGTTACGGCTCCAATATTTACGTATGTAAAAAAGGGAGGACAACAATGTCTATTAAGAGAACACTACTGACCACGGCGGTCGGCCTCGGTCTAACTGCGGGGATCGCTTCTGCAGAAACGATTACGATCGCAACTGTAAACAACGGCGACATGGTTCGCATGCAAGGCCTGACAGCCGATTTCAACGAAAAGCACCCCGACATCACCGTCGAGTGGGTCACGTTGGAAGAAAACGTTCTGCGTCAGAACCTGACAACCGACATCTCCACAGGTGGCGGTGCATATGACGTCATGACCATCGGTACATACGAAGTGCCAATCTGGGCAAACAACAAATGGCTCGTGTCTTTGAACGAAGGCATGGCAGATGATTTCGCAGCTGACGATCTGCTGCCAGCTATCGCAGGCGGCCTTACGGTAGACGGTGAGCTTTATGCTTCCCCATTCTACGGTGAATCTTCCATGGTTATGTACCGCACAGACCTGATGGAAAAAGCTGGTCTGGAAATGCCGGACGCACCTACATGGACATTCATCCGTGAAGCGGCAGCAGCCATGACCGACCGTGACAACGATATCAATGGCATCTGCGTACGTGGTAAAGCGGGCTGGGGCGAGAACGGCGCGTTCTTGACCGCGATGTCCAACTCCTTTGGCGCGCGTTGGTTCGACGAAGAGTGGAACGCACAGTTTGATAGCCCAGAGTGGGCGGCGACGCTTAACTTCTACTTGGACATGATGAACGAGTCTGGTCCAACAGGCGCTGCGAACAACGGCTTCAACGAAAACCTCACATTGTTCCAGCAGGGCAAGTGCGGCATGTGGATTGATGCAACTGTTGCAGCATCTTTCGTAACTGGTGCCGACTCAACTGTTGCTGACAAAGTTGGCTTTGCTCTTGCACCTGACAACGGTCTTGGCAAACGTGGTAACTGGCTCTGGGCATGGTCCTTGGCGATCCCTGCGTCTTCCGAAAAGCAAGAAGCAGCTAAAGCGTTCATCTCTTGGGCAACTGGCCCAGCCTACGCTGGCTTGGTAGCCGGTAATGAGGGTTGGGCAAACGTACCTCCGGGCACACGCAAATCTTTGTATGAAAATGCTGACTACCTTGCAGCGGCACCATTTGCACAGATGACGCTCGACAGCATTTTGTCCGCTGACCCAACAAACCCAAGTGTACAGCCAGTGCCATACACAGGTGTTCAGTTTGTAGCGATCCCGGAATTTGCGGGCATTGCAAACCAGGTTGGCCAGCAGTTCTCTGACGCCCTTGCAGGCAACCAGACAGCTGAAGAAGCTCTTGCTGCTGCGCAGGAACTGACAACAGAAGAAATGGAAGCAGCGGGCTACTAAGCCACGGCACTTCCAGCAAGCGGCGCGTATACTGCGCCGCTTGCGACTTTATCTAATTCCTTCATGACCGACATTTTCGCGAGTTCTAATAGAATTCTCGCAAGAATCGGGCTCGCTTTCTAGCAGCCTTATTAAGGAGCTTTGCTATGGCCACAGCGCATTCAAAATCAGCAGCACGCATGATGATCGCGCCAGCAGTTTTCGTTTTATTAGTTTGGATGTTGATCCCACTTTGCATGACGCTTTACTTTTCTTTTGCAGATTATCGTCCCATGCGCGGTATCTTTGAGGCTTGGATTGGTTTCAAGAACTACGAATCCTTCCTGACATCATCATCATTTATGAAGTCACTGCTCACGACGCTTTGGATGGTGGGTGGCATTTTGACCATTACCATCACGGGCGGTGTGGCGATGGCGCTATTACTGGACAAGCCGATGTTCGGGCAAGGGATCGTACGTATCCTTGTGATTGCACCATTCTTTGTGATGCCTACGGTATCCGCCCTTGTTTGGAAGAACATGTTCTTCAACGTGGACAACGGCTTGTTCTCTTACGCCTACGAGTTCTTTGGCGCTCAGCCGTTTGATTTTCTCAGTCAGGCACCGTTGCTTTCGATTGTGATTATCGTTGCGTGGCAGTGGTTGCCGTTTGCGACGCTCATCTTGCTAACAGCAGTTCAATCCTTGGACAGTGAGCAACTGGAAGCAGCAGAGATCGACGGGGCACCCGCATTTGCACGGTTCCGCTTTATCATTCTTCCACACCTTAGCCGCGCCATTACTGTTGTTATCCTGATTCAGACGATCTTCTTATTGTCGATCTTTGCTGAGATTTTTGTGACGACAAACGGCGCATTTGGCACCCGTACACTGACCTACCTAGTTTATCAGCGTGTGCTGGAGAGCCAGAACATCGGCCTAGGTTCCGCAGGCGGTATCATTGCCGTCATCCTTGCTAACATCGTCGCGATCTTCCTTATGCGGATCGTCGGTAAGAACCTAGATAACTGAGGGAGGAAATAGAATGGCACGCGCTATTACAACTCAGAAGAAGGTCATGTGGACAGCCCTAGCTTGGGCGTTTGGACTGATGATGTTCTTCCCTATCATGTGGACGTTCCTGACGTCTTTCAAAACTGAAGCGACCGCGATCTCGGATCCACCAGTTTGGTTCTTCTTTGATTGGACGCTGGAAAACTACGCGGACGTGCAAGCACGCTCCAACTATCCAAAAGCCCTGATGAATTCGATCATCATTGCGGTGGGCTCAACGTTGCTTGGTATCCTAATCGCAGTTCCTGCGGCATGGTCCATGGCCTTTGTGCCTAGCAACCGTACCAAAGATATCCTGCTGTGGATGTTGTCGACAAAGATGCTTCCGGCTGTTGGGGTTCTTTACCCGCTGGTTCTGCTGGCCAAATGGCTAGGTGTCATGGACAGCCGCGTTTTGTTGGTTGTGGTGTTGATGTTGATCAACCTGCCCATCATTGTCTGGATGCTGTATACATACTTCCGCGAAATTCCGGGCGAAATTCTGGAAGCATCTCGGATGGACGGGGCCAGCCTCAAGGATGAGATCCTTTATGTTTTAACGCCAATGGCGCTGCCAGGTATCGCCTCTACGATCCTGCTGAACATCATCCTTGCCTGGAATGAAGCATTCTGGACCATCCTTTTGACAACGGTTGATGCTGCTCCACTGACTAAGTTCATCGCAAGCTTCTCGGCACCTGAGGGACTGTTTTACGCTAAACTGTCTGCCGCCTCGATGTTGGCTGTCGCACCGATCCTGATCATGGGTTGGTTCTCACAGAAACAGCTTGTCCGAGGCCTCACTTTTGGAGCGGTAAAGTGAGCTTGTTGAAACCAAATAATTTTGAATTGGAGGCCTGCGATCAAGTTTGGATCGTACGCCTCCCCCGCAGAACGGGAGAACGCACGTAATGGGAAATATTAGCTTAAACCAGGTTACAAAAAGCTTTGGTGATGTTCAGGTCATTCCGCCGCTTGACCTAGATATCAACGAGGGTGAGTTCGTTGTCTTTGTCGGCCCATCAGGGTGTGGTAAGTCAACGCTGCTGCGCCTTATCGCCGGGCTGGAAGACACGACATCGGGCCATATCAGTATTGATGGTAATGACGCGACACAACTGCCCCCCGCCAAACGCGGTCTGGCGATGGTGTTTCAATCATACGCTCTTTATCCACACATGTCGGTTCGCAAAAATATCGCGTTTCCATTGCGGATGGCGGGCCTTGATGAAGCGGCTCAGACCGCAAAAATCGATGCGGCAGCCAAGGCGCTGAATCTCACAGATTATCTTGATCGCAAACCCGGGCAGCTTTCGGGTGGTCAACGTCAGCGTGTGGCCATTGGCCGTGCGATTGTGCGTGAGCCTTCGGCGTTCCTCTTTGATGAACCGCTCTCAAACCTTGATGCTGCTTTGCGTGTTGGCATGCGTCTGGAAATCATGGAGCTTCACGAGAAGCTAAAAACCACCATGATTTACGTGACCCATGATCAGGTCGAAGCGATGACAATGGCGGACAAGATCGTTGTGTTGCAGGCTGGCGTTATCGAGCAGGTCGGCTCCCCACTTGAGCTATACCACGCGCCGCGCAACAAATTTGTCGCTGGCTTTATCGGTTCCCCAAAAATGAACCAGATTGAAGGGCCAGAAGCGGCAAAGCACGATGCGACTACCATCGGTATTCGTCCTGAACACTTAACCGTCTCCAAGACCGAAGGTATGTGGAAAGGCCGTGTTGGCGTCGCCGAGCACCTTGGTTCTGATACATTCATCCACGTCCATGACACAGGCTTGATGGACATGATGACTGTGCGCATCACAGGCGATATCGAAGCCCGCCACGGTGATACGATCTATCTGACGCCTGTGGCGGATCAGATGCACCGTTTTGACGAAAAAGGTCTGCGGATCGCATGAGACGACTAGACGGAAAATCCGCCCTCATCACGGGGGCGGCACGTGGCATTGGCCGCGGTTTTGCTGAAAGCTTCATTGCTGAAGGTGCGACCGTGGCCATTGCAGACATCAATCTTGATGCCGCAAAGCAAACCGCCCACGAACTGGGTGATGCGGCTTATGCCGTACAACTTGATGTCTCAGATCAAGAGAGCATCGATAGCGCGATCGCATCAGTTGTCGCGCATGCTGGCAAGTTGGATATCCTTATCAACAACGCCGCCTTGTTCGATGCCGCCGAGACCGTTGATATCACACGTGCGAGCTATGACAGGCTGTATGCTGTAAACGTCGCTGGCACATTATTCACGATGCAGGCCGCAGCCCAGCAGATGATCGCCCAAGGACATGGTGGCAAGATCATCAATATGGCGTCACAGGCTGGCCGCCGTGGTGAAAGCTTGGTGCTTGTTTATTGTTCGACAAAAGCTGCGGTCATTTCCATGACCCAATCAGCGGGCCTGAACCTGATCCAGCACGGTATTAACGTGAATGCGATCGCCCCTGGAGTGGTGGATGGCGATCATTGGGAACACGTAGATGCGATGTTTGCCAAGTTAGAAAACAAAAAACCGGGCCAGAAGAAAGCCGAAGTTGCGGCATCTGTTCCGGCAGGTCGTTTTGCTGTGCCAGCGGACCTGACAGGCATGGCAGTGTTTTTGGCTTCGCCAGAAGCGGATTATATTTTGGCCCAGACGTATAACGTCGACGGCGGACAATGGATGAGTTGATGAAATTGAACCTTGAGAACATTGGTAGCTTACCCGGGAACGTGCGAGTCCCGTCCTACAAGCGTGCCGATTTGTCTGCTGGTATTGTGCACATTGGGCTGGGGAATTTTCACCGTGCACATCAGGCATGGTACTTGCACCGTTTGATGGATCAAGGTGACGCAATTGATTGGGCTATTGTTGGGGCTGGTGTGCGATCACCAGACATTGCACAACGCGAAAAGTTGCTGGAACAGGACTGCCTAACAACCCTGATCGAACTCGATCCATCCGGGAAGTCGGCTGAAGTGATCGGCACCATGATCGACTATATCCCGATAGAAGCTGACAATGCTCCGTTGATAGCTCTTATGGCGATGCCTAACATCAAGATTGTTGCGATGACCGTAACTGAGGGAGGATATTATGTATCTCCTTCAGACAGTGGGCTGGATGCCTCTCATCCCGACATCGTTCATGATGCGGCCAACCCTGCCAGCCCAAGAACGGCTTTTGGCGCGATCATTCGGGCGCTTAAATTGCGTCGCGACGCGTCGGGTGAGCCGTTTACCTGCCAAAGTTGTGATAATCTGCAGGGCAATGGCGATATCTTACGCCAAACTGTGATTGGCCTTGCGATGTTGTCTGATCCAGATTTGGCAACGTGGATTGATGACCATGTCACCTTCCCGAATTCTATGGTCGATTGCATCGTTCCCGCTACAGGGCCGAATGAACTGGAGTTGGCAAGATCGTTTGGAATAGAAGATGCTGCGCCCGTCACGCACGAGAACTTTCGCCAATGGGTGATCGAAGACAAATTTTGCAATGGCCGCCCCGATTGGGACAAGGTTGGCGCGACATTTACAGATAACGTCCACACCTACGAGGCGATGAAGTTGCGCTTGTTGAACGCGGGCCATCAGGTCATTGCGACGCCGGCAGAATTGCTGTCCGTGGAAACCATAGCCGAGAGCATGGCGCATCCTTTGATCAAAAACTTGTTCCGCAAAATCGAAATTAACGAAATAGTGCCACATGTGGCCAGCGTGCCGAACATTTCATCCGCTGACTATGTCGATCTGATCGAAACCCGTTTTGCGAACCCGGAAATTCGCGACACAACACGCCGCGTGGCGTTTGATGGATCGTCACGTCATTCAGGGTTTCTTCATCCCATTATTCGGGATGCGTTGAACTCTGGTGCACCAATCGACGGGCTGATGTTGATCGAGGCAATGTGGGCGCGGATGTGTGCAGGGACGCGTGAAGATGGTAGCATCATTCAGGCTAATGATCCCTCATGGGATGCTCTTTCCATTGCTGCGCTGGGGGCTAAAAGTGACCCTATGGTGTGGCTGGGGCAAAGCCAGTTTTACGGTGATCTGGGACAAAACACGCGGGTCTCTGAACGGTTTGTGCACTGGCTCAAGTTGATCTGGACCGAAGGGACGGAAACAGCCCTGAACGAATACCTCGCGGCCTAAGCAAATGATATTCCTATGAGCGGCGCACAAGGCGGGCGGCGCTCATAGATCATCGGCACTCCTAATTAGCGTTTCTTGAGTTGTCTGAGATGAGGGAAATCAGCCCTCTCCAAGAGATCTATTTGTCATGCTCTATACTATTCTTGTGCTCAACTTTCGCTACCAGTAAGCAATCTGGATAGGTTGGCCATCATGATGAAGTCCCATTTGCTAGATTGGTAAAAGAAGAGGCCCGTGATAGGCTGCGGTCCTTGATACGCATGTTTTCAAGACAACAGCCCAGCCATGCGAGAGACCAACAGATGACACAACGCGCGATTTTTCCGGATCTAAAAGGCCAATCTGTTTTTATCACCGGTGGAGGTTCAGGCATTGGTGCCTTCTTGACGGATGGTTTCATGGCGCAGGGCGCGAATGTCAGCTTTGTTCAGCGAAGCGACGCCACTGCATTTTGTGATGCGCTGGAGGCCAAACACGGTCGACGCCCGCATTTTCAAAGTTGCGATATTTCGAACATTGCAGCACTGAAAGAATGTCTAGCGCTAGCTGCAAATCATCAAGGGCCGATCACAGTGCTGATAAATAACGCAGCCAATGACGCGCGCCACACGACCCAAGAAGTCACAGAAGAATTCTGGGATCAATCACAGGCAATTAATCTGAAACCTTACTTTTTTGCCTGCCAAAGCGTTATGGACGGCATGCAACACCATGGTGGCGGAGCGATCGTCAACATGACGTCAATTTCCTACATGATGGGCAACGCAGGTTACCCGTCTTACACAGCTGCAAACGCTGGCATCACGGGCATGACGCGGTCGCTTGCGCGCGAATTTGGTCCTAACAAAATCCGCGTGAACGCGCTGGCACCGGGTTGGGTTATGACCGAAAAACAAAAAGAGCTATGGGTCACGCCAGAAGCAGTTGCCGCCCATGTAGAGCGGCAATGCCTGAAAGATACTTTAGCGCCGCAAGACATCGTTGATGCGGTGTTGTTCCTATCATCGAGGGCCAGTCGGATGATGACAGGGCAGGTCATTGCCGTTGATGGTGGTGTTGTGGTGTCGGGATAAAACACATGATGGACAGTCCAAAACAGACAGCCGAGTGGATCGCCGTTGATTGGGGAACAACCAATTTGCGCGTCTGGATGATGGACGGTGATAACATTCCTTTTGCGCAAGCGGATTCTGGTAAGGGGATGGGGGGGCTTGCGTCGAACGGATTTGAGCCTGCGTTGCTTGAGTTGATCGCACCGTATTTGTCTGATGATCAGGTGACGACCGTGATATGTGCGGGCATGGTTGGCGCACGTGAAGGATGGTGCGAGGCGCGATATGTTGCAACGCCATGCCCGCCGCCAGACAGGGCTGATGCGATCAATGCCGATGCGCACGATCCGCGCATTTCCGTGACAATTCTACCCGGAGTTAAACAAGTCTCACCGCCGGATGTCATGCGCGGCGAAGAAACCCAGATCGCCGGCGTTCTGCGTGATTACCCTAATTTTGACGGCATCATTTGCCTGCCGGGCACCCATACCAAATGGGTTCACATCAGTGCAGGAGAGATCGTCAGCTTTCAAACATTTATGACAGGTGAAATGTTTGCTTTGTTATCTGAAAAGTCAGTATTGCGGCACAGTATGAGCAGCGATGATTGGGATCAAGAAAGTTATCTGACCGCGATTTCGGACGCGATGGCACGGCCACAATCGGTTGCCGGGTATCTTTTTGGTCTACGCGCTGGCGGGTTGGTCGGTGATTTGGCTGCCAAAACGGCCCGCGCACGTCTGTCGGGGCTATTGATCGGCATCGAGCTGGCCGCTGCGCGCCCCTACTGGTTGGGCCAGAATGTTGCGATCATTGGTTCAGGTATTGTTGCTGAGTTGTACCGTTCTGCGCTTGTTGAACAAGGAGTTCCTGCCGCTGTTCGTGACGTTGCTGATCTGACTTTGGCCGGAATAACTGCGGCCCATGACGCGCAACGGGATGACTGAGTATGAACCAAAATACAAAAACGCTCCTTCGCGGGATCACGCCAAACAAGGCCTTGGATATTTGCGCGTATGAAAGGATCATAAACCAATGACTTATAAAATTTTTGATCCTCGGGCCTGTAGCCTTGATGAAGGCCCATTGTGGCACCCTTCGCGTAAGCAACTATTTTGGTTTGATATTATAGAGAAGAAGCTTCTGACGCGGGATGAAACGGGACCAATCGAATGGTCCTTTGATGAACATGTGTCCGCCGCTGGGTGGATCGATAACGACAGGTTGTTGATGGCGTCACAAACAGGCCTGTGGCAGTTTGATATCCGTTCTGGTGAACGTTGGCATGTGGTCGATATTGAAGCAGATCAATCGATTACACGCTCTAATGACGGTCGTGCCGACCCTTGGGGCGGCTTTTGGATCGGAACTATGGGAATAGAGTCCCAACCATACGCAGGCAGTATTTATCGTTACTTCAGAGGCGAACTGCGAAAGGTTGTTGATAAGGTAACTGTATCTAATTCAATCACTTTCTCCCCTGATCGCGCGGTAGCATATTTCACGGACACTTGGTCGAGCCAGATCATGCAGGTACCGCTTGCTACACAGGACGGTTGGCCGGCAGGATCACCTGAAGTTTTTGTTGATCTCACTCAAGACAAACTCAATCCTGATGGGTCAGTTGTGGACAGTACTGGCTGCCTTTGGAATGCGCAGTGGGGCGCTGGGCGCGTCGCGCAATACGGGCCCGATGGCAGACTAATAAAAGCGCATGAGCTGCCCGCATCACAAGTTACCTGTCCTGCATTTGGCGGGCCCGATCTTAAGACAGTATTTGTAACTTCGGCGGCAGAGGGGCTTGATGGGGCGTTGGATGGGCAGACATTTCAGTTTGATGCAACAGTGAGCGGCCAATTTGAACATCGGGTGATTTTGTGAGGTACGGGACCTCCAATTATCTTGAACAAGAATTAATAGGGGCGAGGATTTCAGCAGTGAAGCAACAGGCTTTGGAAGCTTTTGGCATAGGAGAGCCTTGTTGTGATTGAGATCTGGGGCAAAGATCGAGCGGATTGTGATGTGCAAAGGGTCACCATAGAGCGGGACGGCCTTAGCGCCTCAATCTTAAGTTATGGGGCAATTCTACAGGACCTTAGTTTAGCGGGGCATGACCGAAGCCTCATCTTGGGGTATGATGGTATTGCGTCTTACCTACAGGATAGAAATTATTTCGGGGCGATCGTTGGGCGTGTGGCAAATCGGATCTCAAAGGGATCTGCAGTGATCAAGGGTACACAGCATGCGCTAAATCGGAACATTGAAGGTGGTCATCAGCTGCACGGCGGGCGTGACGGCACCGCCTACCGGACGTGGAGTATCACTGAGCATTCCACGACACATGTCACATTACAGGATACGCTGCCTGACGGGCATATGGGCTATCCAGGCACTTTGACGGTAATTGCCCGCTTTGAAATCCTGTCAGATCAACGTCTGTCTCTGGATATTGAGGCGGTCAGCGATGCACCGACTTTGTGTAATTTTGCGCATCACAGCTATTTTAATTTAGGAAGTGGTCACACGATTGAAGGGCACCGCCTTCAGGTGTTCGCCAACAGATATGTGGTTGTAGATGATGAAGGCATTCCCACAGGCGAAGTCAGGGCCGTTTCGCAAACCGATTTTGACTTTCGAATTGAGAAACCCCTGAATGAACAATCACGATATGATCATAACCTTTGCCTTTCTGATCAGAGGCAATTGCTGCGGCAAGTTGCTCGCCTGTACGCACCTGATGACAATATCGAACTATCAATTTCAACCACCGAGGCGGGATTGCAAGTGTACACAGGTCACGGAATTAACGGTGCGGGGCAGGGGGCAAGCGGGCGCCTATTTGGGCCGCTTGCAGGAATCGCCTTAGAGCCGCAGGCGTGGCCTGACGCTGTGAACAATGACGCATTCCCGTGCACATTGCTGTTGCCTGAACAAACCTATCGTCAAAGGTCAGTATTTCAGTTCACATCTTAAAACCTGACCGTTGATAACATCAAAGCGCGGTGTTTTGTGCGGCATAGTCTTCGCGCCAGTGGTAACCTCGTTCGATAAGGCGCCGCTGTACGCGGGCAGGGTAGTCGGAAATGATGCCATCCACGCCTGCATCAATCATCCGGTCGATATCGGTGATAGCGTTTACAGTCCATGCATTGACAATCAGGCCTTTGGCCTGCGCGCGTGCGACTTCGCCCGCATTTACGTTCATATGGAATGGCGCCCAAAGTTGCCCACCCTCATCCGCAATAACATCGCACAGGTCGCTGTCTGGGTGGGTTGTGGTCGCTCCAGCCATCCATGGGCTGCCCTCATAGATATTTGGGTCCATATTGACTGAAGGGGTTTTCAGAAAGGTCAGATGGGAACGGGGTAAATCAGGGGCCATGCGTTTAACGTGCTCTAGCACGCGCCAGTCAAAACTTTGGACAATAACACGGAGCTCTAACTGGTTTTGCTGAATCACCTCGATCACTTGGCGGGCCAGTTGCTCAGGGGGCGGTGTTAAGCCCTCTTCAATCGGGATGCTTTTGATCTCGATATTGAGCCATACTTGGGCGTATTGAGGCAAGCACAGTAATTTTGCGACGGCGTCCAAGGTGGGTATCCGCAGCCCGTACATGAATGCCTGTTCGGAATAGCTTTTTGCATATTCGGTGCCGGAGCGAATGCCGCCAATGTCATAATTGCAAAGCTCGGCATAGCTGAGGTCGGAAACATTGAGGCCATCTGAAGTTAGCCACTGCCCGTCCGGACCCCGTGTCGTTGCGGGCATCAAGATTGGATTATGTGTAACCACAGGGATGTTATCTTTGGTGAGCAGAACGTCGAGTTCGACGACTTGCACACCAATATCAAATGTACCTTTGAACCCCTCAATGGTGTTCTCGGGCCAAATGCCTCGCGCGCCTCGGTGACCGTGTAAACGGATGATGCCTTCGGCTTTGCGCAGCCTATCGAGGTGGGGTGCCATCTGTTATTCGATGCGCTTGCCGGATTGGGCATCAAATATGTGCATCTGTTCTACTGGTGCATCGAACTTCAAAACATCCCCGCTTGCTGCTGCATTGATGCCATTCAGGCTAGCAGTTACCGGAAGATCTGTTCCGACAATCCGTCCGTGGACCAGTGTCGTCGCACCCAATTGTTCTGGAAGATCAACTTCAACCTCAATGGCACCAGCGTCATTTGGCAATAAATGCTCTGGGCGAATGCCAAGGGTCACGGGACCTACTGTTTTTGATGCTGTCCGTATGGTCGTGCCATTGGGTAAGGTGAGCAATCCGTTCTCTGCCTCTGCCGCGATAAAGTTCATAGACGGACTGCCAATAAAACCAGCAACAAAGACGGACGCTGGTTTTTCATAAACCTCGATAGGGGTGCCGAATTGCTCTACGTAGCCACCGTTCAAGACCATCAGGCGGTCGCCTAGTGTCATGGCCTCGACCTGATCGTGCGTAACGTAGATAGAGGTCACGCCAAGGCGGCGCTGCAGCTTGCGAATTTCCAAACGCATCTGGACACGCAGCTTTGCATCTAGGTTCGAGAGGGGTTCGTCAAATAGGAAGACCTGTGGATCACGCACAATCGCACGTCCCATCGCAACCCGTTGGCGTTGTCCGCCTGACAGTTGGCGCGGTTTGCGCTTTAGATAGTCGCGGATTTCCAAGATGTCGGCGGCTTCTTCAACGCGTCGCTTTATTTCTTCTTTCGGGAGCTTCCGAATTTTCAAACCGTACGCCATGTTTTGCTCAACCGTCATGTGAGGGTAGAGCGCGTAATTCTGGAACACCATCGCAATGTCACGGTCGGCTGGTTCAAGATCATTGATGACCTTGTCACCGATTGAAACTTCACCAGTGGTAACCGTTTCAAGCCCTGCAACCATACGCAGCAACGTGGACTTGCCGCACCCAGAAGGGCCAACGATTACAATGAATTCACCGTGGTCAATGTCACCTTGGATGTGGTGCAGTACTTCGGTTGTCCCGTAGGATTTGGTCAAGCTGTCGAGTTTAATTTTTGCCATTGGGTCAGACCTATTTATCGGTTTCAGTCAGGCCTTGCACAAATAACTTTTGCATGGCGATGACGACGAGGATGGGAGGAAGCATAGCGAGCATTGCGGTCATCATGATGATATTCCACTGCGGTGATTGCTCGGCGGCTTCTAGCATTTGTTTGATCGAAACCACGATGGTGGTCATGTCACTGTCTGTGGTGATCAGGAGCGGCCAGAGGTACTGGTTCCACCCGAAGATAAACAGGATGACAAACAACGCGGCGATGTTGGTGCGCGATAGAGGGATAAGGATGTCCCAGAAAAACCGCATGGGTCCAGCGCCATCAATGCGTGCACTTTCCAGCATCTCATCAGGTATCGTCAAAAACACTTGACGGAACATGAAGGTCGCTGTTGCTGACGCGATCAACGGTATCGAGAGCCCCCAGTAGCTGTTCAACATGCCAAGGTTCGCGACAACTTCAAAAGTTGGTAAAATGCGTACTTCTACTGGAAGCATCAGGGTCATGAAGATCATCCAAAAGAAACCCATACGGAATGGGAACTTGAAATAGACGATCGCAAAAGCAGACAGCAATGAGATGGCTATTTTGCCCCCAGCTATCGCTAGAGCCATGACAAGTGAGTTCAGCAGCATGCGCCACACAGGAGTGATTTCATTACCTGCCAACCCGCTGCCAAACAACGTGCGTTTGAAGTTTTCCCAGAAATACCCGCCGGGCAACATAGGAATTGGCGCTTGGGTCATGCGGATATCTTCGTGGCTAGCGGCCACAAATGTAATCCAAATGGGCAGGGCGATCATGATGACGCCCAAAATCAACACTGCATGCGTGATGAATGTCAGGACCGGTCTATTCTCAACCATTAGTATTCTACCTTCTTTTCAACATACCGGAATTGGACGACCGTCATAACGATCACGATGAACATCAACACCACGGATTGCGCAGCGGAACCGCCCAGATCAAGGCCAACAAATCCGTCGCTAAACACCTTGTAGACAAGAATGGTGGTCGAGTTCGCAGGGCCACCCTGTGTCACGGCATGAATGATCCCGAATGTGTCGAAGAACGCGTAAACAATGTTGATGACCAACAAGAAGAACGTCGTCGGGGACACCAAGGGCAGCGTTAGCGTCCAAAAGCGGCGCAATGGGCCTGCTCCATCAATTGCGGCCGCTTCGACAATTGATTTGGGAATGGATTGCATAGCCGCGAGATAAAACAGGAAGTTGTAAGCAATTTGTTTCCACGCGGCGGCAGCCACAACCAGCCCCATTGCTTGGGTCCCGTTCAGGTAGTGGTTCCAGTCAATATCGATCTTATCCAAGAGGAACGGGAAAATACCGAGTGTGGGGTTAAACATAAATACCCACAAAGCGCCGGCCAGTACTGGCGCGACCGCATAGGGCCAGATCAGCAAGGTTCTGTATGCGCCAGCCCCTTTGATCACGCGTTCCGCAAATCCTGCTAGGATCAATGCAATGCTCATTGCGAGTACAGCAACCAGTGTTGAAAACACAGCAGTTCGCCAGAAGGTATCTAGGTAAACCTTATCGTGCCACAAGTATTGGAAGTTCTCGAACCAAACAAATTCACTGGAAAGGCCAAAGGCGTCTTCGATC
This sequence comes from Sulfitobacter sp., assembly GCA_033851935.1. Taxonomy (GTDB): domain Bacteria; phylum Pseudomonadota; class Alphaproteobacteria; order Rhodobacterales; family Rhodobacteraceae; genus Sulfitobacter. Next base: position 25,137 of record JAWSVL010000022.1, read on the forward strand.
AGAAAACTCTGGTACAAAGCCTGTCCTGCAGGCCACATAAAGAAGACCAAAGTGATTACGATTTGAGGCGCAACCAGCAGAAAAGGAAGTAGTTTTTTATTAAAGTGGACACGTTTTAGCATTTGGTCATCCAAAGCGAGAAAGAGACATTGAGGTAAAAATGATGTTGTCCACGGTTAGGGCCGTGGACAACACTGATTTGCCTCGAGGGTATTCGGTTTACTTAACCGAGCGTTCGAACTTGCGAAGCAATTCGTTGCCGCGCGAGACTGCTTCATCCAAGCCTTCTTGTGCGGTTTTGGAACCTGCCCAGATGGCTTCCATCTCTTCGTTGATCACATCGCGGACTTGCACGAAGTTACCAAAACGAACACCACGGGAGTTAGGCGTTGGCGTGTTCAGGCTTAGCTGTTGGATCGCTGTGTCTGTGCCAGGGTTTGTTTCATAAAATCCCTGCTCTTTGGACAGTTCATAGGCTGCTGTGGTGATAGGCACATAACCAGTTTCCTGGTGCCACCATGCCTGAACCTCAGGAGAGGACAGGTATGTCATGAATTTTGCCACACCTTTGTACTCTTCGTCCTCGTGACCCGCGAGGGCCCACAATGTTGCTCCACCGATGATTGAGTTCTGCGGAGCAGAAGCAACATTGGTGTCCAGTGGAAGCATTGTCTGAGCAAAGTCAAACTTGGCCTGTGATGTCATGGAGCCGTAGTAAGCAGAGGAGTTGATCCACATGCCGCACTCGCCGTTTGTGAACGAAGGCAGACTGTCACCGCGACGACCTGCATAGACGAATGAGCTGTCAGCGGACATGGACGCAATATCATCCAAACGGGCAACAACATGATCGTTGTTAAAGGTGAACTCAGTATCGAAACCAGCAAAGCCGTTTTCTTTTGTGCCCATTGGGATGTCATGCCACGCCGAGAAGTTTTCGATCATGACCCAAGACTGCCACCCAAACGACAGGCCGCATTTCATGCCGTTGCCAACAAGTGCTTTGGAAACGCTTTTTACGTCATCCCATGTTTCTGGCACGTCAACGCCAGCTGCTTTTAACGCGTCAGCATTGTACCACAAAACCGGAGTCGAGCTGTTGAACGGCATGGATAGCAGTTCGCCCTCAGGTGTTTGGTAATAGGAAATAACGGCCGGCAGGTAGTCGGACTTGTCGAATGGTTCGCCCGCGTCCTTCATCAGCTGTTCCATTGGATAGACAGCGCCCTTTGCGGACATCATCGTGGCTGTTCCGACTTCGAACACCTGAACGATATGCGGGTGCTGTTTGGCGCGGAAGCTGGCAATCGCGGCAGTCATCGTTTCGGTGTAGTTGCCTTTGTAAACAGGCACGATTTTATAATCGGACTGGGAGGCGTTGAAATCGCCTGCAATTTTGTCAACGCGTTCACCGTTCGCGCCGCCCATTGCGTGCCACCACTGGACTTCTACTTCTGCAAAAGCAGCCGTAGACATGGCAATTGCGCTGGCCGCGAAGGTCGCGGTAAGGGTTGAGTATTTCATTAGTAGGCCTCCCATTTGGTGTATATGCACCGTCCGTAGAGACGATGAATGTAACAGTGTAGTGAAGGTTGCACGGCACGTTCTTAGTTCAAAGCGATTTTTTTGATTTTTTTTATAATACTGTGTTATGAGTGTATGGAGCGTTATTTTGGTTGAACGCTGATCTGATCTCAGAGGTAACCCATTGAATTTTAAATTAAGACAACTTGAGGCTTTCCACGCACTGGCCCAAACAGGCTCAATTACAAGGGTCGCGCACTCCCTAAATATATCACAACCCGCTGCAAGCCGACTTCTTTCGGATTTCTCGAAATGCCTCGATTTCGATTTGTTCAAGCGGGAAGGGGGCCGAATGGTCCTGACCAGCGAATCAAATTATATGCTTCCTGAGGTGACGCGGATCATCGAAAGCCTGCATCATCTTGAGGACCTCAGACAGAACCTGTCCAATCAAACTGCGGGGCACATTCGTATTGCATGTCTGCCGGGTTTCGCGACAAACCACCTGCCGGTCGTATTGGCGCAATTTTTGCGCAAACGCCCGGGTGTTTCGGTGACAATTGAACCTGACCGCCCTGAGCGCATCCTTGAATGGGTCGTTGGCCAGCAATATGATTGCGGTATTACGGACGGTTTTACGGAACATCCATTGATCCAAGCCACTGATTTGGCCATACGTTCCGTCTGTATTTTGCCCGAGGGGCATCCGCTGGGCGCAAAAGCCGTGATAACGCCAGAAGATTTGGCTGAAGAAAAGATGATCCACACGCGGCGGGACAGTAGGTTCTTTGCGCATCTTTCCCGTGCATTCTCAAAATCGGGTGTGACGTTGAAAACATGGATCGAAGTGCGCCAGTTCACAACGGCCTGCGAGGTCATTCGCGAAGGAGAAGGCGCAGCCGTCATTAGTGCGCTTGATGCCGAGAGATACAGGGACAAAGGAATAATCATCCGCGCGTTTGCGCCTGAGGTAAGCCACCGCGTTTCGTTGTTGCTGCCAACGGCAGGGGCGTCATCCAAACTGGCGCAGGATTTTTTCGACCAGTTTCGTGAAAGCCTCTCACCGTTTGTTGTCCCTACAGAGGGCACGGCGTAAGGCGGATATTCGTTGGCCTAGTTGCCCTGCCTGTCGATTACTTTGCAAACATTCGCTGAATGTCTCCGCCCAAAGCGTCTGCCATTTCCTTGGGGGATTTACCAAACTCGGATACAGCTGATGTGCTTGCACCCGCATTTAGCATCGCCTCAATAACTGTGGCATTTTGTTTTCTTACCGCGACATGAAGTGGGGTTTCTGACATGTCGCCTACGGCGTTCACATCTGCACCGGCCTCGATAAAGCTGAGGATTGCATATGTGTTGTCGCGCCACAGCATCACATGAAGGGGCGTATCGCCAACGACATCGCAACTGTCCAATGCCACTGGTGCTTCTCCCATCTCAGCCGGAAAAAGACTGTCAGAGCAGGAAGCCAACATCTGCGCCAATGTCTCTCGTGTTTTTTGTCTCTTTGACATATGCTTGCGGGCCCCCGTGTTTGCAGGATGGTAGAGAAGAGATATGACATCGCGCAATGCGCTTTGTAGCGCCTTTAGCTTATATTCAAATTTGGCCACGTATCACTAAGGCGGTAGCCCTCTGGCCACGGATCATCGGGATCAAGCATGTGTTGATGAGTTCCGGTGATCCATGCGCGACCCGAAATTTCAGGGATGATAGCAGCGGTGTCGCCTATCGTTGTTGTGTCAACGATACGTCCGTGAAACTCGGAATTTAGGATTGAACGAGCGGTAAATGTTTCGCCCACCTGCATTTCGCCGCGTGCATGTAATAGCGCCATGCGGGCTGAGGCCGCTGTTCCGGTGGGAGAGCGATCAATTTTTCCCGGCTGAATCGCGACTGCAGCGGAGGTAGATAGGTGATTGCCCTCTCGAATGATCGGCCCGGCAAAAAGGCAGAATGAAAAATGTCTCCAGTCGGCATTGTTGGGATGATGAAACGTCAACTGGCTGTTGGCCGCGTTTGTGATCGCTACGCCCAAATCTGCCAGCGCCTTAGCCTCGGATGCAATGAGAGAGAATCCAAGCGCCTGCGCATCGACAACAACAAAACTATCGCCGCCAAAGGCGGTATCGACGGTGATTTGACCGATTTCGGGTACGTCTAGCGGCACATCTAACTGGCCTGCAAATGACGGCAGGTTCTGCACTGTGATCCGTTCGGCTTTGCCGTTTTTACACTCCGCGCTCACCCGCACCAAACCACCAGGTGCTTCTAGGGTCATCTCGGTTATGGGCTCGGTCATGGGGATGATCCCGCTGTCCAGCAGGACAGTCGCCACACAAATCGAATTGGATCCTGACATTGGAGGGGTGTCTTCAGGTTCCATGATGATCCAGCCCATTTGCGCGTCTGGATGGACAGGAGGCACCAAAAGGTTCACATGGCGAAATACACCGCCGCGAGGTTCGTTCAACATAAAATTGCGGAGTGTCTCGTCCTTTGCAATCCAGCTTCGCTGCTCCCAAAGGGTCTTTCCCGGTGGCGGCGCGACACCGCCAACAATGACATCGCCAACTTCACCTTCGGCATGGCAGGATACGACGTGAATTGTCTTTGTACTGCGCATTCAGATATCCTTTACCAGACGCAAAGCGTCATAAATTGCCGCATGCGTATTACGCGCAGAGACGGCATCCCCAATGCGGTACAATTGGAACGACCCGTTCTCGTTTCGGATCGGCGTTTGTTCGTTTCCAGAAAGAAGCGCGTCATAGTCAACCTCACCTAGGTTTGAGGATATCGGCTTAAGATCGAAATACAAATCGGCCAAAGGCAGCGTGCCGTAGTTCACGACGACCTGATCCACATCAACAGTATAGGTGTGATCGCTATAATCGGTACCAATCGTTGCGGTCAGAGTATTTCCGTTCCGCACAACGCCCATCAGGCGGCGCGTCACGGTGAATGTAACGTCTTTATCCTGTAACGAGCGCATGTAGGGAACAAGATTCATCGCCATAATGTCGGTCGAAAAGGTACGGTCAGGTGTCATGATTTCAACCTTCGCACCAGCACTTGCCGCGATCTCGGCGGCTTGTAGGGCAGGGTGGTCGCCGCTTTCGTCGTAGATGAGAATATTGCTCGCAGGTTTTACATCGCCAGAGATGATATCCCATGAAGTGACGACATGGGGCTGCTCACTTTTTTGCTCGTACAGTTCAATGTTAGGCAGTCCTCCGGTGGCTATGATTACAACATCGGGGGTCAGGGCGGTGACGTCAGCCGCTTCCGCCCATATGTTGAAATGAAACGTCACATCGCGGGCGGCGCATTGCGCCATGCGCCAATCAATTATGCCGATCATCTCACGGCGGCGGGGAGATCGAGATGTTAGCAAGACCTGACCGCCTGGTTGCGCGGCGGCCTCAAAAACGGTCACGTCATGCCCACGTTCGGCGGCTACCCTTGCCGCTTCAAGGCCAGCAGGCCCAGCGCCAACAATCACTACTTTTTTCGGGACGTTTGCGGGTGCAATTTCATGGGGCATCGTCAACTCGCGCCCTGTGGCGGCGTTATGGATGCATAAGGCATCACCCGCTTGATAGATACGATCTAGGCAATAGGTCGCTCCGACACAGGGGCGAATGTCATCTTCGCGCCCCTCAATGATTTTACGTACAACGTGGGGATCAGCCATATGCGCGCGCGTCATGCCGACCATATCCAGTAGGCCTGACTGCACGGCATGGCGGGCGGTAGCAACGTCAGGGATGCGTGCGGCGTGAAAGGTAGGCATCCCAGTTGCTTTGCGTACTTCGCCTGCAAAATCGAGGTGAGGCGCGCTTTTCATTCCTTGCACGGGGATCATGTCGGTCATTGCGGGATCGGTGTGGATGCGGCCCTTGATCACGTTCAAAAAATCCACCTGTCCGGTGTTCGCGATGCGCTTGGAAATCTCCAAGCCATCCTCGGCTGTTATGCCGCCTTTTTGCGCCTCATCCGCCGTGTAACGCAGACCCACAATAAATTCGGTGCCAACACGCTTGCGGATAGCCTCGACCACATCCATGGGAAACCGCATCCGGTTTTCTAGCGTATCTGCACCATATGGACCTGTCAGGTCATTGGTCAGCGGCGACCAGAATTGATCTAGCAGGTGACCATAAACCTGAAGTTCAATTCCATCCATGCCTCCTGCCTTCATACGTTCAGCGGCATCAGCAAAATTGTTGATGATCCGCACGATATCCCAATCCTCGATTAGTTTGGGAAAGGCGTGGTGTGCGGGTTCGCGGTGCTTTGAGGAAGACACTGAAGGCAGCCAATCGCCTTTGTTCCAAGTAGTCCGCCGTCCCAAATGGGTCAGCTGAATCATCACTGCGGCACCATGCTCATGCACTGCATCGGTCAGGTTTTGAATCCACGGAACGACTTCGTCTTTATAGGCGAGGATGTTGTTGAAAACGGGTGGACTGTCGCGGCTAACGGCGGCTGATCCGGCGGTCATGGTAAGCGCCACGCCCGCCTTGGCGCGTTCTGCGTGATAGGCTGCGTAGCGTTCTTTAGGCATTCCATCTTGAGGGTATGCGGGTTCATGACTGGTGGTCATGATCCGGTTCCGCAATGTAAGATGTTTGAGCTGGAAGGGTTGGAGTAGTGGGTCGCTGGACATCGCGGGCTTCCTCGATAGGTGAACGTTACTTGACATAGGTGTCAGGAGCCTTCCTAAAATTGACACTCCTGTCAAGTTCTTTAAAAAGGCGGTATGACAGTCACCGCATCACACCGAATACGCGCCACCCGAGAGGTTTGGCTGGACGCCGCTTATGAGTTGTTCGTTGCAGACGGGATTGAGGCGGTCAAAATTATGCCGCTCGCGAAAAAGCTAAACCTGACCCGAACAGGATTTTATTGGCATTTCAAAGACGTTTCTGAGCTGCACAATGCCATCATCGACATTTGGCAAACCCGGAACACTGGCATCATTGTACAACGCTGTGAAGCACCAGCTAACAACCTTTGTGCCGCGTTGTTTAACCTGATTGATTGCTGGATCGATAATGATCTCTTTGACGCGCCCCTTGATTTGGCGATCCGGAATTGGGCACGAAATGACACTACGCTAGAGGCACTTGTCGTTGAAACAGACAAAGCGAGACTAGAGGCTGTGATCAGAATGTTTGAGAGATTTGGCCAGACAGGTGAAATCGCCCATTACCGCGCATTGACGGTGATTCTGACTCAAACTGGATACCATTCAATGCAATTTGACGAGTCTCGCCAGCAACGTGCGATTGCTGGATGTCACTACGTAGAGGTTTTTGCGGGCGAGATGCCCGGCCAGCCAGACAAAGATGTATTCCTTGCCCGCCATCAGTAAACAGCACCCCAACTGTCATTGTTCAACTCCTTCTCGGTGATCAAACCAACCTGATCGTGTGTTGTGGTAGCGCAAGCTTCGGATTAGCGTTGGGAAAATTGCAAATGATACATAGGGAATGAGCCATGTCCGTTGTTCACGTAGTCGCCATTTTGACCACTAAACCGGGCCAGCGTGATGCTGTGCTTGCACTGTTCAATGCCAATGTTCCGGCTGTCTTGGCAGAAGACGGTTGCATCGCTTATGAAGCTACGATCGACACAGAAAACGCAGGGCCAATGCAAACGCGGTTTGGTCCGGACACATTTGTCGTTGTAGAAAAATGGGAAAGCATGCAGGCGCTGGGCGCACATGCCGTTTCAGCGCATATGAAAGCTTATGGCGCTAGCACAAAAGACATGCTGGCAGATCGTGTGATCCATATTCTGTCACCCACCTAATCAGGCCATCCGATGCGATTTTCCTTACAAGTTTAGGCGAGCCGCATCTTGGGAATGGCCTGTGTCTTGCGCCACTTCAAGATGATCATGGCGGTATCCGTTATGCCTGCGGCAGTCAGAGTAGTGTTGAGCGAACGCACATCACATTCCAGGATCTGTTCATTTTTGGTCTGTGCATTTGCTACCACAGTGACTGTGATTTCAGGCGAGGAGGTGTTGGTTAACAAGTATGAAGTTATCCGATCTGCTGCCGACACTGCCATATAAAGTGTGACACAGGTCCCCGGGTGCAAGTTTTTCAACGCATGTGGGACTGTTTCACCATCAACCAAATGTCCGGTGGTCAATGTAAGCGTGTCGATGGCACCCCGCTCGGTCAATGGTTCGCCTATTGCGGCGGCGGCACCACAAGCAGCTGTGACGCCGGGCACGATTTCTACTGGTATATCGGCTGCGCGCAGGGCGTTCAGTTCATCGTCGCTGCGGGCAAAGATACCGGGATCACCGCATTTAAGCCGGACAATTCTTTGTCCCTTTTTCGCAGCATTCACGAGCGTTTGGGTAATTTTTTCTTGCGGCCAGCTGTGACATCCAGGGGTTTTCCCAACATAGACGCGCTCAGCGTCGCGGCGGGCCAGTTCCAGAATTTCGGGATCAACCAATCTATCATAGAAAATCACATCGGCTTCTTGAAGGCGTTGAATGCCGCGCAAGGTGATTAGGTCTGTTGCACCGGGGCCAGCGCCAACCAATGCAACGCTGCCTTTGACATTTTGGCCGAAGTCACCTGTTAGAATTGCGTGTTTGATTATCTGAGCAGTTTCGCGCTGCGCACCGCGCGCGTGAGTACGCCTAGGCGTGCTGCCAAACACCCAGCGCCATAAATCGCGCCGCGCCCGTGGCGCAAGGCGCGCGGCAGCGCTGGCACGCAAACGCCCTGCAAGAGCTGCAAGATCACCCAAGTCAGGTTCAAGCATCTGCTCAATTTGTGTTTTGATCTGACGACCCAGAACAGGGGCCGTGCCTTCAGTTCCAATGGCAACAACCACGGGATCACGATCAACAATCGAGGGGGTTATAACGTCGCAAAGATGCGGCTGATCCACAACATTTACAGTCGCACCAGCGGCTTTTGCCAAAGCGTGGAGTGCGCTATCTGCAGCGGGGCACCCAGTTGCGATGAACACCATTGCTTTGTTGCTAAAACAGGTCGCGTTGATATCGCCTTGGTGACGAATGACTTTCCCGGATGCTGCTAGGCCGGCAAGCTCGGGGTCCAGATCACCCGCTATGATGATAATCTGCGCTTCGGTCTTGAGCATAAGGCGGGTCTTTTGCGCCGCTTGTTCACCACCGCCCACAATGACAACCTGCCTGCCGCCCATTTTGAAAAACATCGGAAAAGTCTTCATAGGGTAACTCCATCACTAAAATGCCTGCCAGCCCATAACTCTTGGGACATTTGGTAGGTGTCGGCAGCAGTAGGCGCGGCTCTGAGTGTCCATAGGGCTAACGCTGCAGTGCCGATCACAGTGGCTTGCGCGAATTCATTTTGAAGGGCTCCTTGCCAAAGTGCGGCTGGATCAATGTTTTCACCGGCTTCATGCAAACGGCGTGTTTGGGACAGCTCAGCAGGGATTATTTGTTGGATGTGCGCGCCATCACGCAGCCCGAAAACTGTGATGTCTTTGGACGGGTGACGTTCAAACTCTCCACCGCCACCTTTGATGATGCTTAAGGTCTGTTGACCCAAAAGGGCTGCGGCCTGTGCTTGCAAGCTGCGGTAAGAAGGATGAAATACACCTTGAACCGTTGCATCAGCGTTTGACGGATTCCACATGCGCAAAACCGTATTGAAACAACTCCGCAGCCCTAAAATGTCACGCAGATTAAGCAGCTTGAACGCTTCGGGGCTGAGATCGACCAGCGAGCGATACTGCACTTGCGGACCAACAAGTTGGTGGATTTCTTCAGCGGTGCGGGATGCCTTTTGATGAGAGTTCCAGCCGTGCATTGAAATGCGGTAGCCCGCCTGCGCAACCAATCGTGCCGAAAGTAGATAAAGCGGCGCACCGCGGCTGCGCCCTGCGGCGTAGCTGGGCCAATCCAGGTCGGCCGCTGGCAATGTTCCTGCAACATGGGCGCGCAACGCTGCCGTAAAACCAGCGATCTCTTCTGGAGTTTCGCCGCGCAGGCGCATGACCATCAGTAAGGCACCGATCGCTTCGGGCGCTGCATCACCGCGCAAAATAATTGTCATCGCCTCAAACGCTTCTTCCTGCGTGAGGGCCCGTGCCCGCCCTTTTCCTTGGGCCACAATCCGAACGTAAGGAGCAAGCGTCATTCTGCGGCCACCGGCATGGAAACCTGCGCAATAAGTGCATTGAGTTCCGGCTTGCACGATCCGCAATTGGTTCCTGCGCATGTTGCTTCGCCCAGTTGATCTGCGGATGTGGCACCAACCGCGATAGCATCCAACAACGTATTGCGCCCGACATTAAAGCACGCGCAAATGGTTATGCCGGGATCGGGTTGATCCGCGCTTGTTCTGCCTGCAAGAGCAAACAACGGCTGTACCGATGTACCGATATGGGTGGTTGCGGCCGAACGGGACAGAACAACAGGTTGCTCGCCGGTGTACATCAACGCTTCAATCACACCCTCACAGCTAAGGGCTACGCGTCTGGTCCCTGATGCAGAGTCTTGGTAAATTGAAACTTCGGCATCTTGTAGGCCGGTCATCTGTTGTACCATGATTGCCCAGTCATCGGGTGTGCCTTTGCAGGCGACCTCGGCCTGCCATCCGGTTTCTGTACGCGCGATTCCTGCATAGGATGTATTTGGTATTATCGGGTGTCTTGATGCAATGAATCCGTACCAGTCAGCTTCATATTTTGACAATGATACAGGACCTGATTTGAGCGCAGGCTGCCCAGAAATAGGATCGAGTACAGGTGCTACTACGCTGTTGATGGTGGCATTGCGCGCAGTTTGACGGGTCCAGTGCATGGGGGCAAAGGGGCGGCCAACGGCCACGCGATCGGTGACAAGCACGCGCAAGATTGCCTTGCCGAACTGGTTTTCTACAGTGATCAAATCGCCAGCATCAACATCAATACGATCGGCATCGCGAGGGTGTATTTCAAGATATGGCTCGGCAAGGTGCCCGCCTAACTTTGGCGATTTCCCAGTACGGGTCATAGTGTGCCATTGGTCCCGATTGCGCCCAGTATTAAGCATGAACGTTGTGTCTGTAACATCTGGAGCAGTAATTGCTAACATGCGTGCTTTGCCATCCGCGTGATAAAATTGCCCATCCGCAAAGAAGCGTTTGTCGTTTTGTGGCCACTGAGTAGGGATTAGGTTTGCGTAGTCGGCATCGGCAAAAATGCTGAGATCAAGATCGCGCGGGAATTCTGATGTAGCATCATTAAGTGCGACATACTCCGCAAAGATGTCAGCGGATTTAGTGTAGTTGAAACTGGCTTCAAAACCCATCCGGCATGCGACATCAGATATGATGCGCCAATCAGCGCGTGCTTCACCTGCAGGTGGTAAAAAAGGGCGCTGACGTGAAACGCGGCGCTCGGAATTTGTGACGGTGCCGTCCTTTTCGCCCCATCCGAGTGCAGGAAGCAAAACATCCGCAAGATCGCCTGTATCCGTGCGCGCCATAATGTCTGAAACGGCGACAAATGGTACTGTCTTGATGGCGGCGGAAACCTGATCGGCGTTGGGCATGGAGACAGCGGGGTTTGTTGACATCACCCACAGGGCCTTGATTTGACCGCTAGCGCAGGCATCAAACAGATCGACGGCCTTGAGGCCAGCGGTGGTGCAAATGGTGGGGCTATCCCAGAAATCTTGCACAGAGGCGCGGTGATCCGGATTATCAAGTTCAAGATGGTTGGCCAACATATTCGCCAACCCGCCTACTTCACGCCCGCCCATTGCGTTAGGCTGACCTGTGACAGAAAACGGACCGCATCCGGGTTTGCCGATGCGCCCTGTAGCAAGGTGACAGTTTAGGATCGCGTTGACCTTATCGGTGCCGCATTGAGATTGGTTCACACCTTGGGAATAGACGGTGACGACTTTTTTGGTGCCAGTCCAAAGGGTGTAGAATTCTGTTAGCTCTGTTTGGGACAGACCTGTTTGTAATGGGTCGCTGGCCCGAGCTGCCTCAATCGCGTCATGCAGGCCGTTTACGTGCTGGGCGGCGTATTGCGCATCAATAGCGCCAGTTCCGGCGATATGTGTAAGTAGGCCGTTGAACAAGGCGATGTCACCGTCCGGCACAATGCTAAGATGTGTATCGGCCAGATCACTGGTTGCGGTCTTGCGTGGATCAATGTTGACGATCCGCATATTGGGCCGTGCGTCTTTTGCGCTTGCGATGCGCTGGTGCAGTACTGGGTGGCACCATGCAAGGTTGGAACCGACCAAAACAATTAGGTCAGCTTCTTCAAGGTCAGTATAGGTACCGGGAACAGTATCTGTGCCAAACGCGCGTTTATGACCAGCAACAGACGATGCCATGCACAGCCGCGAATTGGTGTCGATGTTCGCCGCGCCGATGAACCCTTTCATCAGCTTGTTCGCAACGTAGTAATCTTCGGTCAGCAATTGCGCAGACAGGTAAAACGCGACGCTGTCAGGGCCGTGTTCGCGCACTGCGTCGCTGAACTTTTTTGCAACCAAATCAAGTGCGACATCCCATTCGGCGTGCGCGCCATTGACCTGCGGGTGCAGCAGGCGCCCGTCTAGGTCAATGGTTTCACCCAAGGCTGATCCTTTTGAGCACAACCTGCCAAAGTTCGCTGGATGTTCGGGATCACCTTTGACCGTGCCATCTGCATTCGCAAGAACACCGCAGCCGACACCGCAATAGGGACAGGTTGTACGGGTTAGGGTCATGCGGCGGAACGCGCAGCAATTGTTGATCCGTCAAGGAAGATGCGGCCGTCTTCGATGCGTGTAGGATAGGTGGGGACTTGGCCGCTGTCCTCGCCTTGCGCCTCTCCGGTCTCAAGTGAAATCACCCAGTTGTGCAATGGGCATGTTACGGATTTCCCGTGTACGATCCCCTCTGATAGCGGCCCTGCTTTGTGAGGGCAGGCATCATTGATGGCAAACACCTCGTCCGCGCCTGTGCGAAACACAGCAACGCATCCGACATGGGTTTTTACAATGCGCGCGCCGCGAACAGGAATGTCATCCAATGCCGCGATGTTGATCCAATTACTCATTCTGCTGCCTCCAAGGATAGGTTTGCGAGTGGCTTGTAGGTTTGTGCCTTTTCAAGCGCATGATCTGCCCATGGGTCACGGCGGAAGATGCTTTGACTTAGCTCGAACCGCTCAACAAGCGCGGCACGCTCTGCTTTGTCCTCAACGACCTTTTCCTTGATCCAGTCAAGGCCAACCTTGTTCATCCACTTATAGATGCGGTCGAGATAGCGGGCGTTTTCGCGATAGGCCTGCGTGACGGCCATGATAACCTCCATGGCCTCTTCTTCGCTGGGCACTTGGACCAACAATTCGGTTTCACGCAGGTCCATACCAGCCGCACCACCGATCGAAATTTGATACCCGCTGTCAACGCAAATGATGCCGATGTCCTTGCACGTGGCTTCCGAACAATTGCGCGGGCACCCCGAGACAGCAAGTTTGAGTTTGTGCGGTGTCCATGATCCCCACAGAGTTTTCTCTAGCTTGATACCAAGGCCGGTGCTGTCTTGGGTGCCAAAGCGGCAGTGATCTGTGCCAACGCAGGTTTTTACGGTGCGCAGACCTTTTGAATAGGCGTGGCCGGAAACCATGCCAGCGGCGTTCAGATCAGACCAAATCGCAGGCAGGTCTTCACCCTTTACGCCCAACAGATCGATCCGCTGCCCGCCTGTGACTTTCACAGTTGGTACTTTGTATTTATCTGCTGCATTCGCAATCGCGCGCAATTCATCTGGCGTGGTGATGCCGCCCCACATGCGTGGAACGACACTGAATGTGCCGTCTTTTTGGATGTTGGCATGTTTGCGTTCGTTAATGAAACGGCTTTGGGGATCATCCTTATACTCCAGCGGCCAGTCGGCCAGTAGGTAAAAGTTAAGCGCTGGGCGGCATACGTGACAGCCACAGGAGGTCTTCCATCCACATTCCTGCCAGACGGCAGGCATCGACGTTAACTTTTGAGACTTAATCATCCGGCGCACGTCTTCGTGGGTCATATCGGTACACCCACAGATCGACGCGGCGGCTGGAATGACAAAATCGTCGCCTAATGTGACGGCCAATACCTGTTCAACCAATCCTGTGCAGGTACCGCAAGATGCTGACGCTTTTGTGGTGGCTTTGATCGCGCTTAGATCGGTTGCGCCTGCCGCGATGGCATCCTCGATGGTTCCTTTGCAAATGCCGTTGCAGCCACAGATTTCCGCATCACGCGGTAAGGCTGCAACGGCTGCCAACGGGTCCAGGGGGGCACCCCCCTGAAACGCAGGGCCGAAAATGAGTGTGTCGCGCATGTCGCGGATGTCGGTCTTGTCGCGGATCAGGCCAAAGAACCAGTTGCTGTCGGCGGTGTCACCGTACATGACCGCGCCAATGATGACGTTGTTCTCGATGACCAAGCGGCGGTAAACGCCACGCGCAGGATCGCGGAACACGATGTCTTCGCGGCCCTCGCCATCTGAAAAATCGCCTGCACTAAACAAATCACAACCCGTGACTTTTAATTTGGTAGATAGCTCTTTTTGTACAAAGTTAGCTGTTTCACCCAGCAGGGTTTTTGCGGCTACTTTTGCTTGGTCATATAATGGTGCCACAAGGCCAAAAATTGCGCCATCATGCTCGACGCATTCACCCACCGCGAGGACGTCTTCGTCTGAAGTGAGCATCTGATCGTCCACATGGATGCCGCGTCCCACGGCAAGGCCCGCTTCCTTGGCCAATCCGACATTGGGGCGAATGCCAACGGCCATTACCAGCAGATCACAGGGCAGTTCGGTTCCGTCATCCAGAAGTAAGGCGCGCACATGGCCGTCTTTGCCGAGGATTTCTTTTGAGTTGGCAGAGCATTTGATTGTGATGCCTTTGTCTACCAACGCTTTGCGAAGCAAATAGCCTGCAGCTTCGTCCAGTTGGCGCTCCATCAGGTGGCCCATGATGTGAACAACAGTCACGTTAACGCCGCGCGCAGCCATGCCCGCTGCAGCCTCAAGACCTAGCAAGCCGCCACCGATCACAACACAGCTGTTGCCCTCGCCGAGGCCCATCATCCGTTCGGTATCTTCCAGATCGCGGTAGGCTATTACACCTTCAAGATCGTGACCAGGCAGTGGGATGATAAACGGGTTGGAGCCGGTGCCAAACATCAGTTTGTCGTAGGGAAGGACGTCTCCATTCTGCGAAGTAACGGTTTTTGCTTGGCGGTCGATGCTGGCAATCTTTTCGCCAAAGCGACAGTTGATGCCATTCTGAGCATACCATTCAGGCGAATGGGTTTCGATTTCGGCATAGGTTTTGTCGCCCGACAAAACGGGTGACAGCATAATGCGATTATAGTTTCCACGTGGCTCTGCGTTGAAGAGGGTCACTTCATAGGCATCGGGCGCGGTTTCTAACAATGTTTCTAGTGCGCGGCCCGTTGCCATACCTGCGCCAATGATGATCAGTTTCTGTTTCATCGTGCTACTCCGCTGCTATGGATTTTTTGACGGGCTTTGCCGCCGTTTTGGACCGATTGCCGTGCTCGTATTCTTCAAGGAAATCGAGAACCTCCTGACGGTAGGTGTAGTAATCAGGGTGCTCGAGTAAGGCCTTGCGGGTGCGCGGGCGTGGCAGTTTGACGTCAGTGATTTTGCCAATTGTCGCTTGCGGACCATTGGTCATCATCACCACACGATCTGCTAGTAAGATCGCCTCATCCACATCGTGAGTGACGCAGATGGCGGTCACCTTGGTGCGTGACCATACTTCCATCAGGACCTCTTGCAGTTCCCAACGGGTGAGACTGTCAAGCATGCCGAACGGCTCATCCAACAACAACAGTTTGGGTGAGAGGGCAAAGGCGCGGGCAATTCCAACCCGTTGTTTCATCCCGTTGGACAGGGACGCGGCACCTTTATTCATGCTGTCAGCCAATCCGACGCGTTCGAGGTAATATTCAATCACGTCTTGGCGCTCGGCTTGGCTTGCTTTCGGGTAAACCTTGTCCACACCGATGGCCACGTTCTCTTTTGCGGTGAGCCACGGGAACAGGTTGGGAGATTGGAAAACAACGGCGCGTTCAGGATCTGCACCTTCAACGTTCCACCCATCCAGCCGGATCGCACCTTTTGAGATCGGGTTAAGGCCCGCCGCCATTGTAAGTACGGTTGATTTTCCACAGCCGGAGTGACCAATAAGTGAAATGAACTCACCCTTGTTCACCTTCAGATCAAAGTTCTCTACAACCGTTAGTGGCCCTTTGGGCGTTGGGTAAACCTTGTGGAGTTGTGAGAAATTAAGGAAGCGCTCTTCAATGGCTCCTTTTTGTGCCTCGGCCACGGCCTTGGGTACGCTGTGGATCGGTGTGACTGTGGGGAGTGTTTTTGTCTCTTCGGTCTTAGCCTCGATACCAACATCCATGAGGTAGTTCGTCACCTGCGCGCGCAGTTTTTTGAAACCCTCATCGTTGTTCATGGCCATCCTGTCACGCGGGCGCGGGATGTTGACGACAATAGGGTCCGCTAACGTGCCATCAGGGTTCAGTGGCACAATGCGGTCAGCCAGCAGGATCGCTTCGTCCACATCATTTGTGATCAGGATGCAGGTCTTCTTGTCTTCTTCCCAGATTTCCAAAATTTCATCGGCAAGGTTCGCACGGGTCAATGCATCCAGAGCCGAGAGCGGCTCATCCAGCAGCAGCATTTCGGGGTTCATGGCAAGGGCACGGGCTACAGAAACACGTTGGCGCATACCGCCAGATAGTTCGGCAGGGCGGCGCGCCGTTGCGTGCGACAGACCAACCATTGAAACGTAATGATCGATCTTTGCCTGGCGTTCTGCCTTTGACAGTTTTGGGAATACAGCATCCACCGCAAGTCCCACATTGCCCCCAACCGTGAGCCAGGGCATCAGCGAATAGCTTTGAAAGATCAGACCCCGCTCTGGTCCGGGTTCTGTGATGGGTTTGCCGCGGTAGGTTAGGGTGCCGCTGTCGGGCTTCTCCAGTCCTGCGACAAGGTTCATCAGCGTTGATTTGCCTGTGCCAGAAAACCCGAGGATCGCAAGAAACTCACCTTCCTTTACTTCTAGGTTGATGTCTTTGAGGACTTCGGCGCGGTGAATGCCTACCCCGAAACCTTTGTTTACGTTTTTGAATGATAGGATGCTCATATCGATCACCGATCCGCTGTGAAGGTGAACATGGATTGAAGCGCAAACATAACGCGGTCCAACAAGAAGCCGATGATCCCGATGGTAAACACTGCGACCATGATCTTGGCCAAGGATTGGCTGGAGCCGTTCTGGAATTCATCCCAGACAAATTTTCCAAGGCCGGGGTTTTGGGCCAGCATTTCTGCGGCGATCAGAACCATCCATCCAACACCCAAGGATAGGCGCAAACCAGTGAAAATCAGCGGCAGGGCAGAAGGTAGCACCAGTTTGGTGATCTTGGTCCATGTATTCATTTTCAGAACACGGCTGACCGAAACGAGGTCTTTGTCGATGCTGGCAACGCCAAGGGCGGTGTTGATCAACGTGGGCCAGAGTGAGCAGAGCGTCACCGTGATTGCAGAAACGAGGAATGACTTGGAGAACATACCGTCATTGCTGGCGTAAACGGCCGACACGATCATCGTTACAATCGGCAGCCATGCAAGCGGGGATACGGGTTTGAAAATTTGGATAAGAGGGTTTATCGCGGCATTTGCGGTCTTGGACAGGCCGGCGGCAATGCCCAGCGGAATTGCGATTATCGACGCGATGATAAAGCCAAAGAATACGGTTTTAATCGATGTCCAGATTTGTGCGTAATAGGTTGGTTTGCCCGTGTAGGCGCGCTGTTTCACTTTATCTTCTTTGCCTTCTGCGATCAGTTTGGCATTGCGCGTATCTTGGCGATCGTAAAAGGCGGCCTCTTTTTCACGTGTGCGGACGGCCTCGGCGTTTAGACTGATTGCTTGCTCCCATACAGCGGCAGGGCCGGGGACAGCGCCAAGGGATGTTTGAACTTTGGGTGCTAGCGTGCCCCAAGCAAATAAGAAGATCGCAATGGCGAGTAAAGGAACACCCAGAAGTCGCCAAATTTCGCCCATCTGGGCGCGTGGATTGTCCCCTGCAGCAGCTTTGAGGATTGGTGTCATCCATGCCAGACCAAGAACCTGAAACCAGTTGTCGGCACGGTTGATGCGGGTGAATAGCTTTGCGCGCTTTATATCGGCGCTAAGGGTATCTGGATCGGTTACGGACATGTCTGGATTCCTATGGTCGTCTAAATGGAGAAGGTCCCCCCGCAATTGATGCCGCGAGGGGAAAGAGGCTTAGCCTTTGATCTCGTTATTTTCGATGATCTGCTGACCTTTCAGGCCGATTGGCAGGCTTTCGAGGTATGCGTTGGGCGCGCTGCCATCGTAGGGGATGCCATCAATCGTATCGGTTTCAGGTGTAGGTGCTTTGAAACCATCGCTATCCCAAGGGAAGTCGACTTCATTGGCCATGTCTTCGTCCACCAACATGCGGGCTGCTTGCAGGTAGATGTCTGGGCGGTAGACTTCCTTGGCGGTATCAATGAACCACTCGTCTGACTTCGGCTCGGCAATCTGACCCCAACGGCGCATTTGGGTAAGGTACCAGATAGCGTCTGAGTAAAACGGGTAGGTTGCGTTGTAACGAAAGAACACGTTGAAATCAGGGATCTCGCGCTTGTCGCCTTTTTCAAACTCGAACGTGCCTGTCATCGAATTGGCAATGACCTCGGCATCCGCCCCCACATATTCTGAGCGGGACAGGATTTCGACAGCTTCTTCACGGTTGGAGTTTTCGTTTTCGTCCAGCCATATTGCTGCGCGGATCAGTGCTTTGGTCAGGGCCAGCGTTGTATTCGGGTTGGCGTCAGCGAATTCCTTGGAAAGACCAAAGACTTTCTCGGGGTTGTTTTTCCACAGCTGGTAGTCGGTGATGACCGGTACGCCAATGCCTTTGAAAACGGCCTGTTGATTCCATGGCTCGCCCACGCAATAGCCAAAGATGGTTCCCGCTTCCATTGTCGCAGGCATCTGCGGAGGAGGGGTTACAGACAAGAACACATCCGCGCCGATCTGGCCCGAGATATCTTGGGGTGAGTAATAACCCGGCTCCAAACCACCAGCGGCAAGCCAATAGCGAAGTTCATAGTTGTGAGTAGAGACAGGGAAAACCATGCCCATGTTAAAGGCGACGCCTTTGTCTTTGTAATCTTCGACGACAGGGGCAAGGGCGCTGGCACTAATAGGGTGTTGCGGGCGGCCATCTGCCATTTTCGGGATGTGTGGCTTCATCTGATCCCAAACGTCGTTTGAGACAGTGATCGCGTTACCATTCAAGTCCATTGAGAAAGGTGTGATGATGTGGGCCTTGGTGCCGTAGCCGATGGTCGCGGCCAAGGGCTGACCCGCTAGCATGTGCGCGCCGTCCAGTTCGCCGTCGATGACACCATCAAGCAAAACTTTCCAATTCGCCTGCGCTTCTAGCGTGACGAACAATCCCTCATCCTCAAAGTACCCATTTTCATAGGCCACGGCCAACGGGGCCATGTCTGTTAGTTTGATAAAGCCAAATTTTAGTTCGTCTTTTTCCAGATCAAGCGTCTGCGCATATGCACTAGTCGCCATCAAGCTAACGGCGGTGAGGAAGGTAGGCAGTGTCTTCTTCATGGAATGTATCCTTTGTCTAGGCTGGAGGGCCAGCAAAATGAAAAAAGCCGCACGCAATTTACACGGGGGAGGAGGTCCGTGGTCATTGCGAGCGGCTTTGCTCTTGGAAATTGCTCACCTTCATTGGCAAGCAGAGTGTCGGGCGACGGTGCCCTAGTTATGGGTCAAAGATTTAACGAATGAGGCATGATCTCAAGGTTTTTCTGCGCTGCCGCATTGAATTTTGCGCCGCAGCACGAAAGTGCCTTTTTATTCATCTTTCTTGGCCGCGAAATCATACGTTCTGCCGTCAAAGAATGCATTTGGTGCAAGAATCATATGGCCCCGTGAAGAGGGCGCGGTGGTCATTTCGTTAACCGCACCTTCGATTTTTTCGGATGCAAGCGGGAGGTCAGCGCCGATTGAACTTAGGTTTTGACGGTACAGATCGGCTCGCCAACACTGCTTGGCGCGCTCGATGCCTGTTGGATCGGCACCTAGTTGCGCGGCGATCCATGCCGCCTGACTGCGCCATGGGAATGAGGCCGAGTGATCATGAAAGACCAAGAAGCGGCTTACGGTGATGGGTGAGCCGTCGGCGCTGGGGGTAAGATGGCCTGTGAGGGCGGGATCAATCACATCGGGAGATAAATTCAGATGTTCGCTGCGCGCCAAAATCTCAACGGCGAGTGGTTTGTTATTTTCATCGTCCAACCAGCGGGCTGCTTGATAGATAGCGCGCATTAGGCCACGGGTCTTTGTGGGGTTATCTTCGGTCCAGTCATGACGAGCGGCCAGTACTTTTTCTGGCGCAAACCCCCAAACATCCAGTCCTGTCATTAGAATATGGCCAGCATCGCGTTGTACGATTGCGCTTCCCCAAGGCTCCCCAACCCAAAAGGCGTCAACGTGGCCATCACTCACGGCGTCTGCCATGCGGGGTGGCGGCACAGTTACTGTTTCAACTGCAAGGTCAGGAAGTGTCTGTGTCCAATAAGACAGCAACAACCGATGCATGGAAAACGGGAAGGGCACGCCAATGCGGATCGGGCGCTTGTTCAGTTTGCCTAGGGCTTTTAGTAATGTGGTTGCATCTCCAAATGGAAGTGATCCCAATTCCCGGGCGGTTTCTTTGGATACGCCAAAGACAGTTCCATTGACGGACAAGACCATGAGGCTGTCAATTTGCGCGCTCAGTCCGCCCATGCCCAAAGACATTGCAACCGGCATAGGGGACAACATCTGTGCGGCATCTAAATGCCCCAACGCCAACATATCCCGCAGAGCAGACCATGATGGCTGACGCATTAGATTTAGTTCGATCCCCTCTTCCTGCGCAAAGCCAAGTTCTTTGGCGATGATAAGGGGCGCGCAATCGACGAGCGGGACATAGCCGCAATTCAAAATTTGTCGGCTCATATGAGCAGGTCCGCGGCTGTGACCAGCGCTTGGGCGACGTCAATCACCTTGCGGCCT
This sequence comes from Sulfitobacter sp., assembly GCA_033851935.1. Taxonomy (GTDB): domain Bacteria; phylum Pseudomonadota; class Alphaproteobacteria; order Rhodobacterales; family Rhodobacteraceae; genus Sulfitobacter. Next base: position 45,835 of record JAWSVL010000022.1, read on the forward strand.
TGATCCATCGCCGCCTTACGAAGGAGTTTGTAAGCAGCATCCTCTGACATAGAGCGCTGCCGCATTAAGATGCCTTTGGCGCGATCGATGGTTTTACGATCTGTCAGGGCCTGCTTAGCGGCATCCAGTTCCGAACGCATCTGGCGCATGATCTGGAACCGCGCAATCGCTGTTTCAAGCACAGGCTTAATGCGGTTCATTTTTAGGCCGTCAACGACATACGCACTCACGCCTGCATTCATGGCCGCACGGGTTAGATCGGTATCGGATTGATCAACAAACATCGCAACGGTGCGTGACTGCGTATCCGACACCATGCTGATGTGTTCCAATGTGTCCCGGTCGGGGTTCTCCATATCGATCAGAACGATATCGGGATCGAAGCTCTCGATTGAATTTTCTAGAGATGAGATTTTTGACAAAGCTTGCACATCCAGCCACCCCGCCTCTGAGAGAGCGTCAATGATGTGTTGGGCCTTTTCTGTATCGGCCTCTACGACGAGGATGCGCATGTCTGAGTTCATGGTTGTCATCTAGTGGAGGTCGCGTTGGCGGAGAATTCAGCTGAGGCTTTTGTGTGGAATTTTTCGGCGGCGCGCTTGTTTTGTAGGCAGGTCTGTTTGTTGTGGTGGATAATTAGGCGTTATGAGGGTTGTGCCATTTTTTTGAAGTGCAGCCTGAAAAATGGTAAGTGCGCAACGTTTGCAAGATGTCGTGAGCCGCAATTGTGATACGCAGGTTTCACGAATTTGAGCAGCTATCGGACACAATCAAAAACTATGACCGACACAAAACAGATTATCGAACGTATTTCTGCTGTCCCTCTTACAAACGGGCGCAGGATTATCGCAATTGCAGGCCCGCCGGCTAGCGGAAAATCGACGCTTTCTGCAACGCTTTCGAAGGAGATGTCTCATGCTTGTGTGGTTCCCATGGATGGATTCCACCGCAGCAATGATGACTTGGAACGGCACAACCTGTTGTCACGCAAAGGGGCGCCGCAAACATTCGATGTGGCTGGCTTTGCCAATGTTATTCACGCGTTGAAGCAGCAGGGTGAGGTCCCTTTCCCAACATTTGATCGAACAAATGACTGTGTGATTGAACGGGGCGGTAACGTAGCAGCATCTGACACAACAATTTTAGTCGAAGGGAATTATCTGCTTCTAAATGTCGCTCCTTGGAACGAATTGGCGATGATGTGGGATTTCAGTATTCAGATTCAGGTGCCCATTGATATTCTGAAAATGCGATTAATCGAACGCTGGATGCGCCACGAACATAGCGAAGAAGAAGCTGTATTGCGGGTCGCAAAGAATGATTTGCCAAATGCTGAATTGATGCTGGCCCAAGGATTGCCGGCGAATTTAATCATATCTAGTTGATAATGTCGCTTTTTAGTCTGGATACAATTTTGTGTGAGTTTTCAATTTGAAGCAGTAGGCTTTTTGATTAAGGCCTCACCTTTATGCTAAATTTTCTTTAGTATAATTTAGCTTAATGCAAAGACATCCCTTTGTGATATTCTGTCCATAATATTAAGAGCGGAATTTATTATGACATTTGAAGTGCGGCAATTAGACGATGTTCCGTTTACTGTGAAATTACCTGAAGTATTAAGGTCTCTCCGTTTCCGTCTGCAATTGTTGTTCCTGCTCGTCGCATTGCCAGCGGTCATTATGATTGTGGTGTTAAATTTGCAGGAACGAAAACGCCGAATTGACGAGTACAGGTTGATCGCACAGCGCACCGTTGAGGATGTGATCATCACCCAAGCTGAGCTAATTGAGGATACACGCCGTTTCTTAATAAACTTGTCGCACGTGCCCGCCATTCTTGATCCTGCAGACCCACATTGTAGCATGTTTTTGACACAAACACGGTCACTGACACCCAAATATGTTAATCTAGGCGTTCCACTGCGAGACGGAAAGCTGCTGTGCAGTGCCATGCCGCTTGCGGGGGCTGTAAACGTTGCGGATCGGCCTTATTTTCGCAAAGCGATTGAGCAGCAGACCTTTTCCATCGGGACATTTCAATTGGACCGTGCAGCGCAGGTTACCAGCATTAATTTTGCATATCCTGTTTATGAAGGAGCCAGCCAAACGGCACCGATTGGAGCCGTTGTTGCGGCACTTTCGTTGGATTGGTGGAGTTCAAAGCTTGAAATGGCGGACCTGCCGGAAGGTACGGTGGCGTACATCGTAGATAGTGGTCATAATATCATGGCGACCTATCCTTATGACGGAAGTCTGATCGGAAAATCTCTGACTCATGTTGGGTTGGCCTCAGATAGTGTCGAAACTGATGAGCAAGAGCTCGTTTCAAAACATGACGATGTGCGCCGTCTGTTTCGGCAGAGCATGCTGACCGATGGGAACTTGCACAATAAAGTTTACATGAGTCTTGGTGTGCCAGTGGATATGGGTATTCAAGCGGCCAATCGACGTTTGACGAACTACCTGCTTGGCCTAGGTGCGGTGTTGGCCGCAGGCTGGTTTATTGCTGCACGTCTGATGGAAGTAAGCGTGTTTAACCCTATTCGAGCGATGAACCGCGAAATCCAAAGGATGGAACATGGGGGAGCGTTATCAAGACGTGAGGAACAAGACGCAGATGATAAGCAGGTTCAGGATTTTCAGGGTATCATGCAAAGTTTCAGGAATATTTCTTTGAAGCGACTGAGAGTAGAAGAAGAGCGAGATACCAAATCCAAAGAGATGGCCGCACTGATTGATGCGTTGCCCGATTCTTATTTTCGTCTCGACCGAGAGGGCACGATTATGGAATGCCGCAGATCCCTGCTGACGGATCAGTTCCTGCGCCCCCAAAGGCTTATTGGCCGCAAAATGTCGGCAATGTTGCCTTTGGACGCGGGCAAGCTGTTTGACGAAAAACTCAAGGAGCATCTTAAAACCCGTGAGATGATAACTTGGGAAAGTGCATTTGAGGTGTCAGGAACGATTCAGGAGTTTGAGGCACGCATCTGCCGCATTCGTAATCACGACGAGATTGTTCTTGTCGCCCGCAATATCACTGAGCAAAACCAGGCATTAAAACAACGCGAGATCGCTGAATCTCGTTTGGAGCGTATTATCGCGCGGCTTCCAGGTGCAACGATGAGCTTGGACATGACTAATCTTGAAAGCCCTGACATTATCTATATCAGTTCTCAATCAGAGGCGATCTGGGGGTACACACCCAAAGAGATATACACGGATCCAAATCTGTTGATATCAGCGCATGATCCCGATGACAGAGAAGACATGATCAAGAAGCTGTCTGATACTGCGCGCGGACTTGGTACGTTCAAAAGACGGTTCCAAATTACAACCAAAACCGGAGAGCTCAAGTGGTTGGAAACCCTTACAGGGGCTTCCAAGGTGGAAGATGGGGGTGTGCATATAGACGGGTTCGTCCTTGACGTGACTGCGGAAGTAGAAACCCAAACACAGTTGGAAGAGCAAAGAGAAGTCGCTCATCGGGCGCAAAAGCATGAAAGCATCGGTCAGCTGACGGGAGGTGTGGCACATGATTTCAATAACCTTCTAGCGGTCATCATGGGTAATCTGGAGCTTTTGCGGGATGATATGACAAGCGAAGATCACCTAAGCATGATCGATGCGGGTATTCAGGCCACCAAACGTGGTGCTGATCTAACCCGCAACATGCTGGCCTTTGCTCGCAAGGCGCGGCTGTCTCCTGAAGTGGTGAATCTTAACCAGTTGGTGAATGAAACCCGCAACTGGGCTGGCCGCACACTGCCCGCGAGCATCTCGGTAGAGACCACTCTTTTCACAGGGTTGTGGAAGTTTGAGGCTGATCCAAGTTCAACTGAAAGCGCGCTGTTGAATTTGATATTGAATGCGCGTGATGCCATGCCGAATGGTGGCACGTTGTCTTTGGAAACAGCAAACGTTCAAGTCGATAGGGCCTTTAGCGATAATCGAAAGGAACGGCTGGAGCCGGGTAGATATGTGATGCTGGCGGTCAGTGATACGGGGGAAGGTATTTCGTCACCTACTCTCTTGCAGATATTCGAACCGTTCTTTTCGACCAAACCGACGGGCAAAGGATCGGGGTTGGGCTTGTCTATGGTGCAGGGTTTTATGCTGCAATCAGGGGGAACCGTTCATGTCTCCTCGGATCTTGGAGTCGGGACAAGCTTTAACTTGTATTTTAAGGCTCTAACGGAAAAATTAGAAGTCAAACCGCGCGGGCAGATGGCCCCTGAAAACGGGTTGGCGAATGGACGCCGCGTTCTGGTTGTTGAAGATGAAAGCCCTGTTCTAGCTGTAATCGTCGCAACATTGGACAAGGTGGGATATGATGTGACTTCGGCTACTACTGGGGATGAGGCGAGGACCATTTTTGAAACCTCCCCTGACTTTGATTTGCTGCTGACGGATATTGTGATGCCAGGGGCCCTACAGGGCACAACGCTTAGCGAGATTTTGCGCGAACATGCGCCCGACCTCAGCGTGATATTTATGTCGGGATATGCGAATGAAGAAGCATTTCGAGATAAGGGCATTCGTCCAGAAGACATCCGTCTTATGAAGCCTGTCAGACGTGCCGAGTTATTGGCGGCCGTATCGAGATCTCTAGACGGGTAGCCCATTAGATGTCGATGATTTGAGGGTGCAGTCAGGGTCTAGAGAGCCTCTAGTGCCTCGGCTTCCTCATGCAGCAACGTCGTCAGGTCTTGTTTCCCAATCGGCTTGTAGACATTACGGCCAACAGTCAGGTTTCGTGCTTGAGCAATCATCTTGGCTGCCAAAATTGCTGCATCAGTCCCACCAGTGATGAACCGTAGCCTAAGAGGTCGGTCAAGCTCGGCTAAACCCTCAATCGCTTCAATTCCGTCCATTTCAGGCATGTTAATATCAATTAACAAGAACGCAGGACCGTCGCCTGTTGCTAACCTCTCCAACAGAGCACGACCATTTTCGCACGTTTCGACCTCCCAGCCGCCACTGCTGGCTACTCTGGCCACATATTTTGCAAAATCGGTATTATCGTCTGCGATATAGAGCTGGTTCATGAGATCACCCATCGTGTTCACATGATGGTAAATACTACTATGACGTGCGTAATGCGAGGCAAACATGAAGAGAATCCGCTACGTAATGTGCAATTTAAAATCTCTTTTTAGATGCGTAAAGTGCCCGATGTTGGAACACTTTACGCTGAGTACACAGTTGGTTTACGTATCATCTACGTAAATAGGCATAAGGATTAGGAGGAGATTAGCTCGGAGAAGGGAACCAAAGCCCCTTTTGTTTTGATAACCTGAGCCGCGCATTGCTGGGCCACAAGGATCGCGTCAGGCGTTTGTTTCCCGCCTAGAAGTGCAGCTAAATATGCGCCGTTAAAGGAGTCACCCGCAGCGGTTGTGTCGACGACGTTATCAATTGCGGCAACGGGAAACTCTGTAAGCTCACCATCTTGAAGGTGAACTGTATTTTTCGGTCCGTTCTTAACGACAACATGCCCTGCACCCAGCCCTTCATACCGGCGTGCCGTGACTTCTGGATCAGCGTCACCGAATGTGTTGATCTCATCATCGAAACTGGGCAAGACGATATCCGACAGCGCCGCTGCTTGGCTGATCACTGCGCGCATGCGCTCTTTATCCTGCCACAGGTGGGGCCGGATATTTGGGTCGAATACGATGTTGGTTGTTGATTTTTTGCGTGGCCTTAGATTGTCTAACAGCAGCTGGCAGTCTTCCTCTGGTAGGATGGCCAAGGTGATCCCGCTGAAATAGATGATGTCCGCATTTTCGATCTTATCCCACAGTGCTTGGGCATCGTTCATCATGACCCGGGCGGCGGATGTATCCCGCCAATAGGTAAAGCTTCTTTCGCCGTCGTTGAGGTGTATTGAATACAGACCGGGCCTGCGGTCCGCAAAGCGCGGAGTGTTGTCGCAATTTATGCCAGCGCTTTGCGCAAAGTCGATCAGTTGATCTGAAAGCGGGTCGGTGCCTAGTGCGGTGTGAAATGCCACTGAGCAGTTATCAGGCATGATGGCCCGAGCGTACCATAGCGCGTTAAATACATCGCCGGAAAATCCTTGCCGCCAAAGCCCAGCCCCCGCCGAGGACAGTTCTACCATGCATTCTCCGATGCCTAAAATTGAAGTCATGTCAGCTCTTTCAGAAGTCGTGTTTCATTTGGATTGTGAGGCAAGCGCCGTAATCACACCGTTAAGCTCGGCCAACCCCTTGAGGCGGCCAAGATAGGAATACCCCGGATTGCTCTTTTGATCACCTTCGAAGTCAAGGAGGTGACCATGATCTGGGCGAAAGGGAAGGTCAGAGGTGTTGTTATTCAGTTCCGTAGCCATCAGTTCTTTGACGACGTCCACCATCTGAGTGCTGCCTTCAAAAACCGCAGCCTCATGAAAACTGCCATCGCTTTCACGTTTCACATTACGTAGATGGGCGAAATGGATGCGGTCGCCGAATTCGCGGGCCATCTTTGGAAGATCATTGTCAGATCGTGCACCTAAGGAGCCCGTGCAAAAGGTTAGTCCGTTTGCGGAGGTAGGGTAGCTATCAAGCACAAAGCGCAGATCATCTGCTGTTGAGACACAGCGCGGCAATCCAAACAGCGGCATGGGCGGATCATCAGGATGTATCGCAAGGCACACTCCCAACTCTTCGGCGATGGGCATGACCGCCGCCAAAAAAGACTCTAGATTTTCACGAAGCCCAGCATGGGAGAGCTTTGCGAAGCTGGCAATCCCATCGCGAAGTTGATCGAGGGTAAAGCCGCTGCCGCTGCCCGGTAGGCCTGCGATAATGTTGCGCGTTAATGTGGTCTGTTGCGCAGGTGACATCGTTGCAAATTCGATGTCTGCCAACGCTATAAGGTCGGCAGGGTAGGTGGCACTTGCATCGGGGCGCTTGAGAACATGAACGTCAAAGACAATGAAATCAATCATATCAAAGCGCAGGGCATGGCCGCGACCTTGGATGTGATGGTTCAGGTCGGTGCGGGTCCAATCTAGCAGGGGCATAAAGTTGTAACAGATGGTTTTGACGCCTGCTTTAGCAAGATTGCACATGGTCTTGATCCATGCGTCAACTTCGCCAGTGGCCTCGGTCCCTTTCAGTTTGATTGCGTCAGGCATCCAGATGGACTCGCAGACGTCCCACGTAAGGCCACTGTCGGTAATCATCTCACTGATGCGATTGATGTCGCGTGCAGGCCAGACTTCGCCGGGGCCAAAGTCGTGCAAGGCAGTGACGATACTTGTCGCGCCTGTCTGCCGGATTTGGGCCAATGTGATCGGATCATCTGGTCCAAACCAGCGCCATGCAGCCTTCATGGTTGCACCTTTCTTGTTCCCGAAGTGATCATTTGAATGTCATCGGCATAAGTGTACGCGGCAACCATAGAGCGATCTCTGGGAAGATGATGATGAGGATCAGGATCAACAGCATCGGTGCCAGGATGATGCAAACATCTCGCATCACGCTGACGACGTTCATTCCGCCAATGGCTGCAGAGATCAGGAGGCAGAGGCCGTAAGGCGGTGTCACCAGACCAAAGGCCAATGAAATGATCCCGATGATCGCAAAGGCAACAGGATGAATCCCAGCAGCAGTCGCAACAGGCAGCAATACCGTGCCAAGGATGATGATCGTTGGGATAGCATCAATGAACAGACCGAAGAACAGGAACAGCGCAGCAATCACCAAGGACGTGCCAATGACGCCAAATTCGCTTGCTGTCATGGTTTCTACTATCAGACGCGGCACGTCATAGAATGCCAGCATCCAACCAAATGCAGATGCGGTTCCGATGGCGAACAATGAGATCGAGGCAAAGCGGCCCGTATCATAAAAGATACCGCCGAGGTCCTTTATCGTGACCGTGCGGTAAACGAACACACCGAGGATAAGCGCATAAGCCGCAGCGATGATCGCGCTTTCTGTTGGGGTCACGATGCCACCAACGATACCACCAATTACGAGGATCGGCGTCAACAGAGCCAGACCGGCACCTTTAAAGGCGCTCCAGAACTCGGGTAGGGTGGGTTTTAATGCGATGGGGTAGTTGTAGACCTTTGCATAACCATAGACCGTTGCCATAAGGGCAAAGCCAATCATCAGGCCAGGAATGGCACCTGCTAAGAACAGCGCACCAACAGACATTTGCATCACGCCACCCCAGACAACCATCAAAATGCTAGGCGGAATAATGACGCCCATCACGGATGAACATGCGGTGATCGCAATGGCAAAGCGGGTGTCATACCCTTCTTTTACCATCGCTGGGATTAGGATTTTGCCACACCCAGCCGCGTCCGCAGTGGAAGATCCGGAAATGCCTGCAAACAGCATGGAAACAGCAACGTTCACATGGCCCAAACCGCCGGGCATCCAGCCCGTTAGCACGCGCGCCAGATCAATCAGCTTTGCTGTAATCTTACCCGAGTTCATCAGGTTTGCAGCAAGCAGGAAGAACGGCACGGCAAGGAGAATAAATGAGTTATAGGACTGGAACATGCGATCCAGAATGATGAACGGTGTGAGGCGGATATCCATCATGACAATAGGTATCGTCGCAATGCCCAAAGCAAATGCAACGGGCACGCGGATCAGAATCAAAAACAAGAAACCACCAACGAGAATGGCACATGCGACACCTGTAGAGATGATCATTGCGAAGCCCTTTTATTTGTTTTGTAGGCAGCAAATGCCTCATACATGCGGTAGCTGCTAAAAATGGCCCAGACAAAGCCCGCAAGTGGAACAGAGATGTAAATCCAGATTAGATTGGCCTGCAGCATGACAGAGGTTTGGATCGAGCCAATCTTGGCATATTCAATGCCATACCATGCAAACAGGACCGCAAAGATGCCGATGGAACAATGAACAACGGCCTTTTGAATAAAGACAGGTAGGGGGCGTTTTGCATCAGCAGTGATAACCACGTCAAAATGCGTGCCATCCCAGACTGCAACCATTGAGCCAATCATAACAACCCACACAAAAATGAAGGTCGCGAGTTCTTCGGTCCAGAGGTAGGTGGGGATAATCCCAGTGTAGCGGGACAGGACTTGCATCCCGACCGGAATCGCCAAAGATGCCATAAGACACCCCAAGAGTATGCGGAGACCTTTGCAGAAAGTCTCGAGAGAACGCCCAATCATATCGGTATTGCCTTACGGATGCGGAGCATTTGCCCCTGAAAAGTAACGGGCACCCCAGACTAGGGGTGCCCTACGCCAGCTTACATGCCGCGCACTGCTTTGAGCAGGTCAGTTGCTTCGATGTCTGCAGCAAATGAGTCTTGTACAGGGATCACCATCTCGAGCAGCTTTTCGCGGCCTTCAAATTCCTGAACTTTAACTTGGCCTGCATCGACCATTTCTTGAAGCTTCAGGCCATCTTCGCGTGATTCCAGCTCACGACCGAATGCGCCTGCTTCGCCGCCTGCTTTCAAAACCGCGGCCTGTAGGTCTGCAGGCAATTTGCGGAATGATTTGCCGCTCATCACGATTGGACGAACGGTGATAGTGTGTTTGGTCAGTGTAACGTTTGGTGCAACTTCATAGAACTTGAGGTTTTGAATGCTGGCTGCTTCGTTTTCGAAGCCAGCAATAACGCCGGACTGGATTGCGTTATAAACTTCGTTATAGGCAATCGCAGCAGGAGCAGCTGTAAGTGCAGAAAAGATTTGCGCCTGAATTGGTGCACCCATAACGCGCATTTTGTGACCTGCCAGCTCGTCCAGATTGCCGATAGGCGCGCTGGAAACCAAGTTGCGCACACCACCACCAGTATACCCGATGATCATGATGTCCGCGTTTTTGGCAAGCTCTTCTTCAAGCGGTCCAAAGGCTGTGCTTGAAAGAACGGTGTTCCAGTGGTCCAGATCACGGAACAAGAATGGCATATCCATCAAAGGAATGGATGGGGCAAACTTGGCCATGTTGGATGGGGCCATGATCGTGTAATCGATCGCAACGCCTTGCTGCAGGAAGTTGACGTAGTCTTTTTCTACACCCAATTCGCCGTTCAAGCGCAGATCAAATTCTACGTCGCCGTCATAGTATTCGCCTACAAGTTCAGAGAACTTGACCATTGTTTTTGTGAAAGCATGGTTGTCGTCAAACATGCTGGCACCGCGCAACGTCACGCTATCGGCAGAAGCCGTCGTGACCGAAGCCGCACCCAGAACAGTCGCGAGCGCAAGGCTCATTGTCAGGTGTACAACTTTCTTCGTCGCAATATTAAAAAACGCCATGTAGTTCCTCCCAGAATCTATGTTTACGTTCAACAAACCCGTTAAAACGTCCAGATTTTTTGTAAATCTGGGGTGAGATAAGCTTGCTCTGACGTGTTCGTCAAGAAAAATGCTGACTAGTATGGTACTTTTGTGTTATCAGGTTTGTGCAAGGTGACATGACACGTCTGCGGATAGCATAGCTGTATGTAGCAGGAATACAGGGGCTGCTGTCTGGATTGATGTGCTAGAAATGCAATTGTTGAAGGAGACCGGCTTTCCTTTTAAACGTTGGTTCAAACATGTCGCTTTCGCACCTGAATGCGGATCGAAAAGGTATCGGAATAATAATGATCGCTCACGAAACATTTGAGGACGCTAAACGGCTTACGACGACGGAAGAAATATTCCGTCGACTGAAATCCGACATCATCTCCTTGCAGCTTCCCCCCGGATCCAAAATTTCAGAGGTCGAAGTGTCTAAGGCCTTCAATGTATCACGTCAGCCTGTTCGAGAAGCGTTTATGCGATTGGGTGAGCTAGATTTGTTGGAGATTAGGCCGCAAAGGGCGACGCGCGTTCGCAAGATATCACATCAAGATTTGCGCAACACACGGTTTATCAGAGCTGCTCTTGAAGTAGAGATTGTGCGGGTAGCCTGCAAAGTAGCTACGAAAGAAACCCTCGCTCTGATCCAAGGGAATCTGCACCAACAGCAAGTTGCGGTGGAAGCTGGGGATGGGGATTTGCTGCACGAACTTGACTATCAATTTCACAACCTGATCTGTGTTGCAGCAGACCGTTCGCTCGCTTTCAAAACCATTGCTGACATCAAAACTCATACCGATCGCGTTTGCATGCTCGAACTGTCAGACGCTGCGGGGAGACAGGAAGTCCTCGAGGGTCATACCGACATATTCAACGCAGTGTGTGAGGGTGACGAAGAGACAGCTGTTGAAATGACTCGCATTCACCTCAGGCATCTTGATTCGACATTGGCCAGCGCTTGCGAAAACTATCCCCTGTTCTTCGAAGAATGAAGTTCAGTAAGCCGCAAGATTGACAGGGCTTGAATACTACCATACCAGTTTGAGCCTGTAATGGGCTCAGTACGGGCCTGTATAAATATGCAATTCGAGGGCTCTCAATGGAATTTACTGGAAAAACGGCAATTGTGACTGGTGGCGGTCGCGACATCGGCCGCGCATGTGCTATTCGCCTTGCCGAGGGCGGCGCCAATGTCGCAATCAACTATCATTCAAGCAGCGCTGGTGCTGAATCTGCCGTAGCAGAAATTAAAGCAGCGGGCGGCAACGCCTTTGCATTGCAGGGCGATATGACCAATGCGGCTGACGTGGCACGCTTGGTGTCCGAAACTCAGTCTCAGTTCGGTGCAAGCATCGATGTGCTGGTACACGTGACTGGTGGCTTGGTTGCGCGCAAGACAATCGCAGAAGCTGGCATCGACCACTGGAACGCAGTGATGGACCTGAATGTTACATCCTTCTTCTTGATCACCAAAGAAACAGCACCTCACATGCCAGCAGGCAGCAGCATTGTTTCCTTCGCGTCCCAAGCGGGCCGTGATGGTGGTGGACCAGGTGCCGTTGCATATGCTGCGTCCAAGGGGGCTGTCATGACAATGACACGCGGTTTGGCTAAAGAGTTTGGTCCAAAAATTCGTGTGAATTCAATCTGCCCCGGTATGATCGATACTGATTTCCACAACACTTTCACCAAAGACGAAGTGCGCAAGTTTGTTGCAAATGCAACTCCGCTTAAGCGCGAAGGTGTACCTGTTGACGTTGCCAATCTTACGGCGTTCCTAGCGTCTGATCAGGCCGCGTTCATGACGGGTACTTGTGTTGACATCAACGGCGGCATTCTCTTCTCGTAAGGGACGGATTGACCTTGGATATTTGAGCTGCTCCCTTACTCGTAAGACTTACGGAAACTACTTCAGCAGGCCGCATTTTGGCGGCCTGCTGATCACCCAAGGACGCCTCGTTGATCCTGAGATGCAAACGAGCGCTGGATCAAAGTGCGATTTGGCCGCCATTTTTGATACGCTTAAGAACTACATTTGTCTGCGCACTGCGTACGGACGAATTGCGGTACAGGACTTCTTCAAGGAAGATGTTGTACGTCTCTAGGTCTTTGCACAAAACGCGCATTTGATAATCTGCGGATCCAGTTGTCGCAAAGCAATCAACGACTTCGGGGCGTGCGCCTAGCAACTCGGATAGGGCGTTCACGCCGTCAGAATCGTGCCTGTCCAGTTGCAGGTGCACAATCGCCTCAAAATCCAAGCCAGCACGGCGCGGATTCAGAGTTACGGTGTATTTTTCAATGATACCGGACGCATCAAGGGCATTGATTTTGCGCCAACAAGACGAAGCTGATAGGCCGACCTGTTCGGCGATTTGGGCGTTAGGTATTTGACTGTTTGCCTGCAAAAGATTGAGAATTTTTCGATCAGCCGTGTCGAGAAACTTTGTCATTTTTGCCGCCCATGCTGAGTAATTTTGCCATAAATTATGATCTAGATAAATAATTTTGACCAAAATATCCATGCCGTTTGAACTATCCTTACGAAAGATATGTGAGGAAAGCTACCGTGAACAAACTGGCCGCCATCAACCATTCTTATGCACTTGATGATCGATACGACAATCAATCAGGGAGGGTGTTTTTAACGGGAACTCAGGCATTGGTTCGTATCATGCTGGATCAGGCCGCGCGCGATTCCGCCCAACATATGAACACGGCAGGCTTTGTATCCGGTTATCGCGGTTCCCCGCTTGGCGCGCTTGATAACGAGCTGTGGCGCAATCAGTCGCGGCTGGATGCCAACAAAATCACATTCATGCCTGCCATTAACGAAGATCTGGGCGCAACGGCCGTGTTGGGCGCGCAGCAAGTGGCGCTTGATCCAAATGCTGGCGTTAGCGGCGTCTTTTCGATGTGGTACGGCAAAGGACCAGGAGTGGATCGCTCAGGCGATGCACTGAAGCACGGCAATGCCTATGGCTCGTCAGAAAAAGGCGGTGTGTTGGTTGTCGCTGGCGATGATCATGGCTGTGTATCATCTTCAATGCCGCATCAGTCTGATGTCGCGTTTATGGCGTGGTTCATGCCGACGTTAAATCCTGCTTCGGTTGCAGAATTTTTGGAGTTTGGGGAGTACGGATTTGCCCTGTCTCGGTTCTCGGGTGCTTGGGTTGGATTCAAGGCCATCTCGGAGACTGTCGAGTCTGGGCAATCAATCGATCTGAAAGCAGATCGGACATTTGTTACACCCGATTTCACACCTCCGCTTGGTGGTCTGCATGTCAGATCAACAGATTTGCCATCCGCTGAAATCGAAAACCGGATCGCGGCCAAGTTGCAGGCCGTTGAGGCGTTTGTAGATGCCAACCCCATTGATCGCGCGATTTACGATCTGTCAGAAGCGTCGTTCGGATTTGTCACCACGGGCAAGGCGCATCTTGATCTAATGGAGGCGCTGCGGTTGCTGGATTTGGACGAGAACACCTGCCGAACCTTGGGCATTGATGTCTATAAGGTGGGTATGGTGTGGCCCCTTGCGCGACGCAGTGCGTTGGAGTTCGTCAAGGAAAAAACTGAAATCCTGGTGATCGAAGAAAAACGCGGAGTTATTGAAAGCCAGCTCAAGGAGTACTTCTACGACTGGCCAGGTCACAAGCCAAAGCGGATGGTTGGCAAGCACGACGAGGCGCTTGAGCCGCTGATCCCTTGGATTGGAGAACTTACGCCAAAGCAATTAGTCCCCATTATTGCCGCGCGGCTGGATAACGTATTCCCGGATTTGGGATTACGTATGCGGGCGCAAGAAATCCTGCATGCCGCACCGCCTGTTCTTTCGGTGCCTGGCGCGAATAGAACGCCCTTTTTCTGCTCAGGTTGCCCGCATAACACCTCAACAAAAGTTCCCGAAGGCAGCACTGCGGCATCTGGTATAGGGTGTCACGTGATGGCCAGCTGGATGGGCCGCAGTACCGTCGGTTTTGCCCAGATGGGCGGCGAAGGAGTGCCATGGGTGGCGGCGTCATTCTTTAATGGTAAAAGGCACCAGTTCCAAAATATTGGCGAGGGAACGTGGTATCATTCGGGATCATTGGCCGTCCGCCAAGCGATCGCTGCCAAGGCGAATATCACATTCAAGGTGCTGTTTAACGATGCCGTTGCGATGACGGGCGGGCAGCCCGTGGATGGGCCGATCAGTGTCCAGGCAATTGCGCAGGCAAGTCGGGCAGAGGGAGTAGAGCGCATTGCGCTGGTGTCTGATGACATCGGCAAGTTCAAGAAATCCGAATTCCCATCTGGAATCAGTTTTCATGACCGCAAAGATCTTGATCCGGTTCAACGAGAGCTGCGTGAGGTGCCTGGCGTTACGCTTTTGATATTTGAACAGACCTGCGCCACCGAAAAACGCCGTCGGCGCAAGCGTGGCACGTTGGAGGACCCAAAGAAATTCGTGATGATTAATCCGCTGGTTTGTGAGGGTTGCGGCGATTGTTCGGTGGAAAGCAATTGCCTGAGCGTCGAACCCCTCAAGACCGAATTTGGCACCAAACGTAAGATCAACCAATCCAGCTGCAACAAAGATTTCTCCTGTGTGAATGGCTTTTGTCCCAGCTTTGTAACGATTGAGGGAGGTGTACGGCGTAAAAAATCCGGGATGGACAAAGATTGGGCCGGCATGTGCGCTGATCTTCCACAGTCAAAAGTCGCCGATTTGAGCGTCCCGCATGATGTGTTGGTCGGCGGTGTGGGCGGTACTGGTGTTGTTACGGTTAGTGCGGTGATCTCTATGGCAGCACATTTGGATGGTAAGGGCGCATCGGTTTTGGATTTTACCGGGTTCGCCCAAAAATTTGGGACTGTATTGAGCTATGTTCGCATTGCTGCAACACCGGAGCAGTTGAACCAAGTCCGGATTGACGTTGCAGGTGCGGATGCGGTGATCGGCTGTGACGCGGTTGTTTGCTCTTCACCAAAGGCATCCGTTCATTACCGCGAGGGTACCCGTGTTTACCTCAATGAAGCAGAAATGCCCACCGGTGATCTGGTGCTGAACCGTGATGCAGACCTCAAGATATCCGAAAGGGTACGCGTTATCTCTGGTGCCGTCGGGCAGCAGAACGTGGATGCCTTTGATGCGGGCGCTTTGGCTGAACAGACATTGGGCGATCCTGTATTCAGTAACATGATGCTACTTGGCTTTAGCTGGCAAAGCGGTAGCATCCCCGTCAATCTGGATGCAATGATTGCGGCCATTCGCTTGAACGGGACTGCTGTTGAAAAGAACATTGCGGCCTTCAGCGTTGGACGTTTGTGTGCAGGTGACAGGACGATGTTTGCAAAGTTGCTAGAACCGTCTACAGGCGTAAGCGAGCAGTCTGTGGGCCAACTTATTAATGCCAGAGCAAATTTCCTGATTGAGTATCAAGATGCAGGCTACGCGGAGCAATACCGCGCTGCATTGACCAAGTTTTCGGTGAGGTTGCCAGAGCTGCAGCGCGAAAAATTTACCAATTTAGCAGCCAAGTCATTGTTTAAACTAATGGCGTATAAAGACGAATACGAAGTCGCACGTCTGCACAGCGACCCCGCTTTCCTTAACCAGATCGCGTCCGAATTTGAACCGGGTTACACTGTTAATTATCACCTATCTCCGCCTATCTTGCCACTTGGTCAGGACGCACGCGGGCGCCCAAACAAGCGGGCTTTCGGGGTGTGGATGGGTGCCGCATTTAAGTTGTTGTCGCGGTGCAGTGGTTTGCGCGGATCAAGATTTGATCCGTTCTCACGTCAATTAGATAGGGCGCTCGAGCGGGAATTGATCGTGTGGTATCACGATGCCATGGCGGAGGTTGCCGTCAATTTCTCAAAGCTGACCGAAGCCCAAGTCGAGGATATCCTTGCGGCACCGATGGACATCAGGGGATATGGACCAGTCAAAGACAATGCAGCTCATGAGGTTAAGGCGCGGGTTCAGTCTCTGATGGGAGCTACAGTCCAGATTTCGAATTAATCGACTAGGCGGGGGGCGTGAACTGTGCGCACCCCGTCAATGCTGCGAGGTCGTCGCAAATCATCCACAGGGGTGCAGTATTGCCTGCCAAGATGCTGTCGGGTTGGTCATAAGTATCAAGACAGGTTGCAGGTGACACAGTGATGATCGAACGCGCAACGCCTCCTGCCAAGTAGATGCCAGATGACGGCATATACGCCAGTGACAGATCATGCAGAAGGTAACCCAAAAGCGTCGCGTAGCTTTCGATGGCGGTCGCGATTTTGGAACTTTTGCCAGCTTGATAAGCAACAATTGCTGCTGGACCTCGCAGTTCCGCGTCTCCCGTCATTTTTTGACAATATTCGGTAAACCCGCGACCTGAAAATAGGGTCTCAATGGTTTGGAATTGCTCTTGGTCAAATCCCAACTCTTTTAACTGTTTGATGACGCTAAAGGGCATGCTGATATGGCCCGCTTCGACAGGTGGGCAGACAACACTTCCCCGATTTTCCCAAACGGGGCTGACGTTGAAACCAGTACCAATTCCAACCACCAAAGAGTTAGATGTGCTTCCTTGTTTGGCTGCGCCGGATGTCACAACGCGAAGCTGATCTGGCCGTAGTTTCGGAACGGCATATCCTAACGCTGTTAGGTCGTTGAACAGATAGATATCTTCTACGCCGCATTGCTGTGCAAGCTTGTCAGCTTCAAACTCCCACTTGCGATTTGTCAAATGCGCACGGTCTCCGCGGGCGGGCCCTGCGACAGCAAGGACAACCTTCTCGATGGTCGAGGTGTCGTTGTTGGATAGATAGTCAGTCATGATCGCGTAAAAACTATCCCAATTGTCGTTGGAATAGCTACGGGCCGTTTCGGGCAGCAATTGCCCTGATTGGCTCAGTGCAACGCGGGAATTTGTGCCGCCTACATCTGCGATCAATCGCATTCGGTTGTCCAGTCAGTGAAGGTTAGGTGGTCACACGCACAAACGTGAAGACCGCTGCAACGGATGTCTAAGGCGGGCCTTGCATCCATCAGTTGCGATATTTTCAATTTGGGATTGGGCAATGACATGCGCGTGACGATCTCTAGAGGTATCTGTTTACTAGGTTTTCCAAACGTTCTTGTTGTCCGGATGTGGGTTGTGGGTTCAGGCCACTGGCAAGGACATTGTCATGAATTTCAGTCAGGTTGCTGACCATCAGTTTTTTGCCAGTTTCCGTGCCCCAACCTGCATACCGTTCGTCGCGCTTGGCTTCCAGCTTGCCATCTTCCAACATTGCGGCAGCCGCTTTGAACCCTGCCGCGCAGGCATCCATGCCGCCGACATGCGCTAGGATTAGGTCCTGCGCATCAAGAGACTGGCGGCGTAGTTTTGCGTCGAAATTCGTACCACCGGTCTTGAAGCCGCCAGCGCGTAGGACCTCGTAATAGGCTAGTGTCATTTCTGGCACGTTGTTCGGGAACTGATCAGTATCCCAGCCTGATTGATAATCATTTCGGTTCATATCAATCGAGCCAAAGATGCCCAACTCACGTGCTAGTGCTAACTCATGTTCAAAGGAATGGCCTGCAAGGATCGCATGGCCCTGTTCAATGTTCACCTGAACTTCATCTTCCAAACCAAAGTCCTTGAGGAAGCCATAAACCGTGGCAACGTCGAAGTCATATTGGTGCTTTGTAGGTTCTTGGGGTTTGGGCTCAATCAAGATTGCGCCCTTGAAGTTCATCTTGTGTTTATAATCGACAACCATCTCAAGCATGCGCCCTGCTTGCTGACGCTCTTGTCCCATGTCGGTATTGAGCAGGGTTTCATAACCTTCACGCCCACCCCACAACACATAGTTCTCGCCGCCTAGTTTGATCGTCGCGTCCATGCAGGTTTTGATGGTTGCGGCAGAAAAGGCAAAGATATCGGGATCTGGATTGGTCGCTGCGCCCGACATAAATCGGCGGTGAGAAAACAGGTTCGCAGTACCCCACAACAGTTTGACGCCAGTGTTATCCATTTTCTGGGCAAAGTAGTCGACCATGGTTTCCAGATTTTTGGTTGTCTGAGCGAATGTCTCACCTTCTGGGCGCATGTCGGCGTCGTGAAAGCAGAAATAGGGCACACCTAGAATTTGGAACATCTCGAATGCCACATCTGCCTTCATCTTGGCATGGTCGATCGTGTCACCAAACCACGGGCGCTCAAATGTCTGTCCGCCAAATGGATCACCGCCGGGCCATGCGAACGAATGCCAGTAAGCTGCGGCAAACCGCAGATGCTCCTTTAGCGGTTTACCCATGACAATCTCATCAGGGTTGTAATGGCGAAACGCAAATTCGTTGTCGCTATCTGGACCTTCATATTTGATGGCGGGGGTGCCTTGAAAAAAATCGGTCATGTCACTGGTCCTTTAGTACGGCATATGCCGTGCGGTAACGCTCATGCGTTTGGGCAAAAGCAGATTGAAGAATAATGTCAGGGTGTACGGTTTTGGCGATAGGTGGCAGAGATGCTACTTCGATCCCAGCGCCGCCTACTGCCATGACCGCGAGGCGAGCTGCGCCTAAGGCTGCGCCAAAATCACCAGCCTTTGGTACCAGCAAGGGGATGTCCAACGTAGTGGCGATCACATTCAGCCAATATTCCGATTTTGCGCCGCCGCCCAAGGCAACAGCGCGCTCAATAGTTGTGCCTGTAGATTTCAACGCGGCATGACAATCGGCAAAGGCGAATGCGACACCTTCCAGCACCGCGCGGGCCGCTTGTTTGGCGTCGGTGTTGTGATCAAGATGCAGAAATTGGCCACGGATGTTTGTATCATTGTGGGGTGTTCGCTCTCCGCCCAGATAGGGCAGGAACAAAGTACGCGATGGCGCTTGAAGCGGGCCTAAATCTTGGGTCAGTTCACTGGCGGATTGCCCTGTAAGGCGGGACAACCATTGCAGCGCATCAGTGGCTGCCAATATCACCCCCATTTGATGCCATGTGTCTGGCAACGCGTGGCAGAATGTGTGCACTGCACTCGCGGCATTCGGCTGATATGCATCCGAGGCGGCAAATAAAACGCCAGACGTTCCTAGCGATACAAATGCGTCGCCTTTTGCGACAACACCCGCACCAATAGCAGAGGCCGCATTATCACCTGCGCCGCCTGCAACGATAACGCCTTTGGGGAGACCCCATTGCTGGGTAAGCTGATCACGCAATATCCCAGAGGTTTCAGATCCCTCTACAAGGCGAGGCATTTGGCTGCGTCCAAGTCCGGTTGCGGCAAGCAGATCATCCGACCAGTCACGGCGCGCAACATCTAGCCAACTGGTGCCAGCGGCATCCGACATCTCTGCAACATGGTCACCAATCAGCAAAAGACGCAGGTAATCTTTTGGCAGCAAAACCTTTGCAATCTTGGCAAAGATTTCAGGTTCATGGGCTTTGACCCATGCCACTTTGGGGGCGGTAAACCCTGCGAATACGATATTGCCCGATACGTCCCTAAACTGTGGGCTTGCATCCATCATCGCCGCCTCGTGAGACGAGCGCGTGTCGTTCCACAAAATGCAGGGCCGTAGGACGTTGTCAGACGCATCCAGCAAGGTTGCGCCGTGCATATGACCAGAAAGGCCGATCCCTTTCACCGCCGAAACATCTGCCTGCCCAGCAAGAGACGCAATTGCGGTCTGCATTGCCTTAAACCACTGGTCAGGGTCTTGCTCGGACCAGCCGCTTTTTGGGCGCGACACGGCCAATGGCACGCTGTGCTCGGCAAGAACGGTTTGAGCGTCATCGATCAATATTGCCTTGAGAGATGAAGTCCCAAGGTCTATTCCGATATAGCTCACGATGATGCCTTTGGGTTCTTGCCTAGGATGATCATCGACAAGATGTCATCTTCGGTTACGTCCTCTACCCGCTCTGTACCCACCATCTTGCCGTTCTTCATAACGGAAACCCGGTCACATAAATCCATCATCTCGCGGGTATCATGGCTGATCAAAAAGATGCCGAGGCCCTGCTTTTTCAATTCGCCAATTAGTTCCGCCACCATTGCAGTTTCATGGACGCCAAGGGCCGCTGTTGGCTCATCCATGATTAGAATTTTTGCGTTGAAATACACGGCACGAGCGATGGCAACCGATTGACGCTGTCCACCGGACAGTGCCGCAACAGGTTCTTTTAACTTTTTGAAGTTAGGGTTGAGGCGCGCCATGATTTTGCGCGTTTCCGCTTCCATCCGGCTGTCATCAACAAAGCCGAAGGGTGTCGTAAGCTCACGGCCTAGAAACAGGTTTGAGGCGGCATCCAGATTATCTGCCAAAGCGAGCGTTTGATAGATCGTTTCGATCTTATAGGAACGACTGTCGCGCGGTGAGCTGATTGTAGCGCGGTTGCCCTCAATCCATATCTCGCCACTATCCATTTTGTAGGCGCCTGACAGCATCTTGATAAGCGTGGATTTGCCCGCACCATTATGCCCCAAGAGGCCAACAACCTCGCCTGCGTGAAGCTCGATGCTGACGTCATCCACAGCGTGAACGCCGCCAAAGGCAATCGAGACGTTCTTCATTTCAACCAATGGAGTGCTCATGATTTTGCTCCCACCCGCTTGCGATATTGAATGTCGATCCAGACGGCCAGCACAAGGACCGCGCCGACAACGATGTTTTGATACGGCGCGTCGACCCCGACCATGGCCATCCCCGATTGAAGGGACTGCATGATCAGTGCGCCGATGATTGCGCCGTAGATTGTGCCAATGCCACCGGATAGGGCGGTGCCGCCAATGACCGCGGCCGCGATAACACGTAATTCGTCCAGCGTGCCTAGGTCGTTTGTGTGATACCCTAGCCGCGCTGAGGCTACGACACCTGCAAGAGCTGATAACACGCCGACCATTGCAAAGATTTTGACAGTCAGAAGGCGGGTGTTAATGCCCGATAGCTCTGCCGCATCAGGATTGCCGCCGGTGGCAAAGATGTATCTGCCTAACCGTGTGCGTAGGGCGATGACCGTCATCACAATGGCAACGGCGATCAGAACAAGAACAGAATAGGGAATGCCGTAGGCGACAACGCAACCTTCCGCTGTTTCACACCCATACAAGCTTGGGTTCCGTGCGACGACGCGTTCAGGCACTGCATAAGCGTTCAAGGTTGCGACAAACCCAAGGATGATGGTCGAAATGACGGCCATCATTGTGATTTCTGCCCAGACTGGTTTTACGGGAAAACCGTGTTTGACCTTGGAGTTTCTACCAGACCACATGGCCAGCAAGGCCGCACCTGTCGCCGAGATACCTACGATCCAACTCCAGAATACTCCAAGGGTGCCGTTGATTCCGCCAAACAGGATAAATGTCTTATCAAGCGGCCCAATTGTTGCGCCGTCTGTCATGTGCCAACCGACATTGCGCCAGATCAGCAAGCCGCCCAGGGTCACAATGAACGCAGGGATCGCTTGGTATCCGATCAACCAACCCTGCGCTGCACCAATGAGCGCACCAGTGATCAAGCCAGCCAGAATTGTTATCCAAGGAATCAACGGGTGACCTAGTTCAAGACCGAAGACTTGGGGCAACCAAGCTGTTTGGAGCATGCCCATAACCGCAGTGCAGGTCGCCAATAGCGCCCCAACCGATAGGTCGATGTGGCGCGTTACAATTACAAACACCATGCCCGTTGCCATGATCGCAACTGATACCGTCTGAATGGTCAGGTTAAAGATGTTGCGCGGCGTCAGAAAACGACCATCCGTCAAGATGTTGAATATGATGCAGATTCCAAAGAACGCCCCGATCATCCCGAGAAGGCGCAGATCAACTTCAAGCGATTGCAGGAATGAGCGTTTTTGCGGCGCGTTATGCGGTGAACCAGTGGTGCTGTTGTCAGACATGGCCTGTCTCCATTGGGAATTCGGGTGACCACGTCCACTGTTTTGGTGGGCGTGCGCCAGGAAAGCGAAAATTTTGGGGGATAGAGGGCCCCGCCAAAATGACAGGGCCCATAGCAGACCGGAAGACCGGTAAGCTGTTTTAGTTACAAGGCGCTTTGCCGTCGGATACGCCTTGGCACAATGCCTCGACTGTAATCCAACCTGCATCAGTAACGATGCTCATGTTGTCTGCCGTGATCGGTACAGGCGCGAGGAACATGGAGGTCATTTCCGTACCAGCCGGAGATGTCCATTTGTTGGAGCCATCAACCATTGCGGCCTCATCACCAGCCAAAGCGACGGCAATTTCACCAGCCGAGCGGCCTAGTTCGCGTGCGTCTTTCCAGACAGACACGGTCTGAGTGCCTAGAGCGACACGGTTCAGGGCGGCATGATCACCGTCTTGACCGGATACTGCGATACCATCCATCCCTTGGGCGGTCAGTGCTGCGACAACACCGCCAGCGGTGCCATCGTTGGATGCCACAACCGCGTCGACTTTGTTGTCGTTCGCGGTGAGAATTTGTTCCATGTTGCGCTGGGCATTGGCTGGCAACCAGCCATCCGTATAGGCTTCGTCCACGATTGTGATCGCACCTGAATCAATCGCCGCTTGCAGGACTTCCTGTTGACCGCCGCGCAGGAAATCTGCGTTCGGGTCGGTGGGGGAGCCTTTGATCATCACGTAGTTGCCCGTTGGCTGTACGTTGAAAACGGCGCGAGCCTGCATGCGGCCAACTTCGATATTATCGAATGTCAGATAAAACGCGCGGCTGTCTTCGATAAGGCGATCGTAGGCCACAACCGGAATGCCCTCGGCATCGGCGGCGTCTACGGCTGGGCCAATGGCTGCGGTGTCTTGTGCAAGAATGATCAACGCGTCTGCTCCCTGCGCGATCAGGCTTTCAACATCAGACAGCTGCTTGGCCGAAGATGACTGTGCGTCGGCGGAAATGTACGTGGCACCTGCTGCCTCTAGCGCTGAACGAATGGCCGCCTCGTCAGTTTTCCAACGCTCCTCCTGAAAGTTTGACCAGCTAACGCCAACAGTGATGCCATGGCCGTCCGCAAATGCGGATGAGCCAAAACCAGCTGCGGCAACAGCCGCTGCGATGATATACTTATTCATTTTATTCCTCCCTAAGGTGTTTCCCCGATTCTAGTCGGAGAGGAGCCTGTGACTCGGAGGCTAACTTGCCCTATTAATTTTAGTTTGCAAAATAAAAAATTTATAAACTGCTGAAAATATCTACCAACCGTGCCTAAAAATGGGCTATAATTGATGAAATGGACGGAAATCTACGGCCATTAAGGGGAATATATTTAGATGCTAAATAATATAAAGAACATAGATATTCCAGTAGGTTGTGGGCCCCAAATTGATCGAGGGCAGTCGTTTCCTTTGCCGTTACGCCAGCAGGTCTTTCAACATGTCAGATCAAGCGGGCGCGCAGCACGATCTGACATCACGCGGGCCTTGGGGATCAGTGCAGGCAGCGCCACAACCATCACCGCAGACCTGATCGCATCGGGAATCTTGCGCGAAGTTTCAGCACCTGCGGGTGAACAGACACGTGAATTGGGGCGTGGCCGCCCGCCAGTTGCCCTGGAGGTTGTCGGCGGGGCTGCGCACGCAATTGGGATCAAATTGTCATTCAAGCGCCATTCGGCTGTGTTGTGTGATTTCGCAGGCAACGTTGTTGCTACGGCGAGCAATTCCGCTTCTGATAAGCGCCGCAGTACCACTGATTTGCTGGCTGAAATTACAGGATTGATTGAGCGGGTCATCGAAAAGTCGGGTATTTCAATCAGTGATGTCGGGGCCGTTGGTATTGGCCTGCCAGGCATTGTGGACAAGGAAAGCGGCTTGGTGCGTTGGAGTTCACTCTTGACGGATGTGAACGTCGATTTGGTTGCGGCTTTTGCGGATCGGTTTTCCGCGCCGCTATTTGTGGATAACGATACGAACATGCTCACGTTAGCAGAGTTGTGGTTCGGTGTTGGGCGCAGCAAGGAGGATTTTGCTGTCGTCACCATTGAAAACGGTGTTGGCATGGGGCTGGTTGTGAACAACAGGCTGTATCGCGGAACCCACGGAATGGGACTGGAACTGGGGCACACCAAGGTTCAATTGGACGGCGCGTTGTGCCGTTGCGGGCAACGCGGTTGTCTTGAAGCGTATCTTGGCGACTATGCTCTAAGCCGAGAAGCAGCTACAGCGCTGGACCGAGATGGAAGCAGCCCCAACGATCAGGATGCGTTGCTAGAGCTGTTGTTCGAAAGGGCCAAAGCGGGCCACGGTGCAGCAGAAGTCATCTTTCAACGAGCAGCAAGGTATTTGGCGGTCGGTCTGTCCAATGTTGTGCAGCTGTTTGATCCGCCATTGATTATCTTGTCAGGAAAAAGAACACGTTACGACTATCTTTATGCGGATGAGATGTTGTCAGAGATGCAAAAGCTAACCCTATCGGAGGGGCGCAATCCCTGCGAAGTGGAAGTGCATTTTTGGGATGATCTTGATTGGGCGCGGGGGGCTACTGTGCCTGCGTTATCGGCGATGACGGATACAATGGTCGGCGGCCAAGAGGTACAGAACCTGTGATGAAGGCAGGAAACATAGCATTGGTCTGCGGTTTTGCAGCCCATCCCGCATTGGCCGAACCGAAATACCAAGACCTGTCGGAGAATTTGCCAACGCATGTTTATGGTGGGGGATGGGAGCATTTTGTTGGCGGTGGCGTTGCGGTTTTTGATTGCAACTCAGATGGTCTGCCGGACATTTTTGCAGCTGGTGGTGAAAATCCAGCGAGTTTGATCCGCAATGACGGTGATTTTAAATTTTCGACTGTCGTAATGTCTGATGTACTGGGTGTGACGGGGGCCTATCCGATCGACATTAATGCCGACGGGTATGTTGATCTATTTGTGATGCGCGCGGGTGAAAACATCGTGTTGCGTGGTGAGGGAGATTGTCAGTTTTCCGAGGCGTCGAAAGAATGGAGAATTCCACCCGGCAATGCGTGGACAACCGGATTTACTGCGTGGTGGGACGATGATGGACTTCCTGTCTTTGCGTTGGGGAATTACGTTGATCGAACAAATCCTGACGGGCCGTTTGAGGCCTGCGATGACAACCAAATTTTGCGACCCGTCGCCAATGGCACAACGTCGAGCTTTGAAATCGCGTATAGCGCTACAGACCTAACTCCCGGTTTTTGCCCATTGTCTATCCTCGCAGCCAATGACGCGCGCGGTCGCCCGACGCTGAGGCTGTCCAATGACAGGCATTACTATGTCAAAGGCGGTTATGAACAGATGTGGGATATGACTGATCGCCGCTTTTTGAGCGAAGCGGATGGTTGGGCCAATACCGCATTGTGGGGGATGGGCATTGCAAGTCGTGATTTGAACTCTGATGGGTTGGACGAGGTTATGTTGACCTCAATGGGAGACCAGTTATTGCAGGTTGCAACGCCTGATGGGCGATATGAAGCCGCAGATTATAGTATCGGGACGTATTCTCAACGTCCGCACATTGGCGATGATGGCCGGCCTTCAACTGGCTGGCATGCGGAATTTGGCGATGTCGATAATGATGGCCGCGCCGATTTGTTCATTGCCAAAGGAAATGTGGATCAAATGCCGGGGATGGCGATGCGAGACCCCAATAATCTATTGATGCAGTCCAAGGACGGTACATTTGACGAGATGTCAGTTTCTGCGGGTGTGGCCACGACAAATAGATCCCGCGGCGCTGCTTTTGCAGACTTTGATCTAGATGGTCGGTTGGATTTGATCGTTTCAAACCGCCGTGCCCCGCTTGAGTTGTACCGGAATGTGACCACAGACAGCGGCAACTGGATCACAGTTGCTGTCCAGCAAGCGGGTGGAAACCGTGATGCGATAGGGGCAGTTGTTACTGTTCGCTCAGGAGAGACGTCACAAACCATTCAGCACGTGATTGGGGGTGGGCATGCAGGCGGGCAATTGTTGCCGCGCCATTTTGGTCTGGGTAAAGAAATTGAGGCGCTGGTCACTGTTGCATGGCCTGATGGCACTTCTACCGTCCTTCAAGCAGTCGCAAATCAGCGTGTCGTGATTGTGAAGCCCTAGTCGACCTTTGGTACCTGTAATCCGCTTGGTACGGATATTGGCACGCCTAACCGTCCTAATTTACTGGTTGGATCAGTGAGAGTATTGAGAAACGCGACGATTGCGGCTGTATCGCTGTCGCTCAAGTCAATGGGCGTAACTGTCACAGTAGCTGCGATTGCATCTGTCTGCGTTGGGTCATCCATTACGGCGAAATCACTCCCTGCAAATTCGGGCAAAATGGCTTGTGTGCGATCATAGTTCCTAAGGCCGCGAATAGGGTCAGCGTGTGCTTTGATGAACTCGGACAGATCGGCATGTGCGCCTGCGTGGCCATAAGGAGCCGTTGATGCAATGTTACGCAGCGAAGGTGTTCGAAATGCAAAGCGATCCGCTTCGCGACCAGTGACACGAAAGCGACCATCGTCGCGCGTGTGATCTTCAAACGTTGCCGCCTTGCCGGGGCCGATTTGTGGGGCGGCCATTGCGTGGAATTTGTGATCTGTCTGAAACGGCCCACTGTGGCAGTCAGCGCATCCACCCTCTGTGTAAAACACCTCGAGCCCCTTTTGCTCTAGGCCGCTAAATTGCTCGCCCCCTCGTAAGACAGCATCAAATGGTGAGGTGTCCGAGCGCCACTCGTAAGAGATAAACGCCGCTATCGCGTTCGAAATATCCGTAAATGCAATGTCGGCAGGGGTATCTAGATGTGGATAGGTCGTTGCAAATGCTCTGGCGTATTCAGGAATATCCGCAACGCGACGGGCCAATTGATCCCATGCGCCGGCATCTCCGGTAATCCGCCCCTGACGGACCAGTTTTCCAATTTCGTTTTCGTTGTGCGAGCCTGCCATCTCATCACGGCTCAGCACGGGGAACATGGTTTGCGCAGATAAGATCGAAGCGAACCCCACAACCATGTCCGCGTCCATCGGTGTGCGGATGCCGCCGGGGCGAGACGGATCAGCTTCTAGGCGACCGTCGTGGAACAAAACTGTGAATTCATGTGCGCCAAGGTTGAACAGCGCTGGTGAATTCCGGGGGATACGTTTTTCGGGGAGGTTGTTAGGGTCTGCCTTGCGGTTCAGCCCCATCCCGACCCCTCCATCGCCAAACGATAGCGAAACACCATCGGACGTTCCCAAAGCGGGGTGATGACAGGTTGCGCAGGCGGTTTCGCGGTTGCCAGACAGGATGGGGTCATAAAACAGCAATTGCCCCAGCTTCGCCTCTTGTAGATCAACCAGTGCGTAATCACTGTCATCCACAGAGTCGGGTAATTGCTGTGAAGCAACAGGAGCAGCGATACCAACCAAAAGCAAAAATATGTGCAACGTTTTCATGTTTATGACCTTAGGGAGCATGTTGATAACGAACAATAGAGATAGATGGAAATGCGGAACGTCCCATTTGTGCGGGTTAATGAGTTTCGCATGTCGGAACTTGTTTTCGCAGTTTGACGCGCCGTGCCCTTCAATGCATAGTTTTGCTCTTAGGGCTTCTGATCGTTGGGAGAATTCCGGCAATCGTACCGGAAAAGCGATCAGATATGGCCACACGCGGAGAGGGCAAAACATGGCACCATTCACATTTAACACGACTCCAAGCATCCGGATGGGCGCTGGCCTGATGGCTGAACTGGGAAACATTGCCAAGGCAATCTGCGGTGATCGTGTACTGCTGGTTACTGATCCGGGCATGATGGCAACGGGAATCGTTGATCGCGCATTGGCTTCGCTAAAGGATGCAGGGGTTGCCGTTACTGTTTTCTCTGATGTGCAGGCCGATCCACCTGAATCTGTTATTCTGGCTGCAACGGTGGCTGCCAAGGATGCAACAGGCGTCATCGGATTGGGCGGCGGATCTTCCCTTGATGTGGCCAAGCTGGCCGCACTATTGGCTGCTGGCCATGAGACATTAAAGGACGTGTACGGTGTTGGCATGGCAAAGGGTCCGCGCATGCCGCTGATCGCCGTACCAACAACTGCAGGCACGGGTAGTGAGGTCACACCAATCTCGATTGTGACAACAGGTGCCAGCGAAAAAATGGGCGTCGTGAGCCCGGTTATCATTCCTGATCTTGCTTTGCTTGACCCCGAATTGACCCGCGATTTACCATCGCATGTCACAGCCGCGACAGGTGTTGATGCGATGGTCCACGCCATCGAAGCCTACGCGTCGGCCAGCCTCAACAACAATCCAGTGAGCCGTGCCCTCGCGTGCGAAGCTTTGCGCCTTATGGGGGCATCATTGGAACGTGCCGTTACATCGCCTCATGATATGGGCGCGCGCGCTGATATGCTTTTAGGGTCATTGTTGGCAGGACAAGCGTTTGCAAATTCGCCGGTGGCGGCGGTCCATGCGTTGGCATATCCGATTGGGGGGCATTTCAAAGTGCCCCATGGTTTGTCCAATGCGCTGGTCTTGCCTCATGTGTTGCGGTTCAACGCCAAAACAGCACCCGAGCCTTATGCCGATCTGGCTCCCATTGCATTTCCAAAACTTGCTGGTTTAGGCGTAAGGGAGGCTGCTGTAGGGTTCGCAGATGAGCTGGCTGCGTTGTCTGCGCGTTGTGGCCTGCCGGAAAACCTGCGGGGTGTTGGTATAACCAAAGATGATCTGCCGCTGCTTACGCATGATGCGATGAACCAGACGCGGTTACTGGTCAATAATCCGCGCGAGGTCACTGATGCGGATGCACTTGCCATCTATGAAGCCGCATTATGAGCCGCCCGGTTGCGGGAACCCGCGCTGACTATAATGCGTTTACCCGAATCACGACGCGATGGCTTGATAACGATGCCTATGGTCACATGAATAACGCGGTTCATTATCAGCTGTTTGATACAGCCGTGAACGGGCATCTAATTGCGCAGGGTGTGTTGGACTTCAAGGAAGGTGAAACTGTCTTTCTGGTAGTCGATACGGGCTGCCGATATTTTGGTGAGATGGCTTTTCCCGATGTGATTACTGCGGGGCTGCGCGTGACGTCTTTGGGCGGGTCTTCGGTGCGTTATGAATTGGGATTATTTCGGAACGAGGAAGAAACCGCACGCGCCGAAGGTCATTTTGTGCACGTGAACGTTGGCCGAATTTCCCGTAAGCCAGTGCCCATAGGTGAGAATACCCGTGCCGTTCTCCAAGGGCTGACAGGATAAGCATCATGGTCGTCCAGAAAATACGGACAGGTTGATCATCTCCTTGCTTCACAATTGTTGCCGCAATTTGGTGCGTTCTTGGTGCTCCGTCTTGGCACATCATTCAATAAATCCGCCTCTTGGCCGCGACCAAAAAAGTTAACCGATCTAGCCGGTTTGTGACCTGAGGGAACAGTTGTTCAGATGTCTTTTGGTTGTATCAATTGGGATTGAATTTACACATCGCGGATAGCGGTGTGGTGTCCGAACATCAAAAAAGGAAGCCGCAATGAGCCGTACCGATACTCTGTTCCAACCCGTCACCATGAGCAATTTAAGCCTGAAAAACCGGATCGTTATGGCACCGATGACTCGTACCATGTCACCCGGTAATGTCCCTAACGAGCAATCGGTGGCCTACTACCGCCGCCGCGCCGAAGGCGGTGTGGGGTTGATCATTACAGAAGGCACATTTGTTGATCATGCTGCAGCCAGTGGTTATCCGAATGTACCTGCATTCTACGGAAAAGACGCGTTGGCAGGGTGGAAAAATGTTGTGAACGCTGTGCACGCTGCTGGCGGTAAAATCGCGCCACAGCTTTGGCATGTTGGTGCAATTCGCCGTCCGGGTGTCAACCCTGGTGGTGGCACGCCCGGCCATAGTCCTAGTGGCATGGCATTCCCTGGCAAGGTGACAGGGCATGCCATGACCCAGCAAGACATCGACGATGTTGTTGCCGCTTTTGCTCAAGCCGCAGCAGATGCCAAGGCCGTTGGTTTTGATGCAATAGAATTGCACGGCGCGCATGGTTATCTGATTGATCAGTTCTTTTGGGGAGGAACCAACCAGCGGGACGACGAATACGGCGGCGATCTTGAAGCCCGTTCAAAGTTTGCTTTGGAGATTATCCGAGCGGTGCGCGCTGCTGTCGGGAATGATTTTCCGGTCATTTTCCGTTATTCGCAGTGGAAACAGCAGGACTACAGTGCCCGCCTTTGTGAAACTCCAGAGGCGCTGGGCGAATTCCTAGCGCGGCTTTCGGACGCTGGTGTGGATATTTTCCACTGCTCGACTCGTCGTTTTTGGGAGCCCGAGTTTGAAGGCAGTGATCTGAATCTTGCAGGGTGGACACGGAAGCTGACGGGCAAGCCCGCCATCACGGTTGGTAGCGTCGGCCTCAATGCCGACTTCTTACCTGAAGATGGCACTGCCAATTTTAAAGAGGCCGAACCAGCCAGCATCGATAACCTGCTTGAGCGGGTCGAGCGGGAAGAGTTTGATCTTGTTGCTGTTGGTCGGGCATTGATTGCCAATCCAGATTGGGCAAACCAAGTGGAGGCAGGAAACATTGCCGACACGACTGCCTATGAAAAAGACATGTTGAAAGAACTGCGCTGATCTAACAAAAGGCGCGGCGTTGAATGCGCCGCGCCTTTTCGACCAAACCGGTTCAGATTTCACTGTTACTGAGGTTAGTCGCTCGGTTGGATGAATGCTGTTGCTTCAATTTCGAGCAAGGCATCGTCTTCGACCAAGCCTGCAACCACCAACATGGACATCGCAGGGAAATGGCGGCCCAAGACATGGCGGTAAACTTCGCCAATTTCCCGTTGGCGCGCGACATATTCGGCCTTGTTAATCACAAACCAAGTCAGCCGTGTGATGTCCGTGACTGTACCGCCAGCAGCCTCAACAACATCTACGATATTGCGAAGCGCTTGTTCCATCTGGCCGATGAAATCGTGGGTTTCGAATTTCTGGTCCGCCGTCCAGCCAATCTGGCCTCCGATGTATAATGTCCCGTCGCCAGCATGCATGCCGTTTGCATAGCCCTTGGCTGGTGCCCAGCCGTCTGGTTGAATTATCTTTGCGGTCATGA
Organism: Sulfitobacter sp.; assembly: GCA_033851935.1. GTDB lineage: Bacteria > Pseudomonadota > Alphaproteobacteria > Rhodobacterales > Rhodobacteraceae > Sulfitobacter. The sequence goes on from JAWSVL010000022.1 coordinate 77,148, forward strand.
TGTGCTCCGAATGTAGGGGGTCAGGGCCGATCGTATGTGACTGGGCCATCCTGTGGGTTTGCCTATGGCGTCGATGTAAACAAGTGTCGAGGTACATTGGAAACGCAGCTCGTCTCCTGACGTGGCAGAGATGTTCAATGAAAGACTGGCACTGCCAACGCGGATGACTCCAAGGGTTAGGATCAGGTGGTCACCATGTCGGCTGGGGGCGGTGAATTTCACTTCGATCTGTGCTGTCGGAACAGCGGCATCTTTGTGAAGCACCTCAAATGGGGTTCCGATTTCATCAAAGAAAGCTTCAACGCAGTCGTTTATCATCTCGAAATATCGAGGATAAAAAACGATGCCCGCCGGATCACAATGTTTGAACAACACTTTCTGTGGGTATGTGAATTCCATATGATCAATGCTGCCCAGTGGTCGGCTTAAGCATGAAGCGTTGAATTTTGCCCGTCTGGGTCTTCGGTAGGGCATCGCAAAATACGATACTGCGGGGGTATTTGTAAGGGGCAATGGTTGCCTTTACAAAGTCTTGCAACGCCTTGGCAGTCTCTGGGTCAGGGGTTCCTGTGCTCAAAACGATATGCGCCTGCACGATCATGCCGCGTTCGCTGTCGGCGACCCCGACAACCGCGCATTCAGAGACGGCAGCGTGTGCCAGTAATGCGGCCTCAACCTCGGGACCGGCAATATTGTAACCAGAGCTGATGATCATGTCGTCGTTGCGGGCCGCAAAATGTAGATAGCCTTCTTCGTCCATCAAAAATGCGTCGCCAGTGATATTCCATCCGTTTTGGACATAACCGGCCTGCCTGTCATCGTTCAGATAACGACATCCTGTCGGGCCACGTACTGCAAGTTTTCCAACCGTCCCAAAGGGTAGGCCCTCTCCGTTGTCGTCTACGATTTTCGCCTCATACCCTTTGACTGGGCGTCCGGTGCAGGCTGGTTTATGGTCATCAAAACGGTTGGAGATGAAAATGTGCAGCATCTCGGTTGCGCCAATTCCATCCAGCATGGGTTTGCCGGTCTTGGCGATCCAATCATTGTAAACAGGGGCGGGGAGTGTCTCACCTGCTGATACGGCCGCTCTGAGGCTAGATAGGTCCGCGCCTTGATCCATGGCAGACAGCATTGCGCGATAGGCGGTGGGGGCGGTAAAGCAAACCGTGGCTTTATACTTCTGGATGATCTCGATCATGTTTGGAGGTGAGGCATGCTCTAACAGCGTCGCCGTTGCGCCAAACCGCAGTGGGAAAATGGCCAAGCCGCCCAGTCCAAAAGTAAATGCTAAGGGCGGGGAGCCAACAAACACATCTTCGGCCGTCACGCCCAATACTTCTTTTGCATAGCCGTCTGCGATGATCATCAAATCACGGTGAAAGTGCATCGTCGCCTTGGGCGATCCTGTTGTGCCAGACGTGAAGCCCAACAATGCCACATCGTCACTGGATGTCTCGACGGATTGAAATTGCACAGGCTTTTCTAGCGCAAGGCGGTCTAGCTCGGCTTCGTGGTTGGAGGTCCCGTCAAATCCGACAACATGCGTCAAATGCGGATTACCCTCTGCGCAGGCGGCCATTTCGTCCAAGAGGCGCGTGTCACATAGTGCGTGGGTTATCTGGGCCTTCTCTACGATCTGGCTCAGCTCGGTCGCCCGCAACATTGGCATGGTGTTGACCACAACGGCGCCCGCTTTTGTCGCGGCGAGCCAGCAGGCAACCATCGCGGGGTTGTTGGCCGAACGAATGAGAACGCGGTTGCCGGGTTTTAGATCTAGATCGTCTACCAACGCATGGGCCAATCTGTTGGTCCAGTCGGTTAGTTCTTTGTAGGTTCTACGCCTGCCGTTTCCGATCAGGGCTGTATTGTCGCCATGCCCTTTGTCGACCATCGCATCCGTGAGTTCAAAACCTGCATTCAGATAATCAGGGTAGCTAAAATCATCCAACAGAAAGTCGGGCATCTGATCCAAAGGCGGGAGATTGTCCCGCGTAAAGGTATCTATGTGTGCAGTTGCTTCAAACATGTGGCCTCCGGTGTGGGATGATTACGATATTGAATGCGCGCCGAGCGTCTGACGCGCGATGATGACCCGCTGTACGTCAGAAGCACCTTCATAGATGCGCAATGCACGGATTTCTCGGTACAGTTTTTCAACCGTTTCACCGGATCTGACTCCGTCGCCGCCGTGCAGTTGCACGGCCTTGTCGATGACTTTTTGGGCTTGGTCCGTCGAGAAAAGTTTGGCCATTGCGGCTTCACGTGTAACACGCGGGGCACCAGAATCTTTGGTCCACGCAGCGCGGTAAATCAATAATGCGCTTGCGTCCACGTCCACTGCCATATCGGCGATATGACCTTGGACCATTTGCAACTCAAACAAGGGTGCGCCCTGTACGTGCCGTGTTGCAGTTCGGGTCAACGCCTCGTCCAAGGCGCGTCGCGCAAACCCAAGAGCCGCCGCAGCAACCGTTGAGCGGAAAACATCTAAGACAGCCATAGCGATCTTAAATCCATCACCACTGCGGCCAAGGATGGCAGATTCCGGTACGCGACAATCGGTAAACCGCAATGTCGCAAGAGGGTGGGGTGCAATCGTATCCAGTCGCTCGGCGATTTCTAGACCGGGCGTATCTGCGGGCACAATGAATGCCGACAGGCCCTTTGCCCCCTCTGCATCTCCGGTGCGGGCAAAGGTTGTGTAAACATCAGCTATACCACCGTTCGAGATCCAAGTTTTTTCACCATTAAGAACATAGTGATCGCCGTCTAGTGTTGCAGTCATTGTTGAGTTGGCAACGTCTGATCCTGACTGCGGTTCAGTCAGGGCGAAAGCAGATATTGTCTGTCCTGTCCGGATGTCTGGGAGCCACGCGCGTTTCTGCCCGTCTGTCCCGAACAGCGAAATCGCCCCAGTTCCCAGCCCCTGCATGGCAAAGGCGAAATCAGCCAGTCCGTCATGACGGGCAAGCGTTTCGCGGATCACACAAAGTGAGCGCACATCCAGCGGCGCACCGTCATCAGGGTCTACGGCGGCATATTTTAACCACCCCCCGTTACCCAATGCAGTGACCAATGATCTGCAGGCAGCGTCGGTGTCACTGTGATCTATCGTGGCCAGTTCTTTTTGCGCCCAAATGTCTAAACGCTGAGCCAAATCGCGATGCTTGTCATCGAAGAACGGCCAGTTCAGGAAGGTTTTGTCAGCCATCAGTTGCCCTCGAATACTGGTTTTTCTTTTGCTACGAAGGCGTTGTAAGCCCGCTCAAAATCTACAGTCTTCATGCAGATGGCCTGCGCTTGGGCTTCGGCTTCAATGGCTTGTTCAATAGACATCGACCATTCCTGCGCGAGCATGGTTTTGGTCATCATATTTGCAAAATTGGGGCCCGCAGCAATGCGTGTTGCCAAGGCGACGGCTTCCTCTTCTAATGCGTCCGCTTCGGCGATTTTGTTGTAAAAACCCCAAGCAGCGCCTTCTTCAGCACTCATCGAGCGACCCGTATACAGCAGCTCGGCTGCGCGGCCTTGGCCAATGATTCGAGGCAAGATTGCACAGGCACCCATGTCACAACCTGCAAGCCCTACACGTGTAAACAGGAACGCGCATTTGGCCTCGGGTGTGGCTACGCGCAGGTCTGAGGCCATTGCGATGATTGCCCCTGCACCAACACAGACACCGTCGATTGCTGCGATCACTGGCTTGCCGCAATTGACGATCGCTTTGACCAAATCACCTGTCATGCGGGTAAAGGTCAGCAGTTCTTTCATCGACATCTTTGTAAGAGGGCCGATGATGTCATGCACGTCACCACCCGAACTGAAGTTGCCGCCGTTTGATGCAAAAACCACCGCGTTCACATCATCTGAATAGACCAATGCGCGAAACCAATCACGCAGCTCAGCATAGCTTTCGAAGGTGAGGGGGTTTTTGCGGTCTGGCCGATCAAGCCGGACAGTTGCGATGCCGTCTTTGATGACACAACTAAAGTGCTTAACGTCTGTGGGCGTGGTCATGTGCTTTTCTCCTGTAGACTGGCATCTAATTGTTCCAGCCGATGTGTCATTTCACAGGCGTCTTCGCCGGAAAAAGCGATCAACATCTCATTGATCCATTCTTCATGGGCGTCGGCCTGAATTTTGAATTCTTCGCGGCCACGAGTTGTCATGCGCACCAATGTTGCGCGGCGGTCACCAGGAACAGGGACGCGGACGATCATTCCGTCTTCGGCCAACCTGTCGACGATGCCAGTGATGTTGCCGTTTGATACTTTTAAAACACCGGAAAGCTGGCTCATCTTTAGGCCGTCTTCATACCGGCATAGCGCTGCCATCAAATCGAATCGGGGCAGTGTTGAGGCGAACTCAACACGTAGATTTTCACGCAACTGAGCCTCAATGGATCGGCTTGCTTTTAACATGCGCAGCCAAAGGCGCAGGCGGTCCTTTGAAGCTGGATCATTGGAGGTGTCTGGATTTGGCTTGTTCATATTTCGCCTCCCGAAAGGCTAAGGGTGTGACCATTGACCGAACGCGCGGCATCCGAACAAAGCCAAAGCACTGCTCCAGTCACTTCGTCAGTTTGGATAAAGCGACGTTGCGGGTTGCCCTTGGTTAGGGATTTGGCTGCATCTTCAGGGGACATGCCCGTTTTACTGCTGATATTTTCAATGGAACGTTCAAGCATGGGGGTGTCGATGAACCCCGGACAAATTGCATTTACGGTGATGCCTGTTGCGGCCAGCTCAATCGCGAGGGATCGGGTCAAACCGACCACGCCATGTTTTGCGGCGCAATACCCGGCAACGTAGGGATACCCTTTGAGACCAGCAGTGGAAGCAATGGCAATCATTCGCCCTGTGCCTGCTGATTTCATATCGGGCAATGCTGCCTGCCATACGTTGAATACACCCGCGAGATTGACGTCGGTCATTTGGGTGAGGTCCGACATCTTCATTTTGGCAAACGGGATACTGGTAGCGGCTCCCGCATTCGCGATGACGGTAGTGATCGGACCGTACTCTGCGCGGGCTTTTTCAAAGGCCATTTTTACGGCCTCAGGATCTGTCACATCACACAGTTGATAAGACAGGTTCTGCGCTGTTAGGGGGGCTTCAGACCGTCCCATAATGGTGACGTTCAGGCCAGCGTTAGAAAGGGCCTGTGCAATATCGGCTCCCACGCCAGTACCGCCGCCTGTCACGATGGCATGTGTTGATGTCGTGCTCATGCCTTGCCCGCAATCTCGGCTGCGCGGTCAGCCAATCGCCATGCCTGATCGCGTCCTGCCTCATAGGGGAGAGGCCATTTTTCGTGTCTGTCCCCCAGCTCGGCTGCTGTGTGCAGGGTCCAATAAGGATCGGCCAAATGCGCACGCGCAAGGCAAACAAGATCGGCGCGGCCAGCCATCAGGATCGAATTCACGTGATCCGCTTCGTAGATATTGCCTACAGCCATTGTTTTGATCGCGGCCTCGTTGCGGATTCGATCCGAAAAGGGGGTCTGGAACATGCGCCCATAGACGGGCTGACCTTCTATGGAAGTTTGGCCAGCAGAGACATCAATGATATCTGCTCCGGCAGCATCAAACATTCTAGCAATTTCAACGGCCTCTAGTGGGGTTACGCCATCATCGCCTGCCCAGTCATTTGCCGAAATGCGCACTGACATCGGTTTTTCAGCGGGCCAGACATCTCGCATGGCTTGGAAGACTTCTAGCGGATAACGCATCCGGTTTTCCAGTGAACCGCCGTATTCATCGGACCGGATATTGGATAGTGGCGATATGAATGAGGAAACCAAATACCCGTGGGCTGCGTGCAGCTCTATCATGTCAAACCCTGCGCGGCTGGCCATTTCAGTGGCTGACACAAACTCCGCCAGAACCATATTCATGTCGTCGCGCGTCATTTCTTTGGGTGTCGCGTTTCCTTCTGACCATGGAATGGCGGAAGCGGACAGCAGAGGCCAATTGCCAGATTTAAGAGGGCTATCCATGCCTTCCCATCCGATGTTGGTTGAGCCCTTGCGGCCTGCATGTCCGATTTGGCAGCAAATCATGGCCTCGGTTTCGGTGTGCACGAAATTGACCAGACGCGCCCACTCGGCCTCATGTTCAGGTGCATAAAGACCGGGACAGCCGGGAGTGATCCGCCCGTCAGCAGAGGTGCAGGTCATCTCTGTAAAAATGAGGCCCGCACCGCCTTTTGCGCGTTCACCGTAGTGGATGAGATGCCAGTCGGTTGGGGTGCCATCCACTGCTTTGTATTGCGCCATTGGCGACAGGACGATCCGGTTCTTCAGGTGCATTTCACGCAACTGGAAAGGCGCAAACATCGGCGCGCGGGCAGGGCCATTGGCGTCAGCCCCTGCTTGATTCAAGAACCACTTTTCCGCTGATGCCAACCATTTTGGATCGCGTTCACGCAGGTTTTCATGGCTGATCCGCTGGCTACGAGTGAGCAAAGAATAGTTGAGCTGTACGGGGTCCAGATGCAAATAACGCTCTACATCTTCGAACCACTCAACCGAGTTGCGCGCGGCGGATTGTAGTCGCAAGACCTCTAACTGTCGGGTTTCTTCATAGTTTAAAAATGCTTCGGGCAGAGTGGTGCTATAGTGTACGTGTTCTGCCAGTGAAATCGCACTTTCCAGTGCTAATTTGGTTCCCGAACCGATCGAGAAATGTGCGGTTGCAGCCGCGTCGCCCATCAGAACCACATTCTTGTGGCTCCACTTTTCGCACAGCACACGCGGGAATTTGATCCAAGCAGATCCGCGTACATGGTTGGCGTTTGTCATCAACGGGTGGCCGCCAAGATGATCCTTAAAGATATCTTCGCAAATTGCTATGCTGTCCTGTTGGGATAGATCCGCAAAGCCGTAGGCATCATAAGTCTCTTGGCTGCACTCGACGATGAATGTCGCTGTATCATCGTCAAATTGATACGCGTGGGCCCAAATCCATCCTTTATCGGTTTCTTCAAATATAAAGGTGAAGGCGTCATCGAATTTTTGATGTGTACCAAGCCAAACAAAGGGGCAAAGGCGCGTGTCGATGTCTGGGTTAAAGTGGTCCGAAAATTCTGTGCGTGTTCTGGAATTCAACCCGTCACAAGCGACAACCAGATCGTATTCATTCATATAATCAGACGCTGTGCCGACTTCGGTTTCAAAACGTAGATCGACACCCAGTTCAGTTGCCCGGGCTTGTAAGATCATGAGCAGTTGCTTGCGGCCAATGCCGCAAAATCCATGGCCCGTGGACAGAACTTTCTGGCCCTTATGCACAGTAGCGACATCATCCCAATATGCGAAATGTTCGCGAATGCTGGCCGCGCTTACCGCGTCATTGGCTGCTAAGTTTCCCAGCGTTTCATCCGACAGAACCACACCCCAGCCAAATGTATCATCTGCGCGGTTGCGTTCTAAAACAACTACCTCACAGGAGGGATCGCGGAGCTTCATTGAGATGGCAAAATATAATCCAGCAGGGCCCCCGCCTAAGCAAGCAATACGCATGTGTCGTTCCCTTTTTTTCGTCCCGCATTTTACAGAGGGTAGGGTTAGGGAATTATAATTTCAAGCTTAAATGTTTTATGTGTGAAGTATATTTTTGCAAATGCAGCTTTTTGGGGCACCTGATGTGAGATGCATCGGTCCGAAATAGATGGATAATATGGCTGTTGAATGGACGAAGGGGCGCGGGTTTACGGCTCTGCGTCCCCTTCGGCCAACACTTTGCGCGCAGCGCGGAAGCACTCCAGTCCTTGGGGGACGCCGCAATAGATCGCAATCACATGGATAATCGCGCGAATTTCTTCTGGGGTAACACCGTTTTTGATTGCTCCGCGGCAATGAAGCTCCCATTCCGTCATCTTCCCCAATGCGCCAATCATCGATAGATTCATCATCGAGCGGGTCTTGGCATCAATGACGTCGTCACCCCATCCGAATCCCCAGCACCATGCGGTCATGGCTTCTTGAAACGGGCGCGTGAAATCGTCAGCGGCGGCGAGGCTCCTATCGACATACTCAGCGCCCAATGTTGCTTTGCGTTGCTCTAGTCCCTTTAGGAACAGATTTTCGTCAAATGTGCTCATTGTTAGATCCAATCAGTTGTAGGGCTTAGGTTTCTAGGCCCTCTACGATAGCGATATTCGCGGTACATGCGTTTGATCGGTGCGCACGTGCCGCTAGGTATTCAGGGGAGTGGTAGCAGGCCAGCGCTTGCTCTTTGCTGTCAAATTCGATGACAACATGTCGCTGCCAACTGCCACCTTCCAATGTGGCTGCTTCGCCGCCGCGAACCAGAAATTTAGCGCCGTATTTAGCAAACGCTTTAGGTGCGAGGTGCTGATAACCCTTGTAGGCCTCAGGATCGGTGACCGTTACAAACGCGATCCAGTAGCCCTTAGACATCTGAGGTTCTCCGATCTTTATCTTTTGACAAGAACCGTTCCGCAACCGCTGCGGCGTCAGCGATATGCAATTGTACCGCCGCATGGGCAGCATCGGCGTTCCGGCTAATGATGGCGTCGTTGATTGCCACCATATGGCTGATGCCAGGGCTTGATCTTCCTTTGTCTGACAAGGTTAAAACCCGCAGCCGGCTGATGCGACCATTTAAGCGCTGCACGACGTCCCATGCTATTGCATGTCCGGCTTCCTGAAAGATCAGCTCATAAAAATGCGTTGTGGCCTGCATGACGCCGATCCACTCGGCGTCACTCATTCTGGTCCGTATCGCATCAAGTGCGGATTTCAAGCGATTGGGAAAGCTATCGCTGAATTTCTCTGCGCAGGCGGCTGCGGCAGCACCTTCCAGCTGTCTACGAATATCATAAATTTGTTGAGCTTGGTTCCAGTCTAGCAGCGCAACAATTGGTCCACGATTGGGTAAAATCTCGACCAAACCTTCGGCCTCAAGATAGCGGATCGTTTCACGAATGACGGTTCGGCTGACGCCGAGTTGCTCGCCCAAAGGTCGCTCAACCAAGCGTTCGCCCGGGGTGAAGTGGCCCTCGATTATGGCTGTCCGCATACGGTCTTGCGCCATTTCGCGCAGCGTTTGCGGTGGCTGCTCAATGCGGGACAGGGATGTCTTTTGAGTATTCATGCGCTTTGCCTAGCAGCGCTCATCGATGGCATCAAGTGATATGGCTGATTGACAGATGGTCGTATGGTATACCATATTACAGATAGACTCACCTGATCAAAGGAATTCATCTGTGCCTGCCGAAATTCGCAAGACGCTTATCCACGTAGAGACAACGCTGATAGAGGGTGGAAAGCCCGCCCAGAAGCCGTTGAGGTTGATCGCGGCGATGGCGGTCATTAAAAATCCGTGGGCGGGTCAGGGTTTTGTTGATGACTTGGCCCCACAGATCCGTGACTGCGCACCCGAATTAGGCGAGCTATTGACTAAAATGATTTTGGATGTTGCCGGAGGGGGCGATAAGGTTGAGGGTTATGGTAAATCTGCCATCGTCGGACTGAACGGGGAGGTCGAGCATGCCTCGGCCCTGATCCACACGTTGCATTTTGGTAATCACTATCGAAATGCGGTTGGAGCGAAATCTTACCTGTCGTTCTGTAATACACGGGGGCCTGCGAATGCGCCTTTGATGATCCCATTGATGGATAAGAACGATGGCGGGCGACGTTCGCATTATCTGACCATTCAAACATCCGTAGCGGATGCACCAGCCGCCGATGAAATCCTGATTGCGCTGGGCGCGTCGGTTGGTGGTCGGCCCCATCACCGCATTGGTGACCGCTACCAAGACCTGAAGGAGCTTGGTCATGACGCCGATAACCCTGCGGCTGTCTGAGTCGAACCGACGCGTCGCGTATCAGGATCATGGGAAGGGAGAGCCGATTGTGCTGCTCCACGGCGTAGGCATGCAGTCGGCTGCGTGGGCACCCCAAATCGCCACGCTTAAGGATACGAACCGCGTTATTGTTGTTGATTTGCCGGGGCACGGGGGGAGTGATCCCTTGCCCGCTGCAAGTAGGTTGCCTGATTTTGTAGCGTGGTGCAGCGCTGTGATTAACGAATTGAACCTTGGGCCGATCAACTTGGTTGGTCACTCGATGGGCGCGTTGATTGCAGCTGGGTATGCTGTCGTTCATCCAGATCAGGTAAGGCGCGTTGCCTTGCTGAACGCGGTTTGGCGGCGTGACGCTGATGCAAGCAAGGCAGTTATTTCACGTGCTGCATTGATCCGTGAAGGGCAGGTTGATTTTGAGGCACCATTATCGCGATGGTTTGAGGATACGCCAGCTGATGCAGCAGCTCGGGCCTTGGTCAGATCATGGCTGAGTTCAGTTAACCTTGAGGGGTATGCAACAGCCTACACAGCATTTGCACATGGTGACATGACCTATGCTGCCGAGCTTTCGGGGATTGTTTGCCCGTTTCTAGCCCTGACAGCGGACGGTGATTTGAATTCAACCCCTGAAATGTCCCAGCAAATGAGCGCCCAGGCCCTCAACGGGTACGCGGTGGCGATCAAGGGTCATCGACACATGGTTAACTTAACAGCTCCTGATCAGGTGAACGCACATCTTCTAGAATTGCTCAGCCGACCGGAATTCGAAAAGGAGCCAACATGAGCTTGATAGATCAACGTGCTTTGCGCAACGCCTTCGGGACATTCATGACAGGCGTTACTGTGGTCACGACCCATGACCGCAAAAATGTCCCGTTGGGGTTCACAGCCAATTCATTTACGTCCGTTTCCATGGATCCGCCGATGGTTCTGGTGTGTTTGGCAAACTCTTCGCGCAATTATGATGCGCTGATCAACGCGGATGGTTTTGCAGTAAATATATTGGCTGAGAACCAGATCGAAATATCCAATACATTTGCTCGTCCGGTTGAAGACAGGTTTGCAGATGTTGGGTGGCAGGTGGGGCCAAATGGTGCGCCGGTCCTTGATGGTGTCTCCGCTTGGTTCGATTGCAGCATGCACAAGACAGTTGATGCGGGTGATCATGTTATTTTGATTGGGCAGGTTAAGGCCTTCGACAGCGCCACCACACCGGGATTGGGCTATGCGCGCGGGGCGTATGTGACGCCATCGGCGGCAGCTGAAACGCTGGTGCCCCATACAAATTTGATCGTTTCGGTACTAATCGAGCGTAACGGGCAGATTTTACTGGCTGAAGATGATGCAGGTGGCCTCGCTTTGCCTGAGGCATCAGCACAAACAGATGGTGCATCCGCCGCGGTGCATAAACTGATCACCTCAACCGGCCTCAGTGCTACGCTGGGGTTTGTTTATTCTGTGTTTGAGGATGTGGCACGCAACCGCCAGCATATTTCGTTCCTATGCCAAGCGGCAGAAGGATGTCCGACGCGAGGTGCATTTGTACCCTTAACGGATGCATCGCTTAGCGCTGTATCAGACCCCGCGATCCGCACGATGCTTCAACGTTTTGCCTCCGAAAACCGCATTGGTTCCTTTGGCATTTATTACGGAAATCAAAACACCGGCAAGGTTCGTCCGGTTCTATAAGAAAGGTAGTCACATGCGTTTCTCGCTGTTCGTTCACATGGAACGGTTGTCTCCTGATCAGGATCAGAAGCAGCTTTATGATGACTTTATTGCATTGTCCAAGATTGCCGATGAGGGTGGCATGCATGCGGTTTGGACCGGTGAACACCACGGTATGGATTTCACAATCGCACCTAACCCATTCTTGAACCTGATTGATCTGGCGCGGCACACAAAAAATGTGCGTCTTGGAACGGGAACTGTGATTGCTCCGTTCTGGCACCCTATCCGGTTGGCAGGTGAGGCTGCGATGACAGATATGATCGTTGATGGCCGTCTTGAGCTTGGGGTAGCACGTGGTGCGTATTCATATGAATACGAACGTATGGTTCCCGGCATGGATGCCTGGGAGGCGGGGCAGCGCATGCGTGAATTAGTGCCTGCAATTCAGGGTCTTTGGAAAGGCGACTATGCGCAATCAGGCGAATTTCACTCATTCCCAGCAACTACATCCTCGCCCAAACCAGTTCAAAAAAACGGCCCGCCTATTTGGGTTGCGGCACGTGATCCAAACAGCCATGAATTTGCCGTAGAAAACGGTTGCCACGTTCAGGTGACGCCCCTGTGGCAAGGGGACGGAGAAATCACCAATCTGATGGATACGTTCAATGCTGCGTGCGCCAAATTCCCAGATGTTGGGCGTCCGCAAATCATGCTGCTGAACCATACCTACATTGCCGCAGATCAGGCTGATGCACAGCAAGCCGCTCATGAAATCAACACCTTCTATTGTTACTTCGGTGCATGGTTTAAAAATGAACGACCTGTCTCTCAAGGGGCTATTGAACCACTAAGTGAGGCAGAAATAACCGCGCATCCGTTCTATTCGGCTGAGGCAATGTTGCGTGACAATGTAATTGCCACAGCGGATGATGCGATTGCGCGGCTCAAAATCTATGAAGATCTGGGGTATGATGAATACGCATTCTGGATCGACAGTGGAATGAGCTTTGATCGTAAGAAAACCTCGTTAGAGCGGTTCATAAAAGACGTAATGCCAGCATTTGACTGAAAGAGAGACCATGCAGCAATTTCAGCAGTACATCGCAGGCGCGTTTGACGACGGGTCCGCGCGTTTTGAGAGCCGCGATCCGGCGACAGGTGAAGTTTGGGCAATGATGCCAGAGGCGCGCCAAGATGACGTAAACCGTGCTGTAACAGCGGCACAAACTGCGTTTGTCAGTCCTGAGTGGGCAGGGATGACAGCCTCGGTGCGGGGAAAGTTATTGCTGCGCCTTGCCGATTTGATCGCTGAGAATGCGCAGGTTTTGGCGCAGTTAGAAACACGTGATACGGGCAAGATTATTCGCGAAACATCTGCGCAAATTTCCTATGTCGCAGAATATTACCGCTATTATGCGGGCCTTGCGGATAAGATCGAAGGGGCGCATTTGCCCATCGATAAGCCGGACATGGAAGTATGGTTGCGCCGTGAACCCGTTGGCGTGGTTGCGGCAATTGTTCCTTGGAACTCTCAGTTGTTTCTTTCTGCAGTTAAAATCGGACCTGCCTTGGCTGCCGGATGCACGGTGGTGTTAAAGGCTTCCGAGGAAGGGCCTGCGCCTATGCTGGAATTCGCGCGCATCTTTGATCAGGCTGGCTTCCCTGCGGGTGTTTTGAATATCATTACTGGGTTTGCCGCTGAATGCGGTGCAGCGCTTACTAGCCACCCAAAGGTGGATCATATCGCATTCACAGGCGGCCCTGAAACTGCACGCCATATCGTCCGGAACTCAGCCCAGAACCTAGCATCCACATCGCTGGAACTGGGGGGGAAATCTCCCTTCATCGTTTTTGAAGATGCTGACATTGAAAGTGCGGTAAACGCCCAAGTCTCGGGCATTTTTGCTGCTACAGGACAAAGCTGTGTGGCAGGATCACGTCTGGTGGTTTCGAACGAGATCAAAGATGAATTCCTTACGTTGCTGAAACAGAAGGCTGAGGCAATTGTTGTTGGCGCGCCTGATGACATGGCAACAGAGGTTGGGCCGCTTTGCACTGTAGGGCAGCGCGATAGGGCGATTGATCTGATTGAAAAATCGGTTGCTGCTGGTGCCGCTATCGTCACCGGCGGGCGCAGCATTGGTACGGAAGGTTTGTTTTTTGCACCGACAATCATTGATTGCTCAGATGCGCCAGAAGCGCCCTGCTTAACCGAAGAGTTCTTTGGACCCGTACTATCCGTCTTGGGATTTGATACGGAGGAACAGGCACTAGAGATCGCCAATGACACCAACTTTGGCCTCGCATCAGGTGTATTTACCCGCGATCTGACACGTGCGCATCGAATGATCCGCAGCATTAAGGCTGGAATCGTCTGGGTAAATACCTATCGGGCAGTCAGCCCCATCGCGCCGTTTGGCGGACACGGGTTAAGCGGCCATGGCCGTGAAGGCGGTTTGCGGGCGGCACTGGATTACACAAAAACTAAGGCGGTCTGGCTAAGAACCAGCGACGATCCAATCCCCGATCCATTTGTCATGCGCTGAGTTCGCTATACAACGGCAATCATCGCCATATTCGCTGAACCAGTTCTAATAGCGCGGCCTTGGCGGGGCGATCTTTACCTTGGGGCGTATAGGCAAAGTTAAGGCACGCTGGAATTGTCACGGAATTGCAGACTGCCAATCCGAAAGATTGCCGTTGATGCAAGGCAATCGCTTCGCGGGCCAATGAGAGACCCACACCTGAACGCACCATTTCTAGCATCGATGCTTCTTGATCGACCAGAGACACAATATTCTGTTCGCAGTTTTGCGCGTCAAAGATGCGTTTCAGCAGCCCGTGATGGGCCGAGGCCTCGGGCGTGCCGATCCACGGCAGTTTAGCTAGTTCACTCCACGTTGCATTTTCGACTCTGGATTCCCAGCCAACGGGGGCAATAACACGGTAGGTAAAATCCGCCAACTTGAGCGACTGGATCATCCCCTTAGGGGGTTTCTCAATCTGATCGGGGATATCAGGGCTGCCGAGGTAAAAGCCCGCGTCGATTTGTTTGCGCTGTAAACGATCAATTATTTCGCCGCTTACCCCATGAACAAGTTCTGTTTGAATGTGAGGGAAATCAGTTCGCAAATGACCAAGCAACTGTCCAAGGCGGATGAATTCCGGGTCGATGATGGTGCCAATCCTCAGTTTTCCGCTGATGCGTTCAGCGTGCTGGCGGGCACTTCTTTTAAAATCGGCAAGGGCATCAAGAACCTGCTCAGCCTTGGGAATCAACGCGGCACCTTCTGAGGTAACGCGTAGTCCGGTTGGTGTGCGTTCGAACAACATTACGTTTGTCTCTTCGCTCAGCCGTTTGATCTGGTGACTCACTGCGGGTTGGGTCAGGTTCATGAGAGCGGCGGCACGCGATACGCTGCCTTCACGCGCGACAGTCAAAAAGGCGACCAAGGTGTTGATGTTGAAACTTCGTTCCATATAAAATATTCTTATATCGCATTTCGAGATTCGTCATTAGCAATTGAACGGCAGGTCCGGTTAACTGTCTGAAGCTAGATAACCGGACGGAAAGGCGGGATGCAGCATCAATATGTATCCCTGTTTTCATCTAGGTTTTTGATAGACGGTCCAGCCAAAATGCGAGAGATAATGTGAATACCAATAGCAGCACAGATAACCAATTCGACTACATTGTCGTGGGTGGTGGCTCGGCCGGGTGCCTCGTTGCCAATCGCCTAAGTGCGGACCCAAAGAACCGTGTGCTGCTGATCGAAGCGGGCAGGCGCGACACCTACCACTGGATACATATCCCCGTCGGTTACCTTTATTGCATTGGAAACCCGCGCACAGATTGGATGTACAACACCGAGCCTGACAAAGGGCTGAACGGGCGTATCCTGCGCTATCCTCGTGGCAAGGCTTTGGGTGGCTGTTCGTCCATCAATGGAATGATCTACATGCGGGGGCAGGCGCGGGACTATGACAATTGGGCGGCGCTAACAGGAGATGATGCTTGGAGTTGGGAAAACGCCCTTAAAGACTTCAAAGCGCACGAAGATCATTACAAACTGGATGATGGTGCCGATCCCAAGACGGGCGACAACATGCGGTTTTCGGACACACACGGGAATGGCGGTGAATGGCGCGTTGAGAAACAGCGACTGCGTTGGGATGTATTGGACGGCTTTGCTGATGCCGCGGTGCAATCAGGCGTGCGCAGGACCGAAGACTTTAACAGCGGAGACAACGCTGGTGTTGGGTATTTTGATGTTAATCAACGATCGGGGTGGCGGTGGAACACGTCAAAAGCATTCCTGCGCCCCGCCAAGAGGCGCCAGAACCTGACGGTTTGGACTGAAGCACAAGTGGAGAAGCTGACCTTTGTTAGCGATAATGACGGTTTGCCTGTTTGCAATGGTGCCATCGTAAACCGAAAAGGCGAAAGCGTTTCTGTCTCCGCAGGTAAGGAAGTTATCTTGTCTGCAGGGGCGGTGAATTCGCCTCAAATCCTGCAGTTGTCCGGCATTGGGCCCGCGGAGTTGCTGAAGTCGCACGGGATTGACGTTGTACTGGATGCGCCGGCGGTAGGTGAGAACCTTCAGGACCATTTGCAAATCCGTGCGGTGTTTAAGGTTAACGGGGCAAAAACGCTCAACACGTTGGCTAATTCGATGGTTGGTAAGGCCAAAATTGGCTTGGAGTATATGTTCAAACGGTCGGGCCCGATGAGCATGGCGCCCAGTCAGCTCGGTGCATTCACGCGATCAGACAAAAAACGAACCCATGCAAATCTCGAATATCACGTGCAGCCACTAAGCCTTGAGGCTTTTGGCGAGGATCTACATGAGTTTCCCGCAGTGACGGTAAGTGTGTGCAACCTGAACCCGACAAGCCGTGGACACATTCGTATTGGCTCTGGCAATTTCCGTGATGCGCCGAAAATATCACCAAACTATCTAGCAACCGAAGAGGATCGTAAGGTCGCTGCGGATAGCCTGCGACAGGTGCGCGAAATCATGAACCAATCTGCTATGGCCGCATTCGAGCCAGAAGAATTCAAACCCGGTATTCAATACCAAAGCGACGAAGACCTGGCTAAGCTTGCAGGTGATATTGCCAACACAATTTTTCATCCGGTCGGCACTGTTCAAATGGGACGTGACGATGACGCCCAAGCCGTTCTCGATTCCCATATGCGGCTGAAGGGGATTGGTGGCCTTCGCGTTGTTGATGCCAGCGTCATGCCTCGGATCACCAGCGGCAATACGAATTCGCCCACATTAATGATCGCAGAAAAAGCGGCAGGCTGGATTTTGGCAGGTCAGTAGATCGTTCGGTATTTGACCTTCAGGGTATTCACCCTGCGGCTGTGTTCGCTGTGGCCGCCAGTCTAATTTTCCAAAGCACTTTCTTGAGACTGGTGAAGAACAATATTGAATCCTTCATTTGCTGAAGGGGCTATGAAGTGCTTTGAAAGTTGCCTGAATTGTTCCTCTGTGGCTGCAAACGGATGATCCCCCTGTGCGTTACGTGCGCGCAATCGTGCGATGCAGACCTCATCGGGTACATCCAGTAGATGAAGCTGATGGGCCGCACCTGTCTCTTCGAAAATGCTCCGCATCCAGTCGCGTGACGCAAGGGTGTTTGCTTGAAAATCCAACACAACGGAAACACCAGCGTTCAACATTGAAGTCACGTGAGGGCCCATGATAGTGCGAAGTTTTGTCATGCACCGCACGTAGTCTGCCAGAGAAGACATTTCACTAGAAAACAAAGCGTTCAGCCAATCATCTTCGGCGATTACGACGGTTCCGTCCAAACGACCAAGTTCAGCAGTCAGGGTGGATTTCCCAGATGCGGCTTTCCCGCACAACAGGTGCAGGGTCGGAGGTAAAGGGGGCATTAGATTAACCTTGTTTGATCCATTACGCGCAGTTCATGTTTTGATCAGCGTTTCCAGTGTGTCAGTGTCTCGCCTCTCCTAGATTTCAGGACTACCAAGAAACGCGTTTCGAAATCTAGGGGCAGCCTGATCAAAGTTACTTGGTTCATCCAGCATTAACCAATTTGACGCTAACTCCAACTATGTGGAAAACTCTTTCATTTGCGCTGCCTGTTCTGTTCCCATCCTGGCAATTCTTCAAGACAGTTGAACCTTCTCCAAGGGTCCAGTGGGCGCTGCTATCTGACGGTGAGGGCGATGTGGTTGAGTGGAATGAGTTTCGACCCCACCCTTTGAAGGTATCGGCATTACAGATGGTTTTGCGTTTATTTTGGAACCCTTACCGCAACGACACATTGTTCGTCGTAAGTTGCGCTGAACGGATTCAACAGTTTCCCGATCCGCACAGTATCCATGAAATCAGACGACGCATTCTGTCTGATCTTCGGAAACTTCCGTTTGATACAACAGACAAGCTGTTGCAGTTTCGGCTGGTTTTTGTCCATCGCGGGGAAGTGGGATTAGAGCATGAAGTGGTGTTCCTCTCGGATATAACTCCCACAGTGGTGCCCGTTACATGTTAACGTTTGAGTCCGCATTACGAGCAACTGAAATTCTTTTGGCGCTGGCCTTTTTACAGCAAAGCGCCGAGCATATCTTTGGATCACGCGATGCGCGCAGCTTGTTTTTTTGGCGTGCTGTGATGAGCATCGGACTTTTACTGGGGTATTACAGTGAGTGGACTTTGCTGGCGATGTCAGCGCACAGCTTGCTGATTTTGAACCGTTACCAAGGTCCCTACAACGGTGGCAGTGATCGAATGGGCCTGTTGATCCTGTACTGCCTGTGCCTTTCGCGCTGGTTGCCTGAAGGGCTCCCCAAGGAAGCGGCATTTGGATACCTGGGCTTTCAGGTGATCGTGTCGTATTTTGTTTCTGGCCAAGTGAAGATTATCAATCGCGACTGGCGCAACGGACAGGCGCTGCAGGATGTCTTTAGTTTTTCAACCTACCCAGTGGCTGAATCGCTGCGGGAATTAGCCAAACGTCCGCGACTGCTTTGGGCAGCATCTTGGGCCGTAATGCTGTTCGAAGTTCTATTTCCTCTAAGCTTCTTGAACTCAACAGCTCTCATTTGGGCTCTTGTCGTGGGGATGGCGTTTCATGTGGCCAACGCCTGCCTGTTTGGATTGAACCGCTTCGTTTGGTTTTGGATCGCAGCTTATCCGTCGCTCATCTGGTTACACTGTCGTCTTGTGCTTGGCGGGTGATTACACTCTCTTATTAAGGCCAAGTCTTCGAAAGTTTGGTTTTTAGGCCGGCCACTTCGTCAGGCCAAATCCAGCCTTAAGTGGCCGAAGTTAATAAAACTTGAGATCGTCAAACATTGTAATTTTTTCGCTCGCCCTACCCTTGATTTACTCAGTTTCTTCAATTCTTAGGGAATAGCCGTCAAAATTGCATTTGATCTCTTAGATTCAATCTGTGGTTGGTGGACAGGTTTTCAGTCCGAATAGAAAATCCTTAGTATATATGCTTCCGGAGGTCCGCCCTAAATGCCCGCCAGATATAAGATAATAGGTCCTTTGAATTTAAAATATGTGACGATTTCTGGCTCAACAAATCTAGGTGAGTTGCGTGAGCTCGCGCGCAAATATTTAGAAGATCCATTGTTCTCTTTGGAGCAAAGCCAGTTCATTGACCTTGAGGGCTTAACTGATGCAAAGGCCCGATTTATGGATGTTTTTACGTTGCGCAATTTTTATCTGCGAGAATACGGCCCCGTTGATGAGCCGGTTCGCGTAGCTATGTATGCCCCTTCAAGTTTGGCATATGGGGTTTGCCGCATGTTTTCATCCTTGATGTCAGGCCAAAAATTGATGTCGATCAAGATCTTTGAACATAAAAGTGATGCCTTGGAATGGCTGGGTATAGACACCGGTGGGCCACAGTGGGAGGTCGCCAAAGACACGATTGTTTCACCCAACACGGATGAAAGGGCAGGCATTTGAAAAACAGTGACGAGCTGGCCCAATCCATTTACCAAAGACTGTTGGGAGAAATACGGAATGCGCTTTTTGAAGTCGATTTTGAAGCTTACGCGTCCCATTTTGACCTCCCTAATTTGGTGGAAACATTTGATGATCATTTTTACATCAACACCGAAAAGGAATTGGCTGTCATATTTGATAAAACCAGACACAGTTTGGCACTTGAAAACATTCGAGACTTTGCAAGGCATTGCGCGGTAGCAAGATTTATCGACGAAGAGACCATTAGCGCAGGTCATGAGACACGGTTAATTACGGATCAACTGGAAATACAAAACTCCTACCCAGCCCTTTCTACTTTAAAGTTCACGAATGGCAGTTGGAGGATCAAGTCTAGCCAATATGCGGTCGCAAGCTCAAAACTGCCGGTAGATTTAAGTAAGTTGGTGCACTCAATGCGTTCGTAACGCCTTCATTAATCCATTTCACCGCAACAGGGAGTTTGAGGTTCGTTTCCATCTTTATGGCTGGCTTGGGTCTGATCGGCTCAGCCATTTGAATGCTGAAAAACGGGTGCGTTTTGTCAGTTGGGTGAGGTGACAGTTAAATTTTGGTGTGGGTTAAAGGCGGTGCAAAATAGCGCTCAATCATATAGTCTAAAGAGCCGGTAGTTCACCAATAGTAGTGATGTGGCTTGCGACTCGTAGGCCATACAAGGCTGTCAGGGTCATTGCCCTCCGCACGCCCAACGACCGCTCTGTTAACAATGCCGTCGTTGGCAACGTTTGAACCAGTGTCTGCAAACCGCGCCTTGGCGTTACTGAGAAGTCAGATGTAGGTGGTGATGCCCGTGTTGTAGAACAGGTTGTTAGGAAGCTGGATGATCGTGTCGGGCATGTCATTCTCAATCACATAGCGGCGGATGAGCAGCCTTGCGGCACGCTTCACGGCGTCGAAGGGGAGATGGGTTCGCAAGTAAAGACAGAGAAATTGGTTTGGAGCGGACTTTGATGGCCCTGTTGGCAGGCGTTTGCGGAATTAGAACACCCGGCCTCTACGCATCAGGTAAGGGCCAGCGTGATATTTGGTTTTTGCCGGGGTTTTCGGCGGGATGAATCGCGTCGCTTTTGTGCGTAGCGCGCAAGGCCATATGTTACACCCTGTGTCACAGTTTCAGAACGCTGTGACACAAAGGTCGTTTCGCGCTGGGCTAAGCCTTTGTCTTATTAAGTATCTCTAAGAAAGTTGGCTGGGATGGTAGGATTCGAACCTACAGTCTACTGTACCAAAAACAGGTGCCTTACCATTTGGCCACATCCCAACGTGCGGATTAGATAGGGCGGGATGGCGCGAGGCGCAAGCCTTTATCTGTTAGAAATGCATCCTAATTGTCAGTTATTCTTGATCGGCGTTTTCTCGTAGCAAATCATCGTGCTCTTCGGTGCGTTCAAGGTCTACAATTTGCTCAAGTTGCTTGTCCTCAAGTGCATTCACATCTTGCGGTGGCGTTGGAGGTAGGTCGGGGCCCTCAAATTCGATTTCTTGTGACTTTAGTGTAGGTGTTTCACCGCTTTGGGTGCCGCCGTGCAGCAAGCGGTAGGTGGGGGGCTGTGCAGCCATACCTGCTGTATCATAGGTGGCTTGCACCAATCGGATTGCTTCGGAACGTGCAAGGACCATGCTAGTGTCGTTTTGATTGATCCATGCGGCCATGCCCATAGTGACCCAGCTGTCATCCACGGATTCGATCCATACGGACGCTTTAGGTGTCACCAATACAAAAGGAAGCTTTTTGAGTGTCGAAAGCGCCAGTGTCTGGGCGTGGGCTAAATCAGCTTCTGGTGCAACGGTGAGCTGAAAGGTAAATCGACGCTCGGCATTGCGGGAAAAGTTGACGATGCGGCTTTTGAAAACGGTCGAGTTTGGGATGCGAATATGATTCCCGTCAAAACTCAGTAGAATCGTTGCGCGCGAGGTCAGGCGAATGACTTTGCCAATGTCGCCTTCGATCTCGACAGTATCATTGGGGCGAAAGGGTTGGCGGATCGAAAGCATGATAGACGCGATGAAGTTCTCAACCGTGTCACGTACGGCAAAGCCGATGGCTAGACCAACAATGCCTGCTGCACCCAAAATACCGGACAGCAGTGCCGTCGCATTGACGATGTCTAGTGCAACCACCAAGCCACCGATGATGAAAGCCAGCCGTAAAATCTGACGATAGATGTCTGCAATGAACGCATTTGGGGCTAAGCGGCTCCACGGTTGCCTGCGCCGTGCTATGGCAAAACCAAGCAGCACGATCAGTGCAAACAACGACATGGCGATCAGGGCTAAAGGCAGAAAAGCAATAAGCTGTTTGCCGCGTGCAAAAAAACGCTCAACAGCGGGGTTTAGCCGCTGCACGACGTCGGTTGTTTTAGTCACTTCATTTTCAATGGCCACCACGCCTTCGACTCGCCCCGCGAGCGCATTGAGACGCTGAGCACTTGAAGAATCTAAGGTATTGCCCCGCAGAGTTACGATGCCGGAACTCACGGTAACAGTCACATCATCGAAGCCTTCCAACTCATTCAGTATGTCGCGGATACGGTTGGCAATGGCAGCATCTTGGCCAGCGCTGTCCTGAATGGTTATCGTTCCGGAGGGCTGGTCGGCAGATTGCGCCAGAGCACTGACAGGCAGCAGCAGGCACAGCAATAGAGCAATGTGGCGCATAAATGATCTCAGTAAAATATAGCTAACAATAAGGCGGGAGCTTAGGCCCACCTTATTGCTTTTGCAAACCTCGGGTTTAGCTACAGTCTACCAAGATAGCGCCAGCGCGCCCTCCAGCAAGAACCGCTTCGTGGGCAGCTACACAATCTTGCATCGGGTAAATCTGTGCAACAGGGCAAATAAGGGCTCCGTCGGACAGCGCGTCATTGATCCGTTTGATCCGTTCTAGACGGTCTGCAAGGGGCAGGAGATAGATCAAGATGATGTCGATTGTTGCTGCTTTGAATAAGAAGGGAGCAAATGGCATTGTTGGTGTTAGGTCAATTTGGGAGCCATAGGCCGCGATGGTGCCATTCACTTTGATGACTTCGGCGTTCATCATGATGTTCGCGCCAAATTCGACTTCAAGTATACGGTCAACCGTTGCACCGCCATTTGCCGCCAAAATATCCTCAACCAACGTCTCGGAGCGATAGTCCAGTACGGCTTGGGCTCCTGCGGCCTTAACCCGTGCCATGTCGCGTTCGCTACAGGTCGCAATGACATTTGCACCGCCCCAAACGGCCAATTGCACGGCCAGATAACCGACTGTGCCGCCGCCGCCGGAAACCAATAGGGTTTGTCCGGTTACGTCGCCTGCGCCAAACACGGCCTCGGCCGCTGTGAGGCCGGGAATTCCCAAGATCGCACCTGTCTCAAGGCTGACGCCTTCTGGTAAATCTACGGCCTGTTCCGTTGGCAGTGTGATGTGCGTGGATCCTGTGCCAAAGGCGCGTTGCCATTGACCGTTCCATATCCAGACGCGGCTGCCGATACGATCGGGGCTAATGCCGCTGCCTACTGCTTCGATTACGCCAGCTCCATCACTGTGCGGAATGACCTGCGGGAAGGCGGGTTTGAATACGCCGGGGCGAGATCCGGCGCGGGATTTGATGTCGGACGGGTTTACGCCGGACAATGCCATGCGAACGGTAACTTCCCCTGCGGCAGGGGCTGGGGTGTCCAATGTTGCAATGCTGAGAACATCAGCTGCACTGCCGAAGTGGTCGTAGTAGACGGATTTCATGACGAGTGGTCCTTTGGGTCAGCTAGGGAATCCCAACATGGTCCAACATGCATTTAGGTGCAATCAGTCAAACGTTTCTGTTGGGCGTACGCCCCAAAGGCGTGCCTTAGGGGCCCAACCCTTGAAACCACCGGAACGCAAGAGACACCATTCGCCTTCACATGCACTTACACGTGCAACAACGCCCAGTTCTAGCGCGGCCTTCACAGGTGTTGCTGCGTCTGGGCGGGCGTGAAGTTGCAGCATATCTTTTTCGACCAATACGGTTCTAGTGCCTGATAGCAGTGAGTAGTGTACCCAGCCGCCGATACCGTCTCGGTCCTCTACGCGGCGCCAATGACCATGCTCTGCGGTGATCCGCAAAGGCATGTCGCGGCGTTTGAAAACCCAATCAATGCGGTGTGTCAATGAAGGCCCACGACGCACATTCCCCTCAGACGCTTTCATCGAAACGAAGCGCGGAATAGGGCGGTTAGTGACCTTACCCATGTCTGCACTGTTACCAGCAAGAACGGGTGTGGCAAAGCTGGTTGTCAGGATCAGCGCACACGCGCCGAGGAGCCCCGCGCCCAATTTGCGCAATTGTGATTTGTTCATAGTGTGCTGCCTGCACTGAATTTTATTGTTTTGGTCTTGCTCATACAACGCGTGGTTCTTGTGCCTCGTCGCTGCTTAGGCCACCATGCATCTAAACGATGTGCCAAGCCAAGTCCGGAGAGTCAAATATGCCCAAACAACAGCTGAGTGTTGTAGTCACGCGACGGTTGCCTGAGGTCGTTGAGACCCGCCTAGCAGAACTGTTCGATGTTAAACTGCGCGAAACAGATGCCCCGATGTCCCGCTCGGAACTGAGAGAGGCGATCAAGAGCTGCGATGTTTTGGTGCCGACAATTACGGATCAAATTGACAATGCGCTGATATCCCAAGCGGGTGATCGGCTAAAGTTGATCGCGAATTACGGGGCTGGCGTTGATCATATTGATGTAGCGACGGCCCGCCAGCAGGGCGTTTTGGTTTCAAACACGCCGGGCGTGTTAACGGATGATACGGCCGACATGACACTGGCGTTGCTGCTGGCCGTTACGCGGCGGATGCCTGAAGGCATGGCCAAGATGCAAAAGAATGCGTGGGATGGTTGGGCACCGAATGCGCTGCTGGGCGGGCGCATTTCTGGACGGCGCTTGGGCATTTTGGGGATGGGCCGTATTGGTCAGGCGGTGGCGCAACGCGCGTCGGCGTTTGGTATGCAAATTCACTACCATAATCGTCGGCGTTTGCGCCCTGAAACCGAAGCGACTTTGCAAGCCACCTATTGGGAAAGTTTAGACCAGATGGTCGCGCGGATGGACGTCATCTCGGTCAACTGCCCACATACGCCTTCAACCTTTCACCTAATGAACGCACGGCGGCTAAAACTAATGAAGCCGGATGCGGTGATTGTGAATACTTCCCGTGGTGAGGTCATTGATGAAAACGCATTGACGCGGATGCTGCGCGCTGGCGAGATAAAAGGTGCGGGTCTGGATGTGTACGAGCACGGAGTAGAGATTAACCCGCGCTTGCGTGAACTGGAGAATGTGGTGCTGTTGCCGCATATGGGCTCTGCCACTGTTGAGGGGCGGGTTGAGATGGGCGAAAAGGTGATCATCAATATTAAGACGTTTGATGATGGTCACAGGCCACCAGATCAGGTTGTGCCTGCAATGCTCTAAGGCTTTTCGATGTGTGTTGATTGACTGTTTTGAAAAAGAAAAATTTTGAACAATGAGGAGACGTGAGATGCGTGCTATTTTGATTGGTGCTTTTGTTGCAATGGCTGGCAATGTTGCCGCTCAGCAGGCTGCGGATGCCGTTGAGCCAGAAACCGCAAGCGTGGGAACCTTTGAAAGCCTGTCTGCGGATGTATCAGCGTCTTTGGCGGCAAAGGCCGCGGGTCAACCAGTGTCTGCTGCCAACTGGATGATCGCTGCGGCAAACCCTCATGCTGTTAAGGCGGGGGCCGATGTTTTAGCTGCGGGTGGTACTGCGGCGGATGCACTGGTTGCTGTTCAGGTTATGCTGGGCTTGGTTGAACCGCAAAGCTCTGGTTTGGGTGGTGGCGCGTTTTTGGTTTGGTATGACGCCGCAAGCGGTGAGCTGACCACGTTTGACGGACGTGAAACGGCACCTCTAGCAGCAACGCCACAATTGTTTCAGGATGAAGCTGGCGAGCCGCTCAAGTTTTTCGATGCTGTTGTTGGTGGCCGTTCTGTCGGGGCACCGGGCACGCCTGCGCTATTGGCCCATGTGCACAAGCGCTTTGGAAATCAGGAATGGGCAGGCCTTCTTAGCCCTGCAATGGGATTGGCGGAAGGTGGTTTTACCGTTAGCCCGCGGTTGGCCCAACTTGTTGCTTCTGACGCAGAGCGTTTGGCAAGCTCAGACACGACCGCGGCCTATTTCTTACCACAAGGGACACCGATTAAGGCAGGGGATACACTTGTGAATCAGCCTTATGCGGAAACGTTAAAAGCACTTAGCGCGCAGGGCGTTGACGCATTTTACGCAGGTGATCTGGCCGAGAAAATTATAGCTACGGTACAAGGTGCCAAAGGCAATCCTGGCGTGCTGTCCGAAGTCGATCTGGCAATCTACCAAGTTAAGGAACGCCCAGCAGTTTGTGCCACCTACCGTGCGCATGATGTTTGTGGAATGGGGCCACCATCCTCAGGTGCGATCGCAGTTGGACAGACGCTGGGTATGCTGGAAGGTTATGACCTCAGCGCAGGACCCGACGATATCAATGTGCGCCGCTTGATCGGTGATGCTGCGCGTCTCGCGTTTGCGGATCGTGGGCGGTACGTAGCTGATAGCGATTATGTACCAGTCCCTGTGCAGGGCATGCTTGATCCTGCCTATTTGGCTGAACGCGGTGCGCTGTTGTCTGGCGATGATGCGCTGCCCGAAGTGTCAGCAGGCTCCCCCGCGTTTGATCACGCGCTAAATTGGGCGGATGATGAAGCAATTGAACTGCCTTCAACGTCCCACATTTCGATTGTAGATGCGGCAGGCAATGTGGCGTCGATGACGACAACCATCGAAAACGGTTTTGGTAGCCGCCTGATGGTTGGTGGCTTTCTTCTCAACAACGAGTTGACAGATTTCTCCTTCCGCAGCCACCGTGATGGCGTGTCAATTGCCAACCGTGTTGAGCCGGGCAAGCGCCCACGGTCATCCATGTCACCGACAATTGTCATGAAAGACGGCACACCTGTTATCGTAGCTGGCTCCCCTGGTGGCAGCCGGATCATCGGTTACACCACCGAGGCAATCATCGGGATGATTGACTGGGGGTTAAACCCACAGGAGGCAGCGGCATTGCCACACGCAGTCAACCGTTTTGGAACCTACGATCTTGAAGCAGGAACATCAGCCGAAGCATTGAACGATGGTTTGACGGGTATTGGCTTTGAAACCAATGCGCGCGCTTTGACCTCGGGTCTTCATTTGATTGCTATTGGCGATACGTTGCAGGGTGGTGCTGACCCGCGCCGCGAAGGCATCGCATTGGGAGAATAGAATAATGGTTCAAGCAACAACACTAACGCGCAACGACGACGGTATCGGCTCGGCGTTGGGTATCCTTAAGCAGCAATTTGGTGAACGGTTTAGCACGGGGGCTTCGATCCGCGAACAGCACGCACATACCACGACATGGATCAAGAACCAGCCACCCGATGGGGTGGTGTTTGTCCAGTCCACGCAAGAAGTGGCAGACGTGGTCAAGATTTGCGCCGCCCACAAGGTCCCGATCATTCCCTTTGGCGCAGGGACCTCTTTAGAGGGTCACGTAAATGCGCCCGCCGGGGGGATCAGCATCGACGTCAGCCAGATGGATAAGGTGTTGGAGGTTAACGCAGGTGATCTCGATTGCCGTGTTCAGCCGGGTGTGACGCGCATGGCGCTCAATACTCATCTGCGCGATCAGGGATTGTTTTTTCCGATCGACCCCGGTGCTGACGCAAGTATTGGCGGTATGGCGGCGACCCGGGCGTCAGGCACTAATGCGGTGCGCTATGGCACGATGAAAGACAATGTGCTGAACGTTGAGGCGGTGATGGCTAACGGCGAAATCATCCGGACAGCCAGCCGTGCGCGCAAATCTTCAGCAGGTTATGATTTGACGCGCTTGATGGTTGGGTCCGAAGGGACACTAGGGATCATCACGGAAGTTACATTGCGTTTACAGGGCATTCCTGAAGCGATCTCTGCCGCCAGTTGTTCATTTCCAACAGTTGAAGCCGCCTGCGAAACGGTAATGGCTGTTATTCAATACGGCCTGCCTGTTGCGCGGATCGAATTGTTAGATGCCTTGGTGGTTAAGGCGGTGAACAGCTATTCAAAGCTGACACTGCCAGAGACGCCTTTGTTGTTGCTTGAGTTCCACGGATCAGATGCTGGCGTTGCCGAACAGGCCGAGACATTTGGCGCGTTAGCCGAAGATTTTGGTGGCACAGGATATGCGGCAACTACCTCGGCGGAAGAGCGCACAAAGCTATGGCAAGCGCGCCATGATGCCTATTGGGCGATGCTTGCCCTAAGACCAGGATCAAAAGCGGTTGCCACGGATGTGTGTGTGCCGATTTCAAAACTAGCCGAAGCAGTTGTTGCGACGAATGAAAAAGCAGAAGAACTGGGGCTGATTGCACCTATTGTCGGGCACGCGGGGGATGGGAATTTCCATGCGTCAGTGTTGATCGATATGGATGACCCGATCGAGGTGGCCAATACTGAAAAATTTGTCAGCTGGCTAAATCACCGTGCCATTTCTCTTGGTGGGACCTGCACAGGCGAACACGGGATTGGCCAAGGCAAACGGCCCTATCTGGTAAAAGAACTGGGTGGTTCAGTTGATGTGATGGGTGCGATAAAACGGGCGCTCGACCCTGACGACATCATGAATCCGGGTAAAATTCTTCCCTAGGGGGCCGCGGGCTGCATGGTTCCGTCGCAATTGCGACCTTTCAACTGAGGTGTAGGTCGGTTTTCTGCTCTGTCCGGTCGCGGTTTGGCGTCGGTTTCTGTGCCTGCGGTCTAAAACGGGGCAAGAGCGCGCAAAAGGGAATCGTGACATGAAAACGCAAGTCAAAGCATTGGTTGTAGGCGGCGGTGCCGTCGGAACTTCGATCGCCTATCATTTGGCACGCGCAGGTTGGGACGATGTTGTCCTGCTAGAGCGCGATGAGCTGACGTCAGGCTCTACTTGGCACGCGGCGGGTTTGCTGCCCTACTTCAACATGTCCTACGCGACGACCCACATCCACGACTATTCGATCAAGTTCTATAAAACGCTCGAAGAAGAGACAGGCTTGAACGCTGGTTTTGCCGTTGTTGGTAACCTGCGCATGGCCCAAACGGACGAGCGTATGGACGAATACATGCTCTATGCTTCTACGGCTGAAACATGTGGTGTGCCCTACCAATGGATGACACCTGATGAGATTAAAGAGAAATGGCCGCTGATCCGAACAGAAGATCTGAAGGGTGCGATTTATCACCAAACAGATGGCTATATTAACCCAGCTGACGTGACCATGGCGATGGCTAAAGGCGCGCGCCAACGTGGCGTTGTGATTGAGCGAAAATGGCAGGCAGACGCATTCCATTGGAATGGCGAAGCATGGGAAGTCACCGTAACCAAGATGGTTGAAAAGGGCGGCAACCTTGTCCCCTCAGACGAACAGATCGTGATCACAGCCGAGCATGTTGTCACTGCGTCTGGCAACCATGCACAACGTACCGCACAGATGTTGGGCATCAAAATGCCGGCCATTCCGGTTGAGCACCAGTTTATCGTAATGGATCAAGACCCCGATTTGGTGAAGTTCCGCGAAGAGGGGAACGCCGAACACCCTGTCATCCGCGATGCAGATGCCCAATCTTATGTGCGTGAAGAACGCGGGGGCTGGATCCTGGGTGTGTACGAAAAAGACGCACCAGCCCGTTTTGAATATGGTGTGCCTGACAGCTTCCGCGCGGATCTATTCCAACTCAATCTGGACCGGATTGAAGGCCAGTATATGGCGATGAACCACCGCATTCCTTCAACCGAAGAATGCGGCCTGAAAGATGATTTCAACGGCCCGATCTGCTATACGCCTGACGGTAACCCACTGGTGGGGCCTGCACCGGGTTTGCGTAACATGTGGTTGGCCGAAGGGTTCTCATTCGGGATCACAGCAGCCGGCGGCACAGGATATTACCTTGCCCAAATGATGGTTGAAGGCGAAGCCGAGATCGACATGGCAAGCCTTGATCCAAAACGCTACGGCGACTGGATGACGACCGAATTTGCTGCGCGCAAAAACGAAGAAGCCTATGAGCACGTCTATATTGTGCACCACCCTGATGAAGAACGCCCTGCATGCCGCCCGTTGCGCACTTCACCAGCCTATGACCGTCAAGCAGCACGTGGTGCCCAATTCGGTTGGGTGAACGGCTGGGAACGTCCTAACTATTTCGCACCTGCAGGTTTTAGCGATGCCGACAGCCGGTCGTTCCGCCGCGGCGGATGGTGGAAACACGCAGTTGAAGAAGCAAAAGCTATCCGTGAGGGCGTTGGTCTGATCGACGCCACAGCCTTCACTAAACACGTTGTCAAAGGACCAGGCGCAACGGCATTCCTTGATTGGTTCACATGTAACAAGCTGCCAAACATCGGGCGCATTAACCTGACCTATGCGCTGACAGGCGCCGGAACCACTCGTACCGAATACACAATCGTGCGGATCGCGCAGGATGAATACTATTTGGTTAGTGCAGGCGGGTGGACCGCTTATGATAGTGATTATCTGCGCAAAGCGATTGAGGATAAAGCGCCTGAATTGGGCTATATTGAGTGTCACGATGTCACGACGCAATGGGGCGTATTTGCCATTGCTGGACCAAAATCACGTGAGGTTCTGCGCGACGTCATCAAAGATGCAAATCCGGATACAGTGCTGAGCAACAAGCGCTTCCCTTGGCTCACGATGCGTAACATCGAACTAGGTATGGTCCCTGTGCGTGCAATTCGCGTAGCATATACCGGTGAACTTGGTTGGGAATTGCACCACCCGATCGAGATGCAAAATCACCTGTTTGATCTGCTGGAAAAAGCGGGTGAAAAACACGGCATGAAACTGGTTGGCGCACGTGCGCAAAACTGGCTGCGTCAAGAGAAGAGCTATCGCGCCTTTGGCACCGAGCTGGGCCGCGATGCGACGCCACTAGAGGCTGATCTGCCGCGCTTTGTTGATATGAAAAAAGAATTCTATGGCAAGCAGGCCTTGGTAGATCACGGGATTAAGGCAAAATGCGTTACCTTGCTGATTGATGGCCCAGAGGATGCTGATCCATGGGGCCACGAAGTGCTGTATAATGGTGAATCCCGTGTTGGGCGTCTGACCTCTGGTGGGTATTCGGTCGCCTTTGGGAAGTCCATCGGCATGGGCTACGTCTCGGCGGAGACAGCCGAGGTTGGTACAAAGCTGAGCGTGAAAATGTTTGACAAGTTGTGGGACGCCGAGATTGTCGAAGACAGTCCATATGACCCAAAGAACACAACCATCCGCGTGGATGGCTAAATGAAAACCGCCGCAGCACTTAGTGTCGCGGCGGTTTCTTTTTAAGGTGGGATCTCTTTAGCTGAGCTTATTGAACGGCCCGCGCTGCCAGCCATGCATTCCACTCCGCGCGGCTTCCTGCAAATGCATTCAGGTCTACTTCACCTTGGATGCCATCAATCAGTCCAGTGGAAGAATACTGCCAAAAGCGCCAGCTCTGACCGGGATAGGCCTCTCGCGGCGTTTTCGCAGTTGTACGCAGCCAAAATTCAGGGCCGCGAAAATTGGCCAGATCGTTTTCTTTGTAAAAACGCGGTGTCGTGTAGATGATCGCGCGTTGCCCATAGTGGGCTTCGACTATTTTGAGCCAGCGGCGCATTTCATCTTTCACCACATTTGCGGGAGGGCGGCGATGCGCGCACGTAGGTGAGAAGGGGTTCCACTCCATGTCGAGCACGGGGGGCAGCATGCCTTTGGTCTTGGGGACATTACGAATGAACCAACGGGCTTGAACCTCTGGTGCCGTGCAGAAGTAATAGAAATGATATGCGCCGCGCGCCACGCCAGCTTGACCTGCACCGCGCCAATGTTGTTTGAATGCTGAGTCTAGCAGATCACCGCCCTCTGTCGCCTTGATGAAGGCAAAGTTCACTCCGTTGCGGCGGGCTTTTTTCCAATTGACGCTTTTTTGGAACCGCGCCGCATCAATGCCATGAACCGGATAACGGGAAGGCTGCTGGCCTTTGAAATCAACGGGATCGGCATCGCGAAAATTGGGCGCGACCGCTTCACCGACTGGGATCACTTTGCCGCCGCCGCTGCTACAAGCTGCCAGAATTGAAATGAGTAGGATAGAAAACGTCGTGCGCAGAGTCATGATTGCTCCCGTTTGGCAATGAAAGCGAGGTTGTTTGCTGGCATGTTCCGCACGAGGCTAGCGTCCAGGCCCGCGTCTGTCAGTAAGTGTTTGATCCATTGATCGTTTTTATATCCAATTTTGGGATCGGCAGCGCGCAGCTCAGCATCAAATTTTGCATCACCTTCTGATGTGAGAGCACCACCACGTTTGAAAGGTCCGTAGATCACAAAGTGACCCTGTGGTGCTAAAGCGCTGGCTGCTTCGTTTAACACAATGGCTGCTGCATCCGCTGATATAAGATGCAGTAGGTTCCCCAAATAGATCAAATCGTAGGGCGTGTGGCTGCCTGCCCATCCAGATGTCGCAGCATCAAGAAGTTTTGCCGGGCGCAGATTATCCAGTGCGGCTTGCGCGGCGTAGGCGTCAATACTGGTGATCCGATCGGCCGCTATTTCGGTGGGATACCAATCAATCTGCGGGATCGCTGCGGCCAATGCGGAGATATGCTGCCCCGTGCCGGAAGCAATTTCCAAAGCGCGACCTTGGGCAGGTACGATGCTTTGCAAAAGCTCAACAATCACAGGCGCATTGCGCAGTGCAGAGGGGGCGCTGAGTTTTCCATCCTCAGTTTGGCTTGCGACACTCGCGTTTGGTGGCAGCGCGCTCATAGCCGCAACCTGTCGGGGCGCAGTGCTGCCACAGAAACGGCATCAAGGGTTGGTGTTCGTCCCATCACGAGATCGGCAAGTAGGGCAGACGCAGCAGGGGAGGTTTGAAAGCCGTATCCACCTTGGCCAGCGCACCAGACAAAGTCAGGCACATCAGGGTCGCGGCCCAGCACAAGTGTGCGATCAGGTGCAAAACTGCGCAAGCCTGCCCATGTTGCCAGTGGCCGTGTGACTGGGGTGCTTACCATCTGTTGATAGCGGTCCAACCCTTCAGCCAATGTCATATCGTCGGCAAAAGCATCATGGGGGTAGGTCGCAACCTCTTCCGCAGGAGAGACAAGCAGCGCACCTGCATCCGGCTTGGCATACCAGCTTTCGCCTGTGCCAAAGAACATGGGCCAGCGGCTGGTGTCATGCCCGCCGGGAGCCGCGATGCGTGCCATTGAGCGGCGATGCGGAACGATGCCCATGGGTGTCACGCCCGCAATGCCTGCGATGAGATCGGCCCACGCACCTGCCGCATTAACAAGCACGCGTGCGCTATAGGTTTCAGTCGCGCTGACATGCCACCCGTGTTCATCCTGAAGGATGCCCGTAACAATCGCATCAGTGACAATCTGCCCCCCGTTTCCACGAATAGTGCGGATGAAGTCCTGCATCAAAAGATCGGTATCGATGTCAAACGCTTCGGCGTGATATCCAGCCAGTGCAACTTTGTTAGGGTTCAGCACAGGAACAAAATCAATAGCTTCAGATGGTGAGATACTTTGTACGCCCATCTGCTTGGCATCTGCATGAAAGGCCTCAGCGTCATCTGCAGTTGCTATAATCATCAGGCCCCGCTGGGTCAGATAATTGCCTGTTTCAAAATGTTCCATGCTGGCGTGATTGAGGGCCTGAACCGACGGCGAACCGTAGTTTTCTTCAATTAATGCAGCAGAACGTCCAGACGCGTGATAGCCGAAGGCGTTCTCCATTTCTAACACGGTTACCTGTGCGTCGACGGACAGGCGCGCGGCTGCGGACAGACCTGCAATCCCGCCGCCGATGATGATGATGTCGCTCATTGTTCTTCTGCTCTGTCTGTTGCTAGGGGAGGGGTAGGGACAAGTGTGGCCAATTCTGCATAAAGTTCGGGAGACATAGTGTAGTCCAACGCAGCAAGGGAAGGGGCCAATTGTTCGGCTGATCGCGCGGAAATGATGGGCGTTGGAGCGGTTTCATGGGCGGCCGCCCAGGCCACAGCAAGGGTCGCTGGATGAACGCTTTCGCGCGCGGCGATTGTGCTCAGGGCTTGGGCAGCATTGTGCATCTGGTCAAAACCGTACCGTGCGCCGTAACGGTGATCTTCGGTCAAACGCCCTGTGCCGCCATCTGCGTATTTTCCTGTCAGCAGGCCACCACCCAGTGGTGAGTAGGGCACACAAAGCATGTCCAAATCTTTTGCCATAGGCATGATTTCAACCTCGGCCTGACGTTTCACTGCACTATACATCGGCTGAATGAGCGAGATAGCTAAATCAAATTTGGCCGCGATATTTGCAGCCTTAACCGCCTGCCAAGCAGCGAAATTTGATATGCCAACAGCACGAATGACGCCATCATTCCTGAGTTGGGCCAATGCCTCAAAACTCTCGTGCATGTCGGTGTTTGGGTCAAAACGGTGCAGATAAAGTACGTCGATCAGATCAATATCCATGCGCTTACGCGATGTTTCGGCTGATGCGCGGATATTGTCGGCAGTCGCACCACCTTCATAGGCAGCTTTAGTTGCAATGATCAGGTGCTCACGGTGTGGCTTGATCATTTCGCCCAAGTAAGTTTCGGATGCGCCATCGGTATACAGATAGGCTGTGTCAAAATGGGTGATGCCCGCAGCAAGCGAGGCATCAAACATTTCTTGGGACGCAGTGCGGTCCGCGCGTCCTCCAAATTGCATGGTGCCAAATGCAAGGCGGCTGGCAGGGGTGCCATCAAGGCTGGTCAGGATGTGTTTCATCCGCATTTGGTGCCACCCCTGATACCGCTTGGCAATGGGAAGTGTCGTTTACAGGCCGCCTTTCTCAACAGCGCGGATATATTCGGGCCGCGCCTCGATGGCATCGACAAATGCGGCCAGCTTTGGATAGGTTTCGCGCTGTTCCATCCGCATGGCGATTTGGGCTGGAAAGCTAAGCATAATGTCCGCGGCGGAAAGATCATCGAGCACAAAGTGACCCGAGGGCCGCAGCATTTGTTCCATATACGAGAAGTGATTGGTTAATTCTGACTGAATGCGCGGATGCAGCGGAGCACCTGCCTCACCCAAACGTCCGACGTATAGTTTTAGCAGGATCGGCGTCATTGCGGACCCTTCTGCAAAATGCATGGCCTCAAGGTGGCGAATATGGGCTTTTGTGCCAACGGCCGGGACCATGTGTGGTGCAAATTGTGCGCATAATAGCTCGGTGATTGCTGCACTTTCACCTACGGTTTCGCCATCGATCTCGATGACAGGTGACTTGCCCAGCGGATGCACATTTAGCAAGGCTTTGGGCGCTAGGTTGGTTTCCTTGTCGCGTTCATGGAGCACAAAGTCATAAGGCGCGCCAATCTCTTCCAGTAGCCAGAGAATGCGCAGTGAGCGGGACCTGTTGAGGTGATGAAGTTTAATCATTTAGATAGATTAGGAGGTTTGCAGCGATCTGCAAAGCAGGTCATGTTGTCTATGACGCAACGGGAGAATTGGAATGATTATAGCAGATAAGGCGACGCTCATCGGAACTACACGGGATGCCCGTGGCGCCGGTTGGGAAAGTTTACGCCTATTGGTTCGCTCGGATGGCATGGGGTTTTCAATGACAGAAACACGTGTCTTGCCGGGGGCTGTGCTGCGGCTGCAATACAAGCATCACATCGAGGCGTGTTATTGCGTTGGCGGTGCGGGCGAAGTGATCGAGCTGGGGAGTGGCGCGGTTCACGCCATTCACTCTGGCGTGCTATATGCCCCGAACGCCCATGAAAAGCATGAGGTGCGCGTACCCGCAGATGGCGTCGCATTGCATTTGATTTGTGTGTTTTCGCCAGCATTAGAGGGCAATGAGGTGCACGAGGCTGACGGGAGCTATCCCCCTCCGAAGTGATGCTTAACACACTGAGAAGTGCGAGAAGCCTATCGCACGGTCAGGACAATCTTGCCGATATGGCCCTTTTCGGAAAAGCTTGCTTGGGCCTTTCCGATATCGGCAAGCGTAAAGGTTTCTGCGACTAGTGGCTTAATCTGTTTGCTTTCGATCCGCTTTATCAGATTGCCGAACACTTCAGGTTCAAGAATGGTACACCCGAAAAAGCTGAGGTCTTTGAGGTAGAGGGTGCGCACGTCCAGATCAACAATTGGACCTGCAATAGCCCCTGCAACTGCATAGCGACCGAAGGGGCGCAAGATGTCTAACAGCGCAGGCCATTTTGGCCCTGCGACCAGATCAATAACTACATCGACACTATTTGCGCCTAGTTTAGCAAGGTAATCATCGTCGCGAGTTAGTGTCTTTTCGGCGCCCAGTTCCGACAAAAGGGGTGCTTTGGATGCGCTTGTAACAGCAATCACACGTGCGCCGCGTGCGCGGGTCAATTGTACGGTTGCTGACCCTACGCCACCCGAGGCACCAGTCACCAAAACAACATCGCCTTCCTTTACCCGTGCGCGGGTCAGCATGTTTTCGGCTGTTGAGTAGGAACATGGAAAGGACGCCAGTTCGACGTCCGTTAGATCGCTTTTGATCGAAATCGCATGACGCGCAGCCACGCGCGTGTATTGGGCAAAACCGCCGTCGCATTCAGAGCCGCAATACCACGGGAGCTCGAGCGCTTCACCGTTTGCTTCGCGCAAACATGGCTCAATCAGGACCCGTTCACCAATGCGTTCAGGATTTACACCCTCTCCGACGGCGACAATCGTTCCACAAACATCGGCCCCTTGGATGAGCGGAAACGAGAGTGCAGTGCCTGACCAGCTTGCATCTTCGGATGCGGCGTCTCCCTTAGAGTACCAGCCAATGCGCGTGTTGAGGTCCGTATTGTTCACGCCGGCTGCGCTGACTTCGATTATGACATCCCCCTTCATGGGGGAGGGCGTAGCAAGATCATCGCGCCACTGTAGCATTTCAGGCCCGCCGTGTCCTGTTAAAGCGACGCCGTACATTTTGTCGGGAAGAGCCATTTTGTTCTCCGCAGGTTTCCTAATTCGACACTCCACCCAATCTGAAACTTAGTCAATCGGTGTTCAGTCTGAACAACTCACAACAAAAAAGGCCCCGCAAAAAGCGGAGCCTTTTCAGCGATCAATGAGATTTCGCTTACTGCGGAATTTCGCCTTCAATGCCTTCAACGTAGAAGTTCATGCCAGCCAGTGTACCGTCATCCGCTGTTTCGCCGTCGGCTAGAAACGGTGTGCCGTCCTGCTTGTTCAGCGGGCCAGTGAACGCGTGGTAGGAACCGTCGGCCAATGAGGCTTTGAGTGCTAATGCTTCGGCTTTCACTTCTGCTGGTACCGCGTCGGAAATCTCGCCGATGCCAACCATGCCTGCGCCGATGCCGTCCCACGTATCTGTGGATGCCCATGTGCCGTCCATGACGGCCTGTGTGCGTGCAACGTAGTATGGTGCCCAATCATCGATGATGGACGAAACGCGTGGGAATGGTGCGTATTGGCCCATGTCAGATGCCTGACCAAAAGTGACAACATTGCCGGCTTCTTGTGCCGCCGCTTGTGGTGCCGTGGAGTCTGTGTGCTGTAGAACAACGTCAGCACCTTGCTCGATCAGAACCTTGGCCGCGTCTGCTTCTTTTGCTGGGTCAAACCATGTGTAGGCCCAAACGATTTTGAACTGAACGTCCGGGTTTACTTTGCGTGCGTGGATGAACGCAGAATTGATGCCGCGGATAACTTCGGGGATCGGGTAGGAACCGATGTAGCCGACGATGTTTGATTTGGTCATCTTGCCCGCGATGTGGCCCTGAATTGCGCGGCCCTCGTAAAAGCGTGCGGAATAGGTGCTCACATTGTCGGCGCGTTTGTAGCCTGTCGCGTGCTCAAATTTCACGTTAGGGAATTTGCCTGCAACGTTGATCGTTGGGTCCATGTAACCGAATGAAGTGGTAAAGATCAGGTCAGCACCGTCGAGTGCCATCTGCGTCATTACACGCTCAGAGTCGGGGCCCTCGGCCACGCTCTCAACAAAGACAGTTTCGACTTTGTCGCCGAATTCTTCTTCAATGGCCAAGCGGCCTTTGTTGTGCTCATAGGTCCAGCCGCCGTCGCCGACAGGGCCAACAAATACAAAGCCGACCTTGGTTTTGTCTTCGGCGTATGCACCCGTGGCAAGGCCTACGGCCAGCGCAGCGCCGGTCAGCAGTTTGGTAAATTTCATCTTATAGTTCTCCCCAGTTGGTCTTTTCCGCTCGTTGGCGGTTTTTGCCTCAGGACGAGGCGTGGAATATGCGTCCAAGTGATCCCGGTGCGGCGCTTTTTGAGCGCGACAGAAAAACCAGAACCACGATGGTGATAACGTAGGGCGACATTGCCAGATATTCGACTGGAATGGCAACGCCTGCGCCTTGTAGATTCAACTGCAATTGAACCAAACCGCCGAAAAGATAGGCACCTAGCAATACCCGAAACGGTTTCCAGCTGGCAAATACCACCAGCGCGAGTGCGATCCAGCCGACTCCGGCTGTCATGCCTTCGGTCCACTGAGGCACTCGGATCAGGCTGATGTAGGCCCCGCCAACGCCTGCGCAAGCACCACCAAACATGATGGCCAGCGTTCGGATGCGGACAACCTTATATCCCAGCGCATGTGCCGCATCGTGGTTTTCACCAACAGCCCGCAAAACCAGACCGACGCGTGTGAATTTCATAACAGCCCAAACAGCGACGACCAAAGCAAGTCCTAGATAGACAATGATGTCATGGCTCAGCACGACAGGGCCGATCACAGGAATGTCGGCCAAGGGCCCAAAGTTCATATCCCCAAGGCGGGGCGGTTTCACGCCAACATAACTTTGTCCAAGCAGGGCTGAGAACCCTAACCCAAATAGGGTGAGCGCAAGGCCAGAGGCTACCTGATTGGCCAGCATCACTTGGGTGAGAAAGGCAAACAGCAGGCTTAGTACTGCACCGCCGATGGCGGCAGCAGCAAACCCCAGCAAGGGAGAGCCAGTTTCAACCGCAGTAGCAAAGCCACAGATCGCGCCCATAATCATCATGCCCTCGACACCGAGGTTCAGCACGCCAGTCTTTTCGACCACCAATTCGCCAATGGCGGCAAAGATGAGCGGGGTCGCGGCAACAAAGAAACCTGCAACAAATAGGATTGGGTTGATTGACGAAAGGTCCATCATGCCACCTCAGTTTGGCCGAAGCGCAGCCGATAATTTGTGAATAGGTCAAAGGCGAGTAGGAAGAAGAGCAGCATTCCTTGGAAGACTTGGATGGCCGCTGCGGGTAGTCCTAATTTGGATTGGGCAATGTCGCCGCCAATGTAGGTCAGCGCCATCAACGCACCCGCTAGTAATATGCCAACTGGATGTAAGCGCCCCAAGAAGGCAACAATAATTGCGGTGAAACCGTATCCCACGTTAAAGTCGATGGTGACTTGTCCCGCAGGACCGGTCACTTCGAACATACCCGCAAGGCCTGCCAGCAGACCGGACATGCCAAGGCAGAACAGCACCAAACGTGATGGGTTTACGCCTGAGAATGCAGCGGCGCGCGGTGCGTCCCCTGTGACACGAATGGCAAAGCCAAGGCGATGGCGTGCCAGCAAAACATAGGCAAAGATCACTGCAATCAGCGCAACAACGACACCCCAGTGCATTCCCGATCCTGCGATCAGATCGGCATTATGGGCGCTGCCATATTGTTGCAGGTTGCGCGATCCGGGAAAGCCGAAGCCTTCGGGGTTTTTCATCAGTCCAAGCGACATGGAGGCCAAGAACTGTTCAGCCACATAGACCAGCATAAGCGAAACAAGAATTTCGTTGGTGCCGAATTTCACCTTGAGAACAGCGGGGATCATTGCCCAAATCCATCCACCAAAAGCACCTGCAAGCACCATCAGGGGAAAGATGAACACGCTTTCGGTTGGATAGAACGCCAGCCCGACGCCCGCGCCAAACAATGCGCCCATAATGTATTGCCCTTCAGCGCCGATGTTCCAGATGCCCGCTTTGAATCCTAGGCTAAGGCCGATCGCGATCAGTACCAGCGGCGCGCCCTTGATCAACAGTTGCGGGCGGTAGAAAAACGCGAATTCGCCAAACAGCGGCTCCCAGAAAATCGTTTTGATGGCCTCTAGCGGTTCTTTTCCCAATAAGGCGAACAACAATCCGCCAAAGAACATCGTCGCAAATACGGCCAACACTGGTGCGGCCAACGAAAACCCGCGGCTCGGCTCAGGGCGTTTTACCAAGGCAATCATGTGCGTGTCTCCGTCGATATACGACTGCGGTATGACATCCCCAATAGCTTAAACATGCGCCACCTCCATACCGTGTGCTCCGCCCATCATCAGGCCAATCTCATCCACTGTGATCCCTTTTGCGGGGCGTGGCGGCGATAGTCGCCCCTCATTCAGTGCAGCAAAGCGGTCTGAGATTTCCATCAACTCGTCCAAATCCTGACTGATCACGATAAGGGCAGCACCGTTTTGTGCTAGATCAAGCAGCGCTTGACGGATCGATGCAGCTGCAGACGCATCCACACCCCAAGTTGGCTGGTTCACGACAAACACCTCAGGGCGTTGCATGACTTCGCGGCCAATGACGAATTTTTGCAAGTTCCCTCCAGAAAGCGACCGCGCAGCGGCCCTTGAACCAGACGTGCGCACGTCAAAGCGCTCGATTATGCTGTCGGCGAACCGTGTGGCGGCAGGCCAGTTCAGAAAACCGCCCTTGTCTAGACCTTCACGCACTGCGCCAGTCAGCATGGCGTTCTCGGTGAGTGACATGTCAGGTGCTGCTGCGTGGCCCATACGCTCTTCAGGGGCGGTGAGAACACCGCGTTGACGTCGCGCCGTTGGTCCAAGTGCGCCGATGTCTTCGCCTTTGAAGTTCACCATTCCTTTTGCAACAGTTCGTTCGCCAGAAAGAACCGACAGCAACTCGTCTTGGCCGTTACCCGCTACACCACCGATCCCGAGAACTTCGCCCGCGCGCAGCTCAAGCGAGATATCTTTGAGGGACATGCCAAACGTATTTGGTGCTGGGGCTTTGAGGGAGGCGAGGTTCAGGACGACCTCACCAGCGGATTTCCCTGCGCGTGTTGGTGTGTGCAGCAACTTACCCACCATCATCTCGGCCATGTCGCGGGCTGAGGTTTCACGCGGGGTACAATGCCCCACAACCTTGCCCAATCGCAGGATTGTCGCGCTGTCACACAATGTCCGAATTTCTTCTAGCTTGTGAGAAATATAAAGGATGGCCGTTCCCTCGGCACTTAGCTTGCGTAGAGTTTTGAACAGGATTTCAACTTCTTGCGGGGTCAAAACCGAGGTCGGTTCATCCATAATCAATAGTTTGGGTTCTTGGAGTAGGCAACGGATGATCTCGACGCGTTGGCGTTCTCCTGCGGATAAATCACCAACCGTTCTATCCGGTGAAAGGGGCAGGCCGTAGGTTTCCGAAACGGCACTGATTTGCGCAGAAAGCGCGCTAAGTTTTGGAGCGTTCTCCATGCCAAGGGCGATATTCTCGGCCACGCTGAGCGCGTCAAACAGCGAAAAATGCTGGAACACCATGCCCACGCCCGCTGCCCGTGCGGCGCGTGGCTCAGACGGAGTGTAGCTTCGGCCGTGGATTTGCATTTGGCCACTGTCAGGTTTCACAAGGCCATAGATCATCTTGACCAAGGTGGATTTACCCGCGCCGTTTTCCCCCAAAAGGGCATGCACCTCACCTGGTGCGATCTCAAGGGAGACATCATCGTTTGCAACAACGCCGGGATAGGCTTTGGTCAACGAAGACAGCGAAAGCAGAGGATGAGTCATGCAGGAACCTTGGTTTTGGTGGCGCTGAGTAATGTTTGCACAGTGCCATGTGCTATTTCGTGGGGCGTTTTGCCAAGACTTTTATCGCCGATGGGGCAGGCTATGCGACTTGGGTCAAGGCCCATATCGCGCAATCTCTTGGAAAAACGCGCCCATTTCGTGTGCGATCCAATCACCCCAATACTAGCCGCTCCGTGTCGTAATAGTGCGGCGCAAAGAGCCAGATCAATGTCGTGGGAATAGGTAAAGATAAGATGATGGGCATAGGTTGGTGCGTGAGAGGCGAGTAGCGGCATATCTGCTGCGGGTGTCTTTTGAACATGTTTGGGAATGTACACAGGAAAACGGTCTGCTGCGCTATCGACCCACGTTATTTTAAACGCTTGCGGAGGGCAGGCATTTACAACTGCACGGCCAACGTGACCCGCGCCCCAGACCCAAAGAAATTTGGGATGAGGTTGGTCGTTCTTGATTTCGAACGTGTTGAAATATAGCATGTCCGTACGGCGTTTCTCAAACGTATAAAGGAGCGTCACCGCTCCGCCGCAACATTGACCCAAGCTAGGGCCAAGTGGAATAGTTTCTGAGCGTTCTTCGCCTTTGTCGCGCAGGATTTGACGGGCAGTAGCGATGGCACTGTATTCTAGCGCACCCCCACCGATGGTGCCCTCAGTTTCATTTAACGTCACCATCATTGCCGTGCCCGCATCACGCGGAGAAGAGCCACGTGTTTTGGTGATCTTAACCCAAATGGCGATAGGTGCGTCACGCATTTTTGGCACGCCCAATCGCGGCGAGGACAGCCTCGGCTGTAGCCGGAGCTTGCAGGTCACCGTAAGCAGGGCCGCAGGTGGCAACTGCATCAGCCAATGCAGACCACGCGGATATCCCTAACATGAAGGGCGGCTCACCTACGGCTTTTGAACGGTAAACCGTTTGCGCGGGATTTGGATGATCCCACAATGCAACATTGAAAACATCTGGTCGATCCGAGCAGGCAGGGATTTTATAAGTCGCTGGTGCGTGAGTCTTGAGCGCGCCTTTGTCATCCCAAACCAGTTCTTCGGTTGTGAGCCATCCAACACCTTGAACATATCCGCCCTCAATCTGGCCGGTATCCAGCGCGGGGTTCAGGGATTGCCCAGCATCATGCAGGACATCAGCGCGCAAGATGCGGTTCTCTCCAGTGAGGGTATCAACTACCACTTCGGTAATGGCGGCGCCGTAGGCAAAGTAGAAGAACGGGCGTCCTTCGCCTTTGATCCGGTCCCATTTGATTTCGGGTGTTTTATAGAAACCAGTGGCCGACAGACTGATCCGTGCTTCATAGCTGCGCTGGGCAGCCTGTACGAAGCTGAGTGTTTGATTGCCTACGATCACCTGACCATCTTTGAATTTGATGTCTTCTGACGCGCAGTCATACAGGTCTGCCAAATGTTCGGACATTCGATTGCGTATAGTTTCGCAAGCATTCAAAACAGCCATGCCATTCAGATCAGTGCCAGAACTTGCTGCAGTCGCAGAGGTGTTGGGCACTTTTGCGGTATCGGTGGCTGTGATCTTGATCTGCTCTAGGGGCACGCCAAATTCTGATGCGGCCACTTGAGCGACCTTTTGAAACAGCCCTTGTCCCATCTCGGTTCCGCCATGGTTCAGGTGGATTGAGCCATCTTGATAGACATGCACCAAAGCGCCAGCCTGATTGAGGTGGGTCAGGGTAAAGGAAATCCCAAACTTAACGGGCGTCAGGGCGATACCGCGTTTCAGGACCGGTTGTTGCGCGTTCCACTCTGCAATGGCTGCGCGCCGGTTTATGTAATCGCTGCTAACGCCTAGACGCTCAACCAATTTGTTGATGATGCAGTCCACGACAGGTTGGTGATAGGGCGTGGTTTGCCCAACGTCGCCGTCACGGTAGAAGTTTGTGCGTCGTACCTCTAGGGGATCAAGGCCCAAATGCTCCGCGATGTGGTCCATCACCCGCTCGATCCCGACAACGCCTTGCGGCCCACCAAAGCCGCGAAACGCTGTCGCACTTTGTGTGTTGGTTTTCAGCCTGTGAGAGGTGATGCGGACATCATCAAGATTGTAGGCGTTGTCCGCGTGCAGCATCGCGCGATCGGCAACGGGCAGGCTGAGGTCCATGGCCCAACCGCACCGCGCGTAGTGGGTAAAGTCTACCGCCGTCAGCTTGCCATCCGCGTTAAACCCGACATCATAGGTGATGCGGAAATCATGGCGCTTGCCAGTGACGATCATATCATCATCGCGGTCATAGCGCATTTTGCAGGGGTGCCCCGTCGCGCGCGCAGCTATTGCACAGGCTACGGCCAGCGCGTTGCCCTGGCTTTCTTTGCCACCAAACCCACCGCCCATGCGGCGTATTTCAACGCGTACACTGTGCATCGGCAGGCCAATGGCTTCGGCAACTTTGTGCTGTATCTCCGTGGGGTGTTGGGTTGAGCTGTGGATCAGCATGTCGCCATCTTCACCCGGTAGGGCAAGGGCGGCTTGACCCTCAAGATAGAAATGTTCCTGACCGCCGATTTCGATCTGGCCCTGAAGGCGATTGGTACTGGCCATCAACGAAGCAGGCGCGTCGCCCTTGGAATAGATGCGTGGCCCGTCTTCAAAACGGCTGTTGGCTATCATCGCCTGATCAATGGTAAGGATGGGCTCTTCGGGGGTGATATCAATATGCCCCTTGCGTGCTGCATCCCGTGCGGCGCGGTGGCTAGTAGCAATGACCATAAACAGCGGTTGGCCTACGTAATGCACACTGCCATCTGCCAGCAGAGGCTCGTCGTGATTTGATGGCGATACGTCATTTGCAAATGGCAGATCACTGGCGGTGAATACAGAAACCAC
This sequence comes from Sulfitobacter sp., assembly GCA_033851935.1. Classification (GTDB taxonomy): domain Bacteria; phylum Pseudomonadota; class Alphaproteobacteria; order Rhodobacterales; family Rhodobacteraceae; genus Sulfitobacter. The sequence continues at coordinate 121,377 of JAWSVL010000022.1, forward strand.
ACCTGCAGCTTGTTTCACCTCAGCAAGGTCCATCGCATTGAGTGTGCCGCGCGCACGGGTGCTAAGGCCAAACGCGACATGCAGTGTGTTTTCTGGCGTAGGGATATCATCCACGTAGCGCGCAGCACCAGTGACATGCAGGTGGGCCGCGTCATGCGGCAGAGGCTTTGCAATGCTCATGCGTGAACCCCCTGCAGATCGGTTTGGGTGCCGGATATCGAATAATAGGCGCGCAGTAGCATGTTTTGTGCGCTTTGCATGCGATAATCTGCTGAGGCGCGCATGTCAGACAAGGGAGAGAAATCTTTGCTCAAGGCAATCATTGCGGCTTCAATTGTTGCCAGCGTGACGGGGTGATCCGTCATCGCGATTTCAGCAGCCTTAGCGCGCGCAGGTGTTCCAGCCATGCCACCAAAGGCCAGCCGGACTGAGCCAAATACAGTGCCGTCATTGGGAAAGTTTAAGCATCCGCACACTGCTGAGATGTCCTGATCGAACCGCTTGGAGAGCTTGTAGCAATGTAAACTGTCACTTTGCGAAGGAATGGTAATAGCTTCAACAAATTCGCCGCTGAGGCGGTCTTGCTTGCCATAAGCGACAAAGAAATTTTCCAGTGGCATTTGCCGCCGCACATCCCCGCGTCTGAGGTGCACATCGGCCCCCAACGCGATCATTGCAGGGCTACCATCCCCAATTGGTGAACCATTTGCGATGTTGCCACCCAAAGTGGCCGCCGCACGCACCTGCGCCGATCCATAGCGGCGCAGCATGGTGCCAAGGCTTGGGAAATGGGGTGCAAGAGCTTGCTCAATCTCTGCGATGGTAGCAGTCGCACCGATGTGCCAGCCTTCGGGTGCTTGCCGGATGGCGCGCAGATCTTCGCATTCAGATAGGAAAATGACCTGTCCCAGCGTGCGAAACTGTTTGGTGACCCAAAGGCCAACATCAGTTGCACCAGCAACAAGGGTCGCGTCAGGGTGGGCAAGATAGGACGCAGCCAGTTGATCGCTTGATTTAGGTTGAAGGAATGCGGTTGTGTCGGGCTGGGGCTGACTAGATGTTTCGTTAGCCTTTGAGGGCATCGGGCGGGGCAGGTGTGGCGGTAAATCTACGCCTTCAACTGCGCGCGCTGCGCGAATGATCGGGGCGTACCCTGTGCAACGACATAGATTGCCAGCCAGAGACGTATCGTGATCGGTTTCGCCATTCATGTGGGCGGTTGCCATACTCATCACAAAACCAGGGGTGCAAAACCCGCATTGGCTACCGTGATGGGTGATCATCGCCTCTTGGACAGGGTGTAGCGTGCCGTCCGGAGCGGCAAGGCCCTCTACTGTGGTCACGTGTTTGCCCGATAGTTGCGGCAAAAACAAAATACAGGCATTGAGCGGGCGGGCTTTGTCGGTGTCGGTGACCATAACAGTACAGGCTCCGCAGTCCCCCTCATTACAGCCCTCTTTGGTGCCAACCAGCCCACGCTCTTCGCGCAGCCAGTCTAGTAGTGTTGTCGTCGGTGAAGGATCCGTCAAAGTGACAGATGTGCCGTTGAGCATAAAAGAGACTAGCATGGGGATAACCCCGCCGCGGTACCAAAGATCTAAGTGCGCTGTGTTCGATGCGGCGTAGAACACAAGCAAGGTCAAGGCTACGGTGTTGGGCTGGGATTTGGCAAGAGATTTGTCAGATTGAATGAAATTGGAGGCTAAATAGAGGCCCCGTAGCGCAAATTTTGGGCTAGGATAATCGGTGTAGGCTTTTCGCTAATGGACAGGAGTGGCATCACACGTCCAAATGATGCACGTCGAACCGGCGTTTTCCCTGTAGAGGCTTTTTGCGATTACGATTAAGCTCCCTCCATGAGCAATTCCCCCCGATTCATTCACCTGCGCACGCACTCCGAATACTCCCTGTTGGAGGGGGCGCTGAGGCTGAAGAAAATACCCGCGATGTGCGCCAAAGCGGATATGCCCGCAATGGCGCTGACAGACACAAATAACATGTTTGCCGCATTGGAGTTTTCGGTCGCCATGTCAGGGGCTGGTATCCAGCCGATTGTCGGCTGTCAGGTTGATCTGGAGTACGTCAAAGCCCAACCGGGTGAGCGCCCCCGCGCGCCGGCACCTGTTGTGCTGTTGGCCCAAACCGAGCGCGGGTATGAATACCTGATGAAGCTCAACTCTTGTCTGTATCTGGATAACGGCGGGGCACTGCCGCAGGTCACGCTGGAGGAATTGGCAGCAAACAGTGAAGATGTGATTTGCTTGAGTGGCGGGCCGCAAGGGCCTGTGGGCATGTTGCTGCAAAACGGTCAACGTCCAGCGGCCGAGGTATTGATGCAAGCGTTGCACACGACTTTTGGCGATCGCTTGTATGTTGAGTTGCAGCGCCACCCAACAGAAAATGGTGCGCTCGAAGCTGAGCGTGCAACCGAGCGCGGTTTTGTCGAGATGGCCTATGCGATGGGCATCCCTTTGGTTGCGACCAACGATGCCTATTTCCCTGACTCCAAAATGTACGAAGCACATGACGCGCTGATCTGCATTTCCGAAGGCGCATATGTTGACCAACAGGATGGCCGCCGTCGCCTTACGCCGCAACACTATTTCAAAACGCAGGCAGAGATGGTCACGCTTTTTGCTGATCTGCCCGAAGCCATCGAGAACACGGTAGAAATTGCAAGGCGTTGCGCCTTTCAAACCTACCGGCGTGATCCGATTTTGCCCAAGTTTGCCGATGACGAGGTGGCCGAGTTGCGCCGCCAGGCCGAAGAAGGGCTAAAGGCACGTCTTGCCATCATTCCGCACGCAACGGAGGTATCCGAGTATGAGGCACGGCTTGAGTTTGAGCTGGGCATCATTGAAGGCATGGGGTTCCCCGGATATTTTTTGATCGTTGCTGACTTCATAAAATGGTCCAAAGATCAGGGCATCCCTGTGGGGCCGGGCCGTGGTTCTGGTGCGGGGTCCCTTGTGGCATACGCGTTGCTAATCACCGACCTTGATCCGCTGCGCTATTCTCTTCTGTTCGAGCGGTTCTTGAACCCTGAACGTGTTTCCATGCCCGACTTTGACATCGACTTTTGCATGGATCGTCGTGAAGAGGTTATTCGTTACGTTCAGAAGAAATATGGGCGCGACAAGGTAGGGCAGATCATCACCTTTGGTGGCTTGCTGTCGAAAGCTGCGGTGCGCGACATCGGGCGTGTTTTGCAGATGCCGTATGGGCAGGTAGACCGTTTGTCCAAGATGATCCCAGTCGAGGGTGTGAAGCCGGTCTCGATCGAGAAAGCCCTCGCGGATGAGCCGAGGTTGCGTGAAGAAGCGCGCAACGAGGAAATCGTCGCGCGGCTGCTGGATTACGGCCAACAAGTTGAAGGGCTACTGCGGAACGCATCCACCCACGCGGCGGGTGTTGTTATTGGAGATCGTCCGCTGGACGAGTTGGTCCCGCTGTACCAGGACCCACGTTCTGACATGCCCGCTACGCAGTTCAACATGAAATGGGTTGAACAAGCTGGTTTGGTCAAGTTTGACTTTTTGGGCCTGAAAACGCTGACCGTGATTCAAAACGCTGTGGATCAGATCAAAGCATCTGGTCGCCACCTGCACGTAGCCGCAGACGGAACCGAATTGTTTGACCCGCCTGAAGGTCTGCTGGATGACATCTCAACGATCCCGCTGGATGACGAGGCCTCATACAAGCTATATGCCGCTGCCAAAACGGTTGCAGTGTTTCAGGTGGAAAGTTCGGGGATGATGGATGCGCTTAAGCGCATGAAGCCCAACTGTATTGAGGACATTGTTGCGCTTGTGGCGCTGTACCGTCCTGGCCCGATGGAGAATATTCCAACCTATTGTGAGGTCAAGAATGGCCTGAAGGAACGTGAATCCGTTCACCCGTCGATTGACCACATCCTTGAGGAAACTCAAGGAATTATTGTTTATCAAGAACAGGTTATGCAGATCGCGCAGGTCATGGGAGGGTACTCCCTTGGGGGGGCTGATCTGTTGCGCCGTGCGATGGGTAAGAAGATCGCCGAAGAAATGGCCAAAGAACGCCCCAAGTTCGAAAAAGGCGCAATGGCCAACGGCGTCGACAAGAAAAAGGCAAAGGAGGTTTTTGACCTTCTCGAGAAATTCGCCAACTACGGCTTTAACAAATCCCACGCTGCGGCCTATGCGGTTGTTAGCTATCAGACTGCTTGGCTAAAGGCGAACCATCCGGTTGAGTTTATGGCCGGTGTGATGAACTGCGATATTCACCTGACAGACAAATTGGCGGTGTACTTTGAGGAAGTCCGCAAGCGGCTGGAGTTGGAATGGGTGCCGCCTTGCGTGAATCGCTCGGATGCCACATTTACGGTCGTAGATGGTGCGCTGGTCTATGCGCTGGGCGCGCTTAAGAACGTCGGCGTTGAAGCGATGAAGCTGATCACCGAAGGGCGTGAGGATAAACCGTTTTCAACCCTATTTGATCTGGCGCGTCGCGTTGATCTGAAACGTGTGGGCAAGCGGCCTTTGGAAATGTTGGCCCGTTCTGGTGCGTTTGATGTACTCGATGCCAACCGCCGCCGCGTGTTTGGCGCGTTGGACGGTTTGGTGGCCTATTCTGCGGCTATCCACGAACAAAAAGCATCAAATCAAGTGTCTTTGTTTGGTGAGGCAGGGGATGACCTGCCCGAGCCGCGCATGCAGGCTTGTGATGACTGGGAAGCGCCAGAGCGTTTGACCGAAGAATTTAAAGCGGTTGGGTTTTATTTGTCTGGTCATCCGCTCGATGACTATATGGGACCTCTCAAACGCAAATGGGGCAATGACCGCGGCGTGCCATTCCTGACGTTGGATGAATTGACGGAAAAAGTGTCTGACCGTGGCGCAATGAATGCGCGGCTTGCGGGTGTTGTTGCGGGGCGCCAAGAGCGTAAATCCGCGCGCGGCAACCGGTTTGCTTTTGCGCAAATGTCTGATCCGGCTGGCGCGTATGAAGTCACGTTGTTTTCAGATACCTTAGAAGCCTGTCGTGACTATCTTGAGACCGGATCGAAGGTTGTTGTGACTGTCGAGGCCACAATGGAAAGCGACCAACTCAAGCTGCTGGGGCGTAGCGTTGCGCCCATCGAAATGGCCGTTGCGGACGTAGGCGGCATGGGGCTGCGCATCTTTATCGAAACGCCTAGTGCGATTTCTGCGGTTTCCGAAGTGCTTGAGGGCGCGCGCCAAGCGGCCAAGGTCGCAGGGAAAGGGCCAGTGCATCTATGTTTGATGGATCCTGCTTTACCGGGCGAGGTCGATGTGGACCTAGGGGGGGAATTCCCCGTGACCCCAAAGATCAAAGGTGCGATCCGCTCATTAACTGGCGTAATCGAAGTAGAAGAGATCTAACACCTATGCCGTCTAGGTGACGTCACCCTGCTGAGGTGGACGGGGCAGGCCAGCTTCGTTAAAGATGCGTCAAATTTTCGGGAGTATGACCTTGCGCCAGTTACCAGTAATCCTTGTTTTTCTGACGTTGGCCGCATGCGGTGACCCTTTGGCAGGCGTGGGTCGCCTGTCCCAAGTGGATATCGCCCCAGAAGACACCACAGCAGCTGCATTGCCAGATGCTGAAGAGATTGCGCGCGATGGTTTTCTTGGAACAACCGCTGCAGAAGGCCCTGCGCCGGAAGACGTAGCAAGTACGCCGGAAGCACCAGAAGAAGAGACGACAGAGGGTGGCGGATTTCTTAGCGGGCTGATCAAACGGGTTGCTAAGGTGGATGCAGCAGAGGCTATTGCCGCTGACGTCGCGAGTTCGCAATCTGAAGCAGTAATCATCGAAACGATAGCGGTTGAGCCTGCTGCATCCGCTGACCTTGTGTCCCTTCCTGTTGAGCCCGAGGCACCTCAAGAGGAAGCGAAAACAGGCATTCGCGGCTTGGGCTTGTTTAATGGGGGTGCTAAAAAGAGCCCAAAACGTACTGGTCCTGACGTCCGTGACGTTCCATTTGGGACAGTATTGGCGTTCGGTGAAATCGCCCGCTCATGCGACTCGCGCGGGAAGTCTTTGGGTAAAAAGGTTGACGGGTCGGGGCGTCGTGGTTTCACGTTATATGACAGCAAGCCCGGTGTCCGGGATAAGCACACATTCTATGTGACAGGCTTTAGCGATAATTGCCCGCGACAATTCACAGCGGCCAATGCGCTATTTGGTAAACCCTCCTTTTACGAACAAATCCGTTATAGCCCTGCGGGAAAGTATCTTCCCTATGCTGCAACAGATACGGCCTATGACAAAGTTAAGTCGTCGATCTGCCGTACGGGGAAAAAGAAACCATGCGGTCAAAATATCGGAAAACTTGATAGCCACACGGCCTTTGTTAGCGCCTATGAATTCAGTGAGCACAACGGTCAGTGGAAAGAATTCCTAGTGCATGACGGCGAAGTCCTAGCCGCTGCGATTAAGAAAACAAAATAAGATCAGTAGTGAGGCGGACGTTCGTCTCCGACGACAATGCCGCCGCTGCCTGTCGCTTCGCGCTCACCTTCGCGGCGCATCAACATTTCGACGCGGCGGTTCAGGTGGTCTATTTCATCTTGTTGGCGTGCGACGATATCTGAAAGATCGTCAGCGGCGCGCAATAGATGGGCCAATTGTTCTTCTAGGTGTTCCATGATGTCCAACTAGGCCCGTTTTTATCATAGCGCAATGGGCCTGACCGCACGGGCGCGGACCCAAGGGCCCGCGATGCGATGTTTTGGGTCAGAGTAGAGGTGCTCGCAGAGATCAGCAGTTGCGGCTGTTGCTTGCCCCGCGTCCCTGCATCCGGTAGAGGCGAGGCGAGATTTTATCCTTGTAGAGGTATGTCATGGCCAAGCCTAAAAAGACCCCACGCCCAAAGGCGGAAACGCCACGGGGATTTCGTGATTATTTCGGCGCTGAAGTAACCCAGCGTGCAGAAATGCTGGCAAAGATTGCAGGGGTCTATCATCGCTACGGTTTTGATGCGTTAGAATCTGCTGCGGTTGAGAAGGTTGAGGCGCTTGGTAAATTTTTGCCTGATGTGGATCGCCCGAACGAGGGTGTGTTTGCATGGCAGGAAGACGCTGAAGCAGAAAAGCCGGGCGACTGGTTGGCACTTCGCTATGATCTGACGGCACCTTTGGCGCGGGTTTACGCGCAGCACCGCAATGATTTGCCTACACCGTATCGTCGTTATGCGATGGGTCCGGTTTGGCGCAATGAAAAACCGGGGCCGGGGCGGTATCGCCAGTTTTACCAATGTGACGCGGATACGGTTGGTGCAGGATCAGTTGCGGCAGACGCCGAGATTTGCGCGATGCTGTCTGATTGTCTGGAAGAAGTTGGCATTGCACGCGGAGATTACGTGGTGCGGGTGAACAACCGTAAGGTTTTGAACGGTGTTTTGGAAGTTGCTGGACTGTCCGGTGATGACAAAGAGGCCGAGCGCGGAATAGTCCTGCGCGCGATCGATAAACTGGATCGCCTGGGCGCTGACGGCGTGCGGGCGCTGCTGGGCGCTGGGCGCAAAGATGACAGCGGTGATTTCACTGATGGTGCCGGTCTTGGGGATGCTCAGGCTGACGTGGTTATGGGATTCATGCAAGCAAAGCGTGATGACGGTGTTGCGACATGTGTGCGTCTACGTGAATTGGTGGGCGATAGCACCATCGGCATTGAAGGTGTGAATGAGCTGGAATCCATCGCTGAGCTGCTGGCCGCTGGTGGCTACGGCTCTGACCGGATCGAAATTGATCCATCGGTTGTGCGTGGTCTTGGGTATTATACAGGTCCGGTCTATGAGGCTGAACTGACATTTGAGATCAAAGATGAAAAGGGGCGTGCGCGCAACTTTGGATCTGTTGCAGGTGGCGGGCGTTATGACGATCTGGTCAAGCGTTTCACTGGCCAAGAAGTGCCCGCAACAGGCGTTTCGATTGGCGTTGATCGACTACTTGCAGCGCTGCATGCCAAAGGTCAGATAGACACAACTGCCCAAGGACCTGTTGTTGTGACAGTGATGGATAAAGCCCGGATGGCCGATTACCAAGCGATGGTTGCCGAGCTGCGCCAAGCAGGTATTCGCGCTGAAGTTTATCTGGGCAACCCTAAAAACTTTGGCAACCAGCTGAAATATGCGGATAAACGGGGCAGCCCGATCGCCGTGATCGAGGGCGGTGAAGAGCATGAAAACGGTGTGATCCAAATTAAGGATTTGGTGCTGGGCGCTAAGATGGCCGAGGGCGCAACGCTGGAAGAATGGCGTGATCGCCCCAGCCAGTACGAAGTGCCACGCGGTGATCTTGTGAGCAAAGTGCGCGAAATTTTGGAGCTTTATAGCTGATGCCTACAAGAGCGGAAACAAATGCCAAAGCAGCGCAACTGCGCGCCAGCTTTGAGGCGCAAGGGGCGCAGGCGGTTGAGCCACCTATTTTGCAGCCCGCAGATACGCTGTTGGACCTGTACGGTGAAGATATTCGCGCGCGCGCGTATGTGACATCGGATGCGCTGCGTGGCGAACAAATGCTGCGCCCTGATTTTACGGTGCCTGTGGTGCAGATGCACATGTCGGTCGGGGCCGAACCTGCGCGCTATACCTATGCCGGTGAAGTTTTTCGCCGCCAAGAGCATGATCCATCCCGAGCAAACGAATATGTGCAGGTTGGATATGAGGTCTTTGAACGCGCTGATCCTGCTGCCAGTGACGCCGAAGTATTTGCTCTGATTGCGGAGGCGCTAAATGGCTACTCTGTACGTGCGGTTACGGGCGATATTGGTGTACTTATGGCCGTGGTGAACGGTTTAGATACCAGCGCCATGCGCAAAAAGGCGTTGATGCGCCACATCTGGCGGCCACGCCGCTTTCGGGCGTTGTTGGATCGCTATTCCGGTGTGACACCAGTGTCGCCAACTAGAAAAGCCTTGCTGGCGGGGGAAGTTGCCGCCGATGCACCTTTGGTAGGGGCACGTCGTCAACACGAGATCGATACACGTATCCAAGTACTTAGGGATGATGCGCAGACTGGGCCGATTTCAAAGAAAGACGTTGATTTGATTGAGGCGCTTTTGGATATTTCAGCGCCGCTTCCTGCTGCAATCGAGCGGTTGCATGATTTGTCGGTGGATTTGCCTGTTATCATTCCTGCCGTGGCACGGGTAGTTGCCCGCAAAGATGCGCTGAAGTCGCGCGGGGTTAACGTGGATGCGTTGATGTTTGAAGCAAGCTATGGGCGAACGTCGATGGAATACTATGATGGGTTTGTCTTTGGTTTCCGTTCTGTCGAGCGTCCCGACTTACCACCTCTCGCAACTGGCGGCCGTTATGACGCGTTGACGCGGCAGCTGGGGGGCGGCCGTGAAATCCCTGCTGTGGGTGGTGTGATGCGCCCGGGTGTGATGCTCGAATTGGAGAAAGCGCGATGACGCTGAAACTAGGTGTCCCGTCCAAAGGGCGGCTGATGGAAAAGACGTTTGATTGGTTTGGCGCGCGTGGCATTAAGCTGGCGCGGACTGGATCTGAGCGTGAATATGCCGGTGTTGTAGAAGGGATCGAGGGCGTTGCACTTGTTCTGCTGTCGGCAGGGGAGATCCCTCGTGAACTTGCGGCAGGTCGTATCCATTTGGGCGTGACCGGAACGGATTTAGTGCATGAAAAGTTGGCGCTTTGGGATCAGTCTGTTGGGGCAATCGCCGAGCTGGGTTTTGGCCATGCTGACCTGATTTTGGCCGTGCCTCAGGCGTGGACCGATGTGGACACATTGCATGATCTGGACGCAGCGGCAGCGGCGTTTCGAGGAGTGCACGGACACCGCCTGCGCATCGCTACAAAATACCACCGGCTGGTGCGTGAATTCCTGCGTGAGGCAGGCGTTGCGGATTATGCATTGGTGGATAGCCAAGGCGCAACAGAGGGTAGCGTTGCAAATGAAACAGCTGAGGCGATTGCGGATATCACCTCAACGGGTGAAACGCTGCGGGCGAACCACCTGAAAATCCTCAGCGATGGATTGATGCTGCGCAGTCAGGCTACGCTTTGGCAATCACGTGCAGCGGACATGGATGCGACTGAACGTGAAAATCTGGGAGAACTGTTGAAGCGGCTGAATTAGTCGGCGTTACAATACGCCGATTTCTGCCAAGGCACGATTTAACTCTACAGGAAGTACATCTTCCTGTGCGCGTCCTTTGGACAGGTCTGCAGGGGCATCTTCGGGCGTTAGGTATCGCCAACCTTGGAAGGGGCGTTTTAACGCCGTGACGGTTGGTACAATTTCAGCGTCTAACATGATTGAACAACGACGAACGCCATCTTCACCAATTTGCTCGTCAAATCGAACAATACGCTGGCGCGCTGATATTTCACCCTTTATGACCCAATAAATCGAGCCCCCATTGAGAATCTCTTCTTCTCGTTTTGGCCACATGCGGGTTGTGTGAAAAGACAGGCCGTCTGGTGATTGTTGGATGCGATGTTGTTGCCACTCCGTTAGCTGTTGAATGCTTTCGGTGCCGACAGACAGCTTGATGAGATTGACAAATTTCTTGCTCATAGAGTTACCCACCAAATTATCTACAGACTCACCTATAAAACACATCATAGGGTAGGGCGGCTCGCTATAGAAGCAAAATATAGTGTATTTCGAGCAGCAAAAAGCGTGAAAGAGCGGTGGCGTTTTTTGTGGTTTCGGCTATGGTCGGCATCCGCTCCATTATGAATCAAGGAATCGCCATGACCCGCTTTACTGCCCCAATCGCTGAACAGATCTGGGATATGAAGTACCGTTTCAAAGCCGCTGACGGCACGCCCCATGATGTCACCGTAGAGGACACGTGGCGTCGCATCGCGCATGATTTGGCACAGGTAGAGCAAGACAAAGAAGGCTGGGAAGATACGTTCTTTGAAGCATTGGAAGATTTCAAATATTTGCCAGCAGGTCGGATCACCGCAGGGGCAGGGACCGCACGGCGTGTCACCCTCTTTAACTGTTTTGTCATGGGAACAGTACCAGACAGCATGGGTGGCATCTTTGATATGCTCAAAGAGGCCGCACTGACTATGCAGCAGGGTGGTGGCATCGGATATGATTTCTCGACGATCCGGCCGAAAGGTGCGGATGTTCTGGGCGTGTCTGCGGATGCGTCCGGTCCATTGTCATTTATGGATGTGTGGGATGCAATGTGCCGTACCATAATGTCCGCAGGCTCACGCCGTGGCGCGATGATGGCAACAATGCGCTGTGACCACCCGGATGTTGAAGCATTTATTACGGCGAAATCGGATGCAGCCCGGTTGCGCATGTTCAACATGTCCGTTCTGATTACCGATCCGTTCATGGATGCGGTCAAGGCCAACGGCCCTTGGGAACTGAAGTTTGACGGTAAGGTTTACAAAACCGTTCAAGCGTTGGATTTGTGGAACGCAATCATGAAAGCGACGTATGATTTCGCTGAACCAGGTGTGATTTTCATTGATCGGATCAATGAGGCCAACAACCTAAGCTACTGTGAAACAATCGCAGCGACCAATCCATGCGGTGAACAACCACTTCCGCCCTATGGCGCGTGCTTGCTTGGATCGATCAACCTTGCTCGTTTGGTCAGCGCACCCTTTGAAGAGACCGCTGCTCTGGATGTTGAGGCATTGAACAAGCTGGTCGCGACATCCGTTCGTATGATGGATAACGTCGTAGACGTGTCTCAGTTTCCGCTGGAAGCGCAGCAGTTGGAAGCTAAAAATAAGCGTCGGATTGGCCTTGGTGTGACGGGACTGGCCGATGCTTTGTTAATGCTCGGAAAGCGCTATGGTTCGGACGAGGCGGCGCGTCAGACAGAGCAATGGATGCACGCGATTGCGCGCGCCGCATATCTGGCGTCGGTGGACTTGGCGAAGGAAAAGGGCGCGTTCCCGTTGTTTGATGCCGATGAATATCTGGCCTCTGGAACAATGCGCGCAATGGATGATGATGTTCGTGAAGCCATCCGTACGCATGGCATTCGCAACGCGCTTTTGACCTCAATCGCTCCTACTGGCACGATCAGCCTCTACGCTGGTAACGTATCATCAGGCATCGAGCCGGTGTTTGCCTATGCCTACACCCGCAAAGTCCTACAGAAAGACGGTACCCGTACCGAAGAAGAAGTCGTCGATTATGCCGTGCAGATGTGGCGCGAAAAATTTGGCGACCTCGAGCTTCCTGAGTACTTTGTAAACGCTCAGACATTGGCCCCACTAGAGCATGTGAAAATGCAGGCTGCAGCCCAAAAGTGGATTGATTCCAGTATCTCCAAAACGATAAACTGTCCTGAAGATATCTCCTTTGACACATTCAAAGAAGTCTACATGGAAGCGTGGGATACGGGCTGCAAGGGGTGTACCACATATCGCCCGAATGATGTGACCGGTTCTGTACTGTCGGTATCTGACGACAAAAAGAAATCCCCGGAAGTGATCAGCCACGATGGCGAGGAACCGCAAGCGCCTCATGGCGATGTTATCTACATGTCGGAGCCGCTGGACCGTCCAGAACAACTCGAGGGCTCAACATATAAGATCAAATGGCCTGACAGCGAGCACGCGCTCTATATCACAGTCAATGATCTGATTGTTGGCGGCCATCGCCGGCCTTTCGAAGTGTTCATCAACTCCAAAAACATGGAGCACTTTGCATGGACAGTTGCTTTGACGCGTATGATTTCGGCCGTGTTCCGTCGCGGTGGGGATGTGTCGTTTGTGGTTGAAGAACTGAAGGCAGTATTCGATCCGCGCGGCGGTGCGTGGATGGGTGGTAAGTATATTCCGTCAATCCTCGCCGCAATTGGTGGCGTAATTGAGCAGCACCTGATCGCAACTGGCTTTATCGAAGGCGAAGGTATGGGGTTGAAAACGGACCCACAAGCCAATGTTGTCGGCTTGGAAAAACCACGTGGTAAAGCTTGTTCGAGTTGCGGACAGTTTGACTTACGTATGGTAGAGGGTTGCATGACTTGTGGCAGTTGCGGGCATAGTAAATGCGGATAACCAGGGTGGTTGTAGTATGTGAATTGGCCGATAGTTTTTCCAGTATTGCATAATGAACTGCCATTGATTGGGGCATAGGCCAATGCAACGAAGATATGATAGCTTAGTCTCCGTTCGTTGGATGTTTCACGAACGGCCGCTATTGGGGGGGCCTCAAAGGGTAACGTAGGGAAATTTGCGATGATAATTCGGACACCAGATTTCAGTCACTCCGCAATGCACAAAATGGCCGGTTGGCCTGTTTTGGCATGGAAACAAGTTGCATAAAACGTGCAACATGTTTCCGCTATGGCGTGATCCAAGAATGCCGTTCACGTTCTCTTTGCTACCTAGCGGGTTGGCAGCCTAGACCTTTCCAGTCATGTTCCAAATCATGGCATTTGGCGTATTCATCCATCGTACAGACTCAATCTACGACGACGTACCGTCGGAGCGGTATCAGTTCCCAAAACAGTACCTAACGCGTGTTCAGCAGTGTGAGGGTGACTGGATCGTCTATCTTGAACCTAGCAAGGTCAAAAACACTAAGGGCTACTTCGCGGTCGCCAAAGTTCAGGACGTCATCCCCGATCCCAGGAATGTGGATATGCATTTGGCTGTGATCGCACCGGGAACATATCTCGACTTCGGCGACCCTGTTCCGTTTCGTGATGCCAATGATTTGGTCGAGCAAGGTCTACTCAATGACCTAGGCAAGATATCAGGGCGTGCCCAGGCGGCTGTACGACCACTGTCATCAATAGACTTTGCCCGGATCGTTGAGCGCGGCCTTGGAACCGGCGACGACATCCTTCCTCGGATCGGTCAGGCGGGTGCCGCTGATGGCTTCAAAGAGGATCAGACACTTTTTCAATTTCCGTCTGCACGGGAGCGCGTCAATCAGCTGACGAATAGAACTGTCCGCGACAGGAACTTTCGAAAGAACGTTCTCCGAGCATACGGCGAACGATGCGCCATCACTGGATTGCGGCTAATCAACGGTGGTGGCCGTGCGGAGGTCGAAGCCGCGCACATTAGACCAGTCGAACATGATGGCCCAGATATCGTCAGTAACGGGATGGCACTGTCTGGCACGGCACATTGGATGTTCGACAGGGGTCTGGTAGGGCTATCGGATGATCTAGCGATCCTGATCTCAAGGCAAGCTAACGATCCTGATGCTGTGAAATCCATGATCAACAGTTCAGGCCACCTTATGGCACCGGGACGGCCAGCGGAACGACCACGTACAGAATTCGTGGCTTGGCACCGGGAACATTGTTTCAAGCATTGACGGCTTGGCGCTTAAGCCTGAGCTGAAGACAATCATAGGTATGGATTTGAATGCTTAAACCAGAAGGCGTGTTAGTGTGGACTTGTCACTTGAGGGAGTAACACATGAGAGTTTGTGGATGTGAGATATCGGCACAGGAGGTTCGGCTTGCCGTTGTCTACCTGAACGATGACGGCGACATGGAAATGCTTCGTTTGAAGGCCACACGAATAGAGCTCGAGGATGATACCTATGAGGCTGATCTTCGATCATTCTTGGCGGATCTTCAGGAGTTTTCCCGAGAACATGAAATCGATACCTTCGTCATCAAGACACGCGCCAAGAAAGGCCGTATGGCCGGTGGGGCGGTATCCTTCAAAATCGAAACTCTGATCCAACTTGTCGAGGGTTGCGGGACCAAGTTCGTCAGTCCGGTCGCGCTCGCGCACTTTGCCAAGAAAGATCTTGATGAATACCCAGAGAAGCTGCCTGTCTATTTGAAGAACGCCTTTCTTTCCGGCGCTTATGCTTTGACGAAGCCTGGGTTCTTAGGCTAGCGAAGATCGTGAAATTCGGCGTGATCGACCTTACATCGGCATTCAGAAAACAAGGAATCCAAGCTGCACCATTTCTACCTTCTTGACCTCGCGCCCATCCCAGAAGGTGGAATAATCGAGCAGGTCGGATCGATGGTATAAACTCGACCTTAAAACCAGAACTGTGAGCGTATGTACCTGAAATCAAACACCAGCCTGTTCTATCTGCTTGACAGATGGCGCGGGAATGCCGCTTCACTCACAATGACGGGGCAAAAGATCAGTGTTGCAGGTGGAAAGACCCCCTCGATTGTTCTGTCCGAAGTTATCGATGCTCCGAAGGTCGAACGCAAATGGCTTGGGTCCGAGTTATCGATCAGTATTAATAACAGCAGTCCTACCCTTCGAATTCGTGGCTCTAACAGGTTTGCACTGGACCGGTTTGCCCGTCAACTTGAGACCGCGTGGCGCGAATACAACTTGGCCAAGTTGGACGCCCAATCAGACGCGATCAGCTACGTTGTGAAGGCGATCGCTAAACTTGAGGCCCCGACAGGCTATCCAGCGGCATGCTATGTGCAGCCCATTTTGGGGTCTGCAAAGGAACTGGAGACAACCTTATTTTCCAAGCTGAACGAAAACGCGATCGGCATTACCCAGTTCAAAAAAGTTAAGACTATTCGATCGTTTCTGTCGTCGCCTGGTGAAATGCGATCCCGAGCCGTCGAAAAGTTTGAACAAACCCAATTGAAGACTTTGTCAGACTTCTTCGATAGCTTTGAGAGTAACCCGCTGACACCCGAACAGCGCAGCGCCGTCATCGCCGATGAGGACGCTACCCTCGTGCTCGCAGGCGCAGGGTCCGGGAAAACTAGCGTTATCACAGCGAAAGCAGGATATCTGCTCAAGACCGGCATCCGCAAACCTGAAGAAATTCTGCTTCTGGCTTTCGCGCGCGATGCCGCAGCCGAGATGAGTGAACGCATCGAGCAGAAATGCGGAGAGCCCGTCGAGGCGCGGACGTTCCATGCCCTGTCTTATGACATCATCGGACAGGTTGAGGGTGGCAAACCGGCGCTGGCTGCACACGCAACAGACAACAAAGCATTTCTAGTCTTGGTCAGAGACATCTTGATTACCATCGCGGCTGGTGCGTCGGAGGCCTCCAAGTCCATAATAAACTGGTTCACGTCAGGCCGTTTGGAAGCCAAGTCTGAGTGGGATTTCAAAAAGAAGCATGACTACTACACCTATCTTGAAAAAGAGGAACTTAGAACGCTCCAGGGGGAGCAAGTTAAAAGCTATGAAGAGTTGCTTATCTCCAATTGGCTTTACGAAAACGGCATCGAATACGAGTATGAACCCGACTATGAATTCGACACATCAGATCCTAACAAGCGCAATTACTGCCCTGATTTCCGCCTGACCGAGAGCGGCGTGTACCTTGAACATTTTGGTGTGAGAAAAGTGGTTAGCGGCGGTGAAGATCGACTTGAAACAGCCCCTTGGGTTAATCGCGATGACTACCTCGAAGGCATGGCTTGGAAGCGTAAAGTGCATACCGACAATGAAACCACCTTGCTCGAGACGTTCAGCTATGAGCGACAAGAAGGACGTTTACTTAAAGCGTTGGCCGAAAAAGTAGCACCATACGTCACCATAAACCCGCGACCGCCGGAAGTGCTTTTCGATCGTGTTATGGAAATGAATGACATCGACGGCTTCGTGCAGCTGTTGGCTAACTTCCTTCGGAATTACAAAAGCGGTGGGTACACCCATGATCATTGCACCCGAAAGGCTGGCACAGCCAAACTGGGCAAGCGGGCCCAGTTGTTCTTGACCATCTTCAAGCCGGTATATGATGCATATGAGGAAAGCCTGAAGGGCCGTATCGACTTTGAAGATATGGTATTGCGGGCTGCACAACACGTTGAATCCGGCCAATACAAGAGTCCATTTAGGCACATCCTCATTGACGAATTCCAGGATATTTCGCGAAGTCGGGCGCGTTTGGTCAAAGCCCTGCTCAGCCAAAAGCATGATACACGTTTGTTCGCAGTAGGAGACGACTGGCAATCAATTTACCGGTTTGCCGGTTCAGACATTCATCTGATGCGCAATTTTGGTGCCGAGTTTGGCGGCAACTTCAACGGGCAATCCGGCGTTCATCGCACTGTCGACCTTGGCCGGACATTCCGCTCCGTCGATAAAATCGCTTTCGCCGCGCGCAAATTCATCCTCAAGAATCCGACCCAGTTAACCAAGACGGTCATTCCTGCGGCCACAACTGAAACACCCGCTATCAAGGTCATTCCTACGTTCAAACACGACGGCGACCAGAAGCTCGAAAGTGAGCTTTTGACGTTGCAAACCGTCGCCCAAGAGAGCGGTCATAGAGCATCCGTTTTGCTTTTGGGACGGTACAGGCATTCAGAGCCCGAAGATTTACGTGAGTTTCGAAGAACCTTCAAAGATCTCGATATTATCTTCAAGACGATCCACTCATCCAAAGGTTTGGAGGCAGATCACGTCATCTTGCTGCAGGCATTCAAGGGTCAAATCGGCTTTCCGTCTGAAATTGTGGACGACCCATTGTTGACGATGGTGTCCCCCGAAGCCGAGCCATTCGAACATGCTGAGGAGCGGCGGGTCATGTATGTCGCGATGACGCGAGCACGTAAAACGTTAACCATAATGGGTTCAGGGGCAAAGCCGTCAGTCTTTGTCGAAGAGCTTTTAGAAGACGCTGAATACGGCTTGTTGACGACGGATATCGAGACGGCGAAAGTTCAGACTTGTGGCGAATGTCAGGGACATCTTCAGCCAATCCCGAAGCGTGACGGTAGCACGTTCTATCGGTGTGAGCACGTTCAGCTGTGCGGGAATATGATGCCATGTTGTCCTGGTTGCGGCATCGGCTTTCCGGTGCGGAGCAAAGGGACAACCGAAGCGGTGTGTAACTGCAAAGAGAATGTTCCGGCTTGTCCCAGCTGCGCCGACGGCTGGCTGGTTGAGCGTAAGGGGCGGTTTGGGAAGTTTCTGGGGTGCGTGAAATTCCCGAGGTGCACAGGGAAGACAAAGGTTCCAACGAGCACTGGGGGCGGCACCTAGTGCCAAGCAAAGCTAAAATCTACTGTCGATGATCGACCGCGCATCCTTCAGATCGTTTCTATCCCCACATAGTAGGAACTGACGAATTTCTGCATTTTTATTAAGCCAACGTCCATAGGATTGGAGTTGCTCGATCGGGGTTTCACCTGCAAGATCGACATCTCGGTCCAAGCCGTCAAAAAACTCCATTTCTTTGAGGTACGCTAAGACATCGGATGGGGTGTTGGGTTCTTCATCGAAGAGCAGGTCCTTGACCCTGCTGGTTAGAAAATCTGACAGCCTTGAATTCCCGCCATCCAGTGTTTCTGGTGAGTGCCAACTTACCTCATCGCCCGCTTCAGAAAACCCATAGTAATGACGGTGATCCGCAACTCGTTCGTGCGGGGTTATTGAAATGTGATTTCGAAGATAGGGTTGAAAGTCGTACCGACTTAGCCAACTGGTGCTCGGATGGGCTTCATGAAGTTCCCATTGTCGCCACGTCCAAGGTTCGTTCAAATACCTAGCTCCAGAGCAAAGCAAAGCGCTGTTTTCTAGCTTATCGAGGCACAGCGGTGCCACGTAAATTGCATGGCTAATGCCGGGCCTGTTGTGTGCCAACAGAATGTTGTGCTGAAAATCAGGTGCAGTAGGGGCCTTGGCTCGTAATCCAAAATACAACGTCGGATCGTCAGACAAGTGGTGGAGTTTCCGGTATCGCCTGACCTTTTGGAGCTTACTTTCGCCCTTTCGCCTTGTCTTTGTCGCATCGGTAGACGGTCGCAATCCGTTCGTTTTTTTGAATTGAACATATATTGGCACCACGGCATCAAATTTTTTGTCTGCGCCGGTGATTTGCTCATCAATGTCTAGCAAGCGGAACGGCAAGCCACGAGAGCACCAGCCAAGATACATTGCGACGTCAGCTTCGATTTGCTTCTCCGAAAGGTTACTTTTGATCTGATAAGGTGCCATTTTTTACCTTACATTTACGAGACGATGCTGTCTTTGAAGAGAAAGACTTTAAACGCAAAAACGCAGAGGATGGTCTGGGCCTTACGCAGTTGATGACAATCGTTCGACAAAATGAACGCGCCAGTACACTGTGAGTTTACTGCCGAAAACCAAAGGCCTCGCCGATGTCATTGCTGTCAGAACAACTTCTGATGCAGATTTCCTTACCCTCAAAGACGACATATACAACGGTGCACCCGACGAGTTGCTGAGACCCCTCATTCAAGAAATTCTGGGCACCTGTTAGACCGTCAAAAATAAACTCACTCGAACCGGTAGTTGCACCCAGCTCCTTCAGATCGGTTGCATTTGGAAACTGGTAGATTTCGGAGAACTGGCCGGTCGCCATTGCGGTTCTTTGTCTTGATAGATCAACGAAACCTTCAACTGGACCACGTCCCATGATGTTAATCGCTCTCCAATCTTCGTAAGATGGGGGAA
Organism: Sulfitobacter sp.; assembly: GCA_033851935.1. Taxonomy (GTDB): domain Bacteria; phylum Pseudomonadota; class Alphaproteobacteria; order Rhodobacterales; family Rhodobacteraceae; genus Sulfitobacter. The sequence continues at coordinate 140,725 of JAWSVL010000022.1, forward strand.
CAGTGTTCAACACCGTGCTGCTACCAAGGTGCGGCATCTGTGTTGCGAAGTCCTGTCCATCGTAGAACTCTATCCACTTTGCGGTCACGCCATTCTGGCCAACAGGAGACGCGAGCATGGAAGCAAAATCTTCCATAGTAGGTTGTTGAACGTCTTGACCCCAAGCAGTTTGGGCGAGAACTAAACCCGCAAAAAGACTAAGAATTTTCTTTTTCATCAATATTTCCCCATTAACATAACGAATTCTAGTTCTGATAGTGACGTACTTGGTATTCCAAAGCAGGGGACGTCCAAAGAGCAAGGCTCGTTTTCATCAGTAGCAGAAAAAAACACTTCGCAGGAGAAGGACAACAACATGAGTTCGCTGGGTGTTCTATATGTCGTTAAATCAGCATTCTGCGCGTCTTGAACGACCGTTGTGTCGTCGCCAAAAACTTCAACCCGTATCACGTCTCGATCTTGTTCTTCGCCTTCAAAGAGTGCTTTCAAGAATTTAGCCTGGTGCCCCACTGCGGAAACCGACATCCAGCTATAGAAATCTAGGGTTTCTGAGGACTGGATTCTGAGTGTGTTGTTGGATCTTAAGTCGGGCCTTACAACCTCGCCGGGGGCCAAGACTTCATTTATCACTTTTGATAGAACAAGATCGTTGCCGTATGATGGAGCTAGCCGTGCTTCAAAATGGGTTACGACAACCGGTCGTTGGCCAATATTTCGAATAAGCGTGTCCGTTGACTCCGTTCTGAGGAAATCGACTTCGATCTGAGGATCGGTAAAACCTGCCAATATGCTTTCGGTAAAGGGCCAGACGAAGGCAGTTGCAGAGGCAATTGCACCCACAACGCCGAAGAAGGTGAGAAGTTGCTTTCCTCTCTCGTAAGCAGAGCTTTGACTTCGGTCACATGTTTGACAAACAGTTGCACCGACCACCATTGAGCCTCCACACCATACGCATGGATCTGTCTCGACTTCTTTCTTCTGATCTGGGTTCATTTCAGATATTTTACCTCTGTTGGTGAGCATCATACTGAAACGATGATTCTTGTATACCGTCCGTAGGTCAAAGGCAGGAGATAACCCTCTACTTCTTTCTGTTATAGCGAGGTCATACTGGAGCGAAACTTATGATATTTGCACCAGCATGCTCCGATCATAAGAAAAAGGTGGATGGTGCGGTGCGAATATCCGGTGCGTAATTCGACTAAATTTCTGCGGATGGATCACCGCTATCGGGCATTGGGCAACGGATGTTTGAACCAGTGCTGCATCTTGCCTCAAGGGCGGAAGCGGACTTTCGTTTCGAACTAGAAAGATAGGCAGATGGCGTTTCAAGCTGGAGGTGAGATACCGGACATTGGCCCTTAAGGTCCCCTTACCGCCACCTCCGTTTTGGGAAGACTTTGGAGAGAGGCAGGACTTGTATGAAACAGCGATGGAAACATGGCAGGCAGCGGTTGATGACAAGGTTGAAGAGTGATCGTTTGACGGTGTCAAAGATAGTGGCATCTTGCTCAAAGAGGAAACAGTGAACCGAACACTACGAAGCCACTGCGATTAGGATATTGTGAGGTCGCTGATAAACACCGAGTGTTAGCGTTTGATAGTAAAAAGAGAAGCTCTCAAAACGGAAAACATGCATGTCGCCGTTATCATCGGTTAGCACGACTTCGGCTTCACCAAGGGGACCGCTTTTTTGCGCTTTGCAATATTCGACGATTTGATCAAAGACAGCCGTTTCCTTCACATTTGAGAACTTGTGCGCAAATGCTGACGATTGAATGAAGTGTTTGCAGGGGTTTTGAGAATCGAACGTAGCCGTCCGTCTCGATATATTTGGGTGATCAGTGATCAACCCCAGAATGGGGGTCTCTTTGCCCCAGGTTTCCACGCCACGCCAAAAGGTAGTGGTGTGCGTGTTTCCGTAGGTATTTTTTAACTCCTTGAGCGCGTCAAATGATGGTTTATGCGAGAGGCATTCATCCGTAAACCGGTCGCGAAGGAAGAGCAGTCGACCCGCAGCAAAGTTGGCCTCTGCCTCAATGGTTTCGTGACAAGACGGTCTCAGGGTGTGCTCGTTGTCACCGAGCATAGCACCAGCATGCCATGGTAAAAGACTGTGGCCAATTTCATGCCCCTCGTGCCATCGATGTTTGAGCTTTGGCTGATTTTCATCGATCAGAATGCGTTTTCCATCTGGAATATAGAGGGCGCGCAGGTCCCATTTTCGAACAGCGTCGAGGATACGAGAAGGGCGGGCAAGCACCTGCTTCCCCGCCATTTTCATTTTTGACACGACTTCTTGAAGAATGCCTGGATCGTTGGCTGAGTAGAATGCGAGATCGAGCTTAAGTAGTTCTCGCACAGTCTCAAGGTCCAGAGGAGGCTCAGGGTTACCGAGGTCCCTAATAACCTTTTCTACCTTTCGATCGATATCAGCGAGTGTTCTCGCTTTTATGATTTCGTTCTTTGCCACCTGCTCGTGCGCCTCTTATTGCTATTTAGTTTCGCTATTCTCACTCAGAACAGAAATTAAACCGTTCAAAATAGTAGTTTCTTCGGCAGTTAAAATTTCGATGGATGCAGATTTAGCCGCATAACGAACTGCCTCTTCAACGTACTCGTTGTTATTGGAGTGCGTAAGTCCGGATAGGCCCATCAGCTTCTCTTGAGAAACACCAAACACCTGTGACAGTTGATAAAGGGTGCGTGCATCAGGCAAGAAAGAGGCGTTGCTCTCAAGGCTAAGCAAGTCGCCTAGATCAATATCTGCCTTATCAGCCAGCTCCTCGATAGACAGTCGCTCACCTCTGCGTTTCAGATTTATGAATCGTCCAAGAGCCAACCGAGAGGCTTCTGGGCTTTCGTCAGTACCGCTGTCTTGGTGAAATGTAGGATCAACGGCAATGTCACCTGCTGAAATATCAAGACCAGTTTCGTTGGCACCTGCAGTGCGGCACCATGCTTCTGTGATATCGAATGTCATTCTCCTTTTCCTTTCTCAATAAACCTTTGCGCACCCTCAGCTGTAAGCTCAAAATAGCGTAGGTTCTCATAGCTCGCATCTTGCCCAAGATCAGTCATTCCACAGGTATTTGCATAAAAACTGTTTGCTTGGGGTAGCGAGTGAAGGCCAATTCGGCCCTTAAAGCCTTCCAGCTTACTTTGCTGGATGGCGGCATTGATTAAGATCGATCCGCAGCCACTGAACTTGGAAGGTTCTTCTGCAATATCATTGCGATTCCAAGGCGCGGCTTCCAAAAAATCGACATAGGCAAGATGCTGACTTGCCTGGGACGGGATTTTTGCGCGCTTAGACAAGTCGATTGTCATCATTGCCTGCGTCATTCCTTCGGCAACGATAGCAAAAGATAAGTTGGCAAGGCGCCGTTCGATCTCGATTAGCTTGTCACGCCAATTCCAATTCCTGCTTTGAGGCCAGAGCCGACGTTCCACGCTTTTTTGATTCAGAAGTTTCAATCGACGTTGCAGATCTGGAACCCATTCGGCTTCCCAATCACCCAAATTCTTGTCGACGATACCATGCCAGAGTTCTGCTTGAATGAGCTCATTGGTACTTCTGTTTGTGAGCCATACCGGCGTTACATCAGAAGGTGTCGTTGCGATCATAACATCATGATCTCCGCTTTTTCCTTCGATGCCTCATCTTCAAAAAAGAGCTTATCGCCCTTCTCAAGACGTTCTTCTACACGCTGATAGAGCCGCAAAGCTTGTCTAAGAAGAACAGTTTTGCTCAGATCTTTTTTCTCACACATTTCTTCAAGAACCGACATTTCAGCTTCCGTGAGGTTCAAAGTCATTGTTTTCTTAGTCATGGGGGGCTCCTTTGCGCAGTACATGCCAAATACCACGGCAGATGTCAAGAAAAATTATTAGTAAATAAGCTATTGCTTAGCTAAATTTTAGCTAGTAGTTACATGCTAAGCGCTGGCAATGGGCCACCGCACAGCTGAAAGGACATCTGCCATGCATGGTGTTTTTGATATAGAAGACTGGGTGCACGACCAGAAAACCGCGCCAATTCCTGAAGCGCAGGCTTACCGTGTGCGCTTGTGGGGTGACGATGGTTTTAACGAGAAGCGCACGTTGAATGATGTGCAGCCGACTGCCCGTCAGGTACTAGAGGCCTTTGGGCTCTTGCCCGCTGATGAACATGAATTGTTTTATCTACCACGTGGCGGAACGTTAGAGAAAATTGATCTGGCTGAAACGATTGATCTGCGCGAACGTGGGCCAGAACGCTTCTTTGCCTTCAAGACTGACCGGTTGTTTAACTTTATGATAAATGGTCGCAGGCTTGAATGGGGTGCTGCAACAATTTCGGCGGAGCTTGTGAGACTTGTTGCGCGTGTCCCGAATGCAGAAACACTTTTTCTGGAACGCACCGATGAGGCTGACAAGGAACTTGGATCAGATGACCATGTTTCCCTAAGTGATGAGGGGCTTGAACGCTTTTCCTCCCGCAAACAAAGCTGGAAACTCCAAGTCCAAGGCGTAATTTTACACCTGACAACCCCATTGATCTCGGTCAAGAGCGCCTTGGCACAAGCAGGTTTTGATCCAAACGCTGGTTGGATTTCGATCCTAAAGCGAAAAGGTGAAGCCAAATTACAGGTCGCGTTGGATTATGAAATTGATCTGCGCCTCCCTGGCATCGAAAAGCTACGGATCACGCCCGCCCAAATCCAAAACGGAGAGGCGCTCAACGCGCCTCGCCGCAGCTTTCCGTTGTTAGAAAAAGACGAGGCATACCTAAACAAGCGGGGATTGCTCTGGGAAACGGTCATTGAAGGTGGGCGACGTTGGCTTATCCTTCGACATTTCATGGTGCCCGCTGGGTTTAAACACGGCGTAACGGACATCGCAATCGATGTTCCTGCCCAATACCCACAGGCCGAAATCGACATGTTCCACTGCTTTCCGCACCTATCGTTGAAGTCTGGTGGGATTATATGCGCCACTACGGGCCGTACCTCCATTCAGGGGCAATCATTTCAACAATGGTCTCGGCATCTTTATGGCCAAACACGTTGGAACCCATCGACTGACAGTGTGATGACACATCTTGCAGTTATCGATGCCGCTCTTGCGAAAGAGGTGGGCGAATGACCAACAGCATCACCCTCACTGCAGATCAGCATGATGTTTTGCGACAGTGCTTGTTTCCAGGAGACGGATTTGAATCCGCAGCCATTCTGATTTGCCGATTTTGTGGACCCTCCAAAGAACGATTGGTCGTCTCACGAATCCTCAACGTTCCAGATGCCATGTGCACGCGCAGGACCCGAAACTTCATTAGTTGGCCGGGAGACTGTATTGAACAAGCCATCGATAAGGCGGAGCAGAACGGGGATGCAATCATCTTGACGCACAGCCATCCTGGAGGGACGCTTTCGTTTTCAATGGTTGACGATGAAAGCGATGCAAACTCCATGCCTTCTCTATTTGCAGCGGTTGAAGCTAAAGGGTTTCATCATGGGTCGGCGATCATGATCCCAAATGGTGCCATGAAAGCACGCTTATACAATACTCAGGGGAAGAGCCTTCCCATTCAGTCCATCACAAAGGTTGGGCATGAAATTAGCGAAATCACCTCAGCTAAACTAAATACTGAAATGGCTTTTGGGACTCAGATGACCAAGTCGCTATCTCATAAAACTGCTTGCGTGATCGGTGTATCTGGCACCGGTTCCATCGTTGCGGAACTCCTCGCCAGAAAGGGCGTTGGTCATCTTATATTGATCGACTTCGATATAATTGAGCACAAAAACCTCAATCGTATTATCAATTCCACGACGCATGACGCGGAACAAAATCGTTCAAAAGTGGTTATGATGGCAGAGGCAATTCAACGCTTTGCTCCGACCACTAAGGTGACAGTGATCCATGCCTCCCTAGGTGACCGCGAAGCTGTTCTTGCTGCCTCCGCAGCAGACATCCTGTTTTCATGCGTGGACAGCATATCTGGACGCAGTACTGCAGAACTGATTTGCCAAAGGTGCCTCATTCCGTTGATCGATCTTGGCGTAACGATACCCACGCTAAAGGATCGAGATGGACACCCTCAGATCGCAGATATTTGTGGGCGCATCGATTTTGTCAGGCCTGATGGACCCAGCTTGTCTGATCGATTGGTTGTTACCCCAGAAGGGTTGCGCCGTGAGTATCTACTCCAGAATGCACCAGCCACAGCAGAGCAAGAAATTAATGCTGGATACATCAAGGGCGTCCATGAGGAAGCACCATCGGTAATGGCGTTGAATATGCGCGCTGCAAGTGATGCTGTGATGGAATGGTTGGCGCGACAATATTGTTACCGGCATGACGCAAATGCTTGTTATGCGAGGACGATATTTTCGCTGGCAGGCGGAGAAGTGGATTACGAAACTGAGGATAATTTCAAACAACAGAGCCCAACACATTTTGCTCGTGGGTTGATCGAACCTCTTCTCGGAATTCCAAGCTTGGCAGCGACATCGCAACGTGAAGCGGCATGAGAAAGTTATTTTGGGTTCGCAGACTCTGGCAAAGGCATGGGCCAAAGAGGCGTTTGATCATCATTGACGCAGATACGCCTCCAGAAACCATCCCTTCGCGTCACGTTTACCTTTGTCGAGAAGACGGGGAAAACTGGTCAGTTGCTATGAGATGCCCGTGCGGTTGCGGTGACACCCTTGAGCTAATGCTACTAGAGGAAGCAAAGCCGAACTGGTCGCTGAAGTCAGATGATCATGAGGCCCCGAGTCTTCGGCCAAGCGTTTGGCGGAAAACGAGATGCGGTTCGCATTTTTGGGTGCGGAAAGGGCATATACATTGGTGTTAAACAGGCCCAGAGACATGCCAAGCATATAGTCCACCTGACAACTCATTGACTTGAATTTACCCAGATGACAATAATGTAGAACAATACAAGAACTCACTCAAAGTCAAACGAGGGATCACGATGTGCAAAAAAATCCAATCCTCATTTGAAGGTTTCCAAAATGAGACCAGCCACTGGCAGTTTCTAAATGTGTTCTTCAAACCCTCAATCACTAGGTTTTTCATTTCTTGGTTTGCCCTCGCACCTGCGGTTGTGAAAGCTGTACAAGATCTTCCCAACCCTCTCATCATCACCGTGGGAGCAGGAACTTATCAAGTTCCGCTAGACCTACCCTTCCGTTGGGAAATACTTTGGTGGGCTTCGTTAATCTATGCCATTGCATTTGTCTTGCATCTGATTTTTTGCCCGGGTTTCATAAAAAGATACCCAAACTACAATGCGTACACTGACCGTGGGCACTCTCCAAGATGGTTGGTTTGGGAAGTGTTTCGCGCTTGGGGATCGATCCCTGAAAAAGCCCGTGAAAAGCTCTTTGGTCGGCTGGCCAGTAAAAAGTATGCCATACCAAAGACCACACATCTTTCACCTTATGCCGAACCCTCAGTTTCAGAGGATGGAACCGAATGGGCATTTGAGCACAAAGGTGAAACTCATGTGCTAAGCATCGACGAGAGCCTTCACAGTGATAGGCAAAAGGACCTTTTTTGGGAAATTTTGGGGAGGCACGGAGGAAGCCGCGTTGGACTGCGCTATACTGTTTGGTTTCTCCTAGCGACCTCTGCAGTATTTGTGTTGTATGTAGTCATTGAAAACGTTTATTTTGTTCTGGATTACATCGTTGGTTAATGGATTATAAATATTATCTCGCTCTCACGAGCCAGCTACCATTCTGTAGCGTTCCACTTCGCATCGACACTTACAGCAGTTGCCAGTTCTCTTGCTCATACTGCTTTTCAAAGGCCAGAGGCGGAGCGTCACTCACAAAATCGAACCAAGAAATCGTCCCAACTCAGCTCGAGAAGCGTCTGAGCCAAGTGTCGCGGGGGCGAATTTCTGGGGCGGTAGATGAATTTCTTGCAAGGAGAATACCGGTCCAACTCGGAGGGATGAATGATCCCTTCAGCCCGTGGGAGCAAGAAAGACGGAAAACGCTAGAAACGCTTAAGATCTTGAGGGACTTTCAGTACCCGACCTTGATCAGCACGAAAAGTACAATGCTGGCCGAAGAACCTTATCTGGAAGTCTTAACGACCGGTAATTTCTTAGTTAGGATATCGGCCACAGCGGGGTCTTCCGACACGAGAGCGGAACTCGAAAAAGGGGTGCCAAGCTGGGAGGATCGCCTTAGGGCGGCCGAGAAACTGTCGTCTAGGGGCGTCCCAGTATCATTTAGGTTTCAACCAATTGTTTTCGGTGAAGAAGATCATGTCATTGGTATGATCCGTTCGGCTGGCTCCTCTGGTGTTCGGCACATCTCGGCTGAATATCTCAAACTACCAATGGAGAAAAGCTCACGTCAAACGTCATATCTGGCGCGTTCATTCCCCAATATGGCTGATACCTATCGGAAGCAAAACGCTAGGCAGGTCGGACGCGAGCTCGTTCTACCATCATCAACCAAAGCCGAAGGCCTGTATCAGCTGAGAGCAGAAACGGTTAGGAATGAAATGATGTTTGGGTTCGCAGAGAACGAATTCTTACATTTGAATGCTTTCCAATCGTGCTGCAACGCCGCCGATCATTTTTTGAAAGATGCCAACTTCTTTTCTTCGAATATTCTGGGCATCCTAAAAGGACAACTGAATGAGGAGAAAATTAGATTTCATCTGCCAGACAGTTCTTGGGTGCCTACCCATAGTGTTTTTAGCCATCTAAACTCTAGATCACGCGGTAAGGCGGACTATACGACGGGACGCTCACCACGCGAGCGCTGGACTAGGCTGCTACAAGACAAATGGAACTCTAAATCTGAACGCGGTGGCCCATCTGGCTTTTGGGGTATTTCGGATCAAGGCGAGATCGACAGCAATGGCAACAAAATTTTTGTGATGAATCAGGCCATTATGAAGGATATTGGGTCGCCTATCCAAACCAACGATTATTTACCCGCATAGCTCTCCCGCCGAGTATCATGGGATGGGTGAATCCCAACTAATACGCTGTTTTCGCTTCTCCGACGTCAATGTGCTTTGATCCAAATCCGAAGCTTCATCGGCTTCGTGAATTGCTACGGATTCTGAAGAAATGATTTTGATAGCTCGGTTTCTAAACGCCTGAGCCACAGGGCCATCCATTTGAGCCATACCAACTCAACTATCCACCGAGATTGTCTCCGCTAGCCCAAAGCGAGGAGTCATCTCGATTTCAGTCTCAAATTGGTCTTGAAAGCTAACCAAACGGGCAAATCTGCAAGCTTATGCCACAAATCTGCACTCTTATGGTCCACTGACACGTGGGGGAAGCTGCAGCGCGGCGCTTTCGAACCATCGGCCTACTGATCAAAAGTCGTTTGCTTAGCCACCTGAGCTACCATTTCCAAAACTGGCTCGGATAGTGCGGAGAGAACAGACTTAGCCCTAATTGGGATTCAAACACCGTTGACCAGTCAAAAGGCCAAAAACCGAAGAAGAATGCGCTAAGTTGCGTCCTCGCGCGACTTAAGTTGGGTTTCTCGTCGGACAAGTTGCGATTCACGCCGGACGTCTCAAAGAGTCGATAGAAATTGGATACGGACACGTGCATCTTTAAGTTAGTTATTGGATCTACTATTGACTTTTGAACTCAAGTATTTGATCTAATTGTATTATTTCGTAGACTTTGGATCGCTTCAGCTCTAAACTTAGTCCAAACTCTTAGCTGATTTGGAACCAATGCTGACTCCCAATCTCGACAAACATGAAGATATTAAGTGCGCCTTACGTAAAAAAGGTAGTTCTCTGTCTTTGGCGGCCAATTTTCTTAAGATTTCACCGACATCTGTCACGCTCGTGTCCCAGGGGTTTCGGAAAAGTCACAATATTCAGTCTCACCTAGCGTCGATCTTGGGCACCACCCCAGAGGCGCTGTTCCCGGAAAGATATCAGGAGGACAAGACGATGTAGCAACCTGAAACGAAGAAAGCCTAGCGCTGTAACGCTAGGCCTCCCCCATTTTTTGAAGGAACGAGGTCCCTCTATGCTGAGTCCTTGTTCCTTCTTTTGGCAAAAAAAGTCAAGTGCTTCGCGGCCTGCGTTGGGTTGCGATGCGCTCGGCTATAGCAAAAAGGCGGCAGCAAAATGCAGTCATTCATCGAGCAGTACGCACATCAGGAATCAATCTATCAACCACCTCTGGAATGTTTGGCAACAAGAATGCCTCCAGCCCGATCCAAAAGGACCGCGCGAGTATACCATTCCGCTTACATGCCTGCTGACGAACAGCTTCGAAGGTTGGTGTCTGAGAGCGGATTGGAGTTTTTTACATCTCAAATTGCATTGGCGACGCCAGACATTGTATCGGTCATTCCGCAACCTGAGCGCATCCCGTTCTTGGATAAGTGGGGAAAGGCACGTCACCACACCTTTGACCTCCTGATAGAACATGTTGACGGAACGAAAACTGCGGTAGCCGTCAAGCCATATGACAGAGTCATCGATTCAGATTTCCGGGAAACACTGTCCGTAATCGCCGGGCAAATGCCGCAATCCTTTGCAGACAGGGCATGTTTGGTCACGGACCGCTCCTTTACACGTGTGCAGATATTCAATGCTGCAATGTTCGTTGATTTTTCGAAGGACCAAGATCCCGAAGCGGATCGCTGCCTGTTATCGGTTTCCAGTGAGCTTATTGGTTCATTGACAATCGAAAGCCTTGTTGCGCTCACCGGGCACGGCGGGGCAATGTTTCGAGCGATAGTGCGTCAACTATTTGGTGGCATTCTACGATTGGTTTCTCCAGGTCGCATTGGTTCGTCTAGCCTAGTTAGGATGGCCCGCTCATGACCGCTCGCAAGATTTTCCTAAGGATGCTCGATCTCTATATTTTCAATGGAATCGAGTACAGACTGCATAGAAAAAACGACCAAGGCGGCGAGTTCATTCGATTGGATTTGGCGAATGTGAAGGTATTTTTGACATATGCTGAGATTGCAGAATTCATGCAATCGCCAGACTGGAATTTAATACCCGATCACTTCGCGCCTGAACGCGAGGAACTTCGTGCCTCTGGTCGTGATGCAATGTTGCTGACCGCGAGTGAATATTCGCGAGAAACTGGACTGTGGTATCAGTCGCTGTGCCGCTTATTCATGGTCGAATACGATGCGGGGCGCACAAAAATCACTGACCCTACGATCGTAGAAACGCTCAAAAAGGTCAAAGAAGATGCATTGCTAGAAATGCATGACCAAATTCCTGGTGGTCGCAAAAAACGGGGCGGTGCCCGCAAGCCAGAAAAGCGGGGGAAGGATTGCACTGCAGTCTCAAACCCATGGAATTTCGAACCGCCTGGATCGCGCCAGTTTCGCGATTTGTTGATCGAGTATCGGACGAAAGGCGGCACTGCCAAAGCTGTGCGCCCTCGGACCGAGAACTGCGGCAACCGAACGCTCAGATTTCCACAAGAAACCTATCAGTTCATGAACCAGATGATTATGAAGCACCTCAATAAAAAGAGGGCCAAGCCCTTTAAGGTTGCCAAACTGGTACTAGACGAGTTTGCCTTTGAAAATGATCGCCGCACTACTGAAGGCGAGGGATTATTGGTCGTGCCGAGCTATTGGACCATTCCCAAATATGTGGAAAAGATATCCCCATATCACAGGTCTGTTCGAGCTTTTGGGCGAGACGCGGCAAACTTGGAATTCAGACTACGCGAAGACGGCTTTGACGTTCTTTATCCTCTCCAGAGAGTGGAATCCGACGATTGGGAAGGCGACGTCTTTTCTTTAGCAGTCAGAACGAAATTGGCTAACGTGTTCACCAAGGAACAGCTTGCTAGAATTCCAAGGAATCGAAGAACCATTACTCTCGCGGTTGATTGCGCGACGCGCGTTGTTGTCGGTGTGAAAGTGTCTGCAAAACCGCACTCTTCTAACTCCATAGCTATGCTGGATCAAATTCTCCGTGATAAAACGGAATTTGCTCAGTCTTACGGTGCAGAAAGTAAGTGGGATTTTTATGGGCGACCGGGTTTGATCGTTTGCGACAACGGCGGTCCGTTTGTCGCGGCAAGCTTTCGTAGGGCGGTCGAAGATCTTGGGAGTAACTTGCGTATTGAGGTTGGTGGCCTGCCAAACCATCGACCATTCGTCGAACGCATCTTCAACTCCCTCGCCACAGGCTTCATGCCTCTTCTTTCTGCGCGAACGTATTCAAATGTTGTCGAGAAAGGAAATGCTGATCCAAAGAGCGAAGCTGTTCTTACGGACGACGAACTGACCGCTGCGTTAGCAATCTACATTGCCGACGTTTATCACAATTCTCCGCATTCTGGCCTGAATGGAGCTACTCCTGCAAATACTTGGAAGCGTCTGTGTGAAGAGTACGGTTACCCAGCCGAAGTTCCATATCTGACACGCACAGCTGTCGTTGGCATCCCAACAAAGTGCAAGGTCTCTGGCGGCCAAGTCCGGGTGGCAGCACTTAATTATTACTGTGACAAACTCAAACAAATTTCGTTAGACGTCGCCGATGCGGAAGTTGACGTACGCGTGGACCCTGCCGATATGGGCAGGGTGACAATCTGGTATGAGAAGAAGCCGTACCTAGCAATATGCGCGACACCCGGTTTTGAGAATATCCCTTATGAGGATTGGAAGCGGGAATTCAGAGAGATCGTTCAGAGCAACCGTGCTGAATCGATGCTAAGCTTGGCGGTCGTGCGGCGCGGCGTTCGTAAAATTCGCAACATGGATGACTTTGGACGGAAACGTGGATTTGGCATAGCGGAGACATCAGTTGATGATTTTGAATATGACAAAAAATCTGTGTTCTATGGGTTCAGTATCCAACGTGGAGACAAGGACACACCATCCGTTCCTGACGGCTCCGGCTTGCTCTCTGACGTCATTGAACCAGTGCCTCTTCCCAATCTAGGTTCAAACTCTTCAGATGCGCCAGTAACGAGTTCACACGACGTGTCGAAGCCTCCAACAACCACCAAACGTTGGGGAATTGTAGATGACTGACCGTAGCCCACAAACCTTACAGGATACTGCTCACGCAATTGCAAAGCTAAAGAAGGTCTTCGTTGAAACACCAACCTATTTGCAGCTTCGTGAGCAATTCCTAGATCTTCACTATCAACGCGTCGCAGATATTGAGGAAGGGAACAGTTCTGAATGTACTGCCATCCTTTTGACGGGGCCACCTGGCAGCGGCAAAACACTCATGACCAAGCAACTAGCGAAATTCACTCCTGAAATTAGGTCCGACAAAGGAAGCCGCTATTTGGATGTTCTTCGGGTGCGGGCACCCGCCACCACCACGGTACTCAATCTTGGAAAGCAGATACTAGGTGAGCTGGACTTCCCCTATACCAAGGGAGGCAATCAGTTTGAAATTTGGGATCAGATCGAAACACAATTTCGACAGCGCCGGGTCAAGTTTCTTATCATTGACGAAACGCACGATTTGATTTTTAACCACCAGGGTCGCGAGATTCTGACTGCGTTAAGCACGCTGAAATCCCTGCTCAATAGTATCAATTGGCCTGTTAATCTCCTATTGGCTGGAACACCCGAACTCACAGAACTTGTTGCTCTGAACGGCGAAGTAGATCGCAGGAAAGAAGTTATCGAGATCCCAAAGTTATCTTGGGCGCAAGATGGCGACAATCTCCTACCAATCGTTGATTACATCTCAGCTAAGGCTGGTCTAAGCGTCTCTAGAGATTTGAGGGATGAGGATTTTGGTTTGCGCCTGTTTCATGCTTCGCAACACAAACCTGGCTTGGTTTTCAAATTCATCGTGGAGTCAATTCGGCCATGTTTGCGCGCTGGTGATCAGACGCTGACGCGAGATCACTTCGCTCAATACGCCCGCCGAAAATTCAACTGCTTAGATGGCCTGAACCCCTTTCTATCTCCCGATTACCGAGACATCGGTGTCCGAGACCAAACCAAAGAAGACGAAAACAGTCTGACCCGCATCGCGCTGCAACGTGCGCTTGCGCGTTGGAAGAGTACTGGATCATGACGGCCCCACTTCCCATTCGTACGGGGCTGCTATTGGGCGAAACGCCAACGTCCTATGGTGCAAGAATTGCGTTTCTAAATGGTCAGACCCTCGCTGATTTTTGTACGAATTTCGAAATAAGCTTAAGTAGTCTAGCAAACGGGAACATTTATTCTCTGTCACAACTTGCCGTGCTTGGCGGTGTCGACCGGCATGAAATGCAGCGATTTGCTGTTTGCAGGCAGGACAACAAACAATATCGCGTTGCTGGCCAACTGGTTGAAACACGATGGATCTTGCGAACTAAGGTTAGATTTTGCCCCCAATGTATTGTCGAAGATCTCGTGGATTTTGGCGAAGATGGTGGACCTATTGGAAAAGCATATTGGCATATGGCGTTTCTTCGAGATTGTGGGAAACACTGTATCCCACTCATGGACCTAGACCCGGAGCGGGGTTGGGGGCTGCAGCACGATTTTACAAACCGCATCATGCGCAATCAATTTGATATTCAAGACAAAGCCGCTGTTATCAATCCAGTCACACCTTCGCAACTTGGGCGATACATCGAAGCACGGGTGTTGGGTAATGCGACGGGTGGTTGGTTCGATGGTATAGAGCTGAATGCCGTGACCCAATTCTGTGAACTTTTCGGTGTGTTGTTTGAGTTTGGCTCCGATTGCAAAGTTCAGGGTCTGACCAAGGCGCAGCGCAACACTGCGGGGCATGTTGGTTTTCAGATTGCCAGCAAGGGGCCTGACAGGATTTATCGTGCACTCAGAGAAGACTTGCCCGCGATACGCTTGCGAGAAAAGGCGCAGGGCCATCTGGGGTCACTTTACTACTGGCTTAGCCAGTCTGCGCGGCAACCAGAATACCAACCTGTTAAAGATGTCATGCGCCACTACATCATTAACAATTTCGCGATTGGGGCTGGCGAAACAGTCTTCGGCGAGGAGGTTCAGACGCGTCAGGTACATAGTTTGGGCTCGTTCCAAAAAGAATGCAAAATGTCGGGTCAACGCGTACGATCTGCATTGGTGGAACATGGATTTCTGACTTTGGATCCAATGACCGGATCCGTGAAAGAACCTGGAGTTTTTTCCGCAGCAAGATCCAAGCGATTGTTGCAGGAGCTCAATGATGGTCTGACACGATTGGCGACCAGCAAAAGGCTTAACATTCCGCGCGCTCAATTTGATGCGGTTTGCCAAGCAGGGCTTATCAAGTCGATCGATGGGTTAGGTAAAATCACACCGCACTTTTCGGCTGAAGAGACCGATGCTTTACTTTCGCGCATGATGGTTGGAGCCAGACCTGTAGGAAATTTCTCGCAAGAGATGGTTGATATTCCGACGGCTTGTAGAAAGCTGGTTTGTGGCGCTGCCGAAATTTTCGAATTGCTCATAGATCAACGAATTCGATCATTGGGTAAGGTCGATGGCGAAACGGGATATCTGTCGTTGCGCATAGATGTAGAGGAAGTTTCATCTTTGCTCGGTGGTGTCGGTGTTGAAGGTTTTACCAAAGCGCAGCTCAAACAGTTGCTCAGCATCAATGATCCAGCCGTGAAGTTTCTCATCGATGCCGGATATTTGAATGCTACGGCGTCTCGTAATCCTGTGACGCGCAAAGCTGCGACTGTTGTTCTACCAAAGGACTACGCCTTGTTTTTGGAAGGGTTTATTCCCGCAAAGCACCTAGCGGAGTTGCTGGACACCACGCCGAGATCCGTCATGGCCAAAATGAGAAAGCTGGGTGTCGCACCACTTGCCATGCCTCATGGCTGCGTCGGAACGATTTATGAAATCGAATTGATTGTGCCAAGTATGTTGGGACTGGCTGACGGGATCATCTCAGATCCTTTGCGTTGTGCTCGACGTCTTCCCAGTGCTTGTTGATCGGCAATGACTGAGGGCGGCGCGTGGGTACGCGGTATGAGATTGAAAAGACCGAGCTTGGTCCGAATTTGGCGCGAGGACTGGGAGGCCGCCAGTTGCGGAGTTCTGAAAAAATACTCTAGGGTTCGCCAAAGAACTATGTCTTTTGGCGAAGTGCATGTGTGATGTTCGTCGCGGTTCGACAGGTGGTAAACTAGAAACAGGAGGCTCGAATGGCAAGCCAGACAACATATTTTGGACTACAGGTCATCCGGGGAAAGTACGTGTTGAGCTCCGACATTCAAAAGCTGCCGTTTCATGAGTTTTGGTTGAAATCATCGCTTGGCTCAACATACACGCGCGACCCATTATCTGGTGAAGATCTTATCTATCTGGATGATTGGGAGGAATTTAGCCGGCTTTTCATTGAGACGGGGCGGCACCGCATGATGGATGCCTGATATCGCCACAGGAAGCCCTGTACTTCTGCGACCCAAAGCAAGTTCATCCAATCCGTGTTGGAGCAAACTTTGGCTATCTTGGTCGTTTGGTCCTGTTCATCGCACTCAACCTTAAGGCGCTTTACATAACACCCGTTACCAGATGTTCACGCTTCGTTATGGGCGAGGGTTTCATCCAAAGGTTGTCTGCGCATGCTCCCAAAATTGAAGAACACGCGCAGACTCTCTGAAACAATGTGACCGGACATAGGGTCCGGCATGATGGGCCCAGACGGGATCGCCGCCATCCCCATCACCACACTTGATCCGCCCCACAGTGCGGCGTCTCCTGCGGTCCCCGCGCTTCATGGGTCCGGGTCCCCAAATAGTCTTGATCAAGTTCGAGCAATCAGGATGCGAAAGCTGCCGTCTCGGTGATATTCTCAAACGGAAGCAAGAACGCGTCGTGGTGCAAGGACAGATACCGCGTGACCCGGTCGCTGCTCATCAGTTTTGTGATGTATCCACGTGCCAGAACCAAATCGAGATGGTCGACCCCATAGCTGTCTTCAACCAAGCGCACTTCCCGTTCGAGGTTTGCTGACTCATTTTCCATGAGACTGAGTTGTTCGCGCGAGATGCCTTTGATCTGCTTCGGCGTTGCCGCTGACACAAGCAGGCTTTCCGGTGTCGCCGCCAAGAGAGACCGCGCGTAATTGATTGTGTACTTATTCATGGCGACCATCAGCTGGGCTGCCTCAATCTGGCGCAGCGGCTTCATCTTTTTGAGGATTTGGAACCCGGTCAGGGCAACCTGTTTGTCCTTTAACAGCTCGGCGGCTTCATCGCATATGCCATTAAGGAGCTGACGTTTTTGTTTCAACGTCCTGATGTTGATGTTGAGCGCGCTGGCAAGACGGGCCTCGGGCACCCCCAATGACAACGCACGCAGGATCATTTTGTGTTCCTGAATGGTTGCGAGGCGGTTGATCCGCTTGTTGTAAGTGAAGGCTTCATCGTCGGTTGAGACCAGACACCGTGCATCGGTGTTGCCTTGATCCTTCAAAACCTCATATCGCAGATGGCCATCCAGCAAAGTGAATTGGTCTGGGCTGTACGGATCACGCGCAACCACCATTGGCTCGACCAAGCCGATTTCATGGATTGATGCAGCGATCTGCTTGAACTTGATGCTGGCCCTCTTTTGTGGAGTCACAAGATAGAGGGGCGCGATTTGGTCAAACGGTACAGTCAGTAATTCCTTTTCAAAGGCCGCCGCGACGCTTTTTTCTTTGTCGGTCGGTGTCATGCTTATGTGTCCTCCGTGGTTGTCAGTCGATCAGCAATAGTTTTTGGCAGAGTTGCCAATCCTTCTGCGCGCAAGAGCGTGACAAAATTCTCGTCTGCCATCAGCGTCTTGAGCGATTGTGTGAGAAAGAGCATTTCGCTGCGCGTGGCGTGTGCCTTGCGCAGGAGAACCTTCTTCTTTTCGACATCGTTCTCATATGTCTTGAGCAAGCTTTCAACAGATAGGCTTTTGCGGGACCGACTGTCAGAGGACGCGCGGCCCTTGCCGTGTTTTTGGCGGGCTTCGACAAGGCGTTTCGCCCTCAAGAGTCTCCCGCCACGTAGAAGATTTTTTTCATAGGCTTGCCTGAGAACCGTCTGCACACCAACATCATCTGCGTCAGCGATATCAACGGCGACGCTCACCGGAATCTTTCCGCTTTCTACCGCACGCAACAGGCGATGTTCATGGCTTTCCACGAGCTTGATGACACCTTGAACGTATTTGGCGGACAGTTGGGTTTTGGCTGCGATCTCTCGCTCTGAATAACCGCTTTCCTTGAGCCGTCGGATGTCTCTCAGCAAATCAAGCGAACGGTGCTGCCGCCGGGCTAGGTTTTCGACCAAGCTCATCACCAAGCAGTCTTCACTACTGGCAGTGATGACAATCGCAGGAATTTCTAACTGACCAAGGGCTTTGAAGGCTTCCAAACGCCCCTGACCGCAAACCAACTCATAATTTGGCTCACCACCACCTTCTGGGGCGCGGGCCGCGACCGTGATGGGCCGTTTTAACCCAAGCTCGGCAATATTGGCGGTGATCTCATCGAAAACCTTTTGATTGCGAACCCGTGGATTGACCACAGTGATCGCGTTCACCGGAACCAGCACAGTTTGTTCGCGAGAAAAGTTATTCATTATGCCGCCTCCAAGATCGGCGCACGCGCCGTCATGTCGAAAAAATGGGTGAGGTCGTCGAAGCGGTATGCATCCAGAGAGAGGCCGTTGTGTTCAGACAGGCGCAGCTTGGACTTCGTCATGTCGAAGGTCGGCAATAGATAATAGTCCAGAGGCAGGTCGTTCTCCTGCCCCATCCGGACGACGATGGTCATGTCTGGCAGGTGTCCTGTGTCGAGGCGAATGTTCCATCGAAACGCACCAGCGCCCGTTTGCATGCAGCGGGCGATGACGATGGAAACGGTGAACTCTTCGTTGATGGTAAGGATGCCTGATTGAGGATCACGATCGACCTGACCACCAACGGCTTCGACGCCGGAGACCGTGTCGCGGATAAGATCTGAGTGCATATCGCGCAGACGCCTATTGATCTCTATGTATCGGTAGTCCCGGTCCGGTTTGAAACCGACAAGGCTGTAGGCCCGCAGCAGACTGCCAAACCGACTTTGATATGCGCCGCTGGACGGCAGAGCTGGGGCTTCATTGATGACAAATCCCGAAAGAAAACCGTGTTGTTCCAAGGTTTCTTTCAGGCCTTCAATCATTTCATCGTCAGACATTCGCTGTGATCGCGACCCGATGATCGCGCCCGCCGCTGCAAAGAGGTCGGTGTTTACAATTGCCTCGAAAGCACCGACCGCGCGCACCCAATTTGTCGGTTCGTTGCGTACATGGCGTTTCTTCAGCTTGAAGGAATGACGATTCCAGGTGTTGTTACCGATGTATTTCTCGTTGGTCAGGATTTGACGCACGACGTCGGGCGACCAACAGCGATCCAGATCGGTTTTGATTCCGCGTCCGTTGAGTTCCGCCGCTATGTCGGCTTCGGTTTGACCATCACGAACAAAGCTCTCGAAAATCTGGTTTACGATGGCGACTTCTTCGGCTGGCCCCGGGACCAGCGTCACACGGTCCGTTTGGATACTCTTGTGTTCTCCGCGCGTTAGAATCCCTTTCGTCTGGCCAGCCTCGTCGATGAGCATCCGTCTCAGCCCGAAACCGGGCGCGCCACCTTGCCTGTACCCAAGCTTGATCAGGCGGCTTTGTCCTGCAAACACCTTCTGGGATAGTTCACGGCTGTATTCTCCAGCCATCGCCCGCTTTAAGCCCTTGACGACAGTGGACATTGGGCTGCCATCATTCTCAAACTGCTCAGCGCAATATTCGACCGATATGCCCGCCCGTTTGCAGATGTACTCATAGTAAGCGCTTTCGTCAGCGTCTTGAAAACGACCCCAGCGGCTAATGTCATAGACGAGAACTGTCTCGAATTCAGACTGCCCTGCTTGGATGTCTTCGATCAATTGTGTGAGACCGTCCCGCCCCTGAATGCGCAACCCACTTTTGCCTGCATCCGAATATGTGCGAACGATTTCATAGCCACGTTCATCTGCATATCGCTTGACTGCGTCTGCCTGATTTTCAGTCGAGTACTTTTGGTGCTCCGTCGACATACGCACATATTGTGCTGCGTTGCGTGCCTTTTGGGTATTGGCCCCTTGATGATCGCTATCTGACAAATCCAATGCTTCGGCTCTCCATCGTTCAAATTCTTAAATCTGCACAGATCGTCTGCGATTCCTTGTTCCATTTTTAACAGAGGAAGGACGGCAACATGTTTCCTAAGACAGGCAACACTTTTCAAAACGCAGGCAATAAAGTGAATTCGCAGATAGAATATCGTGACGCGGTTTGGAGTGCGCTGACAGGCGAGTTGGGCGGAACACATCAGGCGGCAAAGACGACGATGCGGTGGACTGGGGTAAGTGAACGGACTGCGAGAAATTGGATTTCGGGTTCTCATGCACCAGCAGGAGAACATCTGGTCGAGCTGATGCGGAACTCTGATGCCGTACTTTCAGCGGTGCTCGCTCTCGCGGGACGTAGGGAGGCGCATGCCTTTGCGCGCCTCGACTTGGTTCGAGCGGAACTTCAGGCCATGTTGGAGGCAATTGATATGATTGAAGGGCAGGGAGCATCCCGCCACGATTAGTAATTTGCCTGTATTTCGAGGTTTGCGCTCGAATGGCAGATTTATGGGGTCATGAATGGCAACTTAACCTACAATGTGAAATTATGGGGTCAACGAATTCAAAGGTTTATGAATGTGAAATGGCAATACTATGGGTCAATCCACATAGTAGATGATGAAAGGACAGGCAATTGAGAGCCACTTTGGCCAAATTGTCTTCCACTAATCAGGTCTAATTCTTCCACTGCCGGCTAAGTCATTGAAAACGCTTAATGCGATAGCCGCCGGTCCGAGAGGGTCGGCGGTTTCTTTTTACCAGTGCGAGACGGGAGGCACCCCTTGACCCCACCGCGAGAAACGGTGTTTGGTCGGGGTATGAAAACGCATCGCCATATCCAGCTCATACGGGTTTCCTGATCTGCCTCCCCATGGGGAGCGGCACCGCAGGCATGCGATCTCATTTTACCTACCCCTTTTCGCGTGCCGCCGTTTCCCTCCCTTCCTTGCCGGATATGGAAACAGACCATGAAGCGTATCAAAATTATCGACGTCCCCCACTATGAAACCGATCCGAAAGTGATCGTTAGACAGCTCAGTAAATTCCTGGAGGACTTTCGGAAGAAGAAGGTCGCACTCGATCTGATCGGTGATGATGAGCAGTCAGCTGAATTCAACGTCAGCGATATTGAGATCTTTGGCGAAGAACTGTCCGATGGCGTAGAGCTCACATACAGGGACACGTTGCGTATCACCTCACGGGCGAACAAGCTGGCGAAGAACCGCGTCGCAGCGGCCGGCGTCTCCCATCTCAAACGCGAAGAGTACGATCGGCTGGAGCCCTCTCTTGCTGGCATGCAAGTCATCATGGCCAAGGATCAGAACTGGGCCGATGAACTGGCGGCAAAGCTTCATGCTGATATGCCGTGGATGGGGCGCGCGACAGAATACGCATGGCATGCTCTGCGCAGATCTGCTCAGCGGGGAGAGCCTGCGCTGATCCGTCCTGTGATCCTGAACGGGCCGCCGGGCATTGGTAAGAGCGTCTGGACGCGGTCACTGGCGGCTGCGCTGGATGTTCCATATGCAGACATCGATGCGACGACAGGTGGCGCAGGTATGAGTCTGGTTGGCGTGGAACGCGGCTGGGCCACAGCTCAAGCGGGTCGTCCATTAGATCTTATGCTGTCAAAGAGACTGGCCAATCCGCTTATCATTGTCGACGAGGTATGTAAGGCAAGGTCTGTCACATCGATCAAAGGAACCAACTATGCGTTTGCGGATGCGCTTTTGTCATTACTGGAACCAGCTACAGCAAAGGCATGGGATTGCCCATATTTCAGGGTTCGTTTTGACATGTCGCATATCTCTTGGGTGCTGACGTCAAACAGCGTAGAGAATGTACCCGAGACGGTGCGGAGCCGTTGTCAGGTGATCGAAATCCCGGATGTGAAGACGGAGCAGTTGCAGGAGTTTACAGTAAAGAAGGGTGCGGATCTCGGATTGTCCGAGGAAGCTGTTGAGGCCGTGGTGATGGCCGTCGATCAGGCACCGGTGGTTACGGGGCGGCGACTGAGCTTGCGGGATGTGGTTCGGATGTTGGAGCGGGCGGAGATGCTTGAGGGTCGGCCGCGGTTGCAGTGACAAGACAGTGTCTACGCAATTCAATATTTTCCAGTCCGTCAAAGTCAGTAGTGTGAAGCGAACGGCCCAAAGCCGCCGTTGACACATCTCGCAACGAACGTCCGTTTGGAGCCCACACCGGACCTGTTCATTTTGTGCTGCGAGCGCTCGCAGCGTGGAAATTGCTGCGGAAACGTAAGTTTCTACGCTGCTGCGCGGCGGAAAAAACGGCCATTCATGCGAGCCGCAGCGGAAACGACACGCTCAAGGATCAAGTCGCGAACAAAGCTGACAACCGTCCCACCAAAGTAAATGTCTGCTTTAGGAGACTATCGCTAGAAGAACATGAAAAATGGACGGGCCTTTTGAATTGTTCTTCTTGATCCGTCCCGCAGTGATCAATATCGGCCTCGTCACTCAGCGCAGGGTCAACTGGGTAAAGTCGCTGCATTCGCGTCATACATTTCTTGCGCGGCATCAATTCTAGACAGGTTGTCCAACGCCCAATACCCCAAGGCACTGACTGGTTCTCGAAACGATTGTCCCATCTCAGTCAGGTTATATTCCACCTTCGGCGGGATCGTCGGATAGTAAGTTCGATTCACAAGACCGTCGCGTTCCAGCTCCTTTAGCGTCAGGCTCAGCATGCGCTGAGAGATGCCAAGGTTGCGTTTCAACTCATTGAACCGCAGCGTTCCGTATTCCGCCAAAGAAATCACAACAAGCACGCTCCATCTGTCACCAACTCGCGACAGAACTTCGTTGATACGTTTGCAGTCGGGGCATTGTTTATCGTCCAGCATGGCGGTTCCTCTTTTGTAACCAAGGTTCAGAAATGTGCCTTCTTGCGGCACAATCCGGTTCCCCATAGATAGTCGGTAACAAATATATACTGCCCAATTTGGGCGCTGACAATAGGACCAAGCACATGACAGCCAAGCCGCTTAACGACCTTCTGAACTGGCGCTACGCGACCAAAAAGATGGACCCGTCAAAAACTGTCCCGCAGGACAAAGTGAACGCGATCATTGAAGCAATCCGCATGGCACCGACCTCAAGCGGCACCCAGCCGTTTGAATTGTATGTTGTGACAAACCCAGACATTCGCAGCAAAATCGCTGAGGCCGCTGGTGGACAGGCACAAATCACAGATGGGTCTCATGTGTTGGTCTTCGCCGCTTGGGACAATTACACAGAGGACCGCATCGACGAAGTTGTTGATCTGAACGTTGAGACCCGTGGCGATTTGCCAATGCTGCACGCCTATTATGACAACCTGAAGTCTAACTATGTGCCCCGCGACGCCGAGGTGAACTACGCCCAAGCGGCGCGCCAAGCCTATATTGCACTTGGTATCGCGCTGGTCGCTGCCGCCGAGCAAGAGGTCGACAGCACTCCGATGGAAGGCTTTAGCCCCGATGCCGTCGATGAGATCCTTGGCCTGAAGGAACGCGGTTTGCGATCTGTCGTTTTGTTGCCTTTGGGCTACCGCGATGAGGCTGGCGATTGGTTGCTGCCAATGGGCAAAGTCCGCAAATCCCGCGACACGATCGTCACGGAGGTCAACTGATATGGGCATCCTACGCAAACTGTTCCGCGCCCAACCAACTCCCACTGCCGATGGGGCGTTCAGTCCGTCACCTTTGGCGATCAAATTGGGCACGTCGTCCACGACCGATTACGATGGTGGCGCATACTCCAATCCATACGCGGGCAAAAAGAACCGCGTGCTGATGGTTTGTACCGAAGAACGCAACATGACGATGGCCAATGGCAAGAAGTTCTCGGCGGGAAACCACCCCGTCGAGATGGGGCTGCCGATGCTCCATCTAATGAACGCAGGGTTCGAGATTGATATCGTCACGCCAACTGGTGCGGCTGTCGCAATCGAGCAATGGGCGATGCCAACTGACGACGCGGACATCCAAAAACTGTACCGTGACTTTGCCGACGCGTTTCAAAATCCCGGCAGCCTTGCTGATTTTGCCGCAAACACAATGACAGACGATTCCCCTTACGCAGCCGTCTTTATCCCCGGTGGCCATGGTACGATGTTGGGACTGCCCGACAATGCCGACCTTGGAAAAGTGCTGCATTGGGCGCACAAAACGGGCCTTCATACCCTCGCGCTGTGTCACGGTCCCGCCGCTTTGTTGGCTGCCAAAAACGACGCAGGTTTCTTGTATGACGGCTACAAAATTACCGTGTTTCCCGATGCGGTGGACAAGCAGACGCCGATGATCGGTTACCTGCCCGGTCCGATGCCGTGGTGGGTCTGCGAAAGATTGAACGCATTAGGCGTGGAAACCATCAACAAAAAGGCCGACAAGACGGTCCATGTTGACCGCCGCCTTGTGACAGGCGCAAGTCCGCAAGCTGCCAATGATTTCGGCAGACTGGCGGCAACGACCTTGTTAAAACGCACCGACGCGAACTCTTGAAACCAAAGGCCCACATCATGAACGACACAAAATCCCCGCTTCGCATTGATATTGTCTCGGACGTGATGTGTCCTTGGTGCGTCATCGGGTACCGCCAGCTCGCGACGGCTTTAGAAGCGAGCGATGTGGATCATGAAATCCATTGGCACCCGTTTGAGCTAAACCCCAACATGCCGCCCGAAGGTCAGGACATCGGCGAACATCTGGCAGAGAAATACGGAACGACGCCTGAGCAATCGGCAGCCAATCGCGAGCTGATGACAGCGCGTGGTAAGGAGCTAGGGTTCGATTTCAATTTTGCCGATGGATTTCAGATGCACAACACATTCAACACCCACCAGTTGTTGCATTGGGCAAATGAGCAAGGTCGCAAAGACGACCTTAAGCAGTCCATGTTCACCGCTCATTTCACCCATGGGCGCAACTTGTCAGACGATGCCGTTCTGGTCGAAATTGCAGGCGAAATCGGTCTGGACCGCGTTGAGGCTAAGGCCGTTTTGGACGATCAAAGGTTTTCAAATGCCGTGCGTCAAGAACAGCAGTTTTGGATAAAGCAGGGGATCAGCGGTGTGCCCGCCGTTGTCTTTGATCGCCATCATTTGGTCACGGGCGCGCAAGGCGTGGACAACTTCAAAAGCATCCTTGCGCAACTCACGGCCTAATTGATCCGTGCGCCGGACCTTTCATTCGAAACGAGTACGCGGAATGCTGTGCCAAGCACGCTTGCGATGGTATCATTGGGCACACCTTCGCGCTGCATCCGCATGGCACCGCCGTGCTGTGCATCAATAAATAGTGCTGCAATGTCGGTGGGAATATCCGCGAATTCACCGTGCGATTTTGAACGCTCGATCCATGTTTCATAAGCGCCAAAAAGATCGCAGCGCACGTCTTGCAGTGCCTCGCAGGTGGACGGTCCAAAGTGCTGCACGTGTGCGCGCATCATGACAAACAAACATCCCTGAGGAATACCCAGTTGTTCGCGATCTTGCGTCATGAAACCGATAAGGGCGTCGGTTGTTTCATCGGTCGACTGATCTCTCTCAAGAATGTCGATCAAGGGTTGAACCGCTAGGTCATGATACGTTTCCAGAACGCTCTTTTTCAGCCCGTCATCACTGCCAAACTCGCGATAAACACCCGGTTTGGACGCGCCTGTCATACTGCAAATGTCGCTGATCGAGATGTTCGTTGGCCCGCTAGACCAATACGCCATCAAAGCAGTTTGCAAGATCTGATCTCGGTCCAGCGTCTTTGGGCGACCGCGTGTCGGAGTGGGATTTTCATTCATTATCGTACTCACGGGTATTTTATTATTGACCAGGCTTTTTCGTACCTCTAGTTACATTAAGAATCGCGAAACTGCCAACCCCGAAGGAAACACCATGTCAAAAGATCCCATTGGGGTGCTCGGTCGCCTAAACGCGGCGAGCTTGATGATGATTACGCCGGAGTTCTACAAGCTGCGATCAAAACGCGCGAAGGGTGCTGGCAAGATCAATCATGATCTCGTGAACTTCACGATGAAGCCCGAGTTTATGCAGCTGGACGGCCTTAAAGTGCGCTATGCAACGGGGGGCAACGCAGGTGGGCCGACGGTTCTGTTCCTTAGCCCGCTTCCACAAAGCATCTTGTGCTATGATGCAACATGGTCAGCTCTCTCTACTTCCGCGAATTTGGTTGCGCTCGACTTGCCTGGATTTGGGCGAAGTGAAGGCGACATCAGCTACATGACCTTTGCCGCGCAAAGTGCGTTTCTGCAAAAATTCATTGCCGAGCTTGGGTTGAGCGACATTCATATTGTGGCACCAGATGTCGGAATGCCCGTGGCGCTTCATTATATTTTGCACCGCGACCACGCAGCAAAGAGCATCATGATAGGGGCGGGTCCGAGTGTTCAACCCTCCAATGACGGTAGCCTTGTTCGAAAAATGATCGGGTCAGCATTCTGGCGTTTTGTTTTCACAATGACCGGTGCGCCTGCGTTTATTGCTGGTGCAAACCAATTGGGATATCTGCACTATCGTCCCTCTGCCGCAGAGGTCTCCGACTATGTTGCTTCATATGCAGGTCGGATTGGGCCGGTCACAAAATGGTTCCAAGGCTATCCCGAAGGGTGCAAAGACATCGACCCAAATCTCTCGGCGCTCAATCTTCCTGTCCACGTATTCTGGGGCGAACAAGATGCCTTCCTGACGGCAAATAACGCCGAGCGGCTTCATGCGCGGCTACCCAGGAGTGCTTTGACCATCTTTAAGAATTGCGGCCACTTCTTTTATCAAGACGATAGCGACGCTTTCACCGAAGTCGTGCGGTCATGGGTCATTGGCGGTTATGATCTTGGCTAAAGAGAGCTGACATTCGCGCAAGTTGCAAAAAAATTGGTCAAATGTGCTCAGGCCGACCTAATGCCTGCGCAGAAAAGTTAGGCAACACGCACCACGAAGCAGACATAAGAATCCGGGTTATAATACTTCGTCAACGTTGTGTTGATGATTGGGCTGGAGGGTTGGATGGAGGGCAAATCATGCCAAGAGTCCAACTTCCCGCCGTCACCCCGAAACGCCAAGCATGGAACAAAGGTCGCCTTGTCGGACAAAAGCGTCCGCTGCTTCCCAAACAGGTCTGGGCGATCCGTGCGCGCCTTGAGCTTGCGGGCAATCTTCGCGATCTGGCTTTGTTTAATGTCGCAATCGATAGCAAGTTGCGTGGTTGCGACCTAGTCTCGCTCAAGATCACAGATCTGATCAGGGATGACAGGGTGCGAGAAAGAGTATCAGTGGTTCAAAGCAAAACGAATAAACCTGTGCAATTCGAATTGGCTGAAAACACGCGAGAAACCGTGACTAACTGGATCAGGTCTTCTGGGATGATCGGATGCCAGTTCATGTTTCCCAGCCGTTTTCACGATCGCCCGCACATATCAACACGTCAGTATGGGCGGCTGGTTCGGGATTGGGTTGTTTCGATTGGTTTGGAACCAAGTGGCTATGGCACGCATTCTATGCGCCGAACAAAGGTGGCGGAAATCTACCGCAAAACAGGCAACCTGCGTGCTGTTCAACTTTTGCTGGGCCACACCAAAGTTGATAGCACTGTCCGTTATCTGGGTGTCGAATTGGAAGACGCCCTGACTATAGCTGAACGGATCGACATCTAAGAACCTTGGCGAACGGTAGGAGCCGTTCGTCACCTCGAAGCGGTCGCGGTTTCTTGACACTTCCTGCGACGGTGCTGAGCCCACACCGGACCTGTTGATTTTTTGCTGCGTGTGCGCGCAGCGTGAAAACTGCTGTAATAGCGTAGATATCTACGCCGCTGTGCGGCAGGAAAACCGGACATTCATGCGAACCGCAGCGCGAACGAAAGAGCTATGCCCAAAAGTTGGTGACGGTTTGATCAGGCGGTGTTTTGAAGTTTCTTGATCCCTTCCTTGAATTAATCCCTTCAATTATCTCAGGCATTCAGTTGGCCCCAGCGAGCTTGCGCCATTCGTCTCATATTTAGATCATCAGCTCGAGCGCCATGGCGTGGCCGGTTATGCGGTTGAGGCAAGTTACGCAGTTGCGACTTGGTGACACTGAAGGTCAATTTGGTGACACTGAAGGTCAATGACCTTCTCAGCTACGACCGAATTCGCGAAAGAGTGTCCGTCGTTCAAAACAAAACCATCAAGCCGATGCAGTTTGAACTGGCTAAAAACACGCGAGAAACTGTGATCAACTGGATCAATTTCCCGGAAATGATCGGATGCCAGTTCATGTTTCCCAGCCGTTTCCATGATCGCCCGCACGAAACCATACGTTTGAAGTGCATTGATCCAATTTCTGAGTAACAGGTTCATGCTCAGAGGTCTTGCCGATGATGGTGCTGTGTCCGTCTTGTGCAGTTCGAAGCCTATTGACCAGCGGCCCTGGGAGTTAACAATTCTATCGGTTGGCTGGCACCTCGGAGCGGCTGATTGCCAAGTGTTTGCCAGCCATCGGCCGATCCGCATGCTGTGAGAACTGGCTGTGACACCACAAATTCTAGGTCCTTACTTTTGGCAAAGGCTTCAATCCGCGACGCTTCATTGACCGTCCCGCCGACGACAGAGAACTCCAGCCGACGCATGTCACCAATCGCGCCTGCGATCACTTGGCCAGAATGCACGGCGATGACGATACGTACGTCCTCGCGACCCTCGGCTAACCGTCTGCCGCTCCAATCGTTTACTGCTTTCAAAAGCGTCTGGGCGAAGTTAACAGCATCCCGGCACCCCTGCGACAGATCGCTGTGCAGGCCGAAGATGATCAGCGCGCCATCGCCGATGAACTTGTCAATGATGCAATCCATATCAGCGGTGCAATCGGTCACAATTGACCTGAATTCAGTCAGAAGGCTGCTGGTGTCTCTTGCACCAAGTGCCTCTGACATGCGCGTGAACCCACGAATGTCGACGAAGACGATAGCAAGAGGCAAAGAGCGGCCTTCTTGTAACTCTGCAAGAGCAGCATCGCTCAGATCGTGCCCCAATTCTGTCGGAAGAAACCGGGTGGTGTTTCGCTGGATTTCGGTTTGGCGTGCGACTTCAAACAGACGCCGTCGCGCACGCCACACTGCGAAGACAGCCAGACCGGCAATCAGCGCATAAAGGACGACCCGTGCTGTATTCGTGATCGGTGTGAAGGCAGTCTGCAGGTAACGAATGTTTGCGCCCGGAAGGGTTTCGACAGGCTGCAAAAACACCAGGAACGCAATCATCAAGACCATGCACAGCGACAAGGTTATCTGCAGTCGTACGCGATATCGGAACATCTGAAAAATAAAAACAACACAAACCAACAATGCTACCGGTGTCGACAGCGCTAGCATTGAACTGGCTCCACTAATTGCGAACGTAAGGTAGAGGTTCAGGGAGACCAAGCTAACGTCGGTGAGCCCGAATCCCCAGGCCATCCATGAGCGATAAATCCCTCGGCGCACGACAAACACTGCCAAGCAGCCAATCGCAAATGTCGCCAGGATGACAAGGGCGGCGAGCGTGAGCGTGGTCCGGGCGCTCCCCGGTGGGTTGTCTCCCACCAAGGCCAGACCAATCGCGGTCATCCCCAGGATCAGAGCAATGGCGATCCTCACCCATCCGATGACCTCTTCGGCGTTGGCATCCGCTCTTTCGATCAGGTTTTCAGCATAGGATCGCACGGCTGTTCCTTCTTATTCCAAACCCGCGATCCTTCACGCAAAGATCAGGCAGGCAAAAGTAGCTGACACAAGCTCTAGCACTCCTCGGCATGCGCGATCCATTGTCGGATGATATAACATCTGTCGTCGACCCGCTACTAGGCCGGGGTTCAGGTTATCTGCGGATTAACAACCAGACCATCGCGCCGATGAACGCAAAGGTCGAGAGGTTCAGTATCGTATCAACCGTTTCACCGATCAGCATTGGTCACCTCCTGACGCAAGCCCCGTATCAGACAGACACAAAGCAATACGCAAACAAACACGAAAGGGAGAGCACCGATTGCAATCAGCTTTTTTATGGCATCGATTGATCCGGCCAAGATCATTGCTGCGCCTAGCACGCCTAAGAGCACGCCCCAGATTAATCTGATGCGCGGGCTGGGATTGGGGTCACCCCCTGTTGAAAAAGTCCCCAACACAAAGGCGGCGCTTACAACACTTGTGACGATGAACAAGAACGCAGCGACAATTGTCGCCGCTGTGGTCAACGTCGGCAGTGGAAGGCGTTCCAGCAGTGCGAAGGTGACGCGTTCCACATTGGTTCCGGTGAGTGCCAGTAGATCGCCGCTGCCACGTAGGGCGTCAAACAGTCCGATGCCACCAAATGCGCCAAACCAAATCACGGAAAAGACGGTTGGGCCGATCAGAACACCCAAGACGAATTCACGGATTGTACGGCCTTTGGATATGCGCGCGATGAAGACACCGACGAATGGCCCCCAAGCAATCCACCAGACCATATAGGTGAGGGTCCAGTCCTGGAACCATGCCCCCAGATCATCGCCAAAGAATGTCAGGGTTTGGAAGCCACGCGGGATAGCCGCGAAGACATAGTCGCCAAAGCTGTTCACAATGGAGTTGAGAAGGAACTCTGTTGGTCCAAGGATCACCGTATAGAGCACCAATGCGATTGCGATGATCATCGCGATGTTGGACAGTCGAGCCATGCCAGCACCCAGATCGACCATGAGCGGGGGCAAGTAAGCGGCGACCATGATAGCAAAGACAATCGCGATTAAAGTGCCGCTGGCCTGTTCTCCGCCCATCATGATGTCCACACCATCGGCGACTTGAAAAACACCCATCGCGATGGATCCGCCAACACCAATGGCAATTGCCACAATGGCCATGAAATCGGACAGCCATCCGACAATTTTGGCCCAAGTCTCATCAGGAAACAGCGTCTCAATCGGCCCGCTGACCAACATCGGTGCGCCGCGCCGGAAGGTGAAATATGCGATTGCAAGGGCGGTGGCACCATAGATGCCCCACGCGTGTATGCCCCAGTGAAAATTGGTGGCAAGCAAGGATTGCTGTGCCGCTATCGGTGCAGGCATGATTTCTTGCGCAAATGCGAAGTGTGTCAAAGGTTCTGCCACAGCCCAAAACAACAAACCCACGCCCATGCCCGCCGCGAACAACATTGCGATCCAAGACGGTGTTGAAAACTCGGGACGATCATCATCTGCACCCAGCCGAATGTTGCCATAACGCGAGAAGGCCAGCCAAATGCACATGAATAGCATTGCGGAGACGGAGAGCATGACAAACCAGCCACGGCTTTCAAAATAGCGATCCACAACCAATGACGACTGGGTTACCAGACCATCTGGGTCGACCACTCCCCATCCTGCGACGACCGAAATCGTCAGGAGAGACGCAAACAGAAGGGTTTGGGACCGGCTCATCGTTGAGGGTTCGGCGAGTTAGGCATGAGCATTTGAAGCGTCCCTTGATATGACTAAATGCCAACGTGGCTTCCTTCTGTCAGACCAGATTTGGCTCATTCAAGCAAATGCTATCCGATGGCAAAGAGTAGGTATTTAGCGGTTTAGCTTCGCAACGAGGCCGGTGAATGGTCTAGCCTCTGTTTCCGTTTACACCGCCTTGGCGCAGCGCAAGGCTGAATATCTGCCGAAACTCCTCGGCTGAGATGACGGGGTTTTTCCGCAGACCGTATGTCGCAACTGATACCGCGCGACGGCCTTGAATTGAGACAGAGTTCAGATCGCGTGAAAACCGAACGCATTTGTTTAGAGCACAAAAATGGCCCGGTGATACTCGAACGCTTGAGGACTGAGCAGAGGCTGAGCTGCTGCTGATGATGATGATGATGATGGTGATGGTGAGCGTGGCCGCCGCAGCTAAAGCCAGGTACTTCATAATCGTAATTCCTCTGTTGAAATGTGGATGAGTATTAGTTGGTACGTTCCTAGCGAATAGCAACCCGCCGACTTAGTCCTGTGACAAATGCCCCGTTCTACAAACTGACGAAAAGTTGGATTATCACTGCATTCGCGAGATCAACGAAGAAGGCCGAAACCAGCGGCAACACGATAAATGCCAACGGGGCGGGGCCATAGCGTTTTGTCACGGATGACATATTTGCGATAGCCGTGGGTGTCGCCCCAAGGGTGAACCCGGCAAAGCCCGCACTGAGGACCGCACCCTGATAGCTGCTGCCCATCAGGCGGAAGAAGATCAGCAGGATAAAGGCCACTGTCATGATGACTTGCAGCACCAGAACGGCCAAGATCGGGGCACCCAGTTCTGCAAGCGTCCAAAGTTGGAGGCTCATCAACGACATCGCTAAAAATACGGAGAGGCAATAGTCTGAGATCACCGCGAGGGATTTGGTACGAGCGGGCCAGGCGATCTGGGGGAAGAGATAGGGAACGGTGTTGGACATCGCGATGCTAACCAAAAGGCACGGCACGAAGAGCGGCAGTTTCACACCGGCCTCAATGATGCCGAGGTGCAGAATGTAGCCCAACAGGATCGCGATATGTACTGCCAGCATGCCGCGCATCAGGCTCACGTGGTTGATCAGGTCGTCTGGGTTTTCTTTGTCCTCAAACTCAAGACCGACAATCGGTCCTTCGGCCTGATCACTTGTGAGACTATTCCTGTCGATCAAACGCTTTGCAATCGGCCCGCCAAGCACAGCCGCAAGGATCAGCCCAAGTGTTGCCGAGGCCACGCCCATCTCTGGTGCCGCACCAAAGCCAGTCAACTCTTCGATCTGTGGCCCCCACGCAATGGCGGTGCCATGGCCGCCGATGAGCGATGCCGAGCCGACCAGAACCGAAGTCGCCGAGGGCAGACCAAACAGGGTCACACCGAGCAACCCGATGAGGTTTTGCAGCACCATGAAGGCGAGGGTCAGGCCCAGTAGAAAAACGAGCAAGCGCCCGCCTTTGAACAGGTCCGAAATCTGTGCGTTCAGACCGATTGTGGCGAAAAACACCACCAGCAAATAGTCTCGCACCTCAAGGTCAAAAGTGATTTGCTGCCCCGTGAATGCAAAGAAGACCCAAGTCAGCAGCGCGACGGCGAGGCCCCCAGAGACAGGCTCTGGGATGTTGTAGTTCCCCAAAACCGTGATTTTGCGCGTCAGGAAGACGCCAAGAAAGAACACCACAAACCCTAGTGTGACGGAGATGAAAGCGGGGATGATGATTTCTGGCATGGCTTACCCCTGCGGCGCACGGGCGCGGATGACGCCGTCTGGGCCAATGTCGAATTGCGACAGGTCAAGGCGCCCTTTGCGGTCTGATCGCACTAAGTCGCGCAAGACTGCGATGGCTGCAGGGGATGTCATCGGCACCAGATGGTCAAAGTTTGAGCCATCTGCCAGTGCTGTGAAATCAAACAGTGTGATGTTGAGGCCAGCCACGTCTTTAGCACGGCTTAGGTCGCCCACTTTTTGGGGGCCAATGTTCAGGAAGGCCGACAGGTTCAGGGCGCGGTCTTGACTACTTGTCATAATGACGAACGGATCAGGAAGCGTGCCAATGGCCCTTGCCTGCGCGCGAAAGATATCCGGGTCAATGTCAGGAGCAAACAAGGCGACAACGCGTAAATCATCTAGCACGTCCCGCCTGCCGGTGATCGCAAGCTGGCGCAGCACTTCCATCGTCAGATGCGCGCCCATTGAATGCGCCATCAAGGTGATTTCTTTATTCGTTGTCCTGCTGATCTGGGTCAACAGGTCCGCCAAGGGATCGCGTGAAAACAACACGCTATCACGGTCATAGACATAGCCCGTCGCCGTACCTGCGGAGGGCCAAGCGAACAAAATGCGGGGTGATGTGATTTCAAAGTCATGCCCGATTTGCGCAAACCGGTACAGTGCCTCGGATGGGGTGTTATTGTAGCCGTGTACAAATATGGCGACCTCGTCATCGCGTTCGGCCTTGATACGATTGATGAACCCTGTGCTGTTTTCAAGATCATCGGTGCCAACAACGGCAAAGTCGGTATTGGGGTCGACCGTTTCGTCAGGCCATTCGATCTGTCCAGGCGCATGGGTCGGGGGGATTGAAACAGCATATTTTACGAACCGCGTTTCCGCGTTTCGGTCCTGCTTCGGGTCAACCTCACCGGTACTTGGTAATCGTCCAGTCGTCACATAGATGTTTTGGACACTGGCCGATGGGACCGCCGCCGAAAAGGCAACCCGGTCGGGCACCGGCATGCAGGATGCAGCAAAGGCGAGCCCAAGGAGCGGCAATCGTATCGCTTTCATGTCACCCTCGCATCACGTTGCATACTGCCCTGATCAAGCCCCTATTCGGTCGCTGTTTCGTCGCCGCTTACGCGAAAGAAGATCGCATAAAGTGCTGGGACAACAATCAGGGTCAGGATAGTGGCAAAGCTTAGGCCGCAAATAATCACCACCGCGAGGGATTTGAAGAAGGGGTCCCACAACAGCGGCACAACACCCAGCACTGTGGTCAAAACGCCCAAGGACACAGGCCTCACGCGGCTGACGGCGGCATCGACCACCGCTGCCATACGCGCCTTGCCATCGGCGATTTGGGTGTCCGTTTCGTCAATCAAGACAATCGCGTTTTTGATCAACATGCCTGTTAGCGACAGGATGCCGAGGATTGCCATGAACTCAAGCGGGGTTTGCGTGCCCGCAAGACCGTAGATCACGCCAATTAGGGCAAGCGGCACAGCCAACCAGATGATGATTGTCTGCCGCCATGCGTTGAACAGGAACAATACCACGATGAACATTGCACCAAAGCCCAGCGGCATAGTTGAAGCAAGGCCTGCGTTGGCCTCTTGGCTGCTGCCAAACTCGCCCTTCCATTCCATGCTGTAGCCAGAAGGGAGCGGAATGGCTTCAACGGGGCCTTTGACGGCGTCGAAAAGATCGCCTGACAGAACACCGGGTGCGTTGTCGGACTGTGCAGTGATTGCCAACGCTCTGTCGATCCGGCGCAGGTTGCCAGCCTCAAACACGATATCAAAACGGTCTACAACTTGGCTGATCGGGATATAGCCGCCGATGGCCGCACTAAAGACTTGGATGTCGCGCAACTGAGCAATGTCATTACGCGCCTCCACAACCGGGCGCATCACGACGCTGCGCAGTTCATCCCGTTCGCGATAAAGGCCAAGGGTTGTGCCTGTCAGGTGGCTGTAAATCGCGTTAGAAATCTCTCCTTGTGTCAGACCCAAACGACGTGCGTTTTCGATGTCTATTACGGGACGCACCACTTGAACCTGCTCGCGCCAGTCGTCTTTGACAGCGATGGCACCAGCGTCAGACATGATCGTCTTGGCCTGACCCGCAAGTGACCGCAGAACCGCCGGATCAGACCCAAAGAACCGTGCCTCAACCTTGGAACCACCACCTGGGCCCAAAACAAATTTCCAGACCTTGGTGTTGGATTCAGGGTACGTCTCATCAATGTGGGCCTGCAAATCGGTCCGTAGCCCGTCGATGATGGTGTAGTCCTCAACATCGACCAAGATTTGCCCATACGCGGCGTTTCCACCCTCTGCCTCATAGATCAGCATGAACCGCAGGTGGCCGCCACCGACAACTGTGTTGGTACCTGTCACGCCTTCCAATCCTCGCGCATGTTCAGCGATTTCAGTTAGGTCCGCTTGGGTGCGCGTGATGTCTGCGCCTTGGGGCAAGAAGTAGTCGATCACAAACTGATCGCGCGTCGAGGAAGGGAAGAACCCTGCAGGCACCGCACTGAACATCGCGATGGCAGACACGAACAGCGCCACCGTGATGCCAACAGTGATCCAGCGCACCTTGATCGCAAGGGCAAGGAACGAGCGATACGCCTTGAGGATTGCATTTTCTTTGGGCTCTGCATCGGCCTTTCCCTGTTTGAGAAGGACCGTGCAATAATAAGGCGTCAGCCAGATCGCGACGAGCCATGAGAACAACAGTGCGATGCCGATGGTCCAGAAAAGGCTGCCCGCATATTCGCCTGTGTTGTCAGGGGAAAAGCCTACGGGCGAGAAGGCCAGAATGCCAACAACAGTCCCACCAAGCAATGGCCACATGGTTTGTTTCACCACGGCGCGCGATGCCTTGGCCGCATCCTCGCCGCGTTGCACGCGCACAAGCGTGCCCTCAACCACAACGATGGCATTATCGACGAGCATACCAAGCGCAATGATCAGCGCACCCAGCGAGATGCGTTGCATGTTCAACCCATATAGGTACATACCGAACAGGGTTCCTGCGATGGTGACAAGCAAGATGCCCCCCATCAAGATACCGGATCGCAATCCCATAAAGATCAGAAGCGTACCAACAACAATTGCCAAAGCCAGCGCCACGTTGACGACAAAGTCATCCACGGATGTTTTGACCGCCGCCCCTTGATCCGAGATCGGCGACACGTCGATGCCGATGGGGCGTTCATCAAACAGTTCGGCAATGCGGTCTTTGACCGCGTTGCTCATGTTCACGACATTGCCGCCGCGCTGATTGGAGATACCAAGGCCAATGGCAGGTTCGCCGTTGCGGAACAGCAAGGAACTGCTGGGTTCTTTCAAGCCACGCGAGACCGTAGTGATGTCGCCAAGACGGAAAGACGTCCCAGTTTGCGCGTTCGTGATCAGCAGGTTTTGGATCGCTTCAATCGAGCCCACAGCGGTCTGCGGTCGCACATTAAGACGGGATAATCCCGCTACGATTGATCCGGCGGGCGTGACAAGGTTCTGCCCTTCGAGCAGCTGCTGGATTTGCGAGGGCGCAAGACCCAACTCGGTCAGCCGCGCTGGCTCATATTCGACATAGATCACTTCGTCCTGCACGCCATTCAACACAACCTTGGACACGCCTTCGACGGTGACCAATTCGCGTTGCAAATCCTTGGCGTATTCATAAAGGTCAGTGATGGTGAAGCCTTCGCCTGTGATCGCATAATACTGCGCGTAGACATCGCCAAAATCATCATAGACTTGGCTGGGCAGCGCATTCGGCGGCAGTTGCGATCCTGCATCTGATATCTTGGCCCGCATCTTGGCAAAGACCTGATCCAGCTCAGTGTAACTGGGTGTTGCGGCAATCGTAAACTCAACAGTGACCGTGCTGAGACCCGGTGCGGAAACAGAGCGCACCTCATCAATGCCTTGCAACTGCTGGAGCGCGTTTTCGACAACTTCGCTTACTTCTTCGGCGACTTCTTCAGCCGATGCACCGGGGTAAGGCGTGACGATCTGGGCTTGTCTGATGACAAACTCGGGGTCTTCAAATCGGGGCAAAGCTGTATAGGCGAAATACCCTGCCAGCAGGATCAGCACCGTCGCAACAGCGGAAATCAGGCGCTTTTCAAGCGCGAAACGGGCCAAATCCATCTGATCAGTTCCCCACGCGTGTGATCGGACGGATGGTCATGCCGTCAATTATCTCGCTGACACCGGCTGACACGATGGTATCGCCATCAGACAACCCTTCGCTGATGACGACGCTTGCGCCAGTTGCCTCGCCCAGTGACACCTTTTGTGCAGAGACTTTGCCATCATCCGACACCAACCAGACGAAGGGTGACCCATCGGGTTCTGCTGCGATGGCGGAAAGAGGTGCTGCGACTTGTGCAGCTGATCCTTGTGTAGAAGAAATAACGCTCGCAACCATTCCGGGCAGGATAACGGCCCCTTCAGGTACAGTCACTGAAACGCGACCACGGTAGGTTTGTGTAGCGCTGTCGGCCTGCACAGAAAACTCTACGAGTTCGGTCTCGAACTCTTGACCACGCAAGGAATTAAAGGTGGCAATGTTGGTGATGCTACCCGGTCCATTGCGGGTAAGTTCGGTGACATCAATGCTTGGAATATCAAAAGCCAAATGCACAACTTCCAACCGTTGAAGCAGGGCGATGCTTTGGCCTGCGGATACGTTTGAGAAATTCTCAATATCGCGCCGCGCGATGATGCCATCAAAAGGGGCGGTCAGTGTCGCATCGGACAAATTGTCCCGTGCTACCTTAATCTGGGTGTCGATCCCGCGCAAAACCGCCTCAGACGCTGCAATCTCTTCCGGACGCCCACCGATCTCGCCAATCCGCAGTTGCTCTTCCTGCGCCCGCAAATTCGCTTGTGCTACTCGCGCTTCTGCCTGTGCGCCTTCAACTTGCGCCCGCGTGGCCACGCCCCGCTCCAGCAACGCTTCGGCGCGTGTCAAAGCATCGGTTGTTTGCTCTACTTGCGCTTGGGCCGATGCAACGGCGGCCTCTAGGGCTGCAATTTCTTCGGGTCGTGCGCCTGCTCTTAGGGCCTCAAGCTGTGCTGTAGCTTGGTCACGACTGCTTTGGAGTTGAGAAATCTGGTTCTCAAAGTCGCGCGTGTCGATCTGTGCGATGGTGTCTCCTACGCTCACATTAGACGCCGCACGTATTGGCAGATCGATGATTTGGCCCGACACCTTGAACGACAGTTCGATCTCTTGCGACGGCAACACAACGGCGGGGTATTTGCGCGAAATAACGGTGTCAGACGCGACCACCGTAGCTACCTTGGCAGGGCGCGGGGTCGCATCTTGAGCAAGTGCGCTGGTACTCACCATTGCCGCGATCAAACTGAGAACTCTAATCAAGTCGTTTCGTATCATATTAATTGCCCCTAACCAAAGTCTGTGTCTCTATCCGTGTTGACCTAATCTTAGACCAAAAAAGAGGAACGCACTATGGGCGCAGTCGAACAAATCCTTCTTGGAACAGGACTGCTGACATTCAGCGCACTCGTACATATCGGAGCTATCGCATTCAGCATTCCATGTTTTCCGAAACTAGCGGGTATGTTTGATGCCACCAGATGGCCGCGCCTGCAGCCGGTGGCATTGCTTTTATTCGGCGTATTCGTGCTTGTGTCGGCGCACACGCTGCAAATCTGGACGTGGTCGGTGGTATTTTTGTGGATCACCGATCTGCCGAACTTGGTAACGAGCTTCTACTTCGCCACGGTGACGTATACGACGCTGGGCTATGGTGACATTGTTTTGGGTCCCGACGCACGGATCGTCGCAACCTTTTGTGCGATCACAGGCTTATTGACATTTGGGATCAGTACAGCTTTTCTCATTGGCGTTTTATCGCGGGTCTTGCCGGATGTTTTTGAAGGCGACGAGTAGACTTGATCCGGCCATTGTTGCTCCGGGCATTCTGCCGAATTTAATCTACTGATCGGATTGGCGATCAGTGCAGCAACGCTCAATTAGCATCACTGCATTTTTATGCATCGGTAATGACCGCTTCGACGACTTAGACGGTGCTAAAGTGAATTGTTTGCCGCTCACGCAAAGCGATGCTGCGCTAGCAAAGACCAAAAGTCGAAAGTCAGGTTTGTCCGCAGAGCAGACCTCGGTGCTAATCGCAGCGAAGGGCCGCTTAGCACAGCGCGTAAGACTACGTCTGATCTTGCTGGCAAAGTTCCCGCACGTATTTCTTCTCCTGCCCAAATCAAAATGCGATCCCGAAGGCGATCAGGCTTCATCAAACCTTCCATAAATTTGATCTGATCTATGCAGAGTGTAAGGAAAAATGCTGTGAAATCAGCAAGCGCGGCTTCGCTTAGAGTGCCGCGCCCATCTCGATCACCACGGCGAGGCTGATCACAGGCGGCAAGATGGCGTTTGTATTCTGCTTCGTTGCGTGCGAGGCCACGCGCAACGGACCAAAGCCCTTTAGTGTCGAGCGCGTTCTTGAGCATGGCATAAGACATCAAACGCGCAACACGCCCATTCCCATCGAAAAATGGGTGGACCCATAACAGACGATGGTGCGCGCACCCTGCAGCAAGAATGGCCTCAATGCGTCCAGCATGTTGGTAAGCGTCATGCATACGGTCAAGAAATCGTGGAATTGAACCTGGACTGATCGCCACATGGCGTCCAACTTCAACATCTCTCGTCCTCAGTTTACCCGGCACCACCGGAATCTTCTCGCCAGTCGATGGTATTTCCACAAAGAGTAGATCGGATGGTAGTAATTCACAGAAACGGTGGTGTATTTCTCTGATCATGTCTGGTTCGGTCGGGCACCCTCCCAGCCCGTCGCCATCAATCCATTTTTGAACAGTGATGTGCGATTTGGCTTCGAGTTGTAAATCACGCTTTTTTGGATCAGCGCTGTAATCGTCATTCAACGCCCTCTCAATATCGATGGGGTGCGTGTTGTGTCCTTCGATCAGGTTGCTGTAATAGCAGTTCGTCGAACGTATCAGACCAGCCAGCGCGTCCGCGATGGATTCAGGTAAGCCACTGGAAAAGCGCGCAGAAGTAGTCGCTAAGTCGAGTGCTAAATCACTCAATTCGCTGCGCTTTGGGGAGCCTTCACTAACCATCAAAGGCTCGAATAGGCCTATCGTCTCACCATCGTCTCTTGCCGCTTCTTCACTCATTTTGTCCGTTTTCCTTGCCTCAACAGCAACGTTGTGTAGTCAGCAATATCATATAGCTACGAGATATCTCAGCAAATCTTGTCCGACACGTTGTCCGTTTTATTGTCCGCTTCCTCGAATGCGTGTAAATGCGCCTGACCGTTGGCCAGGCGCAGCCGAACTAAGGTCTTGGCGCACGAGATGTCAGCACATCTTCGATGGGGCGCATTGCGGCAAATGCGTTGCGCTGCTCTTGCGAGCCGCGCGGGGCAGCTGCAAAGCCTCTGTGCGCCGCAGCGCAATTGCATCAGGCCGGTTTGTCCGGTTGAAGCCGCCCCGCATTGCTGACCTTCTTGCAATACGTAGAGAATGGCTGCTTTGTAGAATGATGAATTCTGCGACGTGTTCCCCAGAGACGCTCCATACGAAGTACCTATTCCCACATGATAGTATCAGTAAAACATGGTTCGAAAGGATCCGTGCTTTGCACGGGTCTTTTCGCTGCGCGTTTTCGACAGATATCGGGACCGGCTACATGATATGGGTTTTTGCGCACGCTTCACGTTTCCTGCGTATGCTTCTTCTTTTTCAACTTATGAGTGCGCAGCAAGAAGGTCCTGTTTTCCTTCATTTTTTGTTGTCTGCATCAGAAGTGAAAATCAACCAGTGCGCATGCTATTAGTTTTTCTGGCAGTAGATGTGGTGTGAAGTGACCCATAGGTTGCCCATTTCGTTCTAACTTGGATCCATTATCCACACATAGCTTGTACATTGAGCGGCTTCACAACGATTTATTCGGGGTGAAGCCGTTTCGATTTCGGATATAGAATTTGTCAGGATTTTTGCACACAGACGCCATGCTTCGCCCGCCTCAAAGGCAGCTATTTCTTTTGTGGATGCAGAAAATAATAATTTAAAACAGTGCTTTAAATTTTTTCGCCAAGTGGAACGGCTTTGATGACTGCTTTGAAAAAGTGTTCCGCAGGAAAATCTAGAGCCCGCGCTATGATCACCAATTCTGGCACATCTATACGCCGCTGACCTGACTCGATCCGCGCGACAAACGATTGGTGGCACCCCAACCGGTCAGCCAAGGCGGCCTGAGAGAGTTTTTGTGACTTA
Source organism: Sulfitobacter sp. (assembly GCA_033851935.1). GTDB lineage: Bacteria > Pseudomonadota > Alphaproteobacteria > Rhodobacterales > Rhodobacteraceae > Sulfitobacter. The sequence goes on from JAWSVL010000022.1 coordinate 182,303, forward strand.
CGGGCCGAAATTAGCGCTTCAATGAGCGCCAAGTGTCCGTCGGTGCGAAGTGTTTTGGTCAATTGAGTGTCCGTATGATGCCTCGGACACTTCCAGTAATCTCATTTTCAGATTATCTAAAAATCAGATTAAACATATAAGGTGGGTAATGATGCCAAGTATACATACAAACCGTGCAGACTCGTTTCGTGCTTTGGGTGCTTCACGAGGCTTTCTAAGTTTAGCCGCCATCAAAGGCTCGCTGGAGAGTTGTTGAAATGACAGGCGTGAAAGCGGGCGAAGGCTCAGAGACGAAGGAAGCTATCCTGTCGAAGTTTGCACCTGTTCTGGCGTTAAAGTCTGCAGCTGCTCAGACCACATCAAATTTTCGGCCGCTTAAAAAACATGAGCAACAGCAGGCATGGGCTGTTCTCACAGCCGTTTTGCCCACGGTTCTTACACGGTGTCCTGGCATTTCAACGCACCCAGATAGGGAAAAAAACCCGTTCTCCGAGTTGCTTTGGGATTTTCTAAATGGGCGTGAAATTTGCATTTCTCTGAACAAACGCGGTGGCTTTAACCTAAGTATCAGCGCTGAAAAAGTGCAATGGATGGAAACCCAACTGCCGTTGGAATTACTTCTGCTAAAGGTTCTAGCCCTTGACTACACACCTAAGGAATTTCGAGAACTTACGGGCTGAATTAGTCGAAAGAGAATGATGAAAATATGGTACACGGCCGATACGCACTTCGGCCACAGCAATGTCATTAAATTCTGTAAGCGCCCTTTCGTATCAGCCTCACAGATGGACGCAACGATGCTGGAAAATATGTGGAAGGTCGTCGGGCCGGAGGATGAACTTTGGATTTTGGGTGACTTCGCCTTTGGTTCCAAGGCCAAAGATAGCGCCTATGTGGAGCAAATATTTAACCAGCTGCCTGGAGCGAAACAACACTTAATCATCGGTAATCACGACCATGAACCAACTCTTGAGCTTCCTTGGGACTCCGCCTCCCACTTCGCTGAATTGCGAGATGGGCCCCAAAATCAACTTAATACGTTGTGCCACTATCCAATGATTACGTGGAACCACGCCCGCCAAGGCGCACTGCAGTTTTTTGGCCACGTTCATGACAATTGGAAGGGGTCGCGCAATTCGGTGAACGTTGGCGTTGATGTCTGGGATTTCATGCCTGTCATGTTTAATGAGGTCTCGCGCCGGGCGAAGAAGCTGCCGCCAAACCAGCATTGGGGTGATGTTGAACATGAGGCGGAATTAACCACCTAGACGGCAGGGAGTGCAAAGCGTGAAGAATTTTTCAATGACCCAATTAAAGCGCGGCACAAGTGAGATCCTTAGATCCGCACAAAGTGCACCCGTCATGATCACCAGGTACGGCAAACCCTGCTTTGTCGTGATGTCCTACGAACATTTCGAAGCAGTGCGGGCTATACTTGACCACTCGAGCTCTGTTGACTGAACTGGAAGCGCTCGTTGATGGGTCGGATGTAGCCCAGTACATCAAACACATCAGATATCCCGTCCAACGAACGCCGGGCGGGCAAATGATGTGTTCTCCCGATCCTATAAAAGGTGGCAGGAAGCCGACTTTCGCTGCGCTGCCGAGAGATTTGTGGCGCGACGCGAAAGCGGACTTTCCCTTTTTGCATTGTGGTCGTGAATATACTCTTCAAGCACTTGCCCTATCGGAAGAAGTGCCAAATCCGTTGCCAGATGCTTTTTGCTTCAGTTTCATGCTCTAATTCGAGTGTATGGCCGGGTGGCTTGCTGACCTTCGGCTGTTGGGCATAGTGACGGGACTTGGCCTTTTGATCGCGCAGTCGTTCGGCTGCCACTTGCTCATCCGTCCACGGTCCAGCTTCAATGACGCGCCCTCGCTTGATCACGTAATGCGACCTGCAGTCTAATGTCCAATTCCCAACGGAAGGGTTTAACGAAACCGTTTCGCCGTCGAAGATCATTTTCCAATCAGTTGGTGTGAACGGCGTGACAACCTCCTCTCCGCAACCGCAGCAACAGCTGTGGGCGGCCGTTCCGTACTTCATCGAGATGTACAGAATACGTGGCTCGACCGTTTCGGGAATATGTTCAACGAAGGCGTGTTCCAATCGATCATGCCGCATCATTTTGTGTCTCCATTTAGCAGCATGTTGCCGTCACTGGTGTATGTGCAGTGGTGCTCCTGCTCCAAGTCTCGATAAAAGCCGCGGAGTTTCTTCCATTTGACGACAGCAAGCACCGCATTCAGCGCGTTCAAGTCAGCAACCTGAATATTCGAAGAATAGAGATCCTTTTCCCCGCCGCCAGAAAAGGACACGCGGCCATTGTGAATGTGACCCCGCATGTCAGGCGTGCTCGTAGTCACACGGAGAATGCCGCCAAGTGACCCTTCATCGAGTTCAAGACCCATGCCGACATCGATGAATGATGCGCCAATAGCTTCCAATTTTTTGACAACGTGCCGCTTTTCTTCGCCAGCATCCATGGACAGAAAGGCAAATGTTACGCCGTCGAGCTTGTCCAGATTTGCTGCGCTCATGGCCTCGTCGCAGGTGACGATTCCGCGGTGCATCTTGGAGTAAACCGTCTTGAAGTAATCCACTTTCTTGGGCACTTCCCGCAACTCTTCAATGGATGCAGCTCCAGGCGCACGAAACGAATTGTGCTGAAGAAATTCATCAGCGTCTAACAACCTGATCTCAGGTACAGGGGTTTTGGCAATCAGGTCCAAAATGTAACCGCCTGTCCCTCCCAACCCGATGATCGCGATGGTATCAGATTTCAGAAGATCAGTCAGTGCGCCGATGCCAACTCGGTCAGAAGCGGTTTCAGTGTAGTTGAAGACACTTTCTTCTTCCGCCTCCGGCTCTTTCATCGTTCTCGGTGTGGCATTGCCGTCCACAACTTCAGCCGGACCGGAGAGAATTGCCGCGTATGTCGTCATCTTGTGAAAATAATCGACATACCCGCCCTCGGGTTTGCTTGAGAATGAATGTTTAGCAGCCAGATCATTCCCGAGATGAGTATTCAGGCTCTGATGCCTGATCTGTTCGATTGGCTTCCCATCAGCTGTGCATGGATACTCACCATCAAAATGAATGACATGCGTATCAGGACACCGAGTTTGATCACCAGCCAATGTTAGGCTGGAGATCAGTGTGCCGCTTTGGACCTTACGGCACTTGTCGACATACGGAACGTTACGCATTACGAGAAAGCCACCCACAATTTGCACGAAATAACCTTCATCACGAAGGCGTTTAAGGTCATCATTAAGACTGAACAGTGCGCGTGACATTGAATACGGTCCCTTCTTTTTTGATTTTGACCGAACCACCGGCGGCGAGCTCACCGGCATGGGGCTTCGAAGCGGCATGGCGATATGTCATCGAAAAGATGACGTTGGTGTCATGCGCGCCTGGGAATGCTAGTTTCACGACTTCCTCAAAGGTAACGTGACGATCATCCATCTCACGAGGCCGCGAGTTTACAACAATCGTGCACGTTGCATTCGGCCGGGGTGCCGTGATGAACCGTTCGATTCCGGAGTCAGTCAAATCCATCAGGTCATCAGGCTCTACAAGCTGATCTGTGCCGCCGCGTTCCTGAAAGAAAATGGCCTTGTCGTCATCAATGTCGGCAAGCTTGTAGAGAGCTGCCCCGCCGATGGCAGGCTTACCCCACTCGATCTGCCGATCGTCCAGCCTCAGCTTGAAGTCACGATCGGTTTGGAACGCGACAAAGCGCTCAGCACCTCGAGCCCGAAGGTCGAAAGGTTCGTCGAGCCGAACATCTTCGAAATCGCCTGAGGCGAGAATCGCAAAGAGGCTGAAATCGTCGTTCGTATTGCATCCCGCCGCGGCAAGGATCTGCCGACCTAGCGGAACCGGATCCAGAACATCAAGTTTACGGAACTTCAAGCCGTCCAGTGCAAACCGGATGCGGTAAGCCCGCGCCCTACGCAGCGGGCGGTCTTCGCGCAGAGCATCAGAAAGGTCGTCGTGATCGGGAATATCGTCGAGAGTCATGGTAATTTAGTCCTTAGCTTTTGCCGGACCCATGCCCGGCTTCTAAGGGGTCAATCGAAGTGACATTCCACGACCGGTAAATTTAATCGAAGTTTTTCTCCAACGTGCCCTTCGGCGTTGGCCCGCAGACAAAAAAAGCTGGGCACCCAGGGCAAACTCGCGACGATGGATTAGCAGCAAAGCGGCCCGCACGAATGTCCTGCAGATGTGTGGTTAGCTTGCCGCGACGGGTTTCCAGCTTCTTGTCCGTCATGTCCATCGATCGGGCTGATTGATCAGACAGGTGAATAAACTCAACCTCGGCTCCTGGAAACGCTTGCCGCGCAGCCAGCAAGAATGCTGCTGTTCCTACATCATCCGTTTCCGATTTACGAAAGTGGCCAGTCTGAACCTTTCTGACAGTGCGACTTCCATCTGCCCTGAGAAGAACATCATCAGGCTCGATAGTGAGTTCCTCATCACCAAGACGAACTCTCACTGCCGTCGGTGCTTCAGGAGTGTGACCATCCCGCGCTGAGAGGAAAAACGAGATCATTTCTACCGCATATTCAGTGTACTCACGAATATACCCGTTGTCAGACAGGTCATGGATCGAAAACGCGCGTGCCACCTGGTTCCGGAGTTCCGCCTTGGAAGAAACCGTCGTCTTGCCCGCAACAACGTCCTTCACAACGGCTCGCACGGCTTCGTGCATTTGCATGAACGGCGTAGCAGTGCGACGACCACCCACTTGCAGAACATGTGTATAGAAAAAACGCCGCGGACAACGCTCGTAGAGGGAAAGCTGTGCACCGCTGAAACGAACACGCCCGCTGACTCGGAGCATCACATCCGCCATCTCGGGAGCAGCGGGCAGTTTGCTCCCAGGTTTGATGGTCTCATGATCGAGTCTCGAACCAAGCCGATCAATGAAACCGGAGAGGTTTCGCCTGCTACCGTTTGACTTTTGCGTTGGCGCATAAATCAGGAGCCTGTCGCGTGCCCGCGACATAGCGACGTAAAAGAGGCACTCTTGCTCTTCCGCCTGTCCAGTTCGGATCGCCTCCAAAGCGCTCTCCGACTCCCCTTCCACCATCCCATCCGGAGGTGGACACGGCGGAGGCGGAGGCTTTCTTGGTATTGTATCTGCATTCAGGCCTGGCAAATGAACTGTCTCAAACTCAAGACCTTTGGACCCATGAATTGTCATCAAGCGGACAGCGTCGATACCCTGAGCAGCCGTCGGCAGTTGTCTCAGGTCACGATCATCACCAAGACGAACCAATCTACGCACTCGATCCAGAAGCCGCCTAATCGGTCGCCCTTGTCCCGCTGGCTGACTTCTCAGAAAATTCAGAAACTGCCAAATCGCAATTCCCTGCGTTCGATGAGCCACCGTTTCGGAAACGCTCAGCCTAGAGACAATTCTTGTACGATCCAGCAGAAGATGGGCGATCACCGTCCACGGTTCGGATGTATCGTCGAAACCATCAAATGCGGCTTTGAGACTCGCCAAAGCCGATCGGCCACTCTCGGATAAATCCGTGGCTAAATCACTGTTTTTAAGCCAGCTTTTAGGCTCGCCTTTACATACCTGAAGGTGCCGGCAGACTTTGCCCACATCATCGATCGACATTTCGAAATCATCAATGCAGGCGACCCGGACCAATCCCATAGCCCTCCTGTCGCTCAAGATGGTAAGCAATGACATCAAGTCTTTGATCTCAGGGCGCTCAAACAGACTCCCTAGAAAGAGCACGGGAATTCCGAGACGCTCAAGGTCCTGCCCAATCTGCGAGAGCTTTTCGTTGCCAGTGCACAGCACCGCTTGCTCGCGATAGGTGTAACCTTCCCGCTGGCGCTCTTCGATAGCCTCTGCAATGGCAACCGTTTGATCTGGAGCTTGTGCCACTTTGCGCAGCGCGGGGCGAACGCCACTCGCCCCGCGAACGGCCTCAAGACCGCTGTCGGTATCGCCCACCATCATCTTAGTCGCAAACTCGGAGAAGGTCCCTACAACTTCTTCGACGGACCTGTAATTCTTCTTCAGGCGTCCCCGGTCACCGCCCGGAAAATCTGTTACCCCGAAACGCGCCATGTTGAATGAAGACGCACCTCTAAAGCGATAGATTGATTGTTTTGCATCGCCGACCGCCCATAGGTTCTGACCGTCTGGGCTGAGTGCTGTGAGAAGGCGAACACTACTCCGATTAACGTCCTGATACTCATCGACCAAGATGTGGTCATATTGAGCTTGAAAATGTTCACGAATGTCGGCGCTTTCCTCCAGCAGCCGAACAGGCTGGGAAACAAGATCGCCAAAATCGACACAATGTGAGGTCGCCTTTATCCGTTCGTATGCCTCGTAAACGCGAGCCACTTCCGAAGCTTTCGCGGCGGCCACTTTATCGTCCTCTGTTGCCGCAGAGGCCGCCATTTCGCCAGCCAGGTGGGCGTAACGCGTGGGATCGACAACTTCGTCCTTGGCTCTCGAAATCGCCTGAAGAATGTCTGAAATATTCTGTGTGGGGTCATACAAGTCCCGGTAATGGGTAAGACCCAGACGGGGGAATTCTTCCTCAAGCAGCTCGACAGCCTCGATCCTATCCATCATCCGAGGGTCTTTCGGTAGGCCCAATTCAATGTGAAATCGCCGAACAATGTCCAAGCCGAAGGCGTGAAACGTCCCGATCCACATCGCGGTTGCAGCAGATTTGTGTTTGCGTGCAACCCTCTCTGCTATTTCGCCTGCCGCCTTGTTGGAAAAAGTCAGCAGCAGAATGCGACGTGGATCGACGCCTTCATCCAAAAGCGCATCGACGCGCGCGACAAGCGTCTGCGTCTTTCCGGTTCCAGGTCCCGCTTCCAGAAGATAGGCGTTCCCACGATGCGACGCTGCCGCAGCCTGAAGTGCATTCGGCGTCCGTTCCACAGACTCGGTCTCAGCCTCTGAAACAGCTTCAGGCAGAAGCAGCGCGTCGAACAGTTGTTGGGCAACGACATCGAAGGGTGCGCCAAATTGCTGTGCGATATCTGACGCACTCAACCCCGATTGGATATGGAGGTTTCTTACGACAGAACGCGGAATAAGAAATTCGCGCGCAAAGAGGTCCATTTGAACCTCACGTCGTTGTCTGCGGCCGTAATCTACAACACGCTCCATCCCGATCGGGGAGGCCTCGGCGGCGCGCGCAAGATCGATTTCTCTGGCTGGTTCATCCTTGAGGCCATCGCCGAGTTCCAGATGCCCAATCTCATGGGCTACCAGAAAAGCCCTTTCGAATGGAGTTCCGGCGTTCTCGTGCAAGATCAGCCGATCTGCATGTGCAACCGTGGCGCGGCTGCCGTCGAGCAGTTGGGAATTAGGTGATGTTCCCTCGACATCAAACCCGCGACGACTGGCTTCAGCAATCGCAAAATCGTAAGGCTCCGAAGGATCTTGTCCCTTTGCTACCGCACTTACATGCAGTTGAGCTGCGACCTGCCTAGCGAGTTCGACACCGTCCATGTCAGTCGCCTTGATCCATCAACTGTTCGCGCCGCGCGTCTGACACGCCAGCATCAATCAAGAGCTGCTCGAAAGACGCTTTGTCGGTCGCCCGAGGCTTGGCATCAGCCTTGTAGCTGCGAGCCATCGCAGTGCTCGGTGGAAGTGCTAGACTCTGGGTTAGCGCCACGGCCGACAACCTAATGGCATCCGCAAATGCGGCAAGGAATGGTCTAGGGATTGTCCCAACAACAACCCGTCGTTCTTTGAAGGCTGTGACGACTTGCCTTGGAATATCCAGTGTTCTTGCCAGATATCGCGATTGATCCACGGACAAAGCACTGAGCGGGTCCGTTGCTGATTTCGTTTCTAAGGGAGCAAAATGCCTCCAGGCATCATCGATTAGTTGACTTTCCGACGCAGCAAGCGGACCGACATCGCTCTCGGGACTTCGTGAGAGCTCTCTTGCGAGCTCGATTAACTCATCCGCGTACTCGGGAAAGTCCTTTAGATAACGCTCAAGCGTCCCCTGGTCGTGTTGGGGCTCGACCGCCAGCGCATCGAGTACTTCTTCCTGCGTTGCTTTGTCATTGTTGGCACTCATAGATCATCTCCAGACAAGGCTTCACGCAACGCCGCGAAAGCCTTGTCTCGATGCGTCCTGATGGTCTTCTCCGACTTATCAAGCACTTTTGAAATTGTGGTGATATCAGGGTCTTTGGAGTCTATTAGAAATCCTTCTCTCAGCATCTGGATGATCCTCATTTGTTCTCTTGGTAAATTGTCAATCGCCGCTTCCCACCGAGACCGGTAACCAGGATCGTCGATTCCTAGTGCTTCGGTCAGATCAAAACTTCCGGCAGCGCGCTCCACCTCTTCAGAAAGCTCGCCTGTTTCGGTGTCATACTCGAGCGGAGCAGACCGATTTTCTTCGCGCCAGGCCTGCTTTTGGGCGTCTCGCCTTAAGCTAATCAAAGCTCCGTCAAACCGTACCTCAAAATAATCTAGCTTGTCCGAACCAGATGTACGGTCCAGAGACAGTAATTCCACAAATCGGCCAAAAACCTTGTCGCGAATGGCTAGCTTGGTAAGCGAAGCTATCTTACCCCCAATGCCACCTTCACGTGGAAGCGCTCTGAGCACTCTCTCTGCGAGAATTTTGAAAAGCCGTTCAAACCACGTTTCTGTGTTGTCTTCTCGGCTGTTTCGAATGAAATACACCAAGCACTCGCTTGGTACATAGTTCGGATCATTTCTCCTCAACACTGAGACACGTTCAATCAGATCGTCTCGAGACAGTGCGGATAGTTCACCCAATCGCTCCTCGATTTTCGCATCGCGCGTGTAGAGTTCCCCTGTTAATCGTCGTTTGGTTAGCGGTCTGATCTCAATACTTGACTGCAATATCAGAACCTCCTTCGCCTTTGAAATACTTGAGCGTCAAAGCGCAGGCTCAGACCCATGTACAAATTCACAATTCATTTCCAACTGAAGTGGATAAAGTTCTTTCTTTGGCAGACACTTCGCTTCGCGCCTAGGGTAAAGCTGTAGATCATGAGTTGAAAGGCTAGTTTGCGACGCATAAGGGCCGTATGCATCCAATCCTTCTTGTGTCAGCGGCGTGCACGGCCATATGTAGAGGTGTCTGTGAGTGCTAAGGGCCGTTCTTGCGTTTGTCAGATCAGATATTCCGCGCGCGCATATCATTGGGTGTGTCGAATTGTCGCAATTCTGGGTGATTAACTTAGTACAGGCAGCATTTCAGATGGGGCTGATTGCAAAGTTCAACTCGAACGCCGGTCGGCCCAAATTTAACCTTAGAACCGTGCCGTCGAGTCTATCTTTAAGGTTTTGTTAGGAATTATGAGAATCCCACTATGTTAGATATCAAAACTACATCTAAATAAATCGTAAGCACATTGAATTTAAAGCACTTTCCTAAGTGAATAGCTTCTCGCTTGCCAGAGGAGCAATTCCTGCTCGTCGAGTGTTTCGTGACTCTTGCAAGCCGAGAATCACCCGCATAGAGATCAGTATGAAGTCATACTACATCTAGCGGTCTGGTGTCGAAGCGATGCAAAAAGAAGTAGCCTTGAGAGAAAATCTGAAATATCGGCTTCGGCTGCTCGGGCATAGTTTCAGCAGCATAGCCTATGATCTCAAAATCAGCACTGGGGCCGTCTCAAATTGTTGCTCCGGGGTAACAAAAAGCAAGCGAATTCAATCGGCTATCGCTGCCAAGCTCGGTGAAAACCCAGCAACCATTTGGCCGTCGCGATATATCGACCAACCGCACCAAAAACAGCACGAAACCAACCATGAGGAGGTTCAGAACATCAAAGATTCTGGGGTTCCGTAAGAGGCAAAGGTCGAAGCGTTCGAGCGCTCCGACCTTTGTAAGCTGTTGTGAAAAATCTACCCGATCCATCACCCAGCTCTGATCCCTCTTTCAACGCCAAAAGTTAAGTTACCGCGGCACCGGTAGGGGCAGCGACAGATGACTTTTGGCCAAAGTACAAAAAAGAGAGGAGACAGTATGTCTTCAAACAATTTCGGTATTGGTTTTCCTCAACCGGTTTTTTGCGGGGCGCAAGAGCAATCAATAGAAAAACAAGAGGCCACGGAACGAGCAACGTGGTGCTGCCAAATGACGGCTGCGGCCCAAACGAAGTGGTCTCGGTTGAAGCCATTCTTGAGCGAAAGAGCTTCCAGCACTACGTATCACTGCCAGACGTTGTTAGGGTGACTGGGCAAGTTGGCCCAATTGAGTACGTGAACGCCGAGGGGAACCGAAAGGAGCACACATTTGATCTATTTGTTGTCCGTTCGGATGGTCATAGGACCCTAGTAGCGGTCAAACCTCTCGAGATTGCTGTGAAAGATCGGCTTGATCTGACCCTTCAGCAAATCGCCGCCTGCGTTCCTGCTGGCTTTGCAAACGAAGTCGCCTTGTTCACCGATCGCACGATTTCGCGCCAGCAGCAGGTCAACAATTCTCGGTACCATGCCATCCGTCGGATCGATGATCAGGAGGCTGAACTGGCTGTGGCAGTGGCGGTGCGCCAACTTAAGGGCAGCACGACAATCAGCGACTTGGTCGACGCTGTAGGGCTTGCGGGGAGAGCCTACGGTGCGATCCTGAATTCTATTTACCGAGGTGTCTTGCATCAAGTTTCGGCTGGGCTGATTGACTACGGCACAATCGTACGGTCGGGAGCGATGTCATGAGTTTTTTCAATCACAACTTCTGGAATTATTGTCCTGGCGGCAAGTTCGCAATCGACACGTCTTGCTATAGGTACGTTAGCCAATCCATAGATCGGCCTCGGTTCATGCCCAAAACACAAGGCGACGTATAAGGCAGCGAGTGTAACATAGCTTAGAACTTTCATAGATCTCTCCTAGTGTGTTGGAGAGGTGCACCTCTATGCTTTCATCATGCCTTAGCCGTGAGATATCCGGTAACGTCCATCCTGGAAAATCACATCGTATGAGCAGACTTTGTTGTTCCAAATTGGAAAAAGTGCCAAGCTGGCGGAATGTGTTACCAAACCCGTTGTAGCCTTGCTGCCTGTTACTTAGAGCATGAGAAAATTGAGACCCAAAAACACTACGGGAAAGGTGTGTATGCCGGTTTTCCGCATAAAATCGATTGATGAGGCGATAGCCAAATGGGTCAAACGTGATCCCAAAACCGTGCGTAACAAGGCCATGTTTTGGGACGCGCTTGCGCATCAGACTGTCGGTTATAAGGCTGATACCCTTCGGAAATACATCGCAGGTAGTCATGATTTTTCGCCGGAAAAATTTGACTCTATCCAAAAATCAGCATTGTCGTTGGGCGTCTCGTCTAAATCGGTTGGTAAGGCTAGTGCTCGGAATATTTTAGATCCGGAATTCCTCAATCTATCTATTGCCCTTGAACTTTCAAATGCTGACAAAAACCAGCCAAGGCCCAATCGAATTGAACCCGATAAAAATCACTAACTCAGAATCCTTGTCAAGTTGGATCAAGGTAGACGAACCATTACTTTTGGGACTGAGCCAGGTTCACGCAATTTGTACCGGGGCAGGGGGCTTTGTTGCACAAATGGTGTGAAGCGCGTTCTTCCCCTTACCCCAGACGGATTTAGCCTACGGGTCAGTGACAGGTATGCCAAGAGCAGTGTAGCGGTTGAGGACGGCGATGCGGATTTGGACTTCCGCGACTTGCCTGTCGAAGTCCCTCGCCATGAGCGATTGGCCCATCAGTTTCAGACAATGCATCTTCATTTCGACGCGGCTTCGGCGGTGATACCCACTCCACCGTCGCCAAAGGGTGCGGCCCAAATATCGTTGTGCATTGACCGCATCGTTACGGGCAATCGCTCCGTCACTGGTCGGTTTCCAGGGCTTTGCGTTCTTACGCGGAGGGATCACCGCATAGGCGTCTCTAGCGGCAATCGCTTCGTGACATTTACGGGTATCGTACGCCCCATCTGCGGTGACACTGCCGATGTCTTGGTTGGGCGGGATTTGGTTCAGGAGATCGGGCAACACGGGAGCATCCCTGACGCTACTGCTGGTGATCTCGACCGCCCGAACTTCCAACGTTTCCTCGTCAATTCCGATGTGAATCTTGCGCCAGATACGTCGCTTTGAGCCGCCATGCTTGCGGGCCTTCCACTCACCTTCGCCCTCTGCTTTGATGCCAGTGCTGTCGATCAATAGGTTCAGCGGACCAGTGCCACCGCGATATGACAGACTTACTTTCAGTGTTCGTTGACGGCGGCAAAGGGTGCTGAAGTCGGCGCTACCCAATCCAAACCAATGAGTTGCAACAAGCTTTGCACAAAACCTGTGGCCTGCCGAAATGGCAGCCCAAACAGCACCTTCAAAGTGAGACAAGCTTGGATCGCAGCAGCGCTGAAATTCTGGTGCCGACCACGCTGCCGCTCGGCGGTGGCACCCAAACCATTTCGGGATCAAACCAAATAGACAGTGAGCCACGGCGCTTCTAACTGTTATTGTAGGACGACCAGTTTGTCGTCTTGTATTTTGTAGGGGACCAGCTGCTCATGCCTTGAGCTATCGCGCTGGGTTCATGTAGTGAATCCCATCAATCGATTTGTGCAACAAAGCCTATTCGAACCAAAAAGGCAGATAAAACCACGTTAACCTCTATAATGCGGCCAACTGAAGATCACACCCATCGGTGATGTGATCGTGCATTGCGCGTTGTGCGTGATCAAACCCACCGGAAAGAATTTCGTCCAAAAGATCCATATGGCCGGTCAATGATTCCTGCAATCTGGGAGTGTCCAGTTTTTCGAAGCTTTGGATCGCGATTGCCCTGTTCCAGTTTGTGTCGAAGGCCTCCAACAAAAATGTGTTGCCGGATGTCGCGACAAAGGCACGGTGTATCGTTCGATTTGCCTCAAAATATGCGGCATTTGTTTGTGGTGTTTTGCTTTCCTCTAAAGCAATTGTCGCACGTAGTGTTTTTATAGTTTCGGCGGTTCCTGCGTCCGCCAGCAAGCCAGCACAAAACCCTTCTACGGCTTTGCGGGCCTGATAGATGTCGCGCACTTCAGGTTTCGTGACACGGCGAATTTCAAAGCCACCGTTCACCGATGACCGCAGGACGCCTTCTTGTTCTAACCGCAATAAGGCTTCGCGCACTGGTGTACGGCTGACGTCTAACTTCTCGGCAAGTTTAACTTGATGGAGCCGCTCATTCGGGTTGATTGCTCCCGATTGAAGTCCATTGACGATTTGGTCGTAAACGAGATCCGCCAATCGTGGACGGACTGCGGTTACTTTTTGTAGGCCTTGCATGCTTTACCTTTTGTCGAGGACGTTCAGCCCTCTATATCAAGGGACTGATGTTTTAAGAAGGACTTGATTTGCTCAACCACTGCGGGCGACGGTGATTTCTGCATTAGGCGTGCGTGTGCTTCAGAAACGCGTTCTGCAGGGACGCTTGCGCGGCGCAGTTCGATCAGGTCTGAGATGAAACTATTGTCAAATTCCGGGTGGGCCTGAACGGAATATCCAGTCTTTCCATAAGAAATCGCAGCATGTTCGCAAAACGACGACTGCCCAACAGTTTTTGCGCCCTTAGGAAGTTCTGTGACCTGATCCTGATGCCAAGCATTAATTGTTACAGGTGTCTCTATTCCGTCAAATTTGTAGTCGTGGGGACCAAGACCCCAGCCTTTGTCTGATTTTTCAACTTTTCCACCGAGGGCTTGCGCCATGATTTGGTGTCCGAAGCAGACACCTACCATCGGCGTCTGCGCGTCTTTTGCTGCTCGGATGAAATCCTCGAGCTGGGCAATCCAGGGCAAATCTTCATAGGCCGAAAACGCAGAGCCGGTGATCAACCAGGCGTCGCATTCCGTTACGCTAGCGGGAAATATGTCTTCAAGAACTGCATAGCTATGAAACGTAAACAAATCATCTGCGAGCAATTTGACAAATAGATCATCCATTTCTCCGTGGGTTTCATTAATCTGTGGCAGGGTTTTCCCTGTGCGTAAGATACCGATTTTCATCTCGTTCATTCCATTCCAAAGTCAATAATTGTTCGGATACCGACTCCACGATCCATGTCCGCAAAGCCTTCATTGATCCGTGCAAGCGGTAAGCGGGCTGTCAGCATGTCATCAAGGTTGAGCCGCCCGTCCATATAGAGACGTGCAAGCCGAGGCATGTCGGTACGAAACTGGTTCGATCCCATGTCGCAGCCCATTACTTTTCGTTCGGCGATGAAGTGGCCGAAAGGCAGCGCGACATCTTCGTCGAGTCCCATTAGGCCGATCATCACGGTGGTTCCACCTTTGCGCGTGCTTAGGAAACATTGCTTGACCAATGCGGGATTGCCGACGGCATCAAATGCGGCCTCAACGCCTTTGCCATCTGTGAAGGAGCGAATTGCCTCCACTGCATCGGTTTCCTTGGGGTTGACTGTGTGGGTTGCCCCAAGGGTCGTCGCCATTGCCAGCCGCTCAGGGTTCAGGTCGACAGCGATGATAACTGTTGCTCCTGCTAACCGCGCAGCTTGTACCGTTGATAGGCCGATTGCACCGCAACCGAACACGGCGACAGTTTCGCCCGCACGAATTTGTGCAGTCCGCGTGACCGCACCCCATCCCGTCATCACGCCACATCCGATCAGCGCTGCCCGGTCCAATGGCATCGCGCTGTCGACCTTTGTCAGGGCATGTTCATGCACAAGGATTTCTTCGGCAAAGCCAGACAGGTTCATGAATTGCGAAACAGGTTTCCCCGCGAGGCTGATGCGAGGTGGTTCATCCTCATGGCGGTGCAGTGTATCGGCGCCTTCGCAGATGGATGGGCGGCCAGACAGGCACATCTCACAGCAGCCACAAAATGCTGACAGGCAGCCGATCACATGATCACCGGGTTTGAGGTAACTCACGCCAGCCCCAACAGCACGCACAACGCCCGCCGTCTCATGCCCGAGAACTGCAGGGGCCGTGATTGGTAAGTGGCCCCGCATAAAATGCAGGTCGGTGCGGCATAAGCCAGTCGCATGAACTTCTACCCGCACCTCGTTATGGCCGGGATTACCCAATTCGATATTTTCGATAACCAGATCGGAGCCGTATTCGTGTAAAATCGCTGCTTTCATGTCTTTTACCTAATCCTCATAGTCCGTGGTCGAGGAAGAACCGTAGGCGCGCGGTAACTGGCGCATGGTTTTCCAAGTTCACGATATGGCCTGCGTTTGGGATGATTGTTGCACTTGCCCCTGGGATCATTTGCGCGATGGCATATGCGTAGGCCGGGGGGGTTTCCGCGTCTTGGGCACCCGCCATAGCAAGTGTGGGGCAGGTGATGTTTGCCAGCTTGTCCAGGGCGTCGTGATCAGCAATCAACCGTGTCGTTAGCGCCAATCCATTGGTGCGCGCGCGCGACATGGATGTAATTGTCTCTACCTTTATTTCTTCAGGGCAATCTGGGCCGACAATCGCGCGGATCATTCCGTCCGAAAACTTGGCAGGGCTGGTGCCACTGTTGAGGTCCGCGAGGATTGAGTCTGCAAATGCGATTGGATCAACATCGCCGCCATATCCGAACTTGGGCGAGCTATCCAGAATCGCCGCACTGTCTACTAGATCTGGGTGGGTTGCTGCGAAGTGCTGCAAAATCATGCCGCCAACTGAGAGTCCTACAAAATGCGCCGACTGCAGACCTAAAGTGTCCGTGATGAATTTTTTTAAGGTCTCGACGGTCCAATCCATGTCTGCACCTTCGGGCGCGTCATCCGAACCGCCAAAGCCGGGCATATCCCATGCAATACAGCGGTAACTATCTGAAAATATATCTATTTGCGGGGACCACGCGGTCGCAGAGCCCGCCATCGCATGTAGGAAAACAAGCGCAGGATTTGCTGTATCTCCTGCCTCTTTCCATGAGATTTGGGCGTTCTTGTTTTTAGACATCTTGGAAGGATCCTCAAAAAATACTTGCTTGTGTATTCATGAATACAGTATGCAGGCCGCAATCGCAACTGTAATGAGATGGCAGATGCAAAACACGACGGGGGAGACCTTTATGATACCGCAACTTGCTGCAGACCTTTCGGAACAGAGCCTTTTCGATCACGGCATTCCGCATGAAATTTTCAAGAAGCTACGTGAGGCGGATGGTTTGGCGTGGAACCCTCTTCCGAGTGAGGGACCGGATGCTGGATTTTGGTCAGTGGGCCGGTTTGATGACGTTGTCGCTGTTAGTCGGGACACTGAGACGTTTTCTTCCGCGACGGGCCATATCCAAATGTATAACATTGACGATGATGCACTTACCGCGCGGGCTTCGATGATTGACATGGATCCGCCCGATCACAGCCGGTTGCGACGTTTGGTGAACCCTGGCTTCATTCCTAAAGTAATTCGTACTTATGCTGACATTGTGCGCGATCGTGCATCCATCTTGTTGGATGATATGTTGGCCAATGGCGGTGGTGATTGGGTTAGTAAAGTTTCCAAGCCAATCCCGATTGGTATCATCTGCGACATGCTGGGCGTGCCCGAAGACGACCGCGATTTGATGATCGAGATGACAGATTATCTCGTGGCGGGGACCTCTGCCGAACCACTTGACCCGAATGCCTACGGAAACACAACGCCTCTGCGTCTTTTGCCATTCAACAGCCCAGCAGCCTATGGTTTGAGTGAATACGCACGCAAACTTGGAGATGAGCGCCGCGCCAATCCGCGCGAGGATCTGATTAGCCAGTTGGTTGCACACGAGATCGATGGTGAGCGGCTCTCGGATGAGGAATACACCAACTTTTTCCGCCTGTTGATTTTTGCAGGCAATGAAACAACGCGAACCGCAATGTCACACATGGCATTACAGCTTGCACAGTATCCCGAGCAATTCGCCCGCCTCAAGGATGAACCAGAGTTGATCGATACTGCTGTCGAAGAAATCGTGCGCTTCTCTTCGCCCATAATGTATTTCCGGCGGACGGCCACAAAAGACACCGAACTTGGCGGCACAAAGATTGCTGCAGGGGAACGTGTAGTCATGTGGTACGCCAGTGCCAACTTTGACGAGAGCCGTTTTGATGATGCGCAGTCTTTCGACATCGCTCGTCCCAAAATGCCAATCCACGCAGGTTATGGTGGAGGTGGTGTCCATACTTGTCTTGGTGCAGGGCTCGCGCGGATTGAACTGAAGGTGCTCCTTGAAGAGATACTTGCGCGTGACATCAAGATCGAAATCGACGGTGAACCAGAATATGTGAATACGAATTTCGTGAATGGCATAGAGGTTCTAAACGTCAAGATGTCGCAAGGGACGGGAGCATGAGTGACCGTTTCACCACATTTGATGTGCGCGAAGTCGTCAAAGAGTCTGACATTATCAAGTCATTTTATCTTGAACCGCGCACTCCGCTTGCCCGCAAATTTGTTCCGGGCGAGTATCTAATCTTTGAACACCGCCCTGAAATCGGGGAACCTGTACGTCGCGAGTATTCCATCTCCGGAACGCGCGGTGATGAAATCCGTGTGACGATCAAGCGCGAATTGGCACCTGAGCAAGGGTTGCAAGATGGCGTCATGTCGACCCATTTTCATGATGCAACGATGGTGGGTGATACCGTTAAAGCTGCGGGACCAATGGGTGCCTTTACGCTTGATCGGGATGCTGATCGGCCAGTGGTGCTGCTAAGCGGCGGCGTCGGGCTAACGCCAGTTGTGGCTATGGCACATGATCTGGCAGGGACTGCACGCGAAACCGTATTTTTACATGCTTGTGAAAATGGGCAGGTTCACGCGCTTGGCCAAGAGATGCGCGAGCTCGCAACTGCGCATGAAAATTTCTCAACTTATACGCTGTACCGCATGCCAAAAGATACGGATCAGCTGGGTCGCGATTATGACACGGCTGGCATGATCACCCAAGATTTGCTGGAAAAATTGACCCCCGGCAAAGACGTCGACTTCTATCTGTGCGGTCCTGGTCCGTTCATGGCGGCGATGTATGACACGCTGTTGGCAATGGATGTTGATCCTGACAGGATTTCTTATGAGTTTTTCGGTCCCGCGACTGTGTTGAAGCCTAAAAAGAAAACAGAAGCGAAACCCGCTGTATCTGGCGTCCCGATGATTACCTTTGCCAAATCTGGGGTCGAGGTCGCGTGGGACCCTGCAGAAGAAAACCTACTGGAGTTTGCCGAGGAAAACGGGGTCATGGTCGACTACAGCTGTCGGGCGGGAACCTGTGTGACCTGCATGACGAAGGTTACAAAGGGATCCGTTAGTTATCCTGTTGATCCATTTGAGCAACCAAAAGAAGGGTACGCATTACTATGTTGCTGTGTACCTGATGGTGATGTGGAGCTTGACGTATGACTGGTGCATTGGACGGCTTGCGGATTCTTGATTTGAGCCGGATTTTGGCTGGACCAACTGCCACCCAACTGTTGGGTGATTTTGGTGCAGACATCATCAAGGTTGAGCGGCCTGGATTGGGTGATGACACGCGCGCATGGGGCCCACCCTTTGTTGAAGGCGACGACGGTCCGACCCAAGAAAGTGCGTATTACCTGTGTGCTAACCGAAATAAGCGATCCATCGCGGTTGATATCGCGAAGCCTGAGGGCGCTCAAACTGTACGTGATTTGCTGGCCACCTGTGATGTCTTGGTTGAGAATTTCAAACCTGGCGGATTGGATAAATACGGGTTGTCCTACAGCGATTTGAAAGAACAGTTTCCACGGCTGGTCTATTGCTCGATTTCGGGTTTTGGACAGACGGGACCAAACAGCGAAAAACCGGGTTATGATCTGCTGGCACAGGCTTATGGCGGCATCATGAGCCTGACAGGAGAGCCGGAAGGCGAACCGATGAAGGTTGCCGTTGGTATCGCCGATGTCATGACTGGGATGTATGCGTCCAACGCCATTCTGGCGGCCTTGCGCCACCGTGATAAAATGGATGAGGGTCAGCATATTGATATCGCATTGGTCGATTGTCAGATTGCGTGGCTTATCAACGAAGGTACCAATTATCTGACGTCTAAAACCCTACCTCAGCGGCGCGGTAATCAGCACCCCAATATCGTGCCATATCAAGTCTTTGAAATGGCTGATGGTCATGCTGTGGTTGCTGTCGGAAATGACGCACAGTTCGAACGGTTCTGTACTTTGATCGGTCGCGAAGAACTGGCGAGTGACCCGAAGTATGCTACAAATGCAGGCCGCCTCGTAAACCGTGAGGCGTTGATCGCGACATTGACCGAAACATTGTCCAAATTGGAACGCGACTGGCTGATCTCGGAGATGGAAACCAACAAGATCCCCGGCGGACCAATCAATCAACTGGATGATGTTTTTGCCAGTGATCAAGTTGCTGCCCGTGAAATGAAAATCACGATGCCGCATAGCGGGGCAGCGTCAGGTGAGGTCGATCTAATAGGCAATCCTGTGAAATTCTCAAAAACCCCGGTCACCTATCGGCGCACGCCGCCGACCTGTGGTGCCGACACTGATGATATCTTGGCTGAACTTGCAGCCACGCAAAAGGAATAACACCATGCTTTTTCTGACAGACAGCCAACGCGACATTCAAGCTCGCGCAAAGGCGCTTTCTGACGGTTACGTCAAAGACAAGGCCGCTGAAATTGACCGGACTGAACAGTACCCGTGGGAAACCACAAAGAAGTTGGCCGAAGCAGGTTTTATGGGAATGTCGATCCCGAAAGAACTTGGTGGGCAGGGCGCTAGCTATCTGGACGTGGTTCTGGTGATCGAACAAATGGCCCGTAACTGTGGTGTCACGGCCCGTATCGTGGTCGAGGCAAACATGGGCGGCATCGGTGCGATCATGGCTTATGGCACCCAAGAGCAGAAAGAGCTGTGCGCGCCTTATGTGCTGGCTGGCGACAAACCCGCGATTTGTATCACGGAACCGGATGCGGGATCAGCAGCAACCGAAATGACAACCACGGCTGAAAAGGTCGAGGGAGGTTATAAGATCAACGGTGTGAAGCATTGGATCACTGGCGGTGGTGTTTCTAAGGTTCACCTGATTTTTGCCCGTGTTGTTGAGAACGGTGAGTTCCGTGGCATAGGCGGTTTCATTGCAATCCGCGATGAAGATGAAGGTTTGCGTGTAGGCAAGCGCGAACCTGCAATGGGCCTGCGCGCAATCCCCGAGACGCACCTTCACTTTGAGGATCTTTTTGTTGCCGACAACCGTGCGGTGAAATTTCCGCAAGGCTATCGCAAAGGATTTGCAGCACTGATGAACGCCTACAATGCGCAGCGTGTGGGGGCGGCAACTGTTGCACATGGCATCGCGCAGGGTGCGTTTGAGCGTGCGGTGGAATTTTCCAAGGAACGTGAACAGTTTGGTCGCCCGATTGCGGAATTCCAAGGCTTGCAATGGATGATGTCGGACATGTCCACTGGCCTCGCTGCGGCGCAGGCGTTGATTTATAAGGCTGCGATGGCCGAGGAAGGCCAATTCCCGAACATGCAAGAAGCTGCGCAGGCAAAAATCTTTGCTGCTGAAAATGCCATCAAAGTGACGGACAGCGCGATGCAAATTCACGGAGCAATGGGGTATTCGCGTAATCTGCCAATGGAGCGGATGTACCGCGATGCGCGTATGTTCACGATAGGTGGCGGCACGGCGCAAATGCTTCGCAATCAGGTCGCAAGCTCACTGCTTGAGATGAAATTGCCCCAAACTCGCGCGGGCCATCTAAAACTCGCAGCGGAGTAACCCATGGATAAGCTCGACCGTTTCGGCGCTCCGGTGTCGCACAAGGATCAATCGGACATAGATGTCTTTGGGGAAGCGGCCGAGCTGATGCTAGGTTATGCGCCTGATCCCGTTGGTATGATAAAAGCGTTGCTAAAAAAGTCGCCCGATTTTATTATGGCGCGGTGTTTTCTGGCAGGTGTTTTCCTGACTGCCAGCGACAAGCGCCGCCAACCGTTAATGCACAAGCACTACGATATTTTGGTGAAACAGGCAGATCATGCTAATGAGCGTGAAAAAGGTCATATTCATGCACTGAAGCTTTGGGTTGGTGGCAATCTTTATGCCGCTAGCCAAGCATATGCAGATATTCTGAACACGTGTCCGCGCGATATCGTGGCCTTGCAACTTGGGCACCAGACAGATTTTCTATTGGGTCATGCATCGTCGACCCGTGACAGACCAACACGCGTTTTGGGCCATTGGTCAGAAGTTGATCCGCAATATTCCTACATTCTTGGAATGCAAGCTTTTGGCTTGGAAGAAGCAGGTCGCTATTCGGCTGCACAATCCATGGCCGAACGCTGTGTAGGCATGAACGAGAAAGATACGTGGGGCGTTCACGCGCTGGCGCATTGTCTTGAAATGCAGGGCAAGGTCGATGAGGGCGTTGATTTCATGACCCGCTGTGAGGACCGGTGGGGGAATGATACCTATATGTCGATCCATAATCGCTGGCATCTGGGGCTGTATTATCTGGAACGCTGCGAGTTCGACACTGCGCTTGCAATGCATGACACGCATATGGCGGTCACGCCAAAATCCGAGCTGATGGACATGCACGATTCTGCCGCCCTTTTGTGGCGATTACAGATGGACGGCGTGGATGTGGGTGATCGATGGAACGTGGTCGCGGATAATTATGCGTGTGTCATTGATCAGGCCTACATGTCGTTCACAGATCTACACGCGATGATGTCTTTTGCTGCAACAGGTCGCGATAAAGAAGCCAAGGCGCAGATTGCGGTTTTGGAAAATGCAGCAACTGCCAATACCGACACCGGAATAATCATCCAGCAGGCGGGCTTGCCGCTGGTCCGCGGGTTCGAGGCCTTTGGTCGGGGTGATTACGCAGCCTCTAAACGGCACATTGGTAACGCACGCCACAATAGCCATTTGATCGGTGGGTCCATCGCACAGCGCGATGTGATCAACTGGACCCTAATCGAAGCAGCAATCCGCGATGGTGACACGCCTATGGCAAGTGCGCTGTTGGCGGAACGCACGCTGATGAAACCACATTCACCTTTGACGGATATGTTCGCGCGTAAAGCAGAGTGATCCGCATCTTTTTCGCCTTGGGAGGGGCTTGGGATGACACAAAATAAGAACACCGATTTGCTTGAGCGTCGCGGGGCTGCGATTTCAAATGGAGTCGGTTTGATGCACCCTGTTTTTGCACAGCGTGCCGAGAATTCAGAAATTTGGGATGCTGATGGCAAACGGTTCATCGACTTTGCAGCAGGCATTGCAGTTACCAACTGTGGCCATAGGCATCCGGCTATTGTGGCTGCTGTAGCTGAACAACTGGCGGCATTTACGCATACCTGTCAGCATGTGGCACCATATGAAAGCATGATTGAGTTGGCCGAGCGGCTAAACGAAATTGTTCCTGGTGATGGCCCGCTGAAGTCGGCATTCTTCACCAGCGGTGCGGAAGCGGTGGAAAATGCGGTCAAACTTGCGCGTGCCTTTACCGGGCGCAACGGTGTTATAGCATTTGGCGGCGGCTTTCATGGGCGCACGTTTATGGGAATGTCTTTGACTGGGAAGGTAGCACCATACAAGGCTGGTTTCGGGGCCATGATGCCTGATGTTTACCACGTGCCAATGCCAAAGGGACTGTTTGGGACGAACGAAGACACCGCAATGGCGAGCCTTAAGACGCTATTTAAAGAGAGTATTGAGCCGTCGCGTATCGCAGCGATCATCATCGAACCTGTGCAGGGCGAAGGGGGCTTTTATCAGGCACCTGACGCGTTGCTCGTGGGGCTGCGGGAATTGTGTGATGCGCACGGCATTATGCTGATCGCTGACGAAGTTCAGACAGGATTTGCGCGCACCGGTAAGATGTTTGCGATGGAACATTCCGGCGTAAACGCCGATCTAACGGCGATGGCGAAAGGCCTTGCAGGGGGCATGCCGCTGTCCGCAGTAACTGGCCGCGCTGAAATCATGGATCATGTGGGACCGGGTAGCATTGGTGGGACTTACGGTGGTAACCCGTTGGCTGTTGCTGCAAGTCTTGCAGTGCTGGACATTATCGAAAAAGAAGGCCTGTGCGAACGAGCAACGATGCTTGGTGAGGCACTGAGCGCACGTTTGAACGCTATGCGCGCGCAAGTGCCTGAGATTGTAGACGTCCGTGGTCCGGGATTCATGGTGGCGGTTGAATTCCGCGATCCTGTGACAGGCGCCCCTTTGGGTGCGATGGCAAGCGCGGTCAAAGACGGTGCGCGTGAAAGGGGGTTGTTGCTGCTAACCTGCGGCTCAGATGGCAATGTCGTACGTTTCCTGGCACCACTGACCATCCCGCAAGAACATTTCGATGAGGCGATGCCCATTCTTGAAGCGTCTATTCTTGCAGCAAGTGGTGGTGACAATGCTTGAATTGAAGGATAGCAGCCTGCTTACTGGCTCAGCGTATATAGCTGGGGAATGGGTGTCAGGCTCTGCTCAATTTGCGGTGAGTAATCCATCAAGCGGAGCGCTGGTCGGACGAGTGTCGGATTGCACGCGGGAAGATGCGACCCGCGCCATTATGGCCGCTGAGGCCGCACAAAAAGGCTGGGCGAAGCGGACAGCCCTTGAACGTGCTGATGTCTTGATGGCGCTTTATCATGCAATGATCGCCAATCGCGATGATCTTGCGGCTATCCTAACTGCGGAAATGGGGAAACCTATTGCTGAGGCAACGGGCGAGATCACTTATGGTGCGGGCTTTATACGTTGGTTTGCAGAAGAAGCGCGGCGCTCATATGGCGATGTAATCCCAGGGCATCAAGGCGACAAACGATTGTTCGCGCTGAAGAAGCCTGTAGGGGTGGTAGCCGCCATCACGCCATGGAATTTTCCGACTGCAATGATCACGCGCAAGCTGGGACCTGCGTTGGCCGCTGGCTGCGCAATGGTTCTGAAACCTGCAGCAGAAACGCCATATTCAGCATTGGCATTGGCCGTGTTATGCGAACGTGTGGGCGTGCCAAAAGGTCTGTTTAGCGTTCTTCCCACAACTGATGCGCCGGCCATGGGCGAAGTGTTCTGCACCAGCGAAATTGTGCGTAAATTGACGTTTACGGGATCGACGCAAACGGGGCGCACATTGATGGCGCAGTGCGCTGGTACGGTCAAGAAAATGGGGCTTGAGTTGGGTGGGAATGCTCCGTTCATCGTTTTTGATGATGCAGATCTGGATGCAGCAATTGAAGGGTTGATGATCGCTAAATACCGTAACAATGGGCAGACTTGCGTATGCGCCAATCGCATTTATGTACAAGACGGGGTTTATGACGCGTTTGCCGAAAAGCTGGTTAAAGCGGTTGAAGCGTTGAAAGTTGGCGACGGATTTACCCCCGGCGTGACCCTTGGTCCGTTGATCGATGAACGGGCTGTCAAAAAAGTTGAAGCGCATGTCTCTGATGCGGTTGCTAAGGGTGCCAAAGTTATTGCCGGCGGCGTCCCCCATCAACGTGGAGGCACGTTCTACACGCCGACAGTCTTGCGCGACGTTACTGCGGATATGCGAGTGGCAACTGACGAGACATTCGGACCCGTTTCGCCACTGTTTAGATTCACAGATACCGATGACGTGATAGCCGCAGCCAATGACACAATTTTTGGCCTCGCGTCATACTTTTATGCCAATGATCTCAGCCGTGTTTGGCGCGTGGCCGAGGCATTGGACTATGGAATGGTCGGAGTGAACACAGGGCTGATTTCCACTGAAGTTGCGCCCTTTGGCGGGGTTAAACAGTCCGGTCTTGGCCGTGAAGGCGCACGGCAGGGCTTGGAGGACTATCAGGAGGTGAAATACCTCTGCCTAGCGGTCTGACACTAGGTATAAATACGGATGCGCGCCTCAATCGACACCGATTGTGGCCCCGCAACAACTTCGTAGACTTCAATTAACCGTACAAAAAGTGCGGATCAAAATTATGATTTAATAGGGAGTCAGAAATGACAAAAGATGAATTGGAAAAGCGCCGCGCAATGGCTGGACGGTCACCGTCCGCTTGGGCACCTGATCCGAGCCGCCGAAATGTTCTGAAGGGTATGGGAGCCGCTGTAATGGCTGCTGGTATGGGTGGTCTGTCTGCGACACAAGCTCGCGCTGCCGCTTCAATGAACTACATGTGTTGGGAAGGTTATAACGACCCACGCATCGTTGAACCGTTTGAGGCTGCACATGATGTGGCACTGAATTTTGATTTGATCGTCGACAGCCCCGGTGGCTTCGCAAAGCTGGCCGCTGGCGGTCACCGCGATTTTGATGTGGTGTCGACTGACAGCCCTTGGGTTCAACGTATGGGGCCAGCAGAACTCTGCGAGTTCATCGATCCTGCTGAATTCAAAGACGTGTACGACAAGTTTTACCCTCAGTTCCAACCACCGTTCGAGCCTTTGCAGTTCAACGGCCAAACAACTGGTTTGCCTACGCGTTGGGGCTGGGTTGGCCCATGCGTGAATACCGAAACCAGTGATCCTGACGAATGGCGCAGTTGGGATGCGGCGTTTGATCGCAAAAACAAAGATAAGATCGGTATCATGGATTGGGGCGACTGGCCTATCATGCCTATGGCTTTGCATGCTGGTGTTGATCCATATCAAGAATTGGGCAAACCCGAATTGGACGAAATCCGCAAAGTTCTGCGGGCTCTCTTCGCGAACTCTCGCGCGCTATTCTCTGACCTGAGCTTGTCGCAAAAGGCGCTTTTGGATGGGTCTGTTAAAACACTCGTCGGTACAGGCACTTATTCGACATCAGGTCTGCGCAAGGCAGGCTACGACAATATCGTTGCAGTCGTACCTGAAGCGTCGGGTGGCATCAAAAAGGGTATTATCTGGCTTGAGGCCACGGCGATTGTCAAATCGCCTGCTGACATCGAATTGTCCAAGGCAATGTTGCGGCATGTAACCGATGAAGCTGCTGCATATGCGTTAACGCTGAACGATTTCACATCAAACCCATCACCGAACAAAGCAGTTGAAGCCATGTATACCGACGAAGAACGGTCGGTTCTTCAGCTGGATTATGTGGATACGGTTTGGGAAAATTCGGTCTTGCACAATGTCGCACCCAACATCGATGACATGTTGGTTATTTGGCAAGAAGAACTCGCCAACGCTAACTAAACGATCTCCTTTAAAGACCTATGATCCTGCCACTGTGTTGGCAGGATCAAACCTGCGTGAGAGGAATACATGTGTCTGCTGACATCTCGACCAACGACATTTGCACCATTGATGGTGTCATCAAAAACTACGGAAACTTTCGGGCGTTGCACGGCATCAATCTGACCGTAAAAGAGGGTGAGTTTGTTGCCCTTGTGGGACCTTCAGGAAGTGGTAAATCAACTCTCTTGCAAGTCATTTCCGGGTTTGAAGCTGCCACAGAAGGCACGCTGATAATTGATGGTGAAGACATGACGGGTGTGGCTCCCGCGGACCGGCCCACATCGATGGTGTTTCAAAAATTGGCTCTGTTTCCACATAAAACAATTGCCGAGAACATCGGTTTTCCGCTGAAATTACGCAAAGTACCCAAAGCGGAAATAGAACGCCGTACGCTTGATATGATTGCGCTCATGCAGCTCAAGCCTGAATATCTGACCCGCTATCCGGCACAGCTGTCTGGCGGTGAACAACAACGCGTGGCGCTCGCCCGCTCGATGATCTCGCATCCGAAATTGTTGTTGCTCGATGAACCGTTGAGCGCACTTGACGTGAAGTTGAAGAAAGTGCTTCAGGCAGAATTGAAACGTTTACACCGTAGCTTGGGCGTGACGTTCATTCACGTGACACACGATCTAGAAGAAGCAATGATGCTGGCTGACCACATCTGCGTCATGAAAGATGGGTTGTTGCTGCAAGTAGGTACGCCCGACGATATCTATTATCGACCGACCCACAAATTTGTCGCTGAGTTCATTGGCGAGACCAATCTGTTTCCGGTCTCTGTTGAAAACAACGGCTACGTTGCGACGGACATGGCGGGTATTCAGGGACACTCAAGTTTCGGTCCCGAAGTTGCTGTTCATCCGCAGGCCTATCTGATGGTCCGACCTGAGTTTGTACATATGGTGGGAGCCGGTGAGGAACTGGATGTCACTTTGGGCGTCATTGTGTCCGAAACATTCAACCGCGGGTCTACGACGCAAGTCAAAGCTGTCACAAAGGATGGCGGTCACTTAATGACGCTGGAAATACAGGGCCACATCGACGCTCAAATCATCGTCGGAGCCGAAATTCGGGTTGGGTGGCGTGATGAGGATACTCACTTGTTTGATCGGACTACTGACACATTTCAGGCCGCCTCATGAGCCAGTCATTAGAACCCAGCCGTTTTATGGTGGCGCTTCACGCGTTGCCCAGTGTCCTTCTACAATCGGCGTTTTTTATTGTGCCGCTGTGCATGACAATCGCTCTCTCGTTTCAGGAAACTGAATTTTATCGTGTACAATGGGTCTGGTCGCTTGAAACTTGGACAGACGTGTTCACAACTAGATACTACTGGTCAATTCTATGGAATACGATCTTGATGGCAATCGCCTGTGTGATCGTCTGTGCGGTTATCGGATTTCCTGTCGCCTATGCGCTGGTTACGCGGTTCAAACGCTGGCAAACGACGATAAAAATTTTGTTGGTGTTTGCGTTTTTGACCGATGCCGTACTGAAGACCTTTGGGTGGGTCGTGTTTCTGGATCAGACTGGCCCAGCAAACTATATCTTGAGTTGGTTGGGGTTGCCCAGCTTGCCTGATTGGGTTTTGTATTCAAAGTTCTCTGCGCTGCTTGGCATGGTCTACACGTTGTTGCCATTTTCTATCTTCACCATTTTCCTATCGGTCGACATGATTGACAGGAGCTTGTTACGCGCGGCCTATGACTGCGGCGCTGGCAAGTTCCGTGCCTTCTGGGAGGTAACTTTGCCATTGAGCAAAAGTGGTTTAATGGCCGGCGCATTGTTGGTGTTTGTTCTTTCGCTTGGGTCGTTCCTAGAACCCAAAGTACTGGGCGGGGGCAAGAACCCGATGGCTGCTGAATTAATCCGGCAAACGTTTGAAACACGGATAAACTGGCCTCTTGGGTCGGCTCTCACGATCGTTGTAATCTCGATCACTGTTATTACGATCCTGCTGGCGTCGCGTCTGTTGGATCTCCGCCAAAGGGGCCAGACATGAACAAGACCTTTGAAGCAAGGTTCATCAATGCGGGTTTGATCTCGTCCGTCACTGCAGTCATTATCTTTTTCTACATTCCGATTTTCACCCTGATCTTGTTCTCCTTCAAAGAGGGTAGGTATCTGAATCTGCCATTCGACGGCTGGACACTGGATTGGTATCGCGATTTATTCACCAATCCCGATGTTGGTGCGGCAACGATGAACTCGCTAATCATCGCGTTCTCAGCCATGTTAATCTCAACAGCAGTTGGTCTTGGGGCGGCACAATCATTTGTACGTTTCGATTTTCGCGGCAAAAAGGCATTTCAACTGGTTGCCTTGGCACCACTGGTTTTCCCACAGCTATTGTTAGGCGTGGTCTTGTTGCTCTGGTTTTCAGTTTTGGGAAATGTCTTTGATTTCTCAAACAACCTGCTCACAGCGATCATTGGGCACTGCGTCTATCTGGTCCCATTTACCACGATTATTATCTCGGTCCAGGCAGCCACATTTGACCCAACGCTGGAACAGGCCGCACAAGACTTCGGTGCTTCACCGTGGGAGGTTTTCCGCGAAGTGACGTTCCCTATCCTTTGGCCTGGCATTTTCTCTGCTGCGATCTTTGCTTTCCTGCTGTCTTGGGGGAATTTCTACATCACTTACAGTTTGTCAGGCACTGGGCGTTCATTGCCAACCTTCGTTTTCTCTGGGATGGCTTTAGGGTCCACACCGCTTTACCCTGCGCTTGCAACGGTGACATTCGTGGTTGGGCTGCTGTTGATTATTGTCGCTGAAAGTTTGCGGCGCCGGTCGCTGGCCCGAACACAGGGAGCACCCAAGGAATAGGTGAATTCGATTGGTGGTCAAAGCGCAACACATAGCAGGTTGTATTAGTCGCAGCATCTGGCAAAGCATGTGGGCCCTGACTTTGATCACCTGCCTTTGGGCACAGGCAGCTCGTGCACAGGATGTAGTTCTGCCCGAGAACTTCTACGATCCCCAACTTTTGGCCTATGGCGATTGGATGGTGTATTCTGCGGTCGGTTCTCGCCCTGACATTGACGCATTAGATGATGCAGATTGGGCCAAGGTTAAGGCAAAATCGGTTCATGCGCCGCAAGGCAAAGTTTCCTGGTATCGCATCGATTTTACGATCGGATGGCATTACCGAACACGCGATCTGGGAATCTATTTAGGAATGGTTGAGCAGGCCCATGAGGTCTACCTGAATGGGCGCTTGATCGGGAAGGGAGGCGCTCTGTCACCCAATGGTATTGATGCTGCAGGTAAGCCGTCCCTTATGGGGTTACCGAAGTTAGGCATGTGGTACAGCTTCATGAACCTCAGCCGCAGTAACTCGCTCGTTGTGGCGGTTGAGGGGCTGACCGAGCCCTCAGCCTTTGCAGTCGACGCCATTCAAATCGATGACAGGGATCGCCTAATATTGACCGCACGAAGTATAGAGGCGTCTCTCAAGATCTTACAGGGGGCGGCGATTAGTATCCTTCTTTTGATTGCATTATTCTGTGGGTTCTTGTTCGTTTCAGGCTTTCGAGGCCCTTCAAATTTGCGGTTCGGTCTATTTGTACTTGTCGCGGCAATTTTGATCCTTCTGGATTCGCTCATCTTTTACGACCTCGGAGGGCGCTTTGCGTGGGTTGAACGTGTCTTAACGGTGGGAAAGCTGCTGTGTACGGTTTTGTTTTGTCGTCTGGTTCAGGCCGAGATACTTGGCCAACCCGGCCGCGGAATCCCTCTGGCACTGGGGGTTACCTTTACGGCTATAGGGTTGATCGCAGTTGCGATGACACCTATTTGGTTACCCTTTCTGGACCTGACAACCGATGTTGTCGCAGTCGTGTTAGTTCTTTACACCATGCTGCGGGCACTCAAATCGCAAGGTGGTTTTACATTTCAGGTGATGTTGATGTGGGCCCTAGCGGCTGTGCTTTTGGTCGCGCATGTTTATCAATTTGTTGCCGCGTCTCCGTGGCATGCTTTGAGTACTATCCAAATCAGTTACCTTTTGACGACTTTTACCTTCCTGTTTTTGATCGCACAAAGATATCAGGATATGTCTCGCCATCTGGGGAATTTGTCGGAACGATTGGTGACGGTTCGTGATCTAGAACGCGCACGAATGGCACGAGACATGCACGACGGATTAGGGCAAGGCATCGCTGCGGTGGGGTTGCATCTGAAAATACTCGCGGCAGACAAGGTCGATGCTCGGTATGGAAATCTCACCCAATCCATTGATGATCTGAACGTCGGCGTCGTGGAAATTATCGAAAACATACGTCCGTCTATTCTGCACAATCAGACGCTGGGTGCCGCCATTGAGCGGCATCTTGAACGAACGTTGGCCGCAACTGAAATCGGGTATGATTGCGCGGTGAGCAAAAGGATTGAGTTGCCATTTGCTCTAAAAGAGCAGCTATTCCGTATCTATCAAGAAAGCCTAAGCAACGCGATTAAACATGCTGAATGTACCAATATCAGCGTTGAAATGAATACAGTGGGAAGGCGCCTTAAACTCTCGGTTTCGGACGACGGTCAAGGATTTAATGTTGGGGAAAAGCGTGACCTTGGTTTAGGCTTAAGCACGATGCGGGAACGTGCATCACTCGCAAATGCCGTCTATGTATTAGAAAGTACACTGGGTCGCGGAACAAATATCAAAATGGAGGTCACGTTGGATGATTAAGATCGTCGTAGTAGATGACCATCAAATGTTCCGTGAAGGGGTAATTACCCTTTTGAACGCATCTGATGATATGCAAGTTATTGGGCAAGCTGGAAACGCCGGAGAAGCGCGCAGAGTCATCGGTAAGCTAAAACCGGATGTTGTCATTATGGATATCTCACTGGGAAAGCAAAATGGTATCCAGCTCAGTAAGTCATTGCAAGCAGACGGAATGGTCTTTGCACTGCTTATTGTCACCATGCAAACTGATCCCGATTTCTTCAGAATGGCCCACAAAGAGGCGCAAGTTGACGGGTATGTCCTAAAACTTGATGCGTTTGACGAACTTGTGCGTGCAGTTCGTTCTATCGTTGATGGTAAGAAGTTTATAAGCCCCTCGCTCGCTTCTGAGCTGGCTTATGCAAGCGAAGAAACTGATGACACCGACGGCCTGACGCCACGGGAACTTCAGGTTGTTACACTGGTTGTTGATGGCTATTCTAGCTTGCAAATAGGCGAGCAGCTGGGGATTTCCAAACGTACCGTTGATACCTACCGTGCCAACGTGCGTGAAAAACTGCAAATTTCGTCAAATTCGGAGCTTGTGCGCTACGCGATCCGTAAGGGCCTGATCAAGGTGTGAAGCCTCCGTATTTGTACGGAGGTATGAAGTAATTAACCCCAATATATAAGTGGTTCGAATTAAGGCAATCTTCGCAAAGAACGCGGGGAACCATGACAGAACATCAAAACACATCCACACACTGGGGCACCTACCAAGTGCGCAGCGAAAACGGACGGCTGAAGTCTGTGAAGCCCTTTGAGGGCGATCCTGACCCTTCTGATCTTGGCGGGAACATGATCGATGCGATTCACCATGAAACGCGCATTCGTCGTCCGTCAGTCCGTGCGACTTTTCTAAAAGACCCGACTAATTCTAACCCTCGTGCGCGCGGTACAGAACCGTTCGTAGAAATTCCTTGGGACGAAGCGCTTGATCTTGCTGCTTCAGAATTGAAGCGTGTTCGAAATACACACGGCAATGCGTCGATCTTTGGCGGTTCGTACGGGTGGGCCAGTGCGGGGCGGTTTCATCACGCCCAAAGCCAAGTCCATCGCTTTCTGAACTGTTACGGCGGATATACGGCGTCGACGGACACCTATAGTTACGCCGCCGTGAGTGCCTTGATGCCGCATATTGTTGGTCCGTTTTCAAAAATGGTTCTGGATGAGGCCACATCATGGGACGCAATTGCGGGTCATGCCGATTTGGTTGTGTTGTTTGGCGGTATGTCGTTGAAAAACGCCGACATCAATGCAGGCGGTGTTGGGCGCCATACGCTTGAAGAATGGTTGGGTAAGGCACGAGCAAGCGGGACTGAGTTTATCAATATCAGTCCTATTCGTACCGATGGACCAGAAATTTGTGACGCTACTTGGATTGCGCCACATCCCAACAGTGATACTGCGCTGATGCTTGGGTTGGCTTATGTCCTCCACACCGAAGGGCTGGCAGATCTGGCGTTTCTTGGACATTACACCACCGGTTATGACCGTTTCCTACCGTACCTTCTGGGGCAGGCGGATGGCACTCCGAAAACACCGGATTGGGCTGCATCCCTTTGCGGCATTCCTGCACAGACCATTACAGATCTCGCTAAACGTATGGCGGCTGGACGCACGATGATTACGGTCGCCTGGGCGCTACAACGGGCAGATCACGGCGAACAGCCTTGTTGGATGGCTATCGTTTTGGCCGCGATGCTGGGGCAGATCGGGTTGCCAGGCGGTGGGTTTGGGATTGGGTATGGCTGCGCCAACGGTGTTGGGAACCCCACGCATGCCATCCGGTTCCCTGCCTTTCCACAAGGAAAAAATCCGGTACCGAACCCAATCCCAGTTGCGCGTATCAGCGATGCGTTGCTCTCCCCCGGCCAACCTTACCGCTTCAACGGCCAAGACCGCACTTATCCCGATCTGCGTTTGGTGTATTGGACCGGTGGCAATCCGTTTCACCACCAGATGGACCTTGGAAAATTGGTGCGTGGGTTCCAGCAGCCTGAGACCATCATTGTGAACGAGGTCTGGTGGACTGCCACTGCCCGTCATGCTGATATTGTTTTCCCAGCGACCTCTAGTTTTGAACGGCGAGACATCTCCATGGTGCGTTGGGATCCGCTCATAACGCATATGGACGCGGCTATTCCCACACAGGGTGAAGCCCGTGATGACTATGCCATTTTTGCAGGACTGGCAGAGCGATTGGGTTTCGTGGATGCCTTTACTGAAGGGCGTAGCGCGGATGAGTGGGTCTCGCACATTTGGGACGAAGCGCAGCAGGCTGGTAAATCGGCGGGCATTGCATTGCCTGATCTTGCCGATCTCACTCGAGACGGCACACACGTTCGGCCAATCTCAGAAACACCGAGTGTTTTGCTGTCTGATTTTAGGGCCGATCCAACGACCCATCCGCTTAGCACCCCATCAGGCAAAATAGAAATTTTCAGCGATGTCATCGCGGGATGGGGCGATCCTGATTTTCCCGGCCATCCAGTCTGGCTGGACAGCTACGAATGGCGAGGTAGCAAGGCTGCTGAAACCTATCCGTTGCATTTGATTAGTAACCAACCCAAAACGCGGCTGCACAGTCAAATGGATTGCGGTGCGACAAGTGTTGCATCAAAAATCCAAGGACGCGAACCTGCTACGCTGAACACCGCTGATGCCGCTGCACGCGGTATCAAAGCGGGCGACGTGATAAAGCTATTTAATGCGCGTGGTTCTTGCCTCGCTGGGGCTGTGTTGTCGGATGACATCAAACTTGGCGTAATCCAGCTGTCAACAGGTGCATGGTACGATCCCGAAACGCCAGGTGATCCGTTAGCGATGTGTGTTCACGGCAACCCTAATGTTCTCACGCGGGATGCCGGAACATCAACATTAGGACAGGGACCCACGGCGCACTCTACGCTTGTCGAGGTCACCCGCTTTGACGATCCACTTCCCCCCATAACGGTGTTTTCACCCCCTGAATTTGTGCCCGCAGAGGCAAAATAACCCAACAAGGACTTCTACATGACTAAACCAATAATTCCACTTCCCGAAGGCACCAAGACCGTCGTATTTGGCACTGGTGATATCAACGGTGTCATGCGCGGGAAACGTATTCCTGCCGCTCACTGGGACACGATCTGTGAAGACGGTTGTGCGATCATTGCCGCTATCTATGCCATGGATATGACCTGTGATATCTGGGACACGCCCTATTGCAGTTTTGGCAACGGTTATGTCGACATGCACATTTACCCAAGTACGACACCTGTGCCGATTCCGTGGGAACCGGGTGTTGCGATGTGTCTAGGCTACAGCGAAGGAATGGATCACAAACCTGTTCCAATTGACCCGCGTCAGGTGTTGATCCGGCAGTTGGAACGCGCCAAGGAAATGGGCTTGGAAATTCAGGTTGGCTCCGAACTGGAGTTCTATCTGCTTGATCCCGAAACCAAATTGCCGCGGCAAGAAGGCATTCAGGTTTACGGCATCAATCGTCAATCCGAGATGGAGCATGTTCTGGGTCCGATCCGCGATGATTTGATCGAGATGGGAATTCCGATAGAGCAATCAAACCCTGAATATGCTGCTGGCCAAGCAGAAGTGAACGTGCGCTATTCCGAAGCATTATCCAGCGCAGACAACGTGGTTTTATTCCGCACGCTGGTCAAAGAGATCGCCCAAAAACACGGCTATATTGCTACGTTTATGGCAAAACCGTTCATTGATGAGGCCGGGAGCGGGTTCCACACTCATTACTCGGTTTGGAAAGACGGTAAGAACGCCTTTGCTGAGGACGGGAAGCTAAACGAAATGGGAATGTC
Organism: Sulfitobacter sp.; assembly: GCA_033851935.1. Lineage (GTDB taxonomy): Bacteria > Pseudomonadota > Alphaproteobacteria > Rhodobacterales > Rhodobacteraceae > Sulfitobacter. The sequence continues at coordinate 217,026 of JAWSVL010000022.1, forward strand.
GTTCCTTGCAGGGATGCAAAAACGGATCGGGTCAACGTCGTTTGTATCCTCAACAACTCCCAATGCATATCGCCGTCGCCAGCCCTATACATTCTGTCCCGTCAACGCGAGCTGGGGTCATGACAACCGTACCGTTGCCTTGCGGGTTATTGAGGGCGCGGACAAAGCAGTACGGGTTGAAAAACGCGACGCATCTGCTGATTGTAACCCCTATTACTTACTGGCTTGCGATATCGCTGCAGGTCTTGACGGGATCGAACAAGGTATGAAACCGGGTCCTGCCACCGAAGGCGATGCATATTCCGAATGTGACGATCCTGCGCTGCCTCTCAACTTGCGCGACGCTGTCGATGCCGCCGAAACGGACGGTTTTGTGCGAGGTGTTCTGGGGGACGGATGCTATGATATCCTGATCGAACAGGCGCGCCGTGAGATCGCGTTTGTTGAACATCAAGTGACCGACGTCGAACGTGATCGTTACCTTGGTAATCTGTAAGGTGCGTCGATGAAAATTGCGGTCCACCAATGCACGTCCCCTGCGGGGGACGTGGCTATCGCCTTATCCGAGGTACGTTCTGCTTTGGCGATGGCCTCAGCTGGGCAGGCCGATATCTGCGTTTTACCGGAACTTTTGTTCCCAGGTTATAATCAACCTGAAGCCATACGTGCGCTGGCGCAGGTACAGGGCGGTTCTTGGGAGGTTTCGGTGTCGCATATGGCAGCGGATGCGAATTGCGGTATTGTCTTCGGCTGGGCCGAGCGGGAAGGGGATGTCATTTACAACGCGGCGAGCGTGTTTGACGAAAATGGCGTCAAAATTGCGCATTACCGCAAACATCATTTGTTCGGCCCACAAGAAAAAGAGATCTTTGAGTCAGCTAATCAGGACTGTGTCTTTACCTTTCGTGACACTCTCTGTGGGGTTCTGATTTGCTACGACATCGAGTTTACTGAACCTGCGCGAAAGTTGGCAGGGCAGGGTGTTCAGCACATTTTTGTACCCACAGCAAATCCAGATCAATATGCTGATGTGTCTGATGTCACTTTACGATCTCGCGCATTGGAAAATGCGGTGACAGTGACATACGCAAACCTGTGCGGCGTTGAGGGGGATCAAACTTATTCTGGATTATCGGTGATCGCGGGGCCGGACGGTAAGCATCTTTTGCGATGCGGCAAGACGCGATCCTTCAGTCTAATCGATACAGATGAGGCGTCGTAACTTAGACGACGTACGGCTCTCTGAAATCTTCTTCTCTCTGAGTAAACAACAACAAGTCGTTCGCGACAAAAAGGGCGGCTTTTCGCTATGCATACTTTCTCTACCGGTTTGTTGAACGTACGTTCGTTATTTCCGGGTTTCCTCATCTCGGCGCTCATCGCTTTGGCTGCCCAATTCATATCCGACCATTACGGCGCACCAGCAATGTTGATGGCACTTCTGTTTGGCATTGCATTGAATTTCCTATCCGAAGACTCTCATTGCCAATCTGGTATCGCCTTTTCGGCGCGATCTGTTCTACGCTTCGGTGTCGCGCTTCTTGGGATGAGGATTAGCTTTGATATGGCGGCTGACCTTGGTTGGCCAATTGTTGGTCTCGTCATCGGAGGCGTGATCGCGACGATCCTTTTTGGTTTGCTGATCGCACGCCTGTTTGGCCACGGATCACGATTCGCATTTCTATCCGCAGGTTCAGTGGCCATTTGTGGTGCATCGGCGGCCATGGCGATCTCAGCCATTTTACCTCGGGATGATCGGACGGAAGAACGGTTGGTGTTTACAGTCGTTGGAGTCACCATCCTGTCGACGTTCGCTATGATCGTCTATCCTATCCTTGCGGATGCATTAGGTTACGATACAAAGACAGCTGGCATCTTTCTTGGGGCGACGATCCACGACGTGGCACAGGTCGTGGGCGCCGGTTTTTCGATCTCTGAAGATGCTGGTGATGTAGCGACGGTCGTAAAGCTTATTCGGGTAGCCATGCTTGCGCCCGTCATTCTGATCGCATCAATCGTCATCAGGCGAGTCAGCCTAACCAACCAAGATGGCGCGAAACGCCCGCCTTTGATCCCCTCATTTGTAGTTGCATTTGCAATATTCGTCGCACTTAATTCTTTCGGTTTTTTCCCATCATCCTTGACCACCTTGGCCGCGGAGATTTCTCGGTGGGCGCTGCTGACAGCAATTGCGGCGGTAGGGATGAAGACCGCACTGAAAGAAGTGATCAATGTCGGTTTGCCCGCAATTTCACTTTTGGTTGTGGAGACAGCATTCATCGGTTGCCTAACCGTAGCGGCGCTTTTTTGGATGGTATAAAATATCTGATCCTAAACGAGAAACTTCAGTATTCGATTTTAACTTTCGGATTTTGTCAAATTCCAAAAAGGTCACAAATTAGCATAGGAATGGTTCTGTACCTACCGGTAATGTATGCTTTTGAGACGCCGCTCGGCAATAAATAACTTGCGACTAATGTCCGCACTGGGCTGTTCGCGCGACATTGCAAAGCACACTATCTGCCCATAGTAGCCGTTTGTTGTTAACGCAGTCATCAGTGTCTCTGGGCTCAGAGACGACCTTAGCCGCAAGGACTACCAATGTCCGCTAAGGGCCGCAATCAGACCCTGCAAACACCACTTCGGATGGCAGTTTCGTCGGGCAATGCAGTCATCCTGACAAAGGGTAGCGATTGGCGGCACTATAGAATGATGACTTCTGTGACGAGTGCCCTGTGCCCTTCAGCCGGTCAAGCCTATGACTGCCAGCTCTGGTGGTCAGACTTGCTTAGAAACGACTGCGTTCCGCGGAGACGCTCCAAACAAAGCACCTGTTCCAACCTGATAGTATCAGAAATACATGTTTCGTAAGAACCCGCGCGTTATCGACAGATACCGGGGCCGGCTACTCCTGCCATGCAACTAATCCATCGCCAATATCAATTGGTTCAAACGTGCCTGATAATCGCGATTAAACACGGCGAGGTTTAGAAGAGTTGGAACGATTATGCGCGCAAACAAATTAGGTGCAAAATCTGATCCCATGGCAATCTCCCATTTTTAATGGGGTTCAGCCGTAGCATTTAGGCGGCTGTTTTCAGTTTCATGGGGGGTGCGATGCCGCCGATGCCCCTGTTCGGTCGCTCGTTGTTGTAAGTCCA
>JAWSVL010000053.1:0-7732 GCA_033851935.1 Sulfitobacter sp.
TTATCAGCAAATTTGGATTGGATGAAAAATCTGATCCGCCAAAATTCGGCCTTGGCTTTAAAGAGCTTTGGGAAATTGATCCTGACAAACATCGCGAAGGCACGGTTGTGCATACGCTGGGTTGGCCGCTTAAGCACACTCAAGATGGCGGCTCGTTCATCTATCACATCGACAACAATCAAATCTATGTGGGCTATGTTGTGGCGCTTGGGTACAAGAACCCTTACCTGTCGCCGTTTGATGAATTCCAAAAATTCAAAACCCATCCAGCCATCGCGGAACTGTTGGAAGGCGGCAAACGCATTTCCTACGGTGCCCGTGCGATGACCCAAGGCGGCTGGCAATCTGTGCCGCGTATTTCATTCCCCGGCGGCGTGTTGATTGGGTGTTCTGCAGGCTTCATGAATGTGCCGCGCATTAAGGGCAGCCACAACGCCATGTTGTCAGGGATGCTGGCAGCAGAGCACGTGGCAGCGGCGCTGAAAGATGGGCGCGCCCATGATGAACTTTCCAGCTATGAAGAAGCATGGCGCGAGTCAGATGTGGGCCGCGATTTGAATCCGGTACGCAATGTGAAACCTATCGTCACCAAATATGGTGCGGTGTTGGGCACTTTGATTTCCGGTGTAGATATGTGGATTACCTCCCTGCTGGGCGGTTGGTCACCATTTGGAACCATGAAACATCTCAAAGCAGATTATCAGGCGACCGAACCGGCTTCACTACATTCGCCGATTGAATATGCGAAGCCTGACGGCAAATTGACCTTCGACAAATCCTCTTCGGTCTTTCTGTCAAACACCAATCATGCCGAAGACCAACCTAAACATTTGCATCTGAAAGATGCGAAGCTTCAATTCACTTCCGAGTTCATGGAATTTGGTGGATTGTCACGACGCTATTGTCCTGTCGGTGTTTATGAATGGGTCAACAAAGACGGCGATGCGGCAGAAAATGGCGCGCAAGACGCGACCTATGTCATCAACGCGCAAAACTGTGTGCATTGTAAAACTTGCGACATCAAAGACCCGAACCAAAATATCACATGGGTGCCGCCGCAAGGTGGCGAAGGTCCTGTTTATCCAAATATGTAATCTAAGAGAGGCCGGTTTATTCCGGCCTTTTTTATGTGGGGAATTATGAGCAATCACAAAGTTACCAGCCAAGAACACATCGACGAAATTTACCCGCGCAAAGTTGCTGCAACATCGTGGGACAAAGAAACGCCGATCCTTAATGCGACCTATCGAAAGCTAATTGAAGCCTCGCCTTTTCTCACAATTTCCAGCCTTGGGCCAGAGGGCATGGACTGTTCCCCGCGTGGTGATGAGCCAGGCTTTGTGCGCATATTGGATGACCGCACAATTGCCATTCCCGACCGTCGCGGCAACAATCGGCTCGATACGATCCGCAACATTGTGGGTGATGAACGGGTTGCGTTGTTGTTTCTCATCCCCGGCGTCAATGAAACTTTGCGTGTTAATGGCCGCGCTCATATTTCTATCAATCCTGAATTGTTGGCAAGTTTTTCGGTGGATGGAATACTTCCTGCCTGCGCCATCGCAATTGAAATCGACACGATTTATTTCCAATGTGCCCGCGCCTTAAAACGTGCAGGGTTGTGGAATGTGGAAACACAGGTTGATCCCAAAACTTTGCCCAGCGCAGGCGAGCTGGTGCGCTCTGTTGTGGACGCTTTTGATGCCGAAGAATACGACGCAGCGCTGCCAAAACGCCAAGAGGAAACGCTCTATTGACCTTTACTTCCCACATGATCGAGGCCAATGGGCAAACCCTGCATGTGAAAATGGCAGGACCAAAAGGCGCGCCCGTCATCTTGATGCTGCACGGTTTTCCTGAATATTGGGCGTCTTGGGCACCCGTGGCCGAGCATTTTATCGAGAGCCACCGCGTCGTGTTGCCAGATCAGCGTGGCTATAACCTGTCCAGCAAACCTGCTGAAATTGAAGCTTATGAAACCAAACATCTGGTGGCGGATATGGCAGCATTGATTGAGCAAATATCGCCAGATCAAAAGGTGACTTTGTGTGGTCACGATTGGGGAGCATCGGTCGCCTACGCCCTGGCCATGCGCCATGCCGACAAAATTTCTCACCTTGTGATTGCCAACGGAGTTCATCCCATTTGCTTTCAAAAAGCGCTGATGGCAGGTGGCGCGCAGACGGACGCTAGCCAATATATCAACTATTTTTGCCAGCCAGATGTGGAACATCAATTGGCCGGTGAAAATTTCAGACGCTTGTTGAATATGTTTGAGAAATTTTCCGCCGCCCCGTGGCTAACAGACGAGATTAAAGCGGCTTATTGCACCGCGTGGCAAGGGTCGGGAACAGTAGCAACCATGCTCAACTGGTATCGTGCTTCTCCTATGCAGGTGCCGAAAAGTGGCGATGCGGGTCAGCAGTTAGAAATAACCGAAGCCATGCGCGAGAAATATAAAATCTCCATGCCGCATCTTTTGCTGTGGGGTTTGCAGGATGTTGCCCTGCTGCCAGAGGCTCGAACTGATTTGGGCGAGTTTGCGGCTGATTTGACCGTGAGAGAAAACGAATGTTCAGGTCATTGGATTTTGCATGAGAAGCCGGAATGGGTGGCAAATCAGGTTAATGAATTTGTGGGACGCTAATCCTCGCGATTTTCATCCAAAACCTGACGCACCGCCGCTAAGTCCGGCACCATTCTTATCATGGCGTCCGCGTTCAATTTTCCGCTCAATTTTTCAATTGTGGGCATCAGGCTTTCCATCGCGTGTTTGTGAAACACCCTGCCCTCGTCGGTCATAAAAACCAGTTTGCTGCGGCCATCTTTTGCGTGGGGCGCTAGGCGTATATATCCCTTGCTCGAAAGTTTCGTCAGGGTGTTGGTCATGTTGCCTTTAGTCACCTGAAAGGCATTGGCTATGCTCAACGGTGTTTTGCCATCGCCCAATCTGGTGAGATGATTGAGCACGCCAAAATGTGACAGATGAAGACCGTCCGGCAATTGCCGGTTCATCAAGGTGGTGGACAATTGACTGATGATCGCCACCTCGTTGAAGAATTGAAATATCTGTTTTTGGTCGTCGTCCAAGCCACTCTACCCGATGATTTTGGCCTCCAGCGGCCAACGTGGACTTTGCGCCACACGCTCACCATAGCCCAAACGAGCCAGCATTTGCACCGTCCCACCATCGGGTGCCAACAGATCATGCACTTGTTTGTAATGACCCTCCATTTCGATATATTCCTGCAAGACTTGGCTCAGCGGTTGGATGCCAAGCCCTTGTGCTGTGGCTGCCAGGTTTATCCGCACCCAGTCGCGACCAGTGGCAATCTGGTCAAACCGTGTATTGGTTTGTGTTACCTGCCAAATGTGCGCCATGGCGGTTTTGGTGTTTTCTAAGACCGCAGCAACGCCCTGCTCATATTGGGCTGATCCCTTTTCTTTAACACCTTCTCGGCTCATCAATCCAAACAATCCCAGAGTCTCAAATAACGGGCCGGAAAAATCTATACCGTCGGGGTTGGCTTCAATTTCTGCCGTGCCGATGCGAAACAGGTCGATGCTTTCCTGATAAGTTCGCGGCGTTTCGATTTCTAATCTCATTGCATCAGTGGTGATTTTACGCATTTTCTCGACCGCAGCTTTGTCATTGTTGGTGCCGATGCCCGTCGAATGTTTCCCAACATTAGCGATTGCGGTTAGTTTTTCTGCCTCAACCAAACGCGATAAATCATAAGGTTCTTTGAGCGACTGCCTTTTCAAAACGTGGGCAAAGAGCAGGTCTGGCGTCACATTTTCGTCTGCTTGGAAATTACAGATCGCAACGGGTCGCTTGTCCAAGGCCTTGTCATTGTGCCCCTCGGGAAAAAGTTCGAAATCCACTTTGTAACCATTTTCGGCAGCCGCCATGGCCATGACTTCCAAAAAACATCCAAGACCGATTGTTATTTGCCGGTTAAAAGGATCGGTGTGCGGCAACAACCGATCTGTATCTACGGACAGCACAACTGTATTCGGCGATGACAGATCGATTTTCCACGGCTGGCGGTTGTGCGGATTGGGCGCAAGAATGGCGTAGGAAAGTGCCCGTTTGCGCGGTTCCTGATAACCGCTGCCAGCCTGTTGCCAAGGTTTGAGGGCACTCGTGGGTGTCCGCATGGCATTTGCACCGATACCAAGGCCAGCGGCCACAACAACTCCACCACCAGCGATTGCGATGAATTTTCTACGACTCATGGAATTCAAAACTTCGTTCATATCGATACCTTGCGTTAATTAGCTTTACATCAAACTATTTAGTTCAATGTAAAGCTAAATGTCAAGCGACCGGTGTTCAGTGATTTCGAAACAAAGTTTGAATTGCCAAAATTAGTCGGAAAACTTAAAGCTCGACGATGCCAAGAGCTCAGATGCATTTCGCAGGCTCGCGCCCGCTGCCACCGCCAATTGTGGCATGAGCATCCATTCCAGTGCCCATGCCGCGCCGGAGCGCTCGTATTCATGGACCTGTGCCTGATGCAATGCGCCAATCAATCCGGCATTAAAGCGTGCCAGCGTCACCAATGTTTCGGCTTTCACCGGATTGTTTTTGTGCGGCATCGCAGATGAACTTCCGGCCCCCGAAAATGTCACTTCGTCGACTTCGTTCTGCGCCATCAGAACCATGTCCTGACCAAATTTTCCAAGTGCCCCACTGACAGCCACCAACCAATTTCCGATTTCAATCATCGGCAAACGATTGGTATGCCAATGCCCCTTTGGGTCCGTGAGCTTCAAATCTTCGGCCATAGCGGCACGCACCGCAACGGCCTTGTCTGCAAATTTGTCGAGCTGACCGGAGGCACCACCCAATTGCAAAGGAAAGTTCGTTGGTCTCGTTACCAGCAGATGTTCAAGCGGTGAACGCCAAGCTGCAATGCGGACAGAAAATGGAATAGGCAAAGCACGCTGCATGCGAGTGCGGGCCATGGCTTGTTCATTGCCCTGCTCATCATTCAGCTTTGCGAAATCTGCAATTAGATTTTCCAACCGTGTGCTCAAGACCCTCACGCAATCACGCAGTCTCATCATCGCACTGGTGTCGGTCACATCCTGGCTGGTGCCACCAAAATGCAATTCTTTTGCATAGGCCTCACCCACATGCTCTCGCAATTGGCGCACGAGCTGCGGAGGCACAATACCATCTTGCGTTGTGCCCTGACCGAGCTTTTCTAAGTCCGGTTTGAACGACGGCAACGCCACTTGAATGGCCTGGCTAGCTTCGCTGCGGATCACGCCTTCAACGCCCTGCGCCTTAGCCAAGGCCAATTCAAATTGCACCATACACTGCAACTCAAGCTGCACGGAAAATTGTCCGGCAATTTCTCTGTCACCCAATAAACCAGCAAGCAACGGGGCGTTATATGGCGTGTAAGACATGCCCTATTCTCCTTTAGACAACATCAGCTAATGTCGGCGTCTTTCATAAATGCACGGAAAATTTCCACCAGAACTTCCGGTTGCTCGACGCACGGAATATGTCCTGCTTTTGCGATCTTCTCAAAACGCGCATTGGGTATCATTTTTGCTGTTTCCAAAACCAGCTCCGGCGGAGTTGAGCCATCCTCTTCGCCAACTATACAAATTGTCGGAACTTTGATTTCTTTCGCGGCCTCACGCAGATCTGCGTCGCGCAAGGCGGCGCAAGTTCCCAAGTAACCTTCCTTGGTCGTGCGTGTCACCATGTTGCGATAACCCGCCAATTCTGTGAGTTGATTGGTTATAAAGTCTTTGGTGAACCAGCGCTCCAAGATTGAATCAGCGAACCCTTCTATACCTTTGTCTTCAATGGTTTTAATACGTTCTGCCCAGAGTGCATCGTCGCCAATTTTTGCAGCCGTGTCACACAAGATCAACGCCCGAACGAGGTCAGGCCGCGTGTAGAGCAACCCCTGTGCAATCAACCCGCCAACCGACAATCCGCAAACGACCGCATTGGAAACGCCCAGATGATCGAGCAATCCGGCAAGGTCTGCCACATGGTCATCAATTTTGTAGGGCGACTTGCCCACATCCGACAAACCGTGGCCACGCTTGTCGTATAAAACAATCGAAAATTCCCCTACCAAACGCACGATGCAATCGCGCCAGATACGAAAGTCTGTTCCAAGAGAATTGGAAAAAACCAAAGTGGGTTTGTCATCTGGCGCGGCGATGACTTGGTAATGAAGTGTCACGCCGTTGATCGTAGCAAATTGCATTTCGGGCTCCTTGTAAGTTGAACCCGTTTTGGCAAATGCAGAGCGCGGGGGCAAGGCTATCTGTTAGTTGAAATCAACCAAAGTCGCGACAGCAGAGCTTGCTTCCAGTGTTTTATGAACGGGACACTTATTGGCGATCTCTATGAGTTTTTGTTCCAGCGCCTCCACGCCTCCGCCTTCAATACGAATTGTGCGTTCAAACCGGTCGATGCGTTTTGCCGTGGCTTGTGTCGCATCATCGCATTCTTCGCAATCACGAGCGTGAACTTTATTATGGGAAACATCGACACTTATTTTTCCCAATTCCATTCCTTTGCGTTCCGCATAAATTCTCAATGTCATGGCGGTGCATGTGCCTAAGGCGATGCCCAAAAAATCGTAGGGCGTTGGACCTGTATCCATGCCGCCATAGCTTTCTGGTTCATCGGCAAACAGGCTGTGTTGACCGGCAATAACTGTTTGTTGAAATTTTCCTTCGCCAGTTTCCGCAATCAAAATACGTTCGCGGGCTCCTTCTTTCAGCACAGGTGCGGCGGGCATATAACGACTGGCCCAACCGGAAATGACTTCAGCCGCAAACTGCGCGTCCTTTTTCTTTGTCAGCAAATGGTCTGCCCCATCCAATGATACAAAGCTTTTGGGATGTTTCGCATGTCCGAAAATAATTCCGGCATGTTCGACTCCAACCGTTTGATCTGTTGGGGAATGAAGCACCAACAATGGTTTTTTCAAACTGGCGACTGCGCTTTCAAGATTGGTCGCTTTAGCATCATCCAAAAACTGTTTTTCAATCTTGAACGATCTACCAGCAAGAGACACTTCAGCCACGCCATCTCTTTCAATATCATCAAGGCTTGCATCAAAGTTATGCAGCACATGTTGCGTGTCGGATGGCGCACCAATGGTCGCAACCGCTGCAATTTCTGGAATCTTAGACGCGGCGGCTAGAACAGCAGCGCCTCCCAAAGAATGACCAATCAACAATGAAGGTGCCTGATGATTATCACGCAGGTAATCTGCGGCAATAACTAAATCCTCAACATTGGATGAAAAATTGGTGGAACCAAATTCACCTTTTGACGATCCCAATCCGGTGAAATCAAACCTCAGCACCGCGATGCCCATGCGCGCCAGTTCGACCGAAACATGCTTGGCCGCCAAAATATCCTTTGAACACGTGAAACAATGGGCAAAAAGCGCAAACGCACGTACCTGACCAGCTGGAAAATCCAAACGCGCGGAGAGATCATTTCCGGTATGGCCGGGAAAACTGGTTTTGATAGATGTCATGGGAATGCCTTTTGAGGTTTGTCGTATCGTGATTCAAGTTCCCGTCCCAGCGGTTACCTTGCCTCATTATCAACATAGCCACAAATCGCAACTTCGTGAGCCATAAGCCACTAAAATTAACAGCAAATTTAACTTTTCACACCTCCCAAAATGTCCTTATATGGCTGCGTGTCGAAAATTGGGGTTGGAGACTATTAATG
>JAWSVL010000023.1:0-7756 GCA_033851935.1 Sulfitobacter sp.
GACGATATTTTTAAAGACTGCTCATAGCGGTTACACAAGGCAACAAGAAGTTCACTAGGTAGCCGAAAAATAAACGACATTCTACCATGAGTGAAGAGTCACGAGGCGCAATGTCCCATCAGTGCAAGGCAACTACAAAATAGACGGGTCAAAGCTGAGCCAAAGGCCCATCTAAACTACCCAGATTCTTGGCCCGCGCTGCTGATATCACAACCTGAAAACGCGGTGTCACGTGCTGGTTTCCAAATGGATAGTTGCGGCATCGCAAATGAACGGATCGGTGTCATAGCCTGACAAGCGGGCATGGGGCATGACCATACGCGTCCGATACTGGGCCTTGTTTGCTGTTTCGTGCTTGCTGCGCCAAATTGACTTGATTGCGTCATGCATGTCGCGCTGATGCAGTTGAGATACTCGGATTGATCCTATCTTTGGGATCACGTGGATACGAAGAGGGGAATACCAGCGTCCTCTGGTGCCATCACCGCGCAGCGTCTCCTTTTTCGCCTCAAAGGTTGCCTTTGCCATTTCCTCGAATGTCGGGTCACTTTGAGAGGCGGTTTCGGCGTCCTTGATCTTCTGCCGCTCCCGTATAGGGTCTAAGCTTTGCAACAGAACAGCGGCCCACTTTGCCCGAGATTTCCGAGCTTGCGCAAAGGACACGTCAGGCATTCCCGAAGACGTGCAATTGAACACTTGCGAACAGCAGCCGGTACATACATTGGGCTCCTTCCTGACCTTGGCTGCGCCCTGCACCAATGTCTGCTGTGTGTAAACCGTTCGCCAACCTCACCCCATTGACGGGCCGTCTCGGGTGCGGATTGATCTGCGAATGGTGTGACGTTGCTGATCCATCGCCCAGGCGGGGCGGTCCTCGTTGTTCACAAACAGCTTCATCTCATCGCGGTGGCGGGTCATTGCGACGTAAGCGAGATGCTTGTCCATTGTGCGGGACGCTAGGACGTAGGCTTGATCCACCGTCGCGCCTTGGGATTTATGGATGGTGACGGCATAGCCGTGATCGAAGTTTTGGAACTGACGGGGATCAAAGCGCACGTGCCGTTTGACGTCACCATCTAGCGCCACGGATATTTTGCCATTTTGTGCAGAAGTCACGGTTCCCAGCATGCCGTTCTTCACGCCGATGTCCTTGTCATTGCGGGTGAATACGATGCGGTCTTCGGTTGCGAAGGCGCGATTGCCAGTTGCGGTTGTGAATAATGTCTCGGGTTTTGCGTCAGGCCCATCGCGCAGCGCGCCACGAATGGCTTGGTTCAACGCATGCACATCCTTGCGTTTATGCGCAAAAGCCAGCCTCGATTTGGACATGCCATTGGCCGCAACATCCATGACGTAGGTCTCCACCAACGCCTCAAGGGTTGCTGCGCGATCATCAGTTTGGGTGACTGCATTGCGTTCGCGGTATTGGTCAACAGCCTTGGTGAGATCGCCCGCAGCCAGATCGCGGGAAGCCTGTTTCTGCCAATCTGCTTTCTGGCGGTGAATCTCGGTGAGACGCGCCGCGCCGTGATGTTCTGTGATGCGCCGGAAGGGCGTGCCAGCCTCAATGGGCTGCAATTGATCAGGATCACCGACCAGAACCAGTTTCGCACCGATGTCGTTCATTTTGGTCGCGATGCGGGAAAGTTGCCGCGTGCCAACCATGCCAATTTCGTCCACAATAAGAACGTCGCCCCGTGCGATGGGGGCGTACCCATTTTTCCAGGACAGCTCTAACGACGCGAGCGTTCGGCTTGTGATGCCAGAGGCATGCTCCAACTCTTCGGCGGCTTTTCCGGCCAAGGCGGCACCATGTACTGTCACGCCTTGACGCGCCCAGGCATCGCGCGCCGTCGCGAGTAGTGTGCTTTTGCCCGAGCCTGCAAGGCCGACCACAGATGAGAGGTGTTCGTCTCCCAGCACATGATCCAATGCGTTACGTTGTTCTCTACTTAATGTTCCGCCAAAAGCGCGGCGCATCTCAGCGTTCTGGGTTTGAGCGGCGCGTTTGACGTGAGACTGATTTACGGCGAACCCGCCAGATGCAGACATGGATTGCACTGCGCAATCCAGAGATCGTTCGGCTTTTTGATAAGCGCGCGTGGTGAAGGCAGGTGTCGCGCCGTCCTGAGGTAAACGCACCAATTCGGGCGCACGCATCGCCACGTCAGCCGTTTTTTGCAACACCACTGGATCATCGATGCGTTTGGCCAGGGCGCGCAGCACATCAATACGTTTGAAGGATGCTTTCGTTTGAGAAATGTGCCCCACGATCAGGTCTGGCGATTTGATCAGGTGTTCTTTGGAGAAGGGCAGGTCGTCGCCGTGTACAACAAGCGCCTGCTTGGGGTCGGATTGCCGACCGTTGTGAAATGCGGATGTCAGGGCTTGCCTCTGACCGTCCCTTGTGAGGGTTTGGCGTTCCGTCAGATGTTTGGTGACGAGGGCGTGTTGTGCGGCGCGGTTGCGCTGTTTGGCCTCGCGCGTTTCTTCTTCAAACCGCTGCAGGGTTGTCTGATATTGGCCCGTCGCACGCGACATCAATCCACGCAGGCCTTTCGGCAGGCGGGCTTGTCGGGCTTTGATCTCCGCCAATCGCCGCTCTTCTTGCGCTTTCAACATTGCCGCCCGTTCCGCGCGCTGGCCTTCGACCAATTTGCAACGCCGTGCCTCAAACGCTGTGCCGCGCGGATCAACGGGCTGTTTAGGTAGCACCGCCGTTTCACGAGAGACATCTTGAGTGGAGGGCAGATCACGCTCAGGTCCAAGCCGCGTGCGCATCTCTTTTGGTTTTACGCCGCACCAACGTGACAGTGACCAGATCTTCCCGTCACCATCGACAGCAACGAAACTGCGGCGTTGCCCGCGTGCCAGCAGAAACCCCTGTTCTTTCAGTGCAGCTTCAAAACTGGTCTTGGAATCCGACGCTTCCCAACAGCCTCGGAACATGGCCTTAAGCGTTTTGGGATCACGCTGCACACGTTTGGCTTGGCCCGCTTCTTGGCGCGTGTAATTGAGCGGATCGCGTTTCTCAGTGTCACGAAAACCTTCGGGTATTTCCCAATTGTGCGTCAGGTAAAGCTCGCGGCTCAAGCCAAAGAGTTTGCGTTTGTAGTGTGACAGATTGATGGCTTTGAGGGCATGCCCATCAATTTTCGACCAGACCGCATGCGCGTGTCGTCGCCCGTTTTTCTCATGGAATACAACGGCGCGGGGTTGCCCCGAGAGACCGAGGCGTTTCTCAACTTGCGCAATGGTTTCTTCAAAAACCTCAACAGGAACATCCGCTCCCAACGGCGGGTTCAACGACAGGGAAAACAGATATTTCTGGCACTGCGTGGCATTGGAAATCGCTTCAGCCTCAGCGAAAGCTCCGAAAAGATCATCGGCAACAAACCCGTTGATCGCGTGCACGGTGACATGATCGTTGTCGCGCGGATTTAACAAATGCCGCGCAAGTTCCGAGCCGTAACCACGTTCGTTGGCCTCTAAGATCACGACGAGGGTCTTTTCTTTTTGCTGAGGGCTTGCATCAGGAGCGCCCGAATGGCCGCAAGATGCGCATTGGCTTCAGCGATCTGTGTCTTCTCCACTTCGCCCACAATTAACCCGCCGATGTTGGCGTGATGGGCGAGCTGGTTGAGATTGCTGGCGATCCGCGATTGGCCAAGTAAAGCCAAGGCTTCCGCCGCCGCTTTATTCTCGTCGGCGATATCCTTGGGGCGCGTCTTACGCAGCTTTACATCCTCCGCGAAGACGCAAGCCCGCACATAAGCACTGAGGGTCATCCCGACCGCCAGCTTGTCCAATCGATCCCGTTCTTCGCGCGTCAGGCGCAACGTCAGCGGTGACAACGCCCTGCGCTTTTTGGGGGAAGGGCCTGTCGCAGCCTGAAATGTTGGCGCAAGGTTGCAATCCGGTCGAGACACCCCGCTCATGGCGATGGCTCCTCGCACGCGGGTGCATCAACTCCCTCGCTGAGGTCGCCTGTCGCGGCCTCTGTAAAGGCCGCCAACCTGTGGAGGACCTCCGGTTCAGCCCTAAGAACTTCCGTCCAACCCTCTAATTCTTCAAGCAACGCAGATGCGGAAAAAGGTTCTAGGTTATTCCCCTCCGGTGCACCACCACACTTCCCAATATGTCCTGATACGTCGAATATTCCTTATTCTTATGGTGTGTTAGCGTGGCGGTGAGTGGCTTTGTCCTTGCCTGACCGCCATAAATGGACAACCATTTACACAGAAATTACCCGCGATGAGTAAATGGCGAGCTTTGAAAAATTGAATGATGGGCGGTGGCGGGCGTATGTCGCACGTAAAGGCGTTCGGAGAACTAAGGTGTTACCGTCCAAACGCGCGGCGCAAGATTGCGCTGCACATCAAGAGCATGAGATATTGAACGCTGGCGCAACTGCTCAAGCGATACCTTTTTCTGACATTCTTTAGCGATATGCAAATGAAGTTAGTCCGCACAAAAAGGGTGAGAAATGGGAAATTCTACGCCTGCGCCGATTCAAGTCTGAGAGTTTTGCGCGGATCAACATTGGGGATTTGCAGGCGCTCGATTTTGCTAAGTGGTGGGATCAGCGATTAAGGGAAGTCGCAGCGGGTACGGTAAATCGGGAAATGAATGTCCTTTCTGGGGTCTTGACGGTCGCGCGTACAGAATGGGGGTTGATTGAAAAAAAACTATTTCAGATGTGCGCAAGCCATCCAAGCCGCCCGCACGGGATCGTGTAATCAGTGACGACGAACTGGCGCGGCTGGCGCTATCAGCGGGTGGCGATCTGGGTAAGGTCACGGCGCGAGCATTTCATGCGTTCTTGTTCGCTATCGAAACGGCAATGCGGGCAGGGGAGATTGTTGGGTTGGAGTGGTCGCGGGTAGACCTTCAAGCACGATATTGCAGCTTGCTGGTGACTAAGAATGGCACGGCGCGTGATGTGCCTTTGTCGCTTCGCGCGGTGGAATTGCTGGAGGCATTGCGCGCCTCTCAAGGCGAGTCCGGGGTTGATTTAGTGTTTGAGTTAGCAAGTCGTCAGCTTGATGTGCTGTGGCGGAAACTCAGGGACAGGGCCGCTGTTGTTGATCTGACGTTTCACGATAGCAGGCATATTGCGATCACGCGGCTTGCGGGTAAGTTGGAGGTCTTGGAGTTGGCGCGGATGGTAGGGCATCGGAATTTGAATGAATTGCTGACCTATTATAACGCCCCGTCAACTGAGCTTGCTAAGCGTCTGGATTAAATCTGACCATCCGTTCGCCACACATTTCGCGCGCCTCAATCTCGCCTGCTTTAATTCGCCGCGTAATTGTTTTGCGGTGCTTGCCAATGAGAGCTGCGCAATCATCTATGGTGATCCATTCGGGGCGGGGGGCCATTTCAACCTGATCAAGCCGTTTGTGCAGTCTCTGTAACTCTACGGTCAGAGCTTCTAGTGCGTCTGGATCTATTGCAATCATCGTTTTCATTTCGGGGCTTCTCCGGTCGTATTTCTGTCGCTTGTAATGCCCTGTGAGGGCAACGTGTTCGAATTGGTTAGCGCACCTTGTTTGCAGGAATGACCACTCGATCGCGGTATTGGGCCATCAGAGGGTACATTCAGATGCCCGCAGTTCGCAGACACCAGCGCTGCCGCGACCGGTGGGCAGACGCTGTTACCGCATTTGTGGGTCTGTTGTGTTTTGGGCATCGGCTTTCCATCTGCGCCAGTCTCGATGTTGTAGCTGTCTGGAATCCCCTGTGACCGGAACTGTTCGCGCGGGGTCAGCATGCGCGTCCCAATGTCAGTGATTGCGTAGGTGGTGCCGTCTATGTCCACTGTCACAACGCCAAGGCGGTCGCGGGTTGTCAGTGTGTGCGCAGGTTCGGAAACTGTTTGACCATCGCCTTGTCCGTAATATTTTGTCAGGAAGGCTGCGACCAAACCAGCATGACCACCACCAGCTGTTATAGTGGTTAGTGGTTAGCGGTTCGCGGCTGTCGCGGGCGCTACGCCCAGTACCATGCATATTGACCATGTGGGCTGCGATGATGCCTTGCTGACCGCCTGTGGTGGTGACTGTGGACACTGGATCAAGCACGCAGCGTCCTGTATTGTGGTCCATGTTTGGACCACCATTGTGTTGCGCCAGAAATGCCGCGACGAGTGCATGCTTGCCACCACCTGCTACAACCGTTCCCAAGGGCTGATGAATGTCCAGTGCCCGTGGTTTTTGGTTTGGCGCTTCACCATATCCGACTTGGACCAGTGCTGGAGCTGTTAGCGCGTGCCGGTTTGCGGTTGTAACCGTTGTGAGTGGCGATCTAGGGCAATAGCTGCGGTTTTTGCCGCCTTGACCTGCTGATTTAGGTCTAGGATGTCGATTGATATTGAGCCGGATGCAGGATGCTGCGTCCGGCTTTTTTAGTGAGAGCTACGACGTGGGGGATAGCATGATTACTTTTCGCATCCACTGGGCGTTGGTCACGGTTTTGGTGATTTTCGCGATACCACGGATTGTGCTGCAGGCTGATGATATCTGGAGCAGATGGAATTCGGGCCAGTTATTCGAAAGGGTTTCATGTGTTCAAGGTCGGTGAAGTCGATGTGCGTGACCTTGAACGGTTTGGCAACATGATCGGCGCATTGGCCCCGCACGCTTGCTGCGCAGCCTCCCCGAAGCAGACATTGATACGTTTCTGCAGCATTATTGAGATATTGAAGCCTGCTAAGCGGACTAACTTGCCGTTGGCCAAGTGGTGACCAACGGCAGGACCTTAAAGTAGCCGGGTCGCCATGCCGCCATCCACTGCCAGCGGGGAACCTGTCACGAAGCTTGATCGGTCAGACAGCAAGAACAAGGCTGCTTGTGCAATTTCTTTCGGTTCAGCCATGCGTTTCATGGGATGTAAACCAGCAATGAATTCATGCGTTGCCGGATCGTCACCCGCCATAACAGTTTTTGTACCACCCGGCAAAATCGTGTTGATGCGAATACCTTGTGCCGCGTGATCGGATGCCAAGGACTGTACCAATCCGATCAACCCTGCCTTGGATGCGGCATAGGCTCCCATGCCCGGCATTCCACCATTGCTGAAGCCGACAAATGTACCGGTAAACACCATTGACCCACCGCCCCGTTTCTCCATCGCTGGTAGTTGAGCTTTGGCCGCAAAGAATGCGCTAGAGAGGTTGGTTGCAAGGACGGACTGCCAATTCTCCGTTTCCATCTCGGGAATTGACCCCATCTCGCCCATAATTCCTGCATTATTGAAGGCTCCATCAAGTCCACCAAAACGTTGTTCCGCCAAGTTAACAAGTGACATGGCGTAGGCTGGATCCTGCACATCCCCAGGGAGACTGACTGCCTTCCCATCACTTTGCGTGATTTGCCCAGTCAGAATGTTCAATTCGGTTTCGCGTCGAGCACCAAGCACAACATTGGCTCCTTCTGCTGCAAACAATAGTGCTGCTGCGGCACCAATTCCACTACTTGCTCCGGTGATGATTACTGTTTTATCTTTGAGTTCCACGGACATGCCTTTCAATAATTGCATGCCAATCACCTAGAGAATGTGAAGAGGGTGTAGCGACCCGTTTCTTGCGCCTGTTGAAACTCTTAGACTTGAAACAGCAAGAAACGGGTCAGATGAATGCGTCAAACGGAATCTGACGTTCATACGTGATAGTGGGCTCGTTGCCGACATTCGCTACAGTTGCATTCGAGATCAACGCCAAATGGGAAGGCGAGAGGCAGCTTCGTCCGGAGGCTGT
>JAWSVL010000054.1:0-8642 GCA_033851935.1 Sulfitobacter sp.
TACGTAAACTGTATAATTAGTACTATGCACGCATAACTTGCACGGAAAAGCCTTTGAAAACAAAGGCTTCCCCCCGTGCTAGACGAAATTTTGCAAGAAACAACAACCGTTACGGGGGGAAGGGGGCTTAGTTAGCCCTTACCCCACATGTAGCGGGAGTGCGTCCACTAATCAAGGGGTTGTCAACCGGAGAAAACGGAATGGCAGCACGAGGCAAGGCATGGACCACGGCAGAGGATGATATCATCCGTCTGCTACTGGCCCAAAATAAATCATACAGACAGATAGCGGCGATACTGGGCAGGGGTAAATCCTCTGTTGGGTTACGTATAAAGCGCATGGGGGAAAGCGACCAGATCGGCCAAGGCGTTCTGGACATGGGGCAAGCCAATGTCGCAAAATGAAAAAAAACATCATGCAAATTCAAAGCCATACGGGTTTAAGTACCAGGGCGCTATGGCGGAATTAGGATCTATATGCGGCCTAAAATCTGGCCCGCAAACAGTGCTCAAGGAATTGCTTAAGCACTGCAATGGGACCACCGGACAAGCCTATCCAGCAAAGGACACAATCGCACTGCACACAGGGCAGGGAAAGCGCACCATACAGCGCCACCTGAGAACCCTTGAGGAAGTGGGCATGATTGAGGCGATTGCATACGCAGAGGGCGGCGCAGGGCGCGCCACATGCTACACGTTTGCACTGCCCCAGTGGTCAACACCCCGCGCCACAAATAAGGATGCCAAAATGGCACTGTTATCTGAAATAAAGGGTGCCAATTTGTCCATAAAGGGTGCCATTTTGTCCATAAAAGGGTGCCAAATTGGCACACCAACAAAGAAGGAACAAAGAAGAACAAGTGGCGACGCAAGCGCCGCAACACAGAACAATGCTAGTCGCATTGAGAAGGGGCCAGAAACAGGGGAAGCAGGCTTCCCCAGTCTCCGCGCCCGCCGCATGAATGAACTGTTGCAAAACATGACCTACGGCGAGGCTAAATACATCGTTGATCAGGAAGAGGCGCTACGCGCCGCTGGGGATTGAGTAAGGGGTGAAAAGTTTGTTGCTCTGTTCAATTTGTGGACGGGGGGTGAACAGGGGGAGGACAAAGGAGCACCGCCATGCGGGGGCAGGGCGGTGCAAGTTGGGCAGGAGGGTTGTTTTAGTTGGGGGAGGGGAACTTAGGCCCCCACGTGGCTGGACGTTCGCGGGGGTCGATATGCATAAACGGGTTGCGGCTGTAGGGGTAATATCCGAACGAAGTGAACCCGACTTTACGCGCCAACCGTTCAAATTCAACCGGATCATGCCCCGCCATGCGAACGTCGTAGGCGCGCGCCTTTAGATGCTCGGAACGATCTGCACCGCCAACACTCTTGTTGTGCGGTGGTGAGCGGTATGCGCTGGTAATGTGCATAGGTTTGCCAACCAGATCGCGAAGGGCTTGCAGCTTGTCCATAGATGGGCGGTGAAACCCAATCTTTCCCGAACCTTTGCACCGCATTTCGTGCGGGGTGAAGTTCGGCCAAGGCCAGTAAGTTTCGCCCTCAACGTAAAATTCTAAATCCATGATGTTTCCTATTCGGGGTGACGGATGAACTCACCCGCTTTGAGGTTTGGGAGTTTGGCGGCGTGTTCTGGCCCAATCATTTTTCGGGCCGTTTCAACGTCCGTGTGATCAATCTGGCGCATCCAGAAAGTGCATTCGATTTGTGACCGGATTTGCGCATGTAGGGCATTGGGCCGTTGCCCGATTAGAAGCATTCCGAACCCACGGTGACGCCCCTGAAACATGATTTTGGAAAGCCCTTCTGTGTTGATGTTCAGGTATTCGGGCGCTTCGTCGCAAATGATGTAAATCGGGTCAGCTTTGGTTGAATGCGCCCACGCCGCGTAGATCATCGGCACAGCCTGAGCGCGACTTGAGGTTGCCAGAATGATTTGACGCTCGCCCGCATAAAGGGCGCTGGCCGCGTCCTGTGCCGTCTCGTGACCTTCAAGGCTCATGGGGTCGATAACGACAACACGTTGCCCCTTTAGGTTCGGCATGATTTCGGCTTTGGAAAGGGTGGTTTTACCCGCGCCGCGTCCGCCCCAGATTGCAGTGACGCCTGTTGTGTTAATTGGTTTACCCATGGACTGAATTTTCCTCTGTGAGAGTTGCGCCAATTGCAGATGCCTTGACCATTTGGACACAGGCAAAACCGTGCATTGCTATGGCGGCAATCTGGCCCATATAGGTGCTTTCCGGCGATAGGATCATGCGCGCCAGTGCTGGAACTGAGGCAATCAGATTGTAGGCCGCTTCACAGGCCACGCGCCCGCCCTCATTGCGGGCCATTGTGCCAAGATCGCACGGGGCCATTGTCCGCGCTTGGATCATCCCGCCCGCCATATCGTGCACCATTCCCCACTGGTCCTGAAACGTGGACAGTGCCACCAGCTGCACCACATTGGCGGGGGTTAGATCATCCTCACCACCGCGAACGCTTGAGAACTCAGCAACGAGCGGCGCAAACATTTCTGGCGGAATTTCGACGGCATCACCCACAGGCGAAACGCCCGAAATGAATTGTTCCATACGGTCGATATTCATAATTCGTCGTCCTCAGTCTGAAAAGTGCTCGCAAACCAACCCTTGGGAGCACTTTCAGGCTCAACAGGTGGCGCAATAGGTTCTTCATGTGGGGTGGGGGCCGGAATAGGACTTACAGCCTCACAATGCCGCTCTGAGCGGCTTATACCGGACATTTCCATATCGTACTGGACCCAATCCACGTTATGACCGAGCGCGCGGTCTAAGGATTGTCGCTTATGTTTCGGGATTTTGGCGCGTCCTGTGAGCCAACTATACATTTGCGTTCGGCTCACTTCGCAACTGGACGCCACCGCCTTTCGCCTTGGGCCGTTAACGTTAAATGCGGCTTCAATTGATGGTAACATTTCACCCTCCTTGTGTTGCCGTAACTTTACAATATTTACATAACTTTACAACTATAGGTGTGCATAAACGCCCGTAAACGTTCACTTTTTACCGTTGTTTACAAGTTATGGTTGCTCAATTGTATAGGCTCACAGATCGCAAATGATCGCCAAACACTTGGAGTTATACGAATGTCAAAATCAATCCAAAACGTAGTGATCGGCAGCTTAATTGCCCTCACAATGTTCGAGTTCGCAATGAACAAAACACCAATCGGCGGTTTCCTGAAGTAATTCAGGCCGTCCACTTTTCCCGACACTCAAAGAAAGGTTGCACCCCATGAACATGGCAGCAGCAGCACCTATGCCCAAAAAGCGCCGTGGCCAACGCCGTGACACGGATAATATCCGCATGGCGGCACCATCCTACAAAGCGGCGCGCGCTTTGGCACTTTACCGCCCTACACGCATTGCACCGGACTACGTTAGCCAGTCTTTGGGCAACAAGTCCGGCTATCAAACGTTCCAGCTTGAAACAGGCGATGCAACATACCGCGCAATCACGTTTGGCATTGTTTCCACAGTTGCTATCGCAGGAAAAACAACAAACATCGGCGGTAAACACTATGTCAATGTCGCCAATCTTGCTGAGTTTATCGGTGAAGTTCGGCTTGTAGCCAATGGAACGGATTTGCAGCGCCTAAGCAGTGCTGAATTGTTGCGCCGCAATGTTTTCCACGATTGCACTTTTGGCCCCGTGTTTAACGGTTTCGCCTTTCCGGGTCGCAATGCATATCACCGCCGCGATTTGGTGGACGCATATGCCCTTGGTACGCTGCAATTCCGCTCACTAACGCTTGAGCTTCGCCTTGAGGCCGCATTTGACAGCGATACGATGGAAGTGAAGGTTTCACCGCATGTTGTAGATGTTGCTAAGCACATTGGCTTTACCTACACCACCGAGCGTATCAACAAGACATTTACGGGTATCGGTAAACACACCTACAAGGATATTCCCGTCGCTGACGATATCAAAGATATCTGGATCATGGGCAACGGTATCACGCACCTAAAAATGGAAGTTGACGGGGACGTCATGTTCGACATGGACCGCGCAACTTACGAAAGTTACCTCATTTCGAATGGGCGCAATATTGCGACTTTGGCAGGCAACTGGATGCTTGATTTCCATGCCGAGGGCGACCCTCGTTCACTGGCCGCTCTTGACCGGATCGGAGAGGTGCGCCGTGGCGCTAGTATCAAGCTAGATGTGACCACCAGCACGGAAGCAACGCCCGTGGAGTTCTTGGTGACCAACGCGGGCCTGTATCGCAAAATCCGCTAAGCGTCTCGAAAAATCGGGCGGCGCAATTGCCGCCCGCATACAACAAATGAAAGGC
This sequence comes from Sulfitobacter sp., assembly GCA_033851935.1. Lineage (GTDB taxonomy): Bacteria > Pseudomonadota > Alphaproteobacteria > Rhodobacterales > Rhodobacteraceae > Sulfitobacter. The sequence continues at coordinate 4,323 of JAWSVL010000054.1, forward strand.
CCAGACTATGGAAGATGAATACTTTGATTTCGGGCCACAAAACCCCCTAGGAACATACGCGGAAAAACGCGGTTCCTTGGATGGCTTGCTAGGCGTTTTTGACGGTATCAGCAGTATCGCAAACAGTGGTGCGCGCACCGTTGGCTCAATCGCAGACGCGCGCGCAGCTTGGGCGCAAGGGCAGAGTGCAGCGGATCAGCCGCAATTTGACCGAGAGACACATGAGCAAGATTTGCTTCTTGAGGCGGCAGGACATGAGCGCGGGGACAACGTGCAGATGTACTACGTCCTAGGTGCAATCGCCGTCGCTGTAATCGTTCTTTTTAAGTAGGAAAATATCATGGCCGCAGCACCTCCGCAGCTTTCAATATCCCCAAATATCAACCCGATTTCGGGAACCGGTTCCGACATTCACGGCAGTGAGTTTGATTTCTCATTTGGGGAGATAAATGTCGGCAATGAAGGCGGTAACGATAGCTTCATGGAAAAGATTGTTCGTGATGCATCAATTGCAATCATGGTCGCGCTTGCGGTCAAATTCGTTATGGGATGGAAAAAATAATGTACGATATCCAAGTTTCGGCAATGCGTTTGCCTATGGACGTTCTGTCCGCTTTGTCAGTTGAAGAAGCAAAGGGGGCCGCAAAGGTCTCTGACCGTAAAGACACCGTTTCAATCTGGGTAAAAGACAAAAAAGGCAAGCTGGTTGGGTACATCGTGTTCGGCTGGGATCAGGGCGATATGGTATCTGTTTACTATGCCCGCGCTCTAATAGGCGGCTTGGGGCCGCTTATGATGAAGCAGTTATTTGGGGTTACTCAGGTTCTAGGAGCGCCAATGCGCGTCCACGCCGAAAGCCTCCGCGAAGTGAAGGCAAAGGCCCGCATGTTTGGCGCTAATTTTGCACAGGTTGGCGAGGACGCAGACGGCATCATGATGGGGGTTTTCGATCGTGTCTAGTGAGAGCGACGAAAAGGTAAACACCTCTACACAGAACGTTGTCACAGATCGCCGCTTGGTCTTGGAGAACGGCAAGCAGATTGTGGACAGCCTTGTAACCGACAACAGCCCCGAAGCAATCGGCGCGGCAGTCGGCCCTATGGTCGCGGCATTCCAAACGATGCTTTCTGGAAACAGCCTCAACCTGTTTGAGGTCACAAAGCTAGGCTCTGATTTGGTCAATCAGATCGACCGGAGCCAAGTTAATATCAATGATGCTGCATACAAAACGCTCAAGACTGGGCTGGCTGAATTTGAGGGTTTGCTAGATCAAAATCAGCTTACGGTTGATTTAGTGGACAATTTTGCAGAGCGGTCATTCGATCAATCAGATCGAGCACTTGAGCTTATGGCGCAGGTCAAAACGGGAGGCATAGCAGACCTTTCAAAGACCATAATGGTTTTTGCATTGCTGGCGCTCTACATCACTTCGAGAGGAAGATAACATGGCAGTACTTGGTCAACACGATCCCATTACGCACGGTATGGACTTTGAAATTGCACCGCATGGGCGCATTAAATTGGGGTCGCGCATCGGCACAATCTGTCTTGCTGAATGTGACGCAAACGCGGTCCAGATCGTTTGTGATGGTCGCCCGCAACGCTGCAATGTCGGATCGTCTATTCCCGTCAACGGTGTAGAAACATACATTCGCAATCCGTTTGCGTCCACAATTAAGGGCGTGATTTATGGCAATCTGCCCATCAATGTGACCAAAGCGAATACCGCTATCAACATTGATTACAACTCAACATTGCGCTTCCAAGCAACGGACAAAAGAGCGGGCGTTGTGGGTCGTCGCCAAGCAGTTGTGTTTATGCCAAAGCGCGGCAGAATGCACTTTCATGCAACCGGATTTGGCAGCATGAACTTTGCAATTCTCCCAAAGGCGAAGGCCGAATATCTGGCGCAGTTGCCCGCGGGCGTTCTCGCAGATCCTTTCACCTTCCACGGTGACCAAGGTTTGCCAAATGATAACATAATCGCGCGGGTGGGTTCTTATACCGAAGCGGAGCTTGCGCAATGGGTTGTGTCTACTGGCTGGGGTCAAGCGCCTATCAATTTGTCACAAGATAGCGCAACGGGAACCATCACGCTTGACGAAGAAACGGCGGCTATTGCGTTCTACTTAGAGGGTAGCCCCTTGGAGGTTTCTATTCGGGCAATTGATTTGGGGTCTTGGTCGCCTGAGTGGGTGAATTGACATGTCAGCATTGTTTAATCTTGCGTTGGTTGGCGCTGGCATTTGGGCGTTTAAAGAGGGTCATTTTGGCCGCTTAGGCTATCAGCTTCAGGGGCTTGGGTTTGCTTCACCTGAAACAGCAGTTGGCAATCTTGGCGGCGTCTTTTCGAGCGGGCTTGAGGGTATCTCAGAATACCTTGGCTTTGATGATGTAGAGGACGCACCCACGGTCCAGATACCTGCGCCCGTGGGTGAAACGCCCGTCACAGTCACGCCTACACCCGCCGCCTACGTTCCCCCTGTGATCGTCGCGCCTAAGCCATCAGGCGGCTTGACCAAGGAAGAAGAATGGCTTGCGCAATATAATCACTACACCTTGCCATGGGCGCGCTCAAATAAAACATGGGTTGCCGCGATGATGTGGCAAGAGAGCAGGGGCAATCCAAAGGCAACAAGCCACGCTGGCGCGCGCGGTCTGATGCAGGTTGTAGATGGTACAATGGAATGGATGTACAACCGAGGTTACCGCGAATTTCCGGCTGATCCCAAAACCCTGTACCGCCCCGAAGTGAGTATCTATTTCGGAACGGCTTTCCTCCAATACCTCAGTACTTTGAGCAGTAATCGTGACTGGATTACGCGTGCCTATAACGCGGGACCAGGAGGGCAGCGAAAAGACGGATCGTGGCCCGCTGAAACAGTGGACTACCTCGCCAAAATCAAACAACGTCACAATCTTTTGAAAGGGGCCTAGAATGCCACTTATTCCGATAATTTTCTGGGGAGGTAGCGCGCTCTTTGCGGTGCTGACCATCAAAACCGTTAGCGAGGACGTAGGCGAAAGCGTGAGCGGTTCAGTAGGCAAATATGCGCCATATGTGCTTGGCGGCGTTGGCGCGTACATTGTTGTAAAGGCGGTGACCTGATGCCTTTGCAAGACTGGGGATTATTCGCAAAACCCGCGACCGAATACGAGGAAGAAGGCGGCGGTTTGTTTGACTTCTTCAGCCCTATCACTGACCTTTTTGAAGCTTCGCCCGCGCCTGAATTTGGCGGACGTGCTGCACCCGTAACGACAAGTTCCGGTGATGAACCTGTAGTGCCGGTTGTCGCGTCCACTGATGTGCCACTGCTGACAACGCCGCTTGGTGATGTGAGCATTGTAGGCGACACGATGATGAACGCCTTAAAGATCGGGGCCGGATTTGTGGCCGGCTACTTCATTTTAAAGATGGTGAAAAAGTGAGCGATTACAAAGGCCAAGTGACTACCGGAATTGTGGCGGCGTTATTTGCTGCAACTGGCGCACTGTTCAACAACGTCAGCTCGACACTTGACCACGTGGTTACGAAGGTTGACGCAATATCAGTTTCAACAGCAATCACGGGCGTAATCGCCCAAGAAAATAAGTCACAGATTGACAGAATTTGGAGCCGTTTAGATGGACGTTACACAACCGATTAAGAACCCCATGGGGCCGCGTTCCGTGACGCTCTGGGCCGCTGGCCTGTTGCTGGTGGCCAATGGCATCCTGTGCGCCTTTGGGATGATTACAGACGGCAACCTTGTTACCGAGTTTGCCCGTGCGGCGGCTGATGGTGTTGGCCCATCGGTGCAGATCGGCACGGGCGCGTCCATCCTTGGCATTCGGCGGCGTTTGTCATGACGTGGGCAAAGATCGTATTGATAGCGTCAATCACGTTTTTTCTTGCGTTTTACAAAGACTTAATGCGCGCGATTAAATCAAATACCGTGTCAGAAATGCAGGGGCAGGACGCCACAAAGGCGGCTCAAGCGGCACAAGACACAACCAAGGAAGTGGCACGGCATGAAGAAATTTCCAGTATTAGCGATGATGTGCTTGATAGCGAGTTGCACGAGCTTAGAAGAATTGCCGCCGACAAATAAAAATCTCACAAACTCAGCTACTTGTGAGGCTTGGCGGTTGTCGATCGCTGAGACGATCAAGACCGACAGGCGCGAACTGAGAGAGGCTGAACACCTCGCGTGGCGGCTGTGGATGGTTAATTGTACCTCAAGGCAGGATTGACACAACATTTTGTGGACAATACAAAGGCCGTGCAAGAAACGTAACAACCCCGAGATGAAATTGACGTATAATTAGTATTATGTAAAT
>JAWSVL010000024.1:0-34003 GCA_033851935.1 Sulfitobacter sp.
GAAGCTTTCAGACCCGAGTCACCCGACTCGCGCCACACGACGCATACGAAAAACCACAACCCGCAGAACTAAAAGCGCTTTAGCACTCTTCTCTCAGCCTACTGCCGGTCTTCCCACAGGTCTACTTTGTCAAATAGCGAGATCAGTGCCCCAAGGCTTTGATAGGCCATCTCGTAATTCAACGCGGCAACTCTGCACGCGAAAGATCAAGGCAGCACATCGCGCCTACTGACTAGTCGTTTGTGGCCCACATGGTTCAAGCGCGAAATGGGGCACCCCATGAAATCTGACACGCTCCCAATCGGTGACGTCGAGAAGACGTGCTAGATTTCGGACAAGACTACCTACAGTTGGCGGAAAAGGCCGAAGCAAAGGAATTTGACAAAACGACAAAAGGTTCAGGCACCGACAGCAGTATATGGCGAAATCGAGGTTCGGCACGCTTTGCCAGTTGAACAAATCGAAATTTCTTACACTACCTTCAAACCCGCCTGCTGTGAATCCGATGCTGCCATCTACCTACCTCGTCGATTGCTCAATCACCCTCAAGGCAAATGGGCTGTGCGACCGATCAAAATGCCTACCTTATCAATAGGCATTTGTTCTTGGGCCATTGGCATTCACGATCCATTCCTCTGCTGGGGCCTTTGCTTTTCTCCTCCCTACCAAAAAGCTCTCCTTAAGAGTTCACACCGGTAAGGCTCTCAGCGACAGTATCTCTCCAGATCGCCATATCAATTGTCGACACAGTTTTTGCCAACTCCTCCACCTGCCCCGACGATCTTCCTACGGGGACAATGAGATAGGATTAGGCTCAGAGATTGCTTCACAATCCGGCTCAAACAAAGAGCCAATATGAGTGCGAACAGTGATGGCCTGACTGTAACAAGCACTGCTACGGGTCAAGAAACTATTGCAGCTGTGCACGTCGCTATTGACAGCCTTCTCAAAATTGACAGCCATCTCAAAAAGTTCGCATTTCGCAAAACAATTAGCACCATGACTTGGTCAACCACGTTGCGCAAAATGGAACTTTCGATGTTGGTGAAACGGTCCGGCTTAACGCATAGCACATGCTTTCAGGTGGTCGTTCTAAGCTTTGGGATCAAGTTGGCGTTTCAACGCCTCCGCGAGGGCCGATCCCAACGCGCCATCACCATCGCCAGACGGTTTTGGTCCCGCTTTAGTTGGGCCTTTTCCGCTATGCTTGGGTTTTGCCGCCGTGCCCTTATTTGGCGAGGGCTCCGCACTATTGTCTTTGCGCATCGTAAGACCAATACGTTTACGCGGTACGTCAACTTCCGTGACCCGAACACGCACGACATCACCCGCTTTGACAATTTCATGAGGGTCTTTGACAAACCGATCAGCAAGCTGGCTCACGTGAACCAAACCATCCTGATGCACGCCGATATCAACAAAGGCCCCAAAAGCCGCAACATTTGTCACAGTCCCTTCTAGCGACATGCCTGACTTCAGGTCGGTGATATTATCAATACCTTCAGCAAAGGTCGCGGTTTTGAAAGCTGGGCGTGGATCGCGTCCCGGTTTCTCCAGTTCCGACAAGATGTCCTGCACCGTGGGCAAGCCAAAGCTGTCATCAACAAATTGCTCTGCACGCAAACCAGCAAGGGCGCTACTATCGCCCATTATCGTTCTGACATCGCGCCCGCATGCCTTTACGATCTTGCGCGCAACGCCATAAGCCTCGGGGTGAACCGAAGATGCATCGAGCGGTTCCGTTCCCTCTGCAATCCTCAAAAAACCAGCGCATTGCTCATAGGCTTTTGGCCCCAATCCAGCGACCTTCAGCAGCGCCTTTCGATTTGCAAACGCCCCATTTGCATCACGGTGTACTACGATGTTTTGCGCCAATGATGGCCCAAGGCCGGCAATATGTGACAGCAACGGCGCTGAAGCCATATTCAAATCAACACCTACGGCGTTCACGGCATCTTCAACCACTGCTGCCAAAGATTGGGCAAGCTGGCGCTGATCCACATCATGTTGATATTGCCCCACACCAATGGCTTGCGGTTCAATTTTCACCAATTCGGCAAGCGGGTCCTGAAGGCGTCGCGCGATAGATACCGCTCCGCGGATCGAGACATCTACGTCCGGAAATTCTTGGGAGGCGAGCTCGGATGCTGAATAGACTGATGCCCCCGCCTCTGAGACAATCACAGGTGTTGGTCGGGCCACGCCATTGGGCAGGCGTTTCAAGATGTCTGCGATCAACCGCTCAGACTCGCGGCTGGCTGTTCCGTTCCCCACCGCGATCAATGCAACGCCATGCTTACGGATCAGATGCAGCAACGTTTCCTCTGCGCCGCGCAGATCATTCCGAGGCTGGAACGGATAGATCGTTGCCGTGTCCAGCAACTTGCCCGTCTCATCCACAACCGCGATCTTGCAACCTGTTCGAATACCCGGATCAAGGCCCAACGTCGCGCGCGCACCTGCTGGCGCTGCAAGCAAGAGGTCACGCAGGTTACGCGCAAAAACCTCAATAGCGGTTGCATGCGAACGACGCCGCAAATCTGTTAACAAATCCATAAACATCGACAGGCTCAGCTTAATGCGCCATGTCCAAGTCGCCACACCCCGCAGCCACAGGTCGCCAGGCCCGTTCCCTGGTATTCCGATCTCCGCAGCAATAATTTCTATAACCCGCGCCAGCGCATCATCATCAACGGGCCCAATATCAACAGATACGATTTCCTCTTTTGAGGCACGCATGATGGCAAGCGCACGGTGCGACGGTATGGTTGCCCATTTTTCGCTATGGGCGAAATAGTCGGAAAACTTCGCTCCCACCTCTTCTTTGCCCTTGTTAACGCGGGCGCTCACGTGGGCTTCTTGCTGCATCACCTGACGCAAGCGCCCCAGTAGCGCAGCATTCTCACCCAGTTCTTCTGCCAAGATATCACGAGCGCCATTCAATGCGTCTTTTTCAGCCTCTACAGCCTCGGACAAATAACTCTGCGCAAGTGCTTTGGGATCCACCGCACGTTGTTCAAGAATGGCACGCAATAACGGTTCTAAACCGTTCTCGCGGGCGATCATCGCCTTGGTCCGCCGTTTGGTTTTGTAAGGCAGATACAGATCTTCCAGAACAGCTTTTGTATCTGCTTCTGCGATGGCACGGGAAAGTGAGCCAGTCAGCTTGCCTTGTTCCGTGATCTTGCCGAGAATGCTCGCACGCCGTTTTTCCAGCTCGCGCAGATACCCTAAACGTTCCGCTAGACGACGCAGCTGAGTGTCGTCCAACCCGCCAGTCACTTCTTTCCGGTAACGCGCGACAAATGGAACAGTGTCCCCGCCATCAAGCAAGGCAACCGTAGCCGTAACCTGTTCAGGGCGTGCATCAATGTCAGCAGCAATATTACGAGCAATGCGATCTGTAACGGCGTTCATGAACAGCTCCCAAAAGTATCCAGACTGCCGTGATAGCGCCGGAATTGATGACGTGCAACGACAGGCATCAATGCGCGTTTTGGTATTGGAGGTTGGGATGTTGAAAACCAAAACCGCGTTCCACTTACATTCGCCGGTTGGTAGTCCACGGCGTTTAGTATTATCAACGATTGGTGGGGTCTTTTCCTGCAAACAGCGGCAAAAGACGAGTGCCCAAACTGGGAACCGTTGACGTGAATATCTATTGGATCACAACACCGAAATGGTACAGTCTAGCATTCGCTTTGACTGAAGCGGGTAATGTAAAAGGAGGACAAGATGGACCAAAACAATTTTGTCCCCAAAGGCGCTGCTAGCTTTCATATTGAGTATGAAGGGCCCGCAAAAGACTTGCATTTCCTCTTGCTGCCCAAGCTCACTATGCTCGCATTTGCCTCAGCGATTGAAGTCCTTAGAGTGGCAAATCAGATCACCAACAAGGAACTGTACCGTTGGTTTTTACTGACTGAGGATGGTGCCCCTGTTTCGTGTTCGAACGGCATCGAGCTTACCCCTAATTCGGGTCTGAAAAACCTGAACCGCGGCGCGATGACATTCGTCTGCTCGGGGATTGAGCCGAACCAAACAAGCAGCCCAAACATTTTAGCATGGATTAGGCGACAACGCGCGTTCGGATGCAATTTTGGTGGTATCTGCACAGGTGCATTTGCGTTGGCCAAAACAGGTGCACTTAAGGGAAAACGGTTCACGTTACATTGGGAAAACCTGCCGTCGTTCTCGGAGCACTTCTATGATCTGGAACCCACAAACAACTTATACGAAATTGACGGATCTCTGATGACCTGTGGCGGCGGAAGCGCGGCGACTGACATGATGTTAGAAATGATTGAGATGGACCATGGGAAAGATCTGGCTGTTATCGTGTCAGACATGTGCATTCATTTCAGGTCGAACAACCGTAAAGCGCCCCAAAAATCAGCCTACTCGGTCGCGCTAAGCAGCCGAAACCAACACCTCATCAGTGCGATGCAACTGATGGACCAATCAATAGAAGCGCCGCTGAACGTCGCCGACATCGCTGATCAGGTGAACCTATCCCGGCGGCAACTGGAGCGATTGTTCAAAAAGTATGTGGGGGTCTCACCAGTTGAATACTTCATCCAGCTCCGCATCTCCCGTGCGCATGCGTTGCTGAACGAAACTGATATGAATGTAGCGCAGATTGCAGCGGCCACCGGCTTTACAAGCACCGCAAATTTCACGTTACGGTTCAAGAAACGTTTTGGCCAATCGCCTTCTGCATTTCGAAAGAGTTGGGCAAATCACGAATTTGAAACGTCATAAGATAAAGGTGTATTGGACGAACACCTGCAATTCCCTCGAGACATTCTTAAGTGGAGGGCTCATCCCTCCACTTCTCGCGGGGCCTTAGAGGCCGCAGGTATTTGTCCAGCCTAGGAACGTTGGCAGTATTTTACCGGACAACATATACCGAACATTTCGCATGCCTAACGACACGCGCCGCGTTTGGGCCCAGCAAGTAGTCTGCCAGGTCAGCCTTATGCGCCCCAACCACAATCAGGCCAGCACCTGTCTTTTTGGCAATCCCCAAGACTTCATCATAAGCCCGTCCTGTCGCAATGACATGCCGGATTTTATCGTTCTGAACCTTATCTAGGGCCTTCAGGACAAGTTTATTAAGATCGACCTTTGCTTCGGCAATCATTTCGTCGTGATGCGCCTTACCAAAAAACGCACCTACTTGGCTCATCCCGAAATCAGGCACTACTGCCACAACATCAAGCTGAGCGTTGTCTAGGGCGGCCAGCTGGGCCGCCTTTTGAATAACATTGATATCGTCGTCACCATTGCTGACGTCGACGGCACATAGGACTGAATTGGTCATGTTGGAACTCCGGTCCGGGACATACGGGCACGTTGCATGAATGCGATGAACATGAGGAAGATCAACGCAGGGATGAACACTAGTTCTTTGGGCATTTGATCCGCAGGCGCATTTACAGATGCAATTTGCACCGCGTCATCGCCGTAAAAGTCAAAGCTGCTAAGGCTGTCTGAAAAAGGCGACCCAAACGAGGGTTCGTCCATCTTCGCAAGGCCATCCTCTTGGATCAACAAAAGGCCTGATGCCGCTAGACGCTCTTCTGCTGAGCCCTCACTAACAGGCAGAACCAATGTTGTTTCCTTGGTTTCCCCAGTATCAAAATCAGGGCCAGATATGACCAGTCTGATCTCGTCGCCAACGGTCGCGTTGCCCAACGCAGTGGTGAATGCCGCTGGCTCAACTTGTTCGAACGGTGGCTGGATACGGTCCATCACGAAATCCGGTCTGAACAACATAAACGCAATGGCAATCAATGCGATGCTTTCGTAAATGCGGCTCTTGGTCAGGAACCATCCCATTGTCCCTGCCGTGAAAACAAGGATCGCAATCGAGGCAGTAATAAAGACCAGTATCCCTTGACCCCATGTCACATCAATCAACAACAAATCAGTGTTGAAGATGAACACAAACGGCAAGGCCACTGTGCGCAAGCTATAGAAGAATGCGATAAACCCTGTCTTGATCGCGTCGCCCCCTGACACAGCAGCAGCGGCAAAGCTGGCAAGACCCACTGGAGGTGTCACATCCGCCATGATACCAAAATAGAACACAAACAGATGGACCGCGATCAGAGGAACAATGAGGCCCGATTGCGCGCCTAGTTCCACAACCACGCCAGCCATCAACGAGGACACAACGATATAGTTTGCCGTAGTCGGTAGGCCCATCCCAAGGATAAGTGACAGCAAACCAACCATCACAAGCATCAGGATCAGATTACCACCAGACAAGAACTCAACCAAATCGGCCATGACTTGGCCCACACCCGTCAGCGTGACCGTGCCGACGATGACGCCAGCAGTTGCAGTTGCAAGACCAATGCCGATCATGTTGCGCGCGCCGTCAATCAGGCCTTGGATCAAATCTCCAAGACCTTCCTTAAACGCATTCGCCATGTCGTTTTGACCACGAAAGATCGCTTTGAGCGGTCGTTGTGTCAGCAAGATTACAAACAACAACATCGTCGCCCAAAACGCCGACAGACCCGGCGATTTCTGTTCGATCATCAGGAAATAAACGAGGACGATAATTGGAAGTAGGAAATACAAACCTGATTTGTAAATTTCACCAACAACAGGCAGCTCGACCTCTTCAGCATTTGGGTCATCAGGCTCCAGATCAGGAACGCTTGAGGCGAGAAACAGCAATCCGGCGTAAGCAGCAAAAATCAATACTGCCATCACCACTGCGGAGGCGTCACCCGCTACAGCAACAACCCATCCGACCGGGTACTGAACCCCATAACAAAGCAAGGCGAAGCCAATAAAGAACGCCATCATACCACCAATGGTTTTACCCATCGACACTACGCGGTTGCCCAAAGTCGGCATGTTGTTTTTCACCGCTTCAAGGTGAACGATGTAAACAAGCGCGATGTAAGAAATCGTCGCAGGCAGGAAAGCATGCGTGATGACCTCGACATAAGAAATGCCAACGTACTCAACCATCAAAAACGCAGCCGCACCCATGACTGGTGGCATGATCTGACCATTGACCGAAGATGCTACCTCAACCGCGCCAGCCTTTTCCGAGCTAAACCCAACGCGCTTCATCAGCGGGATGGTAAACGTGCCGGTTGTCACAACATTCGCAATAGATGAGCCAGATATCAGGCCTGTCGCAGCAGAGCCAACAACGGCAGCTTTGGCAGGGCCACCTTTAAGATGCCCAAGTGCGCCGAACGCCATTTTAATAAAATAGTTCCCTGCGCCTGCTTTGTCTAAAAGCGCACCGAACAGCACAAACAGGAACACAAATTTGGTAGAAACGCCCAGAGCGATACCAAAGACACCCTCGGATGTGATCCACATATGGCTCATGGCTTTCTTCAGCGACGCGCCTTTCCATCGGATGACATCAGGTACTAGTTCTGAGGAACCAAAGAACACATAGCCAAGGAATATCGTCGCGATGATCGCCATTGCTGGACCTAGGGCACGGCGTGCGCCTTCAAACAGGATAAGCAGACCAACAAGGGCAAACCACTTGTCAGTGTTATCCGCGAGGCCACCTGCATCAACGATCTTTTGATAAAAGAAGAACCCGTACATGGCGATGAAAGCGCCAACCAAACCAAGCACCCAATCGGCCATTGGAATGTAGACGCGCGGGCTGGATTTAAATGCAGGATAAGCCATGAAGGCAAGGAACACTGCAAAGGCCAAATGGATCTGACGCGAGTTGTTGATCACATCTCCGGGGAAGACATAGTTAGCAAGAGGAGAGGCAAGCAGCACCTGAAACAGGGACCAGACAACGGCAACGACGGCAAGCAATGTACCGACAGCCCCCGCCGGATCACGGGCACCGGCGTCGGAAGAGGCAACAAGATCCTGAAGCTCTTCCTCGCTGAGCGCGCGGTTTTCTGTCGATTTTTCAACCATTTCGTATGTCCCCCTGAGGTGCAGTTTGGACTGCATTTATAATTTTGGGCCGTCTATAATTTTGGATCGTGAAAGAATTCGATACGGAGAGGCCGTCAAGCAGCCTCTCCGTTTTTAGTAGCTTAGTCGATCAGACCAGCTTCTTTGTAGTACTTCATTGCGCCAGCGTGCAATGGTGCGGACAAACCTGCTGTGGCCATTTCCTTGGGATCAAGGTTGGCGAATGCAGGGTGCAGTTTTCTGAAGTCTTCGATATTTTCCATCACAGATTTCACAACTGTATAGACCGCTTCTTCTGATACATCCGAGGATGTAACGAATGTCGCGCCAACACCAAATGTTGCTGTGTCAGCGTCATTTCCGCGGTACATGCCGCCCGGAATAGTAGCTGTGCGGTAGAAGGCGTTCTCATCGATCAAGCCGCTTACTTCGGCACCGCTGACTGTCACCAGAACTGAATCACAAGCAGTTGTAGCTTCTTGGATAGAGCCGGACGGGTGGCCAACTGTGTAAACCATCGCATCGATTTGGTTGTCACACAGCGCTGCGGATTGCTCAGCTGCTTTCAGCTCAGTCGCCAGAGCGAAATCGTCGGTTGTCCAACCTTTTGCGCCAAGCAGAACTTCCATTGTGCCGCGCTGACCGGACCCAGGGTTACCGATGTTGACGCGTTTGCCTTTAAGGTCATCAAAAGTTGTGATGCCAGAATCTGCACGGGCCACAACTGTGAAGGGCTCAGGGTGAACGGAAAATACAGCGCGCAAACCTTCAAAAGCGCCCGCGTCTGCGAACTTTGATGTGCCATTATAGGCGTGGTGCTGCCAATCAGATTGGGCCACACCAAATTCCAGTTCGCCTTCGCGAATGGTGTTGATGTTGTAGACAGAACCGCCAGTAGATTCCACGGAGCAACGAATGCCGTGCTCTTTGCGGCCTTTGTTCACCAAGCGACAGATCGCGCCGCCAGTTGGATAATAAACGCCAGTGACGCCGCCTGTCCCGATTGTGATAAATTCTTCGGCAAATGCCGCCGGTGCCATCATGGCCCCAACAGCCATGGCCGCAAACGATAGTTTTAGGTTTTGTGACATCTATAGTCTCCCTGTGTTGATGTTCTTGGTATCATCAGTCCGTCCAAATTTCGCTTAGACGGCGATTTCGTAGTTCCACATCGGCGATGCGGGCGCGGGCGGGTTCACCTGCGCGACCAGCTAGCATGCCGACCATGACCTCGCACAGAACCAATGTGGAGGCATAGGACGAAAAGAAGTGTTGGCTTTCCGTCGGGGTAATAAATTGTGCAGATGCATGCACCAAAGCGGGGCAAGTGTGGGTGTCGGTGATGACGATCACGAACGCCCCCGCTTCGTGGGCTTCGCGTGCTGCGTGAATGGCATTGGTTGCAAAGGGTGGTTTGGTCATAACGATCAAAACGTCTTGATCTGTCATCCCAACAAGACCACTGGCCAGCGAGGCACCCATCCGACTGGCCATGGACCAATTGTCGGCGATAAAGCTTGCCATGTATGACAAATATTCGGCAATTCCGGTTGACCCTAACGCACCCACAAGCAGTACACGTTTGGCGTTGTGTAAACGATCAACGCATGTCTCTAACGTTTTATGATCAATCGCATCGTTCAACTTTTGCAAATTACCTGAGCAATCCATGATGTGTTGCTGCAAGAACCCCTGATCACCGCCGCCATGCCGCTCCTGAAGCGCCTCAACCCGGTGAGAAAACGAATTGCCCCGTTTTTCCATCGCGAACCTAAGGGCATCACGCAGATCCTCGTAACTATTGTAACCGACAGCCGTGGACATCCGCGAAAAAGTCGCTGGCGACAAATTTGCTTCTTTGGAAATCGTACGCAGGCTTCTTGTGGCGACGTCAATAGGATTGGACACAACAAAATCCGCTGCTTCCTTCAACTTGGCGCTGAGGGAAGCATATTTTCCAGACAGTTGTTGTTCGAATGTCATTTTTAAAATGGGGATTCTTTCATAACCACGTAAAGTTGAAATGTTCCAGTTGTTTCAGAACTTGTCAACGTCAGATTCATATGTTTCAGTAAGGTCAACCTAACCTTCAGCCACATCTAAGGACCGGCATCGTGTCACACGTTTTTCCAAGGCATACTAAATCTAATCTTCCAACAGTAGAACGCGGCGAAGGTGTCTATCTATATGATAAGTCAGGTAAGCAGTATTTTGATGGATCAGGCGGCGCGGCAGTGTCCTGTTTGGGGCATGGCGACATAGATGTGATCAACGCGATCAAAGCCCAACTCGATCATATCGCGTACGCGCATACCAGTTTTTTCACGTCAGACCCCGCGGAGCAGTTGGCCGAAAAACTAATCAGCCACGCGCCTGAAGGGATCGACCGTGTTTATCTCCTGTCTGGTGGGTCCGAAGCAATGGAGGCCGCGCTTAAACTTGCGCGCCAGTACTTTGTCGAAATAGGCCAACCGCAGCGCAAACATGTCATCGCGCGCAAGCAAAGTTATCACGGTAACACGTTAGGTGCCTTGGCAACCGGCGGCAATGAATGGCGCCGCGCACCTTTTGCCCCGTTGATGGTCGAAACAACCCATATTTCGCCTTGTTTTGAATACCGTGGGAAGCGAGCCGAAGAGACAACCATTGAGTATGGCTTGCGCGTAGCCAACGAACTGGAAACCGAGATTTTGCGCCTCGGCGAAGACGCTGTGTTTGCCTTTGTGGCAGAGCCCGTTGTTGGCGCAACTGCAGGGGCTGTTCCCGCAGTTGAAGGCTATTTTAAACGTATCCGCGAGATTTGTGATCAGTACGGTGTGCTGTTGATCTTGGACGAAGTGATGTGCGGCATGGGGCGCACCGGGACATTGTTTGCCAGTGAACAGGAAGACATTACCCCCGACATCATCGCAATCGCCAAAGGGCTAGCCGCTGGCTACCAGCCCATCGGCGCGATGCTCTGCTCGACCCAGATTTATGACGCGATCGAACAAGGGAGCGGTTTTTTCCAGCACGGACACACCTATATCGGTCACCCTACAGCCTGCGCAGCTGCATTGGCCGTTTTGACAAAACTGACCGACGGCGGGCTTGTGCAAAATAGCGCCCTTATGGGCGAAAAACTTCAAGACGCGTTGCAGCAGGCCTTTGGCCAGCACCCAAACGTCGGGGACATCCGTGGGCGCGGCCTGTTTCGCGGCATTGAAATTGTTGAGGACCGAGACACAAAGCGCCCATTTGATCCCTCCCGCACAATCCATAAGGCTTTGAAAAAGGCAACATTCGACGCAGGATTGGCCTGTTATCCAATGGGCGGCACTGTGGACGGAAAGGTTGGCGACCATGTCCTACTTGCCCCCCCGTTTATCTTGGAAGATCAACACATCGACGAAATCATCGAAAAATTAGATGTCGCGTTCACTAGCGTTTTATGAAACCTCTTCCAAAGCTAATGGTAGCGCCGAACGGCGCACGAAAAACCAAAGCCGATCACCCGGCCCTTCCGATCACACTGGATGAGGTTGTCGCTGATGCGATAGCCTGCAGTGACGCTGGCGCGGATGGTCTTCATTTACATCTGCGCAACACTGAAGGCGGTCATGTTCTGGATGCGGGCCTTTACCGCGAGGCTTTGGTTGAATTGCGCCAAGCCGTTCCTGATATGGTGCTTCAAATCACAACAGAGGCGGTTGGTCTCTATACAGCAGAGCAACAGCGAAAGGTCGTCGAAGACGTAAACCCCGAAGCCGTCTCGATATCTCTGGTTGAGATGTTGAAAGACACAGAAATATCCACCGCAGCCGCGTTGTATAACCGCTGCACAGAGGCAGGCATCGCCGTTCAGCATATCTTATACGCGGAACGGGACATGCAATTGATGTTAGATATGTTCACCTGCGGCGCGGTTGACCCAAATGCTGTTCAGCTGCTCTTTGTGTTGGGCCGGTATAGTAAGGACCAGCAGAGCGCCCCTAGTGATCTCACCCCTTTCATACAATGGATGCAAACACACTGCCCTTCCGCTGAATGGGCCGCCTGCGCCTTTGGAAGGCATGAAACCAAATGCTTGGTCGCGGCAGATCGCGAAGGTGGCAGTGTAAGAGTTGGGTTCGAGAACTCATTCTTCAACGACAACGGCGAGATTGCCTCGTCAAATGTCGAACGCGTCCTTGAGTTAAGACAACTTATGGACCGCAAGAAGGAATAACAGCGCGCCCTCGAAGAAAAATGCCGCAGTTGTCCTTCACGCTTCATGGTTTGTCTTGGTGGCGTCAGGGAGGAGCCCCCCAGACGCCTTCATTCTTTATCCTATGACGTTGAACTCTGGGCCATAGGGATAGCCTGTAATATTCTCGTTTCCATCTTCAGTAATGACAAGAATGTCATGTTCGCGATAACCACCCGCACCAGCGGTTCCTTCTGGCACTGTCAACATGGGCTCCATCGAGATCACCATGCCAGCCTCCAACACAGTATCGATGTCTTCGCGTAGCTCCAAACCAGCTTCACGACCATAGTAATGGGACAAGACACCAAAGGAATGACCGTAACCAAAGCTCCGGTATTGCAGCAAACCACGTTCCTCAAAGAAGGTGTTGATCTGCTCGGTCACCTCCGCACAGCTTACCCCGGGCTTTAGCAGGTTCATGCCAAATTCATGGGCCGCAACATTGGCCTCCCAAACCTTCAGACTGGCAGGATCAACTGTTTCAACAAACATCGTCCGCTCAAGTGCCGTGTAATACCCGCTGATCATCGGGAATGTATTCAGGCTCAAGATATCACCTTTTTCCAGAACACGGCCTGTTACAGGATTGTGCGCTCCGTCCGTATTGATACCTGATTGAAACCAAACCCAAGTGTCACGGTACTCCGCATCAGGAAAGCGTTTTGCGATTTCTATTTCCATCGCATCCCGACCCGCCATGGCAACGTCAATCTCACGCGTACCTGATTTGACTGCCTCCCTGACAGCGTAACCGCCAACATCAGCAACCTGTGCGCATTTGCGGATCAACTCAATCTCGGCAGCTGATTTATGCATCCTTTGGCGCATCGTGATCGGCGCAACATCGACAATCCCTTTGGGAGACAAGAACCTGTCCATAAGTGAGCATTGCGCCAGCGTTAGGTGATCGGCCTCATACCCAATCGTTTGGTTGGTACCAGTAACTGACCGAACCGCACGCCAATAATTATCGCGCTGCCAGTCCGTATACGTGATGTTATCTCCATGACTGCGACGCCAAGGTTGGGCCGCATCAATGCCAGCACTCATCGTGACGGATTCAGTTGGTGTCACAACCAGCGCATAGGGCCGACCAAAGGCACAATACAAGAATCCAGAGTAATAGGCGACGTTGTGCATAGATGTGAAAACGCAAGCGTCAACACCAGCGTCACGCATGTCAGCGCGCAGGCGAGACAAACGACCATCGTATTCTTGGGATGAAAATGGGAGAACCTTGTCTCCTTGGTGGAAGCGGTAAAATTCTGGGCGATCCATATCAAATGGCTCCTTCAACGACATGCCGTACCACGCGTAAAGGGAGCCTTAAGTGAACCCCCTCGGCCGCGAAAACGGCAAAGAAAAGTCCCGGCGTTCAGGAAGGTGATTGCGGGCTTGCATGTGAATGCTGGCGACGCCATCGCCGACCCATGCCTAGTTATGCATCGCGAAAACCGTCAGTGGCAAGCTATTTCGACTACGGACATTCGCCCGTTCGGCTACAATGATCTTCACAACTGGCCGTCGTGACAATTTTCTGGGATCAACGCAGAATAGCTATGCCTAGATCTATGATCAGGACTCAAACAGGCCCGAAATCCCGAGATTTGGTTTTGGGGGCAAGTTCGCGTAGTGCAGCCAAAAACTTCTTATGTGCAATAGTCGCATTTGGATTGCCGAATTTTGGTACGGCCATCGTTGTTGGGCTGTTCGCTACGTCTTGGGAATCATCCCCTAACCCTCGACGATGGCCGGTCCTTTCTGTGGCTGCGCGGGCCTCAGCCCCCCGCTTCATCAGTTCCGCAGCCCTCTTTCTGGCAGCTTTGCGTTCCGCGTCTGCTCGGAAGACCCAGTTCTTGGTTGCGGCCCTTTGGGCGAGATCTTTTTTGGTCTGGCTGGCTGCATACGCCTGCGCATCTTCTGTCGACCATTCAGAAACCAGATCGAATGCTGCATTCATTTCAGCAAGACGGCGGTTGGCAGTGGCTCTCTTTTTTTTGAATTGATCAGGGTGATATGAGCGCACTAAGGCCCTCCAAGCGGATCGAATAGTTGCTCGGTCCGCGTCAGGTGTAACGCCGAGAATGCGAAAAGCTGTCTTCATTTCATGGGTTAATGCGGTCACAACGGTTCCAATCTCAAACGTGATCCCGTCATAGCTCCTGCACTGACAGATCAACAAAGTCTCAAATACAACATAAATGCACTTCAACTTGCTGGGAAGCTGGAGAATTAACAATTGGTTAATGTGAGTGGAGGCATGAAGGCGTTATCAACACTTAAGCGAAGAGTCTCAGCGTGCTCTCAAAAGTCCAACTTAAATCCCGGATTTAGAACGGTATTCAATGGTCGGGACACTTTATCGAACTCGCTATCCGCCAAAGACAAATTTCAGTTCCGGAATCGCATTTTACGTCCTTGCATGAAAGGACCACATTCAGTCCAATACCTTCGTCTTCAAATAGAGGAAAACCAAAGCGTCATCTCCAAAGAAATGAAAATAATGCTTGGTGTCTTGCGTCAGTTTTGCCGTCAATATCCGCGCGCACAGGTTGAGTTTTTGGCGGGTTGCCACCATCCTCATTTCGACCCCTCAAAACCGGCCTCCAATCGAAGCAGATTTTTCAAACCGTAACGACCATAATTACGGGTAGGACATAACGGTACTAAGTGTAACCGACCCCCATATTTTACGTGAAGCACAGTGGGTCACAACCGCTGCGCATGACCGGAAGCAATTATTTGATGATTACTTTGAAACGCATAGCCATACATCGCCTAAACCCGTGCTCTATTCAGATTCTATTCTCACCATTTTATCAACACGAAGAAGTGTTCTGATTTTCTTTGTGCGCTTCCATCAACATTATTACAGGAAGCATAAAAACGTCGGGCACGGGCAAGATCGATCTCGATTTCGCCTCCCCTTCGTGGCAATTTCAATCACAACTATGCAGGGCCATCGGCTGACACCAACCTCTGTAGTATTTATTGATTTCGCTGCCTTAGAAGCTGAGCATCTGCATTGCTATTGCGTCGGCTCCTACCTGATTTTACTCAACAGGAAGGGGTAAACTAACTATCAGATTATATCCGCGAAAACCGTGATTTCAAATCTTGATGCGGTATCTATCGAGGTTGCGAGCAGCAGCGCTAACGGGTTGCACCAAATTGAAACAGCACGAGGCAACATGGACCATCCGGCAGTACCATTGCCTTCATCGTCCCCAGTGCACGTTTCCTGTCGCCCCTACGGCGCACCTGCAACTGCTCTTCGCGGTAGATACGCCTCATCTTCTTGTGGTTCACCGCAAAACCTTCTCGCGCGATCGTTACGTGGACACGGCGACAGCCAAACCGCTGCTGTTCACGAGACACGCGTTTGATTGCATCTCGCAGTTCCGCGTCATCACCAAGGCACGACAAATACCGCACCGTTGATCGAACAACTAGTAGAACATCACACCCCCATCGCTGGCTAACCTGATGAAATTCCATCAAATGAACCACCGCTTTCCCCTTCCCAGCTGGCGTCACCACTTTTTGAAATGATGTCTCGCAGCATCGCGTTGGCCAACATCTGTTCTGCCAGCAGCTATTTCAGTTTGCCGCTCTCATCCTCAAGAGTGCGCAACCACTTCGCATTCGAAGTTTCCATGCCACGTATTATGATTTGTATTTGTGAAACGTCGCTGAACTGATCCCATGCCCCCGACACACGGCAGCAGCTTTCACGCCAGTTTCCCGTTCCTTGATCATCGCTACGATCTATTCATTCGCAAACTGTCCCTTCATTTATCTGTCCAACTGTTAAGATGACTCTACATAGAACTGGAGAGGTTTTAGGGGCGCAGGTCACCATCAAGCCGCGCAGAGTTTCGTTCTCTAAAAGAGAATGACCAGTTCTTTCAACAATCTAACCCTCGTCTATGAAACTCTTATAGGTGTATGATCATCGGTGATTTAGTTTACAGTAGTCTATGAATTTTTATAACGTGAGTTATTGCTCTGTTATGTGGAGACGTTCCAAATATGCCTAACACATCCAATCCGGTCATTTTTGACGGTCACAATGATGTCCTGTTAAAGCTCCACAATGCCGGTGGATTAACTGCATCCCAGAGCTTTTTCACTGGCCGTGAAGACGCCATTGATGTGCCGTCCGCCATGGCAGGTGGATTCGCAGGAGGGATGTTTGCGGTATTTGTGCCATCCCCGACGGATCTTGCTTCTAAATTCGATGAAATGACCCAAGATTGCTACGATCTTCCCCTACCTGGACCAATCCGATGGGAGGACGCCTTTCCGGTTGTTATGTCTCAGGCAGCGATCCTGTTTGATCTTGAAGCCCGTGGTGCGCTGACAATCTGCCGAACTGTGGCAGACATTCGCGTCGCAATTGCTCAGGGTAAGATGGCCGCAGTTTTCCACATTGAGGGCGCAGAAGCTATTGATCAGGATTTTCACACGCTTGATGTGTTGTATCATGCCGGCCTCCGTTCGATCGGGCCAGTTTGGAGCCGACCTACAATTTTCGGTCATGGCGTGCCATTCCGCTATCCTAGTACTGGCGACATCGGTCCGGGCCTGACCGAACACGGTTTGCGTCTGGTAAAACGTTGCGACGCATTGAATATCATGCTGGACCTATCGCATCTGAATGAGGCCGGATTTTGGGATGTCGCGCGGCATTCTACAAAGCCGCTGGTTGCGACGCATTCGAACGCCCATGCGATTAGCCCACATTCCCGCAATCTCACCGACAAACAGCTCGCTGCCATTCGTGAAAGCGACGGCATGGTAGGGCTAAACTTTGCCGTGGCTTTCTTGCGCGAGGATGGAAAAATGCTGGCGGATGTCCCACTGGAACAGATGCTACGGCATCTCGATCATCTGATCGAACATGTGGGCGAGGATCGGGTCGGGTTCGGTTCTGATTATGACGGTGCGATCGTGCCAGAGGCGTTAACTTCTTGTGCAAAGCTGCCGGGTTTGAGGCGCGCCATGGAAAACCACGGCTACGGAGACACATTAATAACCAAACTGTGCCACGGAAACTGGCTTCGTGTACTGGAAAAGACTTGGGGCCAATAACCGTATTCGCCTGAACAATGTTCAAATCTGACATATTTTAAGGGCGCATCACGCCATTCGTGGTCGCGATGCGCATTGCGTCACAGCCAAATTCGTTTGATTGTACCAAGAAGCAATATGACCAAACCGCAAGAACAGGCCAACGACATACTGTCACCTGTTAGCGATAAAGAAAAACAGGATTCTAGGACTCTAGAGGCGTCTCAAAACGACGCTGCGTCCTATTCAAAATGGCTCAATATGATCTGCCGAAAGAGCATAGGCGATATCAGCCAATTGCGTAGATGTTGACGCTGTCCCGAACATGCCGATGACGTTGACAGCTTCAAACAAGCCTGAGTTTTCATATGGTTTCTTTGTTGTTACAAAGACCAACTGATTGGCAGGCGGTGGCGGAACATGCACACAAGCGCCCACGAATGGCACTAGGATGAAAGCTGTCACACCCGTACCGGAATAGTCAATCGGAACGATATATCCAGGCAACCGTACGGTTTCGCCGTTCCAATCTGTGCGAACCCCGTGAGACGCAGGCTGCTGGGTCGATAGGCTGGGGCTATCATGCTGGATCAGGCCTTGGATGAAAGGCGGAATGACCGGCTGGCCCTCTGGTATCAGGTCGGTCCAGTTCAGATCGACAAAATCACTGGCAAAGGCGTTTGATGGAGCGACAGCAAAGGCGCTCAAAGCAGCCAAAAACGCGCGGCGATTCATGTATTGCGTTACCATTCGTAGACCTCGATCAGCTCAGCATCCAGCGCATAACCAATATCCGCCACGGAGGTAGATTGCAGTTCGTGCCGCATCCGGCCTGTAACCCACACCGGATCCCAGAGCTTGTCGCTGGGCCATGGTTTCTTGCTGTCCACAAAGACAAGTTGGTTAGCAGGGGGCGGTGGTGTGTGAATGCAGGCCCCCACATAGGGAACCATGATAAAGCTGGTCACACCCGCCGTCGACATATCAATGGGCAGCACGTAGCCCGGCATCTTGATGTAGGCACCGTCCAGTTCCATGTTCAGCTTGGTTGCGTTCTCATCAAATTCTGGCAGCCAAGTATCCTTGAGCGCGTCGATTTCGCCCTCACCGATAATCTCCCCATATGGGACACCGGCAGGAATAAGGTCTTCCCATGCGAGTACGCGAGGTGTGGCAGCCCAGCCACTGCGAGGTGTTGCTGCAAACGCCGCTGCGGCGGCGATCAGAGTGCGACGTGATAATGTCATCGTATCAAAACCCTTTGCTAAATCCTGACCACCATACCATCTGCGAGCGACATGCGGTAGGCTCGCATGGCAGGTACCATGCTCACAATTGCGCCAGCAGCTACCACACTCAACAGAACCCAGAGTTCACGTAGTGAAGGCGGTTCAATCGGCAGCCATAAACCAAAGGCCGCGTCGAGCACTGGTTGAGCGACCAGCAATCCTAGATAGAGCAACCCCAGCCCAATCACAGCGCCAATCGCGGCCATCACAGCAGCTTCTATCACCAACAGGCCAAGGATCACACGCGGCCGTGCACCCATCGCGCGAAAAATCGCCATTTCGCGGCGACGTTCGTTCAGGCTGGAAAAGATTGTGGCCATCATGCCGATGAGTGCTGTGACAACCACCATGCCAGAGACGGCAACCAGAGCCGTCTCGGCGATTCCCACAATCTGCCACAGTTCTTGCAACGCAACTCCCGGCAAGATCGCCAGCAGCGGCTCTTGCGGGTATTCATTAATACTGCGTTGCAGGGCAAACACTTGCAGGCGGCTTTTGACGCCAATCAGGGCCGCAGTCACCGCCTTCGGCGCAAGCTCCATCTGCCGGATGACATCGGCAGGGGTTGATTGGCCGGGTATCGCGGCCCCACTTTGCCAATCCACATGAATGGCCTCTATAGCTTCCAAGCTCACAATGACCGTGCGGTCAACAGGCGTGCCGGTCTTTTCCAAGATACCTGACACCCGAAATGGCTGGTTGTCATGTTCGACAAAGGACGCCAGCCCATGGGCCACCACGATCGGATCGCCAATACTATAACCCAATGTCGCCGCTACATCTGCACCGATAACAGTGTCAAAAATATCATCCATGACCACCCCATCTGCGACGGCAAGCGATTGCCCCGCGCGATATTTGTAGCGCTCAAAAAATGCCACTGTAGTGCCCATAACGCGGAACTGGCGATGGCTGTCGCCCAGTGAAATAGGCACGATCCAGTCAACTTCCGGACGGGTTGAAATATCTTGATAGCTTTCCCATGTCAGGTTGTTCGTGGCATTGCCGATGCGAAAGACAGAATAGAGCAATAACTGAACCGAACCTGACCGCGCGCCTACAATCAGGTCCGTGCCCGAAATCGTATCGGCAAAGCTGGCCTTGGCACCGGTGCGGACCTTCTCGACCCCCAAAAACAGGGCAACTGAAAGAGCAATGGCGAGGATAGTCATGCCGACCGTCAACGCGCGGGCCATCAATGAACCAAGGGCGAGACGCATAATCATAAGTGGCCTCGAGCTGTTTGTGTAACGTCTGACATCTGAACCACACGGTCGAAATGGGGAGCAAGGCGCGCGTCATGGCTGACCATCAAAAGGGTGCTGCCAGAGACACGCGCCTGTTCAAACAGAAGGTTCAAGAAAGTGGCTTGCGTCGCTGCGTCCAGGGCGGATGTGGGTTCGTCCGCGATAATTAACGGTGGCGATCCAATCAGGGCACGCGCGGCCGCGACGCGCTGTTGCTGGCCTACACTGAGCGTTCCAGCCTGCGCTGAGATCGTATCTTCGGGTAGGCCCAAATCCAGACAAAGAGCCCGCGCAGTGTCGCGGGGCGATAGCACACGCGCGTTGCGGAGGGGCGCGAAACGCAGCGGCAGCAGGATATTGTCGAGGACGCTGGCGTAAGGCAACAAATTGAATTGTTGAAAAATCAACCCGATGTGTTCCGC
This sequence comes from Sulfitobacter sp., assembly GCA_033851935.1. Classification (GTDB taxonomy): domain Bacteria; phylum Pseudomonadota; class Alphaproteobacteria; order Rhodobacterales; family Rhodobacteraceae; genus Sulfitobacter. Next base: position 20,186 of record JAWSVL010000024.1, read on the forward strand.
GCGAAACCTGTCTCGTTTGCCTGCAGAAAGGGATGCAATATCGGTGTCCGCGAGCATAACTACGCCAGCATCCGCAGCGATCGTGCCACAGATCAAGGATAGTAGTGTCGACTTGCCAGAGCCACTTTCCCCTAAAAGCAAAACACTTTCCGACCGCGCGAGCAGGAAATTTGGGATATCGAGACCAAAGGATGTCCGTCCTGGCCAACGGTACTGGACATGCGTCAGTGACAATATGGAAGTGTCTCGCCCCATCCTGCGACCCGGTCTTAGAACAAGTCGCGAAGATCAAGTGTAGGCGCATCCCGCTCAACCTCAAAGGCAGTCGCACCGCTGTCCGAGATCACTTGGACTTCCAATTCCAGAGCATTCGGGAAAGCGTCGAAGTAACCAAAGGTGATCAATTTCACTTTTGCAGAATCGGCACAATTCAACAGATACTCCGCGTGAAACTCGGTGTGGCCAGCCTCGTCCGCGTGCTCATCATGACCGTGCTCCTCGTGATCATGCTCTTCGTCGTGCGCGGCGTGGTCTTCGTCTGTGTGACCCTCTTCGGCATGTGCCTCGTGATCATGACCTTCTTTTTTATGTTCTGTATGGCCATCATGCTCTTCATGATCGTCGTCGCCATGCTCGGCTTCACTTTCCAACGAAGCACTAGCCTCAACAACGCTACACTCAGCGGCCATAGGTAGAGAGAACAGATCAAGCGGTCGTGCAAGCGTTGCTACCGCAGCATCCACTTTTGCCCGATCTTCGCTGCTTTGCGCCGCATATTCAAAACCAACAATATCAGCACCGGGGGCGTGCAACTCCATGGCAATATTGTCCCCATCAAAAGCGATATCCAACTGACCTACACCATGCTCATGGGCGTCCAGCTGGCGGGTTTCTTCAGCCGCAACAGCACTGGCCGAAAGGAGAAGGAGAACGGCGGAAACAGGTTTGATCATGATTTTTATCCTTTGTGGAAAGTTCGGTAGGGATTCAGGCTGCACAGCTCTGGCACCGACCATGAATTTCAACGATATGGCGGGTGGCTTGAAACGACGATTGCTCCGAAAGTGCCTTGAGTTGCGGCAGGATCGGCGTGCCATCATGTTCTTCAACAACACCACACTCCTCACAGACGGCGAGCACGGGCACTGATGCGTGATGCTCGCAACGGCACGGAACAAAGGCTTTCATCGACTCCAGCCTGTGCGCGCGCCCCTGCTCCGTAAGGGCAGTCAAAGTTCGGTAAATCGTCGGTGCCGCCAGAGCGGGTTCATCGAGTTTCATTTGATCTAAAATGGCATAAGCTGTCATCGGCTTACTGTGCCTTTCCAGCACTTTCAAAACATCCGATTGCCGCGTCGCCGCTTGCTTGCGCATCGTTAACCCTTCTTCAAAATGAGTCTCTTGTTACTTTATAAAGTAATTTACCATCACTGCAACATTCGACGCATATGATTGATGTTTGATCGCAAAGGGTACAGGCGCATAGCGCAACCCTAAGGCTTGGATTGTCGAGGGCCAGAGGCCGGGCCCGCTGATTAGCCCCCTCGAACCTCAGAGATCGAGGTCTCACCCAGCTTTTGGACTAAGCTTTGCTCAATCTCCTCTAAAACCCCAGAGACCCGTTTTTGCAGTGCATGCTCCACCGAACATGCGGAGGCATCAGCGCTGTTGTCGCTGGCCACCAGTCGTTCATCAAGCGCGAGATAGACATCGGCAAGCGTGATCTCTTGAGGAGCACGCGCCAACCGCCAGCCACCTGCGTGCCCTTTTTCGGATGTCAATATTTCCGCCTCGCGAAGCCGTCCCAACACCCTGCGTACCACTACGGGGTTAGTACCGGCATGCTCTGCAATATCTGCGGAAGTGCGCATCCGCTCTGGATTACCTGCCATATGACTAAGGGTGTGAAGGGCTAATGATAGGCGGCTGTTTCGCTTCAATGCATTTCTCCACTCGTTACGAACCTCATGTAACATTTTCTGTTGCGTGCATCCAGTAACTTCAATAGTTGCGTGATGGTATAACATTTTCCCGAGCACCTACGATGCCTTCAAAACAATCTAGAAATCTTGGACAGACCAGTCTGAGCGGAAAGCGCCGCTCCGGTAGCCCTATGCAAAACTATGACGCGCTGCCTGCGCCGTTGCGCCAATGGCTTGGGCAGGCGGCCCTCCCGTGGTCTCCCGCCTCAGCGCAACGCATCTGGAAAAAAGCACATGCAAAAGGTCTAGGCGTTGATGACGCCTTGTCCTCACTTTCTAGAGCCGAAGCCAAAACGCTCTCCCGCGACAGCTACGCCTCTCCCGTCACACTCAATTCCGAAGCCTAAAGGAAACCCCATGTCATTCATTTCAAAACTATCTGTCGCTGCCCTTTTGACGCTGAGCCCTGCTCTCCCCGCATTGGCACAAGAGGGAAACCTTACAATTGCAGTAGGCTTTGGACCTACAGCAGAAGTTCCCGACCCACGCGCAGGCTACAATGGTTGGATGTCTAACCAGACAGGTGTGACAGAAACATTGATGGGCATCGACTACGATATGGCGCTCTATCCCCGACTGGCAGAAACGATTGAACAGGCCTCCCCCACAACATGGCGTGTTACATTGCGCGCGGGCATCCAATTCCACGATGGCAGCCCCGTAACGGCGCAATCGGTGATCGACGCGATCACCCCGATCACTGACGAAGACCATGCGGGATACAACGCGCGCATCGCAAATTTACTCAATCTGGCATCCGTAACTGCGCAGGACGATAGCGTCATAATCTTCGAAACCAACAGCCCGAATGCCGCGTTTCCATGGACCCTGTCAGAGCCCGGCATAGCCGTTCTTGGCACTGCGTCAGACGCGTTCCCTATCAATGCCACCGGCCCTTACGTTTTCCGCGAGGCGATACCTGAGCAACTTTACCGCGCTGAAGTTAATACAAACTACCGGCTTGGCATGCCCGGCCTTAAAGAAGTGCGAGTTGTTGGCATTCCTGACCCTAGTGCTGCCGCGTTGGCATTCGAGGCAGGCGATGTAGATATGGTGATCAACTACCCAGAGACGGACTTCGCCCGCATTCAGGAAACAGGCGCGCTAGGGTTTTCGGCTCCGACGGGACGCCTCTATTTTTATACTGTGAATGCGGCCAGTGGCCCGATGAGCAACCCGCTTATCCGGCGCGCCGTCTCGGCTGCGATTGATCGCGAAGGCATCGTTCAGGCGGCACTTTCCGGAGTTGGCGGTGTACCCGCAGGCACCGTTTATCCGGCCGGAACGGGATGGGCAGCAGATATTGCCCCCGTCTACGATCCTGCTTTGGCAGAGGAATTGTTAACAGAGGCAGGCGCAGTTAAGGACGGTGGCATTTGGGTGCTGGAGGGTGCACCGCTCGAACTCGACATTGTGACGTATTCATCCCGCGCAGCGCTGCCGCCAACAGCCGAACTGACGCAAGCGTTCCTTCAAGCAATCGGAATCAAAGCCAATCTGCGCGTGGGAGAATACGGGGCTAGTAACGATGCCATCGCTGAGGGCACCGCGGATATGTTCTTGCAGGCATGGGTAACAACACCTCAGGGCGACCCTGGTGCTGTTCTCGAAGCGCTCCTTAAGTCGACCGGCGGTTCAAACGCGGGCGGATACATCAACGCGGAATTGGATCAACTGCTCGCCGATGGGCGCACAACCTTTGATCATGAGGAACGCAAGACAATCTATGACAATGTGCAAGACATCATCGCATCTGATGGCGCAATGATCCCCGTCTTTCATGTCAGCCAGACCAATGTTGCCCGTGCAGGATTGTCAGGTTATGCAGTCCATCCCACAGAAACCTACTGGATCACGCATGAGACTGCTCTGGAAAAATGACGATTAAGGCCATCGGCCTGAGCACTATCCGATCGGGCCGTACAATTTTGCATCCCACGGATTTAGTGATCGAGCCCGGCAAGCGTGTCGGGCTTGTTGGTCCCTCCGGTTCGGGTAAATCAACGCTAGGCCATGCGCTGGTCGACAGGCTCCGCACACAGGGTCAAAGCGTCGCACATGTCCCACAAAGCCCAGATGAGGCGTTAGATCCGTTGCGATCTATGGCCTTCCATTGGCGCGAAGCGACCCGTGCTGCGAAAATGGCTTCTGATCCTGCAAAGCAACAGGCTTTGTTTGCAGCGCTTGGAATTGAAGGAGGCAATCTGCGGACCCGTCCGTGGAGTTGGAGCCGCGGAATGCAACAGCGTTTTGTCATTGCGATGGCCCTGATCGGTACGCCCGCGTTGTTGGTCATGGATGAACCAACCTCTGCACTCGATCCTGTGATCGCGGCCGATACAATGGATTTATTGGACAGCTACCTCAAGAACCGGCAGACTGCGCTCCTGCTGATAACGCATGACCTCGGCTTAGCCGCGCACAGAGTCGCGCGGTTGATGGTTATGGAGGACGGGCGAATTGTAGAGGACGCACCGATCGAACAGATATTGTCCGCCCCAAAAACCGGCGTGGCAAAAGCGCTATCCGCGCACCGCAACTGGAATGAGCTGCCGTGCTGAATATCGACAAGATATCCGTTCGCCGGGGAGGAATTGTGGCGATTGAGGATGTGTCCTTTTCCCTCGCACCAAACCAAACGCTTGCTGTTGTCGGCGAAAGCGGTGCCGGAAAGTCCACAATAATCAACGCTATCCTTGGGCTCGTGCCCTGCAGCTCTGGGCAGGTCACTTGGAACAATGCCCCCGTGCCGCACTGCCGCCCCGCGCTTGTCATGCAGGAACCCCGCAGCGCCTTTAACCCGCGTCTGTCATTGCGCCGCTCTGTAATGGAGCCGCTGGTTGCACGGCGCATCACTGTGGATCCGACGCGTCTCGAGAAACTGTGCGACGGGTTGGAGATATCGACCGATCTACTTGAACGCCGTCCAGCACAGATCTCCATCGGTCAGGCCCAGAGGGTCGGCATTTTGCGGGCGTTGATTGCGGCTCCGCCGCTTGTTCTGTTTGATGAACCGTTGTCGGCGCTCGACGCCATCACGCAAAAACATACAGCCCGTTTGATCGCTGAATTGCAGCGCGCAGAAGGCTTTGCAGCATTGATCGTTACTCATGACCTTGGATATGCGGCAACCTATTCCGATCAGATCGCCGTACTACGAGCGGGCCGCATTGAAGAGCTGACCTGCGCGCGGGCCTTTGTTGAAGCCCCCCAAACCAAATATGGTAGAAGATTGCGCGATGCTGCTTTCGCACTTGGCGCTCTAGAGCGCGCGGCATGATTCAACTGATCGCCAGCCTTCTTCTACGTGCTGCTGTCGTGCTCACGGGAGCTGCGTTGGCGACCTTCGCATTGCTCTGGCATGCGCCCGGCGATCCTGCTTTGGCCATCGCGATGGCGCGTTATGATGCTGTAGTACCTGCTGAGGTGATTGATCAGGTGCGTGCGCAGGCTGGTTTGGACGCTGGATTTTGGCCGGCGTTTCAGGCGTGGGTCGCGCCCCTCATAAGGGGAGATTTCGGGCAGTCATCGGTCACAGGGCGCGAAGTCTGGCCTGACTTTGTGGCAGCATTGTCTTATACTGTGCCTCTGGCCTTGGCCGGTCTACTTGTGGGTCTATTCATCTCCATACCGCTGGCGCTTTTTGCCACACAGCGCCCCGGTGGCTGGCTCGATCGAAGCGCTGTAGCGCTTGCCTCTGTTGGTGCCGCGATACCGGCCTATTGGTTGGGGCTGTTGCTTATCTTACTTTTCGCGGTCCAGCTGCGTTGGCTTCCGGCTATTGGTGCGCGAACGCCTACGCATATTGTTCTCCCCGCCCTCACGCTGGGGATGGGCGTCGCGGCATCCTTAACGCGCATCTTGCGGTCTGGAATTCTTGAGGCACGTGGCCAGCCATTCCTACCTGCCCTCCGCCGCCGCGGCGTTGCACGCCGCGATATTGAGCGTGACCATGTCGCCCCACACGCCGCCATTCCCGTCATTACAGTCTTCGGCCTCGAGCTTGCATTTCTGCTGGAGGGTGCGGTCATGATTGAAGTAATTTTTGCTCGTCCGGGTCTTGGGAGTTTCCTTGTGGGCGCGATTGAAGCGCGTGATTTCCCTAAAGTACAGGCTGTTGTCCTTTTGTCGGCACTCCTGTTCGTGACGATCAATCTGATGATTGACCTGATATACCGTATCATCGACCCTAGGATCGGAGGGCGCGATGCGTAATCTCAGCATAGTCGTTGGAATCTTTGTCCTGTTTGCAGTTGTCGGACCATGGTTTGCGCCTCATGATCCTACCCAGATCAACATTCCGGACCGCCTGAGCAATCCGAATCCTGAATGGTTGCTCGGAACTGACGCCATGGGACGTGATATCGCGTCACGCCTGCTGCACGGTGCCCGTTGGTCCCTTGGCCTTGCCTTTCTCATCTCGATCATCGGTCTAATTGTCGGCACTGGTGCAGGATTGCTCGCCGCACAAGGAGGCCGACTGGTCGATTGGGCTGTAATGCGCACAACGGATACGTTCCTCGCCTTCCCAGATCTTGTGGCAGCTGTTGTGCTCGCTGGCTTGATGGGGGCCGGCAGCAGCAGTTTGATTTTCGCACTGACCGTAACAGGATGGATGCGTTACGCCCGTGTTGCGCGGGGCATTGGCCTATCGTTGCAAACCCGAGGCTATGTCGTTCAGGCGCAACTTGCAGGACTATCGCCCCTTGCCATCGCCCGCTGGCATTACTTGCCTTCACTTTTGCCATCCCTCGCCGTTGTTTGGACTGGCATGTTCGCGCGAGCCATCCTAGGGATTTCAGCTCTGGGTTTCCTTGGGTTTGGCGTCCAACCGCCCACGCCTGAATGGGGTACCATGCTACTTGATGCCCGTATTCACATGCGCTCAACGCCGCTCCAGATGATTTGGCCTGGGCTGGCCGTGGTCATCTGTGTACTCACTATCAATCTTGTGGGAGATACATTACGCGACGCGCTTGCCGAACAGGAAACCTCCGAATGACGAAGGCTACTCAATCCGGCCTCGGTCTCGGCATTCGCATTCCGTCATGTGCATCAAAGATGTCCCCGAGGACGTCCCGCTTGGCGAAATCGTCCCTTTCAGGCCCACGTCGGCCCTGACCCTGCTTTTTCTATGGGTGCGCCGGGAGGTTCCATCCGGCTGACCACCAAAGGCCTGCATTCTTTCTGACTAATCAACCAGCTTACATTGAGCGGCATTAAAATTGCATTCGACAAAGCTCTCGCAACGGCAGGCTTCCAGAGATGACAAGACCTTGTCGATCCGTTTCAGCGTTGCTATCCGCTCACGAACGGTCTGACGATGTGCAGTGGCAACTTTTGCCATCTCCCCATTGTCCCATGAACTCTGTAAAAGCGTAGAGATTTCACCCAATGTTAGACCAAGCGACTGTGCATCTCGGACAAACTGAATTGCTCGAACATCGTTCTGAGAAAAGGAACGGTCCCGTCCCTTTCTGGTTGGTTTCGGGATAATGGATCGTTTCTCGTAATAGCGGATCGTTGAAATTGGTATTCCAGTTTGATTGGCCACATCTGATATTCTCATAAAGGCACCTGTTAACGCTTCTTTTTGACATAGCTTATTGATAGATACGTAAGCCCCAGCAGGGTCAAAACAATCAAAGCCATTGTTAAGCCCGCGCTAAGATACGCGCCGGTTGTGACACCGACAAAGCCTAGAGCAATGAATGCTGGGGGAACAGCACAACAAATAGCACAAAGAGCTAAGAACCCCGCCCCAAATTTTGCAACCTTAGTTCTCTTAGGTTTTATGGTTACTGAGCAGCTACAAGAAGGATCAGAGGGCACACTGCGCGAACACGTGCCAGTGCAGTCGTCGATGGAAGTCCCGTCAGTCATATTGGTCTCCTTTTGATGACCAACAGACCTCTAGCCTATGAACCTTGGTTCATAGCAAGCCTTAAAGCCGATGCGACGACCAAAAGCTGCCATTCACGCATTCCGCGGCACCAAACACTTTGGGCCAAAAACCGCCGCCAACGGCGACCTACACGGTAGTTGTCCAGATCATTGCGCAGCATTTACTTCTTTTGCAGGTTCACGTTTCTTTTCTGTTCGCCAAAAAAATTCAAACCAGCGCATTTTCCTACTTGTAACGAATCTAAAGTACGCGCAAATGACGGCCATAGACGCCAACGCACGCGCCTCTGGCCGGTGAAAGTCAACGCACTCGTGTTTACGTAGCGACGGTAACGTCTCCCTTGGAACTGAGCGGTCTCGTGTGGGGAAACCCATTATGGCCGGGTCTACTGGAGATGACCAATGACTGTACACTTAACGCCGCTTACGGCGGCTGATCCCGTATCGAATGCAACCAAATTAGACCGATTTGTCGCGACGCGCGAATTTGACAGGCCAACACTTGTGATCGACATTGATCGCGTTTCCACACAATTTCAGGCGTTGAAAACTGGATTGGGTCGGGCCGACATCCATTATGCTGTAAAGGCAAATCCCGCTAGTGCAATCATTGCACGTCTTGTAGATCTCGGGTCACATTTTGATGCCGCATCAAAGGCAGAAATTGCTCTGTGTTTGGCTGAAGGTGCACACCCAGATACTATTTCTTTTGGGAATACAATTAAGCGGTCCTCTGACATCGCTTGGGCTTGGGGCGAAGGTATAAAAACCTTCGCAGCAGACGCCGCCGAGGAACTTGAGAAGATTGCAACCAATGCACCGGGTGCATCGGTTTATGTCCGCTTGATTGTTGAGGTATCTGAGGCTGACTGGCCGCTGTCACGTAAGTTTGGGTGCGACCGCGACACAGCCTTACACCTGTTGGATTTGGCTGTTTCTTTGGGTTTGAAGCCCGTTGGGTTTTCATTTCACGTCGGGTCGCAGACACGTCGCGCGGATATGTGGGTGCCGACTTTGGATGCCATGGCCCAGATTTGGCAAACGGCGATTGACGCGGGCCATGACCTGTCTTTGCTGAACATCGGCGGCGGGTTTCCCGCATTTTACGGCGAGGAAATTCAGGCACCAACGGACTATGCTGCTGAAGTCATCGCAATGGTCGAAGCGCGGTTCCCAAACGTTGAAACACTGATGGCAGAGCCAGGCCGTGGTATGGTCGCCGAGGCGGGCGTTATTGTGGCAGAGGTCATGTTGGTCAGCCGCAAATCTGAACGTGACATGCATCGTTGGGTCTATCTGGATATTGGGCGTTTTTCTGGCCTTGCAGAAACGGAAGGCGAAGCCATTCGTTATCAATTCGAGACCGGTCACGATTGCGAACCAATGGGCCCTTGCATTCTGGCTGGTCCAACGTGTGACAGCGCAGACATTTTGTATGAAAAGCGACCTGTTTCCTTGCCGCTTTCGCTCAAGTCGGGTGACCGGGTATTGATCCGAAATACGGGCGCATACACGTCAACCTATTCATCGGTCTGCTTTAACGGTTTCCCGCCGCTGGATGTTGTCGTCATTTGAATATTCAATACGCCTAGGAGTGATGCTGATGTTTTCGCTCAACGTTAGCCCTACAGAAAGATCCCGCCTTGCAAACGCCATACTACCTCATCGACAAATCCCGCTTGCTTCCCAATCTGGAGAAAATAGCTTGGCTGCGTGAAGCATCAGGTGCCAAATGTTTGTTGGCGCTCAAGTGCTTTGCAACGTGGTCGGTCTTTGATTTTATGGCTGAATACATGGATGGATCAACATCCTCATCATTGTTTGAGGTCCGCTTGGGGCACGAGAAGTTTTCTGGTGAAACCCACGCCTATTCTGTTGCTTATGCGGACCACGAAATTGAACAGGTATTGGCGTGCTCTGACAAAATAATTTTCAATTCTATAGGACAGTTGACCAAGTTTAAGGAAAAATCAGAAGGCCAAATTCGCGGCTTGCGGGTCAATCCAGGTGTTTCGACCTCGGAATTCGATCTCGCCGATCCAGCGCGCCCGTTCAGTAGGCTTGGCGAACAAGACCCTGAAGCAATTGATGCTGTTGCACATCAGATCACCGGTTTGATGTTCCACAATAACTGCGAAAACAACAGCTTTGAACGTTTCGATGAGATGTTAACGCTAATCGAAAGTCGTTTCGGCCCAGTAATCCACAAAATGGATTGGATCAGCTTGGGCGGTGGGATTCACTTTACGGGCGAGGATTACCCGCTCGAACGTCTCGCCGCGCGCCTCAAAGCGTTTGCTGGCCGTTTTGGCATTCAAGTTTACCTTGAACCCGGAGAAGCGGCAATTACCGGTGCTGCAACGCTTGAGGTCACTGTGCTGGACACGATGCACAATGGCAAGAACCTCGCGATTGTTGATAGCTCTATTGAAGCGCATATGCTCGACTTGCTGATCTATCGCGAACCTGCAAAGATTTTGCCAAACACGGGTGCCGAGGAATGGATGATCTGCGGAAAGTCTTGCCTTGCGGGCGATATCTTTGGCGAATTCCGATTTGACGCTCCGCTTCAGGCCGGTGATCGGATTACGTTTCAGGATGCCGCGGGATACACGATGGTCAAGAAGAATTGGTTCAACGGGGTAAAGATGCCAAGCATCGCGATCCGTGAACTGAATGGAAGCACTCGCATGGTGCGTGATTTCGACTACAATGACTTTGCTGCGGCATTGTCTTAATTTCACAAAAAAGAGGTCTTTTGGATACATGAAACGCAATGTTCTGATCATTGGTGCCGGTGGTGTCGCTCAAGTTGTCGCGCATAAATGCGCCCAAAATAACGATATTCTGGGCGACCTTCATATCGCAAGTCGCACCATAGAAAAGTGCGAAGCGATTATCGCCAGCGTGCATGAGAAGAATGCTATGAAACAAGACGGGGTTTTCCAGTCCCATGCGGTTGATGGGATGGACACAAGCGCGGTCGTTACGTTGATCAATTCAACAACCGCGCAGATCGTTATCAACGTGGGCTCCCCTTTTGTGAACATGACCGTGCTAGAGGCGTGCATCCAAACAGGTGCGTCTTATATCGACACAGCGATCCACGAAGACCCAACCAAAATCTGCGAAACCCCGCCATGGTATGGCAACTACGAATGGAAGCGCCGCGACGCTTGTGCCGCCGCGGGTGTAACGGCGATCTTGGGTGCCGGTTTTGATCCAGGAATGGTGAATGCCTTCGCCAGGTTCGCAGTCGATGAATTCATGGACGAGGTCACGTCGATCGATATCGTGGACATCAACGCAGGGAGCCACGGTAAGTACTTCTCGACCAATTTCGACCCTGAAATCAACTTCCGCGAATTTACGGGCACAGTCTACAGCTGGCAGCAAGGCGCGTGGCAGGAAAACAAGATGTTCGAGGTCGGTCGTGAATGGGACTTGCCCGTCGTCGGTAAGCAAAAGGCCTATATGTCCGGCCACGACGAAGTGCATTCGCTTGCTGCCAACTATCCTGAGGCCGACATCCGGTTCTGGATGGGTTTCGGCGACCACTACATCAATGTATTTACGGTTCTTCAAAACCTCGGCCTCTTGTCAGAGCAGCCGGTGACCACCGCCGAGGGTCTCGAGGTTGTGCCGCTCAAACTGGTCAAGGCCGTCCTACCCGACCCCTCCAGTCTCGCACCCAATTACACCGGAAAAACTTGTATTGGTGATTTGGTGAAGGGCATCAAAGACGGCAAAGAGGTCGAAGTTTTTGTCTATAATGTTGCCGATCATAAGGACGCCTACAATGAGGTAGGCAGCCAAGGCATCTCCTTTACGGCGGGCGTTCCTCCAGTTGCTATGGCGATGTTGATCGCCGATGGCACTTATGACAATGGCACCATGTCTAATGTCGAAGAGCTGGACCCGAAACCGCTGTTTACATTGCTTGATACTATCGGGCTGCCCACACGTGTCAAAGACGTAAACGGTGACCGCGAATGGAACCGCATTTAGCCGCCACCCCAACAGAAACCGGCATTAAAACAATGGGGTCCGCCATTCAAACTCATGAATTCCTCCAAGGACCCTAATCGTCAGCTTAAGAATTCTTGATGCCATTTAACGTTGCACTTTTGATCCGATTTCCAGACCAAAAGCCCGCAGACGCACTATCTGCATGACCATCCTCCAGCAATCATGCTGGACAGGCGCCTGTCTGTTCCCGATTGGTAAACTCAGAGTGGACGGTTTCGCCACAGATAGTGCGTACCCGGCCGCCCTGACGGAGGAACGTCATACGTTTGAGAACCGTCTCACCCTGCCCGGTAAGCAAAGAAATGCGCGCAATGACACCTTCTCCGGTTGGGACATCACGTCCTGACGTAACAGCTCAATATGCTGAGGAATGAATAAACGTCACTATCGCAATGAAATTTTGCGATACCGGCCATGTATGAAGTCAGGCTTTCGCCGGCAATTGCGGGAAGCAATGGAAGAAGTGCCATAGTTATGCTGCCTTCTTTTTACGTGACTTGTTCTTATTGATCGCTTTGTCTCGCTCTTTCAGGAAAATATCGCCATCCTCGTCCTCAGGGGATCTCTGAATACTGTCAGGCGGCGGCGTCACGCAATATTGACCAAAACCGGACCTTCGGCACTGTCAGGGTCAAGGTCTGCTGTGCGGACAAAGTGTGAGTTCGCTGAGAACACACCAATGATTGCATTCAGGCTGTAGCCGCGAAAAAAGGTCTGGCAACTGCTATTGGTATGCCTGCTTTACCAGACGAAAACGCTGCTTTCCTTGGTAGCCGTTTAAAGTGCCATCTCCTGCATTGCCGCGCGCATCCAAGGTCATTTTACCTCCGAACAAACGCTTGCCGTCAGAGCCGTATTCAGAGAACTTGAACCCGTTCCGCGCGGCCTCTGTTATTCTCAAGCGGACTTCTTTTTTTCCGTCAGAACCGATTTGAGTATATTGGCATCGCCCAAGAGTGCGCGTGCAGTCGTGTGGGCGAAATTTCAGTTCAAAACCGTCTTGCCTGACCCACCGAACCTGATTTCCATCTTTGTCCAAGTACGTTGTAAAAACGGGTTTCCCCGATGGAGAAGAGCCACGATAGCTTTCCAAAACATAAAAGCGTCCGATCTTTCCACGAAATACATGGTGGATCAGACCTCCTTGGCTTTGGTTGATACTGGTGTAGTCACCAGCCTTGAGAGTTTCGGGTTTCCAACGAACACTGTCGGCGAAAACAGAGGTCGAAATGAGCGAGATTATAAATGCAAAAGCAACAACAATTTCCATAGGTACCTCCAAGTTTCCCATGGATGTCATATCTTACGGTTTAAGACACGTTCACAGTGAGAGCGGACATTAGAATGCTATATGTGGTTCGACACTTTGGGCTGATTGCCGACTTTCGCAGCGATTGCACACGAGATCAACGCCAAATAGGATGGCGAGTGTCTGCTATGCGGACAGAGCGGGCATTCGCTGGGGTCCACCCAATGGCCGCATCCAGCCCAATGCAGACATGGCCGTTTTACACATTGTGCGGGGACCGGACCCTCCCCGCACGCACGTAACTGCTCTAGAACAACCTTGGAAGCAGACGTTCCTGAACCTGTAATAGTAAGGTCAAAACTAAACATAGGGAACTCTCAAAGGAGCATGTCAGCTCAACTATCCATTTGGAAACCAGCACGTGACACCGCGTTTTCAGGTTGTGATATCAGCAGCGCGGGCCAAGAATCTGGGTAGTTTAGATGGGCCTTTGACTCAACTTTGACCCGTCTATTTTGTAGTTGCCTTGCACTAGATGGGACATTGCGTCTCGTGATACTCCACTCATGGTAGAATGTCGTTTATTTTTCGGCTACCTAGTGAACTTCTTGTTGCCTTGTGTAACCGCTATCAGCAGTCTTTAAAAATATCGTC
>JAWSVL010000004.1:0-65702 GCA_033851935.1 Sulfitobacter sp.
AAAAATGGGGGGATTACCATGCGAGCAACCGCGACGTTTGAAATGATACATTTGCAGTGATTTTCTGTACGTCGCATCGATGCTTGTGAAGAAAAAGCACTGTTGGGCGGCTGATTGCTGACGGTTTTGCCAATTTGGGCGATGAGATGAATTTCAGAAGAACCAGAATTTAACGACTTAGATCTAAATCTAGATTTGGGTTGCAGGAAGTGGTTCAACAATGAAACGAGTATTGGAAAACGTGACACTAATTGATGAACAGTCCATAAAATTGAACGACGTGGCTCTCAATGTTGCCCAAGGGTTGCAACGAGGAGCCTTGGAACCATTTTGGCTAACATGTGTTGCAGTCTGTATAGATTTCCCTGTCTTTGTTTTGGCGTTCTGGTTTGCGCTTTATGGGGCGTCTTCAGCCGAAACATTTGCTCCCTTTATCGCAATTGGCTGGGCTGGATTGGGAAGTTTAACTTTCGTTACAACGATGGTCGCCACTGGTGCTTACCGCAGCTCGGTCATCGCGAGTTGGGTATCGTTTGTGGCCCGCACGGTCTTGTGTTTGTTTGTACCCGTTGCCGCGCTGATCTTGATACCATCGGTTGATAGTATTGCCGTGTCACTGTCAGTGGCTGCTATTTCTTTTACGATCGCAACTGTCCCGTCTCGTCTTGGTGCCCAGATTGCGGTGAAGTGGGTGATCGAGAGCGGGTTAATCTCGCGCCGCGCGATAATTGCGGGCGGTGGAGAAGAGGCCGCCCGTCTCATCCGAGGGCTGAATGAACGACAAGACAACGACGTGCGCCTATTTGGTATTTTTGACGACCGCGATGACAACCGGTCACCGACTCAAATTCTAGGTATCCCTAAAATTGGCAGCTATGGAGATTTGGTTGCCTTTGTCAGGTCTTCAGAAATTGACCTTGTAATAATTGCACTCCCCTTTGCTGCAGAGGATCGTATCAAATGGTTATTAGATGAATTTCGCGTGCTGCCAGTAGAAGTTAGGCTTTCGATCTACAGTAAGGACTATGCCTTCGAGCAAAACAACCAAGCATTTCACTTCGGCCGGCACAGGCGTATTTTTTCGCCTGAACGTCGATTGACTAAACGGCTTTTTGACATTTTTTTTGCCAGTCTGGCATTGGCGATTTTCTGGCCGATTTTGATACTTGCAGCCCTTGCGGTTCGTTTAGAAAGCCCCGGCTCAGTGATCTTTCGACAAAACCGCCATGGATACAATAATCGGGTAATTGAGGTCCTGAAATTTCGATCCATGTATTCCGATGTGTCAGATTCTGCAGCTAAGGATGTTGTAACACGCGGGGATGCTCGTGTTACTCGGGTTGGCCGTTTCCTCAGGCGCAGTTCGATTGATGAATTACCTCAGTTATTCAACGTATTGCGGGGGGATTTATCTTTGGTTGGCCCGCGTCCTCATGCAGTTGTGGCCTTTTCTAGCCAACAAGAACGGTTCACCCAAATTGTTGATGGCTATTCGGCCCGGCATCGTCTGCCACCTGGCATTACAGGGTGGGCCCAGATCAATGGATGGCGTGGGGAAATTGATGATGCGGAAAAATTGAAGGCGCGCTTTGAACATGACTTGTTCTATATCGAGAATTGGTCTTTTTGGTTGGACCTGAAGATACTCCTTCAAACTCCAGCAAGCCTTTTCAGGAGCAAAGGCGCATATTAGGGGCGTGGATCGGGCCCTGTTGGTTGCACGCAAAATGTCGGTATCTAACGTGTGTACACTTGAGCGGAAAAAAGGGGTCGTATCTTTGGAAACGTACGCTGAGACTGTGCGTTAATTGCGAAGGTTAGCTCGGGCCGGGAAATCGACAATGGCTTCAAAAAGTACCAATGACATTCCCACTTGTATCGTTTTGAAATATGCGTAGCTGCCATCAAACCAGATGCCATTTCATTTTCAAAACAGTCACAGTCAGTTTGAAAAGGCAGAATAATTTCCATATGGTGCAAGGTTTTAGGGCCACTTGGAATGCGCGCTTTTGCGGTAGGATCCCCTTAAATTTGTTAGTTGAAACTTCACACTGCTGGATGCATTGTGAATTTTGGTAATCACAAAACCTTAGAATGCTGCACATCCCGTGTTGCGCTTAGCTACAGTGGTGAACTCATGCCGACTGTTGTTCAACATGATGGGGCGGGGGGCGTTTGGATCACGGAAAATCGGCTGACTATCTGCAAACATCTTCTAACGGTGTTTTCGTACAGCCTGTGTTTGAGTGGCTAAAGTTTTATTTTTTGCGAAATGGTCGAATGAACTAATTTCAAATTGAATAAATCCAGCAAAGTTATTATCCTCAACCTCTAATAGCAAAACGGAGTCGATTTTATGTTGCCGCTTTCTCTTTTATTTTTAATGGGCGTTTCATTTGCTTCTATGGGCGGCGGGCTTGATCTGACTGAAGCAGAAGACGAAGCCCCTGAAGCTGATGCCCTTGAAGACGAAGCCGTTGAAGACGAAGCCCTTGAAGATGTGAACCTGTCAATTGATGGAACCGTAGGCGATGAAACGTTGGACGACAGCGTTGCTGGCGTGTCACTGACAGGTGACTCCTGTGACCCTCTGTTGTTCTGCGTCGGAGATGACGATTTGCTTTTCGGCAGTGACGGAGATGACACGCTGTCCGGTGGACTAGGGAATGACGGTTTATTCGGCGGAGAAGGGGGCGACTCAGTGTCTGGCGGTGTTGGTGCTGACTCGCTGTACGGCGAAGAGGGTGACGACATGTTGTTCGGTGGTGATGGCAGCGATTATGTTCGTGGGGAGCAGGGTGACGATGTTCTTTACGGAGAACATGGCGATGACACCCTTCTGGGAGGCAATGATGATGACACTCTTTACGGGGGAGATGGCAACGACAACTTATCCGGCGAAGGCGGAAGTGACGCCCTGTTCGGGGGGGGAGGGAATGACCTCTTGAGGTCGTATAGCGGACAGGAGGGTAACCTCTACTACCCCTATGGCGAACAAGGGGGGGATACCTTGTCTGGTGGAGAAGGAGATGACATTTTCCAATTTGACATCGCTAGCGGACTTGACGTCAATTCAACTATTGTCGATTTCGACCCGTCCGAAGATGTAATCCTAATAAACGTAGGGTCGAGTACGGGAACGCTGAATACTTATGAGTTGGATGTGACCGTTGAAGATTGGCCCGATGGGACTGGCGCTGATATATCAGCGGAAGGCAATGTTTTAGCTCGAATTAGTGGTGCGCAAGGGCTCGATCCAACATCAATTATTGCATATGCTAGTGTATTTTGAAGCGACTAGGGTATGTTGGCCGCATTAGCGTGTCGATATCCCGCTACGTTTAACAGCTGCGTGGGGATCTTGCCGTTATGTATGAATATCCGGACGTTGCCGGTCTGCTGATCTGCCGATGATGTCGGTGCGGTTCGCTTCATCCCGCATGGGAACTTCTGTTGCTTGATGTGGACTTTCGGATCGGAAGAGTATGCCGCCTTCGATTTTCTTTAATCGTTCAATCCGAAAGTGGCCTGCGACATCAGTGACCGCATAGACCCGACCGTCGCATGCCTCGATTGCGCGGCGATCGATAAAAGCGAGATCGGCATCAAAGAGTAACGGTTCCGTGCTGTTGCCAGTGACGCTACGCGCAAACTAACGATCTGCGATCGAATCTTGTTGGAGCGGCCATTTTTTGCGGAAGGCGACTTGGGCTGGGAGGCGCGCATTGACGCCAATGGCACTAGGACCAACAGATAATTTCACAATGAAGCATGCGAAGTCGTTGATTTTCCATCTATCGAGGTAGGACGGTCTGTTTCCAGCGCGATCTAAAGTGCCGCGAGGTGGCTCAAAGTTTAGCACCAATCCCAAAATCTAGGACATTGCGCTATGGTGTTCTGTACTCGGTGATCGTCATCTTCGAGGACCTTATTTACTCCCCTCCAGCGCACCATTCTCCCCTTTGAAATCAAAAATTCCTTTTTGTTAGAGGCTGTCGTCGTCTCTCCGCTGCATCTTTGGGTAGGTGCAATTTTGGGGTCGTTTGGAAAAATTAGCGTACAGCGAATTTCGAGATAGTCGCACATCAATTTCCAAGTTGATCGTAACGTAAAGGTGGTGCCCGTGTTGCGATTGGACCGGACGCATGGGAACATCACGATCTCAAGCACTTTCAAGCATAGGGTGTTCGATTTCAAATGGCGCAAGGACACGCACAATGACCGATTTTATTCTATATGGCTCACAGGCAAGTCTCTTCACGGGTAAAGTGCGGGGATATATGAATTGGAAAGGTGTTTCCTTTGAGGAGAAGGCCGTCGACGAGACGATAATGAAAACGGTTATTCTTCCGAATGTAGGGTGGCCCGTTGTTCCGGTTCTTCAAACGCCTGATGGGCGCATTGTTCAGGACACTGCCGATATCATCGCCGAGATCGAATCCTCACACTCGGAACCATCAGTCATGCCGGCTGGCCCTGTGCAGCGCTTTGCCTCGCTTTTAATGCAGGTGTTTGCAGATCAATGGCTGCTGTTGCCTGCGATGCACTATCGCTGGAACTATAACGAGGATTGGATTTTTTCGGAATTTGGTCGCTCTTCTGCTCCGGATGCACCAGCAAGCGAGCATTACGCCATCGGCAAACAGCGCGGAGAGAGGTTTCGTGCAATGGTTCCGCTGCTTGGCATTGATGAGACAACGATCCCGGGTATTGAGGCTTCCTATGAGCAGTTCCTGTCAGAATTTTCCGCTCACTTAGAAAAATACGATTATGTGTTTGGTGATAGGCCTTCTTTGGCTGATTTTGCGTTGCTCGGGCCGCTCTATGCGCATCTGTACCGTGACCCGGCCAGCCGCGAAATTATGGAGCGGGTTGCGCCAAATGTTGCCAGATGGACGGAACGGACCATATCAGGTCAAAACCTCGAGGGGGATTTGGTAGGAGGTGACGTTGTTCCAGAAACTCTGGCACCGATGTTTAAACGGCATTCCGCCGAGCATTTCCCTGTTTTGGAATCGACAATCCAGCTGTTTGATACGTGGTGTGAAACAGCATCATCTGGGGATGAAGTGCCGCGTAGCTTTGGGAAAGTTCCATTTGTTGCAGGTGGTTGTGAGGGGCAAACATTGGCGTTGTCATTCTCGCTGTTCAGGTTGCAGGCCGCGCTTGATGCGTTGCAAGAACTGTCAGGAAACGACCGCGCCAATGCTGAGGCATTTTTGACCAGCGTTGACGGCGAAAAACTGTTGTCCTTTAAGCTGAACCGCCGCCTAGAGCGTAAAAACTGCAAACTGTGCCTTGTTTAGTCGGGGGCAGCTCTATCCACGGCGTTGAACCGAATATAAACCCGTTCCACAGGTTGGAGCGGGTTCAGTCCGGATTTGGTATCTTCAGATACTCTTCCTTAGCGATCTTGACGATCCCCCTTAACCCCAACAGCGCTTTATCCTCTTGATCCAGCGCATGAATCGCCGATTTGACGGCGTCAAAGATGGCATCAGCGTTATTCCCTTTTGCGGTAATCAGCGTCAACCCTGGAGTAGGGGATGTCCATTCTAAAACTCGTAAATCAGCGGCAAACGGTTCATAAGTCTCCATGAGGCGCCATGAAATTACGTCTAAAGATGCAATGTCGGCAGTGCCCTCCGCTACAGCCTGAGCTGACTTAAGGTGCTGTTCTGTGTGAAGGCGATTTTCAAACCAGAACCCCAGCGGTTTTACATGCCAGTAGGGTGCTGCATATCCGGACTGCGAAAAGGTTTGATTGTAGGCGAAAGTGGTATCCTTGAACGCCGCAACCTCGGTACGTGGATCATCGGCGCGTACAACTAGCGCGCTTTGGTAATATCCGGCGGGGCAGTCATTGATGCCAAAGTCAGGGGTGCCAACCAGCTCAACCTTTTCATGCAGCCAAGTCCTGTAGGGCATCCCGCAGGTTTGGCTCAGGACCAAATTAGGGTTGTTCCAGACAAAGAACTCTTCCGCGTCCTGAGACATTGTTTCATCGCTATCAATCCCTGCGTCATTCAAGTTTTTGCGGATCAGCGCCCAGTAACGGTTATGCGCCTGATCCAATTGCGGGCGCTGGTACATCATCAGATTGGCAATCATTGAGCGTAACGTTCGTTTTGTAAGGTGATCAACGATTTGTGGTCACGTGGATGTGGCTTCCCAGTAGGGCATGCGCAGCTCTTTCTTGAGGATTTTCCCGATTGTACTGCGGGGCATGGCGTCTCGCATTTCGACCGCCGACAAGCGTTGGCTTTTGCCCAGTTTGGCGTTCGCCTGTAGCAGGATGTCATTTCCAGTGCGGGTTGATCCGTGGCGCAGGGTCACAAGGCCCAGCGGCGTTTCTCCCCATGCCTCAGAGGGCACACCGATCACAGCAGCATCCAGCACATCAACGTCCTCTAGCAACACAAGCTCCAGATCATTGGCGTAAATGTTCAAACCACCTGAGATGATCATATCTTTCTTGCGGTCTGAAAGCACCAAAAAGCCGTCTTCGTCAAAGGATCCCATATCGCCAGAGCGGAAATAGATTTGTCCCTGTGCATTGCGCCAAATATACTCAGTGGTTAGATCGTCCCGGCCATAATACCCCGCCATCATCGTTGGACCACGTCCACAAATCTCACCCACTTCGCCTTGCGGCACTTCCTGACCTGCGCCGTCAATCAAACGGATGTCATTGCCAGGGGCCAATTGCCCAACTGTGTGCAGTTTTGTGGGATTGTCATCCGCGATCAAAACCGTCACGCCGCCGCCCTCAGTGAGGCCGTAGTATTCGATCAGCTTACCGGGGAAGCGGGCAAGGACATCGGCCTTAACATCAGCGCGCAGCGGTGCGGACGTTGAGAACTTCATCCGCATCGCGCTAAGGTCAAATGTATCAAAGCCCTGAACATCCATGATGCGCTTGTATTGCACAGGCACCAGCATCGTATGGGTGATGGCCTCACGCTCAGCGATCTCCAGAAATTCCTGCGCGTCGAATTTTGTCATCATAAACACGGTTGATCCACCAAACAGCGTGGGCAGGAACGCAACAATGGTGGTGTTTGAATACAGCGGGGTCGAGATCAAGGTGCGGGCGTTATCGTCATAGCCGTTTGGTGAAACACGCTCCATTTGGGCGGCGCGCATCCAATGATTGTGCAAAATCCCTTTGGGCGTGCCCGTGGTGCCAGAGGAATAGATCAGGTTAAACGCATCCGACATTTCAATCGCGATCATCGGATCGTTGGCAGGTGCAGCCGCTAGGGCGGTTTCGTAATCGTCCAAACCGTAATGTTCAAAATCTATCGCAATCTTTCGCAACGGCAGGTCAGGGATAAAACTCTCAACCAGCCCAAAATACTGCTCAGCCACAAAAATGGCTTTGGCGTCACTGTCGCGTAGCATTTTGTGCAGCGCGTCAGGGGACGCCATCGACGACAAAGGCGTCACGCAGGCTCCAGCGCGCAAAATTCCCAAGAACAACTCAGCGTAAGCAACCGAGTTGGCAGACAAGATCGCGATGTTATCGCCTTTATGCACGCCCATCCCCAAAACCACATTTGCGACGCGGTTTGTGCGCGCATCCAGTTCGGCCCATGTCAGGCGTTGCGCACCGCAAACAAGCGCAAGCTGCTGAGGCGTCTTTTCAGCATTTTGGCGCAAGCGATCCACGATAGTTTGATCAGGCAGGACCGCGGGCGCGGGGGGATCAATAAGAAGCTGTGAAGTCACGATGTTGAGGCCTTTGATCTAACGGGGCACCGTACTGCCCAGCTGGATCAAAACGGTTTGCGAGAGATAGATCAATAGAGGTGGAACAAACAGGCGGGCTTCGGGACGTAGGGTTTTGTTTGTTGGTTATTCGGGGGTATTGAAAACAGGGTGCGGTCTCGCCTGAACCTTGGGATATCCAGAGGTCTGCGAGCGAAGATGTCCTCGCGTTCCATTGCGAGGTCCCAGAAGTGATCAGCATCAACGATCGGCTGGAAGGTCAGCGACAATGGCGGTTGTGCTCAATACCGGGCAGTGCAGTCTGAAACAGCAGTTTGGGATCGTGTCCAGATATTGCGAAACAAAAGGCCATCACCTTTGCGATGAATATCGACGTCTTTCTGAGTGAACCCCATCTGCCCTCTCCCAAACGCGAACTACAGAAGTCTTTAGCAGAACTTGAAGAAGAAACGTAGGCAGTAAGACACTGGGCCAAGAACCTACGGAACCAGCTTTATCACCAGAACCGCCAGAGCTTCTCGGTAAAAAGGCAAATTACTGCTCAAAAAGAAACGTATGTCTACATTCGACATCCGGATCCGCTCAGCGCAGACATTGACCATTCTACGAGGTTCAGCCAGTGAGGTTTACAAAAGGGAGCTTTCTTGATGATCCGTCAGACCCTCACGTCTTTGTCCTCCATCGCTGAGATCGGCGCGGATATGATCATCGACGTGCGTGCGCCGTCAGAGTTCGCACAGGATCATGTGCCGGGGGCGGTGAACCTGCCTGTGTTGTCGGATGCCGAACGGGCTGAGGTTGGGACAATTTACAGCCAGCGAAGCCCGTTTCTGGCCCGCAAGGTTGGCGCTGCGATGGTTGCCGCCAATGCCGCGCGTCATTTGCGAGGGCCATTGGCGGATCTGTTGGGGGATTGGCAGCCGCTGGTCTATTGCTGGCGCGGGGGGCAACGATCAGGATCGTTTGCAACCATCCTTGATCAGGTCGGTTGGCGCGTTCATCTGATTGACGGTGGATACCGCAGCTACCGTAAAATTGTCAGTCAGATGTTGTATGATGCGCCGCTGAGGCACCGGATGATGATGGTTGATGGACACACAGGGACAGGCAAAACCGCGTTGCTGCACCATTTGCGTGATCAAGGTGCGCAAATTCTTGACCTTGAAGGCTTCGCGGGTCACCGTGGATCGCTGTTTGGCGCGCAGGAGAGTGGGCAACCCTCACAAAAGATGTTTGAGACGCAGCTTGCCGGCGCGCTGCAAGCGCTTGACCCAAATAAATTAACTTGGGTTGAAGGCGAGAGCAGCAAGATCGGGTTATGTGTGATCCCGCCCTCTGTTTGGGCCCGAATGAGCACTGCACCACGGATCGAAATTACCGCGCCCATCGCTGCGCGTGCGGCGTTTTTGGCTACAGCATATGACGATCTGATCCACGACACGCAGAGGTTCATTAGTCTGATTGATCAACTGAGGAACTACCACGCAAAAGATACAATCCTTGACTGGCAGGCGCTGGCGGCAACGGGTGATTGGCAAAGCTTGGCCAAAGCGTTGATGATTGAACATTACGATCCACGCTACGCCAAATCACAGGCGCGATCGGTTCAAAAGCCAGAGCAAGTTACCTTGGCCGCTCTTGATCCGCAAAGCCTGTCAGACAAAGCACGCGAGTTGACCGCGCGGTTTAACTGATTGTGATAGGGCCACGGCCGGCTTTGAATTGACCAATGATATAGGCTTGCTGACCTTGTGCATGCAATGTGGTCACGGCCTGTTGCGCAGCCTCTAGGGGCAGGGCGGCTAGCAATCCACCTGCTGTTTGGGGGTCGTGCATCAGCGGATCAGAAATGCCGACGGTGGGCGCATTCTCGATATTGTCCTGCAACAGGGAGGATCGGACGCCCACATCAGACAGCGCACGGGCACCGTGATACAGGGGAACCTTGTCGCGCCAAATTTCGGCCTGTACGTCAGAGGCTTCACAGATCGCTTGCACATGTCCGGCAAGGCCAAAGCCCGTGGTATCTGTCATGGCATGGGCATCACTCAGCACGTGCGCGGCAAGATGTTGGGGCTGTTCCATCATGCCCAAAACCTGCGCCACAACATCAGCGGGCGCACTGCCAGCCATATGCGCGGCAAGGATCACACCGGTGCCAATAGGGCGCGTGAGCACAAGTGCGTCGCCGTTTTTGGCACCTGAAACGGTGATAGGCATGTCTTGGCGCTGTCCGGTCACGGTGAAGCCGATGGTCATTTCCGCGCCCATCGTTGTGTGGCCGCCGACGATTGTGGCACCTGCCGCACCAAACACATCCTGCGCGGCATCATTGATTTCACGCAAAGTTCGTTCCTGAAGACTGGCCGACATACGCGGCAAGATGATGGTGGACAGCGCGGTCTGAGGTGCGGCCCCCATGGCCCAGATATCACCAAGCGCGTGCACGGCGGCGATGCGGGTCATTTGCACGGGGTCCTCAATAAAGGCGCGAAGGTGATCGGTACTCAGGACCTGAAAACCGCCGCCCGCTTGGCGCAGGATCGCGGCGTCATCCCCCGGTCCGGCAATGATATCCGTGCCTTCTTTGCCTTGCTCCGTCCTTATGGCGCGTTTCAGGGCCGCTCCGCCTACTTTTGCGCCGCACCCCCCGCATAGGGGGAGCTCAGCAGCCTCCGCGCCTTTGGCGATATAGCTAGGCTGGGTGTGGGGCTGCATCACGGGCAGATTTTCCAACTGGTCCATAAAGGCGCGATCGATCCGGTCCTTCCAGCGCCACAGCAGCGGGCCAGCGGGGGCAAAGCCGTATTTCTCTGCCATCGCGGTTTTGCCGCCCAGCGAGATCAGCTTGAGGTATGAGCGTTGCGGTTTGAACGCCTTGAATGATCCACCGGCAAGCGCCGCGCGCATGTTGTTATACAGGATGGGTGCTGCACGCACCGCAAACACACCTGCCTTGGGGCGCGGCGCAAATGGCATATGCGCGCAATCGCCGACAGCAAATAGGTTTTCGTCACCCTGAACACGCAGATCAGGATCAATGGTAATAAACCCATTGTGCAACGGCAGATCAGTCTGCGCGATCCACGAATGTGGAAAGGCACCTGCCGCGCCGACAACGAGCGCGGCAGGAATTGCCGGATGTTGCGCAAGCACGACGTTGTCCGCGTCTATCCGCTCAATATGGGCGTTCGGTTGGAAGGTCACGCGCAGCTCGGCCATGCTGTGGTGCAGTTTTGCGCGCGCTGATGGACCAACGCCGGATATCTCGGGGCCTGCTTCGATGACGGTCACCTGTGGCACCACGCCAATGTGACGCAAGGCATGGGCCATTGCCATCGCCAGTTCACATCCTGCAACGCCGCCGCCAACGACGGCAACTGTTGGTTGTTGCTCTCCGCTCCTGACGGCCTCTAGAAAGGCGCGCCATTTATTTGCGTAGATGTCCAACGGCTTGGCCCCGACGGCATTCTCACCAAATCCGGCAATGTCCATGCGTGCGGTAATCCCGATATCTATCGATGCGGCGTCATAGGCGATCGGGCCGCGGCCCTCGACCTCGATCATCTTGGCTGCGCGGTTGATCCCTGTTGCATGGCTCAGGATCAGGCGCGCGCCAGCGAAACGGGCAAGGCGGACCAGATCGATCTCAAGCGTGTCGCGGCTATAATGTCCGGCAATGTGGCCGGGCAACATACCTGTGTAGGGCGCTGTTGGGGCTGGGTTGATCACGGTCAGGCGCGCACCGGGTAGGGGGCTCATGCCCCATTTACGTAAAACCAGTGCGTGGGCGTGTCCGCCGCCGATTAGAACAAGATCACGTGTGAAAGGAACGGTGTTCAACATTTGAGGGCTCTATCGCTACGGGTGACGCTATCAGGGCTGTTTTGCCCGTTGACGGCCCCAATGTCCAAGTCCGAACCACTTATATTCAAAAAAGTGAAGGCGTTGTGAAGTGAGAAAACCCCCGCGATCATCTCGCGAGGGGTATTTTTCGATGCAGCTCAGTTTATGGTGAGCGCTGCAATGATTTGCTCTAAGGCTTGTGCCGCTTTCAGGCGCATTTCATCGTCGGTTGCATCCTGAATAGGATGTGGCACCAGAACGTAACGCGCATCGTTCATCCCCAGCGCGGTGCGCTGGCTGATTGCGGCATCGCCAAACTCGCTTGAGGCGATGGCGACTGCAGGAATCCGCTGGGTTTCAAACCAGAAATTGTCGTGCATACTGCACGTCGTACAGGATCCTCAGTCGGCCAGTGCTTCGATCAGGAAATCGCATTCATCGCGAATTTCATGCCTCAGCGCGTCTGGACAAGGTTTGGCAAACGTCGGCTTGGTGTAGCGGCGAACAGCCACATCAGGCGCTTTTTGCTTTAACAGCTTTTCCAGCTCATCCAGCATGACATTGCCGCGCGGCTTGCTGATATCCAAAAGGCCAATCGTCCCAGACAAAGTGCCTGACCGCTTGGTTATTTGGCGCTCAACGGGCACGCGTTCATCCGTTGGGTCGAGAATTGTAACCATAGATTTCTCCCTACTATCCTTAGCCTAGCCCAAGTCGATCTTTTTGGAAACAGATTGCGATCCAACCGCGCCTGTGGCCCAACCATGGAACGCAGATGAGAATTTGCCCGCGTCTGATCCTGCCACAACGATGTGAATGAAATCGGTACCGGCGAATTTTGGCACGGATTTTGCCATCGCCTCTGGGCCCATCTTTTCTGCCATCGCGGGTGAAATGCCTGCGCCGCTGTCTTCATCCATCAGCATTTCGGTCAGGGGGCGGGTGGTCACCTTTTGTATTTGATCCCTTAGACGGTCTTTGGAATATTCGCCCTCGCGGGTGAGGGTATCTATATGCTCAGGGCAGACCACCAGCAGCGCATCCACAGGCAGGTTGCGCAGTTTGGGCAGGAACACCCCTTCAAGGCCTAGGCCAAGGGAACCAGCAATCTGATCCGGCGCGCGGGAGGTCTGGTCAACAATGTGCACAGGCCCGCCTGTCATGGCAAAGATGGTCACCACGGAATCCTCGGGTTTAAATCCGCGCTCGACATGCAGCGCGGGCCAGGGGGAGCGTTCCTCCCATTCGGCAAAGCACATTGTGAACTTCATTGGATTGCCAAGGGTGGATCGTTCAACCCCGCCAGTGGTTGCGCCGCCTACATTGCGTACAACAAGGCGCAGCGCGCGTCCGATGGTGGCATTGGCGCGGTTCCCAGCACCCAAGGCACCCAATTTCATATTCATCCCGATCTTTTCGCGGATCGGGCCGTTGATGATCATCACGGGGGCCGCGCCCATGGTTGTGGCGGTGACGCCGTGGATGTTGAACTCATCTGTGCAGACGGCCTCAACGGCGGCAATGATCACGGGCAGGTATTCGGGTTTGCAGCCCGCCATCACGGCATTGATCGCGATCTTCTCAACGGTTGCTTCGCCCATGTTTGGCGGGACCGTAGCGATCACATCTTGTGGGTCACGGTGTGTGCCGCCCAGCATACGCATGACACGTTCGGGCGTTGGCGGTACCAGCGGCAGCCCGTCAGAGAAGCCCTGATCAAACATGAACTCGGCCACGTCATCGCTGGGGGCGACCTCAATGCGGCGTGCACGAATGGGGCTGCCATCGGCATCTGCGCGCAATTTGTCATAAACTGTAGGGTCCAAGTGTTTTGATCCACATCCGGGGCGCCAAGCGGGTAGGCTTTGCCAATCTATCTGCGCGGCGGCCAGATTGGATTGTGCGGCAATGTCTGCGCTTAGGGCTTCCCAATCGGCGCGAATGAAGCCTTCAAACTGCGATGTCACCTTGCCAGCGTCGTCTATCCAGAAAACAGACGGGACGCTTTCTATGTCCCATTCAAACGCTGATTTGCAGGTGTGGTCATCGAGTACAGGCATGGTGAGGGCATGGCGCTCGGCAAAGACCGCATTCGCATCACCAGATTGCGAGATCAGTAGAACATCAACTTCACTGGCGTAGGCCGCATGAAATGCCTCCAGCACGGGGGCGGCGGTATTACAGGTCTCGCAGTCTTCTTTGATAAAACAGATCAGGCTGGGCCGTGAACGGGGATAGCTGTGCGGTTTTCCGGTCAGATCATTCAGTGAAAACGTTGGTTGCGGTTGGCTCATGTGGTTTCTCCCCGATGTTGGGGCATCTTGCAAAGGCTAGGGGATAAATGTCCAGCCAAATGAAGGAACTATGGCGGAGGTGGATGGGAATCGAACCCACCACACGCCCATTGGACGCGTCCACGGTGTTGAAGACCGGGGAAGCCACCAGACTCCAGTCACCTCCGCATGGGCAATGGGTATCAAGTTGGGAGGGCAGGGGAAACAGGTAATGCGGCAGTGATATGGCGGGTGTCACCGTCAGCTGCGGTGATGCCGGACGTGTCGAAGTGTTCCAGCACAGGCACAATGATCCTGCGGCTGGTGCCAAGGGTATTGCGCGCTTGGGATGTGGTAAAGCGGATCGGTGCTGGGAAGGAGAGCCTCAGCGTATTGGCGGCGGCATCTAACGCATCGGTGTGAAACAGCAATATCTGCTTTAGAGAGACGTTGTTGAGTGAAACCAATGTGCCAACCTGTACCAAAAGCGCGATGAGATCGGCGTCTGTGTCATGATACGCGTTCGCTTGAGGTGCGGAGGTTACACCTGTGCTGAGAAAACCGGCCTCCAAATCATGCAGGCGCTGTTTCTGCGCATCACCGAGCAGGGCGATAGGGTTATGGGTGATCAGTGCAAGGGTGTTGCCCAAGCGACGAATGTGCTGATCCCGAATGAGCGTATCTTCGACGTATTTGAACAGGTGCGGGGAGAAGGCTGGAAGGGTGGTCACGCTGTGAGGGGCACCCATGCGCAACGGATGGGCTGCGTGATAAGCGCTAAGGGACCGCAACATATCAGCCTTGTAATCCTCAACATCTTGCGTTCTGGAAAACCAGCCATCTCCCAAATTAATAAAGCTACTTTTTAGCGCAGTGGCTGTGCTTGAGGGTGGCATCCGCGAAAGTCGGGCAACATCGGTTAAACGCGTGGTCCCGCGCTGGGCTGCACACAGCGCTGTTGCTAATTTTTCTGGGGAGCCAGTCAGTGAAGCGGTCAAAACCTCAAAACGCGATGCATCGCTACTGCGGGTCGCTTTGGCCTGAGGGTCCAAGAATACCACGCCGCCTAATGTCTGCGCTGGGGACAGTCTGCGTAAAATGGCGCGCTGGCCTGCAAATCCAACGATTGCTTTGCTGAAACGCAACTGTACGAGGCCACTTTGACCACCCCGAAGCTGGCCACCGCCAAACAGGCGCACTGTGGCAACCGCATTCGTTGTGCCAAATAGAATGCGTACCTCTTCCATGTGTTTGAGCGGGGCACTGGTCGGGTTGAGATGCACATGGGCGTCGATACACTCAGTTGCTTGCATTGTGTGGGAGAGACACAACACAGAACCGCGGGGGATATCTGCGACCGCGACCGCCGCGCCGCGCAGATTAACCGCAACCCGCTCTCCTGCATGAACCGTGACGCGCTCTTGGCCGCGGCTTTGCAGGCCTCTTAAGGTGACAGGCAAGCCAGAGGGTTGCACAACCGCCTGTGCGCCCACGCTTAGGTCGTGACCCAACAAGGTGCCCGTCACAATGGTTCCATGACCAACCAATGAAAACACGCGGTCAATTGGCAGCATGCTGTGGAGAGGGGCATCTGTAGAGGGAGGACACATCAGCAGCGATTGAAGGGTATCGTGCAAGGTGTCTAATCCATCCTCGGTCTTTGCGGAGCACAGGATCATCGGCGCATCAGCCAGGGGTGTGTCGGAGAGGGTCGCTTTGAGCGTGGTGAGACATGTGGCATGTTCTGAGGGAGAGAGCAGGTCGGACTTGGTGACTGCGATCACGCCATGAGTTATGCCAAGGAGGCCCGCGATATTGAGATGCTCAAGTGTTTGCGCGCCAACCCCTTCAGTAGCTGAGACAACCAACAAAGCAGCCTGCGCGCCAGAGGTGCCTGAGACCATGGCTTGAATGAAATCCTCGTGGCCGGGCGCGTCAATGAAATCAAGCGTGCCGTCTGGATAGGATTTATGCGCAAAGCCCGGCACAATGGACAGCCCGCGCGCCTTCTCCTCAGCAGTGCGATCCGTCTCTATTCCCGTTAGGGCGCGAACAAGGGAGGTCTTGCCGTGATCCACATGCCCAATGACAACGATGCAGCGCGTGTTCATCGGGCCGATATCGCGTCCAAGGCATGCACAATTGATGTTACCTCGTTGTTGGACACGGTACGCATGTCCAGCACAACACGATCCTTTTCGATCCGGCTGATCACTGGCGGCGTGCTTTGCCTAAGGGCGGCGGTCAGCGCGTCTGGTGTCAGATGTGCAATGCGTAGTGTAACAGCAAAGCTGACAAGATCCTGTTCAGGCACAGAACCCGCACCAACATGGGCGATGGTCTGCTCTACCTTTACATCAGTTAAGCCAATGCCCTCTAGCGCTAGGGATAAACCCTGAGCGCGTTTTTCAACGATGCCTTTAGGTTGAGACAGCATGTTTAGAACGGGTATTTCTGTCATCGGGTCATAAGGCGCGCGGTAAAGGCGCAGGGTCGCCTCAAGCGCGGCCAAAGACAGCTTATCTACGCGGACGGCCCGCATAAGGGGATGCGCTTTTAGGCGGGCAATCAGTTCGCGCTTGCCCGCAATAATACCTGCCTGTGGACCGCCCAGCAGTTTATCACCCGAAAACATCACCAGATCGACGCCCGCGTCTAGGATATCGGACACAACAGGTTCATCGTCTAAGCCGTAGGGAGAGAGATCAACCAAGACGCCGCTGCCAAGGTCCTCCATCAGTATGACCTCACGCTCAGCGGCCAGCTTGGCTAGGTCTTCGCGTTTGGGCGAAGAGGTGAAGCCAATGATCTTGAAGTTACTTGTGTGGCTTTTGAGGAGTACGGCAGTCTGCGGGTCTATGGCTTCCTCATAGTCGCTAACCCTTGTTTTGTTGGTTGCACCGACCTCACGCAGGGTTGCACCGCTTTGGGCAATGACATCGGGCAGGCGGAAGGATCCGCCAATTTCTATCAGCTCTCCCCGTGAGGCGACAACAGTGCGCCCTGACGCCGTGGCAATAAGGCTTAGCAGCACAGCGGCGGCGCAATTGTTCACGACCACGGCCGCTTGCGCTCCCGTTAGCTCACAGATGAGGTCTTGTACGTGGTCATGGCGCGAACCGCGTTTACCGGTTTCCAGATCAAGCTCAAGATTTGTCGCGTTTGCACCCGCTGACTGCATTGCCGTAATTGCGCTAGGGGCCATACGAGCGCGCCCCAGATTGGTGTGAATGATGATCCCCGTGGCGTTTATCACAGGCCGCAGCGCTGGGTGACGGGCCGTTTCAATCTCGCCCAACACATCCGCCGCAAAATGAGCACTGGTAAAATCAGGGAAGTCACAAGGCGCACCCGCCAAAATAGCGCCGCGCAGCTTAGAAATGATCAGGCGTAAGGCCGTGACCGTTTCAGTGTGCGAAGATTGTTTTACCACATCTTGAAGGGAAGGCAGGGCAAGGAGGGACTGGATTTGAGGCAGGTCTTTTAGTGTGTTGGCCATTGCGGCTGCATCCTCAATTTTCGTTTAGCGCCACTGTGGTTCGGCACCCGTGGTCTGATTGTCACAAGGATTTAGCCTAGCTGCACAGGCGCTGGGCGTCGAGACTTGTGAAGGGGTGAAACAACAAAGCGCTCCCTCTCCTGAAAGGTGTTTAACGCAGGGCATGAATACTTGGATGATTTTAAGCGGAAAATCGGGTATTACGCTGCGTGAAAGCCCGCTGCAGCGCCGATTATACGGATAGACACCAATAGTGATCTTTGGCTTATTTCGGCGCAACGCTGGGAGGCGAACGCGGTTCTGCACAGGTGGGGTATTTGATGGCATATGATTACGTGATCGTAGGGGGCGGCTCGGGCGGTGCTACGTTGGCCGCGCGCCTTAGCGAAGACCCCAATACCACCGTTTGTCTGTTAGAGGCAGGGGGAGAGGGTAAGCACATGCTTATTCGCGCGCCTGCTGCCGTGGTGGCCATGTTGCCCGGTTGGGGAAAGATATCTAATTGGGCGTTTAAGACAGTACCTCAGAAGGGATTGAAGGGCCGTCGCGGATACCAGCCACGGGGCAAGGCGCTGGGCGGTTCTAGTGCGATCAACGCAATGCTTTATGTGCGCGGCCAGCGCGGCGATTATGACGGTTGGGCTGAACAGGGATGTCAGGGATGGGATTGGGACAGTGTGTTACCCTACTTTCTCAAATCTGAGGGCCATGAGGACGGCGAGGCAGAGATGCATGGCGGGTCGGGGCCTTTGCAAGTTTCCCACCAGAAATCACCACGTCCGATCGCCAAGGCATTTGTAGAAGCGGCAAAATGTCTACAGCACCGTGAAATTGCCGATTTCAATACAGGCGATAATGAAGGCGTCGGCTATTATCAGGTCACCCAGTTCCATGATGCTGCCCGGAACGGCGAACGGTGTTCAGTTGCGGCGGCGTATTTGCATCCGGTTATGGACCGCTCGAACCTGACGGTGATTACCCGGGCACATGCAACGCGCCTGTCCTTAGAGGGGAAACGCGCCACCGGTGTGCATTACCGTCACGGCAAACAAGACAAACACGTTAAAGCCAACCGCGAAGTGATCCTGTGTGGAGGGGCGTTTAACTCACCACAATTGTTGCAACTATCTGGCATTGGCCGTCCCCAAGATATCACACCGCACGGCATTGAGATGGCGCATGACCTGCAAGGGGTGGGGCAGAACCTGTCTGATCATCTGGATTTCACGCTGGGATATAAATCCAAGGACACGGATAACTTTGGCATTGGCGTCAGGGGAACCATCAATCTGGTCAAGCACATCCTTGAATGGCGCAAGACGGGTAGGGGCATGATCGCTACGCCCTTCGCCGAAGGG
Organism: Sulfitobacter sp.; assembly: GCA_033851935.1. Taxonomy (GTDB): domain Bacteria; phylum Pseudomonadota; class Alphaproteobacteria; order Rhodobacterales; family Rhodobacteraceae; genus Sulfitobacter. The sequence goes on from JAWSVL010000004.1 coordinate 18,708, forward strand.
GCTGCGTTTCTTAAAACGGATCCCAGCATAGAGCGTGCGGATATTCAAATCCACTTTGTCATCTCGGTTGTAGATGATCATGCGCGCAAGCTGCATCCGGGGTACGGTTATAGCTGCCATGTCTGCGCGTTACGCCCAGAATCTAGGGGGAGTGTCAGGCTTGCCTCTGCGGATCCGTTTGCTGCGCCCGCGATTGATCCCAACTATCTGGATAAAGATGCTGACCTGCACACGCTGGTCAAGGGCGCAAAAATGTCGCGTGAGATCATGAAAACCCCGCCCTTGGCCGATTATGAGCACAAAGAGCTGTTTGGCATACGCGATGGGATGAACGACAGCGACTGGGAAGATATCATTCGCAACCGTTCAGACACAATCTATCATCCTGTTGGCACCTGCAAGATGGGTATCGATGCAATGGCCGTGGTCGACCCGCAACTGCGTGTACACGGGATGCAAGGGCTACGGGTGGTGGATGCATCGGTAATGCCGACAATCACCAGTGGAAATACAAATGCGCCGACAATCATGATTGCCGAACGCGCAGCAGATTTAATCAAAGCGGATGCGGCAACGCAGATCACCGCGCAATAATAGCAAGTGAATGAGGAGAAAAATTTAATGCTCGGACAAATGATGCAAATGCCACTGACTGTTGGCAGCTTGATTGACCACGCAGCACGGTTCCATACCAAGGGTGAAATCGTATCGGTCAAAACCACTGGTGGGATCGAAAACTCAACATGGGGCGAAGTTGGCGCGAATGCGCATCGTCTTGCCTCGGCATTGCGCAAATTGGGTCTCCCAGAGGGCGCGCGCTGTGGCACTATTGCATGGAACAACCGTCGCCATTTGGAAATCTATTTTGGTGTCGCTGGGGGTGGTTTTGTATGTCACACGATTAACCCCCGTATGGGCCCAGAGCAGATGGTCTATGTGATCAACCACGCCGAAGATCAGGTCCTGTTTGTAGACGCCACATTTGTTCCTGCTGCTGGCCAATTGGCACCGGCGCTAAAGCACACCAAACACATCGTAATGCTTGGCCCGCGCGACGAAGAAGCCGCAAAAGCGGTGCCCGACTTGTTGTTCTTTGACGAGCTTCTGGAAACGGGTGACGCATCCGAGCCATGGCCAGAACTGGATGAGAATGCAGCCTCAAGCCTGTGTTACACATCTGGCACCACAGGCGATCCAAAGGGCGTGTTGTATTCCCATCGCTCTACCGTGCTGCACACGCTGTCGGGCAACCAGCCGGATGGTTTGAATATTTCTGCAACAGACACGGTTTTACCCGTTGTCCCGATGTTCCATGTTAACGCATGGGGAGTGCCCTATATTGCCGCGATCACGGGCTGCAAACTGGTACTTCCGGGTCCTAACCTTGATGGCGTGAGCCTTGTGAACCTGATCGATAGCACTGAAACAACATTGGCGCTGGGCGTACCTACAATCTGGATGGGCCTGCTGGCTGCATTAGAAGAAACAGGGTCAATGATTCCCAGCCTGACACGTACGGTTGTTGGGGGATCTGCGCTTCCGCCTTCCATGATCCCGAAATTTGCCAAATACGGGGTCGATCTTTTGCATGCGTGGGGCATGACAGAAACCTCACCACTGGGGACGGTGAACCAACTCTTGCAACGTCACAGTAAGCTGTCAGTGGAAGAGCAGGCAGAAATCCGTCTGGGGCAGGGACGTCCGCCATTTGGGGTAGATCTGCGTGTGTTGGATGAAGAGGGCAATGAAATGCCGCATGACGGCGTTGCGCAGGGCGATCTGCAAATTCGCGGCCTTTGGATTGTGGATACATACTTTGGCAAAGACGCGCCCGCGCTTACGGCGGACGGCTGGTTTGACACAGGCGATGTGGCCACGATTGACGAAGAGGGTTATGTCATCATCCGTGACCGCTCCAAGGATATCATCAAATCCGGCGGTGAATGGATTTCGACCGTGACCCTAGAGAACATCGCGATTTCACATCCAGCCATCGCAAACGCAGCGGCCATAGCAGCCCTACATGAGAAATGGGACGAACGCCCCGTTTTGGTTGCCATCAAGTCTGGTGAAGTGACCGAGGCAGAGCTTTTGGCGTTCTACAAAGGAAAAGTCGAAAGCTGGCAGATTCCTGACCGTGCTATTTTTGTGGATGAGTTGCCCATCGGCTCAACTGGTAAAGTGCAGAAAAACAAACTGCGCGAAGCTCATGGGAAAATCCTGCTAGGCGCGTAACTACACCAAAAAACCACAAGCGCCGCGTGGCAACACGCGGCGCTTGTTTGTTCAGCTGGTTTGGGGATGTGGCGCACCTACGATTTTTCGATCGCCTTTGATGAAAAGCCGAAGGTCGTTGATGTCAAAGGCCAAACAAATCGCAACTGTGATGCTCAGCAGAATTGAATAGCTTGTCGCGTCGGGTATAATCATCAACCACGCCAAGAGTGGGACCCATGGCACCAGATGTGCCAGCCCAAGAATACGGCGAAGTCCTCCATCGTATCCGACTTGGCCTGCCAGCAGTGGGGCTGTTGCAAAATACGCAACTAAGGTCACCTCTGCGATCTTGTCCGGCAAAAGGGCAAGCGCGAAAAGGAAAACACCGTTCAAAAAGACCAACCAAGTCTTGACCCAAAGCGGCAAAGCCATCCAGGACGTTGCAAATGCCTTCATGTGCTCTTTGCTTGTGTGCCCATGGGAATGAAGACCCACGATCCACAGCTGGGCAACGCCAAGCCCGGCCACAACCGTGGCAACAATGACAGCCAGTACGATGCCCCATGTTGTTGTGATCCAAAGGTTGGCGATAACCAGAAAAAGCGTTGCAAGCCACCACGTAAAGTTACCCAACGAAAACCAAATGACTTCGATCTCGCGGACGTTTGTACGTATTGAGGTAGCTATCAGATGGGCACCATTTACCAATAGTCCAATACCTAAAATGAGGATGAGGTTCGGAGGGATCTCGCCCAAGAACGTCGCGACTGCGTGAGGCCAAACGATAAAGAGCAGACCAAAAGAAACGCAACTAGTGGCGTTCAGGCGCATGACAAATTTGAGACTGTTCAAGTGATTGCTCCATGTTGTAAACTAGGCTTACAAATATATTTAGAGTTTCATCATGTCAACCAAACTGACAACATCGAGCGGACCACCTGCGTATGAAATGGCTGAAAGCCGTTCACTCAAGCTTGTCCATCTGACATCAAATTTCGAACGACGCGCCCAAAAGTGGTTAGTCGATTTGCTGCATGGAAGGGGATTCATTGGCCTGACACAAAGCCAATTGAGCTTTCTCGGGGCATTGGATTGCGGGCCAAACAGCGCCTCTCAGATCGCAAACGACCTAGCTATCACCAGACAAGCTGTCCATAAGACCGTCAAAGAGCTCGAAATCTGTGGTTGGCTAAAAAGCGAAGCTGATCAGGTCCGTCGGAACCAGCGCATTATCACCTTCACCGACGAGGGCGAGCGTATGATGTCAGAAGCCCGCGCACTTTTTAAGCAGTTGGACGAGAGATTATTCGCGGATTGGGACGATGAACGCATAGACGCTGTGTTCAATCTCTTACAGAGCCCGCTTGAGGATTAGACAAGGCAGACAGAATTAATGTTGCTATGGCGTGTGCTGTTTAACGACTGCAAACGCAGGGTGCGCTGCGGCCGCTTCGCGCACCAACCCGGCGATCCCTTCTAACTGATGCGCAAGGGCGGAGGTACTACGCCACACCATGCCTACAGTGCGTTTGGGATAGGGCGATCCCATAGGGGCGATGCTGACGGCGGCGGAACGTGTCTCAACCGGAACGGCCATTTCGGGGATTAGCGTTACACCAATGCCAGCACCGACCATTTGCACCAATGTGGTGAGGGATGATCCATCCAGCCCTTCACGGGGTAATGAATTGCGCATTGCGCAAAACGACAACGCCTGATCGCGAAAACAATGGCCTTCTTCCAATAACAAAAGCTTCATCTGACTTAGCGTGTCCATGTCGGGCACGGGGCGATCTGCGTCTGTTTCTGGGCGCACCAGCACCATTGCCTCGTCAAACAGAGCTACTTCGGTGAGGGTGGGCTCAGAGACGGGCAGGGCGACGATGGCGCAATCTAGCTTACCTGCGCCCAACTCTTCGATCAGCTTGTGGGTCATGGTCTCACGGACCATCAGATCAATTTCGGGATGGGCGGCAGTGATATGGCCAATGACCGATGGCAATAGGTAGGGGGCGATAGTGGGGATCACACCGATGCGCAGCCGTGTCAGGGCCGTTTTTCCCGCACCGCGCGCCATATCGGCAAGGGCCTCGGCGCTGCGCAGTATTTCGCGGGCGCGGGTCTCAAACTGCTCACCAAACGCTGTTAGGCGTACCTGCCGAGGATTGCGTTCAAATAGCTGCAATCCCAGCGCGGACTCCAACGTGGCTATTTGGGCTGAAAGGGCGGGCTGCGAAATCGCGCAAGTTTCCGCCGCACGGCCAAAATGGCCAAGTTGGGCTACGGCTTCAAAATATCTGAGCTGTTTGAGCGTAAAGTTGATCATAAGGGAAACCTATCACATTCATTAGAAAATCCAACTTAAAGATATTGAAGGGGTTTGTTAGAACCATTCCAGAGGGATGCGAATCCCCACAAGTTACACAGCTATTGGAGAGAGCAATGGACGGATCAGATAACGGTAAGCAGGGCGGATGCCCAATGGGCTTTGGCGCAAACAAGCAGACCAATAACACGGGTCGCTCCAACAGTGATTGGTGGCCGAACCAATTGAACCTCAAGATGCTGCATCAGAACCAACCTGCAGTTTCTCCTACAGGTGAAGATTTTAACTATGCTGAGGCATTCAAAACGCTTGATCTGGACGCGGTAAAGGCTGACCTTTATGCGTTGATGACAGACAGCCAAGACTGGTGGCCTGCTGACTATGGTCACTACGGTCCGTTCTTTATTCGCATGGCGTGGCACTCTTCGGGCACTTACCGGACGGCCGATGGCCGCGGTGGTTCCTGCTCTGGTTCCCAGCGTTTTGCGCCTTTGAATTCATGGCCTGACAACGTTAACCTTGATAAAGCGCGCCGTCTTTTGACGCCGATCAAAATGAAATACGGCAACAAGATTTCTTGGGCTGATCTGATGATCCTGACAGGCAACTGCGCCCTTGAGGATATGGGCTTTAAGACATTCGGCTTTGCCGGTGGTCGTGAAGACATTTGGGAGCCTGAAGAAGACGTTTATTGGGGTTCCGAAGAAATCTGGCTGGAAGAATCCGGTGGCGAGAACAGCCGTTATTCCGGTGAACGCGATCTGGAAAACCCGCTGGCGGCAGTACAGATGGGCCTAATCTATGTGAACCCAGAAGGTCCTGACGGCAATCCTGATCCGCTCGCCTCTGGTCGTGATATCCGTGACACATTTGCGCGCATGTCGATGAATGACGAGGAAACGGTCGCGTTGACAGCTGGCGGTCACACTTTTGGTAAATCACACGGTGCAGGTGATGCTGGCCTTGTTGGACCAGAGCCCGAAGCTGCTCCAATTGAAGCGCAAGGCCTTGGCTGGAACTCCAGCTACAAAAGCGGCAAAGGCGTTGATGCTATTGGCTCCGGTATTGAAGGTGCTTGGACCCCGACACCCACAACTTGGGACATGTCCTACTTTGATACGCTGCTTGGCAACGAGTGGGAACTGACCAAATCTCCAGCAGGGGCACAGCAGTGGCAACCCGCAAACGGTGCGATGGCCGATGCGGTTCCAGATGCGCATGACGAACGTAAACATGCGCCGATGATGACAACGGCTGACATGGCGATGCGCGAAGATCCTGCCTATCTGGAAATCTCCAAACGCTTCCACGCCAATCCAGATGAATTTGCAGATGCGTTTGCGCGCGCTTGGTTCAAGCTGACACACCGCGATATGGGCCCACGGTCACGTTATCTGGGTAAGGAAGTGCCAAGCGAAGTTCTGAACTGGCAGGACCCGATCCCTGCAGCAGATGCAGGCGCACTAGCAGAATCTGATATTGCTGATCTTAAAGCGAAAATCTTGGCTTCGGGTCTCAGCACATCTGAACTGGTTTCAACGGCTTGGGCTTCTGCGTCTACCTTCCGCGGTTCGGACAAACGTGGCGGTGCAAATGGTGCACGCATTCGTCTGGCACCAATGAAGGATTGGGAAGTGAACCAGCCTGCGCAGCTGTCCAAAGTTCTGGACAAGCTGGAAGCCATTCGCGCTGATTTTGGCAAAGCTGTTTCTATGGCGGATGTGATTGTACTGGCGGGTACTTCAGCTGTTGAAGCAGCCGCAAAGGCTGGCGGTTACGATGTTTCCGTGCCGTTTACTCAGGGGCGCGGTGACGCAACCCAAGAGCAGACAGAAGTCGAAAGCATTGATATCCTCAAGCCAATGGTCGACGGTTTCCGTAACTACCAGTCGCGTGATTTCAGCATCTCTGCTGAGGAGTTGTTGGTAGACCGCGCACAATTGCTGACCCTGACAGCGCCAGAGATGACAGTGTTGGTAGGTGGTTTGCGTGTGCTAGGGGCCAACTATGGCGCTACATCCCACGGTGTCTGGACGGACAAGCCCGGTACGCTGAGCAGTGATTTCTTCCGCGCGCTGATGGATATGGGCGTGACATGGAAATCTGCTGCCGATGATCAAGGCGTGTTTGAAGCACATGACGTCACCACTGGAGATGTGAAACGCACAGGCACGCGCACTGATCTGGTGTTTGGTTCCAACAGCCAGCTGCGTGCCTTGGCCGAGGTCTATGCCTCTGCTGATGGTGAAGAGCTGTTCGTGAAGCAATTCGTTGCCGCATGGGTAAAAGTGATGGAACTTGACCGCTTTGATCTGGACCATTCAGCCTAATAACTAGGTTAAACCAATCAACGATGGCGCTCCCGCAGATGTGGGGGCGCCATTTTTGTTGCTGCGTGCAATGGCTGGTGGATCTGATGGTCAGTTTAGGGGTTAGGTGGGCGGTTTAGAAGAACGCCACCCAGATGCCTGCAAACATGAATATTCCGCCAATGTTCACGCAGATGTGCCAAATCGAATAGCGGAATGGCATCGTTTTGCGGGCATAAAACGCGGTCCCAATCAGGTAGCTCACTGATCCTGCGATGATGAACCACAGTGTTTCAATTGGCACGTTGGTCAGGTCGGGCAGGGCACACAAGCCAATTGCACCCAATCCGATATAGGAGGCAGTTGACCACTTTGATTTTACGGTTTTGTTGGTGATCTTGTTCCAGATGGCGATTGCCGTAAATATCCAACACACCCACAATAGGAATATTGTCCATGAGGTGTCAGCCAGCACAAAGAATGTTGTGAAAGTCCCTGAAATGCTAGGGTAAATTGCGGCGTGATCAATGCGGCGCAATAGCGTGCGATGCGCGTGCCACGGTGAAAAATGATAGGCAATGGATGCCAGATTTGAGGCCAGCGCACACAACACATACACTACCAATGCAATAACCAAGCTCGTATCAAGCAGCCCGAGTGCCTTTGAAATGACAATTGTTCCCGCAGTCAGGATCATCACAAGACCAAAAAGGTGAACCGCCTGATCCGCACGGCGGTGTTGTAATACGGGGCTTGGATAGGTCTGTTCTGTCATGGCAATCTCGTGCTTGGGTTGCCTCGCGTTACGCTTCCTTGCTCTCAAAGTCCACAATCCGAGCAAAGTGACGCTGAGGCAAAGCCGTTAGATTATTGTGGAAACCGCGATGACGCAGAATAGTAATTTCTATGCAGTTAAGCAGAGACACAGTTGAACGTGGGTTTGGATGTGTCTGGCAGTAAACGCTTTGCGGTAGAAGTTTGTTTACGCATTCTGTTGAAACCGCAAAGATGGTCTAAATATCCGAATCTAATGATAGGAAATCAACCCTTGAACAATCGTACCATATTGGAAACAGCACGCGAAATTGACGTTATCCATGAAACCGATGTGCTTGTCGTTGGCTCTGGTCCGGGCGGTTTGCCTGCTGCACTCGCAGCCGCACGGGTGGGCGTTCAGGTGGCTTTGGTTGAGCGGTTTGGTTGTTTTGGGGGCAACTTAACTGTCGTTGGTGTAGAGGGGATGCATTGGTACCGGCATGAGGATACAATTGAATCGAACGGTATCGCCCGCGAGTTCGAGGACCGCGCCAAAGAAATGGGTGCTGCGGTTCCTGAATCGCAATCTCTATCTTATGAAATCGATTCAGAGGGGTTCAAGTTGGTTGCAGACCAGATGGTCCTGAACGAGCCCAACCTGACACCCATGTTGCACCGTCAGTTTGTGTCCCCGATTATGGACGGCAACACAATTGTCGGGATCATCACTGAGTCAAAAGCTGGCCGCGAAGCTATTCTGGCAAAGCGGGTGATTGATGCAACGGGTGACGCCGATGTTGTGAAACGGGCAGGCGCGCCAACCTATCTAACACCAAAAGAAGAGATGATGGCAGCCTCGGTAATGTTCCACGTCGCTGGCGTGGATAAGACCAAATTCATGGAGGGCATTAAATCGGACCCGCAGACCTACAAAGACTGGGGTGGGGGTGGTGAATGGAACATCGAAACAACAGGCAAAGAGGATGACATGTTCTCGCCATTCCTGAAAAAACCATTTGAACAGGCGATCAAAGATGGGCTTATCCCTGCCAAATTGAACACTATCGCAGGAACATGGGGGGCTGTGCATGACACAGGAGAGCTGACCTATATGAACCTCATCCATATGGATGATTGCGATGGAACGGATCCAAATTCCCTGACGAAATACGAAATTGAAGGCCGCCGTCAGACGATGCTCGCGATTGAGGCACTGCGACGGTATACACCCGGATGTGAGGGCATACGCCTTCGGAATTTCGGTATGTCGATTGGCATACGTGACACCCGTAAAGTTGACTGTCAGTACAACATGACCTCTCAGGATGTGCGTGAACAGGGGCGGTTCGACGACAGCATTGGTATCTTCCCCGAGTTCATCGACGGGTATGGCATTCTCATTCTGCCAACAACTGGTCGGTACTTTCAAATACCCTATCGTAATCTTCTTCCAAAGAACGTTGAAAACCTGCTCGTGGCTGGGCGGGCGACAGGTGGTGATCGTGACAGTCACGCGGCAACCCGCAACATGGCGTGCTGCGCTGTAACGGGTCAAGGTGCCGGTGTCGCTGCTGCGTTATCGATCCAGAAACAGGTGAACACCTTGGCGGATCTCGATGTCGCTGACGTTCAAAAAGAGCTGGAACGTCAGGGTGCCAGACACCATTGATAGGCGGTGGTTTCGCTTGGCAATGAATGGAGTTCATTCAGGTTTATGCTCGTCGCTGCATCATATCATGGACGGTTACCTGTACATACGGCAGCGTATGTGTTGGAGGTCGCAGACTTATCCGTTCACTCTCTTCTAGCCAGCAAGATGATCGTGCAACATAGTCCTGCCTCGTTCCACCTAGATCGAATTGAATGATTTAACCCGCACGGTTGTTGCTGTAGGGGCAATAGTTACTCCTCGACGCGCTAGATATTGCAAATGTTCGTCAGAATGCGCGAAGGTAGCAGCAGGCAGGTAATGAATACATTGGCTGACACGAATGGCTGTTTAGCTTACATCGTTTCAACTGGGTGCCGCGGACAAGGAACAACGCAATGACCGACCGATCATTCAAAATGACAGCGCCCATTTTTCGGCGCGCCATACGAATTTGGTCAGGGCTCTTTCTGCTAGCCTTTGTAACCAGCCACCTCATAAATCTTAGCCTCGGCTTAATCTCGATTGAGGCTATGGACAGCGCACGTCCATACCTTTCAGGTTTCTGGACCGGTCCATTCACTGGGATATTGCTATCTGCGTCCTTGATTAGCCATTTCTTTCTGGGGCTTTGGGCTGTCTACGTTAGGCCAACTTTGCGGACAAACACGCAAGATATTGTTCAATTGCTGACTGGTGTGGGTGTTGTGCCACTTTTGGCAACGCATGCCATTGGTATTTCAATGCTGGCAGATGCGGGGGTGCAGTTCGGGTATGCTGATACGATCCGCTTGTTTTGGCTACAGGTGCCAGCTCTTGGTCTCATGCAGGTTGTGATGCTTTCAGTGGTTTGGGTGCATGGTACTGCGGGCCTGTTTACATGGTTGCGGTCAAAGGAAAACGCAGGGCGATTGCTGAATTGGCTCTACCTTCTTGCAGTCATTGTTCCTGTTTTTGCACTGCTTGGATACGCCGAAGCAGGGCGCGAAATGTTGATTGCTGGGCAAACCGGTACTGAGTTGGCCAATAGCGCAGCGATACCAGAAGATGTTGTTGTGCCCTTTGCGCAAATCAAACAAGTTACCAAGGCTGTTATTTACGGCTCGATCTTATTGGCTATTTTCACGCTGGTGGCGCGTTTCATCCGTCTGACCTTGCAAAAAACTCAAGAGGTCATCCTTATTCGCAATGGCGGCCAAGAAATGATCTCGACATCAGCACTGAGCATGTTGAGTGGGTTTGAACGCAACGATCAACAGCATGCGAGCATTTGTGCCGGACGCGGCAGATGCGGCACCTGCGCGGTCCACATCGTTCGGTCAGAATTTCCGCTTCCGCTCCCGTCTGAGTTGGAACAGCGCACGCTACACAGGGTGGGTGCCCCAGAGGGCGCAAGGCTGGCGTGTCAACTCACGCCTGCGGGCGGCAAGGTAGAAGTTCTGGCTATTTACCCCGCTGACTATTCATTCGAGGACCCCAGACCGACGGAAACCGCTGCACCATCCGAGGCCCTAACGTGATCGCCTTGCGCCGTATCGCGATCGTACTCGCTTGCGTTTTTGCGCTGGCCTTGTCGCAGCCTGTATCGGCACAAACAGATATCGTTGTTCCGGCACCCTCTGCAAATGATCTGCATGAATTCACCCGTCTTTTGGCAGATGACCGCATTCAGGAATGGCTTAGCCAACAAGCTGACGAGGCGGAGAATGCTGACGTCCCTGATACGCTAGGAATCCGTGATCAGTTTGATGCGTTGGTCTTGCAGACAAAAAACCGTATCGGCGCACTTATCCGGACGTGGGAAGGTTTGGAGCAGGCCCCAGAGATGATGCAGGGGCGGTGGAGAGAGCAGGTCACTGATGATCGCCGCGTCCAAAGCCTTACGTTTGTGTTAATTTTCTTGTTTCTAGGGGCTGGTTTGGAATGGCTTTTCCGGCAGTACTCAAACCCGACGCGCCGCCGCCTTGAAATTATTGAATTCAAGACACACACCAAACGCATCACAGCGGCAATATCGCGTGCAGGTCTGGCATTGTCTGGGCTCCTTGCCTTTGCGGTTGGCAGCATCGGCGCATTTTCTGCGTTTGACTGGCCGCCGATACTCTTTGCATTGATCCTGAATTTGCTGATGGCAATAGTCGCAATCCGTGTGGTTGGCACTACCCTGCTACTATTTTTGGCTCCTTATGTGCCGCGCCTTCGGTTGGTGCCAGTCAGCACTGCAATGGCCCGTGTTATTTCCCGCACGACGCTTTGCTTCTCTGGTGTGTTAATCCTCGCCATTGCATTCAATGATGTTTTTCAAAGTGTTATCGAAGTATTTAGGCCTCAGGGTAGCGAAAACGCCATCTTGGCCATTTCCATCTTGTTGGCTGCAGTTGTCACACTTGCGGCACTGGTTAGCCTGCATATCGGTTTCTACCTTGCTGGTCGCATTAGTCCCGCCGCAAATTCCAAGCAAGCCCGCAAATGGCGCAGTTTTGTGAGCCTTGTGATCATTGTGTCGCTGGGGATGTGGGTACTAGACCTTAGCCTAATCATGTGGAGCGTGCTGTGTCTGGGCCTTCTGGTTGTATCTCTGAAGCTGCTGCGGTCTTGGGTTAATCACGCATTTGACAATGCGATTGTCGATTATTTAGCAAAACTTCCGCCTCCGCCTGTTGTTGAACCGCCCGAAGATGGCACCGAAGTGGAAGAAATGGTCGATGAAGAGGTTCTGGCCAGTGACCCATATGAGACTTATCGCCCCATTGCACAACGGGTTGTACGGTTTGCACTGATCATTACGGTTGGCTTTATCCTCGCGCTGATCTGGAACCTCGGAATATTCGAGAGCTCCGAGAACCCTACAGTGACGCAACGCATCTTTTCAGTGATGTTAGACAGCGCAGCAGCGCTGTTGATTGCGGATTTGCTTTGGACTTGGGCCCGCACCGCCATAGACCGCAGGCTAAGTGCCTACACCCCTCCAACTGACGGCTCTGCACCCGGACCAGAGGCCCGAATGGCCACACTATTGCCACTCCTGCGGGTTGTGCTGATGGTGACATTGTTACTGATGGTGGCCATGTCGATCCTTTCCTCAATGGGTGTGAACATCGCGCCGATCCTAGCAGGTGCCAGCGTCTTGGGGATTGCAATCGGATTTGGTGCGCAGTCATTGGTCAAAGACGTTGTGTCTGGTATCTTCTTCTTGATCGATGATGCCTTCCGCGTTGGTGAATATGTCGAGATTGACCAGCTTCGCGGCACAGTCGAGAGGATCTCGATTAGATCTCTGCAAATCCGCCATCACCGCGGAGCTGTCCACACGTTACCCTTTGGCGAATTGAAGTCCATGACGAATTATTCGCGCGATTGGGTGATCATGAAACTCGAGTTCCGCGTGCCGTTCGACACTGACCTAAAGCTTGTAAAGAAGTTGATTAAGCAGGTTGGAGCACAGCTAAAAGAGAACCCAGATTATGGTGATAGCATTTTAGAGACACTGAAATCACAGGGCGTGCGCCGTATGGAAGAGTTCAATATGGTGGTTGGGGTTAAATTCATGACACGACCGGGCGAGCAATGGGTTGTGCGCCGCGATGCCTATCAAGGAGTGCGAGACATATTCACTGCGAATGGCATTCGGATGGCAGAACGCAACGTGAAGGTCGAGATAGCAGGGGACGAGACGTTGACCGACGAACAACGAAAAGCCGTCAGCGCCGCAGCCCATGATGCTGTCGCAAACAAGTTGCCTCCCGGGCCTGTACCTGATGAGCCTTAAAGCGTTGACCTATTAGCCATCAGGTTTGCTTTCGAAGAATTCAACATTGAACATCAATCGGCGGTGGAAGAGGGCGCTGTTACCCTACGTGAAGGGACTCCAACGTGCTTCCACTTTGATGGTTTGGGGGGATTGCTTTGGCAATTGTTGAAGTACAGCCCTCTAAATCTCCCATTCTCAAATAACTGTAAGGAACGCGACATATTGGCGTAAGGAAACTCAACAATACCCCAACTTGTATTGAGTGATGTAGTGCCGCCCATACAGGCCACGCTTTATCATTTGAGGCGCTTGACGTAAGATTTAGAGAATTCAGAGGGACCTATATGGACTACGCCGAACTTACCAAAGCCTTTGGGGCATTTTTTGCGATTATGAATCCGTTTGTGAATTTGCCGATTTTTTTGGCTTTGACTGCAGGGTTTACGGTGACACAACAGCGCACACTCGCTTGTAAGATAACGATTTTTTCGGCGATTATGTGTTTGGTGATCTTGGTTGCAGGACAAAAAATCATCGGTTTCTTTGGGATCACTGTTGATCAGTTTCGGATCGCGGGCGGTATCGTGTTGGCTCATATCGCATGGTCTATGCTGAACGGAAACGACATCTCATCACATCACGGCACTGCTAAGGAAAAAGACTATATCCAAGATCTTTCTGGCCTCGCGTTTTACCCAATTACCTTTCCGATGATTGTTGGACCGGGAACAATAGCGACGCTGATAATATATGCGGGCCACGCAAAGGGAATTAGCGGATTGATCGCTGTTGGTGGGGTTGTAGGCGTCATTTTGGCGATGCTGTTTTTTGTACTGTTCTTCGCATCGTTCTTTGGCAAAGCTCTGACAGACACAATGCGCGTTATCATGACGCGTTTGATGGGAATGATTTTACTGGCAATCGCAGTAGAAATGATAGTTGCGGGTACAAAGGCTGTACTACCGGGACTGGCGTAAGGGGCCGAGAATGAAACTGTTCAATCCAGACAACCATACCAAATCCGAGGACCACAAACGGCTCTATGCTCTTTGTGAAGTGGCCTACACATTTGTCGATTTCTCAGCGGCAGCGCTTTTTGTCATAGGCAGCGTCCTTTTCTTCAAGGAAAGCACAACCTATTTTGGAACCTGGCTTTTTGTTGTCGGTTCGGTGTTGTTTGGATTACGCCCAACCATCAAGTTGTATCGTGAGTTTGGATACCTCAGGCTTGGGGACTACGACGATATCAACAAAGGATGAAACATGGGGCGATAGATGGTCTTTCGCCTCCGGCACGGCTGGCAATGGTTCGTTGTCTTGATGGTTTGATCCTATTTCGGCAGCATCATTTACTTCCTGTTTGATGAAATCGATCTTGGGAATAGGGCGAACAAGCGGCACAATGGGATCTTCGCTCAAATCAGGACCAAAGCAGCCCACCTGATGGGGGCACGGAGGATACTGACCTTCTGATTGATCCACTAAACAGGTCTACCTTTCAACATGCGGGATCGATCAATTGGTACCATCCGGTCACAGGAAACAACGCGAAACGGATGGCGAATGCTGCCGTTAGCAACGCAGCCTACTCGCCGATATTGATGCTGCCCAAAGTCACATTCATGTCCTGTAGTACATTTGGTAACGGCCAACTTGACCCGTTCATGTTCAACGGCACTGGAAACTTCGGACGTTGCGCTAACCCCGAGGGTGTCCTTTCTAAGGGCGGAGCCAAATTTCGCGAAGTTTCGTGTACTTCCGCCAAAAAAAAGAGGATGGAGGAATTGTGATAACCACCCTACCCAGAGGTCAACAAGAGTCGCGGTTCATATACCGCTCAGACCAGAGTCCGTGTTGAATGAAGTTTACAGGCTGGATCTAGCATTGCGTCGGTAGGTGCCCGGGGCAAATGAATGGTATTTCTTGAAAACCCGACTGAACGCAGCCTCAGAATGGTAGCCGACCAGTTCTGCAATTTCGACAATAGGCTCATTGGTTGTCGTTAACTGCTTTCGCGCGATCTGCATTCGCCAATTTGTTAGGTACTCCAACGGCGTCATGGTTGTGCATTGCAAAAAGCGGTTGGAAAATGCCGTGCGCGACAGTCCGGCAATCTTTGATAACCGCTCAAGAGGCCAAGCATCACCCGGCGATTTGTGAATGGCAGTCAAGGTACGCGCGATATGAGGTTCAGCAAAGCCAGCCAAGACGGGCGTGTTTGCCCCTTCGGCTGCCAGATAGGCCCTCAGAGCTTGGGCAAAGATGATCTCTGACAATTTGAGTGCAATGAGATTGCTGCCCAAATGCTCATGCCCGACCTCGGCCCCAATAACCTTGAGGGTGTGTTCGAGCCAAGTGCCCGAAGCTTCGCCGTAGTTTTTGATGAGGATATGAGAGGGAAGGGCGTCTATCAAAGGGTGATGCGCGCCGGGATCAAACGCGAAGTGCCCGCAGACAAGTTGTGTCTCGTGGTCCGTACCGAACTCTCCATACACAAGCGCACCAACACCTGTGAAGCCTGATTTTTGAACCACCTCATCCACCATCATGGCTGGATTTTCGGTTTTCGGATCACAGTAAAGCGTATGCGCCGCGCCGCGTGTGATGATCACAAGGTCACCCTGTTCCAGAAAAACCGGCGGCTTATCAGCTTCGATCCTGATCAGGCAACGCCCCTTTAACGCAAAATGAAAGCGCGCGACATTTTCAAATTGAGGAACACCCACGCTCCAAGGTGACGTAAATGATGTCCGAAAGTAGAGCGTCCCCTTTAGTTGTAGTTTGGACAGGATATCACTGAGCAGGTCCACATTTAGTCCTCCGTTGTAGTTTTCCTTAGTATAACACATCTATCATTGATGTGGAGTGATTCTGGACGAATGATCACAAATATCGTCATTTTCGTCATTCACCGTTCTAGGATTTAGCGGTTTAGTCAATTCAGGCAGTCGCCGTGTGTGCGTGCTGTGTGACTAAATCAAAAAAGGAACTTCATGATGAAAATCACCTCTACTCTTATAGCTTTGGGTCTGGCTGTTGCCTTTCAATCGCCAGTGCAGGCGCAATCACCTGCTGAACTGAACGATCTTGAAATTGCGCATGTGGCCTATGTAGCTGACAATATTGACATTCGTTACGCCCATCTGGCGCTTGCAATTAGCCGGAATCCGGAAGTCCATGAGTTTGCTAATACGATGATCCGTGACCATGAGGCGGTCAATACACAGGCGTTGGCCTTGTTGGCGAAACTGGGTGCCCAGCCGCAGGACAACTTCCTGAGCCAAACTCTTGAGATCAATGCAAAAGCGCTGATTGACGAGATGAGCCAACTTCGCGGCTCCGCGTTCGACAAGCGCTATGCCGAGAACGAGTTAGCCTATCATAAAGCTGTCAATGACTTGGTTGAAAATGCGTTTGTTCCCAACATCGAAAACGCAGAAGTGAAAGCGTTGTTCGAAGCCGGATTGGTGATCTTCAAAGCTCATGAAGGCCATGCCGAAATGATGGTTGGAAAGCTCAACTAGATGAATGAAGGGACAAGACGGGTCTTTCTTCAACATGCTTTGCTGGGTCTCAGTGTTGGGAATATTGCGATGTTTGCACCCGCATCTAGCCACGCAAGCACAGAGCATCATGTTGAAATCAGGGCGTTCGAATTTGCGCCTGAACATCTAACTGTAAAGGTGGGTGACACGATCGTCTGGACCAACTTTGATATCGTTCCGCACACAGCTACTGCGGATGATCTGAGTTGGGAAACTGAGACCCTTGAACAGAGCGCGTCTGCTCGGATGACAGTCGTTGAGGGGATGACCGTCGATTACTTCTGTGCGTTTCACCCGCACATGAAGGCGCGATTGCAGATTGAATACCAGTAAGCCGCGCGGCCGTTCGCGCATGCATCATACACAATGAAAGTAACTGCCCATGTATAAATTTATGAACAAAAATCTCCATGCCTATCTCGACTATCCAGTCGCTTTTGGCTTGATCGCAATGCCGTTTGTATTCGGTCTTGGGGCCGAAAATACGTTAGCGCTTTGGCTGTCAGTGGTCACCGGGCTCGCGGCATTTATTTTAACGATCTTCACGGATCATCACCTAGGCCTTATCCGTGTCCTTCCTTATAAATTGCACCTAATGGTCGATTTTTTGGTGGGGGTGGTGTTCGTTGTAGCCCCGTTTGCATTGGGGTTCTCCGGCTTGGACGCGATGTATTATTGGCTTCTTGGTGCAACAGTCTTGATGGTTGTCGGACTCGACAATACGCAAAATGCGGTCACCATAGAATGAAAACGGCCGGACCCTCAGCGACACCTCGCAAGGGTCCGGCTTGTCTACATGGCGGTCTTTGATCGCATCAAATTGCCTGCGCTATTGCAGGATTGTCCCCTAAATAACTTGACTGTCACCAACATGCTCAGGGGAACTCAAGAGGTACCCTTCAGGGCTTTGATTCCTGCTTCCTCCGTGCAGACAAAATCACTACCGCCACGATGAGTGTCGCACCCGCAATGTTGAATAAAATTGCCAACGGCCAGTATGCACCGATTGCACCAAGGACCAGAAGTAGCGCGCTAAGTGGGCCAATCGGCCCCTCAGCGTACCACTGTATGATCGCGTTGGTTGCATAAATTCCGAACAACGCAAAGAAACCAATCTGAAACACCTCAACCAATTCGCCGGATATCAAAGGGGTGTAGGCGAACAGCAACGGGACGACATACAGACCTTTGGCAATTTTCCAGCTTTCAAAACCAGTCGCCATGGGAGATGAGCCCGCAATACCAGCCGCAGTGAAAGCTGCAAGGCAGACAGGTGGGGTTACGTTTGAATCTTGGCTGAGCCAAAATATGATCAGGTGGGCGGTAAGCAAGAATGTGGTCAACATTGCCGGATCGACCATGACAGGGCGAATGGTAACTGCGATCTCAAATGGGATGTTCCGGACAAGTTCCCAAGCTTCAGCCTGTGTCATGCCTGTCGCTACTTGGGCGACCAGCGGGTGATCCACAAGGAAGAAAAGGCCAGCCTTTGCCGGATCAGTGATCCCAGCCATCAACTGATCCGCAATCAGCCCGTCAGCCATGATCCCAGCGAGTGCTGGTGCTGTTAGGATTGCTAGTATGATGTATGCGGCGGTTACGGGTAGCCCCATTCCCAAGACAAGCGAGGCAATTGCAATTAAAGCAATGGCAAGCACCAACGACCCTTGTGACCATTGTGCTATCATCAAGGAAAATCCGTTTCCAACGCCGCTGGTTACAATCGCATTGTTCATAATCCCGATGGCTGTCAGCAAAATTGCTGTCATGATCGCGGACTTAATGCCGCTAACCAGGGCCTCGGAAATCTTGGCGGGACCCATGTTGACGGGTTTGAACCCCCCGTCATTGTTGAAATGTGCAATCACGCTGGTGAGCCATGATGTTGCGATGACAGCAGCGATGGCCCAGCAGGCCGCAAAGGACGGGGTAACGCCTGACAACAGCAACCAGATCATCACAGCCAATGGAATGACAAAAACCAGACCACCTGACAACATTTTGCCGTGATCAACGGTCAAATCGATCTCGGACCCGACGTCGTATTTCACGGCTTCAATGCGTACGATGAACGCCACTGACAAAAAGTAGAGGATCGCAGGAACAACAGACACAGCTACGATTGTGCCATAAGGGATAGACGTATAGCTGGCCATCACGAAGGCCCCAGCGCCCATGATTGGTGGCATCAGCTGACCACCCGTCGATGCAGCAGCTTCAACCCCAGCGGCAAATTTCGGGCGAAAGCCGTTTGATTTCATCAATGGGATGGTGATGACCCCAGTAGACGCCGTGTTGGCAATGGCTGATCCAGATATCGTGCCTGTAAGTGCCGAAGAAATAATAGCGACAAACGCGGCCCCACCTTTGATGCGGCCTGCAACGACCTTTGATATTTCGATCACAAAGTTGCTGGCACCGGAAACAACCAGAAAGCCGCCAAAGATCATAAATAGGGTTATGTTCGTGACCGAGATATTACCAAGAATTCCAAACATGCCCTCGTCATTGTAAAGCGTTCGAAACAAAACATCGTTTAGCGGCAGGCTGGCTGAGCGGAAAACACCCGGCAGCAGTGTACCTAAAAACAAAATATAGCTGAGCGACAAGATAATCAGAATGGGAATGACCCAACCAGAGACCCGACGAGAGAGATCAATGCATGCAAAGATCAGTAGCAAACCTGCGGCCCAATCAATGAACGTAAATTGCCAGCCCAAACCTGTGACTGCGAGGGATCGTTCGTACAAGTCGCTTTCGGCTCCAGCCACCCACAACGCGGCACCCGCAACGAGCAAACCATAGGCAATGTCCACTACCCAAGCCCACGTTTTGCCAGAGTGTTTCCCCCAAGGACTAAGGGTGATGGAGGCGAGAAACGCAAACCCTGCAAAGTGTATGGCGTTTTGCCATAACCCCGGCTCTGTTAGGTAGACGTTTGTTAAAACGTGCCAAATGGCAAAGCACATAGCGAAAACAAGCACGATGTGCTGTGCCTCAAATTTTCCACGCGGCATGTTTAACAGCGTGTCTCTAGTCATCGGTTCATTCTCAATTGCGGCTGTCATTTGGTTCTCCCCCCAAAGCAATGAGGGGCAACCAATTGGTGCCCCTCATTTTCGTCTAAGTGATTTATTCAGCGATCAAGTTTGCTGGAATTTCCAAGCCAACTTCGGTGTAATAGCGTGCCGCACCGGGGTGCAGGGGCGCTGGAAGACCGGCCATCGCAGATTCAATCATCATTGCTTTGGTTGCGGGGTGGATTGCCTGCAAGAAGGGCAGGTTCTCGTACATGGTTTTGGTCAGCATATAGACGTGCTCTTCGTCCACGCTGGCGTTCACAGCCAAGAAGTTCGGTTGTGCGATTGTGTTCACGTCATTGGTTTGACCGGGGTAGGTGCCAGCCGCGATCGTGTAGGGCACCCAAAGATTACGGCCAGCGTCCATTGCCGCAGCTTGATCCGCTGTCACGTCAAGGATGGTGAATTTACCTTCATTTGACGCCATCAGTTTTGTTATCGCACCAGTCGGCGGGCCAGACGGGATACCCGCAGCAAATGCTTGACCATTTGCAAGGGCATCCGTTGTTGGGCCGTAGCCCGCAGAGATCAGCGTAAAGTCACTAGCGACATCTAAACCCAGACCCGCAAGCAAAACCGAGTTGGAGCCGATAGTGCCGGAGTTTTGTTTGCCCATGCCAACAGACATGCCTTTGATACCTGTTAAGTCTTCGACCGTGCCTGTTGTGGCCTTGTCCGTTGGCACAACAAATTGCTCTACGTTCTGCCACAACATCGTTATCGAACGAAGGTTTGCCTGCGGCTCACTGACCGGTCCTGTACCTGTAACGGCGTATGACCCGAACAGGCCTTGCAAAATTGCGAAATCAGCAGTGCCTGCGGACAAGGCCTGAACGTTAGCGCCAGAGCCTGCCGAGTTTACGGCCGTAAGTGAGAAGTTCTGTTTTGGCAGTAACTTGATTTTCGACAATGTCGAGATTGCAGTGCCAACAGGGTGATACGTGCCGCCTGTTGATGCTGTGTTCAATACGTAATCTGCGCTTTGCGCAAAGGCAGCGCCGGACGTAACAAGACCGGCACTTACAACAAGTGCTTTCAACATTTTCATTGTGATTCCTCCCAGAAACATGGCCGTGGACCGGCCTGCGGCGTTCATGCCAAACAGGGAGGGATTCGCGATACGAGAGAAAACGCAGGAGAGGTAGGAAGCTGCCTGCGGATTTTCGCAAGGCCGTCTAACGTGCCAAAATGGCATCCTTATCAAGCCCCAGTTTGACGATCTTTTCGTTCAACGTTCGCCTGCCGATACCAAGTGAAGCGGCGACATCATCCATACGCCCTTCGTCGGTTTGGATGGCGCGACTGATCAATTCGCGCTCAAACATAGCAACAGCTTCGCGAAGTGTTTCGGGGAAGGGCTGTGATGATGTCTGTTTGGCGATGGCATGTCTGACAGACCCGCCACCACGCCGTTGCGCCAACACACGTCTTTCAGCGACGTTTTGTAGCTCACGCACGTTGCCAGGCCAATCATACGCGATCAGCGCAGAGATATCGTCATTTGTTAGCGTTGGGGTTGGCAGTTCATAAAGCTGACTAAGCCGATGCAGATAATGGCGGAACAACAGCAGCACATCTTCGCCACGATCGGCCAAGCTAGGTAGAACAATTTCAAGAGTGTTGAGACGAAACAAGAGGTCTTCGCGAAAGGCCCTATCGGTAACCAGCTGCGCAAATTGCCCCGATGCTGCACTGATCACGCGCAGTTCTACCGCTTGAATCTGGGTCTCGCCCACGCGTTGGTATTGCTGGGTCTCAATTGCGCGTAAAAACTTGGATTGGGACTGATAGGGCATGGAGCTGAGTTCGTCCAAAAACAGCGTTCCTCCATCTGCTTGGCTCATCAATCCGCGTGGGTTATCAATGGTTCCGAAAACAGTTTCTTCGAATTGTTCGGGCGGGATCGTGGCACAATTTATCGCGACAAACGCTGCGGCAGGGGATTGACCTAGGTCATGTAATGCCCGCGCAACCAGTTCTTTTCCAGTGCCCGTATCTCCAAGGATCAAGACATTTGCGCGGCTCATGGAAAAGTCGAAAATCAAGTCACGGACAGCAGAAATTTGGGCGCTGCTGCCGATCAATATGCGTTCCAAGTCTGCCAACTCAACCAACCGATTTTGCAACATTTTGGTGCTGTCTTCCAGCCGCTTCATTCGAATAGCGTTTTTCAGAATCCCCAAAAGGCGACGCGGTTCAAACGGTTTCTCAACAAAGCTGTACGCGCCATCCTGCAACGCAGCGACAGCCATTGGAATATCGCCGTGTGCCGAGATCAGAATGACGGGTGCATGACTGATTTCACGGGCTTTGCGCTGAAACTCCAGCCCATCCATCTCAGGCATTCGAACATCGCTTAAGACAACATCAGGTGCGTTTTGCTGCAAAGCATCCAACCCGGCCTGCCCATTCTTTGCAATGAGGGTGTTATAACCTGCGCTTTGCAATAAATGATCCAATGAGACGCGCATTTCACGATCGTCATCAACAACAAGTACCGTGCCTTTACTCATGTTCTACTCCCATTGACGTCAAATGGTAACGTCACAACAAACGTGGCACCATCACGGACCTCACCAAGGGCAAGCTCACCACCGTGATCCTTAATGATTTCAGTTGCGATAGCCAAACCAAGACCCATGCCAACACCTGATGGTTTTGTGCTGAAAAACGGTTCCTGCAGATCGGTGAGGGTCGCATTTGCAAGGCCCGAACCATTGTCAGCCACGTGGATTTCAAGACTGTCAAATCCAGTGACAACATCAATTCGTATCGTTGG
Organism: Sulfitobacter sp.; assembly: GCA_033851935.1. Taxonomy (GTDB): domain Bacteria; phylum Pseudomonadota; class Alphaproteobacteria; order Rhodobacterales; family Rhodobacteraceae; genus Sulfitobacter. The sequence goes on from JAWSVL010000004.1 coordinate 41,119, forward strand.
ATTAACCGTATCTTCTACAGCATGGATCGCATTCTTAACGAGGTTGACCAAGGCTTGTTCCAACTGGATTTGATGCGCATGGATTGTGATAGGAGAGGGCAACTTTGCAGGATGAAAATCAATCTGCCCCTCCAATAGTTCTACGTGCAATAAATTCTCAACTTCTTCAAAGACCGTTGCCAGATTTACGCTGGTCTTTTTGTCACCCCGCCCGCGTGCGAAAAATTTGAATTGCGCGGTGACGGCTTCCATACGGTCGACAAGTTTGTTTAGGTTTTTGGCCGTTTGAGGCGAAGTGATCTCATTGCTGATTTCCGCAGCCGCAAGGTGGTTTCGGAACGCGCTGATGGGTTGACCCAACTCATGCGTGACAGAGGCTGCCAAATGCCCAAGCGCGGCCAGTTTAGCATTACGCGCCAATTCTGTTTGTGCGTGTTCTAGGCGCTGATTTGTCTCAATTAATTCTGTGCGCCGACGTTCAGATGCAGTGTAGGCTAATTCAATGCGCCGGGATCGCAAAAATGTAGCAAAGCCCAAAAGGAAAGTGATAATACTGCCGAAAAAAGCAGTCGTCAAAAGCGTTTCACGCAAGATGATGTTTTCTGGATGCAGATAGTGGACGGTCCAATTGCGCCACTCGGAACTGCCAGACGCCAGCAAATAGTCGGCCCCTTCGATCCTCATGCGATCTTCTCCTATGGGTGTCCAATTTAGAGGTTCGAGGGTTTCGTTGCCAAATTGACGGCTTTCCAAAATGGCTTTCCGAACCTTTGGGTCTAGGGCGCTGATAGGGCGGTATAGCCAGTTAGGGTTTGAGGCCAAAACCACGATATTGTCTTCATTGATGGCAACGACGGTTTCACTATCGCTTTCCCATGAACGCTGGAGTTCGCTGACATCCAGTTTGATTGCAATGACACCCTTTTGGGTGTTCGAAGCAAATGAAACGGGTTCAGCGACGAAATAACCGGGTCTGTCGGATGTGGCACCAATCGCAAAGTAATCGCTGCGTTTACCTTTCAAGGCATCCTGAAAATAGGGGCGAAAACCATAATTTTGTTCAAGGAAACTATCGGGTTGATCAGCGTTTGAGGTCGCAAGAACGCGTCCTGTGGCATCCATGAGGTAGATCGCTTCCAATTGGGCCTCACTGGCCAACCGTTGCAATCTATCGTTGATGTCAGCCTCTATCGAGTTGGGTTGCAAAGCCTGTGCGTAGCGGGGGTCACTTTTCAATACAAAGGGCAAGTGCTGGTGACGGCGTAGCCGCTCGTTCAATGCGCGTTGGTACAATACCATGCGGTTGGACGCGGTTTCTGTCTCTAGTTTTTTAAAATAGTGTTGGGCCCCAAAAAAGGTCGCCAATGTGGCAAGCACAACTGTAATGAGTAAAACACCCAGCACACGTTTCCGCATCTTTGTCGGTGCACGCTCAATATCGACCTCATTTTGCATTTATGTCTCCCATGAGGGCACATGTGATACGGGTCGGTTGGCTATGTAAATAGGTGGTCGCTTCCGTTTCTACGCGTCCCTGCGGGAATCCGCAGAGTTGGATCGTTTCTGTTGGTTTGTCTGACGTTGGTTCAATCCAGCTTAGGGTTCATTTAGACATTTTTCGGTTTCTTTGGTTCTGTTTTTGGAGTGAGCGGTAACCAAGCCTATTGGGAAGGCAGAAAAATACATCCATCCACGGAGTATAGTCGTCAGGCATTTGCGGTCGCGCCCGACCCGATCAAGAGGTTTGTACGAGGCTACAGAAATAGCGCCCTTCATCAGGTGATATCGCACCGTTTCTAACGTTAGATGGCGAAGTTTTTGAGCAGCCTGAATCGAGTGATTTTGATTTGGCTTTAACTGAATTCATCAAGATGGCTTTGCCGGTTTCGAACAATACTCCTCCTGAAATTCGAAGTTGAGAGCTAGGGCTTGATCGGGTTGGTTCATTGGTATGACGCCTTTAGGCAGTCGATGAATCAACTGGCCGACTTGGATAACAATGTCACACATACGCCGCTCGGGGCTGCTTAACGAAAACGAGTTGTCAGTTGGTGCCAAAAAGAACAAAAGTTCTGTGAACGACGAGAGGATGAATCGCCTGTGACATTGCTGCCAGAAAATGCTGGATACGATTTTCCCATGATCCCACTTGAGAGCAGCTTTGTTGTTGTCACGGGTATGCATCGCTCCGGTACGTCAGCGCTCTCGCGGACACTTGATCTACTGGGGCTCGATATGCCTCGAAACCTGATCCCGCCAAATGTCTTCAATAGACCTGGATATTGGGAATCTGAAACCATCGTCAATTTCAATGACCTGCTGTTGCAAAGGCAGGACCGCCACTGGTCTGATCCCAAAGTGTTGCATGACAGCTGGCAGGATATGACTACTTTTCAGACGGACAGTCAGGAGGCCGTGCGCATTTTGCAAGGCGTGCTTGATCGATCTTCTGGTGTTGTGGTGAAAGATCCAAGGATGTCGCGGACGTTTCCAATTTGGCGTCATGCAATCGAGAGCATGAACGTGACCCCTATTTGCCTCATTGGGTGCAGGCATCCCCTTGAGGTTAGCCAATCCTTAGAGCGGCGCAACGGGATGACGCGCGAGCATGCGCTAAAGCTTTGGCAGAGTTATATGTTAGATGCTGAACGGTGCACCCGAGGGATGCGCCGCGCTGTTGTGCATTATGACCATTTACTGAAAGACTGGAGAGCCGAATTAGGTCGCGCGTTTGAGGCCTGCGGTGCCGGTTTTGACATCAGCCGTAGCATCAATCAGGAGAAGATTGACGGCTATGTTTCGGTGGGCAATCGCAACCACGACAACGCTGTCGATACTTTGTCAGAATACGAGGCCGAAACGCGTGGAGTTGCTGCGCTTTTTGATTTGTACAAAAGCAATGACCTTGACCAACATCAAAACGATTTGGACCGTCTCGCTGTAGATTGGCAAACAGATTGGGCGGCCCATAGCCCGGGGCGCGCGCAGTCGGATTATCCCCAAACCATTGCTGCATGGCACTGGGAAAGTAGCAAATCCCATGCCGCAGCAGGGCACCAAACCGCAGCTCTTGAGGCGGCAAGGAAGGCAACTATCCTTGATCCCGGCAAGTCTGGTTATTGGTATGCGTTGGGCAAGAGATTGCAGGCTATTAAGCATCCTAAGAGGGCGGCAAAGGCGTTCGGTGAGGCGGTTCGGCTAGATGAAACGGTGTCGGTTTACCACGAAGCTCTTGCAGATACGCTGCTCGCTCTGGGACGATCAAATCAAGCGCATGCGGCGGTCAAAGCGGCTATCGCACTGGCCCCTGATCAGGCTGAATTATACTTCCTTGCGGGCAAGATCTTACGCACGAAGAAGCTGGATGGCCGTGCCATCGCGGCTTACCGTCACGCGATTTTATTGCATGACGGTGTAGCAAGATATCATTTTGCGTTAGGCAATGCCCTGCTTGGATCTGGTGACCGTGCAGCAGCGGCAACATCCTTTAATAATGCGCTGCGGTTTGATCCCAAGGATGTGAACCCCGTGATGGCGTTGGGCACGTTGTATCGCAATAATGGCCAGTTACCTGCAGCGGAAAAGATGTTTCGGCGCGCGCTGACCCTTCATCAAGACCGCCCTTTGGTGACCAGTGTGCTTGCCGATGTATTGCACCGCTTGGGTCAAAATGACGACGCGATTGCAGTCATTGAGGAAACGTTGTGCAGTGAAACAGGCCCAGAATATCTATACGATTTATGGGGTCGAATTCTTGCAATGCAAGGACGTCTGGACGAGGCTGAAACAGCATTTAATATGTGTGCAGAGTTGGACCAAAAGGCGTTTACAATGCCACAGGGGGCGAACGCGCCTGTAGATATCGCCCTGAGAGCACTCAAAGACCTTTGTGCAACCCGCCCAATAGGGGACATTCGACAACAACAATGCCGAAGGGTCTTAAGCGGCCTTGGAGCTGACTGGTGGGCGCACGATCTTAGCCGCATCCTCAAAGAACCAAAGATTGCTTCATTACCCGATATAGAAAGATGGCCTGTAGGCGAAAGGCGAGCCGAATACGGATATGTTCCGATTACACAGCGGCCAAGCAACACGGATACCTGCAGCATATCAATCATGATCCCCGTCTATGAAGTAGGGCGGGAAAGTTGGTTGCGAGGATGTATCGAGAGCATTCTGGAACAAGATCGTGGCGCGGATTGGGGCGAAATTGTTGTTGTTGATGACTGCTCTCCGAGTGGAAATGTCGCCGAGATCGTAAAAGATTATGAACCTAGAGTTAAGTATGTACGTAATGATGCCAATCTGGGTCTGATCGGCAATCATAACCGCTGCATTGAAATTGCACGGGGCGATTTTGTGCATTTTGTGCATCAGGATGACCGGGTTGAACCCGGATTCTACGATGCAGTTCTTGATCCGATGATCGCGCGGGATGATCTTGTGGCTGCGTTCTCGGGCTGGCAATCCATTGATGAAGACGACCAGCTTGCGGGGCATTGGCCCTCAGCATCCACGAAGCCGGGCGTGCAGACTGATCTGGTTCAAGAACTTGGGTTCTTTTCGTGGATGACTTTTCCGTCAATCATTGTACGGCGGTCCTCGTACGAAACGGTTGGCGGATTTTCTCCGTCGTTTCCGTTTATTTTTGATGTTGATATGTGGTCGCGTCTCGCGGTTTTGGGAAATGTCTGGAGCGAGCCACGCTCGCTTGCACGGTTCCGCCAACATAGGGGGTCGGCCACACACCGGTTCTCGGAATTTGAACGTTTGACCGATCGGATGCGAGTGAGGGAGAGGACGCTATCGCATCTGCCCCAAGATGTACATTACGCGACTGCCCGCGCGACGTTCCGCATTTTATTCCAAGTGAGTTGGCGTTCTCTTGTGGATGGGTCAACGGATTTGGGTAATGAAGATATCGTCAGGACAATTGCGTTACTCACTCAAGGTTGGGCATCTGCTGAGCAACAGCGCGAAATGGAAAACCTTATATTGGAGAAGCGCACAGCGGGTTGATAGGCCGGTACGGGTCCGACTTCCTAGGCCCATACCACCTGTGTTTGTTTACGGGCTGCTTTGTGCCTCTAGATCCCGCTCCGGTGCCATCGCAGACAGAGAAGGCGAAGAGAGCGCCTACAAGGCACGGTGGCTTCAAATGCCGTATCGACTGACCAGTAGGGGTATGCCTTGCGTGAAACCATTCAGGCAGGCGTTGATGGTGAGGAACTTCGAAAGACAGATTGCGAAAATCCAAGTCCGCATTACCATTCTCTGCTGATACACCGCTCTTGGCATATCTACCACAGAGCCCAAAGGGTAAACCTGTCTGGTGGAAGGGGGACGCCCTGCATCCGATTTGGGCAACAATGCCCATCATACCCACTGCGTTCATTTGTCGTCACAATCGGCGGTGATCACCAATACGCGGAGCTCAGCGTTTGATGAACACGTCCTTTATGGCGGGCTATCGTATGTTCCCCAAAAACACCGGTCACTGATTTCTGGTGTTGATGACGATGCAGCGCACTTTCAAAACGCTGTACCCTCACCATTTTGGTCAGGCAATAAAGACAAGGTCGTCCATCGAGAACCAACCCGCATTTTCGACGTGATCGTTTGTGATGTCGCCGCCCGTTGCAACAAATTCAATGTGATCAAGCCCTTCCCAATTCAGGTGGTGCGTGACGTGTTCAAATGTTAGGTCGATCTCGATGCTTTGGACCGTTTCACCATCATGATAACCATTGATAGTGACTTTATTGGCCCAACTCCCTTCTGGAATACCTGTAGGGTCCGCGCGCGACGTATTCGCCAATGACAAGCTGGCAAAATCGAACTCGCCTTCATCATCAACAAGGGAAAATCCAAAGGTGGCCCCCCAAGAGTTAAACGCTTCCAGATCAGTATCTGCGGACTCGCCGCCATATTCACTTGGAGTGACAATGCCTTGGATGTTATATTTTCCTTGCCCAATATCGATGACGAAGTTGCCATCCAGCACCTGATCACCATCCGTGACGTTAACGTCGTTGTTGAAATCCAGAACGTACTCTGTCGAAGCTTCAGGAATTTCGATTTGCGGGAAGTATCCAAGGATCTCTTCTGGGATTTCTTCCGCGCTGGCATAGTTCGTAACTTCTTGGCTACCATCTTCGGCATATTCGTAAATCTGTACCAACCAATGGGCACTATCGTCGCCATCGTATTGCAAAGTTTGCGAGCGAGCCCCACCTTCGAATAGCGTAATAGTAATATCGCCTTTATCAGACGTCACATTTCGTTGCGTGATGTTACCAGCATCAAAAAATGTTTCGCGCGTCTCCCAAGTAGTGCTGTCTTTCAAATCCTGTTCAACCATCTCAGAACGCAGGCCATTTTCAAATGTTTGGGTTTTGTGTACGCCCGTATCAAACACCGCGGAATAGTGTTCGATAGTGCCAGCAGCATCGTATGTGGTATGGATTTCAGTCCAGTTTTTCGAGCCCCCGTCTGTGGGCCCTTCGTCTGTTGACGGGGCAATGTTGTCATACTGACTAACTGCGGAACGCACGCCGTTTTCGAACGTTTCGATCTTACGCACGCCAGTATCAAATATGGCCTCGCGGGTTACAATGACGCCGGCAGTGTCGAAAGCGGTGTGAATTTCAGTCCAGTTTCTGGCACCACCGTCTGCTGACGCTTCACCTGTTGATGCATCAACATTGTCATACTGACTAATTCCAGAGCGCACACCGTCTTGGAAGGTTTGGATTTCGCGCACACCAGAATCGAACACAATTGCCTTTTTTTCCATTGTGCCAGCGGCGTCAAACGAGGTTCGGGTTTCAGTCCAGTTTTTGGTTCCAGCGACATCGAATACGTCAAATGTGTAAGTTTGGTCATCATAAACAGTGGTTATGTCTGTAATGCCGCCATTGACGTCATAGTTTGTCGATACAGACTGCCAATCATGAATATCTCCAAGGCTCAGATATGGAGAGTCATAAAAACCATCACGGCTAAGTGTGTTGACCAAATTTCCGTCAACAAATGTCGACGTTAATCGTGTGTAATCGTCAAATACAGTGCCGATTTCCGCAATGTTACCTGTCTCATCATAAGTAATATTTTTGTTGCTATACGTAAATGCACTACCGGTATCGACCACATAAGTTTGAACCAAAACCCCGTCTTCATATGTTCCAAATTCTTCGTGTGTGTCATCAAATAGCGAACGCGTGCTGCGAACGCCGCCGACGACGTCAGTGTCATAGGTGGTCTGTATGGATGTCCATGAAAACTCATTATCGGTATCATAAATTGTGCGCTGGGTTACGGTCATCTAGTTACACTTCCTTCTAAATGTAGAAAGTGAATTTTTATCAGCGAAATATGACTGAAATGTGGAGGGATCAATGATGAATGACAACTTTTTTTAACTTAAGTATATGGTTTCAATTGTATAAATCGAACATTTTTAGCTCCTGAGGAAAACAGATACTAGGCCTGCTGTGGATGTCCGGGGCGTACCCAAAATGTGGAACTGCCATATCGGATGTGGGCGGGGAGCGGTTCGTATGCCGGTGGTGTGCAGACCAGCATTGTCTGAAAATCTTTGCCTCCCCGTCGTGACAGGCGTTCAGTTTGAGAAGTGACGGGGCGAAAAGCGGCTAGAATTTTCGGAAAATAAAATGCCAGTTTCGTAAGACTTCGCGCAAGCGAAAAGCCCAATAGGTTGCGAATGGCCGGACGCTGGTTCGGCTACCCTTTGCTGCAAGAGCAAAAAGAAAAACGCGACCGTTTTGGTGCCAGTACGTAGGGCGGCGGATAACCATTCGTTGCAGGCACTATCTAGTACCTGACTCCATCGTGAACACACCTCCAATCGAAGTTGAATAAAAATTTCTATGCACAGGACGACGTGTTCGATATGGTCGTATGAAACGATCATAATTTCCTTCGATGAAATATGGCGATATTGACTTGAAATAGTAAGATGAACTGAATGATTTCCCAGCTCGAACCTTTTGAAAGAACGATTGGCGAGATTAACGAGCGATTCAAAGTCAATGGCGATGACGAAGATAATTGGCGGATCATACAGAGCATCGTTCACGGCATAGGTGGAAATGCTGTGAATGTTGGCGGAACAACTTTGTTGGGTGATCAGCCGGGGTGGGGGCGTTCTTCGATGTCTGCTGCTTGGCTGGAACAATACGAGGCCAAACAGTACCATCTTGTTGATCCATTTATTTCTGCTCTGATTAATCGTCTTCCAGAAGTAATGACTGATTGTGGGGTCTTGGAACGGTCCGATCCTGCCTATGAATTGAACCATGATCTAAAGGCACATGGGTATGGATCCTTGTATGCAAACACTTCTGGAAGCCTCTCGTCAGGGTACAGGGCTATGGTTGTTTTCTGCACCGAACACACCTTGGCAGAAGTTGACGCCAGCATTGGTTTCAGCCGGCTAAAGATCATTCATGCGATTATTGCAGCAAATATGCCGACGCAGCAAAACACAGAGGTGTCTGGCCGGATCAACATTAGAAGGACGTCACTGACGGCCAAAGAGTACGATGTTCTCAATTGGTTGGCGTGCGGACTACGCAATGACCAGATCGCATTCAATGGAAACATTGCTGAGGTCACAGTGCGAAAACACTTGTTGTCTATTCGGAAAAAACTGGGCGCCACTACACGCGAACAAGCGATTGCAGTCGCAATTCGTGATGGTTGGATAACCTTGTAAAAATTGTATCGGAAACGATACCTTGATGAAATCCTCCATTTCAATAGTCTTATCTACGTGGCTACTTAGAAGCCTGTCATGCAACTCAGATTTAGAGTGATGCAAGGTTTGTACGATTAGGTCAGGTAATAGAACGGAAAAGATTTGGAATGAAAATGTGTTGACCGGAAGTATTATGCACGCTTAACGGTGTCCATTGCAGTCACAGCATCGTTAGCACACGCTGATCGATAGCCTGATAGCTTTCGATGTGCGGGCAATCATTCAGTAATTGATATATCTTAGAAACCCTCGGATTTGCAGTGGCTGTACTGGTGGCATGGTTTGTCTGTTTGCGTCGCTAATTACGCTGTGAATCTAATTGAGTGAACAAATTTGTGCCACGCTCTTTTCGCGTGTTGAGTTGCGAGATAGACAACGCGGGGCGTGATTTAATGCAATGCATTAGGTCATATTCAATAAGGATGATTTTGCGATCAAATAGAATTTACGTTCACTTGCAGATTTTGGATGTCTATTTTAAATTTGAAGACCCGAAATTTGAGTGGGTATTACTGCGCAAATTTCGCTGACGTAATTCGTATTGCGAGAATATATTTTCGCAATACGAGAATTCATATAAGTATATTGATACATTGCACATATTTTATGTTAACTCATTGATTTTGAGTGATAATGTATGTAATTTTCTCAAACCTAAATAATTAAAAATTCGTTAAGTTTTTCTTGACTGGGGGTTATCCTCTCAGCAATGTACATTCAGTTTTGTATATTACCCCAATTGATTCTTTGTTGAGTGGCAATATTTTTATCGTTTATCGATTGATATTGTGATGTCTCAGGTTGTGTTTGGGTTTGTGAGATAGGCCATTTTGCGCGCGCTTCTGGCGCGTTTTTTGGGGCTTGAGGGAATTCTTCTGATTCTAAATCGGTAGTTTTTTTATAGAGCCGTGTTTTGTTCTCTCACTGAATTTCGTTGTTTGAGTTGTTTTAACTCGCCCCTTTTTTTGCGTGCTGTCGCGCTTAGCTTGAGAGATTATTTTTATGCCTACTGTTTCTTCCCCCGTCCTTGTAGATTCTAGCAATTCCGGTTCTTTAGGCGATCTAATCACAAACGATGTAACGCCTTCGATTTCATTCCAGATCCCGTCAGACGTCGCAGACGGCACGACAGTTACGCTGTACATTATGCAGGGTGACCCGTTGGCAGAGGTTGAGGTTGGGTCCGTAGAGGTTGACGCTGCATACCTGCCGGGTGCGGAAGTTACTCTTCTGCATTCCGGGAGTGACTTGACAGCCGGAACCTATGATTATTTCGTTCGGGTCGTAGAGGATCCAATAGGCACAGCAGTAACAACTGACTCGGCCGTTACCTCCGTAATAATTGACAATATTCAACCCAACGTGTCGGGAATAGTCGCGCCTGCAGTTTTGAATGAAGCTGCGGTTATGGCGGGTACGTTTGACGTGGTGATCACATTTGACAGCGAGATGGATACCGGCGCTGGAGCTACCCCCGCAATCACCTTTTCCACACCGATTTCAGGGGCAACGCTCTCAGGTACGGGGTGGAATATGGATGGGACGGTCTTTACCGCTACTTACACCTTGGCCGACGATGGTCAGGATGTTTCTGGAATCACGATGGCTGTCACAGGGGCCAAGGACCTTGCCGGTAACGACCTTACGCCATCAACAGGCCTCGGTAGCGTTCAAGTTGATACTGCTGCGCCAGCGTCCGAAGCGGGCACGCCTTCCATTGCCGAGATTGCGGATCAGGATGTTGCAAATACTGGCATAGCTGTTGTTATCGACAGCTTATCAGGGGCGGATGGCACCACCTATGTGCTTGATGGTACGGGCGGTGTGTATGACCACGTGGACATCGTGTCTGATGGTGGAACCGACTTTAACCTGATTATCAAAGATACCGTTGCTGCACGCGGCTTTTTCGATCTCGAAGACCAGACAGGCGCGATAGATATAGCGGTCATCGCCACAGACAATGGAGGCAACACCACAGCTTCAACGATTTCAGTGACTCTAACAAATGTGAATGACGCGGTGCAGTTGGACAGCGCGCCTGAGGTGCTTGATGTCACTTTGGCGGAGCGCGCTGACGGCACCGGAGAAAACCTAACGCCGTTTTCTACCAGCGGCAGCTTTGCCGTTACGGATGATGAGATCGCGGATGGGCATTCCGTCAGCATCAGCAACGCCACTTCAACAGCGCCCGGCGGCGCATTCCTTGGTTTCCTCACGGCGGGTTTTGACAATCCTATCACCGGCGATGGTGCTGGTGTGGTTGGTTGGGACTTTGGCATCGCCGCCCCGCTGCCCGAAGCAACGCGTGCAAGTCAAATGGCCATAATCGACGCGCTTGCCGTCGGTGAGACGATTGAGCAAACCTACACCGTCACTGTCTCGGATGGCAGTGGTGATAATCTTGTCGAGACATTGACGATTACGATCACGGGCACCAATGATGCGCCTGTAATTTCTGGTGCAGCAATCACTGACGCCCTGATAGAGCCAGCGGATGGCGTGATGGCCGACCAGCAGCTGTCAACCACGGGTACGCTGTTTGTCCAAGACACTGACGCCAACGATACGGTCACAATGTCCGTTGACAGCGCAGTAGTCGTAAACGGCACAGGTGCTGGGGCATCGACCCTGACGCAAGTCGAACTGGCCGCAATGATGCAATTGGCCTCGGGCGATGGCACCGGATCACCGACCTATTCACAATCCGTAGGGAGCCTGGCCGCGCCCGAGAATGGCACTGGGTCGGCGTTTACCTGGAAATTCGAGGCGGGCACAGTCGGTGCCTCACCGTTTGATTTCCTCGGCAGCGATGAGACGCTTGAGCTGACCTATACATTGACCGCGACAGATACCTCTGGTGCAGGTGATGACACAGACGCGCAAACCGTTGTGATTACAGTCACTGGCAGCAATGACATTCCAACGATCACATCCTTGGTTACTGCTTCTGGTGTGATCGAGGCAGGTGGTACTGCAAATGCGACAGTTGGCACTGCCACAGTGACGGGCGGTCTGGCGGCCGAGGCGGGGTGGGGCGATCTCGACAACGGCGAGACGGCAACGCTTGCCATCATCGAGGGATCTGCCGGAACCGGCACTGCGCAAGCTGGGCTTACCTTTGACAGTGGCCCCGGCTTTGATGAGGCTGCGATCACTGGCACATATGGGACATTGTATCTGACGGCAGAGGGCGCATACCGCTATGTCCTCGATGATATGGATGGTGACACGCAAGCTCTTTATGAAGGGCAGGCAGCCAGCGAGACATTTAACTACACGATCCAAGACACCAGCGGCGTTGAGGGCAACACGGCGAGCAACGCACTGAATATCAGCATTACTGGCAGCAATGATGCGCCAGTGATTGCTGTCGCAGCAGGCACGCCAGACAATGATGTAACAGAAGCTGGCACAGGTGTGGCAGGGGACCCGAGCGCGAGTGGGTCATTTGCCGTTACGGATGTGGACGCGGATAATCCTGGCGATAACGCAGATAATGCCAAGCTTTGGTCGATCACGTCGGTCAACGGCGACGATTTGGCGATGCCAGAACAGGCCAACGGCATGGCTGCAGTGGTGTCGGGAACATACGGTAGCCTGTCACTCGATAGCAGTGGCAACTGGGTTTACACATTGGACGACAGCGACGCGGACACACAGGCGCTGGCCAGTGGTGTTACCATGACCGAGATTTTCACTGTGCAAGTCGCAGACGGTGTTGGCGGTACATCCGCGTTGAATGTTACTGTGACGGTCAATGGCACGAATGATGGTCCGGTTGTTTCGGTAGAGACGGAAGACTCTCAGGCGGAGTCCGTCGGGGAATCCGACTCGGCCAACCTCATGATCAGCGACACCATCACTTTCTCGGATGTGGATGCGAACGACAGCGTGACACTGAGTGTTACCGCCGTTTCAGCGACGGGAACAACGGGCAGCTATGATATGGACGCGGCTGCGTTGCAGTCGATGCTGACCATCACGGCGAATAGCACGTTGGCAACAGGGACGGGCAATGCCGGGCAGGCCGCTACATGGACCTTTGATAGCACTACAGAGACATTTGATTTCCTTGCAGCTGGTGAAAGCGCCGTTCTGGCGTTCACTGTTACTGCCAACGATGGTGATGCAAGCAACACTGATGTAATTACCATCACTGTCACCGGTACAAACGACCAACCAGAAATTGCGCTTGGTGCGGGCAGTGCCGCTGGAGGTGTTACCGAAACAACCGAGGCAGTTGAGGGTGATCTGACCACTTCGGGCACGTTGGACATTGTTGATGTGGACCTGTCTGACATTCATACGGTCGCGCAGACCCGCAGTTCCACAGCGTGGGAAGATGGCGCAGGCGCAACTGCGGGCACACCGCCAGTTGGCCTTGATGCGGCACTTGATGCGGCCTTCGGCACCGCGATCAACGGGACCGATGCCCGCCAGATCGACTGGAGCTTTACGCTGGGTGACACGGTCGCCGATTTCCTTGCCGTAGGCGAAGAGTTGATCGTGGTTTATGACGTCACCGTCGACGATCAAAGCGCCGACGGCCCAAATACAGACGAGGCTTCGACCTCTGCTGTGCAACAGGTTACCGTAACAATCACAGGCACCAATGATGTGCCTGCCATCACCGCAGGGGCCAGTTTTACACTGACTGAAGGGGGTGATTTGAATGTTATGTCGCAGATTGAGGCTGACGGCACGCTTGCCATCACAGATCTTGATTTGAACGACACACATACAATTTCAGTAACTGCACCCGCCGTCACTTGGAACGGCGTAAGCGCTGAAGTACCAGTGGCAGTACCAACGGCGCTTGAGACCGCTCTTGCGCTTGGCACGACCTTCACCGCCACTAACATCGGTGTGGATGACCGGCAGATCGATTGGAACTTTGCCCTGGATGATGCTGAGGTAGATTTCCTAGGCGCTGGCGAGTCCCTGACACTGGTTTATGATGTGACGGTTTCTGACGGAAATGGCGGCACATCTGGAGTGCAGCAAGTTACCATTACCATCAACGGAACCAATGATGCGCCAACAGTCTCCGCCAACAATGCGAGCTTTGACGAGGGCGATTCACGTGTCGTGCTCGACGGTGTCGACACTGGCGCGGCTGAAGCGGATGACGTTACGATCAATCTGCTTGGTACCGGATCAAACACTGCCAGCGAAATTTGGGTCACAACCATCACAAATGAACCTGACCTGAATGATGTCGCCAGCATTTCAGGCACCACGAGCATTTCTGTAACGAGCACGCTGCCTGCCGCACTGAGCGGCGCGGGTTATACGGCGGCGGATGTGTCTGCAGCCTTTGATCTGACAGACAATGGAGCACCTACGTTCAATCGCAACGCAACTGTCTTTGACGCGCTGGATGCCGGCGATTCCATTACGATCGATATCTCGTATGAAGTTACAACCACTTCGCCAGACGGAACGACGACGACCGTTGATAATATGATTTCGACCATCACGATCAATGGCAACAATGATCTGCCCTTCATCACCGATGGCGGCGGTCTTACAGCCACAGTGACCGAGATTGTAGACGGGGCCGATGGTGAAAACGAGGCCCGTGATCTGGTCACCGGCACCATTAGCTTTGACGACATTGAACCCGCAGATATCCCAAATCTGTCAGTTACAGTCGCGGCTGTTCAGGGGACCGCGGCAGAAGGAGAGCCGCCTGCGGCCGATCTTGCGAGCTATATCGGTAATCTGGGCGCAGGCTTTAGCGCGCCGTCTGGCGGCGCCGATGGATTGGTATTCTACACGTTCAACCTTAATGACACGGCATTGGATTATCTGCGCGCAGAAGAGAGCTTTACGCAGTCGTATGACGTAAGTATTTCGGACGGATCAGGTGGATCGACCACGCGGCCTATCGTTCTGACCTTCGTCGGCACCAATGATGCTCCTGTTATCACAGCTGAAGTCGGGGATGGCGATGATGTCGATAAGACTGTCGTCGAGACAGATGCCGGCCTCATGACTGACGGTAGCTTTACGCTGACCGATGTGGATCTGGCGGACACGGTCACGCTGACGATTTCAGATAGCAACATGGTCATGAACAAGGCAGGTACACAGGTTGATGTCTCGGGCATGTTGACGCTGGCGACCACTACTTTGGCCAATGATGCGACCTCCGCGCAGGTCATGTGGAACTTTAATAGTGGATCGGAGGTATTTGATTTTCTTGATGTAAGCGATGAGTTGGTGCTGACCTATACGGTAACAGCCGCCGACGATTCCGCTGTTTCGGGTCAGACAACGCAAGACGTCATTGTACGCATCACTGGCACCAACGATGCGCCTGTCATCGAGAACGTCAGTGCGACTCCGACTGTCACAGATACAGCTGCGACGGATACGATCGCAGATGTGACTGGCACGCTGGTTGGCACAGATGCAGACGCAAGCGCCACTCTTGAGTACTCCATTGACAGCGAAACCATCGACATGGGTGCCACCGCCTTGGCTGGTACATATGGCACGCTGACGGTCAATACTGACGGCACCTACACCTATGTAGCGGATAATGCCGCTGTGAACGCATTGGCCGCAGGGGCAACGCCGACCGAGACGTTTACGGTCAAAGTCGATGATGGCACGGCGAGTGACACTTCAGTGCTGACCATTGATGTGATTGCTGCAAATGACACACCGATCTTTGGCGATCTGACTGCAGATCTTGCTGACACTGCCCTCGTTTCGGGCCTTGCTGATCTGACAGGTACGTTGGGGGCCACGGATGTGGATACCGGTGACATGCTGTCTTATGTGATCGACGGGGAGACACCGTCCAGCGGAGAGACGTCCGAGACCTACTACCTTGACCAGACTGATGGGACAGTCACGACAACATCTTCTGGCGATACGATTGTATTGGGCACCATGACTGTCACTACCGCGGGCGGTTACACCTTTGCGCCTAATGACGCAGGCGTTGACGCGCTAAGGGTCGGTGATACAGCAGTGGTTGTCACAAATTTGACAGTCACAGATCTGTCCAATGCGACTGCTCCGGCGACGCATACGCTGACCATCACCGGAGCGCAGGATGCGCCGAGCTTCAGCGGTGGGTTGTCTGGTATGTTGTCAGAGGTCAATGAGGGTCCAGCTGCCACCGCAACAGGGACCGCGGTAGTTGCGGACCGAGATCGGGGGGAATCCGTCTTTGTGGCGGCGAACGGTCTTGAAGGAACTTTTGGCACACTGGACATTACAGCAGGTGGGGTCTGGACCTACACGCTTGACAGCACCAATGCTGTGATTGACGCATTAGCGGCGACTGAGACAACGATGGACACTGTTACGGTCACGTCCGCTGACGGCACCACGCAGGCTATCGGTCTAACTATTCAGGGCACCAACGATGGTCCGGTCATTTCCGTTAGCGATGGGGACAGCATTGCAGGGGCCCATACTGAAACCGATTTGGGCTTTATCCTCAGCGATACACTAACGCTGTCTGATGTTGATACCAACAATACAGTTAGCCTGAGCGTCGCAGGGCCGGCAGCCTTGAGCCTCGAAGGGGGCGGGACGCTAGCCGTAGCGGCCATGCTAACCGTTGGCGTAACTGACGGGCTTGGCGATGCTGAGACCTCTAACACGTTCACATGGACGTTCAACAGCGATGTGGAGCCGTTCGATTTTGTTACTAATGGCGATGATCTTGAGCTGGTTTATACTATTACAGCGACTGACAGCAGCGGCGCCATGACCACTCAGGATGTCACGATCACGATCACAGGCACCAATGATTTGCCCATGGTTGCAGGAACGTTGACAGGATCTATTGCCGAAGACGCCACCATGTCGATCAACGGGACAGCAACTGTGTCGGATCCGGATGCGGGCGAATCCAGTTTTGTAGCAATTTTGGCTGCAGCAGAGGCGGGATCTTACGGCACGTTCACCATCGATGCGGCTGGTGCCTGGGACTATGCGATCGACAACAACCTTGATGCTGTACAAGAGCTGGCCGTGGGTCAGATGCTGACTGATACGATTACAATCACCACCGCGGATGGCAGTACTTCCAGCGTTGCGATCACGATCACAGGCACCAATGACGCACCAGTTGTTGACGCCAAAAGCGTGCTTACCAACGAAGATGTCACATCATTGCTTATCGACGTGTCCGGTCAGGTAACCGATGTAGATACGGCCACCGGAGATACCCTGATGTATAGTCTGGATGACACGGGAACAGTTGGCTCTGTGGTTCTGACAGATGCCGCAGCTGGCACCTACACCTATAGCGCCAATGGCCAGTTTGAAGACCTTGCAGTTGGAGACACCGCAACTGACACGTTTAACTATGTCGTAACAGACGGACAAAATGTTCAGCGCACAGAAACGGTCACCATCACGATTGATGGAGCCAATGATGATCCAACAGTTTCCGGCGCGCTTATGGCGTCAGAACTTGAAGACGGTTCAGCGGTTGTACTTGATCTTTTGTCTGGTGCGTCAGATGTGGACGCGGGCGCGGTGCTGTCCATTACTGGGGTAACCTTTGCCATCGACGGTGGTTCAGCGGATGCAATGGTCCCTGCAGGTGTTTCGATTGATGCTTCCACACTGACTGTTGATCCTGCCGACAACGCGTTCCAGGGTTTGGCTGCGGGCGAAGACCGTGTCATTGCGATCAATTATACGGTCAACGACGAGCTAACCGGCTCTGTTGCGCAAAGCGCCACGGTCACCCTCACAGGGACGAATGACGCGCCGAGTATTACTGTATCCATAGAGGACCCAGCGTCTGCGGATATTGATGAAACCGATCTTGGTCTATCCGCTGACGGCACCTTGTCGTTGGTTGATCACGATACTAGCGATCTTGTAACCTTGTCCGTGACACCACCGGCCAGCTTCACCGATCCGAATGGTGGGACAATTGATCCGTCCACTATGTTTACGGCCTCTCCCGGCCTCGACGGGACTGAGAGCAGCGGTACCATCAATTGGTCCTTTAACAGCGACAGCGAGAACTTTGACTATCTAGACGCGGGCGGCACTTTGGTGCTGACTTATACCATCACAGCGACGGATGATGATCCGACCACACCATTGAACGATACGCAGGATGTTGTGATTACCATCACTGGTACAAATGATGCGCCGACGCTGGCCGCTGAAACAACGGTTACGGTTGTAGACACTGCTGCAGATGACACATTTGCGGATCTAACGGGGACGTTGGATGGTGCGGACGTGGATGAAAACGCTCTGTTGAGCTATTCCATCACAGGCAGTACCGCGGATGTAATGACTGGTGCCACCGAACTGGTTGGTGCCTTTGGTACGCTGACTGTTCAGACTGACGGTAGCTACGGTTACGTTGTGAACGCAGCTGCGGTGCAGGGCTTAGGGGTTGGTGAAACACCCACTGATACCTTTGCAATTCAGGTCTCTGACGGGGCCAGCGTCGCAACGGAAACGCTGACAGTAAATATTACCGGTGCCAATGATACGCCTGAATTACAGGATGTCTCGGGGCTTAGCCTCGTAGACACTGTGGCGGCAGATGATCTAGCTAACCTCACGGGCAGCTTGACAGTCACCGACCGGGACACAGATGACGTGGCCGATATGACCTTTGCCATCGACGGGACCACGCCGGATGTAAATGGCGATACGACGCTGACCTATTACTACAACACCGCCACATCGGCGCTGGTCAGCGCTGCGGGTACGGATGTTATTGAGTTGGGTACGTTGACCGTGACCTCTGATGGCACTTACACGTTTGATCCCAAGGCGGCAGACAGCCTGCCGGGCACACCTGGTATTGACGGTCTAAAGCCCGGACAGAACCCAAGCCTTGTCACCACGCTGATTGCTTCGGATGGAATTGCGTCTGACACGGCGACGATCACCATTGATTTGACCGGTGCAAATGACACGCCTGTGGTCACTGGTACAGTGCCATCCATAGTGGACGGCACCGTTTCTGTCTCTGCGACAGAGCAGGATCAAGCCAATGAAGGTATGTTGGTCACTGCTAGTGGCACCATCGCGTTTGCCGACGCGGACAGCACCAGCATCCCAAGCCTTGGCTTCACGGCAGCTGCGGCAGGCTATCAAGGTACAATTGCCTTTACCGCTCCTTCTGGGACCGTCGCGGATGGCACCGTCGGTTGGGCCTTTCAGATTGATGATACCCTTTTGAATGCCTTGGCAGAAGACGAAGCACTCGGTAGCAGTCCACAGCAATACGACATCACTATCAGTGATGGCGCCCAGCAGGTTCTGCAAAGTGTGTCGATCTCCATTGTGGGTGTGAACGATGTGCCGTTGATCGCGGGAGCCATTGATGGCCGCGCCTTGGCGGATGCCGCTGGCGTGACCGAAGACAGCGGAGCCACAGCGGTAACGACTTCGGGCACCTTGTCCGTCTCGGACGAAGATTTGATCGACACGGTCACCATGAGCATCACGGGTGCAAGTATTACTTCATCACCTGAAGGTGTGACCGTGCCGTTGCTGAACCTGTCTAGCATGATGGAATTGGCCAGCGGCGCAGATGCGATAACGGGCTTTGGGTCCTCGGTGTCTTTGGGCGCGGATGGGGCCGGGTCAGATTTTACCTGGCAGTTCACCTCTGGCACCAGCGGCGCAAACGCGTTTGATTTCCTTGCTGACGGCGAAACGTTAGAGATTGAGTACACGTTGACGGCCAATGATGGTGCAACGTTGAACAACACAGCGACCCAGACGGTTACAATCACCGTGACGGGATCCAACGACGCTCCAGTAGCTGCTGCGGACGTTGTGACAACTGTTGCAGAAGATCTAACTGATACAGTATCCATTGCAGCCGCCTCCGGCTCGGACGCGGACCAGACTGATGTCTTGAGCTATGCGATCACGGTGGGGAATGGCGCTGGCTTGTTTGAGATCGACAGCAACTCAGGCGTTGTTAGTCTTGCGGATGGGGTTGCGTTGGATCATGAGACCGCACAATCGCATGTGCTGACAGTAGAGATCACAGACGGAAATCTTGGATCTACTACGCAGCAAATCACCGTCAATGTGAGTGATGTTGATGACAACATCACTACAGCACCGGTCGACACGAACCTTGCCGCGGAGGCCGTGGATGAGAATGCAACAGTAGGCATTGAAATTGGGATTACGGCATCGTCCAGCGATGCGGACCTGACCTCTGGCGATATTAGCTATTCGCTGGTGGGCGAGCCTGCGAACCGCTTTGAGATCGACAGCGTTACAGGGGTGGTCACCGTAGCTGCCGGTGCAAACCTTGATCGTGAGAACGATGGTGCCAGCTATACCGTTACTGTATTGGCTACACCTAATAATGGCGCCGCAAGTTCAACTCAGGACTTTATCGTCACGTTGAACGATCTGGACGATAACGTCACCACCACTCCAGTTGATGTAGATATGGCAACCAACGCAGTGGACGAAAACGCGGCCCAAGGCACCACCGTTGGTGTCACGGTGTCTTCGACTGATGCAGATGCCACGTCGGGTGTAATTACCTACAGCCTAAGCGACACTGCGGGAGGGCGGTTCCAGATTGATGGCTCCTCAGGAGAGGTCTCAGTTGCGGCAGGGGCGGATCTTAACCGTGAAACCGATGCCAGCTTTGACATTACTGTGTTGGCGACACCGGCAAACGGCGCGGCCAGTACGGCCGAAACATTTACCATTATGATCAACGATGTGGACGAATTCGACGTCTCCACGCCAGCTGACGATGATATCGCAGCCGATGAGGTGTCCGAGGCAGAGACAGGAAACGTGCTTGTCGGGATCGATGCATCTGCGTCTGACGATGACTTTTCTAACCATGCGGTCAGCTTCACTCTGACGGACGACGCTGAAGGCCGCTTCACGATCAATGGAACCACAGGCGAGGTCCGTCTTGTGGCTGGCGCGTCGCTCGACTTTGAGACTGATGAAACACACGACATCACCATCGAGGCCACCAGCATGGATGGGTCAACGGCGACGCAGACCTTTACGATCAACGTGCTTGACGTGGATGATACAGCACCTGTGATCACCAGCAACGCAGCCTTTGACGTGGCTGAGAACAGCACGGCTGTGGCGACCCTTACGTCAACAGATGTGGACAGTGCGACCGATGCGACCTTTACCATTCTACCCGGCGCAGATGGGGCGGCGTTTGAGATTGCAGGTAACAGCTTGCAATTCACTGCCGCACCAGACTTTGAAACAACCACGGCAGGAGCTGGTGGAGCCATCTACAGCGTCATGGTGCGGGCCACAGATGCAGCGGGCAACAACACGGACCAATCCATTGCAGTCACAGTCACCGACGTAAACGAGGCACCCACTGCGGTCACGCTGAACGATCAGGTCACTACCGTGGCCGAGAACACCACTATAGGCACCGGTATCAAGGTTGCCACCATTGCAATCACCGATGATTCACTGGGTGAGAACTCTGTTACGCTGGGCGGGGTTGATGCTCCGGATTTCACGTTGGTCGACAATGATGGCACACTCGAGCTGCATTTTGTCGGGACATCGCCTAATTTTGAGGTCGCGTCTGATGATAGCGCGGATGGTACCTACAACGTCACTGTCCTAGTGGATGATAGCACCGTTGGCAGCACACCAGACGTAATGGCGTCCTTTGCGTTGAGCGTCACGGATGTAAACGAAGCACCTGTGGTCGATACTGAGCTCTCGGATACCTCCGGATCAGCAGATGAAGATAACACCATCAGTGGTACCATCATTGCGACGGATGTAGATGACAGTGATACACAGAGCTTCACCGTCTCGACTGTTCCAGCCAATGGCAGTGTTGTGCTAACTGGCGGGGCGTATGTTTATACACCAAGTGATGATTTCAGTGGCGATGACAGCTTTGTTGTCACAGTGACTGACAGCGGTGGACTCAGCGATACGGTTACCGTCGATGTGACGGTATTGCCTGTCAATGATGCGCCGGAGAACTGGACACCAGCGGATTACACAACGATCGAGGACACGGACCTAAGCCTGAATGGCCTGTCTGTTTCGGATGTGGATGCCGGAACGGCTGCGATTAGTGTTACGCTTTCGGTTAGCGAAGGTACGCTGTCGGCTACAGGCGGAACTGGCGTTACTGTTGGCGACAGCGGCACTGCGGCGCTAACGCTGTCTGGAAACCTTACGGACATCAACGCATTCCTCAACGCGACTCCACCCACATTTAGCCCTGCAGACAATGCAACTGCTGATGTAACGTTAACCATGACCACCAACGATGGCGGCAACACAGGATCGGGTGGCGCGATGGACGCCATAGACTTGTTGACCATTTCAATCACGGCACAGGACGATGCGCCTATTGTTGCCGATAGCACAGCCACTACTGATGAAGACGGCACCGTTACCATTAACGTGGCGAGCCTGATTACCGAAGTTGATGGCGAGGCGACAACGGTCACCGCATCGGTGCCTACAGCACAAGGCACAGTCACTGTATCGGGCAATGTGATCACTTTTGTTCCTGCGGATCACTTCAATGGGGCAGCACAGATCACCTACACGGTGACCGACACCACTGGTACATTGTTTGATGATGGTATCATCGATGTGACCGTGAACGCGGTCAACGATGCGACTGAGATGGATGTCACAGCTCAAACTACTTCGGCCCATGTAGAGAGCGTAGATGACGCGACGCCAACGGCGACAGCAGTGGCGGCAGATGTCGCGCTGACTGATGTGGATGCGCTTGACTATGACACCGCGGTATTCACGGCCTCAGTAACAAGCGGTGATGTGACGGATTTGTTGGATTTGGGAACATCGGTCGACGTGGACATGGGCGCGGTGAGTGTTGGTGGCACGGCCATTGGCTCAGTCACGGGGCAGGGTACAGCGATGCTTTCGGTGACGTTCAACTCTGATGCTCTTGCAGCAGACGTAGAGGCAGTCATCAACGCGCTGTCCTATGTCACACTCAATGACACACCCGAAGCCAACCGCGAGATCGCGCTGAGTTTGACCGATGGCGACGGTTTGTCCGCGCTAGGCCAGACCGTCACCGTTGATATTACCGCGATGAACGACAGCCCAACACCAACAGATGATACGCTCTCGGTCTCCGAAGGGACATTCTCGGGCGCATATAATGTGATAGCATCTGGAATGCCTGACAGTGATCCAGAGGGCCAGATCCTGACAGTAACACAAATCGCAGACGTGGATGATAGCAACGGAACAGCGGATGCCGGGGTTGCCGTAGGTGCTGCGTCCGGGGTGATTACCACGGATTGGGGCGCGGAGGTTGTCCTGAATTCAAGCGGCCAGCTTACTTACAACCTAACGTCCAACAGCGCGCGGTTCAACGAACTGGGCCAAGGTGAAACCGCCATCGACTCCTTCACCTACACTGTGACGGATGGCGCGGCGTCAACTACGGCGACGGTCAGCGTGACTATCACAGGGGAAAATGACGGCGTTGTAGCGGCAGCTGACACGATCAACACCAGCGAAAACGCGGCTGCGGCCTTTGTGGGCAACCTACTGGCCAATGACACCGATACAGATGTGAATGACACGCTAGAGGTCGTCAGCGTAAGCAGCTCTGTGACAGCAACGGGTCTGAGCACAGCTGATGGGTTCCAGATTACCACTGTAGACGGAATCGTGATCCTTCTGGCGGCAGACGGGGGGTACACTTTGACGGCTCCCGATAGTCTTGATGCCGGGACGGCGTATACTGCGAACTTCCAGTACACCGTGCGCGACAACGGCTCTGCTCTGTCTTCAGCCAATGTGGTTGTGCAGGTCACTGGCAGCAACGACGCACCTACTGCGGCGAATGTTGTGCTGACAGCTGTGGACGAGGACACCACACGTGTAATCACCTCGGCAGAGTTGATCGCGGCCGGTGCCAATGATGTTGATGCAAACGCCGCTCTCTCGGTTACGGCGCTTACGATTACAAGCGGCTCGGGTTCGCTTACGGACAACATGGATGGTTCGTGGACGTATGATCCTGATTTGAACGATAACAGCGAAGTGACGTTCTTATATGAGGTATCCGATGGTGCGCTGACAGCAACAGCCAGCGCAGGTCTAGACCTCTTGCCAGTGAACGACGCACCAGTTGCGGTTGCGATCAGCGGTGCAGCGGATGAGAACGGCAGCGCGGTCACTGTCACAGCGGTGTTTAGCGATGTGGATGTGAACGACAGCCATAGCTTCACGGTGGATGACACAGCGACGCTTGGCTCTGTGACCAACAACAACGACGGCACGTTTGCCTACAACGCAAATGGCGCATTCGAGGCGCTGGCTGCGGGTGAGACGGCAACGGATACCTTCAGCTACACCGTTGAGGATAGCATGGGTGGCACATCCACCGAGACCGCGACGATCACGATCACAGGTGAGAATGACGCCGCGCTAGTTGCAGGTGATCTGATTGGTGGGATCAACGAGGCAGGAGGGGTTGGCAATAGCAATGACCCGGACGCTGCCGGGATATCGGGAATAGCGACGTCCACGGATATAGATAACAATGACAACATCTTTGTAGCAGTTGGTGCTGCCATATCTGATATGGCTTTCGGCACCTATACAGTCGATGCTGGGGGGACTTGGACTTACACGTTGAATAATGACAACGTGACGGTAGAGGCATTGGCGACTGGCGACATACTGACTGACACTTTCACCATCACAGCAGAAGACCTAACCACACAAACGGTGAGCGTGTTGATCAATGGGGCGGATGACATCGCCTTTGACTTGATGCTTGCGCTAAATGTCACCGAAACAGCAAGTTTTG
>JAWSVL010000004.1:65765-65972 GCA_033851935.1 Sulfitobacter sp.
TCATCGATGCTGGCGTGAACGATGGGCTTTCGTCTTATAGCGTTGATATCGCGGCTGCGGATCAAGTGGCCGGGCAGAATATCATCACGTTCGATCAGGCACTTAACGACAACTACATCTGGGGCGTGACCGACATTCTACTCCAAAAGGCACCGGAACCTGTTGATACCACGCTCACCGTTGGGGTCACCGAAACAGCAAGTTTTG
>JAWSVL010000004.1:66024-149351 GCA_033851935.1 Sulfitobacter sp.
TCATCGATGCTGGCGTGAACGACGGGCTTTCGTCTTATAGCGTTGATATCGCGGCTGCGGATCAAGTAGCCGGGCAGAACATCATCACGTTTGATCAGGCACTTAACGACAACTACATTTGGGGCGTGACCGATATTCTGTTGGTGTAGGAGAAATAGTTTACAGTAACCTGGTTTAAGGTGCTGAACCTCACTAAGANNTCTTAGTGAGGTTCAGCACCTTTCTTTCCAAGTGTAGGGCGACATGGTGTTGATCCTGATCCGTTTCGCTGACGGCATAGTCGCAACCGGAGGCGCAACAAAGCGATTCAGATTGGTTTTTTGTTGCACCATGATCGGTGCCAAATCTTGACTGATATTTCGTTTTTCCGAAATTGTAGCCAAGGAAGGGCCGATGAATTGAGCGAGCAATTTTCCTAAATACCTTCCCGTAGCGGTAATGGGCGTTGGGTAAAATCGCTTTGCGAATATTTTACCTGCGCCACATCGCTAAAAAGGAGATGAGGCAGGTATTCAAAGCGATTTCTGAAGAACTTATTGCGAAACATTCTAAA
This sequence comes from Sulfitobacter sp., assembly GCA_033851935.1. Classification (GTDB taxonomy): domain Bacteria; phylum Pseudomonadota; class Alphaproteobacteria; order Rhodobacterales; family Rhodobacteraceae; genus Sulfitobacter. The sequence continues at coordinate 66,578 of JAWSVL010000004.1, forward strand.
GCTATGACGCATGCGCTACTTTCCTTATGGCGTTCTACTCTCGGAGAGAGGTCAATGTTGTCACGAGAGGGGATGCCGAGAGGCGCGAATTAACATCCCCAAAAAACGCCACGCAACAAGGAGCGATAGCCAAAATTAGTTGAGTAGTGTGAGGGAGGTTTTTAAGGCTTTCCGATAACGAAATGTGTTGGACGGCGTGAAAAATATTATTGCTGATTTTGAGCCTGAAAATCGTCAATTTCTCCCATTTGAATTATGAAATACAGATGCTAAGCTGGACTACTGGCTTATGTATGCTTGGAGGAATGGTAACTAAGTCATTGATATCGCAGCTTATGCGGCTTGACTGTCCGTGAGGGAGGCAAACGGCCCCCCATTCCACGGCAGCAACTCATCCGGCCTGTTGATCTTGTGGTTGTGGATGCGGTCTAAGATATCTGCAAGATAAGCCATGGGATCGAGATCATTGAGCTTGGCCATTAATGTTACGCTCGGTATTATAGAGCTTGTCGATCCTGTCGAGGGTTTCGCGGGCAGTGTCAGACTTGTTCTAGGCTCAAAAAATCATGGAAGTTGCGCCGCAGATGCGCCCGACAGGCCGCTTCGCGCAAACGCTTCATACCATAGGGATCAGGCTCGTAGAGCCTGGCATAACCCTTGTTGCGGTCCGATTGCAGAATGCTGCAGGTACCTGCCAAATGGATGAGAACATGCTCTTGCTTCCAGTTCGGTGTGAACCGATAGACAGCACCGGACGGTGCTAAACCGGTCCACAGTCTTTGATCGCCCACATAGGCCCAGATGGGGCCTTGCTTAACACCCTTGGCAAGCCCATTGTCGCGCCTTGAACGATCCAGCACCCGGATCGACATGCCGTCTGCATGCAGCAGATCACTCTCCGTGATTTCAGCCTCAATCCGTTCGATCAGTTGCGACAGGGTTTTCATGGCCCGGCTGCACCAGACGACGAGCGTGCTTTCGGGAATATCGCCCCCATAAGCGCGAAGATCTCATGGTCCGGCACCATCTTGTTTCTTGAAAACTCCGGTGATCTTTTTTCGGTGAAACGGCACAATCGGGTCTGTTTGCAAATTTAGGGTTAAGAATAACGATGTAAGTTGAGCAGGGCGCAGGCCAACTCAAAATCGCGGACGTATGATCCTCATTATTGCAATCGGCTTGAAAAATTGACGGTTGAGTTAAAGTTTCACAACTAAATGTGCAAAGAAGGGGCAGGTTTTAGTCTCTATTCATGTATCGCGTGCAAACTAGTGATGGATGGATAGGGAGTTTTAAGAGTGATAGTTTCACAGTTGTTGCAAGCAAAAAAATCGACAGAGGTTAAAGGAATTGATCCGAAATCGACACTAAGGCAAGCCGCTAAGGTTTTGCTCGATCTAAAAGTCGGCGCATTGGTCGTGACCGACGAAACCCTAAAAATGGTTGGGATCGTCTCTGAAAGGGATCTCCTATCAGTCGTCGCAAGTAGCGATCCAAAGGCGGCAGAATCTTTAGTCTCCGACGTGATGACCCGTTCCGTCATTTCTTGCAGCCCAGACGACGAAGTAGCCTACCTGCTGCACCTCATGAATGAAAACGCGATCCGGCACATGCCTGTGCTCGAAAATGAAAAGCTTGTTGGAATTTTGAGTATACGAGAGCTGACTAAAGCGTATGAACTCCTCCAGATAGAGGCAAATACGGATCCGTTAACGCAGGTTTCGAACCGTAGGCCGTTTCTGAAAAATCTAGATGCTCAATTTGACAATGCTCAACGGCGTGGGCTGCCAATGTCAGTTGCCATGCTTGATGTAGACCATTTCAAACGTATCAACGACACATATGGTCACGATGCCGGGGATAAGGCACTCCAACAGCTATCCAGAATGTTGATACGCGAATTTCGTTCAATCGATTTGGTTGGAAGGTTAGGGGGGGAGGAATTTGCACTGGTCTTTCCTGACACCGACTTGATAGGCGCATATGCTGCATGTGATCGGTTGCGCTCGATGGTCGAATTAAACGAAATTTTGGCTGATGCACATAAAATTCGCTTAACCGTTAGCATCGGGCTCACAGAGATTACCGGGAATGCCAGCGATGCAGCGGCCTTACTTAAACGTGCAGATGAGTTGCTATATGTTGCAAAAAATTCTGGACGAAACCAAGTGATGGCAGAAGGCGGGGTCGAGGTCTCTTACAAGGTAAAACCAATGCCTGCAGTGGCGGAATAAGTCTCGGGCATTGCTCCGGTTGTCTCAAAATTGAAATCAAAAAATCTCTTTGTGACCAAGAGGTTAGATACGCTTTTGATCGGATCTCTTGGTCTCAGTTCAAAGACGGTGCAGGTGAAGTAAGGCTATTGCGAACCACCGTCTCTTTATTATGTACCAGTGGCTGTTCTGCGGGATAAAGCGACGCACTAAGACTTAGGATCAAATAGTCGCGTTCGGATAATCATCTCGCCTGAAAAACTGTTAACCTCTACGTCGAGCAATTCATCCATATCTACATCGAAGGGGAGATCACTTTTGTTGCATAGGGTCGGTTCCCATTATGTGACTGCAGACCGACCCACGTCGATTGCCCGCGCAGATACAGCAGAGGAACGATCCGCGTTTAAGGCAGCCTGTTTTTGACCTTGTTAGGATCAACCATTCTTGACGCGTGTATTCACAACTGGACAATAGGGATCAGTTGAGATGGCACTGACGCGATAATTCCCGCTGGTCTCACCTGTGCCTCCTAAACTGGTGTGGACGGAATATCCTACCGTCAGGTTTTCGAGGAAAGGGGCTTTGCCCCGCATCCCATTGCCGCAGGTCAATTTGACAGTTGCTTTCCTCACCCTTGGCGGGCCGTTGACTGCATTTCCGTGCACCGCACCGTAGTGCGCGTGGTTTTGAAGGTCTGCTTGATTGCTTTGCCATCTTGCGCTGGTCCGGCCAGCAACGGCCTCGAAGAAATGCAAACAGCCGCGGGCTGCGTTCTTGATGCGTTCGTGTCGGCGGCTTCAGTGGGTATAACAATTGACACTGCTACAGCCATAACGGGCAACAGCACACCCATACTCCCGTTTTCATGATTGTCACACCCGAAGGCCAAGCATATCAATGCGCCAGCAAAGATCAGACTTTTCAATCGAAAGGCCCTTTGGATAAAATCCTTTAAGTAGTTCAGGCTTTGAAGAAACCTAGGGGCGTTTCGGTTGTTCTGGCAACGAAACCATCAATGGTAACATCTGGAGCATTGGACTGTTTGCATACATTGATCACTGCATGTGGCCCATCCGCGGATGTTGGCAATAGGCCGTTCTTAAATGGTCATCTGTCTTTCATTCAAACCTGCGCACCCGTTCCCTGCAAAACGCCGTGCTCTAGCGCATAGCGCGTCAGGCCTGCGGTGCTGGAAATCCCTAGCTTGCGTTTAATGTTTTTGCGGTGGGTTTCGACCGTGCGCACAGAAATATCGAGGGTAATGGCAACTTCTTTGTTGGATTGGCCTTGGGCCAATTGCAAAAGGATCGTCTGTTCGCGCCCTGTGAGGGTTTCACGCACGCCGCCACCCTTTGGCGTAAGTGAACCCTGAGCGCCCGTGCAAAGATACCGCTCGCCGCACATAACCGTATCAATGGCCAGTTTGATTTCATCTGTTGGAACATCTTTGAGAAGATACCCCATCGCGCCGTGGTTAAGGGCAGAAGAGATATATTCAGGGCTGTCGTGCATCGACAGGATAACAATCCGCGTACCAGGTCGCATTTCCAGAATGATTTCAGTGGCCGACAGTCCGCCCAGATCTGGCATGTTGAGATCCATCAGGATCACATCTGGGTTAAGTGTTTCCAGCTGATCAATGACAGCGCGTCCGTTTGTGAGGGTCCCGACAACTTCAACATCGTCATAGCTTTCGAGAATGCTCTGGATGCCTTCGGCGACCATCGGATGGTCATCAACGATGGCGATACGCAAGGTTTGGGTCATGCGGAGGTATTCCTTGGGTCGTTTTAGGGTATGTTTTTGTTCGCAGGATTTGGCGGTAACAGGTGGGTTAGGGGAACAAAGGCTTCAATTTCGAGACCTTTGCCTTGGGCAGGTCGAATATATAGCAACCCGCCCAATTGATCCATACGCTCTTGCATGTTGCGCAAACCGAGCCCCTGATTGCGGTTATTGGGTATGAAACCACAACCATTATCGGTGATGAGGAGGGTCGCACCGCGCTTGTGGCCGCGTAGATCTATGCTCACGTGGGTGGCCCCTGCATGGCGCTCGATGTTGGTCAGGGCCTCTTGCGCGATGCGGTAAAGCGCGGTCTTCGCATCGCCGTCCAACCGGTTGCGAAACACAACCGTGGAATACCCAACCTCGATACCAGTGCGTTTGCCGAAATCCTCAGCAAGGGTGCGCAGGGCAGGGCCAAGGCCCAGATCATCCAGAACACCGGGGCGTAAGTCGCGACTGATGCGCCGCACTTCCGAAATCGCTTCGCCCAATGTGCTGATCCCTTTGGCCAGAGGGGCATTTGCAGCAGGATCACCGCGATCCAATTTGCGGCGTGCGTTATCCAGTGCATAGCGCACACCCACCAAAATCTGGCTGATCCCGTCATGTAACTCGCGTGCAACCCGCCCGCGCTCTTCTTCTTGGGCGTCAAAGACGCGTTGGGTCAGTTTTTTCAGTTTGGCATCGGCAAGCCGGCGCTCGCGCAGGTTCAGCCCCATACCGCTGGCAAAAACAACCAGCAGGGCAATGAGCGCGATGGCACCAATATACTGAAACGTGCGCTGGACACGTGTCTCAACTTCAGCGCGGGAATTCGCCACCGTGGCGAGAACGTCATCGATATAGACGCCTGTGCCAACGGCCCACTGCCAAGATGGAAATGAAGTGACATAGACGATCTTTTTCGCGGGCTTACCGGTAGAAGGCTTGGGCCAGGTAAACGTATGATACCCCGCACCGTCGCGCGCAATTTCGATCAAACGATCCACAACGGGGACACCGTCCATGTCTGTTTCATTGCGAAAGTTCCCGCCAATGCGTTCCGTTTCACGGGGCGATACAATCGAGGTGCCGTCATAATCATAGACAAAGAACTGGCCGTCCTCTCCGTAGATCATTGCAGAAAGAATTTGGGAAACACGTTCCTTTGCTTCTGCATCATTAGGAGCGGCGTTACCGTAGATAAAGTAAAACCCGTTGCGCGCTTGAGTAACATAGTTGCGCAGTTCGGCTTTTTTGGCTTCGATCAGTTGCATTTCAAGCGCGTTTATTTCGCGTTCCGCTAGTGCGCGCGACTGTGCAGCCACAACCAGAGCAATCGCAGCGACAGCAACGATCAGAGGAACCGAAGCCAATAGCGTGAGCTTTTGACCATAAGGGATATGAAGGCGCGGAAAGCGTGTCATTTTGATTCGATACGACGAATCTGCGCGTTGAGCAAAGCGAAACCGCAGCATGGCATCTCAAGGTTTAACAAACGCTGAAGGGTTGTTTGGGCGCTAACATAGGGCTGGTGCATAAAATTTCACCCTTTAAGTCGGTAGTTTAGGCGTTTCTACGCAGTAGTAGGTATTTTAAATTTCTGGTGCCCCGTTAGTGTCGACCCACTTGAAATGACCCGCGCGGAAAATCTGAATCGTGTGGGCACAATAAATCCGGGAGGATACCCTTATGGATCGTCGTTCATTTTTGAAGACATCTGCCCTTGGTGGTACAGCTGCAGCAGCAACAACGCTTGCCGCGCCAGTTTACGCCCAAGGTAAAAAGACACTAACAATGGTTACATCATGGCCACGCGGTTTCGCCGTGCTGGACGATGCTGCCACTTACCTGAACAACATGGTTAACGAGATGTCTGACGGCACTCTGACAATCGACAAAAAAGCACCCGGTGAGCTGGTTGGCGCGTTCGAAGTATTTGACGCCGTATCCTCCGGTCAGGCCGATATGTACCACTCAGCCGACTACTATTTCATCGGCCAGCACCCTGCATACGCCTATTACACAGCTGTTCCATTCGGCGGGACCGCACAGGAAGTTACCAACTGGTACCACCACGGTGGCGGCCACGCACTTCACAACGAGCTGGGCGAGATCTTCAACCTGAAATCCTTCTTGGCGGGTAACTCTGGTTCACAATCCGGTGGTTGGTTCCGTAACGAAATCAACTCCGCAGCAGATTTCAACGGTTTGAAATTCCGCATGCCTGGTCTGGGCGGCAAAGTACTGGGTAAACTGGGCGCATCCGTTCAGAACATTCCAGGCGGCGAACTGTACCAAGCATTGTCATCCGGCGCGCTGGACGGCCTAGAGTGGGTTGGTCCATTTGCGGACGAACGCGCGGGCTTCCAAGAAGTTGCAAAAGTATACTACACAGCTGGTTTCCACGAGCCAGGCTCGGCTTTGTCATCTGCTGTAAACCTTGACGTCTTTAATGAGCTGTCCCCAGCGCACCAGAAGATCATCGAATACGCAACAATGGCGACAACACACATTGGTTTGTCCGAAACATTGGCGAACAACGGTGCAGCACTGAAGCGCCTGCAGCAGCAGGGTGTCAAAACCATGCAGTTCTCTGACGATGTATGGGATGCGTTCGGTAAAGCGTCCGCAGAAGTCATGGACGAAAACATGGACGACGAATTGTTTGCACGCACACGTGCCAGCTTCGAAGCGTCTTTGACGTCTTCCGCTGAGTGGCTGTCCAAGTCCGACGCATTCTACGTTGCACAGCGTGAGCGCGTTCGCGCAAACATGTAAGCTAATCTGAATTGATTGGGGGCCGCGCACTGCCGCGGCCCTTGTTCTATTTGAAAAGACGGCAGCATGTCTGCCGATAGCGGTGCGAGCACAAGCACCGGTTTCACGACCCGGGGAGGGGACACATGGCAGACGATATCGTATGTTCGGGATTTTTCCGTGCAGCTGAGGGCGCAAAGCTCAGCTGTCTTGATAAATTCCAAGAGGGCGGGTTTGTCCAATTCGTTTCAGGAAACGTGCTTGAGGCATTCTACAATTTCTTTGCAGCTCTGTTAAATCCAGCGATGTGGCTGAATTGGTCTGATGGCCAGTCCATGATGCGCTTTATCTATTATGGCGGCTCTATCGAGTTGTTTTTTGTTTTAGCGACGGCACTCATAATCCTCACGGCAATTGGCATGCGCAAGCGGGCAGTGATGTGGGGTGTTGTGCGGGGCCTTGAAGGGTTCGCCAACGGAATGGGACGTCTGTTTGCATGGGCAGGCCTGATCATGGTTCTGCAACAGATTATCATCGTCTTTATGCAGCGGATCTTTACCCGTCCAGATATCTCGGTCGGGTTCGGTATTCCGCTTCAGTTTGACATCAGCTGGTTTGCAGAAGAATTAAAGCTTTTCAATGCTTTGGTTGTTTGCATGTGTGTCAGCTATACCTTTGTACAGGGTGGCCACGTGCGGGTCGATCTGTTCTACGCGGGTGCGAAATTCCGCACGAAAAAGATCGTGGATATGTTTGGTGCGCTGTTCTTTATGTTGCCGTTTGCGGTTTTGACTTGGATGTACGGCTGGTTCTTCTTGTGGCGCCACCTGATCACACCAAACCCATCTGCATCTGACCGTCTGGAACTGCTGTTGCGCAAGGCGCGATTGCTCAAGTGGAACGTAGAAACCATCGGGTTCTCACCCAACGGATTTAACGGCTACTTCCTGTTCAAAATTCTGCTCTGCTTGTTCTGCATCATGGTGATGCTGCAAGCGATCGCACTGTTCTACCGCTCCTATTGCGAATTCCGCGAAGGTCCGGAGAGCGAAGGAAAATATCTCGACAAGGATACACTTGGCGAGGGCGAAGAAGCCTATGAGGGAACACACTAATGTTTTTCGGTCTAGACGGGGTCGAGGTTGGCCTGATCATTGTATTCGTGTGCCTCTTTGGCGGCATCCTGTCCGGCTTTCCGGTGGCTTTTGCCATCGGTGGTGCGGGTATCATCTCATTCGGCATCATTGCTGCCTTAGACAGCGCAGGTCTGATGATCCACCAAGCAATTGATACGTCATCGGAAGCGTATCGCACATTGGTGAATTCGGGCATCAAGGCGGATACGGTATCGTTATTCCGATACCCCGATTTGCCCAAAGTAGGCGTATCTGTCTTCCCATCTGGGTGGGACGTGGCGCTGGATCGTAACGTTTCCTTTATTGTGAACCGTATGAACGAACGTGTTCTGGCTGGGCAGTCCATTGAGACATTGCTGGCGGTTCTGATGTTTGTTCTGATGGGCATCACGCTGGAGCGTTCCAAGATCGCAAACGATCTGCTGACAACAATGGCGCGGGTGTTTGGTCCGCTTCCAGGTGGTTTGGCTGTGTCTGTTGTTGTTGTGGGTGCGTTTCTTGCGGCTTCCACGGGTATTGTTGGCGCAACTGTTGTGACCATGGGTCTACTGGCCTTACCGACAATGCTACGCAACAACTACTCACCTGAAATCGCAACAGGGGTCATCGCGGCCTCTGGGACGTTGGGGCAGATCATTCCGCCTTCAATTGTGATTGTTCTACTTGGCACATTGGCGGGTGATCTTTATTCCGCTGCACAAGAGGCGCGTGCGACCTCATTAGGTTGTACCGATGCGTTGACCTATCTTGGCGAGCCAGCGGTTGTTTCTGTTGGTACTTTGTTCCAAGCGGCCCTTTTGCCGGGTATCATGCTTGCGCTGCTTTATGCGCTGTATGCACTTGGTTACGCATTGATGAACCCTGACAAAGCACCAGCAGTGCCTATGGGCTCTACCAACGCCGAGCCGGTGACACGTTCAGAAGCCTTCACATGGTTTGCTGGCGCACCAGTTCTGATCATTGTCGGTACAATTGTTCTAGGCAATCTGGGTTTTGTAGGTAGTCAGGACATCCGTACGTCTAGCTTCTCAAACATCGGTGAAAGCGCCTCGTTGCGCACCAATGTCGGGGAACAATGTAAGGCGGCGATGATTGATCTGCACGGTCAGGACCTTTGGGACATTGCGGTCGCAGAGCAGCAGGTTATCGAAGATGGTGGTGGTCTTGCAGCAAGCGAAAAGCTGACGGATGAAGAGTTCGCAGCGGCGGTAGAGGCTAAGATCGATAATGCAGCGCCCATCGGGACTGGCATTGCGATCATTATGATCCTGCTGACTTTGTTCCTGACAACAGCGCGCGGTGTTTCACCTTCCGCTGATCCTAAGCCACTGATCATTGGTGGCATCGGTGTTGTGCTGTTGCTGTTGGTTGATATTGTACTAGTCGCACCAACAACAACGCCGGGAACGATGGTTGTGCTGATGGCACTTCCGTTTGTCGCGGTGATGTACGGTGTTGTCTATGCGACAGGACTTTGCGCCAAAAACGAACTGATCCGCGTGGTCTTCCCACCGCTTGTTCTGATCGTTGCGGTGCTTGGTTCGATCCTTGGTGGTATTACTAACCCGACGCCGGCGGCGGCACTTGGCGCTGGGGGTGCGATCATGCTGGCGGCCTACCGCAAGCTAAGGGATCTGGACCGCTCACCAAAGGTGATCATCTGGTCAACATTGGCGATTGTGATCTGTATCCTTGTGGGCGTGAACTTTGATCTGCGCATCAATCAGGACGATGTGGGGTTCGAAAACTGGGTAGCGTTCTTTGTCTCTTACGGTGCGTATCTTTACGCGGTATTTGGGCTGCTGTTCAGCTGCTGGATCCTGTTCACCAACGGCATTCTGACACCTGTTGTGCGTGAAACAGCCAAAGTGACATCTATGGTGTTCACCATCCTCATCGGCTCTCAGTTGTTGAACCTTGTGGTCATCAGCTTTGGCGGTGAACATTACATCCAGCAGTTCCTCAAGTCGTTTGACAATGAGCTGACTGTCTTCTTGATTGTGATGTTGGTGCTGTTCGTTCTGGGCTTTGTTCTCGATTTCCTCGAGATCATCTACATTGTTGTGCCGATTGTTGGTCCGGTGATTTACGGCGGTACGTTTGATCCCAAATGGGTGACGATCATGATCGCGGTGAACTTGCAGACCTCGTTCCTCACGCCGCCCTTTGGCTTTGCGTTGTTCTATCTGCGTGGTGTGGCTCCAGCGAGCGTTACAACACGGCACATCTATCGCGGTATCGTTCCGTTTGTGCTCATTCAGGTCGGTGGGCTTGCGATCCTGTGGTTCTTCCCGGCGATTGTGACAATTGTCCCGGACTTGATCCCTTGATTGATCGCAAAATGATCTAACAATTAAGGGCGCCTTTGGGCGCCCTTTGCTTTTGTACCGCTTCCCAGAACAGGACACCCGATGCGCCAAACACTTAGAACCAAAGCGATTGCGATTTGCGATGCCAAGATTGCCAAAAAGGGAGAGGGGGTTGGCCTGTCGTTTTATGCGTTTTTTGCCAATAGGAACGACGATCCCGCGCTGCTTATGGAGGCGGCGACATGGTGGATCGAAACCCACGCGTTAGATCATTTTGAGAAGGCCGTGAAAATCCGCGATATGATTGCAACGGGGAAATAGCCGCTGCGGTCTAGCTGCCGTTAGGGGCCAGATCGGGCAAGGAAATATTAGCAACCTGCTCAGCAATGGGATCACTGTTGAGCGGGTGCGCATCCGGTGTGAAATCCTTGGGGTCATTCATAGGGTTCCACTTGCCCCCCATGAATACTTCCAATCCAGAGAACTTGGACTTGTAGTCCATCTTCTGGCTACCGGGCACCCAATAGCCCAAATAAACATAAGGCAGGCCCGCAGCGCGCGCGATTTCAATGTGATCTAGGATAATATAGTTACCCAGACCGTCGCGGGGCCTGTCGGGGGTGTAAAATGAATAAACCATGCTCAACCCGTCACCCAACACATCCGTCAGGCATACGCCGATCAACTCTGATGTCTCCGCGTCAGTGTATTCGATCACACGGGTGCGGATCGGTGTCTCTTCGATCATGGCGGCAAATTCGAACACATCCATGTCTGCCATGCCACCATCAGAATGACGGCTGTCCAGATAATAGCGGAATAGGTCGTATTGGTCTTCGGTTGCCCAAGGGGATGTGGCACGCCGCACCAACCCCGTATTGCGTTTTATCGTGCGCTTCTGGCTTTTCGTGGGCTGAAACCGCGATACATCAATACGCGCAGACAGACATGAAGAACATTCTGCGCAGGAAGGGCGATACAGCACGTTCTGGCTGCGGCGGAACCCTTGGGCGGATAAGCTATCGTTCAGCTTAGCTGCGTTGTCACCCTGAAGAGCGGTAAACAGCTTTCTCTCCATCCGACCCTCAAGATAGGGGCAGGGTTGCGGAGCAGTTACATAAAACTGCGGAGCAATAGGGAGAGAATGACGCATAGGAATGTCCGGATAATTCAATAGCTAAGATAGCGTGTGCTCTGACGGGGGCAAACCCTAAATTCAATCTTGCTTAAAATTGCTCATATCTTGCGAACCAAAGGTTAGGCGCGGCGGTTTAAGGCCACGGTCCCCAGGATCAAATCGCTAAGACCCTGACGGCGTTCGGTGCTAAGCATCAAAACCATCGAAACCAGCTGCGCGGGAAACATTGCAATGGAAATTGTGTAGCCCAGAGTATGCATAAACGCGATTGATGGATCAAAGCGGGCATCGTCGCTGGTGCGCAACTCAATCGCCATCAGTTGCATGCCCCACGTCGCAGAACTGCGTGATAGGGTCACAACACGGTATGCAAAGCCCAAAATCAAGAACAGAAAGGGTAAAAAGAACAGGCCAATGAATGCTGTGAACGGGATCGCAACCAGCGTCAGCACCGCGATAATAACTGTATCAACCAACCACGCCAGCAGACGTTTGGTAGGAATTGCATCATAAAATTGCGGTTGCATGTCTGGATCAGGTGTCATTGGGGTCCTCAAATTTCATCAATGATGCGCCTCCCCGATTTGGGAAGGCGCGGGGCTGCTGTCAAGCAGCGGGGGGATTAGGCTTCAGCGGCGTCTTCGTTGCGTGCCGCACGTTCGTCCATAAACGAGTCGAACTCGGATTTGTCTTTTGCAGCGCGCAGACGCTCAAGGAAGGTCTCAAAGCTGTCCTGCTCGTCTTCCAAGCGGCGCAGTGTGTCTGCCTTATAGGCGTCAAAGGCCGAGTTGCCGGTTGGTCGGCCCATTGTCATGCTGCGGTGCATTTTGCGGCTACAGCTGCGGGAAGAAGATGAAAACATGCGTTTGCTCCAGATCATATAAGCCAATAGCGCTAGGCCAACTGGCCAGAAAAAGATGAACCCAAGTACCATCGCGGCAATCCAAGCGCCTTTACCGCGCTCGTCAAGCCAGCGTTCGGAACGCGAAAAGAAGTTATCGCGCTGCGAGGTGCGGGATGAGAAAGGTTCGGTCATCGTGGTCATTATAGTCCCCTCAAAATTGCGATGTGCGGCCACCGTGCGTGGGGCGCTTCACCGGAGAAAGGACTGTAATGTAAATGCCTTTCACATCACTCAATTTGGCTACGCTAGGCGAATTTGCAAGGGTTTATGTGAATGTTATTTACATTGAGTTGAATTATAGTTCTTAATCAATGTGTTATCGTATGAGATTTTCTTACCCTAAGTCATTGACCACCCCTCCTACAAACGTAATTGTGGGCTTATGAATGATATTTCGCTCTCAAAACTGCTCTCTCGTTGCCCTCGGGCTGATGCATCTGCAGATGATGATCTGCCTCTAGACCGCTTTGATGCGGGGCTGAGGCCCTTGTTGGCAGGGACTGCGGTGCTTGCGCCCTATCTTGCGCGTCTGATCGCAAAAGAGGCAGACTGGCTTGTTGAAGCTGTTGAGGCGCCTCAAACGGCACTGGCGGAGATCATCGCAGCGCCCAAGCTGTTGCAATCGGATACGCTGAACGCAGGATTGCGGCAGGGCAAACGGCGTGTGGCACTGCTCAGTGCGTTGGCCGATTTGGGTGGCGCATGGTCATTGGAAGATGTGACTGGCGCGCTGACGGATTATGCGGGGGCGGCAACACAGGCAGCGCTGCGCGTCGCAGTGGCCGCGCAAATCCGGCGCGGCAAGCTGCCGGGGTTAACTGAAGAAGACGCAGAAACCGGCGGCGGGATGACCGTCCTTGCTATGGGTAAGATGGGTGCCGGAGAGTTAAACTATTCCTCGGACATCGATCTGATCTGTCTGTTTGATGAAAGCCGTTATGATCCGGATGATTTTCAAGATGCGCGAGCAGGGCTGATCAAGGCAACCCGTGCCATGGCTGCCAGCCTCAGTGAGATCACGGATGACGGCTATGTGTTCCGCACGGACCTACGCCTGCGCCCTGATCCCGCTGTCACTCCCGTCTGTGTGGGGCTGCTCGCTGCCGAGCGATACTATGAGAGCCTTGGCCGTACATGGGAACGCGCAGCCTATATCAAAGCACGCCCTTGCGCGGGTGATATCGGGGTAGGGGATGCGTTTCTAAATACCATGCGCCCGTTTGTGTGGCGCAGGCACTTGGATTTTGCCGCGATTCAGGATGCCCACGATATGCGGCTGGCCATTCGCGAACACAAAGGCCTTGGCGGGCCGATCACGCTGCCTGCCCATAACATGAAGCTGGGCCGTGGCGGCATTCGAGAGATCGAGTTTTTCACCCAGACGCGCCAGCTTATTGCGGGCGGGCGTGACCCTGAATTGCGGGTGCGCGGCACAAAGGCGGGGCTTGCGGTGTTGGCCGCCAAAGACTGGATTCCGCAAGACGCCGCGGATACGCTGACGGATTATTATACATTCCACCGCACGGTCGAGCACCGCTTGCAGATGGTGCAGGACGCGCAAACACACACTTTGCCCAAAACACCTGCTGGCTTGGCACGGATTGCTGCGCTGATGGATATGGATGTGTCCGCGTTGGAAATCCAGCTGACGGATCGCCTAAGTGAGGTGCATGAAATAACTGAGGGGTTCTTTGCCGAGGCCAATACCGCACCAATTCCCGAAATGACCCACAGCTTTGATGCCGCAGTGATGGATGCTTGGCCGAATTACCCCGCGCTCCGATCAAATCGCGGCGCGGAGTTGTTTGAGCAGCTCAAGCCTGAATTATTGGTCTTATTGGCCCAAGCAGACAAACCTGATGAGGCGCTAATGGCGTTTGACGGGTTTCTGGCAGGACTGCCGGCGGGAGTGCAGTTGTTTTCGCTGCTCAAGGCCAACCCACAATTGGCGGACTTGCTTGTCACAATCGTTTCTGTTTCTCCGATGTTGGCAGACCACCTGTCGCGCAATGCGGGGGTGTTAGATGCTGTGATCGGCGGAGATTTCTTTTCTGATTGGCCGGGGGAGGACGCGCTGGCAGATGCGCTGGCCCAACGATTGACCGAACTTGATGACTATGAGGCCCAACTAGACGGCACACGTGCGTGGGCGCGGGAGTGGCATTTCCGCATTGGCGTGCATCATCTGCGGGGTCTGACGGACGGCGCGCAAGCGGCAGAGCAATACAGTGATCTGGCCCGCGCGGTGCTGCGTGCGCTGTGGCCTGTAGTCATCAATGAGGTGTCGCGTCGCCATGGTCCTCCTCCAGGTAAGGGCGCTGTGATTGTCGGGATGGGCTCACTTGGGGCAGGGCGGCTGACCGCGCAATCTGATCTGGACATGATTGTGATATATGATGCCGACGGAATTGAGGCCTCGGACGGGCCGCGCCCGTTGCATGCCCGCCAGTATTACGCCCGCCTGACCCAAGCGATGATCACCGCGATGAGTGCTCCTATGGCACAAGGGCGTCTCTATGAATTGGACCTGCGCCTGCGCCCGTCTGGCAACAAAGGTCCTGTGGCAACGTCGCTTGAATCATTCTCCAGCTATCAACGTGATGAGGCATGGGTTTGGGAGCATCTGGCACTGACCCGTGCAGAGGTGATCGCAGGGCCCAGCGAGCTGTCTCTGACAGTAGAGGCCCTGCGCGCAGAGGTTCTACAGACAAAACGCGACGCGGCACATGTTTGCAACGAAACCCAAGAGATGCGCGCCCGCATTGCAGCGGCAAAAACGCCTGACGGTGTGTTGGATGCAAAAATCGGTGCAGGCCGTTTGCAAGATATTGAGCTGTTTGCCCAAGCAGGGGCTTTGATCGGTGGAACTGTGGCGCGTGACATCCCCGCTGGGCTTGCTGCGGCGCAAGCTGCGGGTATCCTCACGATTGAGAGCGAAGCAGTACTGAATGACGCATATGCGCAGCTGTGGGCGTTGCAATCAGCTACGCGGCTGTTGTCATCGCGGCCGCTGCACCTTGAGGCGTTGCGCGCAGCAACGCGCCGGTTTTTGATCCATGCCGTGGGGGCATCGGCGGAAAACGACACGGCAGCAGGTCTGGAGGCGCAACTGGCACATACCTACAGTGCTGCGGATGCGATTATCAGCGCAGCCTTAAGCGCCAACGCCACCGGAGACCCGCAATGAAAACCGTGACACCAGATGACCCAAAGGGCCTGATCTTTGAGGCGTACCGAATTGAGGGGATCACAAAATCAGAATGCCGGTCTATTTTTTTGGATTGGGCGCTGAGCCTTGGTGTGGATAGCGATACCCATCCCGCAATGCGCAGATTACTGCAGGCGTATGGCACAGACCCCGCGCACCCGATGTCAGAAGTTCTGAGTGAGGGGCTACACTCGATAGCAACACCGCGCCGCCGTGGCGGATGGCGCAGCCGTAAGCGAGACTAGTTGTCTTTCCTTTAGTAGAGCTCGCAGGCCGAGCCCCTTACGATGGTCGATGACCGCTTAAAGGCTAAACTTGCCAAAGCTGCAATTTCTATCAACGAGCGAGATTGCAAAATCTTGAGACGCCAGTAGACGCTCTCCCATTTTGCCACCTTTGACTTTCGAGAGTGAGGTCGAAAGCGTTTTAGCGGCGGCTATGTTGATGGAGCTCATTATGCCGTTTGAAATAGCGCCTGCGTTGAGAAATACCCGAAATCAACACGACACCAATCCACTGATATATATCCGAGAAAGATAGATCTGTTGACAGCGTGAGCGTAAACACGCCTAGTAGGTCAACTTTCGGGTTGGGATACCGTTGGCGTACGCATTTTAATTCCAGACTTGATTTTGCATTGGATATTTAAAATATGACCGCCCCATCCCTCACTGGTTTTGCAGCTACGATCAACTTTGCCGAAAACACCGTTAATGCGACCCCGCAATTGCTGGATTCTGACGTCACGTTCACCGATGTCGAGGGTGATTTTAACGGCGGGTCTTTGTCCTTGTCGGGTTTGTTGGCCGAAGACACGGCTTCTGTGCGTAATGAGGGTGCGGGCGTAGGCGAGATTGGTCTGAGCGGCGCAGATGTGACTTATGGTGGCGTGACCATCGGCACGCTTGCGGGCGGCGCAGGTGCGACGTTGACGATCACGTTCAATGCCGCGGCCACCTCTGCGTCAATCGATGCGCTGATCCAGAACCTAACCTATGCCAACAGCAGCGAAACCCCAACCGCCAACCGCGATCTTTTGTTGAATGTGGTGGATGCATCAGGTGCCGATCTTGGCGCAATTCCTGGCACGCCAAGTTTTGCGGCGCTCACAGGTGCTGCCAATCCGTTTAACGGCATTGATGTGGGTAGATTTAGCGCGCCAAGCTTTGCTGATCTGGACGGCGATGGCGATTTGGATATGGTCGTTGGCGGGGAATTCGACACCTTAACGGTCTATGACAACAACGATGCTGATATAGGCTTTACACAACTGATAGGTGCCACCAATCCGTTGAGCAACATTGTTGTGGGTGCAGGGGGTGCGCCAAGCTTTGTCGATCTGGACGGCGATGGCGATCTGGATTTGGTTGTCGGCGTGAGTGACGGCACCCTACACGTCTATGACAACAACGATGCGAACACAGGCTTTACCGAGCTCACAGGTGCCGCCAATCCGTTTGACGGGATTGATGTGGGTTCTGACGCAGCGCCAAGCTTTGTTGACCTGGATGGGGATGACGATCTGGATTTGGTCGTGGGCGCATCTGACGGCACCTTACACCTCTATGACAACAACGATGCCGACGCGGGCTTTACCGAATTGACAGGTGCCGCCAATCCGTTTGACGGCATTGATGTGGGTTCTGACGCAGCGCCAAGCTTTGTTGATTTGGACGCTGATGGCGATTTGGATTTGGTCGTGGGGATGCGAAACGGCGAATTTGTGACCTATGACAACAATGACGCCAATGCGGGCTTTACCGAACTGTTTTTTTCTTCTTCCAATCCGTTTGACGGCATTGACCTGGGTTCCTACAGCGCGCCAAGCTTTGTTGATCTGGATGGAGATGGCGATCTGGATTTGGTCTCGGGCGAGCGTGACGGCGCGCTTTTCTCGTTTGAAAACACCACACCGCGTGGGCAGGAAATTTCCGTAACAGTGACGGCGGAAAGTGACGCGCCGACGCTGACTGGTTTTGCCCCGACCACCACGTTTGCCGAGAACACTGTTAACGCGGGCGCGCAGTTGCTGGACACCGATGTCACGTTCTCCGATCCGAACGGTGATCTCGACGGTGGCACCCTGTCTGTGACAGGCCTGCTGGCTGAAGACACGGTTTCTGTGCGCGATGAAGGCACTGGTGTGGGTGAAATCGGGCTGTCCGGCGCAGATGTGACTTATGGCGGTGTGAGCATGGGGACACTTGCAGGCGGCGTTGCAGGCGTAGATCTGACAATCACGTTTAATACGACGGCTACATCTGCCTCTATCGACGCGCTAATCCAGAACCTGACCTATGCCAACAGCAGTGATACCCCAACCGCTACTCGCGATCTGGTGTTGAATGTGACGGACGCCGCAGGTGGAGATATCCCCGCGCGAAGTTTTGTGGCGCTCACAGGGGCTGCCAATCCGTTTGACGGAATTGATGTAGGGTCCAACAGCACCCCAAGCTCTGTTGATATTGACGGTGATGGTGATCTGGATTTGGTTGTCGGTGAGAATGACGGCACCTTACATCTTTTTGATAATAACGACGGTGACACGGGCTTTACCGAACTCACAGGTGCGGCGAATCCGTTTGACAGCATTGACGTGGGTTCCTACAGCGCGCCAAGCTTTGTTGATCTGGATGGGGATGGCGATCTGGATTTGGTCGTGGGCGCATCTGACGGCAAATTGAATGTCTATGACAACAACGATGCAGACGCGGGTTTTACCGAGCTCACAGATGCCGTCAATCCGTTTGACGGGATTGATGTGGGTTCTGCCGCAGCGCCAAGCTTTGTTGATCTGGATGATGATGGCGATCTGGATTTGGTCGTGGGCGCATCTGATGGCACCTTACACCTCTATGACAACAACGATGGCGACACGGGTTTTACCGAATTAACAGGTGCCGCCAATCCGTTTGACGGTATTGATGTGGGTTCTGACGCAACGCCAAGCTTTGGTGATCTGGATCGCGATGGTGATCTGGATTTGGTCGTGGGAGATAGTTCAGGTACTTTCAGGGTCTATGACAACAATGACGGCGATACGGGCTTTACCCAGTTGACGGGTGAGGCCAACCCGTTTGACAACGTAGATGTGGGTTTACAATCCACCCCTACTAGTTTGATTGATCTGGACGATGATGGCGATCTGGATTTGGTCTCGGGCGGGGTTTTCGGCAGGCTTTTTTCGTTTGAGAACACAACGCCGCTTGAACCGAGGATCACGGTGACGGTGACGGCGGAAAATGACGCGCCGACGCTGACGGGTTTTGCGTCGAGCATCACCATTGCCGAAAATACCGTGAATGCGACGCCACAATTGCTGGATAGCGATGTCACGTTTGCCGATGCCGAGGGCAATTTCGACGGCGGATCTTTGTCCCTGACAGGGGTACTGGCCGAGGATACGGTTTCCCTGCGCAATCAGGGCACAGGCGTGGGTGAAATTGGTCTGAACGGCGCAAATGTGACTTACGGCGGCGTGACCATCGGCACGTTGGCAGGCGGTGCGGGCGCTGCACTGGCGATCACGTTTAATGCTGCTGCCACCTCAGCCTCCGTCGATGCACTGATCCAGAACCTGACCTATGCCAACAGCAGCGACACACCAACTGCCAGCCGCGATCTGGTGTTGAATGTGATCGATGCCGCTAGTGATGATTTGGGTATTGCACCAGGCACGCCAAGTTTTGTGGCGCTCACAGGGGGTGCCAATCCGTTAAACGGCATTGATGCAGGTAGCTACAGCGCCCCAAGTTTTGTTGATCTGGACGGTGATGGCGATCTGGATTTGGTCGTGGGCACGAATGACGGTATCGTAAAGGTATATGACAACAACGATGCTGACGCTGGCTTTACCGAACTGACAGGCGCGGCAAATGTGCTGGGTGGTATTGTTGTGGGGACCCGCAGCGCCCCAAGTTTTGTTGATCTGGATGACGATGGAGATCTTGATGTCGTTGTAGGTAACTCTGACGGCACACTAAATGTCTTTGACAACAACGATGCTGACGCTGGTTTTACTGAACTGACAGGCGCTGCAAATGTGCTGGCTGGCATTGATGTGGGATATCGCAGCACACCAAGCTTTGTTGATCTGGATGGGGACGGCGATCTGGACTTGGTTGTGGGGGATGACCTCGGCACCTTTAAGAGCTTTGATAACAATGATGCGGATACAGGATTTACCGCGCTGACGGGTGCCGCGAATCCGTTCGACGGCATCGATGTGGGTCTGTACGCAGCCCCCACCTTTGTTGATCTGGATGGCGATGGTGATTTGGATTTGGTGTCAGGCGCTTCTGATGGCACATTGCGGGTCTTTGACAACAATGACGGCGATACAGGCTTTACTGAACTGACAGGGGTTGCCAACCCATGGAATGGTGTTGTGTTCAACAACAATACCACTCCAAGCTTTGTTGATCTCGACGGAGATGGTGATTTGGATTTGGTGTCAGGCGCTTCTGATGGCACGTTCGCCACATTTGAGAACTCTGCACTTCGTGGCAACGTGATAACGGTAACTGTTTTGCCGACAAATGACGCGCCAATCCTCACTGGCTTTGCGCCGAGCGTTTCCTTTGCCGAGAACACAGTCAACACAACCCCGCAATTGTTGGACGTCGATGTTATCTTTACCGATGGCGAGGGTGATTTCGACGGCGGGTCTTTGTCGCTGTCGGGCTTGCTGGCCCAAGATACGGCATCCGTGCGCAATGAGGGCGTGGGCGCGGGCGAGATTGGTCTGAGCGGCGCAAATGTGACCTACAGTGGCGTGACCATTGGCACGCTTGCGGGCGGCGCTGGTACAACGCTGTCGATCACGTTCAATGCCGCAGCCACCTCGGCCTCAATCGACGCGCTGATCCAGAACCTGACTTATGCCAACAGCAGCGACACGCCGACCGCCAACCATGATCTGCTGCTGAATGTGGTGGATGCTTCAGGTGATGATCTTGGCGCTTTACCCGGCACGCCAAGTTTTGCGGCACTTACAGGGGCTGCCAATCCGTTTAACGGTATCGATGTGGGTTACCGCAGCGCTCCAAGTTTTGTTGATTTGGATGGCGACGGCGATTTGGACGCTGTTTTTGCATCATCTGATGGCACCTTGCGAACGTATGACAGCAACAATGCTGATTCAGGCTTTACCGAACTGACAGGTGCCGCCAATCCGCTTGACGGCATTAATGGTGGTATTGTAAGCGCCCCAAGTTTTGCTGATCTGGATGGCGATGGCGATCTGGATTTGATCATTGGGAGCTATGATGGCACGCTGCGGGTCTTTGACAACAATGATGCTGACGCTGGCTTTAGCCAACTGACAGGTGCAGCCAATCCACTAGATGGCATTGATGTTGGCAATGATAGCGCCCCGACTTTTGTTGATCTGGATGGCGATGGTGATCTGGATTTGGTTGTTGGGGGCTTTTTCGGTGCATTACAGCTCTTTGACAACAATGACGCCAATGATGGCTTTACCGAACTGACAGGCGCTGCCAATCCGTTTGACAGCTTTGCGGTGGGTACCAACAGCACTCCGACCTTTGTTGATCTGGATGGTGATGGCGATCTGGATTTGGTCGTTGGGGAATATTTCGGTACATTAAAGGTCTTTGACAATAATGATGCAGATGATGGTTTTACCGCACTGACAGGGGCTGCCAATCCGTTTGACGGCATTGATGTGGGTAGTAATAGCGCTCCAAGCTTTGTTGATCTGGATGGTGATGGCGATCTGGATTTGGTTGTGGGTGAGTATACTGGCACAGTTGTTTCGTTTGAAAACACAACACCGCGCGGGCAGGTGATCGCGGTGACGGTGACAGCGGAAAATGACGCGCCGACGTTGACGGGTTTGCCCACGCTTATCACTGTGAATGAGGCGTTGGCTGACGACGTGGATCTAAGCGGGATCACATTGGCTGATCCTGACGAAGATCAGATCACTGTGACGATTTCGGCGACATCCGGTCAGCTTGATGCTGTGTCTTCTGGTGGTGTTTTAGTTCAGTCTTCGGGCAGCGATACCCTAGTAATGTCTGGCACGGCGCTTGCGTTGAACGCCTTTCTACAGGACGTAAGCGCAGTTCAGTTTACCGGACCTCAGGACGTATTCGGGACCGCTGCTGCGACGTTGACAATATCAACCACGGATCTGCTGAGCAGTTCGATCATTCAAGGCACCATGCAAGTCGACATCACAGATGTGGTTACGCAGCCGGGAACCAGTGGGAATGACACGCTGAATGGCGGCAGCAGTGCTGACATCCTGATTGGCGACGCAGGCAACGACATCCTGAATGGGGGTGCGGATGCGGATACGCTTAGCGGCGGCACTGGCATTGATTGGCTGCAATACGCTGCTTCGTCTGCTGGTATTACTGTTGATTTGAATGTTGTTGCGGGTTTCCAATCCGCTTCTGGTGGTGATGCGACGGGTGATGTGATTTCCGGATTTGAAAACGTGAGTGGCTCAATTCACGCGGATACACTGACGGGCAATGATCAGAACAATTATCTGATCGGCAGAGCCGGGAACGATGTGCTTGCGGGTGGTGATGGCAACGATGTCCTACGCGGCGGCACGGATGCGGATACGTTGAGTGGCGGTGATGGCATCGATTGGATCCAATACATTGATTCATCTGCTGGCGTGACGGTTGATCTGAATGGCGTTGCGGGCTTCCAGTCGGCTACGGGCGGCGACGCCACAGGGGATGTGATTTCTGGTTTCGAACGCGTGAGCGGTTCAAATTACGCGGATGCACTGACGGGCAACGATGAGGACAATATTCTGCTCGGGCGAGCCGGAAACGATGTGCTCACGGGGGGCGCAGGCAGCGATATTCTAAACGGTGGGGCTGGCAATGATATTCTGAACGGCGGTGCAGGTGCCGACACGCTTACAGGCGCCTCTGGTATTGATTGGGCACAATACAATGGCTCCTCTGCAGGTGTAATGATTGATCTGAGAGTTATTGCAGGCTTTCAATCCGCATCGGGCGGTGATGCCGCAGGCGATGTGATCTCTGGTTTTGAAAATGTGAGCGGCTCAGCTTCTGCGGATACGCTGACAGGCAACAACGGGAACAATTATCTGATCGGGCGTGCCGGAAACGATGTGCTCACGGGGGGCGATGGCAATGATATTCTGCGTGGTGGTACGGATGCGGATACGCTTGCTGGCGGAAATGGCATTGACTGGGTGCAATATATTGACTCGTCTGCGGGCGTGACAGTTGATCTGAATAGTATCGCGGGTTTCCAGTCGGCTTCTGGCGCTGATGCCACGGGCGATGTGATTTCCGGTTTTGAGCGTGTAGGCGGTTCAAATCACGCGGATACGCTGACAGGCAATGATGAGGACAACTATCTGATTGGCAGAGCCGGAAGTGATGTGCTCATGGGCGGCGGTGGCAATGATGTCCTGCACGGTGGCACAGGGGCGGATACCTTTATCTTCAATAGCGACGATGGGAGTGACCAAATTAACGGTGGCGGTGATAGTGATACCGTTCTGTTTACTGGGTTCGACAGCACCGACTTCACGATAGTTGATTTGGCTGGGTCAAATTGGACAGTCACAGAAATAGCTACGGGTGATTTTGATACGCTGACCAGTATCGAAGTCTTGGCATTCGACGATCTGATGTTGTCTGTTTGATACGTGGGAAAAATCGATGTGTATCAAGATTTGAACTGACAGGGCAGCACATGTGATGACGCTATAGGCGGGGATATTTAGGGCTGGCAAGACTATAGCCACGTGATTGTTTGCAGCTAGGTATTTCTTCCTGCGTGTCGTAAGGGGCCTGATTTAAAAATGTCGAGTGTATTGCGGTTGGGTCATATCACCGCTCACATGTCGCATTACGTTTCCAATGGTCTCATAACCTGCTGGCGTTGTTCCAATATCTGGCTCTGCTTTGGATAAATTTGGAGGGCGACAAAGATTGCCTAGCCCGCAATTACCTCAAACTTGTGCTAAGTCTGGCGCGAATTTGTCTCAAACCTGCCTCAATCGGCCTTCAAACAGTACCGAGTGAATAGTTTTACGGTTGTAGACCAGAGGAGACCGAGATGAAGATGATCAAACTAGCATGTGCACTGAGTGTTGGCGCCGTTTTAAGCGCTTGTGGCGCTTCTGACATCGTGTCCCGTGGCACTCCATTTGAAACGCAACCATTGCAGCCTCGTGTTTCCTTTGCGCAAAGCGATGTCACATCTATAAAACAAGCGGATGTGAAACGCACCGTTCGCACCATCTCAGCGCAAAAACAGGAGCCGCGCACCATCCTGCCAGCAGCGATCCTGCGCCAGATCAACGTGGCCCACATCAACGTGAGCGTGCCAACGTCTCTGAAAGTTTCCGAGGCAAACCGCTATTATCCAAGCGGTGACATCGTTTGGCGCGAAGACCCAATGGGCAACCGTCATGCACAAGTTTCCAAGATCGTACATGACGCAATGACCGCAGGTGTATCTACATTCACCGGACCAGTGCCCGTTATCTTGGATGTCGAAGTTGTCCGGTTCCATGCATTGAGCGAAAAAGCTCGTTACACAGTGGGTGGCGATCACCACATTATTTTCAAAATGGTCCTGCGGGATGCCCAAACAGGTGAGTTCCTGTCAGAATCGCGTCAAATCAGCACCGATCTCGACGCATTTGGTGGCCAGCAGGCAATCAGCGCCGAAGCGCGCGGTTTGACCCAAAAGGTACGCATTTCCGGTCACTTGGCCGAAGTGATCCGCCAGGAAATGACCGAACCAGCTGGCTATAAGAATGCTTCATTCGGCTTCTACCAGCTTGTTAACAGAATCTAGGCTTTCCCTTACCATGGGAACCGACTAGGGAAGGGCGCTATGACAGCGCCCTTTCCCACATCCGCCCCGCTTCCCGTCGTTCGCCTTATGCCAAAGGCCAACGCGCGTGCCATTCGACATGGTGCGCCTTGGGTTTATGCAAACGAGTTGGTCACAGACCGCCGCACAAAAGGCCTAGCGCCCGGTGCCATGGCGGTGCTGGAAGACAGCCTCCGCCAACCTTTGGGGGTGGTGACGGTCAACAACAATTCCAAAATCATTGGCCGGATGATGGATCGCGATCTTGATGCGTCCATTGATCAGGCGTGGATGGCCAGCCATTTGCGCCGCGCTTTGTCATTGCGCGAACGCATGTACAGCGAACCTTATTACCGTCTGGTCCACGCCGAAGCCGATGGGCTGCCCGGTGTTATCATTGACCGTTTCGGCGATACATGTGTCATTCAGCCTAATGCGGCTTGGTCTGATGCGCTGATTGATCCATTGACTGCTGCACTGATCGAAGTGACTGGCGTCAGCAACGTTCTTAAAAATGCCTCTGGCCGCACGCGCAGCCTTGAAGGGCTTGATGATGTGAGCGGTGTTCTTGCGGGAGCCGCACCAGATGTTGCTGTGCCAGTTCAGATGAATGGCGCAATTTATATGGCTGACCTCACTGGCGGGCAGAAAACCGGCATATTCTACGACCAACGTTCAAACCACGCCTTTGCGGCGTCACTATCCAAAGGCGCACGTGTACTTGATGTGTTTGCCCACGTTGGCGGATTTGGCCTAGCGGCAGTTGCTGCTGGCGCGTCTTCGGCGCTATGTGTTGATGGATCTGCACCTGCGCTGGCCTTGGCCGAACAGGGTGCCGCCGCGATGGGTGTGAGTGATCGCGTAAGCACACGTCAGGGTGATGCATTTGACGTTCTGACAGCGCTGCGCGCCGAAGGGGCCGAATTTGATGTTGTCATCTGTGACCCGCCCGCGTTTGCACCTGCAAAACCGGCGCTTGAGGCTGGTCTGCGTGCCTATGAACGGATTGCACGTCTTGCAGCGCCTTTGGTTGCCGAGGGCGGTGTGCTGGGGCTGTGTTCATGTTCACACGCGGCTGACCTTACAGAGTTCCGTGGGGCATCCATGCGCGGTATCGGCCGCGCGGGCCGTCGTCCTAGCCTGATCCACACGGGGTTTGCAGGGGCGGATCACCCACAATTGCCGCAACTGGCAGAATCAGGTTACCTCAAGTCCCTGTTCTTTCACCTGTAACGCTATGAAGATGTTGCTCGACGCCTGTGTGATTTATCCCACCGTGATGCGGGAGATGTTGCTGGGCGTCGCGCGGACAGGGGCCTACACGCCGCTGTGGTCTGACCGTATTCTAGAAGAATGGGCGCGTGCCGCGCGCAAGTTAGGCCCTCAAGGAGAAACCCTTGCACGGGGCGAAGTTGCGATGGTGCAGGCGGCGTTTCCCAAGGCATCCGTACCACGGCACGCTGGGCTAGAAGCGCGCCTGTGGCTGCCTGATAAGAATGACATCCATGTGTTGGCCGCTGCTGTGTCGGGCAATGCTGATGGCATCATCACCATGAACGCCAAAGATTTCCCGCGCGGTATTCTGGCCGAAGAAGGCCTCAGCCGAAATGACCCTGACGCATTTTTGTTGGGCCACTTCCATGCCGCGCCTGAGACTGTCACCAGTGTTGCTGAAGCCGTGTTAGCAGAGGCCTGCCGCCTGTCTGGCGAGGATTGGAACCTGCGATCCTTGATGAAAAAAGCACGCCTGCCACGGCTTGGAAAAGCCCTGACTGCAGATTGATCTACTGCCTCACGAGCGGTCGATAATGCCGTGATTTAGCTTTCCCATTTCAATTGCATCTTAGTCAACGCTGCAATGCGATCTTTTGTGTGGGGATGGGTCAACAGCCATGCTGGGGGACGCCCCCCGCCTGTCTTTGTCAGCGCGTCCAGCTTTTCAAATAATGAGATTTGTGGTGCGATCCCGATACCCGCTTTGGTCAGCAGGGCGGCAGCATAAGCGTCGGCTTCAAATTCGTCATTACGTGACAATTTGGCTGCGAGCAGTGAAGTTAGCGAATTCGCAATCCAGACCCCAATGCCGGGTATGAATCTACTAAGCACCATGCCCAACGCTGCGCGCATTGCATTCTGACCCGAGAAATCAATCATCCGGCGTCGGGAGTGGCCAAGGGCTACATGGCCCAGCTCGTGCGCAATCACACTGGCCAGTTCCTCAGCCGTCACTTCGCCTGCGCGGAATTTGTTGTAAAATCCACGGGTGATGAATATACGCCCGTCCGGCGCGGCAAGGCCGTTCACGGGCTCTATCTCATAGATGTGCACCTTGATGCGCGGTAGATCGAGGGCATGCGCCATCTGCTTGCTCATCGCGACCAGTTTCGGATCGGCCAGTATGGTAGATTTTTCATTTAGCTCGCGCCCAGTACGCCAAACGGAAAAACGATACATGGCAAGGCCGTATAGTACGGCAAGCAGAATAGGGATGACTTTTATCATACCTCTAATATGGAGGCATCGTAGTATAGGGCAAGGGCCAACTACATGGTTGTTTTTGAAGGGGCTTGGAGGGCAGGGAAAATGCCTATCTTGCTAAACCCTTTCGCAACGGCAACAGTCTAACCAAATGGTTTTGCAGCGCTGTGAGGATAGAATGAAAGTCAGAGAAGCAGAAATGTCGGATGCTTTGGAGATAAGCGTTATTCTTGAACAGCTTGTGTCTCTTGGGAAACGAAGCCTTCCAAGCGATGCAGAGTTTGTTCGCACCCACTATATCGAACACCCCGATAACATCCAATGTACTGTTGTGGAGGACGAAGACGGATCCCTTTTGGGGCTACAGATTTTGAAAGTTGCTTCTGAAGGAAATGCATACGGAGTCGATGTTGGTTGGGGAATAATCGGAACGCATGTCAGTCCTGATGCAGCCCGTCGAGGCGTCGGAAAGGCGTTGTTTGCAGTAACCCGTAAAGCAGCGTCAGATTTTGGACTGTCGAATATTGATGCGACAATTGGGGCTACGAATGTCGAAGGGCTTTCCTACTATGAGGCCATAGGGTTTGAGACCTACAAGACGTTAGATGGTCGGGTCTGCAAATGTTTCAAAGTTTGATCTAAGCAGTTTTCCTGCCCAAGCTGATCTTACGGTTAGCCTGGATTCAAATAACCGTTTGGCTGAAATTCGGGGTTGAGTAGGGGGAGATGCCAATTTCGACCTAGACCATCTCTCAAAGAAAAACGCCGCAAGCGAGACTTGCGGCGTTTTTGCGTATTAATCTGTAGCCAAGCTTAGGAAGCTGGGTTTGCTTTCTGGGCTGGTGCGGTTTTTGCACCCGGGTTCAGCGGATCGTCTTGGCGCTGGACCGAACCTTCGAAGTGGGCACCGCTCTCGATGGCGATGGTTTTGTGGATGATGTCACCCTCAACACGTGCCGTGGACGTCAGGCGCACCTTCAGGCCGCGAACACGGCCTACGATGCGGCCGTTAATCACAACATCATCGGCAATCACTTCGCCTTTGATTGTCGCTGTCTCACCGATGGTGAGGAGGTGCGCGCGGATGTCACCTTCAACAGTACCTTCAACTTGAATGTCGCCGGTTGTTTTCATGTTGCCCGTGACATGCAGGTCAGCGGAAAGAATCGAGGCGGGCGGCTTTGCCTTTGGGGCGCTTGCCTTAAACTCGTTCGGTTTCTGCGCTGGCATTGAAGGGGCGCTAGGAGGCGTAGCAGATGGTGCTGCGCCTGTGCTTGGTGTGTCTGTGCCACCTGTGGCCGGATCATTGATTTTGCTCTTAGAAAACATCGTTTGCTGCCTTGATATAGATCATTGGATTGACGGGCTTACCACCGACGCGCACTTCGTAATGTAGGTGCACGCCAGTTACACGTCCTGAAGCACCCATATCACCAATACGATCGCCGCGCGACACTCTTTGACCAACCTTCACACGCATTTTTGACATGTGTGCATAGCGTGTTTCAATGCCAAATTCGTGCTGAATTTTCACTAAACGTCCATATCCTGAGCCCCAACCCGCGTGGATCACAACACCGTCCGCCGTCGCATAGAGTGGGGTGCCGCTGCCTGCGGCAAAGTCGACACCGTTGTGCATACGGCGGCCACCCGTTTTTGGGTCTCGGCGGAAGCCAAATTTGGAGGTAAAGCGGAATGCGTTCTTTACGGGATTCGCAAACGGTGCTTTTGACGCTGCGAGTCGGTAAAGGTTTAGCCGGTCCATTTGGTTCAATAGACGGTTGGCACGCAGGGTATCAGCCGTTGGCTGTTCGCCGCGTGTGGTAAAGCTGAGGGGGGTCAACGGGCCGCCTTGGCCTGAATAGCCACGGCGTACAGTTTCAAGAATACGGTCCGTCGGCATGCCAGCGGCGCGGAACATCCGATCCAGCGGCGCAACGGAGACTGTCATAGCTTCTTCGAGTTGACGAAAAATAGCATCGTTTTGTTCCTGCATGACAGCGATCTTTTGGTTTAGCTCGTCAGCTGCCAATAGGGCGTCTTGTGCATCTAGAACAACCTGATCACGTTCTTTTGCTGTGCGTGCCAGTGCATCAGCCAGAAAACCCATAGGGGCGGTACTGGCCGCAACCTGAACGGAACCGCCACTGTCTGATTGCAGTTGGGCAACCTGATCACGGGCTGTCTCACGGTCATGCATGGTGTCGCGCAGGGTGGACTGAATCACGTCGATCCCTGTTTCCAACTCACGGCGCCGCGTCTCAGAGGACAACAGCTCAGACTGCATCATGGAAATCTGGGTGAGGGCGGCATTAAAACGCTGTTGCGCAGCAAGGGCTTCTTCGGCGCGTGCGTCGCGCTGCGAGCTTAAATCATTCAGTCGAGCCTGATAGGTGCGTTGATCACGTTTTGCTTGTTCGCGAAAGTTTCCCGAACCGATGCTGTCCATCAAAATAACAGCCGTTGCGATGATTGCCCATGCCACCAACAAGGAAGAACCTGCCAAGGCAACCAGTTGAGTGCCGGGGCGCAGACGGATGAACCGTGTGTCATTGTCAGATTTCAGAAATACGCGCCGCTCAGGAAAGTGTTTTTCCAAGATAGCATGAATTTTAATAGCGAGCTGTGTACGCACGTAGAATGTTCCCTTCAGTCTCACACAAATCTGGTGTCCCTCACAGATCCGTTAACAGTATTGCAATATCTTTCGTGTGCGCAGGGGGCAACCCTTGTAACCTAATGCAACAAAGGCCCGCCAGTTTGTGTGGCAAATGGGCAAATATCCGCCTATTTCAGCGCGTTAAAACACGCTGTTTATGCACCTTCTGCGAGAGGCCAGTAAAAATCAGGCGGAATGCCTGCTTCGGCACGCTTTTCTTCGTTGAAAGGCGGTTTGAGATTCCCGTGGAAATACTTGCGAACAAGGGCGTGGAACGTAGGTGTCGGGTCTAATTCATCGCGGCCGCATAAGTAGTGGAACCATTTTGATCCATAGGCCACGTGATGGACCTCTTCGGCGTAAATGATCTCAAGCGCTTCGACCGCTTGATTGGCTTTGGCTTGTTTGAAAACCTTGATCATCCCCGGTGTTACATCAAGGCCGCGCGCCTCTAGCACCATAGGAACAACTGCAAGACGACCCATAAAATCATCTGCGGTGTCTTCGGCTGCGCGCCACATGCCTGCATGCGCAGGTAAAGCACCGTAAAAACTGCCTTCAGCTTCAAGGCAATCACACATCAGGTTGAAATGTTTGGATTCTTCATCAGCTGATTTTACCCAATCATCATAATACCCTATAGGCATTTTGATGTGTGAAAAGCGCGCAATGATGTCCCAGTGAAGGTCAACAGCGTTGAGTTCAATGTGCGCAACGGCGTGCAGCAATGCGATGCGCCCCTCAGGGGTGCCCGGACGGCGGCGCGGCACATCACGCGGGCTTAACAGTTCAGGTTTGTCGGGGCGTGACGGATGCATTGGCGGGGTCGCAGTGCCGATTTCAGGAACTGAACCATCCGCACGCGCAGCGCGCCACTGCGCAGCAAACTCACGCGAGATTTTTGTTTTCTCGCGCCCGTCTGCGGTACGCAGAACGGTTTCGGCCATTTGCGCCAGCGGCATCATAGTGCGCGTACCGCTTCTAATACTTCTTCCACGTGACCAGGAACCTTAACCTTACGCCAAATATGAGCAATGGTTCCTTTTTTATCAATTAGATAGGTTGCACGTTCAATGCCCATGGATTTCTTGCCGTACATGTTTTTCTCAACCCAAACACCGTAGTTTTCGGTGACTTCACCCTCAACATCGGACAACAAAGGTACAGTCAGATCATGTTTTGCGGCGAATTTATCGTGCTTTGCCATTGTGTCGCGCGACAGGCCAAACACCTTTGCACCCGCAGCATCAAACGCCGCCAGATGTTCAGAAAAACCGATGCTTTCTTTTGTACAGCCGGGGGTGTCGTCACGCGGATAAAAGAACAACACAACGGGCGTACCTTGCAGTGCGCTCAGCGTTATATCGCCGCCGCCAGTGACGGGCAGGGTAAAGTCTGGTGCAGTGTGGGATATCTCTGGCATATGAAAACTCTTTGTTGTGAAGGGCGTGGCCTTGGAGGGCGGGCGTACCTCTGTCATAGTAGCGCTGCGGGCAGAAAGTCCAACCCGCGCTGCGCGTGATGTAACACCCTTTACCAGTGACCGGAACCTAATGGCCGAAACCACCCCGCAAGTACCGCGCAAAGCTCCTCGCCGCAAACGTGGCTGGCTGCTGTTGCTGTTGGGGCTTTTCAATGCAGTGTGGTCATTATTGGTATTGATTGTCGTGATTGCGGTAGGCGCAGTCTATTTTTTCTATGATCGCCCTGTTGTGGTGCCTGCTTGGGTCGAGACGCGAATCCAAGAACGTCTGGTTGCAGAATTTCCTGATGCAGATATCTCTTTTGGGGAGCTGCGCCTGTTGATGGAAGAGGGGTGGCGTCCACGGGTTCGCCTGCGCGATGTTGCCGTTTCGACGCCCGAAGGCCGTGAATTGATCCGTTTTTCAGAGGCACGCGTCCGGTTTTCCATGGCCGCGTTGGGCAAAGGTAAAATTCAACCCGCCGAAGTAACGCTGCGCGGCGTGTTTGCGACTGTGGTTCGTGAAACAGACGGAACACTTGCCCTAGAGGCCAGCATTACAGGTGTTGGCCCCCAACCAAAGCAGGTGACAAACCTAGGAGGGTTGGTCAACCAGATCGACGAAGTGTTGCAACAACCGGGGCTTAGCGTGCTCTCCAATGCGGAGCTGCATGATTTGACACTGCAATTCATTGATCGCCGCGCGGAACGGGCATTCACATTGGATGGCGGACGTCTGATTGCTGAGCGTAAGGATGGCGATTTGGTGGTGACTGCTGATCTTGCGCTTTTAGGTGACGGAGCGGATGTGACAACCTTGTCCGCAAATTACGTCAGCCCGATCGGGGAGGCCGAGGCCCAGTTTGGTGTGCGCATTGATGACGTTTCGGCGGCCGATATCGCCACTCAAAGCCCTGCGTTTGCGTGGCTTGGCGCATTGCGGGCCCCGATTTCGGGGGCTGTGCGTTCGGGTGTGCGTGCGGATGGCACGCTGGCGCCCCTTAGTGCGACACTGCAAATCGGAGCAGGCGTGGTTCAACCCAATGACGGTACGCTACCAATCCCGTTTAATGAGGCCCGCACCTACTTCACCTATGACGCTGCTGAGGGCCTGCTGCAGTTTGACGAGCTGTCAGTGAACAGCAAATGGGTCACAGCCAGTGCAAATGGCACCGCCACGCTGACGGGCTTGCAGACTGGTACGCTCAAAGACTTGATTGGCCAATTTTCGGTGACGCATTTGCGGGCCAATCCGATGAGCTTTTACCCGCAACCTGTTGAACTTGAAGGCGCAGAGATTGATTTTAAACTGCAAACAGCGCCGTTTAAATTGGACATTGGGCGGCTGGATATCTTCGACGAAGGTGAAACGCGGCACGCCAATGGCACGCTCACGGCTCAGCCGGAGGGTTGGGAATTGGCGCTGGATGCAAACGCGGCCACAATCACACCTGAACGGATTTTGGCGCTTTGGCCTGAGGCAGTAAAGCCCAAGACCCGTAATTGGTTGTCTAGCAACCTGATTTCCGCAGATGTGAACAACGCGGATTTTGCCCTTAGGATTGAACCGAAACAAAAGCCGCGCATCTTTTTGGCATTTGATTATCAGGCGGGCGAGGTCCAATTCCTGAAAACATTGCCGCCGATCACCCAAGCGAGTGGGCACGCCAGCCTTGTGGGGACACGGTTTGTAGCGACGGTGGATGACGGTGTGGTGCAAGCCGGCAATGGCGGTGCGGTGCGGGTTGAACGTTCATCCTTCATTATTCCTGATGCGGGGGTAAAGGGCGGCGCGCCCGCAGTGGTGCGCCTCAATGCGCGCTCTTCGGTGACTGCCGCGTTGTGGATGCTGGATCAAAAACCGATGACGGTGATGCAGCGCACTGGCTTGCCTGTTGATCTGGGAAGTGGTGAGGCGGTGGTATCGGGTACTTTGGCATTCCCGCTCAAAAAGGGCGGTAGCCCTGCTGATGTGGTGTTTGACGTAACGGGGGATCTGTTGAACCTCACCAGCACACGGTTGATCAAGGGACGCAGTCTTAAATCCGACAGGATGGCCGTTGTGGCCAGCAACAAAGGCGTAGAGATTTCCGGATCAGGCACGTTGGAAGGTGTGGTGTTTAAAGGGCGCTGGCAGCAACCCATCGGCGCAGGCTCCTCAAAAAGCACATTGCGCGGCACCGCGCGCATTACCCCCCAAGCGCTGCGCGCATTTAGCGTTTCATTGCCAGACGGGATGGTTCAGGGCAGTACCGGCGCAGCTGTCAGTATTGATTTTGAACGCGGATCATCTCCGCGGATGACGCTCAGCTCTGATTTGCGCGGGGCCGTGTTGCAAATCCCTCAATTGGGCTGGCGCAAAGGCAAAAACATCAATGGAGCGCTGGATATGGCGATCCGGTTGGGGGCAAAGCCCGAAGTAACCCGTATTTCGCTTACGGGCGCAGGCCTTGCGGCGAAGGGCAAGATCACGCTGGCTGAGGACGGTGGGCTTGGTGAGTTGGAACTGGATCAACTCAAGCTCAACGATTGGCTTGATGTGCGTGCCGCACTTGTCGGGCAAGGGGCGGGTCGCGCGCCTCAGATTGTTGTGCGCGGCGGCAATCTCGATATGCGCAGTGCCGATTTTGGGGACGGGGGCAGCAGTAGCAGTAGTAGCGGCGGGGCAAGTGCCGCAGCTAATCCGCCAATGCGCGTTACGCTAAACCGTTTGCAAGTCACTGATACTATTTGGCTGCAAGGGCTGGCAGGCACGTTCAATACCACGGGTGGCCTTGATGGGCCATTTGAAGCGCGGATTAACGGTGGCACGGGTATTTCTGGCCGCATTGTTCCGCAAAACGGGCGCACGGCGGTGCGGATCACTTCTGCGGATGCAGGCGGTGTGTTGCGATCGGCGGGGGTGTTGCAACAGGCAGTGGGCGGCTCAATGGATTTGGCATTGCTGCCTGTGGGCAAAGGCGGCGCATTTGATGGGCAACTTAAAGTCGACGGCATATCCATCAAAGATGCTCCATCAATGGCTGCTCTGGTCAATTCGCTGTCCGTTGTCGGGCTGCTAAACGAAATGAACGGGGATGGTATCTATTTTGATGAGGTTGAGGCAGAGTTTCGCCTGACGCCCGGTCGTATGACCCTGAGCCGTGGCAGTGCGGTCGGGGCATCATTGGGGCTGTCCATGGACGGCGTCTATGCAACCGATACTGGGCAAATCGCAATGCAAGGGGTGGTCACACCTGTTTACCTGCTCAATGGCATCGGTTCACTTTTGACCCGTAAGGGCGAAGGGCTGCTTGGCTTTAACTACCGTCTCAGCGGTGCTGCGAAAAAACCCAAAGTATCTGTTAACCCGCTATCTGTTCTTGCGCCGGGTGGTCTGCGCAATATTTTCCGTGGTCCCAAGACCGAACTCCCCACTGTAGACGGCGAAACTGCACCACTCCCACAGGCACCGGAAAAAACGCGCGTTGATCCTACCTACGAAGGACGTTAGGGGCGTGGCCATGAAACTAAGTGATTTTGATTTTGAACTGCCTGATGAGTTGATTGCCGTGCGTCCTGCGCAGCCGCGGTCCTCCGCACGCATGTTGGTGGTGGAAGCTGGTGTCATCCATGACCAGCATGTCCATGATTTAGTGAGCTGGCTGCGCGCTGGTGACCGCCTTGTCCTGAATGACACGCGGGTTATTCCGGCGCGTCTGTCGGGTTTACGTCACCGTGCAACAGGCCAAGGCCCAGTTGCGGCAAAGATCGAAGCGACTCTGCTAGAACCGCAAGCCGAGGCCGGTGTGTGGACCGCGTTGATGAAGCCGCTCAAGAAGCTAAAAATTGGCGAAGATGTTGTCTTTTCAGATGATCTGAGCGCGACGTTTGTAGGCTTTGAAGAAGGCCTCGCGTTTCTGCGGTTCAATGTGACAGGTGATGATTTTGACGCGGCCCTCAATGCGGCAGGCGCGATGCCACTTCCGCCGTATATTGCGGCAAAACGCGCAGCGGATT
Source organism: Sulfitobacter sp. (assembly GCA_033851935.1). GTDB lineage: Bacteria > Pseudomonadota > Alphaproteobacteria > Rhodobacterales > Rhodobacteraceae > Sulfitobacter. The sequence goes on from JAWSVL010000004.1 coordinate 101,461, forward strand.
CACAGGATAAGACAGATTACCAAACCGTCTGGGCCAAAACCGCCGGGGCGGTTGCTGCGCCTACGGCTTCACTGCATTTCGACACTGCATTGCTCGGTGAATTGCGCGCCCTTGGTGTGGAGTTCAGCTATGTCACGCTTCACGTCGGTGCGGGAACATTCCTGCCTGTAAAGGTAGACGACATTTCAGATCACAAAATGCATGCGGAGTGGGGGCAGGTCAGCGCGCAAGCCGCCGCAGAGATATCAGCCACCAAAGATGCAGGCGGCCGTGTGATCCCTGTTGGCACAACAGCATTGCGGCTGATCGAAACCGCAGGTCAGAGTGGCGCAATTGCGCCGTGGGAGGGTGACACAGACATCTTCATCACGCCGGGTTTCACGTTTAATGTAGCCGATGCCTTGATGACAAATTTCCACCTGCCACGCTCGACTTTGATGATGCTGGTCTCTGCCCTGATGGGCCAAGAGACGATCCGCGAAATTTATTCTCATGCGTTGAGCAACAACTATCGTTTCTTCTCTTACGGAGATGCATCACTGCTGATACCGCCACGCAAAAGCGACTAGACTGAGTCGTAAGTAGGCCCGACTCAGGTGCTATGATGGCGCTAAGGGTAAAGTGACGTTAGTAGGAGCAGCACGATGTTTCAGGTTCTATCCAGCGCTTGGGCGCTCTTGTTTGGCATGTGTCTTTTGATGGTCGGCAACGGCATGCAGGGCACGTTGCTGGGTATCCGCGGCGAGATTGAAGGTTTTGATACCTTCATGATGTCTATTGTTATGTCCGCCTATTTTGTTGGTTTCCTTGGCGGCTCCCGCCTCGCGCCGCGCATGATCCGGCGTGTTGGACACGTGCGGGTCTTTGCGGCTTTGGCGTCGGCGATTTCTGCTGTGATGATCATCTATCCTACATTCCCTAACATTGCCGTTTGGGCGCTGGGGCGTGTCTTGATCGGTTTCTGCTTTTCGGCGGTGTATGTGACGGCTGAAAGCTGGCTCAACAATGCGGCGGATAACACCAACCGAGGCAAGGCGTTGTCGCTTTATATGATTGTCCAAACGCTTGGCATTGTTGCGGCTCAGGCGCTGCTGCTTACGGCTGATCCCAGTGGTTTTATCCTGTTTGTGATTCCTTCCGTTTTGGTGAGCATCGCCATTACTCCCATTCTACTGTCCATCAGCCCGACACCTGCCTTTGAAACCACCAAACCGATGAGCCTCAAAGAACTGATGAGCTTTTCTCCGCTGGGCTGCGTGGGCATGTTCATTTTGGGCGGTATCTTTTCCGCGCAGTTTGGGATGTCGTCGGTGTATGGAGCCGAGGCTGGCCTGACGTTGCCGCAGATCTCGACCTTTGTTGCGACCTTTTTTATTGGCGCGGTTGTCCTGCAATATCCCATTGGTTGGATTTCAGACCGGATGGACCGACGTTTCCTGATCATCATTGTTTCGGTGATTGGTGGTGCCGGATCTATCATGGGGATGTTGTTGGGCGACGTATTTGGCTTGCTGCTGATCTCGGCCTTTGTGATCGGGGGGATGGCGAACCCGCTCTATTCACTTCTGCTTGCGCACACAAATGACTTTCTTGAGCATGACGACATGACAGCGGCATCTGGTGGGTTGATCTTTATCAACGGGCTTGGTGCTATTTTGGGTCCGATGATTACGGGTTGGATGATGGGCACGTCCTTGGGGCCGGGTGGGTTTTATCTGTTCACGGCGATCCTGTTTGGCGCGATGATCCTTTATGCAGGCTATCGTTCCACCGTGCGCGCTACATTGCCATCCGAAGAAACCGGTTCGTTTGTGCCGATGCCTCCAACTGCAACAACCGTTGCTGTTGAATTCGCCCAAGAATACGCAATCGAAGAAGAAGTGGCAGCGGAAGAGGCAGCAGAAGAGGCTGCTGAGGAATCCGCTGAAGAGATTGAAGGTTCATCCGAGGGGGAAAACACCCCGTAATGCCTCAATTTTCAACTTAATTTTCCCCTTTCTGTTACCTAAAGGAAACACGCGGCCATCTGTTTTTTATGGTTGCGCTAAATGTGACGCTTTTGTTGCAAAATGTGTGTTTCATAAATGCGTAACCTGTCTTTAACTGAACAGGTTAGCGCTTTGCGTACATAGGAGAAGACGATGGTAGGTCCTGAAAAAGTACTCGAGTTCTGGCTCGATCGTGTCGGACCGAGCGGCTGGTATGCCGTTGACGACGCAGTGGATTCAGAAATTCGCGAATTATTTATGCCGACATGGCAGGCGATCCGGGATGGAGGTCTTAGCATGTGGCTTACTTATCCGTCCGGTGCACTGGCCTATCTGATTGTCGCAGATCAATTTGCACGCAATATGTTCCGTGGTTCTGGCGATGCATTTGCCCTTGATGCGATTGCAATAGCCGCAGCAAAAAGCGCGATTTGCAAGGGCTGGGACATGAAAATAGATCCACCAGCGCGCCAGTTCTTTTATCTGCCGCTGATGCATTCCGAAAGCCTGTGCGATCAGGACCGTTGCATCCGCCTCATGGTTGAGCGGCTGCCGCAATCCAGCAATTTGCTTCATGCGCAAGCGCACCGTGAAGTTATTCGCCAATTTGGACGTTTCCCATATCGTAATGCTGCCCTTGGGCGCATCGATACCCGAAGCGAAATCGCATATGTGGCTCAAGGTGGATATGGTCAAACCCTACGTAATTTACAGGCGGCTGACATCGCCGCCTAATTGCGAAGACGTTAAGAATTGCCCAGCCCGTAAACGCCCAGAGCGCTTGCGGGCTTTTGCATAGCTGCCTTGCAGTCCTCGCCATTGCTGAGCAGAATGATATAGTTTAGTGGTGAACTATATTTTCAAGCGACAGATACGAGGTGCCTCATGGCCGATACATCCTATGATTTGATTGTAATTGGCGCGGGGCCAGGGGGCTACGTTGCCGCCATTCGCGGCGCGCAACTGGGCATGAAGGTATGCATTGTTGAGCGTGAGAACCTCGGCGGCATTTGTTTGAACTGGGGCTGTATCCCTACCAAAGCCTTGCTGCGTTCATCAGAAGTGTTCCATCTGATGCACCGCGCCAAGGAGTTCGGTCTAAAAGCAGATGGCATCAGCTATGATCTGGATGCGGTTGTTAACCGTTCCCGCAGAGTGGCAGGCCAACTGTCAGGTGGTATTGGCCATTTGATGAAAAAGAACAAAGTCACCGTCGTAATGGGCGAGGCATCGATTCCGTCCAAAGGTAAGGTGAGCGTTAAGACCGATAAAGGCACAGAGAACCTGACGGCCAAAAACATTGTACTGGCCACAGGTGCCCGTGCGCGTGAATTGCCCGGCCTCGAAGCGGACGGAAAATTGGTCTGGACGTATCGCCACGCGCTTCAACCTCCACACATGCCCAAGAAATTATTGGTTATTGGGTCTGGCGCAATCGGCATCGAATTTGCCAGCTTCTACAATACGCTTGGTGCTGACACGACCGTGGTCGAAGTCATGGACCGTGTGTTGCCTGTAGAAGACGCAGAAATTTCTGCCTTCGCCAAGAAAGCGTTCCAAAAACAAGGCATGAAGATCATGCAAAAGGCGATGGTCAAGAAATTGGACCGCGCTGGGGACAAAGTGACAGCCCATATCGAGGTTGGCGGTAAGGTCGAAACTCATGAATTTGACACCGTCATCAGCGCGGTAGGGATCGTCGGTAACGTTGAAAACCTTGGCCTTGAAAAGCTGGGAGTGAAAATTGACCGCACCCACGTTGTGACGGATGAGTATTGCCGCACTGGTATCGACGGGCTGTATGCCATTGGTGATATCGCTGGCGCGCCTTGGTTGGCGCACAAGGCCTCGCATGAGGGTGTTATGGTCGCCGAGCTGATTGCAGGCAAGCACGCCCATCCCGTCAAACCGGAAAGCATCGCTGGCTGTACCTACTGCAATCCTCAGGTTGCCTCTGTTGGGTATACCGAAGCCAAAGCAAAAGAGCTGGGGTATGAGATCAAAGTGGGCCGATTCCCGTTCATCGGAAACGGCAAAGCCATCGCGTTGGGCGAAGAAAGTGGCCTGATCAAAACCATCTTTGACGCCAAAACAGGTGAGCTGTTGGGCGCGCATATGATTGGCGCTGAAGTGACTGAACTGATCCAAGGTTATGTTGTTGGTCGCCAGCTGGAAACAACCGAAGAAGATCTGATGAACACCGTCTTCCCGCATCCGACACTGTCAGAAATGATGCACGAGTCGGTGCTGGACGCCTACGGCAAAGTGATCCACATGTAAGTTGCTTGCGCCCGCAGTCGCCGCTTTACGGCGTGCGCGGGCGCTGGCATACTCAACCCATGGTAAGTTTAAATCGCGTTGTAATGGGTCCTGCGTCACGCAAGATGATCCAAGAGCTCAAGCCGCAGCGCTTGAAAGTAGCTGAAGTATCAGGCCACTATGGCCAGCAGTTTGATTTCAAAAGCTATGAACAGTTCCGATATCCCGAATATGATATTTGCGCAGGGCCCTATCTGGACCCTGAAACAGGCAAGCCGCGCAAGTTTGACTTGATCCTAGCCAATCAAGTTTGGGAGCATTTGGATCGCCCTTACATCGCGACCAAGCACGTGCGCCAGATGTTGAAAAAGGGTGGTAAGTTTTGGGGGGCTGTGCCGTTTTATATTCCGTTCCACGCGGCACCCATGGATAATTCGCGTTGGTCTGCCCGTGGGCTTAAAAATTTCCTGATCGAATGTGGATTTGAGGAAGATCTCATCCAAACATTCCAGTGGGGCAACCGACATGTCGCACAACGCAACCTCGAAGAGGTCTGGCCGCCCGAATACGTTGAAGGTGTAGACGACATCGAGAATGATCCAAATATGCCAATCTGTGCATGGGCAATGGCTGAGCGCAGCTAATGGTGGGGTCTTGGCCATTGATGTTGGCGCTTTGGGGCGCCGGTCTAGGCGCGGCCATGCAATATGCAAAAATTTCAGTTATTTATGACGTTCTTGGCACGGTTTACCCTGAGGGTGGTGCAGCGTTGGGTTGGTTGGTTTCGGCTATCGGGGCTGTTGGCGTTTTGTTGGGGGTTGTTGCGGCGATGTTGGTGGCGCGCATTCGCTACCGGCGCGCGCTTTTGGCGGCGCTATGGCTGGGCGCGGTTGTATCTTTGGGTCAAGCACTGCTGCCGCCGCTGCCCGTCATGCTGGCGCTGCGTTTGATTGAAGGAGTTTCGCACCTCGCTATCGTTGTCGCCGCGCCGACGTTGATTGCGCAAATAGCAAATGATCAGCAGCGCGGATTAGCGCTCACGCTCTGGGGTACGTTCTTTGGTGTGGCGTTTGCTGTGATGGCTTGGTTTGGGCGGCCTTTGGCGATTTATTCAGGCATTCCTGCGCTTTTTGCCGCGCATGCAATTTATATGGCGGTGTTTGCATTGTACTTAAGCCCACGCCTCAGGACCCTCCCTCAAGAGGGCGAAGTCCCCGTGTTTTCGCTGTCTTCCGTGATCGCCACACATGTCACGATCTATCGTTCTGCGCGCATTTCTGCTCCGGCACTTGGCTGGTTGTTTTATACGTTCTGTTTTGTCTCGATCCTTACGGTACTGCCGCCGTATCTTGATCCGTCCATTCGCGGGTTGGTAATGGGAGCGATGCCGCTGACAAGTATAGCGATTTCTATGACCATCGGCGTCGCCCTGTTGCGTGTGATGCCTGCGGTGCAGGTCGTGATAACGGGTTTTGCCGGGTCAGTGTTCTGCATGGTGTGGTTGTGGATGATGCCTGCAAATGCGGTGGCGTGTTTGGCGCTTGCAGCTGCGATGGGGTTGATCCAAGGGGCCAGTTTTGCCGCTGTGCCGCAGCTGAACGATACTGCGCGCACACAGACACAGGCCAATGGCGCAATGGCACAGATGGGCAATTTGGGTAACACGCTTGGTACGCCTGTGATGGCTATGGCGCTGGCGGGCTGGGGGTATATCAGCCTACCGATCCTTGCCGGGTTGGCCTTTTTCACCGGTCTAATCTTGCACATCTTCCTCGCAAGCCTGCGCAGAAAGATATGATGTTTACCGTTTGTTCGCATTTTGGCATTGGAGAATCCCGCAGCGCGCCCTATATCCGATAGGAACTACGGGGGTGCCGCTATGGCTGAGCTAAAGAACATCGAAGTACGCGGCGCGCGCGAGCATAATCTCAAGAACATCGACGTGGATATTCCGCGTGATCAGTTGGTGGTGATAACGGGGCTGTCAGGCTCTGGTAAATCGTCGCTGGCGTTTGACACAATCTATGCCGAGGGGCAGCGCCGGTATGTCGAAAGCCTAAGCGCATATGCGCGCCAATTCCTTGATATGATGCAGAAACCTGATGTGGATCATATCTCTGGTCTTAGCCCTGCGATCTCGATTGAACAAAAAACCACCTCGAAAAACCCGCGTTCTACTGTGGGCACCGTGACCGAGATTTACGATTATATGCGCCTGTTGTTTGCGCGCGTCGGCACACCTTATTCTCCCACCACTGGCAAACCTATCGATGCCCAGCAGGTGCAGGATATGGTTGATCGGATCATGGCGATGGAGGACGGCACGCGCGCCTATCTGCTGGCCCCAATCGTGCGTGACCGCAAAGGTGAGTACCGCAAAGAATTCCTAGAGCTGCGCAAAACCGGATTTCAGCGCGTCAAAGTCAACGGTGAGTTCTATGAACTTGATGAACCGCCGACGCTGGACAAGAAGTTCCGCCATGACATCGACGTTGTTGTAGACCGTATTGTTGTGCGTGAAGGGCTGGAAACGCGGCTGGCAGACAGCTTGCGTACTGCCCTTGATTTGGCGGAAGGCATTGCGATCCTAGAAACAGCGCCCTCTGAGGGGGAACCGGAACGGTTTACATTTTCCGAGAAATTCGCCTGTCCTGTCAGTGGGTTCACCATTCCCGAGATCGAACCGCGCCTGTTTTCGTTCAACGCTCCCTTTGGGGCGTGCCCATCTTGTGATGGCTTGGGAAAAGAGCTTTTCTTTGACGAGCGTCTTGTGGTGCCAGACCAGAACCTGAAAATCTATGACGGTGCATTGGCCCCGTGGCGCAAAGGCAAGAGCCCGTATTTTAAACAAACCATTGAGGCGATTGCAAAGCACTACGATTTTAGCCCCAGTGCAAAATGGAAAGACATCGATCCGAAAATACAAAAGGTGTTCCTCTACGGTTCTGGCAAGGAAGAAATCCAGTTCCGATATGACGAGGGCGGGCGCGTTTACGAAGTCAGCCGTGTGTTTGAGGGCGTTATCCCAAACATGGAGCGCCGTTACCGTGAAACGGACAGCAACTGGGTCCGTGAAGAATTTGAGCGCTACCAGAATAACCGCCATTGCGGTGCCTGTGAAGGGTACCGCCTGCGCCCCGAAGCACTGGCCGTAAAGATTGGCCCAGCAGATGGCGGTAAGGATGAATTGCTTCATGCAGGGCATGTTGTGCAGATGTCGATCCGCGAAGCGCTTGCGTGGTGTATCTCGGTCCCAGACTCATTGAGTGTTCAGAAAAATGCCATCGCTAAGGCAATCTTGAAGGAAATTCACGAACGTCTCGGATTCTTGAATAACGTTGGATTAGAGTATCTTACGTTAGCACGTTCAAGCGGTACGTTAAGTGGTGGCGAAAGCCAGCGTATTCGTTTGGCCTCCCAGATCGGGTCTGGCCTGACAGGGGTTCTATATGTCCTTGATGAGCCGTCCATTGGCCTACACCAACGTGACAATAACCGCCTGTTGCTGACCCTCAAAAACCTGCGCGATCAAGGTAATACCGTCATCGTGGTTGAACACGATGAGGAAGCCATTCGTGAGGCGGACTATGTGTTCGACATAGGGCCGGGTGCGGGTGTTCATGGCGGTCAGGTGGTCAGCCACGGCACGCCTGAACAGGTAGCCGCTGATCCAAATTCGGTGACGGGGCAGTATTTGACGGGCGTGCGCGAAATCGCTGTACCAACCACTCGGCGCAAAGGTAACAAAAAGAAGGTTCAGGTGGTAAAAGCCACGGGGAACAACCTGCAAAACGTTACGGTTGATTTCCCACTGGGCAAGTTTGTCTGCGTCACAGGTGTGTCGGGGGGCGGCAAATCCACTCTGACAATTGAAACACTGTTCAAGACCGCCTCGATGAACCTCAATGGGGCACGCCAGACGCCAGCGCCGTGTGAGACGATCAAGGGCCTCGAGCATTTGGACAAGGTCATCGACATTGACCAGCGTCCGATTGGCCGCACGCCGCGCTCTAACCCAGCGACCTATACAGGGGCGTTCACGCCCATTCGCGACTGGTTTGCTGGCCTGCCAGAGTCCAAGGCCCGTGGTTACAAACCCGGTCGGTTCTCATTCAACGTCAAAGGGGGACGTTGTGAGGCGTGCCAAGGTGACGGTGTGATCAAGATCGAAATGCACTTCCTGCCGGACGTTTATGTGGAATGCGAAACCTGTAAAGGCGCGCGGTATAACCGCGAAACGCTTGAGATTAAATTTAAAGGCAAAAGCATTGCTGACGTCTTGGATATGACTGTGGAGGACGCACAAACGTTCTTTACTGCTGTGCCAACCATCCGTGAAAAGATGGACGCGTTGATGCGGGTAGGTCTTGGGTATATCAAAGTTGGCCAGCAGGCGACCACACTGTCTGGTGGCGAAGCCCAGCGTGTCAAACTCAGCAAGGAACTTAGCAAACGTTCCACGGGCCGCACGCTGTATATTCTGGATGAACCGACAACCGGTTTGCACTTTGAAGATGTGCGCAAGCTATTGGAAGTGTTGCATGAACTGGTCGATCAGGGGAACTCGGTTGTGGTGATTGAGCATAACCTTGATGTTGTGAAAACGGCTGACCACATCATCGACATCGGCCCAGAGGGCGGTGACGGAGGTGGTCAGGTTGTGGCCAAAGGTACGCCTGAAGAGGTCGCCGAAGTACCTGAAAGCTATACGGGTAAATACCTCAAACCGATGCTTGAGGCGCGTAAAGTTGCCGCAGCTGAGTAATTAGGGCGCGTTCAAACATAGATCGAGAAGATGGGCGAATTCATCTGCGCTCAGGGTGTCAAAACGGCCTGAGAGATCTTCGATCTGGTTTGCGCGCGCGCGTCCCAACACGGGATCGCTAAACAGGTGAAATTTGTCCGAAATCTCAGCATCACTGAGCGGCATGTCACGGTCTCCGCGCGGTGTGCGCGGATCGCTGGTGAACGCACGCCCATCATGGCAGTAGATTGTTACCTCGGCCCAGCGTTTGCCCACGGAAATTTTGGTGTAATGATCGTCATCAATCAGTTGAGTTGCTTGGCTTATCCGCAATATTTCTGGGTCAGATAAGGTTTCGGACTGTAACTCAGTCACGCCGATTTTGCCGCGCACAATCATGCAAGCGACGGGAAAGGCGATAGAGTAACTGAATTCATCCAAGGTTTTAGGTGTATGTCCGGCCAATCGGGTGGCCATGTGAAACGTCTTGATATCCACGCGAGCGATGTCGGCTGAGATGAGGTCGTTTTCGGCCATTAGAGCGGAGGCTGCATCAATTGACGGGTGTGCCCAGCGGCAACAAGGGTAGGGTTTGTAGCTGGTGTCCTCAACTGTGCGCCATGCATCCCCCAAATCTTCCCAAAATTCGGGCGCTTGTTCACAGGTCAGCGCAGGGGCCCCTGTAAATCCTTCGCGCGCAAGATAGGCCGCAGTGAGGCCAGAGGGCGCACCCCAGCCAACACCGTCGCGCAACATGGTTGGGTGATCAATGCAGCGCATCATTTGGCTGCGCGGTCCGTGGAATTCACCAATGCCAGCCGCATGACGAATTCCTTCGCGGTTTAGCCCCAATGCACGTGCGATTGCCGCCGCGACGCCCGTTGAAGTCCAAGAACCAGAGGTGTGATAATCAGGGCAGGTCGCATGCTGCGCCAGTCCGGCGCGGTAGCTGACTTCATAGGCGACGGCCAACCAGACTGCGAATTCAGCACCCGTTACAGGACGATCAAGCGCGTCGGCAACCGCCAGTAGAGCAGGAAAGACTGCCGATCCGGCGTGTCCCTTGCAGGGTGAGGTTGTGTCATGTGCGTCCACGGCATCTACGGTAAAGGCACCCGCCATCGCGGCGCCTGTTGGGCTGACCGAACCGCCATGCAGCAGGATACGCGCAGATCCAGCGCCACCCGCACCGAATAGTGCCAAGGCACCGCGTCGCGCCACATCAGCCATGTGGGTGGTCGAGGCAACCGCGGCGGTGCCCATCGTATCGGTGAAGGAGCGCCGCAGCGTCCACAACAGATCTTGCGGAAGATCATCATAGCTAAGTGTTGCGGCGAATTCATCAAAGGGCAGGGACATTGCGTTTTCCTTGGCTGGTGTTTGATCAGCCTACGCAGCGCCCCTGCACTTAATTGCCGATATGCGACATTAAGTGTCGCGACTGCGCGCCGCAAAACGGGGCAACATCGCTGAGAAATCGCGGCCTTTGCCACCCTCATTGTCGACAAACTGCGCATAAAGCTGCTGTGCGAGGGCACCCATTGGGGTGTCTGCGTCAACAGCTTCGGCTGCTTGCTGGCTTAGACCTAGGTCCTTGAGCATAAGCTCAGCGGCGAAACCAGGGGTATAATCATTGTCAGCGGGGGATTGCGGCCCAACACCGGGGGCCGGGCAATAGGCGTTCATCGACCAGCTATAGCCAGAGGATGTGCTTACAACGTCAAACATTTTTTGACGATCAAGGCCAAGTTTGTCAGCCAATGCAAAGGCTTCGCAGGTTGCGATCATAGTTGCGCCAAGGATCATATTGTTGCAGATTTTTGCCGCTTGGCCTGCACCGGCTTCGCCGCAATGCACAGCCTTTTGGCCCATTATATCAAATAGTGGGCTTGCGGCGGCAAAGGCCGCGTCAGTCCCGCCTGTCATGAATGTTAGTGTGCCACCGGATGCACCGCCAATGCCACCGGACACGGGCGCATCAACAAATCCCAATCCTATTTCGGCAGCCTGTGCCCCAACATGGCGGGCGCTTTCCACATCTACGGTCGAGCAATCAATCATAACGGCACCAGATTTCATCGCCGGCAAAACTTGATCAGCAACAGCACGCAAAATCGCGCCATTGGGCAGCATAGTGATGACAAAATCGGCACCTTCACAGGCGTCTTGGGCGGTATGTGCGATGTCCACGCCTTCAGCAGTGGTTCCAGCGGTGTCAAAGCCGATGACGCTGTGGCCTGCATTTGCAAGGTTGTGCGCCATGGGGGCGCCCATATTACCAAGGCCGATGAATCCGATCTTATAGCTCATGTGTCTCTCCCGTCAGAGTGTGAGTGCATTTTTGCCCAGAGGTATCAACATCTTGGAGACTGCGATCGCTGGCACGTCCCCTTCGGTGAAGCGCCATTTTGGACTGCGGTCTTTGTCGATGATAGCTGCGCGAATGCCTTCAAGGAAATCAGCATGTTCCATCGCGCGTGCGGTAAAGCGGTATTCCAGATCGAGGGCTTTCTCCATGGTGAGGGATGGGCCGCGCAACCGGCGGATCATTTCAATTGTACACGCCATGGAAAGGGGAGAATTACGCCCCATCAACTTGCGCGTATTGGTAGCGAAATCACTTTCGTCGGCCGCCAGAAACCGCTCGATGTCGCTGAGGCCTTCACCCGAAAACAGTGCATCAATCTGCGTTTGCTGTACGCGCAATGTACCGTCTGGTGCTTGCGCTGCAGCAGGTTCAATCGATACCACATCGCCCGTTTTTTCGAGATCGGAAATAAGGCCGTCCCACATAAGTTGCGGGACGTAAGTATCTGCAAAACCGGCATAGATAGCGTCATCCGCATTCATCCGGCTGGCTGTAAGGCCCAAATACTCACCCAACCGTCCAGGGGCCAATGCCAGCATCAATGACCCGCCAACATCAGGCACCAAGCCAATGCCGACTTCGGGCATTGCGATTTGGCTGCTTTCCCCCACGATGCGGTGCGAGCCATGGCAACCAATGCCTACACCTCCACCCATGGTGAAACCCTGCAAGAAGGACACAATAGGTTTGGGGTAGCTGAATATCTTGTTGTTCAAGCGGTATTCATCTGCCCAGAATTTTTGGCCATAGGCATAATCGCCTTTTGTGCCTGTCTCGTACAGCTCGGCAATGTCTCCTCCCGAGCAGAACGCGCGGTCCCCTTCGGCATCGATCACAACCAGCGTAACTGAAGTATCTTCGCGCCAGCTGTCCAGTGTGGCCTCAATTGCCAGACACATTTCATATGTCATTGCATTCAGGGCCTGTGGGCGGGTCAGAGTGATCCGACCTGCCTGACCGACAATGCGGATGTTGATGTCGCTCATGCAAAGGCTCCTTAGCGGTTTTTCAACATGTCACGGGAAACGATGACGCGCATGATCTCGTTTGTGCCTTCAAGGATTTGATGCACACGCAGATCGCGCACCAGCTTTTCGATGCCGTAATCCGCAAGATAGCCGTAGCCGCCATGCAGTTGCAGGCATTGATCAACAACCCGGCTGCCCGCATCAGTCACAAACTTTTTGGCCATCGCGCAGTGTTTTGTTGCATCAGGTGCGCCGTTGTCCAGTTTCCATGCGGCTTGGCGCAGGAAAACCCGTGCAGCCTGCAGCTCGATCTCCATATCGGCGAGGCGGAATTGCAGACCTTGGAATTGGTCGATGGGCTTACCAAAGGCTTTGCGTTCGCCCATGTATTCCAGTGTTTTGGTCAATGCGGTTTGCGCTGCACCCAGCGAGCAGGCGGAAATGTTCAAACGACCGCCATCAAGGCCCATCATTGCGTATTTAAAACCGTTGCCTTCGTCGCCGACCAAGTTTCCGGCTGGAATGGTACAATCGTCAAATTGTACTTGGGCGGTTGGCTGGCTGCGCCATCCCATTTTGTCTTCTAACGCGCCAAAGCTGAGGCCGTCTGATCCGTCTTCCACGTAAACCGTTGAGACGCCGCCAGCGCCGTCTTCGCCGGTGCGGACCATGCAGACATAGGCGTCTGAATATCCGCCACCTGAAATGAATGCTTTGGTGCCGTTTATTTGGTAACCTTCATTGGTACGCTCTGCGCGGGTTTTGAGGGCAGCTGCGTCTGATCCTGAGCCCGGTTCGGTCAAGCAATAACTGAGCACTGTGTTCATCGACAAAATGTCAGGCATGATTCGCGCCTTCAGCTCATCTGAAGCAAAGCTATCAAGCATTTTTGCGCACATGTTGTGAATGGACAGGAAGGCCGCCACAGAAGGGCAGGCCATAGACAGTGCCTCAAACACCAGCGTTGCATCCAGACGCGACAGGCCAGAGCCGCCGCCGTCTTCGGAAACATATAGCCCGCCAAAGCCAAGTTCGGCGATTTGCGGCCACAACTCTTTTGGGATTGTTTCTGCCTTTTCCCATGCTTGTGCATTGGGGGCGATATGTTCCTGCCCAAAGGCATATGCCATATCGAAAATAGCTGTTTGTTCTTCGCTTAGTGCAAAATCCATGTCGTTCTCCCGCGGAATTATACCCGCTTGGTAAATTGAAATTCTTGCGAGAGTTTTGCAAGGGCGCGCAGAGTGCACGCCCTTGGCAAGATTATTCCATGATTGGAATGGAGAATTCGCCGCCTTCTTTGATGCCTGATGGCCAGCGCGCGGTCACTGTTTTGGTGCGTGTGTAGAATTTGAACGCATCAGGGCCGTGCTGGTTAAGGTCACCAAAGACAGATTTCTTCCAGCCGCCAAAGGTGTGATATGCAAGTGGCACAGGAATTGGCACGTTGATACCGATCATGCCTACGTTGATGCGGTTTGCGAAATCGCGTGCTGCATCGCCGTCACGGGTAAAGATCGCTGTACCGTTGCCGTATTCGTGGTCCATCGCCAGACCCAGCGCTTCTTCGTAGGTTTGTGCGCGCACACAGGTCAGGACAGGGCCAAAGATCTCTTTTTGGTAGATGTCCATGTCTTTGGTGGCGTGATCAAAAAGGTGCGGACCAACGAAAAAGCCTTCTTCGTAGCCTTGCAATTTGAAATCACGGCCATCAACAACCAGTTTTGCACCTTGGTCGATGCCTGTCTGGACCAGACGTTCGATGTTTTCCTTTGCGGCACTTGTGACAACAGGACCGTAATCCACGTCTGTACCGGAGGTATAAGGGCCCACCTTCAGCTTTTCGATCCGCGGAACCAATTCGTCCATCAAGCGGTCAGCCGTGTCATCCCCAACAGGGACAGCAACTGAAATCGCCATGCAGCGTTCGCCCGCCGCGCCGTAGCCAGCACCAATCAGTGCATCAGCCGCTTGCGCCATATCGGCGTCCGGCATGATGATCATGTGGTTTTTCGCTCCGCCAAAGCACTGGACGCGTTTGCCCTGTGCACAGCCGGTGCCGTAGATGTATTCGGCGATAGGTGTTGAGCCAACAAAGCCAACAGATTGGATCACATCGTTGTACAGGATCGCATCAACGGCTTCTTTGTCGCCGTTCACAACCTGAAGGATGCCTTTTGGCAGGCCCGCTTCTTCGGCCAGTTCAGCCAGCATCAGGGGCACAGATGGATCACGCTCGGAAGGTTTCAGGATGAATGCGTTGCCACAGGCGATGGCAGGGGCGAACATCCACATCGGGATCATCGCAGGGAAGTTGAACGGAGTGATGCCCGCTGTAACACCCAGCGCTTGACGCATGGAGTACATGTCGATGCCGGGGCCCGCTGAATCTGTGTATTCACCTTTCAACAACTGTGGCGCGCCGATGCAGTATTCAACCACTTCAAGGCCACGCTGAACGTCGCCTGCCGCGTCTGGCAGGGTCTTACCATGCTCGCGGCTCAGAGCCTCGGCAAGTTTGTCCATGTCGCGGTTCAGCAGATCAACCAATTTCATCAGCACACGTGCGCGGCGCTGCGGGTTTGTGGCGGCCCATTTTGGCTGTGCTGCTGCGGCAAATGCCACAGCCTGTTCTAGCTCTTCTTTGTTGGCAAGCGGGCATTTTGCCTGCACTTCGCCAGTTGCGGGGTTCATCACGTCCGCAAAACGGCCTGAGGTGCCTTTAACGTGTTCGCCGTTGATGTAGTGGGTAAGCTCTTGCATCTGAGATCTCCTGTTGGGTTATGGGCACTCTAGTCTTGCAAAAAGGCTGAGCATAGGGGCAAGATTTCAAAACTGTCTTGCATTTTTGTCGGTATGGGTGCGTTGTGATCTGTGTCGGTGTTGGGAGTAGCGGTTTTGCAAAATTGGGATGATCTTCGGCTGTTTCTAGCTGTCGCGCGCGAGCAAAGCCTGTCTGGCGCCGGAAAAGTGCTGCGGCTTGATCCTGCAACGCTGGGTCGGCGTATGACGCGGCTGGAAAAGACGATGCAGGTCGCATTGTTTGTAAAGTCTCCGCAGGGCTATGCGTTGACGCAGGCAGGATCCGAACTGCTGGAACGTGCAGGCGCTGTTGAACAGGCCATGCGCGGAGCCTCGGTAGGGGACGGCGCGCAGAGTGATACGTTAAGTGGACAAATCAGGCTAGGTGCACCAGATGGTTGCGCGAACTTTCTGTTGCCACAGGTCTGCGCGGCGATTGGGCGGGATAACCCAGCGTTGGACATCCAAATCGTTGCATTGCCGCGTGTGTTCAACCTGACGCGGCGCGAGGCGGATATGGCGATTGGTGTCAGCGCGCCAACGGCAGGGCGGTTGGTGGTGCGTCAGGTGACGGAATACCGCCTACATTTGGCAGCCTCTGAGGATTACCTGAATGCCAATGGCCCTATCAAAGACGTCGAGGCGCTGAAGACGCATAAGATGGTTGGCTATATTCCTGATATGATTTTTGATCGCGAGCTGGATTACCTTGCTGATCTAGGGGCGGGCCGCGTCGCGCTGGCCTCAAATTCAGTTTCTGTTCAGCTCAATATGTTGCGCCAAGGGGCGGGCGTGGGGGTGGTGCATGATTTCAGCCTGCCGTTTGCGCCGGGTGTACGCCGCATTCTGACAGATGCCGTTAGCCTGACCCGTGCCTTTTATCTGATCCGCCACGTGGATGACGTAAAAAACCTGCGTTTAGCGCGGTTTGCGGATTTGATGGCATCTGGCCTGCGTGCAGAGGTCGCGCACCTAGAAGCCTTGCAAGAACATGCTCAGCGCCCTTGACACCAGCACCCTCAGCGCGCGACGATCAACGGACCTCAACAACCCGAGCATGAGAGGATGATCTATGTTGGTGTCGCATATCCTAAAATCCAAGGCGGACGACAGTGTCGTAACCGCACTGCCGTCTACCACAATATCCGAGGCGGCGCAGATGTTATCAGAGCGGCGTATCGGTACACTGCTTGTCTCACGTGATGGCCGCAAACCTGACGGTATCCTTTCAGAGCGTGACATCGTGCGTCAGCTTGGCAGTGCTGGTGCTGCATGCCTGACAGAACCCGTGAGCAGCATCATGACTTCCAAATTGGTAACATGTACCCGTGATATCCGCGCGGACATCGTACTGGAACAAATGACCGAAGGCCGCTTTCGCCACATGCCAGTTGTCGAAGATGGCGCATTGGTTGGGCTCATTTCATTGGGGGATGTCGTAAAGGCGCGCCTGATGGAGTTGGCTATGGAAAAAGACGCGCTCGAAGGAATGATCCGCGGACATTAGCGGAGCACTTGCATCCCGTGGCCGCGCATGTTTGCTTAGGTCCCGATAGTATTTAAAAGCAAGGAGCGCCGCCCATGCGCGTTGGCCTATATCCCGGTACATTCGATCCCATTACCTTGGGACATATTGATATTATCCGACGTGCCGCATCACTGGTGGATAAACTGGTGATCGGGGTGGCTATCAACCGCGACAAGGGGCCACTGTTTTCGCTCGAAGAGCGGGTGGCCCTGATCGAAGCCGAATGTGCAACGCTGGCCCAGGAAACCGGGATAGAAATTGTTGTACATCCGTTTGAGAACCTGCTGATCAACTGCGCCCGCGATGTCGGGGCCGGATTGATCGTGCGTGGCCTGCGGGCGGTTGCAGATTTTGAGTATGAATATCAAATGGTTGGCATGAATCGCCAGTTAGACAGTGAAATCGAGACTGTCTTTTTGATGGCCGATGCACAGCATCAGGCAATTGCCAGTAAATTGGTAAAAGAGATCGCGCGATTAGACGGGGACGTGAGTAAATTCGTCACGCCCCGCGTAAATTCGGAGCTGATAGCGCGCTTTAAATAAGCACGCTAGCTATTTAGGTCCGCGCCATTACAGTAGCGGTGTCTAGCATGCGGTTGGAGAACCCCCATTCGTTGTCATACCATGACATGACGCGTGCCAGATTGCCCAGCTGAACGCTGGTTTGATCCAGCGCCACAACCGAGCTGTGCGGGTCGTGATTGAAGTCAATCGAAACCAGCTTGCGTGTGGTGGTGCCCATAACGCCTTCCATGCCTTCGGAAGCAGTGGAAATGGCGGCATTGATTTCTTCTGCCGTAGCGTCACGATTCAGTTCAACAACCAAATCCACGCAGGAGACATTCGGTGTTGGAACGCGAATTGCGGTGCCGTCGATCCGGCCTTCAAGCTCAGGAAGAACCAGCGCGATGGCTTTGGCTGCGCCAGTGGTGGTAGGAACCATCGACAATGCGCCTGCGCGGGCGCGGTACAAATCGCTATGCGCCCCATCGTGCAATGCCTGATCGCCTGTATAGGCATGGATGGTGGTCATGTGGCCACGTTTGATGCCAAACGCATCGTGAAGTGCTTTGCTCAGAGGGGCCAGACAGTTTGTGGTGCAAGACGCATTTGAAACAATTAGGTCTTCAGCTGTTAGGGTGTCGTGGTTCACGCCGTAGACAATTGTTTTCAGGTCGCCCTTGGCTGGCGCAGAAATCAAAACCTTGTTTGAACCATTTTTCAGGTGTGCTGCGGCTGCATCTTTTGAGTTGAAAAAGCCGGTACATTCTAGCGCGATATCAACGTCACCCCAAGGCAGTTTTGCAGGATCACGTTCCGCGGTGAGGCGAATGGGGCCTTGGCCCACGTCCATCATATCGTCCGCAAATTTTACGTCGCCCTGAAAACGACCATGAACACTGTCGAATTCGAACAGATGAGCGCTGGTTTCAGGGGGGCTTAGGTCATTGACCGCGACAACTTGAATGTCATTACGTCCGCTTTCGATCAAAGCACGCAGTACGTTGCGACCAATGCGGCCAAATCCGTTGATTCCGATTTTGATGGTCATTTTGCACCTATTTTGAGCTATGTTTGCGCAAACATACGGCGCAAAGCAACGCTGTCAACAGGTCGTTGAACAATGTGATAGGCTAAGGCAATGGTTTTTGGAGGCGCTGTTTAGCGCCAGAAGGCCAACCATTCGATTAGGTCAGTCAGTTTTTTGGCCAGAAACACGGCGTGTTCTGTCCCGTAAAGGAAATAATCTACAGCGATGGCGCAGATGATCAGAAGGCCGAGTACTATTGCGATCCGGTTGGTCATGACACGCCTCTATCTATTGCCTGCCCCTTTTAGGGCAGGCAACTCAAAGCAACAAGCCTTAGCCCAATTGGCCCATGGCAACGGCAACATCGGCCATGCGCACAGAAAAGGCCCATTCGTTATCGTACCATGACAAAACCCGCACAGTACGGCCCGCAACAACAATGGTTTGATCCGGTGCAAAGATTGAGCTGTGCTCGGTGTGGTTAAAGTCGATGGAGACTTTTTGGTCGGGATCATAGGCCATCACGCGTGACATATTGCCCTCGGCAGCTGTTTTGGCAGCAAGGTTGATCTCTTCCACGGTCACGTCGCGTGACGCAGTGAAGGTCAGGTCAACCGCACTGACGTTTGGTGTGGGTACACGCATTGCGGTCCCGTCTAGGCGGCCTTTGAGGGCTGGCATGACTTCACCCAGAGCTTTTGCTGCGCCAGTAGAGGTGGGGATGATCGCCATTGCTGCTGCTCGGGCGCGGTAAAGATCTTTGTGGCGACGATCCAGCGTTGGTTGGTCACCTGTGTAGCTGTGGATCGTGGTCATCAAACCGCTTTCGATGCCGACCGCTTCGTGCATGACTTTGGCTAATGGCGCGAGGCAGTTGGTTGTGCAGGATCCATTCGAGATCATCTTATCGGTTGCCAGCATTTCGTTGTCGTTCACGCCGAAAACGATTGTTCGGTCCACATTTTTACCGGGGGCGGACAGTAAGACCTTCTTGGCACCTTGTTCGATGTGCGCGCGTGCCTTGTTGCCATCGTTGAATTGGCCTGTACATTCCAGCACCACGTCACAGCCGGACCAGTCGAGTTCTTCGAGGTTATATGTCGACATCACTTCGATGTCGTTCTGGCCAAGGTTTAAATACCCGTCGTCAATTGTGACGTCACCAGGAAAGCGGCCATGGACCGAGTCGTACCGCAGCATGTGCGCTGCCGTTTCGATAGGGCCTGTGGCGTTGAGTTTGATGACCTCGATGTCTTCACGCGCAGATTGTGCGATGTGCGAAAGAGTGCAGCGGCCGATGCGGCCAAAACCGTTGATCCCGACTTTGATGGTCATGATAGGCTCCTTGGGGTGATCTGATTAAGCCCGCTATAGACGCCTGCGCTAGGGGGGGGCTAGAGGCAATGCAGTCTACGAAGCCTATGTTAGCGTTAAAGTTTTTCGGTTAGCGGTAACGCTGCCGATGCATTGGCAAAACAACGTTCCTGCACTAGGTTTCAGGGACCTGATTTGCGGAGCGAATAGATGAGCGGATTGATTGCACTTTTGGATGATGTGGCAGCGATTGCCAAAGTAGCGGCATCCTCGGTGGATGACGTGATCGGGCAGGCGACCAAAGCGTCAGCTAAAGCGGCGGGGGCTGTCATTGATGATGCCGCCGTAACGCCGAAATACGTGCAGGGGTTTGAAGCAGACCGTGAATTGCCCATCATCTGGCGGATCACCAAAGGCAGTCTGCGCAACAAGCTGGTGTTCCTGCTGCCTGCAGGGCTTGCGCTGTCGGCGTTTGCACCGTGGGCCATTGCACCGCTGCTGATGTTGGGGGGGGCGTATCTGTGTTTTGAAGGGGCCGAGAAGGTTGCCCATGTCTTGGGGTGGAGCCATGGCCACGAGGACCATCCGAACAAAGCAGAGACTATTTCCGATCCTGCTGCGCTGGAAGAAGAGAAAGCGCAGGGTGCCATCAAAACCGATTTTATTCTGTCCGCCGAGATTATGACAATTACCTTAGCCGCTATTCCAGAAAGCACGTTTTGGATGGAAGCCGCGACACTGGCTGCTGTTGCTGTGATGATCACTGTAGCGGTGTATGGGTCTGTTGCGCTGATCGTAAAGATGGACGATCTGGGGTTGGCAATGGCCAATCATGGCCGCCTGTCGGCCACGCGGGCCGCAGGGCGTGGTCTGGTCAAAAGCATGCCGGGTTTCCTGCACTTTCTAACGGTAGTCGGAACGGCGGCCATGCTGTGGGTCGGAGGATCGATCATTGTACATGGTTTGGAGGAGCTGGGCGCAGCGTGGCCTGCACACGTCATCCACAGCGCAGCTGACTCCATTGGTCATGCGGTTCCTGACGGATGGTCCGGCTTCACAGAGTGGAGTGTTAAGGCCGCCATCGACGGTGTGTTAGGATTGATGTTGGGTTTGCTGCTCATCCCCCTAGGGGAGAAGGTTGTGACACCAATCTGGCGCAAAGTATTTTCTGGGAAATCTTAGAAAACGCGTCTGAACTTGGAATTGGACTGTTCAGCTGATGCGTGAAAAAGGCCGGCGCAGTTTATCTGAAGGGCCTTTTGAACCGTCTTATGACGGTTTCGGGTCGGGGTGTTGACGGGCAGACATCTTATGGATCGCAAATAGTGCGATCTTAGCTTCGGTACAAGCGGCTCATTGTGCTGTTCATCACAACTGCAAGTGCAAGCATAACAATGCCAAGGTGTCCAAACACTACATAGTTCCACAGAATATCTGAAAGGCTGCCACCCATGATTAGGGATAGAAGGGCGGAAACTCCGCCGGTCATTACTGCGGTCAAAAGATAGGCCACTCTGAAACTCCCAAGTTTACGTTCTGGTTCACTCTAGGTTGTGCCTTAATCGTTAAGCGAGTGTTAACGCCGATCAAGTCCTTTAGTGGGTAATGGGGGTATGTGGCTGAACATCGCCTGAAATGTGGCGAAACTGGCACGATTTGGCCGACGCGGGACTTTAGTTTGTCTCCAGTCTGGAAACGACAGCGGCGGCACCTTGTTAAAGGGCACCGCCGCAAGACTGTAAAAGCCTATGTTTTACAGGAGCGCTTTGGCTTTTTCTGCAACATTGGCAGCAGTTATACCAAATTTGACGTACAATTCGCCCGCAGGAGCAGATGCGCCAAAGCGATCCATGCCGACAAAATCAGCTTTGCCCCATTTGCCGCGCTCGCCCAGCAACCACTGGTCCCAACCTTGGCGAATGCCTGCTTCGATTCCCACGCGCACAGCACCGCCTGGTAGAACGCGCTTGCGATAGGCGTCGTCCTGTTGGGCGAACAGCTCCATACAAGGCATGGACACAACGCGTGTGCCGGTGCCTTCTGCCTGCAGTAGATCGCGGGCTTGCAACGCGATTTCAACTTCGGAGCCTGTAGCGATCAAAATGACCTGACGTTTGCCTTCTGCATCGACCAACGTGTAAGCGCCCTGAGCGGTCAGGTTCTTTGTTTTATGCTCGGTACGCACAGTCGGCAGACCTTGGCGTGTGAGGGACAATACAGACGGCGTACTGTCCTGTGTTAGTGCAATTTCCCAGCTTTCGGCGGTCTCAACTGTATCCGCAGGGCGGAACACCAATGTGTTGGGCGTCGAGCGGCTGATGGCCAGATGCTCAACAGGTTGGTGCGTTGGGCCATCTTCACCCAGACCAATGCTGTCGTGCGTCATGACGTAAACAACAGGCACTTGCATCAGGGCCGACAGGCGCATCGCTGGGCGCGCATAATCGGTAAAGCACATGAACGTACCGGAGTAGGGGCGCACACCACCGTGCAGCGCCATGCCGTTCATCGCTGAGGACATGCCGTGCTCACGGATACCCCAATAGACATAACGCCCATCGCGGCTGTCCAGATCGAACACACCCATATCTGGTGTCTTGGTGTTGTTGGACCCCGTGAGGTCCGCAGAACCGCCAACAGTTTCAGGCATGATCGGATTGATGACGCCCAATACTTTTTCCGAAGATGCACGTGTGGCCAGTTTTGGCGCGCTCTCGGAGATTTCTTTTTTGAACGCTTTGATCACAGCGCTTAGTTTCTTGGGTGCTTCGCCGGCCAGTGCGCGGTTGAAAGTATCGCGTTTGTTGCCCGGGATATTGGCAAAACGTTCTTCCCATGCGGCGCGGGCCTCGGACCCGCGGCTGCCAATGGCTTCCCATGCGGATTTAATATCGGCAGGGATTTCGAAGGGTGCTGATGTCCAACCCCATGCTTCCTTGGCCGCAACCATCTGTGCGGGATCGGTCAATGCGCCGTGGCCCTTTGACGTGTCCTGTGCAGCGTGGCCCAATGCGATGTGGGTTTTGCACGCGATCATGCTTGGTGTGTCGGTCTTGCGCGCTGCGGTAAGGGCTGCGTCGATCTCAATTGGGTTGTGGCCGTCGATTTCCTGAACGTCCCAGCCTGCTGCGCGGAAACGGGCAACCTGATCAGTTGTGTCTGACAATGTAACAGGGCCGTCGATGGTGATGTTGTTGTTGTCCCACATCAGGATCAACTTGCTCAGCTTGTGACGGCCGGCAAGGGTGATGGCCTCTTGGCTGACGCCTTCCATCAGACAACCGTCACCTGCGATGACGTAGGTGCTGTGGTCTACAACCTTCGCACCGAATGTAGCGCGCTGGATTTCTTCTGCCATGGCAAAACCAACCGAGTTGGCAATCCCCTGACCAAGCGGGCCAGTTGTTGTTTCTATCGCATCCGCAAGGAAGTTCTCGGGGTGGCCCGCGGTGCGTGCGCCCATCTGGCGGAAGTTGCGGATTTCCTCGATCGGGAACTGAACATCGCCCACAAGGTGCAACAGCGAATAGATCAGCATGGAGCCGTGACCGGCTGACAGGATGAAACGGTCACGGTCAGGCCACAGCGGGTTGGCGGCGTCAAACTTCAGGTGGTTCTGAAACAAGACAGTCGCCACATCGGCCATGCCGATGGGCATGCCGGAGTGACCAGAGTTGGCCTCAGCAACGGCATCAAGCGTGAGCGCGCGAATTGCGGCCGCTTTTGACCAGTGATCGGGATGGGCAGATTGGAGAGCTTTGAGATCCACGCGCTGGGACTCCTTCATAAACAGGGCAGTTTCATAAAAAGGACAGTTTTGCGCTGCATATCAAGCCAGCGGGAAAGATCAAGCGTATGGCGCACGCTGTTTGCCCCCGCGTGGGATGAAGTTTGAGCGCCAAGGTGCTGTTCTGAAAGGGGGGCAGTATTTAATCACCACTTTGGGTAGGATCACTGCAATATTATGCGCAAACCGATTCGTATTATGTTGAGGTCGGTGCGGTTGAAGAATGAAGAGGGGCATATGAGCGATATCGAAGAACTACAGCGGCGCATTACCGCTGCAATGGATCAGGTTGCGTTCGGGTTGGACAAATTGGGCGCAGCATCTGCTGGTCCAGCTGAAGACACCCTGCGCCAGTTGGAAGATGAACGTACCGCCAACGCACAGCTGCAAGAGCGTGTGCGCAGTTTGCGGACAAAGTCAGAGGGTGAGCTGGCGGCGCTGCGCACTCAAGTTGAGGAAGGCGACGCACGCATGACCCAGCTTGATATCGAGCTGCAGCGCGTACGCCGTGCCAACGCCCAACTCGCGGATGCCTGCGCGGCGCTGCGGGATGCAAACACTGAAGGTGTTGGAGAACCTCACCTTATTAACAAGGCGATGCTGGCCGAACTTGAAGGCTTGCGCGCTGCCCGTGCTGCTGATGTGGCTGAAACGTCGGCAATCCTTGCCAGCCTTCAGCCGTTGATTGATGCTGCATCCGACACGAATGCCCCTCAGGAGGACGCATAATGCCAGAGGTAAAGATTTCCATTGGCGGTCGCCATTTTGATGTGGCTTGTCAGGAGGGTGAAGAAAGCTATCTGCACTCTGCTGCCAAAATGCTGGACGATGAGGCCCAAGTACTGGCCGACGCGGTGGGCCGTATGCCCGAAGCGCGCATGCTGTTGATGGCTGGCCTGATGCTGGCGGATAAAACCGCGAGCGTCGAAGATAAGATCGCCGAAGTCCGCGCTGAGTTGGCCGAACGTGAGGCCGAACTGGAAGGTCTGCGCAACGTCGTGATCGAGCCGGAACGCATCGAAGTGCCTGTTGTGCCGCAATCGGTCACTGACACATTAGCCGAAATCGCAGCCCGCGCAGAATCGCTGGCAGCTGAGATAGACGAAAAAGTCGGCGGTTAGCCATCGTTTGGGCTAGCACGCATAGAAAAGGGAGGATGTAATTCCCCATCCTCCCTTCATAGTCTCTTCCGGATGGTACGAGGTCATAGACCACCGGAAGAGTATTGGTCGCTACTTAACTTAGAAGCCTAGAACCAAAGACACCCCAAGAGTGTTGTCGGTGGATTTCAGGCCCGCTGCCGGATCGGTGTTGTATTCTGTGCGATAGCTTACACGCGTGGACAGATTTTTGGACATTTTATAGTTTATGCCAGCATCGTTGGTGACGGTTGTGTTCACATCAGAACCCAGAATGTCGGTATCCATTGTGAATGACACGGTATCGTTGAAGCCGTAGAAGTAGCGCGAGGTGGCGATAAAGCCGACTTCGGTTTCGGAATCGCCTGTCACGTCCTTAAAGTAGCGCACACCGGGACCTGCTTGGACGCGCCATGTGTGGTTTTCCTTGTTCAACACACGGTACCCAGGACCAAAGCCCAAGAAGGCGTCTGTTGTGGATCCGTCGATGCCGTTGTTGTCTGCATCTGTCAGGTATCCGTCATATTCAAAACGTGCCACGCCGAACCCATAGAATTCTTGTGAGAAATAGCGGCTACCCTCATAGGTCGCAAAGAATTTCTCTTCGCTTTTGAGGCCATTTGCTTCGCCGTATTCTGCGGCAAATCCGATCAAATGGTTCCAGTCGTTAACACCGTATGTCAGGCGACCCGCGCCAGATATTTCGCCATTGTCTGTGTTGCCGGATGTACCGGAAGCAGACAGCGCAAAGGAACCGCGCCAGCCCTGTGCAACTCCATTGGTGCCATAACGTTCCGCATCCGAGCCATTTGCCAGATCGTCGTTTACGTTATCAGCGATATCGTCGATCTGGTCGTTCAGTGATTGGATACCAGTGAGAGAGTCTTGTGCAAATGCGGGGGCGCCAACCATTAACGCTAGCGCTGAGACAGTTGCCAGTTTCATTAGCATGTTCATGTTTCAATCCCTTTCAAGGAGTTGTTCCGCCGTCCGGCAAGGCTGCCGTCGATCGGAAGCATCTCTGCTTGGAGAGACCTAATTCTGATGTTGACTGGAGTGAAATTTGAAAAACTCGTGTATGAAGTGAGTATTATAAATTTGAATTTCTAGCTGACTCATCAGTGTAGAGGTCTTCCATGCTGTCAGGGTTGTGCACTGTTGTATTTTCCAGCGCGTTTTCAGTCTCTTGTACAACTCCGGTCAGTGTTGTGCGGGCAATTTTTGCAAGATCCTCATCGAGGTCTTTGCGCCAAACAATCCACGACGGGTGGCTAAAACGTGGCGCGTCCGCCACAATATGCAAGTTTCCCGTATCTAATTGGCGCTGCACTGACCGCTTTAAAAGGTAGGCTTTGGCATGGCGGTTTGCGATATAGTCGCCCGTCAGTGCACCAAGGTTCATGGTGAGGCCTGAGTTTGTGAGATGGGGCAGCGCCAAAGCATGAGCTTGGGTGAATTCCGGACCCCATTCTGCAAGCACATAGTCACTTGCATCAGAGACAGAGGCATCGGGGTAAGATGCGACCATGACCAGTTCATCCTCCATCACCTTTTCGGCCAACAGGCCAGGGCGCAATTGTGGCGTATATATGAGGGCCGCTTGCACGACACCTTCCATCAGGAACCGCGTGAGCCTATCTGGCATGCCCAATTCCGTTCTAATGCTGAGTTTCGGCATGACAGCTTGTAGACGGTCCAACCAGCGAAACCCCAAGCGCGGCCATAATGAATACTGCCCGCCTAACGAGAGTGCGCGGCTATACCCTGCTGGGATTGCGATTTGTTGGCGCGCTTCTTCCCAAATTCTCAGCAGGCTCAGGGCATAACGTTCAAACTGGGCGCCCTCTGGTGTCAGGATCGCACCCGCCTTAGACCGCGTGAACAAGGGATGGCCCAAGCTGTCCTCAAGCCGTTGAATGCGTAGGCTGACGGCGGATTGAGTGACAAACAGGCGGTCACAAGCGGCCGCAAAAGACTCTGTGTTGGCGACCTCGATAAAGGTTTTGATCAGAGTGATGTCCATAATGCATATCCATAAGATAGTTGCGTTTTAAGTGTCATTCGAATTGGTGTTCCTGAGAGTTGGGCTTCTGATGTACCAACCTCAACGAAGCCAAACAGGTGTCTGCCGGGCATCGATTTGGCCATATCAGCCATACAAACACGACAGCGTCGAAGGGAACTTGGGGCGTTTAATACCCCTAAAACGACTGCTGTCGATCTGATGGAAACAGGTATTTTTGTGTTGGAACACCCAACAGGACGGGGCATTGGCACTGCAGTTGGGACAATGAGATTTGGAGTGTAAATCGCTCGAAATGCAGCATTGGTATTGGCAGGCTTGCAGCACAATCCGGCAAATTTTCTTTGAAGTAGATTTATGGGCCAGCGGCTTAAGTACGCGTTGGATACAATTGCACATAAAAAAAGCGCGCCTCCAAAAGGGGCGCGCTTTTTCGTATCTGGATGTCTAAAGTTTAGCCGTTGGCTTCGCGGATTTTATCTGCGGCGTCTTTGTCGAAAGTTACACCGTTGTCGGTAAACAACGTGTCTAATTCGCCGGACAGGGTCATCTCGGTGATGATGTCACAACCGCCAACAAATTCGCCTTTGACGTACAGCTGCGGAACGGTTGGCCAGTCTGAGAAGTCCTTGATGCCTTGGCGCATGGTTTCATCAGCCAATACGTTCACATCTGCATACTCAATGCCCATGTAGTTCAGGACACCAGCAACGCGTGATGAGAAACCACACTGCGGCATTTCTTTTGTGCCCTTCATAAATAGAACAACATCGTTGCCGGTGACTGCGTCTTTGATGGTTTGGTTTACGTCGCTCATTGGCTCTGGTCCTTATTCTTAGCTTTGTGGAACGCGGTGTGATACCGCGCGCTATAGGTTTCATCATCCGGCAAGGAGAGGCCTTCGGGATTGATGATGTCATTTTCGGGGGCGTCTTTGCGATTGAAAAGACGCGGCATAGGCATTGTGGTCCGCTCTAGACCCTGGTGGATGCGTTGGGTTCGATAAACGCCTGTCATGTCTAATGCTTCATGGCCGAGGGCTGGCTTTTTCTTGTTTGGTCCGCCGCGGTTTGGTTGGCGTTGGGAAAATGGAACATAGCTGTGGTTCGCCGCGCGGTATTGCAATACGCAAACTCCCGCGACACCCAGCACTGCAGCCCCCAACATCCAAACCCACATTGCTTTACTCCGGCACTTTAGTCGTAAGAGCCAGCGCGTGTAGATCGCCGTTGGCGCCATCCATTTTGCCTTTTAGGGCTGCGTATACGGCGCGTTGCTGTTGGACACGGTTCTTACCGCGAAAGCTCTCATCGGTCACCATTGCTGCCATATGCACACCGTCGTTGCCTTCGACCACGATCTGGGCGTCCGGAAAGGTGAGGCGCAGAAGGTCTTCGATTTCATTGGCTTGCATGGGCATATGTGGTCTTCCTTTTGGCTCTGTTAATTTAGATGTAGTAGGGGGAGGGCTTGCGTGCAAGGGAACACGATCTTACCTTGGACTGAAACGCATGCATTTTGACGCAAGAAGATCCAATTTCTCAAGTCATCATAGAAGGATACGGTAGATGCAAACTATAACAGGTGCACCGGAGCAAGCACTGGCCTGGATCCGCGCGGGCAAACGTGCAGCCCTTGCTACTGTGATTGAGACATGGGGCTCCGCGCCGCGGCGTGTGGGGGCACAGATGGTTGTGTCTGATACCGCCGAAATGGAAGGTTCTGTTTCGGGGGGCTGTGTGGAAGGCGCTGTGGTGGTCGAGGCCATAGAGGCGCTGGAGGACGGCGAAACCAAGGTGCTGGAATATGGCATTAGTGACGGTGACGCATTTGCTGTTGGTCTGGCCTGCGGTGGCAATATCCGCATTTTGGTTGAGCCGGTTGGCGCAGGCGGTATGCCCCAAGAAATGCTGGAGGCACTGGTTGCCGCCCGCGCCGCGCGTACGCCGGTGGCCTATAGCGTAAGCTTGAAAGGAACCGAGCATGCGCTGGTATCTGAGGGGCACGAGAACCGCTTTCTCAAAGACCGTTCAGGTATTGAAGAGGATGGCAAAACATTTGTGGCCATCCACAATCCGCCATTACGGTTGGTTGTTGTCGGCGCAGTTCACATCGCTCAGGCGTTGGTTCCTATGGCGCAGATCGCAGGCTTTGATCCCGTTGTGATCGACCCGCGCGAGGCTTTTGGCTCAACGGCACGCTTTCCCAATGTACGTGTGATTAATGACTGGCCTGATGCCGCAATCGAAGAGGTGGGGATTGATACCCGCACAGCATTGGTGCTGCTCACGCATGATCCCAAGTTGGATGATCCTGCATTGCATGTTGGCCTGCGGTCAGGAGCGTTTTACATCGGGGCGTTGGGATCTACGCGCACTCATGCCAGTCGGATTGAACGCCTATCTGAAGCAGGGTTTGACCCGCACACAATTGCGCGTATTCACGGTCCTGTTGGTCTGAATATCGCTGCCTCGGGTCCCTCAGAGATTGCTGTGTCGATCCTTGCTCAAATGATTGAAGTGTTGCGCACCCCATGAAATTCGGTTCCGTGACGACACATTTGGCGCTTGGCGCTGTTTTAGCTCATTCCATGGCGTTGCCAAAGGGGCGTTTGCGCAAAGGGCTTGTGCTGGATCAGGGTGACATTGACGCGCTTTTGGCCGCGGGACATGTGGATGTTACCGTTGCGCAGATAGAGGCTGGGGATGTGGCGGAAAACGCTGCGGCTGATGCGTTGGCGGATGCGATGTTAGAGGGCAGCGTCGGGTTGCGGCGCAGTGTGGCCTTTACCGGACGGGTTAATTTGATCGCTGAAACCGCCGGAGTTGCGGTGCTGGACGTGTCAGCGCTAGATGCGGTGAATGGGGTCGATCCCATGATAACTGTGGCAACAGTTCCTGCACATCACCAACTGCGCGCAGGTGATTTGGTCGCCACGATCAAGATTATTTCCTACGCTGTGCCTGAAGTCGCGTTGAATGACGCAGTCGAAAAAGCACAAGGGGCTGCGCGACTAGCTGCGCCTGTTGTGGCCTCCGCTACACTGATCATCACGGAAATCCCGGGCGGCGCTGGCGACAAAGGCCGACAAGCCATTGAGGACCGCCTTACTGCGTTAGATGTTGCGCTCACATCCGTTCAGATGACAACCCACCATGAGGACGCGTTACAGGCAGCGATTGAAGCCGCAGACACGCCACTGGTTTTGATTTTGACGGGATCGGCTACCTCGGACATTGATGATGTCGCACCTGCTGCATTGGTTCAGGCGGGGGGGCATGTCACCCGTTTTGGCATGCCCGTTGATCCGGGAAACCTACTGTTTTTGGGTACTTTGGGGCAGCAGCAGGTTATCGGCTTACCGGGATGTGCGCGTTCACCCGCTTTGAATGGTGCTGATTGGGTTTTGTCACGTGTGGTGTGCGGTGTCGAAGTGACCTCAAAGGACATTTCAGCGATGGGAGTAGGCGGATTGCTCAAGGAAATTCCGACACGTCCACAGCCGCGTCGCGCACGCAGCTAACAACAAACCGTTGCGTAACTTCCCGCGTCAAGGAAACTTTTTAGTTCTCAACATGCCAGAGCCATGCTTAACTCGGTTTCAATAATAGAAATCTTGAGAAGTCTGGGAGGACATGAATGACACAGGTTAACATGACCGTGAATGGTAAGGCAGCGTCTGGCGATGTCGAAGGCCGCACGCTACTGGTTCAATTCTTACGTGAAAATATGGGCATGACTGGTACCCATGTGGGCTGTGATACAAGCCAGTGCGGTGCATGTGTTGTGCATGTAGACGGCGTTGCCGTTAAATCCTGCACGATGCTTGCGGTTGAGGCTGCCGGATCCGAAGTGGCCACAATTGAGGGGCAAGCGGCCCCAGATGGGACGCTCAACACGATCCAGCAGGCATTTCAGGATCACCACGGCCTGCAGTGCGGTTTTTGCACACCCGGTATGGTGATGTCAGCAGCTGCCCTGTTGAAAGACAACCCCAAGCCAACCGTAGATGATGTGCGTCACTACCTAGATGGCAATATTTGCCGCTGCACAGGTTACCACAATATCGTCAAGGCGATTATGGCCGCATCCGGTCAGGACGTTAGCGCGATCGCGGCTGAATAAGCAGTGAACAACCCGAACCTCATCAAAACAGGCACGCAAGATGCCAATGCCTCGACCGCTTACATAGGTTGGACGTGGACAAAGATGGGCGATGGGCGTGGTAAAGCCACAAATGAATGGGTGCAAATAGCAGGGGGCCGTGATGGGAGTGATCACAGGTGCCGCCGAACAAGGCAGTTTTGCCACCCTAAGTGATCCAAGCGGTGTCCGCTTTGGTTTGCATCAGAAATAGCCACATCCGTCTGCCAACAGGGCGGTTGTGTTGAAATTCATTACTGATTGGGTCGCGCTTTTTGCGGACTGACCCTAGGGAGGAATAAAATGCCTAAGGATTTTGGTATCGGTGCCAGCAGTAAGCGGCGCGAAGACGTCCGGTTTTTGACCGGAGAAGGCAACTACACAGATGACATCAATGTAAACGGTCAGGCGCATGTGTTTTTCCTGCGCTCGGACATTGCGCATGGCACGATCAATAGCGTGGACACATCCGCAGCTGATGGCATGCCCGGTGTGGTCAAGATTTTCACAGGCGCTGATTTTGCTGCCGTTGGGTCAGTCCCTTGTGGGTGGCAAGTAACGGATAAACACGGCGAACCGATGCAAGAACCGCGCCACCCTGTGCTGGCGGATGGCAAGGTCCGCCACGTTGGCGAACCCATCGCCGCAGTTGTTGCTGAAACGCTAGAGCAAGCACGCGACGCAGCCGAAGCTATCGCGCTTGATATTTCGGAACTGCCCGCCGTGGTGGACATGAAAGAAGCCGTCAAAGATGGCGCAACAAAAGTCCACGACGATCTAACGTCGAACCTGTGTTATGACTGGGGCTTTGTTGAAGAAAACAAAGGCGCGGTTGATGCCGCGTTTGAAGAGGCGGCGCATGTCACCACCCTAGAGCTGGTGAACAACCGCCTTGTTGCCAACCCGATGGAGCCACGCGTGGCCGTTGGCGATTATTCCCGTGGCACTGGTGATCACACGCTCTTCACCACCAGCCAGAACCCGCATGTTATTCGCCTGCTCATGGGCGCGTTTGTTTTGGGCATCCCAGAACACAAACTGCGTGTTGTTGCACCAGATGTGGGCGGCGGTTTTGGCACAAAAATCTTCCACTATCAGGAAGAAGCATTTGTGACCTTTGCGGCCAAAGCGTGTAACCGTGCGGTTAAATGGACCTCGTCACGCTCTGAGGCATTCATGTCAGACGCACATGGCCGCGATCACGTGACCAAAATTCAGCTGGCGTTGGACAAAGACAACAACTTTACTGCGCTGCGCACGGATACTTACGCCAACATGGGGGCGTACCTCAGCACCTTTGCACCGTCTGTTCCAACGTGGTTGCACGGTACATTGATGGCGGGGAACTATAAGACACCACTGATCTATGTGAACGTAAAAGCGGTCTTTACCAACACAGTGCCAGTTGACGCCTACCGCGGTGCTGGTCGCCCCGAAGCGACATACCAGCTAGAACGTTTGGTGGATAAAGCAGCGCATGAGCTGAAGGTTGATCCGATCAAACTGCGCCGCCAGAACTTTGTCATGGAGTTCCCATACGCCACGCCAGTTGCTGTGGAATATGACACAGGTGATTATGTTGCGACGATGGACAAGCTCGAAGAGATGGCCGACATTCCTGGATTTGCAGTGCGCCGCGCCGCATCCGAGGCTGCGGGCAAGCTGCGCGGCTTTGGCGTCAACTGCTATATCGAGGCTTGCGGCATCGCGCCGTCCAACCTTGTTGGGCAACTTGGCGCACGTGCGGGTCTGTTTGAAAGCTGCACAGTACGTGTGAACGCCACTGGTGGTCTGGTTGTCATGACAGGCAGCCACAGCCACGGGCAGGGGCATGAGACGACCTTCTCCCAAGTGGTCGCCGAGATGATCGGTATCCCCGAGGATATGGTCGAGGTTGTGCACGGCGACACTGCCAATACACCAATGGGTATGGGGACTTACGGGTCCCGCTCCCTTGCGGTGGGTGGTTCTGCCATGGTGCGCGCCACGGAAAAAATCATCGCAAAGGCCACCAAAATCGCCAGCCACTTGCTGGAAGCTTCCGAGTCCGATGTGGAGCTGAAAGACGGTGCATTTACTGTTGCAGGCACGGATAAATCCGTCGCTTGGGGTGAGGTGACATTGGCGGCCTATGTGCCCCACAACTACCCATTGGAAGAGATTGAGCCGGGTCTGGAAGAAACTGCATTTTATGATCCGTCGAACTTTACCTATCCATCAGGTGCTTATGCCTGTGAGGTCGAGCTGGACCCGGAAACGGGTCAAGTCACAATCGAGCGATTCTCGGCTGCGGATGATTTCGGGAACGTAGTGAACCCGATGATTGTAACCGGTCAGGTGCACGGCGGTATTGCCCAAGGGATCGGGCAGGCGCTGCTGGAAAACTGCGCCTATGATAGCGATGGCCAATTGCTAAGCGCTAGCTACATGGATTACGCGATGCCGCGCGCGTCTGATCTGCCGTTTTATGACGTAGACCATTCGTGCCAGACACCGTGTACGCATAACCCATTGGGCGTAAAGGGTTGCGGCGAGGCGGGGGCAATCGGGTCTCCTCCTGCTGTGGTCAACGCGGTTTTGGATGCCATGCGCTCGGGCGGTAAGGATGTCGGCCATATCGACATGCCAGTATCCCCTAACCGTGTCTGGGAAGCCATGAACAGCTGAGAATAATTGCAATCGGTGGCCCGTTTGGGGCATCGATTGTGCATTGAGATTTGAAAAGGGTGGATTGGCGCAGTGCCGCACCTGAAAGGAAGACAAGATGTATAATTTTGATGTTGAAATGCCCAGCACCATTGCCGATGCGGTGCAGGCACTAACGCGCGACGAGGCGCAGCCGCTAAGTGGGGGCCAAACACTGATCCCAACGCTAAAGGCGCGCCTTGCAGCACCTTCAGTGCTGGTGTCGCTGCATGGCATTTCCGAGATGAAAGGCGTCTCAAAAGACGGTGCAGTGCTTTCTGTTGGTGGCGCAACAACCCACGCAACTGTGGCCCAAGAGGCAGCAGCCAGCTATCCGGCGCTTGCCTCCCTTGCGGCACGTATTGGTGATCCGGCTGTGCGCAACCGTGGTACAATTGGCGGCTCGGTGGCCAATAATGATCCATCCGCGTGTTATCCTGCGGGTGTGCTTGCCTCTGGCGCAACCGTGGTGACCAACACCCGTGAGATCGCGGCCGACGACTATTTCCAAGGCATGTTTGATACTGCACTGGAAGAGGGTGAGATCGTCACTGCGGTGAAGTTCCCGATCCCTGAGGCAGCGCATTACGAAAAGCACCTCCAGCCAGCGTCACGTTTTCCGCTGGTTGCGGTCTTTGTCGCCAAATTCGCCGATGGTGTACGGGTTGCCGTAACAGGCGCGTCCGAAAACGGCGTGTTCCGTTGGACCGAAGCCGAAGCGGCACTGAGCAGCAATTTTAGCGCAGATGCGGTTGCCGGCCTTTCAGCTGACGGATCCGAGATGATCAGTGATTTGCACGGCACAGGCACATACCGCGCACATTTGGTTGGCGTGATGACCAAGCGGGCCGTCGCGGCCATCACAGGCTAAATCGAAATCTAATGCGACCTGATTGATAGCCGCGCAGCAATGTGCGGCTATCCGCCTTTAAAGGGCAGGGACGAGATAGGCCGGAGTGGATCGTGGCATATGCCATTGGTTTTGTTGAATAGGTTAAGCTGGAAATATGTTTATCGCGCACATCCCTGCCGGATATTTGGCTTCTAGCCTTGTTGCGCAGAAACAAACTAACAAATGTCGCCTGCTGGCCTTTGGGATTGGTTGTTCAGTCTTACCTGATTTGGATCTGCTTTGGTTCTACTTGGTCGATAACCGACAAACCGGACATCACGCGTATATATTCCACTGGCCATTGTTCTGGTGTGCCCTTGCGATGTGTGCGTGGCTTTTTTCGTGGCATACCAAGAAAGCGTGGATGCACGCATACATTTTAGTTGGCTTGGTCTGCCTGACACTTCACATGTTCCTAGATAGCTTTGCTGCTGAAATTTTTTGGCTCAAACCCCTGTCCGATATGCATCTCAATGTTGTTGAGGTTCCGGCGCAGTACAATTGGTGGGTTTGGAACTTTGTCTTTCATTGGACGTTTGCTGTTGAGTTAGCGATCTGTTTGGTGGCCGCCGCTGTATTCCTAAGCAAAAGAAGTCCCGCGCGTAGAAAATGAGCGGACTTTGTCAACTTGGTTCGATCTTAGTTGAAGCGGTAAGAATAGACGTTGTTCAGATAGCCTTCTTCTTGGATGCGAAACTGCGTCTCGCCCACCAGTTCAAATCCTTGCGACAGATAAAAGGCAATTGCCGGAGTATTTTCGGCATTGGTCGTAAGCCAAATAGAGTCACTTCCCTCATCTTTGGCGTGCTCTAGCGCGGCATTTAGCAAGCGCTTTCCGATACCTTTTCCATGATGGCGTGGTTGAATGTAGAGCGTGGATATTTCCATTTCTGAACAACCCTTTACGGGTGCTTTACGGCCCGAGGATAGACGCATAAACCCGTCAATACCATCTTCATTTTCAGAGACAAGAATGAATTCGGCAGGATCAGAAATGAGGGACAGGGTCTTTGCTGTTGTGAATTCACTCAGTGCATAGTCAGCAAAGAAAGCGCTCACGCCTCTTTTGAGGTAGGTGCCAATCCATACTTCAATCGAAATAGCAGCGATGCTTGAGGCGTCTGAAATTTGTGATCTTCTTAGTGTCATACCGAATTCATCACACTTCTTTGTGCGGAGTTAAGACCCAATCAATTGCGCCACTGGATATTTCACGCAGACAAACGGTGAGGTGCCCTAACGCGTGAGCGTTTTCATGCCTCGGCTCAGTCCTTCTAGGGTCATAGGCACCATTGCGTCATTGTCGAATATCTCTTGGATCATCGTAATGGATTGCGTGTAGGACCAGTATTTTTCCGGGATCGGATTGATCCAAAGGTTTGATTTCCATTGCTCGCGTGCACGCCCCAACCAAACTGATCCAGCTTCAGGGTTCCAATGTTCATTGGCACCACCGGGGTAGGCTATTTCATAGGGCGACATGGAGGCATCGCCAACAAATATGCAGCGATAATCCGGGCCATAGGTGCGCAGGACTTCATGCATAGGTGTCTGAGCATCCCAGCGGCGGCGGTTGTCACGCCATACCCCCTCGTAAAGGCAGTTATGGAAATAGAAGGATTCCATATGTTTGAATTCTGAACGCGCTGCGCTGAACAGTTCTTCGACAACTTTGATGTGGGGATCCATTGAGCCGCCAACATCAAGAAACAACAGCACTTTTACGGCATTCCGCCGTTCGGGGCGGGTTTTTACGTCTAGATAACCCTGTTCAGCAGTCGAGCGGATTGTGCCGTTCAGGTCCAGCTCTTCTCGGGCACCATCGCGCGCCCAGCGACGCAAGCGTTTCAGCGCGACTTTGATGTTGCGCGTGCCCAGTTCAACGGTGTCATCCATATTGCGGAATTCCCGTTTGTCCCAGACCTTTACAGCCTTGCCATGGCGGCCTTCTTTTTGGCCAATGCGCACGCCCTCGGGGTTATAGCCGTAGGCACCAAACGGGGAGGTACCACCCGTGCCAACCCATTTGCTGCCGCCTTCATGGCGCTTTTCCTGTTCTTTCAGGCGCTCTTTTAGCGTCTCCATCAGCTTATCAAAACCGCCAAGGGCTTCGATCTCGGCTTTTTCCTCTTCGCTCAGATGCTTTTCAGACATCTTTCTGAGCCACTCTTCAGGGATGTCTACCGCTTTAAGAACCTGATCTACCGTGATGTTTTCCAAGCCGGAAAACGTTGCTGAAAAGGCTTGGTCGAATTTGTCGATGTTGCGTTCATCCTTCACCATCGAAACCCGCGCGAGGTAATAGAAGGCCTCAACATCATAGGTGGCTAGGCCCGCAGACATGCCATCTAGAAATGCCAAAAATTCCCGCATTGAAACGGGAACTTTATGGGCACGCAGTTGTTCGAAGAAGGGTAGAAACATTAGCTGACGATCCGGTCGATTATAACTGTGAGAAACATACCCACAATCAGGAACGCCATGCCATAGCCAGCTGCGTATTGGGCAATGTCTTTGCGATTTCCGTTACGTCGTCTCGCCGTGATGCTGCCAATAATGATACCAAGTATCGCCAACCCAATTACAATCATAGTTCAGCCCTTTTGTGTTTACGGGCTATCCTTTGAGCGGGTTGAGCGATGAAATCTCACGCAGCTTGGCCCGCACAGCCCAGTCAGAGCCAAATCCGTATCGTGCCCATCCTAAACTGTCCATACGAACGGCTTCTGCTTCGGCGGGGCGGCTTTCCAGATCCAGCGCTTCAGCACGTAGCAGCAGCAACGTAGAAAGCAATGCGGCGTTCTCGTTCAGACGTGCGGTTTCTATGTGCGGTGCAATTAGGTGCAGCGCTTGCGTGCCTTGGCCTTGGCTGATCGCAAAGGCTGACAACTGGGTGGCGACATAGGCTTGGTGCAAGCCTGTGCCCGGTGTTGCGGCATAAAATTGTTTGGCTGCGGAATAGTGCTTCTGCGCTTCTTTTGGATTTTCACGCTGCAGGACACGACCCATCGCATAATGCGCAAAGGCGCGGCGCTGATCTCTCCACCCCATGGCTTTGGCGATGTTGAGGGCCTCTGATGCGCCCTTAAGGCGCTCATTGCGGTTGGAAGCCGGACCAAGGGCCGTTTCGATGGCGTGCTTCCACTGGATTGGTGTGCGGGTTGCGAAATTGGCTGTTGTGGTTTCGCCGCGTGGGTTCAGGTTGCGTAGGATGTGGGGCAGGGTGGCTGCCACCTGACCACGGGTCATACCGTTGTGTAGCTGCGCGGAGTAGTAAGTGCGTAGCATCAACATATCAAATCCGGTCAAAACCGTGTGCACATTGTCGTCGTTAAAGACCGAATCGGGCAGACGATACAGGTCGTTAAGTGGACCAAGCGACTGCGCTAGTTCTTCGTGCAGGCAGTCGCGAACCTCTTGCGGGCTCACGTCGTTTGGTAGGAAAATCGCCAGGCGTTCGCGTTTGCGCAACTGGGACCAGTTTGTTTTTTTCGTTTTACGCGCTCTGCGGTATTCGTCCAATGTGCTGACATTCGGGGCAACAAAACAAGCCGCCTGCGGCAGTAGTTTGCGGATCTCTTTGCGTGGGACAGCATTGATTGTAATGTTCGCACGAGGTGCGTTAATCTGGGTAATATCGATGCCAGCTTCGCGGCGTAAGCGCCCTAAAAGGCGGGACAAATCATGCTGCAGGGATGCAGGTTGTTCGCCAATCACCGCAACGGTCACTGGACCTTCAAATCGAGTGAAGATAGGGAGTTCGCGACCACTTTCGAGCTTGAAGGACAGCTCGATGAAATCCAGCGCAAGATCGTTGTTGGCACGGACAGGGCCAACATGGTTACCTGTAGCGAATACTTTTATCGGCGGCAAAGAACTGTCGCTGATCGGCAATGCCCGAGAGACATCACCACTGTGAGTGGGAGTACACGCATTTAACGCCATTGCGAGAATAAGGGCGATACGTGACTTCATGTTGGATCAACTTGTGCTAGAAGTGTCCTGGAAGATGTTGAAAAGTGTGCGTTCTGCACACGCACGTACTGTGCGATCTGGGTACTCATAACTCTGCCTGCCTGCCCTTTTGAGCTTCAATTGGAGATCTTTTCGCCTCTCAACCTGTCCTCGGTAGGGAGCAATTAAGGCAAAATAGTGGCAAATTTTCCAGATTGAGGCGGGCCTGTGGCTGTGGATGCGAAAAAGCCACAGTTCAAAGGGGTTAGCTGCCGTGTGGTCAGGTTACGTCAGCCAGCGTAACACTACTATATGCAGTATTGCTACCGCCATAAGATAGACAATTGTAGCTTCCTTTAGGGTCATTACCCCGATGATCACAGTCAAGAAGGTCGCTGCGACACATAGTAATGCGGCCAAAACCACAATTACCCGGAATCGGGCCGTGGCAGCTTTGGGGGGAATCAGGTCCAGCCAGCTAAGCAGTGCTGGCACAGCCCAAGAAATCACAGGACAGAAATTCGGCACTGCAAGGATAAGTTGCAGCAGCAAATTGGGAGGGAATAGTAGCGTTGGCGGTAACGTTGCAATGATAAGTACAAGGTGATGTAGGGGGCCGACGAGCACCAGATAGATCAGTGCCCGCCAGTTTAGTATGTTTAACGTCCGCCGCGCGCCATAAAGGCAAGGCGTTCAA
This sequence comes from Sulfitobacter sp., assembly GCA_033851935.1. GTDB lineage: Bacteria > Pseudomonadota > Alphaproteobacteria > Rhodobacterales > Rhodobacteraceae > Sulfitobacter. Next base: position 140,285 of record JAWSVL010000004.1, read on the forward strand.
ACAAGTGTACGTCCTGCTCGTTCTTGAGCAATGCACCGTGCAGTTTGGGCAGTGCAGAGGTGCCACTTGCAGCAAGGTCTTTGGCATCCAGATCTTCGGCCAACAGCAGCTTGAGCCAATCAATCACTTCTGAAGTCGACGGCTTTTTCTTGAGCCCCTGTTGATCACGGATTTCATAGAACTGTGTCAGTGCAGTTGTCAGCAGGTCTGGCTTGATCCCTGGGTGGTGGACTTCGACGATTTGTTTCAACGTTTCCATGCTTGGGAATTGAATATAGTGAAAGAAGCAGCGGCGCAGGAATGCGTCTGGCAATTCCTTTTCGTTGTTGGACGTGATGATTACGATGGGGCGGACCGCCGCCTTTACCGTTTCGCCTGTCTCATAGACGTGGAATTCCATCTTATCGAGCTCTTGCAAAAGGTCGTTCGGGAACTCGATGTCGGCTTTGTCGATCTCGTCGATCAACAGCACAACCTTCTCACCAGCCTCAAACGCATCCCATAACTTACCTTTGCGGATGTAGTTGGACACGTCGTGTACTTTTTCTTCACCCAGTTGGCTGTCGCGCAGGCGGCTGACCGCGTCATATTCATATAGACCTTGCTGCGCGCGGGTGGTGGATTTGATGTTCCATTCGATCATGCGTAAACCCAGTGCAGCGGACACCTGCCGCGCAAGTTCTGTTTTACCTGTGCCGGGCTCCCCTTTAACCAAAAGGGGGCGTTCCAGCTGGACCGCCGCGTTAACCGCAATTTTCAGATCGTCCGTTGCGACATAGTCGGCGGTACCTTGGAATTTCATATCGTAATCAACTTTCTAGTTCATTCGGTTCGTATGTTTCGCTGCGGATCATAGCGCGTGATTGTGTAGTGACAATCGCTCATCCGTCCTATAAACCGCCGCCAATGGGAGATGTCGTGAGGGAGTATTCCAAGTGACAATGTCGAAGGCCGCTAAGGAGTTGGACAAAGTGAAACAGGAAACGTTTTTGAAGGATGATTACCGTCCAGCTGAGGACGAACCATTCATGAATGACAAGCAGGTGGAGTATTTCCGCCGCAAGTTATTGAATTGGAAGGCGGAACTACTTGAGGGTAGTCGCGATACTATTGAAACTCTTCAGGATGGGACGCGTAATATTCCGGACGTGAATGACCGTGCTTCTGAAGAAACTGATCGTGCGTTGGAACTGCGTACGCGGGACCGCGCCCGCAAATTGGTTAGTAAAATTGACGCTGCGTTACGGCGGATTGATGAAGAAGAATTTGGGTACTGTTCGGTTACGGGCGATCCCATTTCTCTTAAGCGCCTTGATGCTCGTCCAATTGCAACAATGAGCCTTGAAGCGCAAGAGCGTCACGAGCGCCGCGAAAAAGTTCACCGCGACGATTGATCGCCACTGGCGGTCAATATTGTGATATTTGGATGATGCTTCGCATCCTCAAAGAGAATTGGGCGCTGCAGTGAAGACTGCGGCGTCTTTCGTTTTAGGGGCGTCTGTCGTTTTATAGGAGATCTGGGATGGGTCTTAACAATGCAATTGTAGTTGGGGCGGGCATTGGCGGTTTGGCTGCGGCCATCGCGTTGGCACAGCGCGGCGTTGCGGTAACGGTGCTAGAACGCGCTGCGGCGATCCGTGAAGTTGGCGCTGGCCTGCAAGTCAGTCCAAACGGATTGGCCGTACTGCGTGCGTTGGGCTTGGAAAAGCGGCTGGTTGATCGTGGGGCTGTGCGCGGTCAAGCTGTTGTCATGCAGGCCTTTGATCGTTTGGGCGATGTTGCCCGTCTTGATTTGACGCGGCTCCCGGATGATCAAACTTATCTGTTTATGCACCGTGCTGATTTGATTGATGTTCTGGCGCAGGCGGCACGGGAACATAACGTCAGCTTCGAAATGGGTGCGCATGTTCAAACGGTCACTGCTGGCGATATCCCTGAACTAACCTTGGTTGATGGCACGTTGCGGCGCGCTGAGCTGATTGTCGGGGCGGACGGCATTCATTCAGTCGCGCGCCAGACGCTTAACGGTACGGATGATGCGTTCTTTACGGGGCAGGTGGCATGGCGCGCCACTGTACCTAATACAGTTGGTCATCCTAATGTGGCGATGGTGACGATGGGCACGGGGCGGCATTTGGTCAGTTATCCGTTGCGCGGCGGCCTTATGGTGAACCTCGTCGCAGTTGAAGAACGAAAAGGTTGGGCCAACGAGGGCTGGAACCATCCAGACGATCCGGCAAATCTGCGTGCTGCATTTGCAGATTTTGATGGCATGGCTGGGGATATGATAAACGCGGTTGAAGCGACCACTCTTTGGGGCTTGCACAGGCATCCGGTTGCGCCCGTCTGGCAAAGAGGCGGCATTGCCTTGTTGGGCGATGCGGCGCACCCGACGTTGCCGTTTCTTGCCCAAGGGGCGAACATGGCGTTCGAGGATGCATGGGTTTTGGCGGATCACGTGTGCAAAGACGGGATTGCGGCATTACCTGCCTACCAACTAGCCCGCGCCGCCCGTGTGAAACGGGTGATCAAAGCCGCAGAAGGTAACGCGTGGCGTTATCATCTACGGCCCGGACCAGTGCGTTGGGTTGCTCACAATGTTTTACGTATCGGTAGCCGGCTTGCGCCCATGCGGATGCTGGGCGCATTTGATTGGCTTTACGGTGTGGATGTGACTGCGCGCCGCTGACTTACTTTGCGCGTGCCACCATGCCAAACAAATCACGTGGATCATCAGGATCGGCCAACATATCTAGGGGGGCGAAAAACGTGGTGCCTTTGATCGCGTCGCGCACGTAACACAACGCCGAGAAGTCTTCGATTGCAAAACCTACGCTGTCAAAAAGCGTGATCTGTTTGGCGTCCTTGCGTCCCGTCGCGGTGCCCGTGATCACCTCCCATAGTTCGGTGACTTTGTGATCAGGATCAAGCTGTTGGATCTCGCCCTCAATGCGGGTTTGTTCGGGGTATTCTACAAATATCTCTGCGCGGTGCAAAATGGCAGGGGCAAGCTCGGTCTTGCCTGGGCAATCGCCGCCAATGGCGTTGATGTGCACACCGGCGCCAACCATGTTGTCGGTCAGGATGGTTGCGTATTGCTTGTCTGCGGTACAGGTTGTGATGATCTGCGCACCAAGGATCGCGTCTTCGGCGCTGGTGCAGCTCACAATCCGCAATCCTGAAACTTCCAGATTACGTGCACATTTTGCTGTTGCTGCCGGATCAACATCATACAGGCGGACTTCTTCGATTCCAACGATGGCCATCATCGCCATGCTTTGGAATTCGGACTGTGCGCCATTGCCGATCATTGCCATCACCTTGGAGCCTTTGGGGGCCAGTGTTTTTGCCGCCAACGCGGATGTCGCTGCCGTACGCAAGGCCGTGAGGATTGTCATTTCCGAAAACAGCACGGGATATCCCGTGGCCACATCAGACAGCAGGCCAAAGGCCGTAACTGTTTGCAGCCCGTCTTGGGTATTGGCGGGGTGGCCGTTTACGTATTTAAACCCGTACACATCTCCATCCGAAGTTGGCATCAGCTCAATCACCCCCACGTCTGAGTGCGACGCGACGCGCGGTGTCTTGTCAAACAGCGGCCAGCGGCGAAAGTCATCTTCGATCCGCTGACAGAGCCCCTGCAGCATAGGGGCCATGCCGATATGATTGATCAGCTGCATCATGTGATCCACGCTAACAAACGGGACAAGTGCTTTTTGTGATGGTTGGGTCATGGGATTTTCCTTCTGTTCAACGACGGGCAAGGTGCAGGCCTGCAATCATGCAGCGCACCGAACCACCGGCAGTTTCAAGTGTGGGAATAGAGAGGGGCAGCAGCGTGGCGTACTTCTCAATCTGTGTGATCTGTTCTGGTGTTAGCGCACGGTGCGCTGTCGTCGAAAGCGCGAGGATCAGGCCATCGCTGCCTTCAAGTTCAATTGCGTTGCCGGCAAAGGCATTGATCTGTGCCTCACTCAACGCGATGATTTCGCGACCAGTTTGTTCCAATCTTATGCGCACCATGTCGCGGCGTGTGGGATCGGTGATCATGTCCAATCCAACAAGGGCTACACGAGTGCCCACGGCCATTAGGACATTGGTGTGATATACGGCTCGCCCTGCTGAATCCGTGGCGTCAAACGCGATAGGTTCAAAATTGAAATCTGTGCAAAACCGTTCAAGCAAAACAGGATCAGCCCGCAAGGAACGCGCGACATAGGCCACACGTCCGATGTGGTCCAGCACCATCGCACCTGTGCCCTCAAGCGCTAGATTGTCCTGTTCAAGCCCAGAGTAATCAATGACATCCTGCACACGGAACGCAGTCTTGAGGTGTTCAATCACGTCAGGGCGTCGTTCGCGACGGCGATTGTCAGCATACATTGGATAGATCGCGACATGGCCACCTGCATGGGTTGAGAACCAGTTGTTTGGGAACACTGAATCTGGTGTGTCGCGCGATGTATCGTCAAAGTCATGTACCGTCACGCCACAAGCACGAAGCGCGGTAACAACCCCATCAAACTCTGCACGGGCTATATCGCTCACATCTGTCAGTGATGCGGTCTGATAGGCGTTATCGCCCTGTGTTTCAGGGTTTGAGCGAAAGTGGTGCGGTCGGATCATGACGACATTACAGGGTGCTTGAGGATACATATCAGAAGGTCCGCGTTGGTCGGTCAAACACGTTGCGACCCATTGCTGAAGCGGCCAAATCGACCATCAGCTCGGCGGTGCGGCCGCGTTCATCCAGAAACGGGTTTAGTTCAACCAGATCAAGCGATGTCATCAGGCCGCTGTCATTGAGCATTTCCATCACCAGATGTCCTTCGCGCACTGTCGCGCCGCCAGGGACGGTGGTGCCAACAGCCGGCGCAGCGGCTGGATCAAGGAAATCAACATCAAGAGAGACGTGCAGCATGCCATTCACTGCCGCGACGCGGTCTAGGAAAGCGCCTAAGGGGCGGGCAATTCCTGTTTCATCAATTTCGCGCATGTCCACGCGGGTGATGGCAGTGTCTTGCAAGGCTTTGCGTTCAGCAGGATCAACCGAACGCAGGCCAACCATGGCGATGTTTTCAAATGGTACAGGTGCGGGCAGGGCAGGCCAATCAGGAAATGCGCCGCGCCCAGTGATATAGGCCATCGGTGTGCCGTGTAGATTGCCGCTGTCGGTGCTTTCTAATGTGTGAAAGTCGCTGTGCGCATCCAGCCACAGGACAAACAGCGGACGCTTTTGCGTTGCCGCATAGCGCATCGCACCCAGCACAGTGCCCGCTGCCAATGCGTGATCGCCACCCATAGTGATGGGCAGACCACGGGGAAATGCAGCTTCGGTTGCATCGGCTAGCGCATGTGTCCACGCGATGGTTTCTGATAGGCGGTGAAGCTTTGGATGTGGGGCATCCGTGAAGGGCGCTGGTGTGATGTTGCCAATGTCAGTGACTGTGTGACCAAGACTACAAAGCGCCTCTTCAAGACCAGCAGTGCGGTAGGCGTCAGGCCCCATAATACAACCACGGCGTATTTTACCACAATCAAGGGGGGCGCCCTGAAGTATGCAATGTTGAGATGTCATGAGGTGATCCTTTTACCTGTTTCCTTTGTGTATTCGGTATATGTGGGCTATGAATAGCGATCAAAGTGTCCATAATGGAGATCAATTGATCATTTTGGATAGATATATGGATGATATGGACGATAGGTTGATTGCAGCACTTCGCCATGATGCGCGGGCTTCTCTCTCTGATCTTGCCGCACGCTTGGGCGTATCGCGCACTACACTGCGGGCGCGATTGGCGCGGCTTCAGTCGCGCGGTGAAATTGTGGGGTTTTCGGTTATCACGCGAGCAGATGTGGCACGGGATCCCGTTCGCGGGCTGATGATGATCGGGATCGAGGGGCGCGGCGCTGATCGGATCAAGCGCCATCTGGCAGGCATGGCGGAACTTCGCGCCGTGCATTCAACCAATGGGCGGTGGGACCTGATTGTCGAGATCGGCTCAGCCACGTTGGTTGAGTTTGATGAGGTGCTGAACCGCATTCGCAAGTTGGACGGTGTTGTGTCTTCCGAGACCAACCTGCTGCTGAGCACCCAAAAGGCTGGTTAGCCTCGGCGGGCTGCCACAACCCAAAGAGCGGCCAACACAAGGGAAAGAATGGCATTCCAACCTGCCATACTGATGCCAGCCATTTGCCATGCAATATCATCACAGCGCACCAACGGCGCGGCGAGGATCTGGTTCAACAAGTCCTCAGAGCTCATATTGGACACACCAGACGAGGTGCAGCTGGTTGGACCTTCCCACCAGCCTTGCTCAACCCCGACATGGTACATGCCGACGGCCGCAGTGCTGAGAGACGCAAGCGCACCAAGCCATGCAAGCTGGATTTTACCTGTGAGGATAATGATGACACCAATCAAAGCCGCAGCAGCATGTGGCCAGCGCTGCCACAAACATAATTTGCACGGCGGCATGCCACCAATGTGTTGAAATGCAAAAGCCCCTAGCAAAATTGCGGCTGATCCGATGGTTGCGACGAGGAGGACCTGTTTCATAGGAGTTTCACCACAAAGAAGCCAGCGATCAAAAGCCCGACAGCGATCGTAAACATTAGGGGCAGGCGTTTTTCAATAAAGTCACGCACTGGCGCGCCAAATTTCCACAGCAGCAATGCCACAAGGAAAAAGCGCAAACCGCGTGCAAGAATGGACGTTACTATGAAAGTCCCCAGTGGCATGGCCGTCCAGCCAGACATGATTGTGATGACTTTGTAGGGGAAGGGGGTAACGCCTGCTACCAACACGGCCCAGAACCCGAGGTCATTAAAGCGGGTTGCAAACTCGGCCATCGAATCCGCCTTACCAAGTGCGTTCAGGATCGGCTCGCCTAGCGCATCAAAGGCCAATGCACCGATGGCATACCCCAACAAGCCACCTAAGACAGACGCAACCAGCGCCACACCCGCGATGACAAAGGCGCGGCTAGGGCGTGCGATGATCATTGGGATCATGATAATGTCAGGCGGAATAGGGAACATCGAACTTTCCAAGAACGATACAAACGCCAGCACCCAAATGGAATGACGGTGTTCGGCTAGACTGAGCGTCCAGTCATAGAGGCGTTGTATCATGTGGGTTGCTCCGTTGGTTCATGCTTGAACACCACGTGATGCGTTTCAGGTCAAGAGAAGGCGAGGTTTAACAACTATACAAAAAGGTAACAAATGGGGCTTGCCCCAATCGTTTCCTCGGGCTACATCCTCCCTCGTGCCCAAGTGGCGGAATGGTAGACGCAGGAGATTCAAAATCTCCCGCTGCGAGGCGTGCCGGTTCGAGTCCGGCCTTGGGTACCACAAACACTGTTTTTGAATGTGTTTGATCCGTAATTACCTTTAAAATTTAGCTTGGCGCATGGGTGTGCTGCGAAAACCGTGTTTAACGCCAGCAAAAAACGGCTGCAATTCACGCACAAATCACGCACCGTGCGTGAAAGGCTTCGATTCGCAAACACACCAAGGGCTTCTGTGCTCAGATAGACCGAAATGGAGTTCGGAAATCGAAAACATTTGTGTCTCGGCAAGAGGCCAAAGATTGGGCCGCTCTTGAAGAGTACAAAATACTTCATGGTGAAAAATTGGCTGCAGCTATGCGGTTTGGTGAAGTTCTGGAAAGGTACGCCCGCGAGGTGTCGCCCCGGAAGCGCGGGTATAAGTGGGAAGTTATGCAGATTGAGCGGCTTTTGAAGGGGCCCCTTAGTGCGGTGCAGCTCAAGAATTTGTCGCCGGCACATTTTTCGGATTGGCGCGATGATCGTGCGCGAAGCGTTGCCGCTGGCACGATACGTCGCGAGAAGAATTTGTTGAGTGCAGTTCTGGGTACGGCCCGTAAGGATTGGGGTTCGATCCACACTAATCCGCTAGAAGGCGTGAGGATGCCGCCAGAACCTCGTCCTCGGGATCGGCTGCCAAGCTCTGATGAGTTGGAGCGCGTGCAGCAAGCGGCCGGTCAAGATTTGAGCTCGGCAACGGCACGCGCGTTCCACGCCTTCCGGTTTTCCTGTGAGACTGCAATGAGGGCGGGGGAAGTTGTCGGTATGTCTTGGGACGACATCGTTCTGGACGTGCGGGTGGTGCATCTTCCTAAGACTAAGAACGGGCAACTGTAGAAATGGACTGCGCTAGGCCGATGATGTCGGCCTGATCGTGCGATTGTCGCGGGTTCATGCTGTGATGATATAGGGTACCCAGCGATGCTGTGGTGGCTGTTTCTGCGATGTTGGCGTGCGCGTTCATGCTGAGGCTTCCTTGTCGAGTTCGAGAAAGTGGGCGGGCGCAACATCAAGCGCCTGCGCGATTTGGACCAAACGGGACGCTGCAACGTGGTTTGTGCCAATTTCGTATTTCCGGATTTGTTGAAATGAGATCGCTCATTTTTTTTCGATATCTGTCTGGGATAGGTTCAGCGCGATACGGCGGTTTTTGATGCGTTCTCGCGTGCCGTTGGGTTTTCCTCTGTCGGATATGTTAACGGTCCACTCCATAAAAAAATGTCGTGGCTAAGCTGGAAGGCGGACAGATCAAGGGTGAGGTCGGGCTTGTCGATCATCTTTTTTGGATTGCGAGCAGTTGAATGCGGCGCAGATCGTTTAACCGAATAGAACGTCGCTCGTGGAGTTCATCCATCGCCCGACAGGCGTTGCTTGCAGCGATGAAAGGAGGGCCAGTCAGGTAGATGCCGTACATAAACAGGCCAGACACACGACTGAACTGACTACAATGACCGCAAATTATCACCAAAAAACACCTGCAAAGCGGGAGCTATCCACACTCGATGTTTGAGCATAGTCCTTTTATGCTGCAATGCGGTCAATCAAAGCAGTCACCGAACTAAACCAGATCGACAACGTCGCTCCGCCGCCGTTTCAAATTACCATAGTAAGACGGCCAACTTTTGGTCGGTAGTTCGTATGGCCTAGCTTCTCGATCTCTCCTCCCAGAAATGGGTTGTGACGCCGGATTCCATCGTAACTGTGCATTTGGGCTGGTAATCCCCCCTAGAATTAAT
>JAWSVL010000025.1:0-49149 GCA_033851935.1 Sulfitobacter sp.
GCGGTCCCAATGGCGCGGTTACGATCACTACGTTCCGATCTTCTAAGCAAATGGAACTCAGGCGGGGCAAGACGGTTCATGGCCGGAACAAAACTACCCTCAATTTCCGTAAACCAAAGTGATGTAGATTCCGGATCATTTTGTCTCCGAAAGATAACGGCTGAGTTGGTGGTTCAAGTGAAGTTTCACAAAATCCGCCTTTCACGCGACGGCCGCGAACGGCAAGTTTGTCCGCTGAGCCGCCAATCGCCTCCCCATTTGGCGTTGATCTCGTGTGCAAACGCAGTGAAAGTCGGCTATGCCCAAACTGACGGTTTGACTACACGCTTGCCATAACCCAAATTCTCACCAGATCAATACAAAGGAAGCTGGCATTGTCTGACAAGAAATCAGATCAATTGGATGAAAAGATTGATCGCTTCGGCGAGAAGTACAAGTTGTGGCTTGTCATCCCGTTGGTGATTTCCGGCCTGATTGCGCTCAAAAACCCATACGCCGGGTTTGGTTTCTTATTGTTTTTCGTCAGTGTTTGGCTCTTTGTTTGGTCCATCGGAAAAATACTGAATGCTTTTGGTGGGTTGTTGCCAAAGTCACTAACTCAAGACCAACACAAAGCAATTGGTGAAGCAGCGTTCGCAACATTGTTCATGGGCGGATGTGCCATTATCGGGATTGTCTTACGCGCCGACAACTTTGTATCGGATTGGTTAGAACAAAAGATGTCGGGTGGGATGAGCCTTGGGTTTATTGACCCAGTTTTTGCAGCGGTCGTTCTTCTATGCATTTGGGTTTACACAGGATACCGCGTCAGCCGATGAGGTGAAACCCTTCTACGGCAGCAAAGTCCGCAGAGCAAATATTGATGCAAATTAAAAAAGGAAGCGTCTAACGGGATGGCCTGTAGTGAGGGCGTCCTGCAAACACTGTTCTGAAATCAACGGCGGGTTGGCCACATCGTAAGCGTCCGGTAGAGTCGCTATTTGTTCACTAACTTGCAGGCCGCACACCGATCCATGGGCCATTTCGTTTTTCTCGGATGACGGCCACCCATCTATCCATGCTCGAAGTGCACCAATCTGCGATGACCGGATCCAGTTGCTTGTCGATATAATCGATTGGTTTTCCTGTCGCGAGGTCGACGCGTTCAAACTTGATTGTCGGAAACTGCTGCGAGATCGCCCTTCCCAAACTGGCAAGTACATCTCGCTTGATCTGGTCTTCTTTGGGGAAGCTCGCGCTTAAGCTTAGGGCATCGGTGGCAAGCGCAAATTCATTTGGCATGTTGCGTTCGCCGGGCACGAAGAATGTCTGACCCAACTCTTCTTCCGCTTGGCGTAGTTGGCTTGTGTATTTAGGGGCCGGATATTGCCAACTTGAGAAGGCAATTGAGATTTGTAGCTGATTTGACTTGGGCAAGATGCCGTCATCAGGATTTACCTCGATCTCTGTCAGAAGAGACGGGCCGTCGATCAACCAAACATGCAGAGTGTCGATCCGTTCTGGCGTGGTGAGTTCCAGGCGCTCCAGCTCGAACTTATCGTTTGTTATGGGCTTCACCAAAAGTGCGTTTGGAAAGGCAGACCACGCTTTTGCAACAATCTTACGGGCAGTCTCGATGGTGATCCTGTTAAGATGTGCTTTCCAAAATGTAGTCTGTCCTGTCAGATTTGCATAGCGATGGGCGTCTGGATCAGTCTCGTCCGGGATAATGCCGTTGACCGTCACTCCGAAGTTTGCACAAAACTGGGTCATTGACATAGAGCCGTCGAATGGGGGGCCGATGTCTGCATCAAGAATGCAGTTGCCGCCGCGCAGCGCATCATCGCCCGGTTCATCACCAACATAGACACGCAATGCCCCCCCGCGGTATCGTACATACACATCCAGCCCATCGTGGGTTTCCCCATAGAACTGAGAGGGGCAAGATCCACCACCATGAAGCTTATGGAGATCGAGACCAAGGGGCGCAGGAAGTTCCGGAGTATGGAAGCCAATCATTTGCATTAGTCGATACTCCAAAGCGGCAGGTCGTCGATGCGGTTAATCTTGTAGTCAGAGATGCCGGCGAGCCTGTCCGCAAGCCATACCTGTGGATCAATACCATTCAGCTTGGCGGTATCGATCTAGGTGTAGGCGATAAGGGTGGCCGTGCCCCCGGTTTGAGAACCGATGAGCAGATCGTTTTTGCGTCCGATTGCGACAGATCGCAAGGCGTGTTCGGATGTGTTGTTAGATAAATGCAATTCGTGATCTGATGGTGTGCTTAGATCGGTGGGATGTTTCATCTTGACGCCTCCTCGTCAGAAAATTTCCACTTAAGGATTGATATCTGTTGGTTTACAGGAAGACGGAAATATCATTAGAAATCAATGGGTGGTGAATGTACTAGTATTGCTGACAAGATACTGAATTACATAAATTGATAGTGCCCCTGTCAGCGTCCACAATACGATCCAAAAGCCTTTCGATCAACTTCGCCAAAGAAGTGCGGTCCTTGTGCCGAGTCTCATCATTGGCTTGCGTGTGTTGCTGTCTTTATACCCACGCAATTTTGAACACCCGTTTCGAGATGGCGAATAAGGTCAATCACTGCAAGAGTCGGTGTCACGCTTCATAATGGCAGAGTAAGAACTCCGCGTGTTCTGATGTTGAGAGTGACCACCTAGAGATAAGTGCTCCAGCCTGCGCTTTGTTGCCGGATCCTGGTCACCACATGTGAGCCGTAATACATGGTAGCGCGCTATTTCAGAGGATACATGTCTGATCAATTTGTTTGAAGTCATCTCAGTCCCAGTCTTTGCACGAAAGTACAACATGAAGCGGGGCGGAAATTTGGAAGCTCTTACATTTCGAAATAACTTATGATCCAACCTCACAAACCAAAACTCACCGGCGTCAAAACCTGTTAGGTATTGCGTAATTCGCGCGGCGTTTGGCCGAACTGCGCCTTAAACGCACGGGTCATCGCGCTGGCGTTTTCATATCCACACCGACCTGCAATCTCAGATACCGGTTGATCCGTCCCAACCACCAGTTTGCGGGCAAGGTTTAGGCGAAGCGTTTTATAGACAACTTGAGGTGTGACATTCAGTTCCGCTTTCATGCGGGCATCAAGCGTTTTTTGGGACACGCCAAGGGTTCGGGCAATGTTTTTAATCGTTGTTGGGTTCTCAAGATGCTCTGACATGTACGAGATTGCCTTATTGACCAGCCGACCCTTTCCACTTTGGAGAGAGGCGTGTGCCCGCGCTGAATCTTGCGTCATAAACAATTGCGCCACTTCCATCGCCAAAAGCTGCCCGTGGGTTTGGCCTATCAGATGCATGATCAAATCAAACGCGGCCATTGCGCCAGAACAGGTTATGACATCACCATCATGGATAAACCGCTGGCGTTGCACATCCACATTTGGAAAGGACTCAGCAAAATTAGTGAGCTCGTCCCAGTGGATCGTCGCTCTGCGTCCGTCCAGCAGACCAGCCTGCGCCATAAGCCAACTGCCCGTATCAAGCCCCGCGACGCAGTCGTACCGCTTGGCCGCATGTTTGATCTGTTGGGAAATCGCGCGCCCCGTATAGTCATGAAATCCGTAGGATGGCATAATGAACAAAAAGGTTCCGCTACTGCCTGCAAGCGAACCATGTGGCGTTACTTGCATCCCGCTAGAGCTTTGGACGTTTTCGCCATCAACGGTAAGGAACTGCCACGTGTACCCATGATGACGCAGCATCGAATTCGCCGCGCGCATCGGTTCAACCGTGTTTGCCAGACAGTGATTGGAAAAGCGGTCAAAGAGTAGAATGTTTATTTTTTGACCCAAGAACATCTCTATTTCTATTTCTGCATGATCAGATACTAACTCTGCACGTCAGGAAGATGTAAGTTCATGTCTAATCATTCGCAACTTACTTCTTATAGGGTCCAACAAAATGCATTTTGGTTTGTCTGAAGAACAAGAGATGATTGTCTCAACTGTCCGTAGTTTTGTAGAAAAAGAAATCTACCCGCACGAGGCAGAGGTTGAGCGCACAGGCCATGTGCCGCACGAGTTGGGCCTAGAGATCAAGCAGAAATGTATCGACCTTGGTTTTTACGCCTGTAACTTCCCCGAGGAAGTCGGCGGTGCGGGCCTTAGTCACACGGATTTCACTCTGGTTGAACGTGAGCTAGGGCGCGGATCAATGGCGCTGACGCATTTCTTTGGGCGCCCGCAGAATATTCTGATGGCCTCTAACGACGAACAACGCGAACGCTATTTGTTGCCAGCGGTCCGCGGTGAGCGGATGGATGCGCTAGCAATGACAGAGCCCGATGCCGGATCGGATGTGCGCGGCATGAAGTGTCAGGCACAGCGTGACGGCGGTGATTGGGTTGTGAATGGCTCCAAACATTTCATCTCTGGGGCTGAACATGCAGACTTCTTCATCGTGTTCATTGCCACGGGTGTAGATGAAACACCAAAAGGCCCCAAAAAGCGGATCACAACTTTCCTAGTCGATCGCGGCACGCCAGGGTTTGAAGTGCGCGAAGGGTATAATTCAGTCAGCCACAAAGGCTACAAAAACTACATTTTGACATTTGATGATTGTCGTTTGCCGGACGCGCAAGTGCTGGGCGAAGTTGATGGTGGATTTGCTGTCATGAACGAATGGCTTTATGCGACCCGCCTGACGGTTGCGGCATTTTCTGTCGGGCGTGCACGTCGTTGCTTTGACTACGCGTTGAACTATTCTGCAGAGCGCAAGCAATTTGGCCAAGCCATCGGAAAATTCCAAGGCGTTAGTTTCCAAATTGCTGATATGATCACTGAAATAGACGCAGCCGATTGGCTGACCTTGGCCGCTGCATGGCGTCTGGATCAGAACCTTCCTGCCAACCGTGAGATCGCTTCCGCCAAGCTGTATGCGTCAGAAGCCCTTGCGCGGGTGACGGACACCACGTTGCAGATTTTTGGCGGCATGGGGTTGATGGATGACTTCCCGATTGAGCGTTTCTGGCGTGATGCACGGGTTGAGCGGATCTGGGATGGTACGTCGGAAATCCAACGTCACATCATTTCGCGCGACCTTTTGCGCCCACTTGGCGCTTAACATAGGCCTATGGAACACGCACTTACGCGTTTGATGCAGCCGAAATCTATTGCCGTTATCGGTGGGGGTGCTTGGTGTGAGCAGGTCATTCAACAGTCGGTAAAAATGGGTTTTCGGGGCGATATTTGGCCTGTCCACCCGAAAGTTGAACAACTTGGTGGGTACTCGGCATTTAAATCTCTGGCGGATTTGCCCCGAGCACCGGACGCTGTCTTTATCGGAGTGAACCGTTTTGCAACGGTCACATTGGTCGGCGAATTGGCAGCATTGGGAGCGGGCGGCGCGGTCTGTTTTGCTTCAGGGTTCTCCGAGGCTGCGGCAGAGGATGATACGGCCAGTGATTTGCAGGCCCAGCTGGTAACCGCAGCGGGTGAGATGCCGATCCTTGGGCCTAATTGTTATGGTTTCATCAATGCCTTGGATGGCGCGCTTTTGTGGCCAGACCAACATGGCTGTACCCGCGTCGACAAAGGCGTTGCGATCCTGACGCAAAGTTCCAATATTGCAATCAACATGACCATGCAACAACGTGGTTTGCCAATCGCCTATGTCGTGACATGCGGAAACATGGCACAGACATCGCAAGCGCAAATTGCCTCTGCAATCCTTGATGATCCACGTGTGACCGCGATAGGGCTACATGTTGAAGGGTTCTCCGATCTGCGTGATTGGGAACATCTAGCCGCTAAAGCCCATGAAAAAGGTATCCCATTGGTGGCGCTTAAGGTCGGTGCATCAGAGCAGGCGCAGCAGGCTACAATTTCGCATACTGCCTCGCTGGCTGGCAGTGACGCAGGTGCTAATGCGTTCTTGGAACGGCTGGGCATTCCGCGCCTAAAAACGCTGCCGGAAATGTTGGAGACACTGAAGGTCCTGCATTGCTATGGTCCGCTCCCTGATGGGCGGATCGCATCCATCAGTTGTTCCGGCGGGGAGGCCAGCCTAATTGCAGACCTTTCTGTGGACAAGGATCTGACCTTTCCAAAACTAACCCAGCCACAGGAGGTTGAGTTACGCGCCGTCCTTGGCCCAATGGTCGCGCTGTCCAATCCCCTTGATTACAATACGTATATCTGGCGCGATAGCGATGCCATGTCACGGGCTTGGGCCGGAATGACAGGTGACACAGTCACGATGACATTCTCGATTGTTGACTACCCGACCACCGATGCATCCGATTGGGTCTGCGCGACCGCTGCAGCGTTAGATGTACGTCAAAAAACGGGCGCACGTTTCGCTGTTGTGGCCACGTTGCCGGAACTCCTGCCGCAAGACATCGCCGCAGAACTGATGGAGGGCGGGGTTGTCCCATTTTTTGGCCTAGATGAGGCGCTTGTTGCGACAGATGCTGCTACCAAATGCAAAAGGCCAAATGGCACACCTGTTTGCCTGCCGGGGACATTGGACGCCACACAGACCCTATCCGAGGCGGAGTCCAAATCTGTTCTTGCGTCCCATGGCCTAGATGTGCCGCAAAACAGAACGGCTGCAAACACATATGAGATCGATCAAGTCCTCAAAGAATTGAATGGCCCATTTGTGATCAAAGGTGTGGGGCTGGCCCATAAATCGGAATTTGATGCCGTGCGCCTGAACGTAATGCCCAAAGATGTTGCATCTGTTGCTACAGAAATATGCAGTGAAACGATCCTCATCGAAGAGATGCTGACAGGGCATGTCGCCGAACTCCTGATCGGCGTCGTTAGGGACCCCGCACATGGGTTTGTTCTGACGCTTGGCGCTGGGGGGGTGTTGACCGAATTGTTGCGAGATACAACATCACTGCTGCTGCCCGTTGATAGCGCTGATGTTACGAATGCCCTTGAAAAACTGAACATTGCCCAGCTGCTACAAGGCTATAGGGGCAAACCCGCCGCAGATATGTCGGCTATTGTTAAAGCAACCCTTGCAGTTCAAGATTACGTTTTGAAAAATGCAGATACCTTATCAGAAGTAGAAATTAACCCGCTCCTTTGCACGCCCACTGGGGCGGTTGCCGTCGATGCATTGATCAGAAAGGCCTAAGATGAACCCGATTAAAACAAAGCGCGAAGGTGCGATCCTAGAGATCACGCTGGACCGTCCCAAAGCCAACGCCATTGATTTGGCAACAAGCCGAATCATGGGCGAAGTGTTTCGTGATTTTCGCGATGACCCTGAGTTACGCGTAGCGATCCTGACGGGTGCTGGCGATAAATTCTTCTGCCCCGGCTGGGACCTCAAGGCAGCTGCTGACGGGGATGCTGTTGATGGTAATTACGGCGTTGGGGGTTTTGGTGGTCTACAAGAACTACCAGCGATGAATAAGCCTGTCATCGCCGCCGTGAACGGGATTGCCTGCGGTGGCGGGCTAGAGCTTGCCTTATCCGCAGACATGATCCTTGCGGCAGATCACGCGACATTTGCCTTGCCGGAAATCCGTTCAGGTACTGTGGCAGATGCCGCCTCCGTCAAGTTACCCAAGCGCATACCCTATCATATTGCGATGGAATTATTGCTGACCGGGCGCTGGTTTGACGCCGAAGAAGGCAAACAGTGGGGGCTCATAAACGAAATCATTGCCGCCGACCAGCTGATGACCCGCGCATGGGATCTTGCGCGTCTTTTGGCCAGTGGTCCGCCGCTTGTCTATGCTGCGATCAAAGAAGTTGTGCGTGATGCCGAGGGCAGCAAATTTCAAGATAGCATGAACAGGATTACGAAAAGTCAGCTGCCGTCCATCGAAAAACTATACCAGTCAGAAGACCAACTCGAAGGTGCCAAGGCGTTTGCAGAAAAACGTGATCCAGTTTGGAAGGGCAAATAGGAAACACAAAAGGCCATAGGTGCGGGGCAGATCCATTTTGCCTCGCTCCGTCAGGTCAAATCAAAATCAGATGATTGTCCCATTGATAGGCCGCACTTTTCTTAAGATTTTGATGACGGCCTATCAGGTTTCCGATCTGTCCAGTGCCGGAGGTGATAGCATAACCGCGGTCATGCGGCGCAACGCCGCAAACGTCGGTGATTGCTGAAGATGCCACGATGGTATGGCTCAGCGTATTAAAAGTTTGGATCAAACCACCGCGCGGAGAGGTAACAGCAATGGTTTTGGCATCCTTAGCAAAAGCGATACTGCCAATGTACCCGTTCATCGCGCGGACTTGTTGTTTAGGCGCTTCAAATAGGATCGCCTCAGCGCCCATCCGGTGCAGTCCAACAAGGGATGTGACCTCAGCCTCACCTTGCCATTGCATGCCAAATGCAACGTCACCGTTTTCGCTGACCGCGAGGTGACGGATCGAATTCTTATGCATCTTTGAGGACAGGCTCATGCTCTCGGAGATTTTTCCTGCGGTGATGTAGGATAAATTCGGCTGCATTGTTGGAATGTTTAGCTTGGCACGGCCAGATTCTGGATGTGTATCAATCCCGCCATTTGCGACAACCAAGGTATCCGTATCCGGCAAGCGTTTGATATCATGAGGACCAATACCACCGCTGCTGAACTCGCCCGCGCGTTTATAGCCGTTTGGTACATCCCAGATGCCAATGAGGCCACGCCCGACCTCATAATCGTTTTCAGTGGTGAACAGCCAATTTCCATCCTGAGAAAACACACCATGGCCATAAAAGTGACGGCCCTCAGGCGAACTCAGTCGTGCTTTTTGGTTTCCGGTGACGCAGTCGATGACAAGGGCATAGGTGCCAGGGCGGCGCGCAAATGCAACAGCTTCCGGTCGGGTAGGGTGCGCGGCGGCTGCGTGTCCGCGTGATGGCAGGGTTATCTCGAACGCGATGTCAAAACCATCCGTAATTCCACACAGCGCAAATGACCCGTCAGGTTTTGCAGCTGCAGCCAGATACGCAGGCGCGCCAGCATCCGCCCAAGTTGGTTTTGGGACCAATCCGCTAGCCAGCAGCCCCCCTAGAAAATAGCGCCGATCCGTTTTCATCTTAATCCCCATCAAGGGAGTTAAACCCAGCGGCCACACCCAATGTCGGGCCAAGTTCGGTGCCGATGATCGTGCGCGTGGCGTCAACCGATTGCTGGATCACCTCGATCTTTAGGTGCTTCTGGGGGATGGCAACCGAGGAAAACGTCGGATCAGCCAGTTTTTCCAATAGGCTTAACGTCTTTTGGTTGCTGGATTTGATCCGGCGCGCCAAGGCGGGATCGCTTTGTGCCAGTATATCCGAAAGGTCACCCAACGCTTTAAGGCTAAGGGAAACGTGATGCGACGATCGCATTGAACGCCATGCCTCGGCACGTCTCGGGCGGGGGCGGTCAAACGTGCCAAGTGGGCGTCCCAAACGGGTTTCGGAAGTGAATTGCAGCCCAGCGGTTAAGGCCTTGAACAGTTCCTGCAGGACCTCGTCGTCCGATCGGTATTTACCCTCAGGGGTTGGCTGTAACAGCGTTTGTACGTAGTTTTCTTGCCAATCGGTTAGAATGGCTGCGCTGGTGGACGCAATATCAGCCGTCAACGTTTGGATGAGGGTACAGCGATAATCCGAATTGCCAAATTCCGTAAGAGTCTCATCAAACAGAAGAAATTCCAGCGCATAAAACCCGCGCGCCGCGATCGAGACATCGCCGTAGGCTTCAACCGAGTCTACAACAGGGTCTTCGTTTGTTATCAGAGCATTTAGCGACTTGGGCGTGACACCACGGCTATCCGGCCAAAACGCCAAAGCGAACGCACGGTCATCAACCTCTGTTGGGCCAAAACGCAGGTGGCTTGCCGATACCCATGCATCAAAGGAGTGTGAATAAGCTTCACGCAATGACAGGGAGGTTTGTGAACATTCATTCTGAGCCGTCATCGCAAGGTTGGCAGAACTGTCTGCTAGGGACTGAAACCGTGGCAGAATATGTGCATCAACAACCTGAGCGACCACAGGATTGATCGTTTGTGCCTTCACACTGAACGGTGCGGCGACAATTGCTGCCATCAAAAGAAAACGTTTCATAGGCTCTCCAGATAGGCGATCAGAGCATCCCTGTCCGCCGTCGGTAGTTCGATTACGGTTTTGCGCTGTGCCGCTGCTTCGCCGCCGTGCCACAGAACTGCTTCTAGCAACGACCGCGCGCGACCATCGTGCAAGAAGTAGGTGTGTCCGCTGACTTGCTGCGTCAACCCGATGCCCCATAAAGGAGGTGTCTGCCATTCATTGCCCGTCGCACGTGCTTCGGGGCGGTTATCGGCTAGATCGGACCCCATGTCATGCAACAGCATGTCAGTGAAAGGCCAAATCAGTTGAAAGCTCTGCTCAGGTTGGTCTTTCAAACGATGCGTCACAAAGTTGGGCGTATGGCAGGATGTACAGCCGGTATCATAAAACACTTTCTTACCGTGCAAAACCTGTGGATCAGCGACATTTCTGCGTGCTGGAACACCAAGATTTCGACTATAGAATGCCACCAGATCAAGGCCTTCGGCGTCAATCTCAAAGACGCGATCATCGTTATCACCGTGTGGGGCGTTAATACATTTGATTTGTACATCTGTGCATTCGCCAGCGGGATCAGTGCCAATCGGGTTTGATATCCCGATATCACCAGAAAATGCTCCAGCGGATTGTTCCAAAACTGTTGGCTTCCCAGCCTTTAGACCAAACCGGCCAAGCATCGGTTTGTCATGCACGGCAGACCAGATCACATTCGGGCGACCGGAAATGCCGTTTCCATCCAGATCATCAGGATCAGCGCCAGCCAAAATATCTTTAGCAGGGATTGCTTCAAGCAGGCCAAGTCCAATCATCTGGGGCGCGACACGAGGGCTGAGCATCGCATCAGGGTGAAGCGGCCCGTAGCCCAGATCAGCCGCAGTATAGGTTGGATGGCGCAGTGACACCTCTAGACCATCAGCAAGTATTACACTCTCTTCTTCATAGGTGATGTCCATCCGGTATTCCGACGCGTGCCCTTGGACCGCAAAATCCTGCAACTGCGCGCCGTAGGTAGGATCGGGCAGGGTGGCGAGGTAGTCCTCGATCTGATCAATACCGTCTTCTGGCTGGCCTGGAATGGAGATGCGAAGGAACATCGAAATCGCGTTATCATCAGGCGATTCAGGCGGATGACCACGTCCATCTTTGATATGGCACCGTTGGCAAGAACGCGCGTTATACAACGGCCCCAACCCATCCGATGCAAGCGTCGAAGACGGTGAGGATACCCACAGCTTGCGAAACAGACCGTTGCCAACCTTGAAGTTCAGCTCGTCTTCAAAGGTTATATTACCTGATGCCTGCGAGAACGCATCCGCATCGCGGCGCACCCGAACAGTCGCCGCACCAGCTGGTTTTTCTTCATAGGTTTCTGGCTTGGAGAAATCGGTGGTACGTTCCGTTATCGCAATAATCCTAGCGGTTTCTTCAGGGGTTCTTGGAATGATGCTCAAATGTGGATCATCCAATTTCCAATCCGGTGTCTGCGCGACGGCGACGGTTCCTAGAACCATCGCCGCAAGGGCTAGACTACTCGGCTTCGTCCATTTTCGATGCATTAAGCAGAGCATATTTTTCTTCACCCAATTTAGCGACAAGTTCGAGCTGCGTTTCGAGGAAATCAATATGCCCCTCTTCGTCGGTCAGCAATTCCTCAAATAGGTTTTTGGTAACAAAATCACCAACTTCTTCGCAGTGCTTACGCGCTTCCATATATAAATCGCGCGCGCCATGTTCCGCAGCCAGATCACATTCAAGCGTCTCTTTTGGGGTTTGACCAATACGAAGCGGGTCAAGCTTTTGTAGGTTTGGGTGACCACCCAAAAACAGGATGCGCGTGATCAGCCTGTCTGCGTGGTTCATCTCTTCGATGCTTTCTTCGCGGGATTTCTTTGCCATGTGGCCCAGACCCCAGTCATCTTGCATCCGGTAGTGCAGCCAGTACTGGCTGACCGCTGTGAGTTCGCCGCGCAGTGCGTCGTTAAGGTATTCGATTACTTTTTTGTCGCCGTTCATCATGGTTTTCCTGTGTTGTTCCGTGTCGTAAGTTACGGAGTTGCATGGGGACCGTCATATTTGGATTTGTGCGCATGGTTGCTAGAAATAGGGGCATACAGCCGCCGCAATCAGCGGCCTTACCAAGTGCACGATAGAGCTTTCCGGGGGTAATGATTGTCTGTTTGTCAGACGCCCGCATCCAGTCAATGGCTGCATGAATATCATGATCTGAGATATTTTGACAATGACAGACAATCATCACGTATTCCTTAGAAAGAAAGAACCGCGGCGACACCAACAGATGTTGATTTTTCACCGCCAACATCGAAACGTGCGACGCCAAAGTTCACTTCGAGCTGCTCGTTGATTGCACGATCGACACCCAGCGCAAGCATGCTGTCTGTGTCTTCATCAGAGTCGATCAATGTTGCGACAGCCGAGAAGGTCCAATCGTCAACGCCGTAAGCACCGCCAAATGTGACATATGTCGCATCCGCATCAGCACCACCTGCGCCGTTGAAGTGCGCAACCTCACCGATCATGTCAAAGCCATTGCCAAAATCATGGGTCAAACCAGCAACAATGCCCGTCTCGTCAGACTCGTCGCCAGTACCTGCTGACAAATGACGCGCGCCAACCCATGCTTCGGTATCCCCAAAGGTCTGTGTGTATTGGATCGCGAAGTTGTTCAGCTTGCCTGTGTTTCCAACGCCGCCGGCATCAACAGAATTGCGCCCGCGTTTGTGGCCTAGGCTGTCACTCAGGGCAGTGTCATCTGCGTAAAACGCAGCAAATGACAGTGTTCCCCCAGCTGCAGAAACGGGTGTATCAACCGAAACACCAATCATTTCGCTTAGCTCATAGTCTTCGGCCAACGTTGTTCCATAGTATCCGGGGGCCGCATCCCATGCGACAGCAAAGACTGGGCTAATCTTACCGACGGAGACAAATGTTTCGCCAAAGGCAAAGCGCAATCCAAGCTGGTTAAGATAAAGCCCCAGATCTTCAAATGCGCGGTCATCTTCTGCATCTGTGACGGACTCAAGTGTGAGTTCACCAAAGACGCTGATCCGATCAGTCAACGCAGCCTCAAATGCGGCTTCTAATGTCAGATATGTGTCCGATAGTTCCGCACTGGAGTCGTCAGCATCTACTGTGCTGTCTACGCCGACTTCCAGGCTACCTTCCCATGTGAAACGGGATTCTTGTGCAAACGCAGCTGTACCGCCAGCCAACCAGAGACTGCAAAGCCCCAGCGTTAGTGTTGTCTTCTTCATTGGTGTTGTCCTGTTATTTTCATGTACTCAACGGGGCTAGCTATCTGGCTGGCGGGTTGATTTATTGGAATACTGCGTTCGGATCATCGAGGCTGTCTGAGCCTTCAAATGCGATCTGATCCAAACCAAGTACACTCACGACACGTTCAATTGACCGCGTCTGATCGATGAGGCCGTTCACGCCGCCCATGATCAAAGCTTCGCCGCCTTCATTGCCGCGTTCCAGCATCTGGTCATACGCAAAGCCTGCCTCGGCCGCGGATTTGATCCGACCCAATGCCTTCATTGTGCTGCTCAGTTTGGTTTGCATTTCGGCATCCAGACCTGAATCAGCTTCAGCAACCATATCAGATAGGGACGGACCAGAAACCAGCGTGCCGTCTACACGGACATACTCGCCCAGATATACGTTTTGAACGCCCAGACCGTCATAATAATGGCTGTTGTGCGTGTTGTCGGAAAAGCAGTCATGCTCTTCTTCGGGATCATTCAACATCAAGCCGAGGCGCATCCGCTCACCGGCTTGTTCGCCGTAAGAAAGGGAGCCCATGCCAGTCAGAATAGCAGCAAGGCCAACATTTTCATCTGCGGTTAGCTCTGTACGGGCCTCGCCGCCATCTACCCACTGTGCTGCCATCCATTCCAGATCAGACACCAGTAGATCGGTTGCTGCGGCTAGATACTCGCCACGGCGGTCACAGTTGTCATTTGTGCAGTCTTCGGCCTGACCATAGTCGGTCCAAGAACGATTGCCTGCGCCATTTTCGTGACCATTAAGATCTTGACCCCAAAGCATAAATTCAATCGCGTGATAACCTGTTGCTACGTTTGCCTCTACTCCATCTGCTTCGTGTAGTGTGTCAGACAAAAGGGCAGGAG
Source organism: Sulfitobacter sp. (assembly GCA_033851935.1). Taxonomy (GTDB): domain Bacteria; phylum Pseudomonadota; class Alphaproteobacteria; order Rhodobacterales; family Rhodobacteraceae; genus Sulfitobacter. Next base: position 14,177 of record JAWSVL010000025.1, read on the forward strand.
TGATCGAGGCTGCATCAATTGCGGTGCCGGACAAAGAGAATGAAGGGCTTGCAACTACGTTCAGAGCGGCAAATTCGTTCTCGTCAGATGGACCGCCATAGGACGCATCTACATAGTCGATCAGACCTTCATCCAAAGGCCATGCGTTCACTTTGCCTTCCCAGTCATCCACGATGGCATTGCCAAAACGGTAAACCTCAGTCTGTTGGTAAGGCACACGCGCTGCCAGCCACGCCTGACGGGCCGCTGTCAGGTTTTCAGCGGATGGCGCGCTGATCAACATGTTCACCACGCTCTGCAGGCGCTTTGCTGTGATAAGGCTGTCTTCGTATTTGGCTGCCGCGATGTTTGCGTAGGTGGATAGTACATCTGTCTTCTCAACCGCTAATGCTGGGGAAGCCAATGCCATCAAGGCAACGGTCGTGAGGAGGTGGTGGCGTTTCATGGGGTAGTCCCTTTAGTGGAGTGTTTTGTTATTGGGGTGAATTGGGGTGATGTCGCGCGGTGCGGCGAGGTGCATGCGTTTAAGTGCTAGCCCAAAGTCGGCAGCACATGATGCAACAACGGGTGCCATATCCACACGTACCAGCAGGGTGGCGATCAGCATGGCATCTTCGCGTTCGCCCTCTGCTGCCGCGGCGATGAAGGTAGCAAAGCAGGATTCATCCGCGCCAAGGCATTTGCATTCGATAGAATGGCGCATCAAGGGGCGACGACCATGGCTGGCGCACAATGAATAGAGTTGCTCAAATGATCTGGCGGCCTTTGACCCCAGATCAGCACCAAGGGCAGTTGAGAAATCACTGCGTACCTGCGCGCGGGAATCCGGTCCGTTTGACCAGAGCCGCAAATAGATAACCGATGCTGCCTCTACACTGCCGAGCTCTGTAATGTATCCGACGGGTGCGCCACCGCGATTGCTGTGATCCTGTGTCATTTTGTCAGGATCAGCTTGCCAGCCCGCGTGATCCGCAGGGTGTAAGTTTGATCGTCTAGCACGATTTGCGCCAAATCGGCACCTTCGGTGAGATCCCGTGCTGCATAGACTGGCAGGCTTTGTGCCGCTGGGCGCTTTGGCGGGGTTGAATGAAAGCTCATGCTGACCGCCCCTCACTGAAACGGGCATAGTCGATCGCCCATTCGGCAGACATTCCGCCTGCTGGGCCTGCAACACTGAGCACCTCAAAGGCGTCCAAATGGTCGCGTTTTTGTTTTGGCATGGCATCGGATTCTAGCTTCGTCTTTTCTACGGTTCGCAACATTTGGAAGTCCTCACATATCTGAGTGTCGGGCTTCCCGTTTTGGAATCAGGGTGGCTGGACTTACTACGTACCTGACTAATTTAGTTGGATATGTCAATCTGACAAAATTAGTCAGGTATGATATAAGTCAATTTCCACCGACAAAATTCTGGACTGCCTAAAATACGTGCACGACCAACCTTGATCTGAATCAATGCATTAGACCGAAGAAATGATACCCTGCGCATGTTTTCGATCCAAAGGACCAAACTATGGACCCCGTACTTGAGCGTTATGCCAGCAGGGCAACACCGCGTTACACCAGCTATCCCACCGCCCCACATTTCCAAACCGATTTTCCTGAAGGCCAATATAGAAACTGGTTATCCGCACTTGATCCGCAAGAATCGGTATCGCTTTACCTGCATGTGCCGTTTTGCCGACAGATGTGTTGGTACTGTGGGTGCAACATGAAGCTGGCGTCGCGGTACGGCCCCGTTGGGGAATACGCCAAGACCCTACGCCAAGAAATTGCCCTGACTGCTGATGCCTTGCCTGACCGAATGACCATCTCGCATCTTCACTGGGGGGGAGGGACACCCACCGCCCTAAGCCCGGAGGATTTAGAAACCCTGATGCAGGATGTTCGCGCCCGGTGGAACTTTGCACCAGACGCAGAAATCGCCATCGAAAGCGATCCAAGAACTCTAACTGCTGAAATGGCAGCTCGGATTGGCGGCCTTGGATTCACCCGCGCCAGTTTTGGTGTTCAAGAGTTTGACATGAAGGTCCAAAAGGCCATCAACCGCACTCAACCGCCAGTCATGGTCCGAACGTCGGTCGAACAACTAAGGGCTGCTGGTGTCAGGGGGATCAATTTTGATTTGATCTACGGCCTGCCATTTCAAACGGTTGAAACCTTGATAGAGACCGTCAGGCTAAGCGCCGAGATGCGCCCGGATCGCATTGCACTATTCGGATATGCACATGTGCCTTGGATGGCAAAAAACCAACGTATGATTGATGAGGCATCATTGCCTGACGCCACCGAACGTGCGGCCCAAGCCAAAGCTGCAGCAGAGGCATTACTGGCAAACGGCTATGTTGCGATCGGTCTGGACCACTTTGCCTTGCCTGATGATGATCTGACGGTTGCCGCAAAGAACGGGGAGTTGCACCGCAATTTTCAAGGCTACACCACTGATCGTGCAGAAACGATGATCGGCTTGGGGGCCACATCAATTGGGCGTACACCGTCAGGCTATTTCCAAAACATCAGTGAAACGGGCGCATGGTCGCGCGCAGTCTCGTCAGGGCATCTGCCCATCGCAAAAGGGCTGCCGTTTAAACCAGATGATCGATTGCGCAGCGACGTCATTGAACGGTTGATGTGTGACGGTTTCGTTGACGCTGCAGCAATTGGGCGAACACATAACGCAGCCGATGGTTGGTGGTCGGATGCGTTTATGTCTCTTGAGGAAATGGAAGTTGATGGGCTTTTGACCCTCTCACATGGGAAGGTAAGAATGACGCCACTCGGACGTCCATTGGTTAGATTAGCTGCCGCAGCCTTTGACGCATATATTACTGAAAGCGCCGCGCGCCATTCAGTCGCCGTTTAGGCCGCGTCAATAGACTGGCACACAATGACTTAAACGTATCAACACCCATCCATAAGGCACAAAAAAAGCGCTCCAAAAGAGCGCTTTTCACTATTTTACAGGGCAGAGGTGGTTACCGACCCCAAGTGCGAACTGTGCCGCAATCCATGTGAACAAAGTTGGAACCGGAATAACGACCAACACCACCACCGCGACAAACAGCTGCTGCTTTGGCCATCTGGCTCACGGAACGTGAATTCAGGCGAAGATCAGCAGCCTGACCGCGCATATGGAGGGAGTTTTTAGCAACGCCGCTAGAACGGGAGCGCAACATCGCATTTGTTTTCGGGCTGCGATAACCGGACAACAGCATATACGGCTCGTTCGGGTCCATCAGGTTATGGGCTGCGGCCATGATATCAACTGTGCGCAAATCCATTTTTACGGTGTCGTTGGTCCGCCAGTCGCGCATGAAGTAATTCACTTCCTTCACAGCGTCTTTGATGTAATCGCCTTCGATCCAGTAGATCATATCGATCCGTTCGCCTGTGCGACCGGAGTACATTTTGATACGGCGAATATCACCTGCACCGCGCAGAAAACCTGCTGCGTTCGCGAAAGTCGGGGCTGCAGTAACCGCCGTTGCTGCAAATGCGCCGAGAAGACCACGGCGGCTCATGCTGGTTGAACTGTTCACTGTCATAACTGTCTGTCCCGTTTCTTGCCCCGAAAGGCGTGCCTGTGGATACTGCCAATGTGCCCGTGATGTTACACGAACGATATTATCATCTCCCCAGATGCCTCTTCTCTATTGCATAGAGCAAAAAAGGAACCAAGAGATGAATCGGTTGTACGGGCGATACGGGGAATTTTCGGCAATTTTTTGCGCATATTGTGACAGATGTTTGGATGATGAAAATCGCGGCGATGCCAATTGGCATCATCAGGGGCAAAATCCGTCTCAATCTCGACTTTGTGAATAGACTTAGCGCTTGCCGTTTAAGAATATTTCCCCAAAAAGAGACTAAGTTTTTTCAGGGGATATTTGATGTTGTCTAGATTGCATATTTTTAATGCGCCTAAATCTGTGGCTCTTGCGCTGGCACTTGGTGCGCTGTTTGTTTCAGGACCCCAGCAAGCCGATGCGCAAGTCACTGCATTCAAACAAGCGGTGGCCGAAACCGGATCCCGTGATGATGACATCGCCAAATTCTACCGCGCTCAAAACTTTGAAGGCGTTTGGACAGGTTCAGACGAAATTCACCAAGCACGCCGTGCAGCGCTGTTAGATGCATTGCGCCGCGCTGGAGATCATGGATTGCCTATCGCGCGCTATGATGCGGACGCTCTAGAACGCCAAATGGCTGGCGCGCGTTCGGCGCGTGATCTGGGCATGGTCGAAGTCGAAATGACGCGGATGTTCCTGCAGTATGCCCGTGACATTCAAAGCGGTGCGCTGGTTCCCCAGAAGGTCGTTTCAGCCATCAAACGCGAAGTGTCCTATACAGACCGCGCTGAGCTAATCTCGGGCTTTTTGTCTGCTCGTCCGTCCGCATATCTGCGCAGCCTTGCACCCCGCACCGTCGAATATAGCGCGTTGATGAAGCAAAAGATGCTGCTTCAGGAACAAAACCAACGTGGTGGATGGGGCCCGACAGTAAATGCCTCATCATTAAAGCCGGGAGCCTCTGGCCCAGCAGTATTGGCGCTACGCAACCGCTTGATGAATATGGGATATCTTGGCCGTTCAAACGCCAAAACCTACGACAAGGCCATGTCGGCAGCAGTAGAGTCCTTTCAAAAATCACACGGCCTAACAGCGGACGGCGTTGCCGGCGGCGGTACTATCAAACAGATCAACGAAAGCATCAACAGCCGCCTCAAATCGGTTCTAGTTGCGATGGAACGTGAACGCTGGTTGAACAAAGAACGTGGCGAACGCCATATTCTGGTAAATATCCCCGACTTCACAGCCAAGATTGTGGACCATGGCCGCGTTTCATTTGAAACCCGTTCCGTTGTGGGTGCGAATAAATCTGACAGACCAACGCCGGAATTCTCAGATACAATGAGCCATATGGTGATTAACCCAAGCTGGTATGTGCCGCGCTCGATCATTGTGAACGAATATCTGCCCGCATTGCGTAAAAACCCCAACGCGGTACGTCACATCGAAATCACAGACAGCAGAGGCCGCAAAGTAAACCGCTCCTCGGCCAATTTCGCGAAATATACTGCGCGGAGCTTTCCATTTTCGATGCGCCAACCTCCTAGCAAGTCAAACGCGCTGGGGCTGGTTAAGTTCATGTTCCCGAACAAGTACAACATCTATCTACATGATACGCCTGCGAAATCATTGTTCAGCCGTGAAGTGCGCGCCTACAGCCATGGCTGTATTCGCCTCAACGATCCCTTTGACTTTGCCGAAGCACTGCTGGCCCTGCAAGAAGACGATCCGATGGGTTATTTCAAGGCGCAGCTTGGTACCGGCCGCGAGTCCCGGGTGAACCTAGAAACTGCGGTTCCGGTACACATCATCTACCGGACTGCATTCACCGATACCCGCGGTGAGCTTAACTTCCGTCGCGACATTTATGGCCGTGATGCACAGATTTGGGATGCGCTGCAAAAGGCAGGGGTGGAACTCACACGCGTTCAAGGTTAAATCTGCGCCAACCCTAGGGGAGCGCAACATGACCCATTCTGTTAAAGACATTGCAACGGCGTTGGGGGCACAAGCCTTCGGCGCCGTTGATATTTTAGTGGCCCGGGCCGCAGAACCGGCAATGGCTGGACCTAACGATCTGGCCTTGGCGATGAATCCCAAATTTGGAGAAACCCTTGGGCATGGCACCGCCCGTGCTGCCATGCTGTGGGAAGGTGCCGATTGGAAGTCTTTGGGCCTAGAGGCTGCGATCATCGCGCCACGTCCGCGGTATGCAATGTCAGGTCTGACCAAGATGTTGGACACAGGACAAGGATACGCCGCAGGCATCCATCCAAGCGCTTTTGTCGATCCTGAGGCCGAGCTGGGTGAGGGCGTCAGTGTCGGACCACTGGCTGTAATCTCCAAAGGCGCCAATATTGGTGCAGGTAGCATAATTGGCCCACAGTGTTTCATCGGTTGGAATGCGACATTGGGCGAGGGCGCCTATCTGCGCGAAGCCGTTAGTATCGGTGCCCGCGTAACCATCGGCGACCGCTTTATCGCCCAACCGGGTACGCGGATTGGCGGGGACGGCTTTTCCTTTGTCACGGCAGAACCCTCGAATGTTGAAGCCGCCCGTAAGACACTTGGGGATCAGGGCGAGGCAAAGGCGCAGGAATGGACACGCATCCACTCGTTGGGGGCCGTAACCATCGGGCATGACGTAGAAATTGGCATGGGCGCTACCATTGATTGCGGAACCATCCGCGACACCCAGATTGGCGATGGCACCAAACTAGATAACCAAGTCCATATGGGACATAATGTGGTGATCGGGCGTAACAGCCTGATCTGCGGACAGGTGGGCATCGCTGGAACCGCCACAATCGGAGATAATGTGGTACTGGGAGGCCAGTGCGGCGTGAGCGATAATATCTTTGTTGGAGATGGTGTCATTGCGGGCGGTGGTACAAAACTAATGTCAAATGTTCCTGCGGGTCGTACCATGCTGGGATACCCCGCAACCCAGATGGATAAACAGGTTGATAGTTATAAGGCATTACGTCGCTTGCCACGCCTGATGCGCGAAGTTGCGGAATTGAAAAAGGCTGTGTTCAACAGCACCAAAGATACCTAATTCCCGCCCCAATTCTCTAGAGGAAAATCCCATGAGCGTTAAAGATCAGGTCATCGCCATCATTGCAGAACAAGCTCTGCTGGAACCCGAAGACGTCACGATGGACAGCACTTTGGAAAGCTTGGGCATCGACAGTCTGGGATTGGTCGAGAGCATCTTTGCCATCGAAGAGGCGTTTGATATCACGGTTCCATTCAACGCCAACAACCCATCTGAGTCAGATTTCGATATCACCAGCGTTGAGACCATCATTGCAGGGATTGAACGGTTGCGTTCAGAACAACCAAGCGAATGAAACGGGTTGTCATAACTGGCGCTGGAACCATCAACGCGTTGGGGCATAACGTTACGGATACGCAGGCCGCAATGCGCGATGGGGTCTGTGGGATCGGGCAGCTTGATTTTCGCGATGTGGGTCGCCTTCAGATTCAAATCGGAGGACAGGTCAAAGGGTTTGAAGCAGAAGGGCGCTATAACCGTCAGCAGATGTCACTCTATGACCGTTTCACACAATTCACCCTAGCGGCTGCACGCGAAGCGATTGAACAATCAGGTCTTAGCTTTAGCGGTGAAACCGCTGCACGTTCTGGCGTTGTGCTGGGTACTGCTGGTGGCGGTGTCAGTACGTGGGACGACAATTACCGTGCCGTCTATGAAGAGGGTAAAAACCGTGTGCACCCCTTTGTTGTGCCAAAATTGATGAACAACGCCGCAGCCAGCCATGTGAGCATGGAGTGGAACCTAAAAGGACCATCCTTTACGGTCTCAACCGCTTGCGCGTCGTCCAATCATGCCATGGCACAGGCGTTTGCGATGGTTCGCTCTGGCATGGCTCCGGTCATGGTGACAGGCGGATCAGAGTCCATGTTGTGCTTTGGCGGCGTAAAGGCATGGGAAGGCCTGCGCGTCATGTCAAAAGACGCTTGCCGCCCGTTCTCGGCCAACCGTAACGGGATGGTTCAGGGAGAAGGGGCCGGTATTTTCGTCTTTGAGGAATATGAACATGCCCGTGCGCGCGGTGCTGAAATCTTATGCGAGGTTGCGGGCTTTGCAATGTCTTCTGATGCCTCCGATATTGTGATGCCTTCTAAAAATGGTGCAGCCCGCGCTATGGCGGGGGCGATGGCTGACGCAGGTATTGATGCATCCGAGGTCGGGTATATCAACGCCCATGGCACGGGCACAGCAGCAAATGATAAGACCGAATGCGCGGCCGTGGCTGATGTATTTGGTCCACACGCCGATAAGCTGATGATCAGCTCAACCAAATCCATGCACGGGCATCTAATTGGAGGAACCGGCGCGGTTGAACTGTTGGCCTGTATCATGGCGCTACGCGACGGAATTATCGCACCAACAATCGGCTACCAAGAACCCGATCCCGAATGCGCGCTGGATGTTGTACCCAATGAAGCCCGTGACGCCAAAGTTAATGTCGCCATAAGCAATGCATTTGCCTTTGGCGGCATGAACGCTGTTGTCGCCTTAAAGAAAATCTAAAATGGTCCAAAGTATTGCTCATATTGCGCTGGTGGTGCGCGACTATGATGAAGCGATCCGCTTTTACGTGGATGTTCTTGGCTTTGATCTAATCGCGGATGAATACCAACCAGAGCAGGACAAGCGCTGGGTACTGGTTCGGCCTAAAGGCGGGAATGGCACTTCACTGTTGCTTGCTCGGGCTTCAACACCAAAACAAGATCCTTTTGTTGGCAATCAGGCGGGTGGACGGGTGTTTCTGTTTTTAGAAACAGATAATTTTGAACAGGATTATGCCGCCTATGTCGCACGCGGTGTCACCTTTGTACGCGAACCAGTGAAACAACCCTACGGGACCGTGGCGGTGTTTGTTGATCTATACGGCAACCAATGGGATCTGATCGAGTTCAGCTTATAAAAAAAGCCGCACTCAAAGGTGCGGCTCTCTTATTCAGGTATACTCAGGCCTTACTGGTTGTTGAGTACTGAAACTTTATCGTAAGAGGCTGTGAAGCCTGTGAGTGAAAGCGTTAGGCCAACTTTTTGGTCAGGTGCGAGGGCCGGCACAATTACCATCGTTGCTTCATTGCCGCGTTTGAATGCCGCAATGTCATCTGCTGTCAGACCCAAGCGGACGTAACACCCAACAGGGTTACAAAACGCATAAGGATACCGGCGGGCTTTGCCGCCATCGATGGAAACGGTCAGCTGAGAAGGTAAAGCTGTTTCAAGCGGTACGATGATCGTCGCACCTGCTACGGCTTTCCCGCCAGCAGGCAAGCGGAACAACGATACTTCGGCGACTGGCGCGCCTTGGCCGTCATCCATTAGCTGATACATCTGACAAGGTTCTTCTTCGCCTTCTTCAACCTTGATACAGCGCATTTCCCACGCGCCGATCGTTTCACGCGTAAACGGTTTGCCCAGTTCCGGATCTTTATCGGCGTCTTCGCCGAGGCTCAGCTGATCTTCAACTGTTCCTGCAGGCTGTGGTGCCTCTTCAGTTTCGGGTGTTGTTGTCTGAGCAAAAGCAGCAGCAGGCGCAAATACAGCTAAGGCAGCACAAAGCGTCAGGGCTGTTGAAAATTTGGTCATGAGAAATCCGTCGTTTGTTTGCAGTTGTCCCGCCTTACCATTCTCGAAGGGGGTTGTCAGGAGGATACTACATTTGCGGCATCCTAATACAGCGATTTTCTGCCTAACCGCTGGAAGAGGCGCAAACTATAAGATGATGTCATTTGCGTAAGGCCATAAAAAAAGAGGGCACACAGCGCCCTCTTTTCAATTATTGGTATCTCCCTGTCGGACTGGGCCGACTTATTGCCCGTACGATATGCACGCAGGCAACTCTGGTCAACCTGAAACTCAAAATAATTGCAGTGCATATTCAGGCATTTGCTTCCAAAACAGCCTTTTCAAAAAAAAGAGGCCGTACCCGAAGGCACGGCCAGTCTAACAGGGAGGAAGTGTCAACGCCCCACGGACATATGAAGCGCGGACAAATTCACTATGGTGTAGAAAGGTTAAGTAAGTATGCTTTGGAGGTGCGGTGAGCCGTACGGCGTAATTAGCGCTTTGTTTTACAGGAGACTTTGATCGTGAGTTCTGATCTTTTTATCGGCGGCGGCGGGCCGGATTATGGCACGCAGCAGTTTTTGTCGCTCAAATACGCCAATCTTCATGGGCTGGTGGCAGGGGCGACAGGCACTGGTAAGACGGTCACTCTGCAGATCCTGGCAGAAGGTTTTTCCAACGCCGGCGTGCCGGTGTTTTTGTCCGACGTAAAAGGCGACCTTAGCGGACTAGCAGTGGCTGGCGATCCCGAACACAAACTTCATGGCCCCTTCACTGAACGTGCCGAAAAGATCGGTTTCACTGACTTCAAGTACGAAGCATTTCCTGTTACGTTTTGGGACCTATTTGGTGAACAGGGCCACCCTGTGCGCACAACTGTCTCCGAGATGGGACCGTTGTTACTGGCGCAGTTGCTGGACCTCACCGAAGCCCAAGAAGGCATTCTAAACATTGCCTTTCGCGTCGCAGATCAAGACGGCATGGCGCTGCTGGATCTCAAAGACCTGCAAGCACTTCTTGTTTGGATTGGCGAAAACGCCAAGGATTTATCGCTGCGCTATGGCAATGTATCGACTTCGTCGATTGGCGCAATCCAGCGCCGTTTGCTCGTGCTCGAGAACCAAGGCGGCACCAAGCTGTTTGGCGAACCGGCATTGGCCCTGTCTGACCTGATGCGAACCGATACGGATGGCCGCGGAATGATCAATATCCTTGCTTCGGATCAATTGATGGGCGCACCCAAACTTTACGCAACGTTCCTGCTGTGGCTGCTGTCCGAGCTGTTTGAAGAACTGCCCGAAGTTGGTGATTCAGACAAACCCAAACTAGTGTTTTTCTTTGACGAGGCACATCTGCTGTTTGACGACGCACCTAAAGCACTGGTCGATAAGGTAGAACAGGTTGCACGCTTGATCCGGTCCAAAGGTGTAGGCGTATATTTCATCACTCAAAACCCTGCCGACGTCCCTGAAGACATTTTGGGGCAGCTCGGGAACCGTGTCCAACACGCGTTGCGGGCCTTTACCGCCAAAGACCAAAAAGAACTGCGTCTGGCCGCGCAAACATACCGCAACAATCCCGCCTTCAGTACAGAAGAGGCCATTCGCGAAGTTGGAGTAGGTGAGGCGGTCACCTCGATGCTCCAGCCCAAAGGTGTGCCTGGCATCGTCGAGCGGACCTTGATCCGTCCTCCTTCATCACAACTGGGGCCAATCTCGGATGATGAACGCCGCGCGTTGATGGCAGCGTCAGAGATGGCGGGGAAGTACGACACCTTGCTAGACCGCGACAGCGCCTTTGAAACGCTGCGCGGGCGTGCCGAAAAAGCTGCCCTTGAAGCGGAGGCTGCCGAAGCCGCCGTTGAAAAAGCCGAAGCAAACGCTAAAGCCACCAAAACAGCAGCGGAACAAACTCCGTCATTGCGCGAGTTTAAGAAAGCGCGTCGCTATGCGGGCAAGGCCACAGAAACAACCACACGCCGCACCAGCAGCCGCAAATCCAGCAGCAGCGAAGGCATCGGCGGGGCCATTGCAAATGTGGTGATCAAGGAGTTGAAAGGCACAACAGGACGCCGGATTGTGCGCGGCATTTTGGGCAGTCTGTTCAAAGGGCGTTAAACGCGCCAAACCTGACTAGAAAACAAACGCGCGCCGGATATTCTCCGGCGCGCGTTTTCTTATTTCTCGGGGATCAAGCCACGGGGGCTAAACCGCAGTACCAAGATCATGATCACACCCATCGTCATTAGGCGCATCTGTGCCGCGCTATCTAACAGGTGGGCACGCAACCAGCTGTCCTCAGACATTCCAGAGGTGATGATATCCATGATGAACAGGCCAATCGGTTCAACCTGAACCCAAAGGAACCAGATCAAAAAACCACCCAAGATTGAGCCCAAGTTGCTGCCAGAACCGCCCACAATCACCATTACCCAGATCAGGAAGGTAAAGCGCAGCGGCTGGTAGGTACCTGGTGTTAGCTGGCTGTCCAGCGTGGTCATCATTGCGCCTGCAATGCCGCAAATGGCTGAACCCAGAATAAACACCTGAAGATGGCGGGCGGTGACGTCTTTTCCCATCGCCTCGGCCGCGACTTCGTTATCCCGAATTGCCCGCAGCATCCGCCCCCAAGGGGAGTTGAGCGCACGTTGGCTAAGCCAGAAGATAATCCCGAGTACCACTGCAAAAAGAACCGCATAGAGCAGTTTCACCCAAAGCGTTGACGCCTCAACAGGGTTGAAACCCAGCGAAGCCGCGCGTTCGACAAACGCAGCAGAACTTTGCAGGTCCAGCTCATAGGGAACCGGACGTGGAATGCCGACAACGTTCTTCACACCGCGCGTGAGCCAATCTTCGTTCTTGAGCATCGAGATGATGATTTCCGCAATGCCAAGTGTGGCAATGGCCAGATAATCAGACCTTAACCCAAGCGCGGCCTTACCGATCAGCCATGCAGCACCAGCGGCAAACACGCCGCCAACAGGCCATGCGATCAACATGATCCAACCGTTCTGGCGATAGGTTTCTTCGGTGCCGGGGTTTAGCCCGCCCAAATATCCCGTGGCCGCTGGATTCACCTCTTCGATGAAGGCAACGTTCGGATCAAGCATACCGCGAAAAACAACAAACCCAAAGATCAGGATCGCTGTGATCGCAAGGTTGCGGTTACGACCTGCCGCCATCCGCTTGTAAGTGAATACAGCGGCTACAATCGTAGCAGCCCCCAAAATCAGGGCAAAGATAACGCCCGGACCGCCAGCACTAAACGCACCCGGCGTGGCGGGCATACCCACCAGTACCGCAGCCAGACCACCCAAAGCGACAAAACCCATAACACCGACGTTAAACAGGCCAGCAAACCCCCATTGCAGGTTTACCCCCAATGCCATGATCGACGAGATCAGCCCCATATTCAGAATGAACATCGCGTTGTTCCAGCCTTGGAAGAGGCCGGAAATGATGATCAACGAGAACACCACCACAAAGAGCAGTGTATTTTTTACAGTATCGGTCATGTTGTAGATTGCCCTTTGAAGAGGCCCGTAGGCTTGAGCAGGAGCACAATCAGCAAGATCACAAAGCTGACGGCGAGTTTATAGTCGGTAGACATCAGTTGTACGAGGCTGTTTGGTTCCAGACTTTCTGGCATCAAGTACACAAGCACCTTCTTCCATGCGTAGGTGATGGTCACTTCGGAAAAGGCGATCACAAATCCACCTGCAATGGCCCCTAGCGGACTGCCGATACCCCCGACAACTGCTGACGCAAAGATGGGCAGTAATAACTGGAAGTAGGTGAACGGTTTGAACGATTTATCTAGACCGTACAACGTACCCGCGATGGTCGCGAGGGCCGCAACAATGATCCAAGTCATCATCACAACACGTTCAGGGTTGATGCCTGACAGCAGTGCTAGGTCCTCATTGTCTGAATAGGCGCGCATGGATTTACCAGCGCGTGTTTTGTTCAGGAACCAGAACAACAAAGCTACCACAACAATCGCAGTGACCACTGTGATGACCTGCGTAGTGCGAATGCCAAGGCCTTCATCAAGCCCCGTCAATCGTTTGAAGTCACGAGCTGAAATGATGAAGCGCGGCCCGTCAGAAAAGCTTTGGTCATCTGGACCGATGATAAAGCGCACGATGCCGTTCATTACAAACATCACACCCATAGACACGATCACAAGGATCACGGGTTTTGCTTTTTGCTCGCGGTAGAAACGATAAACCAATCGGTCGGTTGTGAGCACCAGCGCGATACACCCCAAGATGCCAAAGGGCAGGGCAAGCAGAGCAGTGGGTAGAGGCCCAAGGCTAATGCCCGCCGATTGCATGGCCCATGTCACCAGAATGGTGATCATCGTACCAAATGCCATGGTGTCACCATGAGCAAAGTTAGAAAAGCGCAGGATGCCGTACACCAGTGTAACCCCAAGCGCGCCAATGGCGAGCTGGCTGCCATAAGCAATACCGGGGATAAGTACGTAGTTTGCAAGCGCTACAATTGCGTTGAGAAAATCCATTATCTGATAACCTTGCAATTATTCACTAATTTTGTGCCTGATAGCTCTAGATCGCATCTTCCGGCTATACATTTACCAGACAGAACTGTGACATCACCTTGTGACGACACTTTCGTATAGCGGCTATTGTCGGTCAGTTCATTGTAAGTCACGATACGGGACTCGGCTTCGGACGTGAGCGCCGAAATGGAAAATGACTCAATCTTGATGTCTGCAGAAATGGTTTGGGGAAGTAGGCCACCAAAACGTTCACTTCCTTCGTTGTCGTAAAACTTCGGTACTGAAAAGGTTCCGTTGTGGCACCCGTATTCTCCATCAGGAACGATACACGGCCAAAAAATAGTGGCGTTGACTTGGATTCTTTCATCCACAGGAGTGCAAGTGCCGTCCGGTTGACATGCCTCAACATAGCTACACACGAATTCTCCCGGCTCCAAAGCATCCACAAGGGTGGGCATTGCAGCGGTTACCGCGCTGAGTAAGTACAGCAGTCGCATATTTATCAGCCTCCCAAGAATGATTTACGGACTTCGGGATCGGCAAGTAGTTCCTTGCCTGTTCCGGTAAAGGCATTTGCGCCCTGCACCAAAACATACCCTTTATCCGCAATTTCAAGTGCTTGTCGCGCGTTCTGTTCCACCATCAGGATCGGGATTCCAGTGCGGGCGACCTCGATAATCCGGTCAAACAGCTCGTCCATGACAATGGGCGAAACACCTGCTGTTGGTTCATCCAGCATCAGCACTTTGGGCTGGGTCATCAGCGCGCGGCCAACTGCAACCTGCTGGCGTTGACCGCCAGATAGCTCACCAGCGGCTTGATTGCGTTTGTCCCTTAGGATCGGGAAAAGGTCATAAATCTGTTCGATGGTCTGACGGTAATCATCCTTACGGATGAACGCGCCCATTTCCAGATTTTCCTCAACCGTCATCGAGGTGAAGATGTTTGAGGTTTGCGGTACAAACCCCATGCCCTTGGAAACCCGCGCTTGTGGCGAAAGGTTGGTGATGTCCTCACCATCCAGCTTGACCGAACCTGAGCGCACATCAAGCATGCCAAACACAGCTTTCATCGCCGTCGATTTACCTGCGCCGTTGGGGCCAACAATCACAGCGATCTCGCCCTTATCAACCGCAATGGTGCAATCATGCAGGATGTCCGGGCCTTTGCCATAACCGCCGGTCATGGTGTCACCAATCAAAAATGGCCCACCGGGGGAGGCATGGGATTTGCCACTTGCCTTGGGCATCAGGGATCCTTGACCTTTTGCATTGCCGACGGACAAATCTTTGTTGCCGCGGTCGCTATATGGTTCGCTCATGCGCCCACCTGTTCTTTGTTCTTTAGTCCAGTGCCAAGATAGGCCTCGATCACCTGCTCGTTGGCTTTGATCTCGGCAAGCGTCCCTTGGGCCAATACGCGGCCTTCTGCCATGCAGATAACGGGGTCACATAGGCGGCCAATGAAATCCATGTCATGTTCGATCACAACAAAGGTATAGCCGCGCTCTTGGTTGAGCCGAATGATGGCATCACCGATGGTGTTGAGTAGGGTACGGTTCACACCCGCGCCAACCTCATCAAGGAATACGATCTTGGCATCCACCATCATGGTGCGGCCCAGCTCCAGCAGTTTTTTCTGTCCACCCGAGATTTGACCCGCTTTTTGCTCTGCCAAATGCTCAACCGTGAGGAATTCCAACACCTCGTCAGCTTTGGCGCGCAGGGCGCGTTCTTCATTAGCGATGCGTTTGCGGCCGAACCATGTGTTCCAAAGCGTTTCACCCGATTGTCCGCCCGGAACCATCATCAGGTTCTCACGACAGGTCATGGAATGAAATTCATGGGCAATCTGGAAGGTCCGCAGGAGCCCTTTATGAAACAGCGTGTGGGGCGGCAGACCTGTTATGTCTTCGCCAGCCATCTTTACAGTGCCAGATGTGGGTTGAAGAACCCCCGCGATCACATTGAAAAGAGTGGTTTTTCCTGCGCCATTTGGCCCGATAAGCCCTGTGATAGAGCCTTCTTCAATTGTTAGGCTTGCGCCATCAACGGCGTGAAATCCGCCGAAATGTTTGTGTAAATCGTCAACGACGATCATATGTCCCATCCCCGTATACTTGGCGTATGTCGTTGCATACACCCCAGCGTTTGTAAAAACAGCCCGAGGAAATCCTCGGGCTGTTTCATGGTCATGCCCATTTGGGCAATTAGATTATTTAAAGCCTACGGTTGCGTTTGCACCGTCTTTGACTTCGATCATGCGGTAGGTACCAGCAGATTCACCTGGTCCGATCAGCTCAACAGCAGAGGCGCCAACATAGTCAACGTCTTTACCAGCTTTGATCAGTTCCAGCGCTTTGCCTAGATCACCAGGATAGATTTTCTCGCCCGGTGCGTTTGCAACGTCGAGGATCTTGTCCTTATAGTCAGCCGGATCTGTTGAATCCGCCGCTTGCATGGCCAACATCAGCAGTGCTGCTGCATCATAGCTTTCTGGTGTGTACGGGGAGGACCCGTCAAAGCCATCGGCTTTTGCCATTTCGACAAATGTCTCGATGCCTTTGCCTTCGGAACCAGCGATCTGACCGTAAGAACCGTTCAGGTCTGGACCAATGTTTGCTGGTAATGCGTCACCAATCATGCCGCCTGGCAAGCCGAACTGCTCCCATGCGCCAGCATCAAGTGCTGCTTTGATGATGCCCGCGCCGCCTTGGTCAAGGTAGCCTGCAACAACCAGAATGTCACCGCCGGCTGATGCCAATGCGCCAACTTCGGCAGAGTAATCCGCTTTGCCGTCTTCATGCGCTGCAACAATAGTTACTTCGCCGCCAAGACCCTTAAAGGATGTCTCGATTGCGTCTGCCAAACCCTTACCATAGTCATTGTTGGTATAGGTCAAAGCGATGGATTTAACGCCGCGCTCTTGCAGAATTTCTGCCATTACCTGACCTTCACGCGCATCGGATGGGGATGTGCGGAAGAATAGGCCGTTGTCTTCCATTGTTGTCAGACCAGGAGATGTCGCTGAAGGTGAAATCATAACCATGCCGTTTGGAATGGCTACGTTTTGCAAAACAGCGCCCGTTACGCCGGAACAATCAGCGCCAACGATACCGTGAACGCCATCTGCGATCAGACGTTCAGCGTTGGAAACGGCCAGACCGTTATCAATACAGCCAGAATCAACGCGCATGGCTGTAACGGTTGCACTATCCAGCAGCATGCCGCTTTCGGTGACTTCTTTAACCGCAACTTCAACTCCAGAGGCCATCGGGCCTGTCAGCGATTCAATTGGACCGGTAAAGCCAAAGATAATCCCAAGTTTAACTTCTTTTGCGTGACCACCGGCCATAGCGCTGGTGGCAACAAGTGCTGCAGCCGTTGTGGCCATAAGCATCTTTTTCATGTGTTTCTCCCATGTTGGAACTTTATGTTCACAGACCAGCCTAAGCAGGCTTTCTGAAAAAGAGAAGCACAAATATTGCAGGAAAATCGACTGAAAGCAGGGTTTCTTGCGGGAGAATGGACTGTTTTACGCAGCTTACACCAGTTTAGGGTTTTTAACTGAGATTTGACGCGTTTCCGTGTGAGGAATAGCCGGCACTTACAGATCTACTATGAGATTAAGGATTTTCAACTTTGAGAAATTATTTTGCCCATGCTGAAAAGGTTGGTGGTCAAAAAAACAGGCTGTCCGACATCAGTGCTAGGGCAATCCCAAGGACAATGAAGCCGCCAATCAATGAAAACGCTATTGGGGCACCATAAAACAAGCAAACCAGTGCCGAAGCGCCAGTACCTATCGAGAAGGCAAGGATAAGACGTCCGGCTGTTTTTGCCAAAGAACTAAAGATCTCAGCAAAGAAGCCATTATTCCTTTGATCGTTAGACATTCTTTGTCCTCATACATTTATGCATCGTTTTCAGATCGACAAGCGCGACGCGTGGCTGCCGCGTTCGCGGTAAGGGGTAGTGTCATAATGTGCGCGGTAACATTTGGAAAAATGCGACGGCGAGGCAAAACCACACGCAAGCGCGACATTGATCACGCTCATATCCGTTTGCATCAAAAGGTTGCGCGCTTTTTGCAGGCGCAATTCCATATAGTACCGTTTTGGTGATCGGTTGAGATACCTGCGGAACAAGCGTTCTAGCTGTCGGGTGGACATACCCACGTCTTGGGCCAATATCGACGGGCTAATAGGCTCTTCGATGTGGTTTTCCATAATCTGGATCACTTGGCTCAACTTGGGATGGCGCACACCGATCCGCGTTGGCACGCTAAGGCGCTGGGTGTCCTGATCCGTGCGGATAGAGCTATAAATCAACTGGTCCGCAACCGCATTGGCCAGATCCTCGCCCTGATCATCTGCGATGATTTTGAGCATCAGATCAATCGAAGACGTGCCGCCGGCAGTTGTCATTCGGTTTTTATCAACCACAAAAACCGATTTGGTCAGTGTGACCTCGTCAAATTCTTCGCTAAAACTGTCTTGGTTTTCCCAGTGGATTGTAGCGCGACGGCCATCCAACAATCCGGCCTTGGCCAGCGAATAGGCACCCGTACATAGCCCACCAATCACCAGCCCCTTGCGGGCCTCACGGCGCAGCCATCCCAGAACTTTTTTGGTTGTCGCATTTTGGACATCGATGCCCGAACACACCATGATCGTGTCGTCGCGCCTCATTTCAGCCAGATCATCATCCAGTTGAAAAACTGTGCCCGCAGAACAGGCCGCGCTTACGCCCCCTTCGCCGATAATACTCCATTCATACAAGGTCCGCCCCGACATGCGATTAGCAATCCGCAAACTCTCTACCGCAGTAGAAAAACACAGCAGACTAAAGTTATCGAGCAACACAAATACAAAACGACGCGGCTTGTCCGGGTTTTGGGGTATGCGTTGCGCAGGGAGAGCTTGAGCCATAGGCGCGAATCCATTGTTGGGAGGGCGGTAAAAACAAATAGTGATTTACTAGGGCATCAGGATAAAAGCGCAGTCAAGCATCGAAATTGCATATGGCCTTGCAGACGTGGGATTTGTATATAAGTCTACTCATCCTAAGTTTGCGATAACATCCTGTGCGCAACAACAACGACCGGAGCGAATGACATGACGACCTGGAGCAAATCAAGCTGGCGCTCAATGCCGCGGATTCAAATGCCCGACTATCCAGATCAGGCAGCCCTTAACGCTGTTGAAGAACAACTGTCTCGTTATCCACTCTTGGTATTTGCAGGCGAAGCACGCCGTCTACGCAAGCACCTTGCAGCAGCGGGTCGCGGCGAAGCGTTCCTGCTTCAGGGCGGCGATTGCGCCGAGAGTTTTGAGCAGTTTTCATCAGATATGATCCGCGACACCTTTAAGGTGATGCTGCAGATGGCAGTTGTTTTGACCTATGGTGCAAAAGTGCCGGTCATCAAAGTTGGCCGTATGGCTGGTCAATTTGCAAAGCCGCGTTCGGCCAACACCGAAACCATTGATGGTGTCGAACTGCCAAGCTACCGCGGTGATATCATTAACGACTTGGCCTTCACGCCAGAATCCCGCATCCCCAACCCTGACAACATGATGCGTGCCTACACGCAGGCTGCGGCAACGCTGAACCTGTTGCGCGCGTTCTCAACAGGTGGTTATGCCGATGTACACAAGGTGCATGGTTGGACGCTGGGCTTTACGGACGGTGAAAAGGCCGCAAAGTATCGTGACTTGGCAACACGCATTTCTGACACGCTGGACTTTATGGCAGCTGCAGGGGTGTCCCCTGATAATGCCCACACGCTACAATCGGTAGAATTCTACACCAGCCACGAGTCACTCTTACTGGAATACGAAGAAGCCCTTTGCCGCCAAGAAGCCGAGACAGGCAAATGGCTGGCTGGTTCTGGTCACATGATCTGGATTGGTGATCGTACGCGCCAGCCTGACGGCGCACATGTTGAGTTTGCCTCTGGCGTTCAAAACCCGATTGGTCTGAAATGTGGGCCGACAATGGAAGCGGATGACCTGAAAAAGTTGATGGCCAAGTTGAACCCTGACAACGAAGAGGGGCGTCTGACCCTCATCGCACGGTTTGGCGCGGGATCAGTCGGCGATCATTTGCCGCGTTTGGTTAAGGCCGTTCAAGAAGAAGGCGCAAACGTTGTTTGGACCTGTGACGCGATGCACGGCAACACAATCAAATCCTCGTCAGGTTACAAGACGCGGCCTTTTGAAAGTGTTCTGCGCGAAGTGCGTGAATTCTTTGGCGTTCATGCTGCCGAGGGCACCGTACCAGGTGGTGTGCATTTCGAGATGACCGGCCAAGACGTGACCGAATGTACCGGCGGCGTCCGCGCAGTATCAGACGAAGATCTGTCACACCGCTATCACACAGCATGTGATCCACGCCTGAATGCAAGCCAATCACTAGAACTCGCGTTCTTAGTTGCCGAAGAGCTTTCAGCACGCCGTGAGAACACTGCCGTTAAAGCAGCAGTATAATCTAAGTAGAAATAAAAAAGGGCCGGAGCATCAACTGCTCCGGCCCTTTTTTGTCATTCAGATTTTATCAATCTTAGATATGGTGGCCTCTTTTTGGCGCTCCCGTCTTCATCGCACTGCTGGGGCGTCAAAGAAACGAAATCAGTTTGAGATTCAGCAAACCCTTGAATCTGCGGGATGTGCAGCGGCTTAGGTTCGGGTTGGAGATTTGCGGCTTTCCCCAATTTACGTACCTTAATATCGGCAACATCAAACCTGCGCGGGACATCCCCTAGGGGACCACGACAGACAAGGCAGCCCAAAATACGGCTCACATCCCCCAAATCACTTTTGAGCGGCAACAATATCATCCGCGCATCCAACGATGGTTCACCATGTTCAGCTTCACAGATCATCTTGACCTCCGCAGTTGCCGGCGTCTGAAAGACTTCTTCCAACAGGCCCGCGATACGGATGCGCACATCTTGTTGGAAAAACGCCGTCAAAGGCATGCCGCGCGCTTCCATACCCATAATGTCATGAAGATGTGATCCCGCAATTCGCATACGCGCGACACCGGGTGCAACACGCTCAAGAATGAATGCATACTCCAGCGCGCTTTCGATTCCACGCGGATCGATTTCAGCCCGTTTTGGCATTTCGCGCCCCGCACTCAAAGCATCCCAGTAGGCTTCAACAAGTGAAAGAGCGGCGTAACCACTATGAGAATGATAGTCAGACATGGTAACCACATTTTTCTCTGTTTTGGTTGAATTGTCCATTGAAGCTCTCTGCAAGATTACGTGAAGGGAAGGGAAAAGGGTTGGAAAAGCTGCGTTTCAGGTCATTTCTGGCGGTATTTTGCCCATAGACGCCGTTCTGGCGATCAATGTTAAGAACCTATTAATAGCACCCAAGACTCCACTTCGGTTAAAATTCGATCAAAAAGGTTAATCACCTCATCGCGCTGTTAAGATGTTTATCGGGATACGGGGGCTTGCGGGGAAGGGGGAAAAACCCCTATGCCAAACCCCAATACAATTCGACGGAGAGCGCTGACATGATTAACTCAATGACAGGTTTCGCTGCTAAAACAGGGACATTGACACCTCATAGCTGGAGCTGGGAGCTGCGTGCGGTCAACGGCAAGGGCCTTGATGTACGCATTCGGGTCCCTGATTGGATCCCTGGCCTAGAGGTTGGCCTGCGCAAAGCACTGGGTGGGTCGGTCGCACGTGGAAACCTCACCTTGGGATTGCGCGTAGCACGTGAGGACGGGGGCGGTGGTTTGGCTGTCAATCAAGCGCAGCTCAATATTGTTCTTGAGGCATTGGGCCAAATTGAAACGGCTGCGATGGATGCGGGCGTCTCGCTGGCACCTTCAAAAGCCACCGATATTGTCACGATGCGCGGAGTTCTAGAACAGGCCATTGTCGAAGATGACAATGACGCACTGGCCACAGCACTTCTTGCAGAGTTTGAGGGTGTCCTTGCGGATTTCAATGCAATGCGTTCTGCTGAGGGCGCTGCGTTGGAAAAGGTCTTAAAGGACCAGTTGGCCGAAATCGAAACCTTAACCGCGCAAGCCGCCTCATTGGCGAAGGCCCGCGAAACACAAACCGCCGAAGCGTTACAACGCAACCTTTCTCGCGTCATGGACAATGTCGATGGCATTGAACCAAGCAGGGTCGCTGCCGAGCTGGCAATGATCGCGGTAAAGGCAGATATCACCGAAGAAATTGATCGTTTGTGCGCTCATGTTGCCGCTGCGCACGATCTGTTGGCACAGGACGGCCCCATTGGACGCAAACTTGATTTCTTGATGCAAGAGTTCAACCGCGAGGCAAACACCCTATGCGCCAAAGCCCAAAATAGCGATCTGACGCGTGTTGGTCTGGCCCTAAAGGCCGTGATCGACCAGCTGCGCGAGCAAGTCCAGAATGTGGAGTAGACCATGAACGACCGACGCGGCCTTTTGGTCATCCTCTCTTCGCCTTCTGGTGCTGGTAAATCCACATTGGCCAAGCGGCTGATGCTTTGGGATGAAACGCTTAGCTTTTCGGTATCAGCCACCACGCGCAAACCCCGCGAAGGCGAAGTGGACGGCAAAGATTATCTGTTTGTCTCCGAAGACACCTTTCGCACATGGGTGGTTGAGGACGAAATGCTGGAGCACGCGCACGTGTTCGGCAATTTCTACGGCTCACCCAAAGGTCCTGTTGAAAAAGGGATCAATGAGGGCAGGGATGTCCTGTTTGATATCGACTGGCAAGGCGCACAGCAAATTCGCAACTCTCCTTTGGGGTTGTATACGCTGTCGATCTTTATCCTACCCCCATCGATCAGTGAGCTGCACCGCCGTCTGGTCAGCCGTGGTCAGGACGACCCAGAAACCATTTCAAAGCGCATGCAAAAAAGCTGGGATGAAATCAGCCACTGGGATGGATATGACTATGTTCTGGTGAACGACGATCTTGATACCACCGAAGAAAAGCTCAAGACCATCATAGCTGCTGAGCGCCTTAAGCGCACGCAGCAACCCCAGCTGACCGAAATTGCCCGCCGCCTGCAATCTCAATTCAAGGACATCGAATGACCATTTACGCACTTGCCGATATCACACCCCAAATTGCCCCAACCGCATGGATCGCGCCAGACGCCAACGTGATTGGCAATGTCGCTCTTGAGGAAAAATCGTCAGTTTGGTTTGGCTGCACAATCCGCGGAGATAACGAGCGCATTACAGTTGGTGCGGGATCAAACGTTCAAGAGAGCTGTGTGTTTCACACTGATATCGGCTTTCCACTGACCATCGGCACAAATTGCACAATCGGACATAAGGTCATGCTGCATGGCTGCACAATTGATGACAATTCTTTGGTGGGGATGGGCGCAACCATTCTGAACGGTGCCAAGATCGGTAAAAACTGCCTGATCGGGGCTGGGGCATTGATCACCGAGAACAAGGTCATCCCTGATGGCAGTCTTGTGATGGGCGCGCCCGGCAAAGTGGTCCGCACGCTGGATGAGGCCGCAATTCAAGGGCTCACCATGAGCGCGATACATTATCAGCAAAACGCAGCCCGTTTTGCGGCTGACCTAAAAGAAACTTAACTCCATGAGCGCTTCATTGCCCGTCAGTCATGTGATCGCGGCAATGCCGCTTCCCGCACTTGCCATTTCGAATGATGAACGGGTTATTGCGCTAAATTCGGACGCGCAAAAGCTGTTGGGCATACCGGCTAAAGGCGACCATTTTATTACAGTTTTGCGTCAGCCGTCGGTTGTTGATGCGGTTGAAGCATGCCTTGCTGGCGCGCCAAAGGCCACCGCGACCTACCTTGCCCGCGAGAACAGCAATGATGTGACCTATACCGTTTCAGTCAGCCAGGTCGGTGAAACGGGCATTGCACTGGTAACATTTCAAGACATTACAATGGTCACTGCCGCTGGCCAAATGCGCCGGGATTTTGTGGCGAACGTGAGCCACGAGCTGCGCACACCATTGACCGCCCTGATGGGTTTCATTGAAACATTGCAGGGGCCAGCGCGAGACGATGCCCTCGCACGTGAACGTTTCCTAGGGATCATGCAGACCGAATCTGAGCGCATGAACCGCCTTGTTGGGGATCTACTATCGCTTAGCCGTGTAGAGGCTGACGAACGTGTGCGCCCGACAACGCAGGTCGATGTGGTGGGCATCCTTGCCAGTACGCTGCGCACTCTCGAACCCGTCGCGGCCAAAACCGACGTAAAACTTGTGGCAGATCTACCCGACAACGCCGTGATGTTAATCGCGGATATGGATCAACTGCGCCAAGTGTTTGCGAACCTAATAGAAAACGCCATCAAATATGGCGGGCGGGAAAAAAGCGTTTTTGTCACCCTGACTGTGCGTGATCGCATTGATGCTCTACGTGCTCCCGGCATTGAGATCAGCGTACGAGATGAAGGTGCTGGGATTAACAAACAGCACCTGCCGCGCCTCACGGAACGTTTCTACCGCGCAGACAGTCACCGCAGTCGCGAAGTTGGCGGAACGGGGCTGGGTTTGGCGATTGTGAAACACATTATGAACCGACATCGCGGGCGATTGAAAATCACCTCTATAATTGGTGAGGGGTCTGAATTCAAAGTGCTTTTGCGTTCTGAAGATCGACTATAACTGATCGACCACTCTATTTGATAGCGATGTAAAAAAACGCGCTGTCATAAAACTGTAACGCAACTGTCACAAAAGCTCAGCACAGGAGTTTTACAAGGCTCTCAAGTCACCATGGGGTGACCGATTTTTTTTGCTGACAGGAGACATTGATGTCTTTCGTAAAACTCACAACATCCGCGCTGGCCATGGCCGCCGTATCCGCAACAGCTGCCGCTGCGCGTGATCAGGTACAGGTTGCAGGTTCTTCCACTGTTTTGCCCTAC
This sequence comes from Sulfitobacter sp., assembly GCA_033851935.1. Classification (GTDB taxonomy): domain Bacteria; phylum Pseudomonadota; class Alphaproteobacteria; order Rhodobacterales; family Rhodobacteraceae; genus Sulfitobacter. Next base: position 38,775 of record JAWSVL010000025.1, read on the forward strand.
GCCTCCATCGTTGCCGAAGCATTTGGCGAGAACTTTGACTTCCCAACACCCGTTGTTGAATCCGGTGGCTCCTCTGCTGGGCTCAAGCGTTTCTGCGAAGGTGTTGGCGAAAACACTATCGATATTGCGAACGCGTCGCGCAAAATCAAAGACAGCGAGATCAAGGTTTGCGCCGAGAACGGTGTGACGGACATTATTGAAGTTCGCATCGGTTATGACGGCATCGTTTTCGCATCAGACATTGCTGGGAATTCATTCGAATTCACACCCGTTGATTGGTACAAAGCACTGTCTGCCACGGTCGTTATGGACGGTAAGGTTGTCGAAAATCCTTATACGATGTGGAACGATGTGAACCCTGCTTTCCCAGCGCAACCTATCCAAGCATTTGTTCCGGGCACAAAGCACGGCACACGGGAAGTGTTCGAAGACAATGTAATCCTCGCGGGCTGCGAAGAAACGGGCGACTTTGATGTTTTCCTTGCCGCCGCTGAAGGCGACACCGACAAAGCCAAGAAGAAATCAGCCGAAAAAACCTGCATTTCCCTGCGCGCCGATGGTAAATCCGTAGACATCGACGGGGATTACACAGAAACATTGGCCCGCATTGAAAGCAACAAAGACGGCATCGGCGTGTTTGGTCTGGCATTCTATGAAAACAACACAAACAAACTGCAAGTTGCAACAATGTCTGGCATCGTGCCCTCCACCGAGAGCATCGCAACAGGCGAATACCCGGTATCACGCCCGCTGTTCTTTTACGTAAAAAAAGCACACATCAACGTTGTCCCTGGTCTCAAAGAATTCGCTGAATTCTTTGTCGCGGACGAGATTGCAGGTCCGGACGGCCCATTGGCTGAATATGGTTTGGTGTCTGACCCCGAGTTGGAAGCAACACAGACTGTAGTCTTTGACGAGGCTGTCATCGGCGGCGGTTCTTAAGCTGGGGCTCATAACACAAACGAGGGGTTGCTTTTCAGCGGCCCCTTATTTCAGACGATCAATAGCGGAGCGGCTATGCCTCTTTCATTCCTAGGTGACCCTACAACGCTTGTCTTGATTGTACTTGCGATTGCCGTGACCGGATACGTCATGGCACGCAAACGTGCGATGATGCGGGCAGGGGGCGATGCGCGGCGATTGCACTCGCTCCCCAACTATTACGGTATGACAGCTGCAATGTTCGCCGCCATACCTGCACTGGGCGTCATGGTAATCTGGTTACTGGCCCAACCTATGATGATCCAGAATACAATTGTCCCGATGTTACCCGCAGAAGCCACTGTCAGCAGCGGCACAACCTCATTGGTTTTAAGCGATGTAAACCGTGTCGCGGTTGGGCTGAACATTGCGGTGGAAAAAGGCGCATTGGATGCTCATGCAATCGCCGTCCTGCGCGATGATCCCTCCAGCCTGCGCAGTACACTTGCAAGTGTTGGTGTTGCACTGGGTTCCGAAGTGCAGCCATTTGTACTGGAGGCCGCAGAACACTCACGCCGCTTGGACGCGCGCTGGAGCATGATCCGAGCTGTTGTAGTACTTGCGCTGGCACTGGCTGGATTGACCTTTGCTGTGCGCGCCGCTGACCCCGATTTTCGAGCACGCAATGTGGTCGAACGTGGCATGCTGGCACTGCTAATTGTTGCCGCATCGCTGGCTGTCCTGACAACATTGGGCATCGTTATGTCCATGTTGTTTGAAACCGTGAATTTCTTTTCGCTTCACCCTTGGCAGGATTTCTTCTTTGGCAGCTCTTGGGCGCCTAACTTTCGCGGTAATAGCGATCTGTCGATCCTTCCATTACTTTGGGGAACACTCTATATCTCGTTCATTGCGCTATTGGTGGCCGTGCCTGTAGGCCTGTTCGCCGCGATTTACCTTAGCGAATATGCAGGCCCCAAACTACGCACCATTGCAAAACCACTGCTAGAGATCCTCGCGGGTATTCCCACCATCGTTTACGGCTTGTTTGCGCTGCTGACGGTTGGTCCGTTTCTGGTAGATGTATTTGGCGCTGGTGGCATCCTAAGTGGTGAAGCTGTGCGTGATGGAGATCCGCTGATGTCTGGCGCTACCGCCGTTATCACGGCGGGTTTGGTCATGGGCATCATGCTGATCCCGTTTGTGTCATCCTTGAGTGACGACATTATCAACGCTGTGCCACAGTCCCTGCGCGACGGTTCTTACGGGCTAGGCGCAACCCCCTCCGAAACCATCCGCAATGTTGTTTTACCTGCGGCCCTTCCAGGAATCGTCGGCGCAATCCTGTTGGCGGCTTCAAGGGCTATCGGTGAAACCATGATTGTGGTTCTTGGGGCAGGGGCAATTGCGCGGATTTCAGGCAACCCGTTTGAGGCCATGACAACCATCACGACCCGCATCGTCAGCCAACTGACAGGCGATACAGACTTTGCCAGCCCAGAAACACTGGTGGCATTTGCATTGGGGCTCACGCTCTTTGTTTTGACATTGGGGCTGAACGTAATCGCCCTCTACATTGTGCGCAAATATCGGGAGCAATACGAATGACCGACAGCACCCACTCATCCCTTCTCATCCAAGACAAACGCACCACAAAGCGCAACCGCGCCGAAGCACGTTTCAAAACCTACGGCCTGATCGCCATTGGCATCGGTGTTCTGATGCTCGTGATCCTGCTCACTTCGATTATCGGTCGCGGCTCTGGCGCGTTTCAGCAGACCTATCTCACGGTTGATGTGACATTGACCGAGGCAAAACTGGACAAAAAAGGCAATCGTGACATTGCCGACATCAAGAAGGTTTCAACCTTTGGCTATAAACCCTTGCTGGTGAATGCCTTTGAAGAATTGGTAACATCTGGCGCGGTCACATCCGACCTCAAGCCAAAGAAAATGTCAGGCATCCTATCAAAAGGTGCCGAGGCGCAAATGCGCAATGCGGTGATCGCTGATCCAACCCTGATCGGGCAAACGGTTTCGTTCGATTTTCTCGCCTCTGGCCGTGTTGACGGCTACCTAAAGGGGCGTGTGACACGGGCCAGCGTTGGCAACGACAAAAATATCAACGCAGAACAACTTGATCTAGTCGATCAACTATTGGCTGCTGGCGCGCTTGAAAAAAAGTTCAATTTGGCCTTCATTATTGGCGCTGACAGCTCGGATGCACGACCCGAAGCAGCAGGCATGGGGGTGTCCATGGCGGGATCATTGTTCATGATGTTGGTAGTTTTGGCTCTTGCCTTGCCCACCGGTGTTGCCGCGTCGATCTACCTAGAAGAATTTGCGCCCAAAAACTGGATCACAGATATTATCGAGGTGAACATTTCAAACCTCGCGGCGGTCCCGTCCATTGTGTTTGGTATTCTCGGTTTGGCTGTGTTCATCAACTACATGCACTTGCCCAATTCTGCACCGCTGGTCGGGGGTTTGGTTTTGACCTTGATGACCTTGCCAACGATCATCATCTCAACACGCGCTTCCCTCAAATCCGTGCCACCCTCGATCCGCGATGCCGCGTTGGGTGTTGGAGCCTCGAAGATGCAATCAGTGTTCCACCACGTGCTGCCGCTTGCCGCGCCGGGCATCCTGACAGGCACAATCATTGGCTTGGCCCAAGCGTTGGGTGAAACGGCACCGCTGCTGTTGATCGGGATGGTTGGCTTTATTGCTACTAACGGCCCAGACAGCATCAGTGAGGGGCTACTTAGTCCGAACTCGGCCATGCCTGCACAAATTTATGAATGGGCCAAACGGGCCGATCCTGCATTCTATGAACGTGCTTGGGGCGGCATTATGATCCTGCTGGTCTTTTTGATCGGTATGAATACCATCGCTGTCTTGCTGCGCCGCCGCTTTGAACGCCGCTGGTAAGGAGAAATAACATGCGAGACATTACAACAAATCCGGAGGCACAAGTGGTCCACAAGTCTAAAATCTCTGCCCGCAATGTGCAGGTGCACTATGGTGATACCCACGCGATCAAAGACGTCAACGTCGAGATCGAAGACAAAACTGTGACCGCATTTATTGGACCGTCGGGATGTGGTAAATCCACATTCTTGCGGTGCATCAACCGGATGAATGACACGATTGATATCTGCCGTGTAAGTGGTGACATCTTGATTGATGGCGAAGACATCTATGATCCAAAAGTTGATCCTGTTCAGCTGCGGGCCAAGGTCGGAATGGTATTTCAAAAACCAAACCCCTTCCCGAAATCGATATATGACAACGTAGCCTATGGGCCTCGCATTCACGGGCTGTCCCGCAACAAAGCAGAGCTAGACGATATCGTTGAACGGGCTTTGCGGCGCGGCGCGATCTGGGACGAAGTCAAAGACCGCCTTCACGCCCCCGGGACTGGCCTGTCTGGTGGACAACAGCAACGTCTATGTATCGCCCGAGCAGTTGCCACCGAACCCGAAGTACTGCTGATGGATGAGCCATGCTCGGCCCTTGATCCGATTGCCACGGCCCAAGTTGAGGAACTGATCGACGAATTGCGTCAGAATTTCTCGGTGGTGATTGTCACGCACTCCATGCAACAGGCCGCGCGCGTTAGCCAGCGCACAGCATTTTTCCACCTCGGCAACCTTGTTGAGTTTGGCGATACTGACAAAATATTCACAACACCCGAAGACCCACGCACCGAAAGCTATATTACCGGAAGGATCGGTTAATATCATGGAAGAGCAAAACCACATCGCATCGGCCTTTGACCGTGATCTTGAAAAGATCCAAGGCCAGATCATGAAAATGGGTGGGTTGGTCGAAGATGCAATCCGTCAAGCCGCCAAAAGCCTTGAAACCCGCGACGAACCTTTGGCGGAAGAAGTGCGCGCCGCCGATAAGGTCATTGACCTTCTTGAAGCGCAAATCAACGAAAACGCGGCCCGTGTTATCGCCCTACGTGCGCCGACGGCCATTGATTTGCGGATGACCCTGAGTGTCATGAAAATCTCTGGAAACCTGGAACGCATCGGAGATTATGCTAAAAACATGGCCAAACGCACCAGCGTTCTATCTCAAATGCCCCCGGTCAGTGACAGCACTGGCGCAATCCGGCGCATGGCCCGTTTGGCTGAAGAGATGCTAAAGGACGCGCTGGATGCTTATATTCGCCGTGACGCCGAACTGGCTGCTGATGTCATCGCGCAAGACGAAGATCTGGACCAGATGTACAATGCCCTGTTCCGTGAATTTCTGACATTCATGCTGGAAGATCCGCGCAACATCACAGCCTGTATGCACCTGCATTTCATTGCGAAAAACGTTGAGCGCATGGGCGATCATTGTACCTCGATCGCTGAGCAAGTGACATATCTTGTCACAGGTGCCCATCCGGATGAAGCGCGCCTCAAAGCGGATGAAACATCCGTCAACACACAGGAATAATTCATATGTCTGTTGGCCAGTTGCAGGTACTTTTGGTTGAGGACGAGCCAGCACAACGCGAAGTGTTGGCGTATAATCTGGAAGCCGAAGGCTATGCCGTTCGACGTGCGGAAAACGGCGAAGAGGCGATGATGTTGATTGGTGAGGCCGCGCCGGACCTTATCATTCTGGATTGGATGATGCCGCTATTGTCGGGTATCGAAGTATGTCGCCGTGTCAAAAGCCGTCCAGAAACCCGCGAAATTCCGGTTATCATGCTCAGTGCACGGTCTGAGGAAGTGGACGCAGTGCGAGGGTTGGATACTGGGGCGGATGACTATGTGATCAAACCCTACAACCTGCGTGAGTTGATGGCGCGGGTCCGGAACCAAGTGCGCCGGACACGTCCGTCAGCCTCAGGGAGTGTCCTGAATTTTGAGGACATCGCCCTCAATTCTGAGACCCATCGCGTGTCGCGTGCCGATCAGGACATCAAACTAGGGCCAACGGAATACCGCTTGCTTGTCACTTTGATGGAGAAACCAGGCCGCGTATTTAGCCGCGATCAGTTGCTAGACATGGTCTGGGGGCGTGACATCTACGTGGATACACGTACCGTAGACGTACATGTTGCACGCTTGCGCAAGGCGCTGACAGGGCAGGGTGGCAGTGACCCCATCCGCACTGTCCGCGGCACGGGATATGCACTGGGCTAGACCACCAAACCGCGTTGATCTTCTCGGCCCATGCTGACCACCAAAGGATCGGTGGCTTGCCGCGCAATGAATGCTTCTTTGCTGTCGATTCCTTGCCACTTGATACCGATCAATGCCTGCGCTACCGCGCCGCCGAGCGTTGTGCCCGGACCGGTGATAACAAACCGTTCTGGCGCAAAATTGCGGGCCGCAGATTGCACTGAGGCCGTGAAATCATAGGTCTGTGTGACCTGATGGCCTAACGTGTATTTTCGCAACGCCCTTTGATCCGTCGAGTGGCGACGCCAGACCGCGCCGCGTCCGTCAATCAAGGCGGTTTGCGGATTCTGGAACAGTTCTTGCGGTAGTGTGTCGCGGCCCATCCGTGCAACGTCTTCCATCATCGGAGTGTGGAATGCTGCATGGTTCGGGAGCCGCAGTGATTTGCGGGTTTCATCACCGCTTACGGCCTTCTCAAACGCTCCTAAACCTGCATCGTTACCGGCAACGACCAGCATTCCGCCCAAATGGATTGACAGCGCCAATGTATGTTCGGACTGCGCATTGATCTGTAAAATCAGGTCCATCAGGCGCGCTTCTTCCCCGTCTATCGCCTGCCAGTTCTCATCCACAAACGGATACAAAACTTGCCCGCCTTGAGCGTGCTGATGCATCAGCGTGCCCATCGTGTTCACAATCTTCATGCCATCCTGTGCAGTTGCGCCACCACCAGCGGCCAACGCAATGTACCAGCCCAACGAATTCCCCGTCACCGCAAGCACATCATGGGTTTCATAGGCAGCCTGTGAATCCAGATAACTACAAGCAAAGATCAACGCCGATGCATTATCGCCTGTGGTGTGACGCGCGGCGGAAAAACGATCCGCGCCATCCAGATCGGTCAAACTATCCTGACCAACTTGAACCCTCATACCATCCCAAGTGGCGATCAACGGGTTAGCACCATGCGTGCGCGTAAGCGTTCCCAGCTCGCCTTTGTTATACGTCCCACGTCCCGGGCAAATGAGGACTGCTGTTGGGCGGCTCATGATGCCACCAAGGCAGTTGCCGCGGCGACAATCTCAGCTGTTGACGGCAGGGTGGCCGCATAGGCGGGGCCAGTAGCAATAAAGCTGTCTTGGGCAGTCACCCGTGCGACACGGGTGCGACCAGCCTCAGTGAACATTGCCATCAATCCTTCTGACTGACTGCCAGTACTACGGCACTCATCTACGATCAGGATATTATTGCAGCCTTTCGTTGCCTCCAGCAATGCATCAACAGGCAACGGTGCAAGCCAGCGCATATCGATCAGACGGGCATCAATATCATTTTCTTTCAACGTTTTATTTGCCTGTGTTGAGAGAAAGTATCCATTGGCATAACTGATGATCGCAAGGTCGGTTCCACTACCGTCAATACCAACATCACCAAGAGCTATTCGCCTGTCAGGCGCTGGATAGGACGTCATCCATCCCGTATCGCCAGCATCATGAAGGTCGCGCATCGGATAAAGCGCAATCGGTTCCAAAAAGATAACAACACGCTGTTCCTCACGCGCCAACCGTACAGATTCACGCAACATCATTGCAGCATCTGCACCATTAGAGGGGCAGGCGATAATCAACCCTGGGATATCTCGCAGCACCGCAAGCGAATTGTCATTGTGAAAATGTCCGCCAAAGCCCTTTTGATAGCCCAAACCAGCGATCCGTAGGACCATCGGATTGGTGTACTGACCATCCGAAAAGAAGCTAAGCGTGGCCGCTTCACCGCGCAACTGGTCTTCGGCGTTGTGAAGATAAGCCAGAAACTGGATTTCAGGAATCGGTACAAAGCCATTATGCGCCATACCTATGGCCAGCCCTAGAATGGACTGTTCGTCCAGCAACGTATCAATCACACGGTCAGGGCCAAAACGGTTTTGCAATTTTTGGGTTACGCCGTACACGCCACCTTTAAGTCCAACATCCTCACCTGCAACGATAATCTCGCCATGTTCCAACATTAGATCCGTCAACGCCCAGCCAATCAGCCTGTTCATCGGCTGCGGTTCTTTCATCTGCTTGATATCGTTTCCAAATACCGCCGCACGGGCATCAGGCATTGAACCATTGGTCGGTACACAGGCGCGGGCAGGGGGAATGATACTGGACATGACTTGTTTGGAATTTACCAATGTCTCTTGTTGCATCACTTCTTGGGAAACCCGGGCGCAGGTTTTTCCAGTTTCGTGATATATCTCAAGCGCTTCCAACGGGGTATTCGCGCCGCTATCACGCAAAATTCGCGCAGAATGTAGCAGTGGATCATTTGCCTCTGACGCCTCAATCGCGGACTTATCGCGGTAGGTCATCTCAACATCAGATCCTGCATGGCCATACAACCGTACAGTTGTGACATGCAAAAACGCTGGCTTTCGCGTTCGACGGACATAATCTGCAGCGGCCTGAGAGACGCGCAATGTCTGAGTAATATCAAGGCCATCACATGAGAAATACCGCAATCCGGGACGGTTGGAATAGTTCGCAGCGACCCAACCACGCGGCGTGGGAACAGAAATCCCTATGCCATTGTCTTCGCACACAAAAAGAACGGGCAGCGGCACAGATTGAAAGCTGGTCCAGCAGGCCGTATTAATCGCGCCTTGGGCGGTAGAATGGTTTGAGGACGCATCCCCGAAACTACACATAACAATGCTGTCATCGGGCAGGCAGCAATGCTCAGGCGTGCTTCGCCGTGAAAGGCCTATTGAATACGCCACACCAACAGCCTTAGGCAAATGACTGGCAATTGTTGAGGTCTGTGGTGGAATATTCAACGCGCGCGAGCCCAATACCTTGTGACGGCCACCAGAAATCGGATCAGCGGCAGCAGCACGAAAGCTAAGAAGCATATCCCAGACAGGGCTTTGGCCGGGGACTTGAGCAGCGCGCTGGATCTGGAAAGCCGCGTCGCGGTAATGCAGGAAAGCCATATCGGTCGGCCTAAGGGCCTCGGCAACTGCAGCCATCCCTTCATGACCCGACGAGCCAATTGTGTAGAACCCTTTACCGCTAGCTTGCATCGCACGACTGGTTCGGTCCAATTGCCGACTGAGCACCTGGCTGCGGAACAGTTCTGTCAGTTTTGTCTTAGGAATTGTCGGATCGGGCATCGGCCCATCAGGAAGATCATTCTTAGAAACTCGACGCAAGAAGTTCTCGTGAACGATAGCAGCGCGATCCATGGGGGCTCCGATACGGTTAGTGGTTATGCACAGCTTTTCTGAGAGCAACAAGATCGTCAATGCTCAATTCCAGTGAAGTGCCTCAGCCGTTCTGCGGACAGATACACGGGAACAATCTCATAGGTTCATACGATTTCGGGAATGCTTCATATCTGTAATCTCAACGGTCGTTGCCACGCTTGAATTTTCAAGGGTCGTTGCGACGGTTCTCACTATCTCAGATACATACGTTCCTCTCTAAATGCTCCGGATGGCATTCGCCATCCCAAACGCTTTCTGGACGGTCGTTAATCGATGTCATCTCTATATTTGAAAGCGTGACCACTGGCGCATCTCTGGGCAGATAGCGACGCGCTCGCCTGTTCAGATTATCCACTGAACCCTTTTGCCAAAGTGATTGTGGATCACAAAACCAGGCCTCTGTTACGACCCCTGGCTTGAGTTAGCTCCAGTTCTTAAATTCAATGCCTCGATCAAAGGTGACGGTTTTACAGGCGGGCTGGGGAAGGGGGTCCATCACGCCCATTAGCTTGTTCATCAGATGTGACGTGCTGCGATCGTTATTCCGGAACAGGACCGTTCATGGATTGATCGATCTGGCGGGTAAACAAGGCCAAGAGGCCAGCGCGAATGATGCGGTCGACGTTTCTTACGCCGGTTGGGCAAGTATCGCGCAAGTTCTCTGGACTGACCATCTGGACTGTAAACGTAAGCATAAATGGTTTCGTGGCTGGCACGAACGGACTGGCCTTCAAAAAAGCAATTAATCCGAGATCTGTTCGGGAGACCAACCTTCTTTGAGCTGCGTGATAACGGCCTTTCGCACACCGTTCAGCCGCACCAGTTTCCGGCGTCGCGCACGCCTCTGCGTCGCAGCCTCCTGGGCAGCTATGCCGTAGCATTACCGTTTAGCTCAGGCAGCTCACCATCAGTGTAGACGTTACGTTTGATTTCCCGATAGTTCGTTGAAAAGTGACGACCGATATCAGCTGCTATGTCACGCACAGACATCTTCGCACCCAACATATCTTCGATCACGCGTCTCTCGCGCAGAATTAACTTCTGTATGTGCCATCTGTGAACTCGCGCTGAAGCGC